>NZ_BJNO01000055.1 GCF_006539725.1 Klebsiella terrigena | reverse complement strand
TCTTTCGGCAACGCTTTGCGGAGCCAGAGTTGATTGGTTAAGCTAATCAGCTCAAACAAAGAAAAGAGATAACTCTCTTTTTTTTGTTATAGAAAGAACTGGGTAGCCGAGTTTCAGGATGCGGGCATCGTATAATGGCTATTACCTCAGCCTTCCAAGCTGATGATGCGGGTTCGATTCCCGCTGCCCGCTCCAGACGTGCTGATATGGCTCAGTTGGTAGAGCGCACCCTTGGTAAGGGTGAGGTCCCCAGTTCGACTCTGGGTATCAGCACCACTTCTTTATCTCTCCTTCCCTGTTTCTCTCTATTCTATTGCATTCAACAAGTCGGGCATGTTGCCTGGTTGATGTGGTGATATCACCGATTTATCCGTGTCTTAGAGGGACAATCGATGTCTAAAGAAAAGTTTGAACGTACAAAACCGCACGTTAACGTCGGTACTATCGGCCACGTTGACCATGGTAAAACAACGCTGACTGCTGCAATCACTACCGTTCTGGCTAAAACCTACGGTGGTTCTGCGCGC
>NZ_BJNO01000054.1 GCF_006539725.1 Klebsiella terrigena | reverse complement strand
AATATGAACGGAACTTAAAAAACAGCTTTCGCCCAAACCACCGTAAAAAGCCATCCGGGCGCGAAGAGGCTACCCCTTGGTTATCCGCTCAAACTCCTCGCATCCGGTATCAAACCCCTCCTGGCAGCTGACGTTCAGCCAGTGCAGGGCCTTCTGCTGATTGGGCTCGATAAAGCCTTTCTCCCCCTGCTGGAATATCATCCCCGCCCAGTACTCGGCGTAGCCGGTGCGGGACAGCGAGGAGCTGCGTTTAAAATAGAGCGAGGCCGCGGCGTCATCTTCCGCAATCTGCACGCCGCTGGCGTAAATCAGCCCGAGCAGCATCTGCGCGTCAACGGCGGAGTCGCTTTCCGGATCCTGGGCCGCGTCCTGTAGCAGGGTGATGGCGTGCGTATAGTCCGGCTTGCCGGCCTGATGATTGACCAGCACCCGGGCAAGGACGATCTCCCCGGCCTTGCTTCCCGCCTGAACCGACTTTTCCGCCAGCTGCCTGGCCTGCTTGTAATCGGCGTTCTGCGGGTTGCGGATCTTCAGCTGAGCCAGCAGCGCCAGCGCATCGCCATCGCCGTTTTCCGCCGACTTCTGCGCCCAGTATTCGGCCTGCGGGTAATCGCCGGAGCTGACGTAGGTATCGGCGAGATAGTACTGCGCGCGCGGGTCGCCCGATTCAGCCTGCTGTTTGTACTGACTGCCTGGTTCCATGGCGCCTGCGGCGAGGGAGACCAGCGCCAGCAATAAAGAGAGGTATTTCATTTTTTATTATCTATTAGGGATACAGCTAACAGTATAAAGGGAGGCGTAAGAGAAGAAAATGACAGGCGCTAAGCGGGCGTGATGAAACCGGGGCGATAAACGTGTCCCGCCGCTGAGCGTTGCGCCAGCGGGGGACCGATCCGTCGCCCGGAAAGGCGCGGCGCGCCCCTCC
>NZ_BJNO01000053.1 GCF_006539725.1 Klebsiella terrigena | reverse complement strand
GCATTCGACCAGATCGATAACGCACCGGAAGAAAAAGCTCGTGGTATCACCATCAACACTTCCCACGTTGAATATGACACCCCGACTCGCCACTACGCACACGTAGACTGCCCGGGCCACGCCGACTATGTTAAAAACATGATCACCGGTGCTGCTCAGATGGATGGCGCGATCCTGGTTGTTGCTGCGACTGACGGCCCGATGCCGCAGACTCGTGAGCACATCCTGCTGGGTCGTCAGGTAGGCGTTCCGTACATCATCGTGTTCCTGAACAAATGCGACATGGTTGATGACGAAGAGCTGCTGGAACTGGTTGAGATGGAAGTTCGTGAACTGCTGTCTCAGTACGATTTCCCGGGCGACGACACTCCGATCATCCGTGGTTCTGCTCTGAAAGCGCTGGAAGGCGAAGCAGAGTGGGAAGCTAAGATCGTTGAACTGGCTGGCTACCTGGATTCTTACATCCCGGAACCAGAACGTGCTATCGACAAGCCGTTCCTGCTGCCTATCGAAGACGTATTCTCCATCTCCGGCCGTGGTACCGTTGTTACCGGTCGTGTAGAGCGCGGTATCGTTAAAGTTGGCGAAGAAGTTGAAATCGTTGGTATCAAAGACACCGCTAAGTCTACCTGTACCGGCGTTGAAATGTTCCGCAAACTGCTGGACGAAGGCCGTGCTGGTGAGAACGTTGGTGTTCTGCTGCGTGGTATCAAACGTGAAGAAATCGAACGTGGTCAGGTACTGGCTAAGCCGGGTTCTATCAAGCCGCACACCAAATTCGAATCTGAAGTTTACATCCTGTCCAAAGATGAAGGCGGCCGTCATACTCCGTTCTTCAAAGGCTACCGTCCGCAGTTCTACTTCCGTACAACTGACGTGACTGGCACCATCGAACTGCCGGAAGGCGTAGAGATGGTAATGCCGGGCGACAACATCAAAATGGTTGTTACCCTGATCCACCCGATCGCGATGGACGACGGTCTGCGTTTCGCAATCCGTGAAGGCGGCCGTA
>NZ_BJNO01000052.1 GCF_006539725.1 Klebsiella terrigena | reverse complement strand
GCCTCGAACATGCCGCCGACGTTCAGCGAGTCCAGCTGATCGCTGCTGGTGCCGTTGACCTTAGCGGTATGTTTATTATCCACCTGACCGCCGGTGACGTAGAAGCGCAGCATCGGCCGGAACTCAGGTCCCATCCCGATAGAGATGTTCTGCGACAGCGTCAGCTTCCAGCCCTTGTTGTCGCCACCCTGATCGTAGTCAACGCGCTGATAGCCGGCCTCCAGCCAGGTTGAATGCACGTCGTTCCAGAAATACATCGGGCGAACAATCGCGCCGTAGTTTTTACGGTTATCGGTATTGTCCTTGCCGTTGTCGTAGTCATGGAAGGCCAGCAGGTATTCAACCTGCGCCTGGCGGGTGAACTTATAGTTACCTTCGAAGCTGGCGTAGATAGCGGTCAGCCCGTCGGTTTTGTTATAGACGCTGTTATCCGCGTTATCGGAATAGCGCAGGATCACCTTGTTCACGCCGCTGTCGTCGCCGTTGGTGTGACTCAACAGCAGGCCGCCCTGCCAGGCATCGAGCTGCGCGTCGTTATCCACCGCTTTTGAATCAAAGCCGTAGTTGGCGTACACCTCAACGTCGATTGGGCCAGCCTTCATATTGTGGATTTTTGACGTCAGCGCGTAGTGGCCGTCATCGCCGGTGCCCGAGCCGCCGGTACAGGTGATGCGCGACGGGTTGGACTCATCGGCCATTACCTCCGGGCTACAGGACTCAACCTGTGAGACCCCCGCCACGTCAAACTGCACGCCGCCGATATCAAAGTTTTTCACCCCGGCGCCCTGGCCGTCGTGGTTCATCCAGAAGTAGTCGTTGATCCCCTGCTGCGGACGCTGATGGAAGTCGCGACCGGCCCAGATATAGGCGTTGGGGTTTGATTCGAGGACGTTAGTGACGCCGACGTAGGCCTTTTTCAGGTTAACTTCGTCGCTCCAGTGGTCGAACATAACGTTAATATCCCAGATAGCGCCCTGGCTGCTCTTAAAAGCTTTGGTTATCTGGAATTCGCCGCCGTTACCTTCGTTGCCGAGACGGCCGATGGCCGACGCGCCGTTGTAGGAGCCGTCGACGCCGACGAACTTCTGATCGCCGGTCTGGAACTGGGCGCCGTAGCGGGCGTAGCCGCTAAACTTCAGGCCGAATGGAATAGCCATATCCGGCGTGGCTGCGGCGGTTTGCGGGTTGGTTTCCAGATCCACCTTCTTCGCAGCGGCGGCATCCATTTTAGCCTGACGGTCGGCCAGCGCTTTATCCACGGCTTTCGCCACAATGGC
>NZ_BJNO01000051.1 GCF_006539725.1 Klebsiella terrigena | reverse complement strand
CGTTGACCACCGCATGCGCGGCGACCTTGCCCGCATCGTCCAGATTACTGTAGTGGCCGATCACCTCCGCCACATACGGTGCCGCGCCGCCGGCCAGAGCGGCCTTCAGGTCGCTGCCCGCCAGGCCCTGCACGGCGGCGGTCGCCGCCTGAATCGCCTGCTGGACGCTGCTGCCGGTGCCCCATTGCTGCTGCGCGGCCTTATAGCCTTCGGTCGCGGCCAGCTGAGCGTTATATTTCTCCCAGGCCTCCTTGCTGGCGCCTTTCTCCGGCTCGTTGATCTTTTCCTTCGCCAGCTCGGCCTTGCCTGCGTTGATGGCGTTAATCTGTCCCTCGGTGCGCGCGATATCCGCCACCTGCTTACCAATCTCGCCGATCAGCTGGGTCTGCTGCAGACGCTGCTGCTCCTTCTCCTTATCAAATATCGGCGACAGGGTCTGGTTGGCATGCTCCACGTCGCGGCTGAGGTTCGCCACGTCCTGCTGCTGTTTGTCTTTATCCCGCACGATGATGTCGCCATCGCTGACCGCCGCGTGGGTGGTGCTGCTGTCGTGGCCCTCGTTGTTCCCGCCGGTCAGCAGGCCGTTGGCCATGTTCCCGGCGAACTGGCTGCCGATGCTGCCGCCGGTGCTGAACCCGACGCTCTGGTGTTCGGTTTTAAAATCGGCGCGGTTGTCGATATCGCCCCAGCCCAGCGTGCCGGTGTCGAGGCGGTTTTTATCTGCGGTGGCAGTGCTGCCAATCACCGCGCCATCCAGCTGGGTATGCTCGCCAACGGTGATGTCATAGCCGCCTTTGCCGGCAAAGATGCCCGTCTGCTCCACCACGGAATCGTAGTTGCTGTGCATCTTGTCCTTGCTGAGGTTGACGCTGGCGGAGCCGCTCATAGAGCCGAAGGTGAAGCTGCCCCCGGCGCTGGCGTTCTGCTGTTTTGAGTCGTAGCGGTCGCTGTCCTGCTCGGAGGTGAGGGTCAGGTTGCGGCCGATATCGGCGATAACCGTGTCGCCGCTGACCTGAGCGCCGGTGAGGGTGGTGTCGCGTCCGCTGTTGAGGATGAGGCTGTTGCCGGCATCGACGGTGGTTTCGCTGTGGGTGGTGCCGTTGCCGCTTTCGCTGCCTTTGCCCTTGTTGACGCTGGCGGAGACGCTGATCCCCCAGCCGCCGGAGCCCACGCCAATCCCGACGCCGACCGTGCCGCCTTTGCTTTCGTTTTTGCCTTCAAGCAGCGAGGTGTTTTCAGCAGAGATCAGGTTCAGGTCGCGGCTGGCGGAGAGGGCCACATCATTGCCAGCCTTCAGCTGGCTGCCGACCGCGTTCAGATCGCCTTCGCGGGCGGTGATGCTGAGG
>NZ_BJNO01000049.1 GCF_006539725.1 Klebsiella terrigena | reverse complement strand
GGGAAAGCGGTCTGACTTAGCCCATCGCGCTTTCGCGCAGGCGGGCTTTTAGCTTACTGTACTCATCAATGACGTACTGTTCGGCGGCGCGCTGGTCGGCAATCCGCTCAACGTTAACCGCGCAGTACTTGTACTCCGGCGTTTTGGTTATCGGGCTCAGGTTCTCGGTCACCAGCTCGTTGCAGGCGCCAATCCACCACTGGTAGGTCATATAGACCGCTCCCTTATTCGGCCGATCGCTAACCTGCGCGCGAGTGATGATGCGGCCCTTACGCGAGTTAACCCACACCAGCGCCTCATCCTCGATACCCAGACGCGCGGCGTCGGCGGTATTGATTTGCGCATAGCCCGGCTCGTCCGCCAGCGCCGCCAGCGCCGCACAGTTACCGGTCATCGAGCGGCACGAGTAGTGGCCGACTTCGCGCACCGTTGAGAGCACCATCGGATATTCCCCGGTGAGCCTGTCGATCGGCGCAACCCAGTCGCAGGTGTAGAACTGCGCCAGCCCGTTGGGGGTATCGAACCTCTCTTTAAACAGATAAGAGGTCCCCTGGTCGGCGGCGGATTCGTCGCGGCACGGCCACATGATGTAGCCCAGCTCGCCCATCTTCTCGTAGGTGGCGCCGTAAAAGTCCGGACACAGATGGCGCAGCTCGTCCCAGATCTCCTGGGTGTTGCTGTAGCGCATCGGGTAGCCCATCCGGGTGGCGATCTCGCTGATAATCTGCCAGTCGGTTTTCAGATCCCACTGCGGCTCCACCGCTTTAAAGAAGCGCTGGAAGCCGCGGTCCGCCGCGGTATAGACGCCTTCATGCTCGCCCCACGAGGTGGAGGGCAGGATGACGTCCGCCGCCGCCGCGGTTTTGGTCATGAAAATATCCTGCACGATAACCAGCTCAAGCTCTTCAAAGGCTTTACGCACCGCCGAGAGCTCGGCATCGGTCTGCAACGGATCTTCGCCCATAATATAGGCCGCCCGCACTTCGCCGTGCGCCGCCCGGTGCGGCAGCTCGCTGATGCGGTAGCCGGTGTGCGCCGGCAGGCTCTCCACGCCCCAGGCTTTGGCGAATTTCTCCCGGTTTTCCGGGAACTTAACGTACTGGTAGCCCGGATAGGTATCCGGCAGGGCGCCCATATCGCAGGCGCCCTGGACGTTGTTCTGCCCGCGCACCGGGTTGACCCCGACGCTCGGCCTGCCGAGGTTGCCGGTCATGATCGCCAGGCTGGTCAGCGAGCGCACGGTTTCCACGCCCTGATAGAACTGGGTGACGCCCATGCCCCACAGGATGGCCGCGGATTTGGCGCTGGCGTACATCCGGGCGCAGGCGCGGATCTCCTGCGCGCTGACGCCGGTAATCTCTTCCACCGACTCCGGCGTATAGCCTTCAACGATTTTGCGATACTCCTCGAAGCCTTCCGAGCGGCTGGCGACGAAGGATTTATCGTAGAGATCCTCTTTAATAATGACGTGGCCGATGGCGTTGAGCAGGGCAATGTTGGAGCCGTTTTTCAACGCAATATGCATATCGGCAATGCGCGCGGTTTCAATTTTGCGCGGATCGCAGACGATAATCTTCGCCCCGTTGCGTTTGGCGTTAATCACGTGATTTGCCACGATAGGGTGCGAATCGGCCGGGTTATAGCCGAAGATAAAGACGAGATCGGTATTATCAATCTCGGTGATGGCATTGCTCATAGCGCCGTTACCGACCGACTGGTGCAGACCTGCAACCGATGGGCCGTGTCAGACGCGAGCGCAGCAGTCGACGTTATTGGTGCCAATAACGGCGCGCGCGAATTTTTGCATCACATAGTTGGTTTCATTCCCGGTGCCGCGGGAGGAGCCGGTGGTCTGGATGGCATCCGGGCCGTACTTGGCTTTAATCGCGCTGAGGCGCGTGGCAACGTAGTCGAGGGCCTCATCCCAGGAGACGGACTCCAGCCTGCCGCCGCGCTGGCGGCGGATCATCGGGGTTTTCAGGCGCGGGGTGAGGATCTGGGTATCGTTAATAAAGTCCCAGCCGTAGTAGCCCTTCAGGCACAGGGTTCCCTGGTT
>NZ_BJNO01000048.1 GCF_006539725.1 Klebsiella terrigena | reverse complement strand
ATTGCCGCCAGGCAAATTCTGTTACCAACACGCCATCAGGCCTGTCAGTTAATCTGTATCAGCTGAAAATCTCTCAAATTCATCACACCAAACAGCTTTGGCGTTGTAAGGTTAAGCCTCACGGTTCATTAGTATCGGTTAGCTCAACGTATCGCTACGCTTACACACCCGACCTATCAACGTCGTAGTCTTCAACGTTCCTTCAGGACTCTCAAGGAGTCAGGGAGAACTCATCTCGGGGCAAGTTTCGTGCTTAGATGCTTTCAGCACTTATCTTTTCCGCATTTAGCTACCGGGCAATGCCATTGGCATGACAACCCGAACACCAGTGATGCGTCCACTCCGGTCCTCTCGTACTAGGAGCAGCCCCCCTCAATTCTCCAGCGCCCACGGCAGATAGGGACCGAACTGTCTCACGACGTTCTAAACCCAGCTCGCGTACCACTTTAAACGGCGAACAGCCGTACCCTTGGGACCTACTTCAGCCCCAGGATGTGATGAGCCGACATCGAGGTGCCAAACACCGCCGTCGATATGAACTCTTGGGCGGTATCAGCCTGTTATCCCCGGAGTACCTTTTATCCGTTGAGCGATGGCCCTTCCATTCAGAACCACCGGATCACTATGACCTGCTTTCGCACCTGCTCGCGCCGTCACGCTCGCAGTCAAGCTAGCTTATGCCATTGCACTAACCTCCTGATGTCCGACCAGGATTAGCTAACCTTCGTGCTCCTCCGTTACTCTTTGGGAGGAGACCGCCCCAGTCAAACTACCCACCAGACACTGTCCGCAACCCGGATTACGGGTCTACGTTAGAACATCAAACATTAAAGGGTGGTATTTCAAGGTTGGCTCCACGCAGACTGGCGTCCACGCTTCAAAGCCTCCCACCTATCCTACACATCAAGGCTCAATGTTCAGTGTCAAGCTATAGTAAAGGTTCACGGGGTCTTTCCGTCTTGCCGCGGGTACACTGCATCTTCACAGCGAGTTCAATTTCACTGAGTCTCGGGTGGAGACAGCCTGGCCATCATTACGCCATTCGTGCAGGTCGGAACTTACCCGACAAGGAATTTCGCTACCTTAGGACCGTTATAGTTACGGCCGCCGTTTACCGGGGCTTCGATCAAGAGCTTCTCCTTACGGATAACCCCATCAATTAACCTTCCGGCACCGGGCAGGCGTCACACCGTATACGTCCACTTTCGTGTTTGCACAGTGCTGTGTTTTTAATAAACAGTTGCAGCCAGCTGGTATCTTCGACTGATTTCAGCTCCGTGAGCAAGTCACTTCACTTACCATCAGCGTGCCTTCTCCCGAAGTTACGGCACCATTTTGCCTAGTTCCTTCACCCGAGTTCTCTCAAGCGCCTTGGTATTCTCTACCTGACCACCTGTGTCGGTTTGGGGTACGATTTGATGTTACCTGATGCTTAGAGGCTTTTCCTGGAAGCAGGGCATTTGTTACTTCAGCACCGTAGTGCCTCGTCATCACACCTCAGCGTTGAATAAGAGTCCGGATTTACCTAAACTCTCCGCCTACATGCTTAAACCGGGACAACCGTCGCCCGGCTAACATAGCCTTCTCCGTCCCCCCTTCGCAGTAACACCGAGTACAGGAATATTAACCTGTTTCCCATCGACTACGCCTTTCGGCCTCGCCTTAGGGGTCGACTCACCCTGCCCCGATTAACGTTGGACAGGAACCCTTGGTCTTCCGGCGAGCGGGCTTTTCACCCGCTTTATCGTTACTTATGTCAGCATTCGCACTTCTGATACCTCCAGCAACCCTCACAGGCCACCTTCAACGGCTTACAGAACGCTCCCCTACCCAACAACACCTGAGTGTCGCTGCCGCAGCTTCGGTGCATGGTTTAGCCCCGTTACATCTTCCGCGCAGGCCGACTCGACCAGTGAGCTATTACGCTTTCTTTAAATGATGGCTGCTTCTAAGCCAACATCCTGGCTGTCTGTGCCTTCCCACATCGTTTCCCACTTAACCATGACTTTGGGACCTTAGCTGGCGGTCTGGGTTGTTTCCCTCTTCACGACGGACGTTAGCACCCGCCGTGTGTCTCCCGTGATAACATTCTTCGGTATTCGTAGTTTGCATCGGGTTGGTAAGTCGGGATGACCCCCTAGCCGAAACAGTGCTCTACCCCCGAAGATGAATTCACGAGGCGCTACCTAAATAGCTTTCGGGGAGAACCAGCTATCTCCCGGTTTGATTGGCCTTTCACCCCCAGCCACAAGTCATCCGCTAATTTTTCAACATTAGTCGGTTCGGTCCTCCAGTTAGTGTTACCCAACCTTCAACCTGCCCATGGCTAGATCACCGGGTTTCGGGTCTATACCCTGCAACTTAACGCCCAGTTAAGACTCGGTTTCCCTGCGGCTCCCCTATACGGTTAACCTTGCTACAGAATATAAGTCGCTGACCCATTATACAAAAGGTACGCAGTCACCCCATAAAAGAGGCTCCCACTGCTTGTACGTACACGGTTTCAGGTTCTGTTTCACTCCCCTCGCCGGGGTTCTTTTCGCCTTTCCCTCACGGTACTGGTTCACTATCGGTCAGTCAGGAGTATTTAGCCTTGGAGGATGGTCCCCCCATATTCAGACAGGATACCACGTGTCCCGCCCTACTCTTCGAACTCACAGAATGTGCATTTTAGTGTACGGGAGTATCACCCTGTACCCTGCGACTTTCCAGACGCTTCCACTAACACACAAACTGATTCAGGTTCTGGGCTGTTCCCCGTTCGCTCGCCGCTACTGGGGGAATCTCGGTTGATTTCTTTTCCTCGGGGTACTTAGATGTTTCAGTTCCCCCGGTTCGCTTCGTTAAGCTATGTATTCACTTAACGATAGTGTGACGAATCACACTGGGTTTCCCCATTCGGAAATCGCCGGTTATAACGGTTCATATCACCTTACCGACGCTTATCGCAGATTAGCACGTCCTTCATCGCCTCTGACTGCCAGGGCATCCACCGTGTACGCTTAGTCGCTTAACCTCACAACCCGAAGCTGTTTCGTAAAACAGGTCGTGTTGTGAAAATTTGAGAGACTCGAACACACCGTTTTTCCTTTCTTATTACGGAGAAAGGAAACAGTGCGTCGTTTCAATTTTCAGCTTGATCCAGATTTTTAAAGAGCAAA
>NZ_BJNO01000047.1 GCF_006539725.1 Klebsiella terrigena | reverse complement strand
TTTAAGGAAAAGCGGCCGGACGCCGCCCGGATCGGGCGCTGCGCGCCGCGTTCCGGGAATATCCAGCGACCCGCGACCAAACCGAACAAGCCTTCCCCTGACATATACGGTAAACTAGTGCAGATTTTGCATCAGGAAGCCACTATGAATCACTCCCTTAAACCCTGGAATACCTTTGGCATCGATCGTACAGCCAAAGCAATTGTGCGCGCCGAAAATGAACAACAGCTACTGTCTGCCTGGCAGGATGCCACCGCAGAGGAACAGCCGGTTTTAATTCTCGGGGAAGGAAGCAACGTGCTCTTTCTAAAGGATTATTCTGGTACGGTCATTATCAACCGCATCCTGGGGATTGAGGTTACAGAAACACCTGAAGCCTGGCATCTACACGTTGGGGCGGGGGAGAACTGGCACCATCTGGTGCAGTTTACGTTAGATAAAGAAATGCCGGGCCTGGAAAACCTTGCCTTGATCCCCGGCTGCGCTGGCTCTTCACCCATTCAAAATATTGGTGCTTATGGCGTCGAGCTCCAGCGTGTCTGCCTGTATGTCGACTGTATCGAGCTGGCAACCGGGCACAAACAGCGGCTTTCGGCCAACGAGTGCCGTTTTGGCTACCGGGATAGTATCTTCAAACATGAATATCAGGATCGCTATGCCATCGTGGCCGTTGGCCTCAGGTTGCCTAAAGTCTGGCAGCCGGTGCTGACCTATGGCGATTTGGCCCGTCTTGACCCAAATACCGTGACGCCTCGACAGGTATTTGATGCTGTTTGCCATATGCGAATGACCAAGCTTCCCGATCCAAAGGTAAATGGTAACGCCGGCAGCTTCTTTAAAAACCCGGTCATTAGCGCGGATAAAGGGCAGGAACTGCTGGCCGCTTTCCCAAATGCGCCGCACTATCCGCAGGCGGATGGCAGCATCAAGCTGGCCGCTGGCTGGCTTATCGATCAATGCCAGCTCAAAGGGAAAACCATCGGTGGTGCGGCGGTACATCGCCAGCAGGCTCTGGTATTAATCAATGACCACCATGCAACCAGCGACGATGTGATCGATCTTGCTCGCTACGTCCGCCAGCGGGTTGGCGAGATGTTTAACGTCTGGCTGCAGCCCGAAGTCCGCTTTATTGGCGCAACCGGTGAAGTTAACGCTGAGGAGGCGATTGCATGAGGGACAACACCATTCCCCTGACCCTGATATCTATTCTGGCTGACGGCGAGTTTCATTCCGGAGAGCAGCTCGGCGAACGTCTGGGAATGAGCCGGGCTGCAATCAATAAGCATATTCAGACGCTGCGCGACTGGGGAGTTGATGTCTTTACCGTCCCAGGTAAAGGCTACAGCCTTCCGGAACCGGTGCAATTATTAAATGAAGAGCTGATTGCCGGACAGATCGACCAGGGCCGCGTCACCGTTCTGTCGGTGATTGATTCCACAAACCAGTATTTATTGGACAGGCTTAACGAGCTTCAGTCTGGCGATGCCTGCGTTGCGGAATATCAACAGGCTGGGCGCGGTCGCCGCGGGCGCAAGTGGTTCTCACCCTTCGGTGCGAATCTCTATCTTTCCATCTACTGGCGACTGGAGCAGGGACCTGCCGCAGCGGTAGGCCTGAGTCTGGTGATTGGCATTGTTATTGCTGAAGTACTTCAGAGCCTCGGCGCCGATAAGGTACGCGTCAAGTGGCCAAACGATCTGTACCTTCAGGACCGGAAGCTGTCCGGCATCCTGGTGGAGCTGACGGGAAAAACGGGCGATGCGGCGCAGATAGTGAGCGGTGCAGGGATCAATCTGGCGATGCGACGCGTGGAGTCTGATGTTGTCAATCAGGGCTGGATTAGCCTGCAGGAAGCCGGAGTCTCTATCGATCGTAATGCGCTGGCCGCACGCCTGATTAAAGAGCTACGGGCGGGACTGCAGCTGTTTGAACAGGAAGGTCTGGCTCCTTACCTGTCGCGCTGGGAAAAATTAGATAATTTCCTCAATCGCCCGGTTAAGCTTATTATCGGAGACAAAGAAATCTTCGGGATTTCCCGTGGCATCGATACTCAGGGAGCATTATTACTTGAGCAAGATGGGGTGATTAAACCATGGGTTGGTGGTGAAATATCGCTACGCAGCGCCGAATAAATAACAGGGAGCCGAGGCTCCCTTTTTTATTTCCGCAAGCGGACCTCGTCGACCGAATGGTTGGCGCTCTTGGTCATTATCAGACTCGCTCTTTCACGAGTTGGTAGGATGTTTTCTTTAAGATTCAGTAGGTTAATCTCATTCCACAGCGAAGTGGCTATATTGACGGCTTCATCTTTCGAAAGCTTTGCATAATTATGGAAATACGAGTCAGGATCGGTAAATGCGCCTTCACGGAATTTTAGAAAACGATTGATATACCAGCTCCGCAGCATTTCTTCCGGCGCATCAACATATATAGAAAAATCAACGAAATCAGAAACAAATACATGATGCGGATCGTGCGGATAATCCATCCCGCTTTGTAAAACATTTAATCCTTCAAGAATTAAAATGTCCGGCTGGGAAACCGTCTTATCGCCATCGGGAATAACGTCATAAATCAGGTGTGAATAGACGGGGGCTTTAGCGTTAGCGATACCTGATTTCAGATCGGAGACGAACTTGACCAGGCGGTGCATATCATAAGACTGCGGGAAGCCCTTCTTCTTCATCAGGCCGCGTTCTTTCAATACGGCATTAGGATGCAGAAAACCATCGGTGGTGATCAATTCAACGTGCCGATGCTCTGGCCACCGGCTAAGCAGCGCCTGCAGCACGCGCGCGGTTGTACTTTTACCTACCGCGACGCTACCGGCGATGCTGATGATATACGGAATACGCTGGCCGTTGGTACCAAGAAACTGTT
Organism: Klebsiella terrigena; assembly: GCF_006539725.1. Lineage (GTDB taxonomy): Bacteria > Pseudomonadota > Gammaproteobacteria > Enterobacterales > Enterobacteriaceae > Klebsiella > Klebsiella terrigena. Next base: position 834 of record NZ_BJNO01000047.1, on the reverse strand, counting down.
CCAGCACGGCCTGACGACGCAGGTTGGAACTGATATAGAAATTAAGCAAACGCGACAGCGGCAAATAAATTTCCGCGACTTCTTCCAGCGAAAGATCTTCGTTGATGCCTTTTAACCGCGTGATTTCTTCCTCTGTTAGCGTCATCGGAACGGAATCACGAAGTGCAGCCCATTGGTTGCGGTTAAATTGTAGATAAGGTGTCATTAACGTTTGCTCTTTTTTGCTCATAAGCATTTTCTTACCATCGCCAAATTAAAGACAGGCGCAGATGCTTCACATAAGTTAATCAGGACAATGGGCAGGAGGGTAACACCAGATTGCAGGGAATAATAAGAAAAAAACGCATTGAATGATGCTTTCTCACGCCAACATCACAAGAGTGAAATTTGTGAATAAAGGACGTCAAAGCTGATGCGGGTGCAAACGGCGGCGGGCTGTAAACGGCGATGATGCAGTCAACGCGTTGCTCAGGCCAATCAGCTATCCACTATATAGCAGAGAGCAAAGTGACTTTATCGTGGCGGAGGCGCGGCAAAAGCTATGCCGCTGCACCAAAATGCGATCTTTACCTATTCGCAGCGGGCTTTGAATGGAAATATTGCGAGAGGAATGGTGTTTTTTTGTTCTTCATCGATTGAAATTACACCGCTTTTTGGTGTTTGAGAGCAAAATATGAGCGATAGAACGATTTATGCAATTTTTTAGTTGCATGAATCCGCAGGTCTCCCTAAAATGCGCGCTACTTGATGCCGACTTAGCTCAGTAGGTAGAGCAACTGACTTGTAATCAGTAGGTCACCAGTTCGATTCCGGTAGTCGGCACCATCAAGTGCC
>NZ_BJNO01000046.1 GCF_006539725.1 Klebsiella terrigena | reverse complement strand
ATTTTTGCCCATCGCCGGCTCGGCGCGGATAATCTGCCCCTCTTCGGTCACCAGCTTTATCTTGCAGCCGGCCGCGCAGTAGGGGCACACGGTGATTGCCATTTTCATTGTGACAGGACTCCTTTTAATCATGCGGCAGCGAGGTCGCGATTAAAAAAACAAAAAAAAACCAAACCGGCTGCTGATACCGAGATCGACAGCCGCTTGTATCGCCGGAAAGCTCATCATCAGCAGTAGGGTCGCGGCGAGGGTCAGGCGAAGTAGCATGGTGGTTTCTCCGCAAGCGGTTGTGCTTATTGGCAAAATGAAACGCGACAGCGGGTCACCCCGATGCCGCACCGTCCAGCGCTACTCCTCATGCTGCTGCTTTTTAACCTTGCGCATTAATAACCACATGCGCACCGTGCGCGGCGCGCGATGCGCCCCCTGGGCTTCCGGCACCAGACCGGTGTGCTTGTTGTAGCCGTTGAAAAACAGGTTCAGGGTGACGGCGCTAAACGTAGCCAACATGATCCCGCTGTGCAGCAGCGGCTGCAGTACCTCGGGGAATTTAGAGAAAAACTGCGTCGATAGCGTTGGCGTCAGGCCGACGCCAAGGCTGATGGCGACGATATAGAGGTTGTAGCGATTGGTGGAGTAGTTGATGCGGGCGAGAATACGTATCCCCGTTGCCAGCACCATGCCGAACATCACCAGCCCCGCACCGCCCAGCACGAACTGCGGAATAGAAGCCACCAGCACCGCCATCTTGGGCACCATGCCAAAGATAATCAGAATGGCGCCAGATGCCACGCAGACCCAGCGGCTATGGACGCCGGTGACGCTGACCAGGCCAACGTTCTGCGAGAAGGAGGTGTGCGGAAAGCTATTAAACAGTCCGCCGAATAGGGTACCGACGCCGTCTACGCGTAGGCCGCGAATGATATCCTGCGGCGTCAGCTTACGACCGACAATTTCGCCAAGCGCCAGAAACATCCCCATTGACTCAATGAAAACGATGATCATGACGGCGGTCATCGTGATGATTGATATTGGATCGAAGACCGGCGTACCTAACGCCAGCGGAGTGACCACGGCGAACCAGTGGGCGTCATGCAGCCCGGTGAGGTTAACCTCATTCATCATCATCGACAGGCCGAAGCCGAAAACGATGCCTAACAACACGGCGACGTTAGACATAAAGCCTTTGGCAAAGCGAGTGACCAGCAGAATAAACAGCAGTACGGCAAACGAAATCCCCAGATAGATAGGGCTGCCGTATTCCGGATTACCTTTCCCTCCGGCCGCCCAGTCGATCCCCACCTGCATAATGCTCAGGCCGATGGACGTGATGACGACGCCGGTGACCAGCGGGGGAAAAAGCGGCATCAATCGTCCGATCAGCGGCGCCAGCAGGGTGGTAATTATCCCGGCCGCAATAGTCGCGCCGAAAATACCCATCAGTCCGATATCGGGATTCATGCCGATGGCCAGCATCGGCGTCACGGCGGCGAAGGTCACCGACATAATAACCGGCAGGCGAATGCCCATAAAACGTCCGACGCCGATACACTGCAGCAGGGTCACGCCGCCGCAGCAAAACAGATCGGAGCTGATCAGCAGTGCGACCGTTTCCTTGCTTAGCCCCAGCCGGTCTCCAATCATTAAAGGGACGGCGACTGCGCCAGCATACATAACCAGAACGTGTTGCAAACCAAGAACGACCAGCTTCCCCGGGGATAAGACGCGATCCACCTCATCAATTGTGTGGGGGCTACCAGTGACCGATGGTGGTTGAGAATCAATGGCGCTCATAATGTATTTCTCCTTAATATCCAACGGTGGGCTTAGGAGCCAACCGGGAAGAGGGGTGAATAGAGAGAGTGCAAAGTTCGCTATTACTTATGCTTAGGCAGTGCCAGTTTTTATTCCTGCCGGAAAAATAATGTTGAAATGAGTCGACTATCACAGAAAGAGGCGGTAACGGCCGCGCGCGGTGGGAGAAAAAACGCCGTGGAGAAAATAGCGTCTCATAATGAGAGGGATATAATCATTCTGACTCACAATATGATTCTGCAGCGCGTCTCCCTGATATTTATGGCGAGTGAAGGCGATATTTTTTTGAGGCTGCTCGCAAAAATAAGTCCGCCACGATTGAGAATGTAAAAATCGCCTGATTATTGCATCGCGACCCTTTGTCAATTTCGGAATAATAACAAGGGAAGCCAATGAACCGATTTATTGTTGCCGACGCTGCGAGCTGCATCGGCTGCCACGCTTGCGAAGTGGCCTGCGCTGTCGCCCACAACGAGGATTGCTGGCCGCAGCGGCGGCATGATTTTCTTCCGCGTATCCACCTGGTTTCTCACCGCGGCGTCAGCCGAGTGACCACCTGCCGTCACTGCAACGATGCGCCCTGCGTTGCCTCCTGCCCGACCCAGGCGCTCTGTTTCTCCAACGACAGCATCCAGCTTAAGCCGGCGGAGTGTATCGGCTGTAAAAACTGCGCCGTTGCCTGTCCCTTTGGCGCGATCGAGATGGTGGCCGCCGGCGAGGATGCACCGCAGCTGGCGCAGAAATGCGATCTTTGTCACCAGCATCCGTCAGGCCTGCAGGCCTGCGTCAGCAGCTGCCCCACCGAGGCGCTGCGGCTGATGGATGAATCCGGGCTAAACCAGCTGCGTCGTGAAAGGCAGGCCCGTGCCGCCGAGGGTCAGCCGGTGCGGATGCGGGGCGACGACCGGCGTTCGGCCTTCTTGCGTAAGCCGCCGCGGGTGGGAGGGCAAAAGATCGCCGCCGAGGAGCGCAAGGCGCATTTCGCGGAGATCTATCACCCACTCGGCGCCGGTGAGGCGGAATATGAGAGCGATCGCTGCCTCTACTGCGCGCAGAAAGCATGGTGCAACTGGACCTGTCCGCTGCATAACCACATCCCGGATTTTATTCGCCTGGTGAATGAAGGAAAGATTATCGAGGCCGCAGAGCTGTGCCATCAAAGCAGCTCATTGCCGGAAATCTGCGGCCGGGTGTGCCCGCAGGACCGGCTGTGCGAAGGGGCCTGTACCATGAAGACCCAGGGCGGGGCGGTGACCATCGGCAATCTCGAGCGCTATATCACCGATAGCGCGCTGGCGATGGGCTGGCGGCCGCAGGCAGGGAGTGTCAGCCCACGCGAGGAGCGGGTGGCGGTGATTGGCGCCGGGCCGGCGGGCCTGGGCTGCGCCGATATCCTGACGCGCGCGGGGGTAAAGGTTGACGTTTTCGACCGGCATCCGGAAATCGGCGGGCTGCTGACCTTCGGCATTCCGCCGTTTAAGCTGGATAAGGGCCTGCTGGCGGTCAGAAGAGAGATTTTCAGCGCCATGGGCATTCAGTTCCATCTTAACCACGAGGTGGGGCGCGACGTGGCGTTCGCCGATCTGCTGGCCGACTATGATGCGCTGTTCCTCGGCGTCGGCACCTACGGCCTGATGGCCGCCGGCCTCGAGGGAGAAGATGCCCCGGGGGTGATTCAGGCGCTGCCTTTTTTGATTGCCAGCACCCGCGAAGTCATGGGTCTGGAGGCGTCCGGGGAGTATCCGCTTACCGATATCGAGGGTAAGCACGTTGTGGTGCTCGGCGGCGGCGATACGGCGATGGACTGTCTGCGCACCGCCGTTCGACGCGGTGCGGCGAGCGTGACCTGCGCCTACCGCCGCGATGAGCAGAGCATGCCGGGTTCGAAAAAAGAGGTGGTCAACGCCAGGGAAGAGGGCGTGGCGTTTCAGTTTAACGTCCAGCCGCAGCGGATCCTCCGCGGCCGTAAAGGGGCGGTGCGCGCGGTGAGCATGATCCGTACCGAAATGGGCGAGCCGGGGCCGGACGGGCGACGTCGCCCGCGCCCGGTTGCCGGTTCCGAATTTGAGCTGGCGGCCGACGTGCTGGTGATGGCGTTTGGCTTCCAGGCGCACGATATGCCCTGGCTGCGCGGTCACGGGATCGACCTCGACCGCTGGGGGCAAATCTGCACGGGCGGCGAGGGCCGGGCCAGCACGCAGACCCGCAATGAGAAAGTTTTTGCCGGCGGCGACGCGGTACACGGTGCCGATCTGGTGGTGACCGCAATGGCCGCCGGGCGTCGGGCGGCGGAAGAGATGCTCGACCTGTTTAAGCGAAAGGAGAGCCTATGACCCGTTTTATTATCGCCAGCGCCGAGGCCTGCATCGGCTGTCGGACCTGCGAGGTCGCCTGCGCGCTGGAGCATTCCGCATCCGCAGCCATGTTTCAGCCGCGTCTGAAGGTCCAGCGTCTCGATAGCGTCAGCGTGCCGGTAGTGTGCCATCAGTGTGAGAACGCCCCCTGCGTGGCGGCCTGCCCGGTGGCGGCGCTGAGCATGGGAGAGGATCGGGTTGAGGCCGATGCGTCGCGCTGCATCGGCTGCCAGAGCTGCGCGGTAGCCTGCCCCTTTGGGGCCATTACCGTGGAGATCGTTGCCGCGCATCCGCCGCTGATTATCAAATGCGATCTGTGCGCGAGCCGCGAGGGCGGTCCCGCCTGCGTGGCGGTTTGTCCGACCGCGGCCCTGAGCGTGATGACCGGCGAGCGGCTGGCCACGCTGCTCAAACGGCGTCAGGAGGCCGCCGCCAGCGCACCGGGGATTTAGAACGCTGCTAGCGAGCGGGGAATGGGGATCGCCGTGAAGCGATCCCCAGGTCAGCTGAGAGGGGGTTCCGTTCACCGGACGCCTGGCAGAATATGCGGCCTCGGTGCCCGCAGACCGCTGCTAGCGAGCGGGGAATGGAGATCGCCGTGGAGCGATCCCC
>NZ_BJNO01000045.1 GCF_006539725.1 Klebsiella terrigena | reverse complement strand
CTGCCCTTGCCGCCGCGCAGAACCAGAGCGCCCTCGCCGGTGCCGCGGGCGCTGCAACCGGCGAACTGATCGGCATCATCGCCACGCAGATGTACGGCAAAACGGTCAGCGAGCTGGACGAAACGCAGAGGCAGACCGTCTCGACGCTGGCAACACTGGCGGCGGGACTGGCGGGTGGGCTGGCCGGTGACAGCAGCGCTTCTGCGGTTTCCGGGGCGCAGGCCGGGAAGACGACGGTGGAGAATAACTATCTTGCCGGTGATATGTTCGCATTGGACAGAAAGATAAAAGCGGCTAAAGACAACGGCGAAGATATTGGACCTATTCTTGAGAACGCGCGTAAAAAAGCAGAAAAAGAGAGAGAAGGACAGATTACAGCATGCCTTGAGAACCCTGATATATGTGGATTTGGTCGTGATGTCGCGAATGATGCTTACAACGAGTACCTTGAAAAGGGTTTCTTACAGGGTATAGACCCCGATGTTGTTAAATTTATGCAGCAGGAAACCTCAAAAGATAATGCTGTCATTGATCGGTACACTAGTGAGTTCGGTAAAAACCTGGCTGTTGCTTCTGAAGGTTTATCAATACTTGCAGGTATGGGGACCGGTGTTGCACTCAACGTGTTGAAAACAGGTGGAACAGTCAAAAATCCTACGACTGGCGCTACTGTTACTGTATATCGCGTTGAAGGTACACCTAATACACGTATCCTGATAGGTGATAAGGGTCAGGTAACTATTACCGGAGATACAACCTTGTATCTGAATTTTGGTGATAAAGCTCGTGCACAGGAGTTCTTACAAAAGCGTATCTCACAGAATATGGATGGAGTTACTGTAAAAACCTTTGACGTGCCTGGAACAGTTTTGGAAGACTTAAGACGTTCAGCCGTTAAAGAAAGTGTGGCTAGATTACCAGAAAACAAAGGGAAACCAGTTATTGCAGATCCTACGAAGGCTGGAGACCAGTATGGGATCAGGCCAGAGAAGCTACAAGAACTACAGGATAAAATCCTTCAGGGGTCAGGAAAAGATGTCAATAAACGTTAAGATAGCTGAGCAGATTTTGTTGGAAAGGGAGCGGCTAGTTGAGCCGCCACAACCATCGCAACAAGCGACGGGTGTTGGCATTGCTAGATTTATCGTTTCATGCCAATCCGATGCGTTGTCTGTGTTAGAACTAGCAAAACAAACTTTGTCCATTGTAAATCAGCATTCACTTCAAGAATGGCCATCTATTGATTCCTGGTCAAATCTTCTTCCAAAGAAATTTATAAATGGATTTTTACCAGAATTAACTGATAAAGAAAAAGCAGAATGCCAAAAGCAATGGGAACAACTTACATATGATGAAAAAATTAAAAATGCCGCTCAGGATGAGCAATGGACTTTATCAAGCTGGTTATCCTGGTTAGAACCAGAAGCACGAGAGTGGTTTTGGTGGAATGCACTCTTATTTAATGAGCCGTTAAATAAAAGTCATTTTGTAGTTGAGGTTACGACACTAGATTCACCATTCATGTCTGGTGCATTGAAGTGGTTATTTAAAGCCTGCGGGGCTTTGGATGTAGTGTCTGAGGATGATTTATAGCTGATAGTAACAGGGAATATGAACGAGTTCTTTTAAAAATCAGGTTTTGGAGAATTGACAAAAAGTAGTTCCCAAAAGACAAGTTTCCGGGGCACAGGCCGGGAAGACGACGGTGGAGAATAACTCTCTGGCCGGGGACAGCGCCCGTGAAACGGCGAAGCAGGCCGCTGAATCCCTGAAAAATCAGATCAGGGAAAAATTGGGGGAAGGCACCAGTTCTGCTATCGCAAACGCCATTATCAATGGTCTTGCTGATACCGGCGATACAGCATTAGGTTCAGCAGATTACGTTGCTGATGCGGCCATGGCACTGGCACTGGCACTGGCACTGGCACTGGCACTGGCACTGGCACTGGCATCATGTGCGGTGGGTGACAGCTATTGCAACAAAGCGATGAGCGACCTTGCAGGGAAGAATCAGGCAGTGGCCGATAGTGTTGCTGCCATGATGAATAGTGACACCTGGTCCACTATGAAAGATACGGTAGTACAGGCGACGGAAGGAAATCAGGCGGCGCTGGAAGCGACGGGCGGAATGCTCGCTGCTATGATATTGCCGGGTAAAAAAGTGCCACATGTCCCTAACGCTGGGGCTGTAGGGAATATGAATGAATTCTTTAAGCAGTCTGGTTTTGGTAGCGAGGTTAAAGAGTTATCTAAGAAAACCAGTAAGCAATATCAGGGGCAAAGTGTTTATAAAGCAGATAAATCTATTGGTGATTATATTAAGAAGGGTGACTAGTTTTATCTAGATGCTAAACATAAGGATCATATCGAGGTCTTTGATAGTACTGGGACAAAGGTAAAGGCAGTTCTTAACCTTGATGGTTCGTTTAACGATGCAAAAACTAAGGCAGCCAGAGCTGAAGGTCTAAGGTTACCAAAATGATTGATATCAGTATGTTAGATAAGTTCAAAGATGCTTATCTGGAGTTATTAAAGCAGAAAGCAGAAAAAGAGCTTGATGATAATGATCTTTATTTGGCAGAAGATTACTCAATTATTGAGAGTATTCAGGAAGATATAAGAAAACTTAATTTAACAATCGAGCTATTTTTTAATGCAAAAGAAAATAACGATGAGTTAGCAATACAGGCAGCTTTGCTAAGGATATCGACTTTTTTATCAGGTATATGTGGTGTTTTTGATCAGACAAGAGAAGATATTGATCGATTTACCCTAATCCCAGATACAGCAGATTTCCCTGAGGCTTATAAGATCCCCGAGCATTATAACTATCCGATTAAATAAACGATCCCGGCCTTAGCGCCGGGATCTTACTTTAACCGTCAGGCTCACCCTCAATACCCGTTCCCGCGCGTGTAAACCGGCACATCACCCGTATCGTTCAGCCCCCCCGGAAAGGCCTTGAGCCACTGGTTCACCTTCTGCTGATTGATCTCCTTAACAAACATCCCAATTTTGACTTATCCCCATTGTAAGTAGCCCTGCAAAACGAACCATTCACTTTTTGATATCTAACCTAACGTGTCGTAATGTCCGAGGTGTCCCCTCTTATGGCACAAAGCAGTCTACAGTAACGGCCAGTGGCCGCTATGAGCGAGGAGCGGACATTATTCTGTGTGAATCAATGGAGAGCAAATCACTTTAAAAAACTGGCCTGCTTTCTTTTCATGCATTAAAGTGATTGTAATTATTTGCTTTGATGTTTTTAACTCACTGATTCTTTAGATAAAAGAGGGATGGGGCATGGCTGAGAAATCTTTCAATGTTGAGGTTCAGATTGATTATCTAGATAAGGTTTCTAAATCATCTGCATTGCAGGCAGTCGCCGAATTGGTATGGAACGCTTTGGACGCTGATGCGGACAATGTCTATGTAGATTTGGTGGTTTCTGAATTAGGACTCTCTCAAATATTAATCAAAGATGATGGGAATGGTATTCCTTATGAGAGTGCTGAGAAGCTATTTAGCTCGCTTGGTGGATCATGGAAAAAAGACAAAATTTTTTCTGAAAGATCTCGATTTTTACATGGTAAGGAAGGACAGGGAAGGTTTAAAGCATTTTCTATAGGACGATTTGTTGAATGGAATACGACTTATTTCTTAGGCGATATTCTATATGAATACAAAATAAAAGGAACGGCAGATAATAAAAAAACAATCTCAGTTTCGGAGAGGATAGAATCAGATGAGGTTAACTCAGGCACGACAGTGTCTATATTTGAGATGCTTAAAAGCTTTACATCATTAACGCCTGAAAAGTTATCTGAATTCTTATCTGCCACACTTGCTTTGTATTTAAGTAAATATCCAGCAGTGAAGGTTTTTGTAAATAAAGAGCAGTTCGACCCAACTTCACAAATTTCATTCGATACAACCTATAAATTAGACGATGCTTTTTATTATAATGAATTTCACCCATACGAACTTCAAATTATTGAATGGAAGTCAGTTAAGGATAATGAGATTTTTTTGTGCGACAAAGAAGGCTTTCCATTAATTAGTCATGAAAAGAAAGTTCGCGGAACAAGCGCATATTCATATTCTATTTATTTAAAATCCTCGCATTTGACTGAACTTTCTCATGCGGGCGTCATATCTCTAATGGAGTTAGAACCATCTTTAAAACCAGTATTACATCAGGCTGAATGCTTGATAAAAGAACACTTTAATAAAAGAGAGCACGAAAAATCTAGAGAGTTGATTGATAAATGGAAAAGTGAAGGTGTGTATCCATACAATGGAAAAGCTGTAAATATTGTGGAGGAGGCTGAAAGGAAAGTCTTCGACATTATGGCTCTGAATGTTATTCAATACATACCGCAATTTGATAATGGAGATTTTAAATTAAAAAAATTCCAGTTTAAGCTACTGAAGCAAATAGTCGGAAGTTGTCCTGATGATTTAAGAACCATACTCGAAGAGGTTCTTTCACTACCCAGTGAAAAACAAAATGAACTTGCTGAAATATTAAAGGACGCATCACTGTCAGCAGTAATCGGTGTTTCGAAAATTATATCTGACAGATTAAAGTTTATCTCTGGCCTTGAAAATGTATTGTTTAATAAAAGCACCCGAAAGATTTTCAAAGAAAGAAGCCAGTTGCATAAAATAATGGCAGATAATACATGGTTTTTTGGTGAGTCGTTTACCTTGAGTGTGAGTGACAAATCATTGACAGAAGTGTTAAGGTCACATTTAAGAACCATCGGTATTAATACGCCAGTCGATGAGAAAGTTACAAGAATCGATGGGCGTGTAGGCATTGTTGACTTAATGTTGACTAAGAGCATTGGCAAGAATTATCCCGACGAACGTGAACATATTGTTATCGAATTAAAGGCGCCTAGTGTTAATATCGGGCAGGCAGAAATTGAACAAGTAAAATCATATGCGTATGCGGTTGCAGAAGATGAAAGATTTAATGGTTTAAAAACCAAGTGGAATTTTTGGGTAATATCAAACGATCTGACAACTTATGCTCGCAGGGAATTAAAACAAACAAACCTGCCTGACGGTGCTATCTATCAAGCCGAAGAGATGACAATTTGGATAAAAACATGGTCGCAACTTATACAGGAAAACAAGCATCGATTGGGATTTCTCAGAGATCAGCTCAATCTTTCTTATGACCGTGAAGATGGTTTACAGTTTTTAAAGAAAAAGTATGCTGAGTATACAGAAGGTGTCGTATTCGATAATGAGCCTCAAGATATCGGTATAGAACAATAGTAAGCTCACCAGTCACTTCTGGAGAGTAGATTGATGGATAATTGTCTTATCATTGATGTGATAAATGCCTAAAAGGCCTCTGAATAGGAAAGAACGGCTCACGCACCTATGCTGTATTGGCAATGTGCGACATTCTGACCTGATCCATAAATATGGATTATGTAAGGTCCGCTCCTGGCACACAGCAGTCATTACTCTCATTCGTGACACTCCTTTTAAACTGCCCCGGAGGACGGATCGTTTTGACTAAATGCACTATCCATTATCCTCTGCCATTCACTAAGAGCATATGTTACGGGCTTAGCGACTGTCAGGCCGAAAATCAGCGTGAGGTAATACAAAAGCGGTTACCAAACGTATTGAAAGCCTGCCAGGATGCAAAAGATGCTGTTCCGGCAGGCTATCAAAACGGTCTTAAAACAGAGCGCTGCACTGTAGTTGAAAGTAATTCATGCAGTATAGACGTCTATCGTTGGTGTTATTTCTTACAATGAGTTTCCCATTCCTTGACGGCGAATGTGTCCATCATGCCTGAAATGTAGTCAACCACAGCCCGCGCTTTTTTGGTTTTTAACTCATTCGGCTCTGTTTCAGATAACGAAGACTTGAGCTCAGGTGACAGAAACTTATAGTTGTCACCGGCATTATAAAACGCATATAAATCACTGATGATCTTATTTCCTTCAAACTCGTAAGTCAGTATGTTTCTTTTGCGCATGATGACTCTGAAGAGCAGCTTTTTGAGACCTTCAGCAAGTTCCTGTAACGTTTTGTACCCAAGCTCTTCATAACCATTTTTACTTTCAACGACGCCAATATCCATGACCAAGCGGTTAACGATATTGGACGTCAGCTCTTTTCGAAAAATTATGGCAAATTCTTCTGATGACTTCAGTAATGTTGCCTCAGATGCAGTTTTCTTGGACGTACTGACAATCTCATTGAAGTGCTTAAGAGCAACGTTGTAGTCTGGTGACTTGAGAAATTCATACTCAATATCTTCGATAGTCACCATGTTCCTGCTCAACGCATCTTCCAGGTCATGCGCTGCATAGGCGATTTCATCGGCGAGATCCATAATCTGCGCATCAATGGTTTTTTCACCCGCCTTCATGTCTAGTTGCTTATCTTTCAGCAACTGCGTATAGAAGGCATAGTCATCATCATAAATGAATTTATCTGAAGTGGATTTTGTATTTGGATACTTGATGACAGACAATAAGCTGCGGTAGGTGAGATCTAAGCCTGCACAGCGGGCATATTTTTTCTCGAGTTTTCTCAAGATACGAAGCGCTTGGGCATTTCCTTCATATCCGCCGATTGCAGCAGATAAGTTGTTAAGCTTTTTTTCCCCTGAGTGCCCGAATGGAGGGTTCCCAATATCATGGGCCAGTGCTGCCAGCTCAACAACCACGGGGAATTGCAATTTAAGATCTGATGCAATACTGCGTGCTATCTGTGCGACTTCAAGGCTGTGGGTTAAGCGGTTTCGGTTAAATTTCTCAGGATCTACTTCAAAAAGCTGCATTTTCCCCTGAAGCCGGCGGAATGAGGATGAGTAAAGAATTCGGGCATAGTCTCGCTGGTAATCATCTCTGTTTCGGACTTCAGAGCTGATATCAGTATGCTCACGGCTATGTCCCAGCGCATCAATCAGTTTTTGCTCTTGCTTCTTCGCAAAAGCTATTGTTTCGTCATCGTACATATTACATCCTTGCTGTATTTGAAAAATCTCAACAGATAACTTCCCCTCTCTGTTCGAAAAGGGTGGCGGGTGAAGTTGAAATGCATAATGAGTGTTTTACATAATTCTTTATATTTTTATCAACTGCGTTTTGTGCTCTTTTGTATGCGGTCTGCCAAAAGCCCAGCAATTAGCCCTAAGAATCAGTTTTTATCGCCATGTTTTGCGTATACGATTGCCTGATACATCGGTGTAGAACGGGATTTGAGAGATTTTCTATTATTCTGGTGAGCTGCCCTAATTTTGAAAATTTGTTGAGTTAACGATTTCCGCTTTTGGCACAGAGCCGACTGTCAGATTAGGCCCCAATCAGTTCATATGCAGTATCAGATCACCAGGAAGCTACTTCTCCTCCGACAACATATCTACCCTATCCTGTTACGCCAACTATTATCTAACACACTAATAAATAATAAAATACTTCAGAATTAAAGGACCATTTTTCGCTAAACTACGAGTGTGGCAGATCTGCGGATCATGACGAGCGGTAGCCTTGCCTGCTCATCATCGGAGATAGAGCACCAT
>NZ_BJNO01000044.1 GCF_006539725.1 Klebsiella terrigena | reverse complement strand
CACCACCAGGAAAAGAGTAATGACATGTTTTTTAAGAGAAAATCCTTGTATTAGCATGTCAAAATAAGGTTTTATTGCGCGCATTTAACATGTTGATTTGCCTGAAAATAAAAATTGCTTTGCAGAACGCTACTTTTGCTTGAAATGCGACAATTTCTCATCAATAGACCGGTTTTTAAGACCGAAGAAGGAAGTATGTATACCAATGACATGGCGTAATATCGCCTATGATCCAGAACCAATCGGCCGGTACAACGTGGCGCCAGGAACAAAGGTTTTGCTCCTAACCGAACGTGATGAACAACTGCATCTCGACCCAGTACGTTGGGGCTATGCACCGGGATGGTGGGATAAGCCACCGCTGATTAATGCCCGGGTTGAGGCTGCAGCCACCAGTAGAATGTTTAAACCGCTTTGGCAGCACGGTCGAGCAATCTGCTTCTCTGATGGATGGTTTGAATGGAAAAAGGAAGGCGACAAGAAACAGCCTTATTTCATCCACAGAAAAGACGGCAAGCCCATATTCATGGCAGCGATCGGCAGCGTCCCTTTCGAGCGCGGGGATGAAGCCGAAGGCTTTTTGATTGTGACCGCCGCAGCTGATCAAGCTCTCGTAGATATTCGCGACCGCCGGCCGCTTGTCCTGATGCCGGAAGCAGCGCGAGAATGGATGCAGCAGGATGTCACGGGGGCGCAGGCAATTGAGATTGCCGGAGACGGAGCAGTGTCCGCCGACCATTTCACCTGGCACCCGGTATCGCGTGCCGTGGGTAACGTGACAAACCAGGGGCCAGAATTAATTGAGGCTATTGCGCGCCTATAAATTCATAACGTCCGCGATGTGCTGTGAGTTCAACGGTTCATAGCAACGCCCTGCAACTCGCAGATTCTCCTAATGTTGTGAATCCTGCAAACGTGCAAGCATGCTGTTCCTGCAGATGTAGATAATCGCACACAACAGCACGCTGAGTAATGCGGTGCAGATAAACACTCCCGCTCCAGTCATGGCCAGCATCACGCCCCCTATTAAGGGCCCGGCAGCTACTCCGAGCGTAGACAACGTTGAGGCACCAAGATAGGCACCACGATGCTCAGCCGGTGCCAATTGATCGAGCAAAATGTTCAGGTTTGGCATCAAAATCGCTTCCCCCATGCTGAACACAGCGGTAACCGTCATCCATGCCCAGATTTCGGTTGAACGTGTAGAAAAAAAGCAGAGCTGAGAGAAAACGAAAATTAAACCACCCAGAAAAATACGTTTTGGCAGGTTGATTTGCGCCATAAAGCGCATAATAAAGCTTTGAAATAACAGCACTGTACAGGCATTGGTAACCAGTATTAGAGTGATTAACTTAACCGCTTCGTTACCGTCAAGTAAAAGCAGGTACTGAGGCAAAACAGCTTCGTAATGGATAAATACAACACTACATAAAATGCTGCACATCAGTGCTGAAATGTAAATTTTATCCCTGCCGATAATTCCCATCACTTGATGAAGCTTAACCACCGGAGCGCTGTCGGTCTGCTGTTCGGCCAGCAGTTTACCCGCGGGGATAAACAACAGCACGTAGACAAAAAACGGCAGATAGGTCAATCCGGTCAGCAGAAATGTCCCCTTCTGAGAAGTCAGGCCAAAGACAATCCCTACCAGCGGGCCAAACACTGCCGCGACGTTGATTAAGTAATAACGCATTTGAAGGGCTAATGCGCGTCGGCGGCGGTCACCAAGCAAATCACTCATCAATGCACGCACCGGGGGATCAACCCACGCAAAGCAAACGCCGATGATCATCAGGCCAGTAATAAACATCCCCATCCCGGTGGCCTGCGCCAGGGTAATATAACCCACGGCGGAAAATCCACAGCCCAGTAGAAGTATTATTCTTCGTCCTAACCTGTCAGAAATCTGCCCGCCATACATACCGAGCACCACTGAGATTAGCGCACTGCTGGTCATAGCCACGCCAATGGCGACAGGTGACATGTGGTAATTCTGAGTCATGATTACCGCGATAAACGGCCATGCCATAAAATAGCTAAACCGTACAACGAAAGTAAAAAAGAGCAGTGCATGGACAGTCGCCGGGAAAGTTTTTAGAGTCCGGAATAGCCCCGGTGCCGCACAAACTTCAGCGGCGGGTTTGGTCGTCATAAGTCATCCCAATCATTAGATTTATTAACATATTGAATCGCCATTCAGCATAAGCGACTAAATATTAATAAGATTTTTTCCTGGCAACTGCAATGCAAATGTTAATCAAGTGTTTAGTTTAACAACTTGTGATGCGAGGGAGCTTTATTGCAGAGAAATATAAGGGGAAGGATGAATCAGGACACAAACTGCGGCAGTTAATACTAGAGTGACCGGCAACCCGTTTTAGGCCAACAGTCTGACAGGACATAATATTTGTCAAGCCTCTGTTCCTGTAAATCTTTCAACCAGAAAGGAAAACCCAGCTTCTCATGATAATACACTAATAAAATGACTACTTTTTGTGACCCTAACTGGGCTAATCAGACAACGGTAGTCATCGTGCATGAGTCTTTATCAACTTCCGCTTCTGGCTGTGAATTCAACCGATGGACGCAACACACTTATGCGTGCAAAACCGGGAATGTGTACATAAGGTGCTGCGTCATTAGAGAAAGTTGAGTGGCTGGTCTCGTCTGCAGGTAGAAGGTAGCTGATCCCGCCAGACGTTTTTCAGTTTGTCTGGCCGAAAGATAATTAATACTATAATTTTTAAAAAGTTAAACTAAGTATGATGCATAAGACGTGAAGCTAAAGGACAGATATGACAGCATATTCAAACTCTGATGCGGCAAGGGATTTACGCTCGGCCTTAGACAAGGCACCCGCTGGCGCTGTGAACGGAGAATGGTTCTTTATCACCGAACAGGCTGGAGTCTCCTCACAAACCGGAGGCTACATGTATGCAGACGGGAGTCACGTTGCAGGGGGTAACCACTCCTTTCAGAAGGTCCAGGCGGTTGTCGAGAAACTCGAAGCATCACGGATACAGCCCTTTAATAAGGTTATCGTTCACTGGACAAGGTCTAAAATACCGTTAATACGGGGGCGCGTTACGGTTGACACACTATTCGATGAGACCATTGTGCCGCGCGATCCTCAAGACCCGATTTATGAGGCAGCTTCTGTAGCAAGGCGAGCCTTTTGGGAAAGGTATGGCAGCGTTTCAGATGGTTTTATGGCTGAACGAGATGACGCAAACGTACACAACCAGACGAAATGGTTCGGGCCCCATCGTCGAGTGCTCAACACTAAGAGCAACACCAAATTAACGCTGTCCACTGATGGCCTTTCGACGCCCTGGGCTGGCATTGCAGACCCGGAAAATGGCGTAGGGTGCGAACTTTTCATGGAATTTGACGCTTCGAATATCATCAGCCACCAGATTGATGACTGGGCTCATCTCTTGATTAACCTGGGTGATCTCGTTGCCGATGGTTATCAGGTTGCTGCCGATGTTGAACAATATGGCGCAATCCTGTTTTGCACTCTTACAGACGAATATAACCCAATGACCCGAATCATCCTCAGCCGTGATGACCGTAGGATTGATAATTTACCTTTCGGTTCCGTTCCGCTAATCCGTGTAACGCCGATAGCAGAGTCAGAGATTGAACACCTTGATCAGTCTGATGCATGGGCATCAAGCGCAGCTAGACATGTTCTCGCGGAACGGCAGATAGAAACATAGACAATTATCACGAAGTTATTCACGCCCCTTACGGCGCAGAGTGAGTTCACTCACCTTACTTAAAGGAAGAACAGCATCAAATTATTGAACCTTGTTCCGCTGTGGACGAGAAGCAGAAGTTGCCGCTAAAAAGATGACTACCGATGCCGTGTCGATTCAATATCAGCCAGGCTGAGACTGTCCCACTCATATCACCCAGGCCTAAGGAACAACTAAGTCAGCTGCCGTAGAGTACAATCACCACTCAGCTTTACAGGGCTGCAACATGCTAACTGACTCCAGAATCTCATGGCTCAATAAAGTGCCGGAAGTGACGCTTTTCTTCTGGCTCATCAAAATGATGTCCACTACCGTGGGCGAAACCGCTGCCGATTTTCTGAATATGGATCTCGGCTGGGGATTGACCAACACCACACTGCTTACCGGGGTATTATTCGTAATTACACTGGCTCTCCAGTTGCGGGCCACACGCTATGTCCCGGCGCTTTACTGGGCAACAGTGTTGCTAATTAGCGTGTTTGGCACGCTGGTGACCGATAATCTAACCGACCGCTTTGGTGTGCCTCTGGCTTTCTCCACTGCCGTGTTTGGTGCGCTGCTGATCCTGACCTTTGTACTTTGGTTTAACGAAGAGAAAACGCTGTCGATCCACAGTATCACTACCCGCAAACGCGAGCTGTTCTACTGGGTGGCGATCCTGTTTACCTTTTCACTCGGCACCGCTGCGGGTGACTGGGTGGCGGAAGGTCTAAATCTTGGTTATTTCAATGCTGCCACACTCTTTGGCGCATTGATTCTGCTAACCGCTCTCGCCTTTTATCTGTTCAGGGCTAACAGCGTGCTCTGCTTCTGGATTGCTTATATTCTGACGCGTCCATTCGGTGCCTCCTGCGGTGATTTACTGTCGCAGTCCCCGGTAAACGGCGGTGTTGGTCTGGGCACTACTGGTACCAGCATCCTGTTTTTGCTGATCATTATCAGCCTGGTGGGCTATCTAACTTTTCGCAACAACATGGAAATTCTGGAGAAATAGCCGCAGATTGCTCAGGGCAGGTCCTACGTTTATGCTTACTCAGACGCGACCAAACGGATTATTAAAGCGATGAGAATTTTACTGGTTGAAGATGATCTGATGGTGGGGAATGTGATGGTGGACTCGCTGCGCGATGCCTCGTATGCAGCGGATTGGGTTCAGAATGGTAATGATGCGCTGACCAGTTGCCTCACACAACATTATGACATTGTTCTTCTCGACCTTGGGCTACCCGGCCAGGATGGCTTCAGCGTCCTGAGTGCATTGCGCCATCAGGGCTCCTCCGTGCCGGTAGTGATTGTCACCGCACGGGATGCCCTGCCGGACCGTTTACATGGGCTGGATAGCGGCGCGGATGATTACCTGATCAAACCGTTTGAGTTCAGCGAGCTGCTCGCACGGATCCGCGCGGTGCTGCGTCGGCATAATGGCAACGGTGAGCGGCTGTTGAACAACGGCGTACTTAGCCTGAATCCGGTCAGCCATGAAGTATGTTTGCTTGCCAGCGATGAACGCTTTTTACTCTCTAACCGCGAATATGCCCTGCTGGAAGCACTGATGCAGCGACCGGGAGGCATTCTCTCCCGCAGCGATCTGGAAGATCGCATTTATGGCTGGGGCGAAGAAGTGGAAAGCAATGCCATAGAGTTTTTCATCCACGCTCTGCGTAAAAAACTGGGCAAGGATGCCATCAAAAATGTCAGAGGCGTTGGATGGCTGGTTTCCAAAAGCAAGTGAAAAATTCGCTGAAGTTTCGGCTCTCGGTAGCCCTGAGCGTCGCCATTTTATTTACGGCTGTCATTTCCTGCGGCCTCACCTTCTATTTTGCGCTCGACGAAGCCCACGAACTGCAGGACGACACTCTCACCCAAATCGCCAGCGTGATCCATTATAACCCGGATATACAGAGCTCTGTTCAGCCACTGGATAGCGATAATGATTCCCGCGTGGAGGTGGAGTTCATCTCCGCAAACGGCAGTGCTCTGCAGCCCCGTAGCTTCACTTTTCAGCTGACTCCCCCCATACGCGAAGGCTTTCAGGACGTCATTTCAGGCGGAGTGCCGTATCGCGTACTGGTCCACCGTCTTTCAGCCATGCAGCTGGTCGCCATTGGTCAGCAACGTGATGTACGTGACGAAATCTCGTTTGAAAGCGCACTGCGCACGCTGATCCCTCTCAGTCTCCTGTTGCCAGTATTGTTGCTGGTCGCGACCGATCTGATCCGTAAAGCGTTTCGCCCCGTTTCAAACCTTGCCGATGAGGTACATCAGCGTGATGAACGTGATTTAACACCGTTCACCGAAGATAACATACCCGATGAGATCCGCCCATTTGTCAGCGGTATCAATAAGTTGTTGCATAAAGTGGATGAAGCAATGCAGACGCAGAAACGTTTTATCGCCGATGCAGCCCATGAGCTACGCACCCCGTTAACAGCACTGTCGCTGCAGGCGGAACGGTTGTCGGCGAGCGCAATGCCGCCCGAAGCGCAATCCCGGCTGAACAATCTGCAGCAAGGCTTAAGTCGTACCAAAAACTTGTTAGACCAGCTTCTGCTGCTTGCCCGTGAACAGCAAAACGCGTCGCACGAAAGCCATCAGCCACTTCACATTCCGCAGCTGTTCAGGGAGGTGATTGAATCCCTGCACCCACTGGCGCAGGAAAAAAATATCGATATTGGCGTACTGGAAACCGACAGTGCCAGTCAGCAGATTATCACTGACAAACACACACTCATCATTGTCGTGAAAAATCTGGTGGAAAATGCTATCCGCTACATCCCTGAAAACGGGCAGATTGACCTCAGCGTGACGGTAACGCCGCACGAAGCGGTTATTAATATTGAAGATAACGGCCCTGGAATTGCCGCTGACGAAAGGGCGCGCGTATTCGACGCATTTTATCGTCCCGAAGGTATAACCCAGCCCGGCTCCGGGCTGGGTTTATCGATCGTCAAAGCCTGCGTCACCAGGCTGGGTGGCGACGTCACATTGCTTCCTGCCCGCCAGTTTCCCTCCGGCGTGCTGGCTCGCATCGTCCTGCCACTGCGCTCTGTTCGATGAAATGCAGATGAAAATAATGTTCTTACTTGAGATCATTTTTGTTGCGCTGGCATTCTGCCTGCATCCCGACCTATGCCAGGATGCCGCACACTATTTGCAGGAGATGATTTTTGACGCGTGTCACCGGTTTTATAAGACGGTGATGTGGGTGGGCGCTTCTTAGCCCTGAATGGCGGGTATCCTGCAGAGAATTAATCCGCTTCACATCAACCGTTTCATTACTTACGGGCGGGCAGACAGCTACTGCTCTTGCGGTGCTATCCACATTAAACAGGTTAAGTATCATGTTGTCTGCAGTCATTCGGTCCTCGTCGTTATCCTCGATATCAACCTCCAATAATATTTGCAGCTGTCCTGGCTCACATATTTAACTCATACCCTTGTCATTTCAGCACTTTATGCTAATTTCTACGTTAGATACGGAGAAAGGAATATTTATGGAGTGGCTGGTGATTGATGTTATTTATCTGGGCAAAACCAGTCACTATATGCTCATTCTTCATGCCGGAACATTAAAAATGATGTTTGAAGTCACCTCCAAATCGCCCATACAGCCAGGCGATATTCTTTACCCCGTCAGTAATGCCATGTATCTGATAAATAAAAATGAGAATCAACGTCTGAAGGTCACCAGTGCTTCTGCATTTTCGTCCACACAGTGGTGTTTTCTGAAAAAGTCATGTTAAAGCACTCCGCGCAAAGCATAAATTACAGGGGAAAACCACCATCACCCACTTGCACCAGTGCATACCATTTCATCAGCTCAGCCGTTCCCAGCTCGTTTTCGGCGGGTGCCCATGGGGCCATATCTTGCTCAGCGACAGGCTGGTAACCCCCGTGTTTTACCTCAAAAATAACGCTGCCTTTATCCATCGACAACACGGCATGCCAGTGTAAGTATCCCAGTAAAACGAACCATCAGCTTTTATATAATCTCTGGCACTCCAACTTCCGCTTCTGGCACATAGTTGTCAGATCAGATGTAATTACCCATCCGCACTGCAATATATTAGCTCAAACATCTCATCATATTTTATTGGAACTGTTCCGTAAGCCGCTTGCCAGTTGCGTAAACGCTTCAATAATTTTTGGCAGTGCCTGCTGCGGATCGTCGCTCGCAGCAATCCAAAGTGCGGAATTCAGCGCGGCACTGTTTAACAGATGTGCAGCGGCATCCGCGTCAACCGATTTAAGTACACCTCGTTCGATCAAATTTATGACGGTCTGTCGGGTGGATTCGAGGCAACTATTTTGGCTGGGCCATTGTGCAGGATCCCCAAGGAAAGCCGGGCCATCAAGCAGAACGATACGCCTTACTTCTGTATCCAGCGCCATCTTAATGTAGGCAATCCCTTCAGCCAGCAGCCTTTCCCAGTCGTCACCGGCATTCGCGGCGGCGGCTTTGGCTCGTTGTGCCATTTCACCATCTACTTGAGCAACAACAGCGGCAAGCAGCCCCTTTTTATCACCAAAGTTGTGGTATAGCGCCCCGCGTGTCAGGCCAACGCTGGCGGTTAATTCATCCATCGATGCGGTAGCAAAACCTCTTTCGGCAAAGTGCTTCCGGGCTGCCGTAATCAATTTGGCTCGGTTCTCTTCCATTGTTTCGGCACGGCGTTTGGCGGCCATACGATCTCCTTTTTGACATACGTAACGAATGTCATTTGACATACGCGGCGTATGTGTGATTAATTCAACATACGCCGCGTATATTAAATCAATTTTGCATACCGCGCATCCCGCATCACACATTGACTTAAGAAAGGAAATGCCATGATCCAGCGTGAACCTATTTTTCCTGTTAACCGCCATGCTCTCTATGAAGAGCACGGTTATTCCGCCGCGATCCGTTCTGGCGATATGTTGTTCGTTTCCGGTCAGGTTGGCAGCCGCGCCGACGGTACGCCGGAGCCGGATTTTGCCGCACAGGTTCAACTTGCGTTTGATAACCTGGCAGCAACGCTTGCAGCTGCTGGTTGTACATTTGACGACCTGCTTGATGTCACCACTTTTCATACTGACCCGGAAAATCAGTTTCCGACGATTATGCAGGTGAAACAGTCAATTTTCCCGAAGCCCCCTTACCCGAACTGGACAGCTGTTGGAGTTACCTGGCTTGCGGGATTCGATTTTGAAATTAAGGTCATTGCCCGAATTCCAGCATCAACCTCCGCAGGTTGAAAGGCCTTGATGTTAGTGGCGGCCTCATCAACGAGATGAGGCCGCCACCATGAAAAGCGTTGTTTCAGAACCAACATCATAACCGCTTCTGGCACGAAGCGGTCATCTGACAGACCTGAAGGTCCGTTGTGAGTGAGGAGAGGACATTCCAGCTTTGCCCTGCCCCGGACATCTGAATTTAGCCTGGGCATTGCAGTGTAAGAGCTGAAGAGTGTCAGGACATTTCTGGCACTCTTCAGACAGTGTTCATCTGAACTGGCTGGGCTTATCTATTAGCGGCTTCCTGCTGCAGGGGCTTTTTCGCCGGAGCGGCTTTTGACTTGCTGCTGGAATAAATGAAAAACAGCGCGATACCCAGGCAGATGATGGCGCCGAGTCGGCTCATCGAGAACGGAATCGACTCATTGCCCAGCCAGCCGAAGTTATCGATCAGCATGCTCATGGTCAGTTGGCCAAAAATGACGGCGACCGTGGCAACTGCGGCGCCAATGCGCTGGACGGCCAGTACCATAATGACGATATACGGCACGCCAAACATTGCGCCCAGCAACTGCCATTTAGGCACGTCCATCAGGGTTAGGGTGTGTTTGGGTTCGAAGAAGAAGATCAGCAGCCCCGTCACCAGCGCGCCGATCGAAAATGTCAGGAACGCACTTTTGAATACGCCAACCTTGCTGCCCAGTTGGCCGTTGATAGCAGCCTGGATACTCAGCATGGCACCACCGACGACAGCGAGAAGAATCATCATAATAGTCATAATATTACCTTACCCCTGTGCAACCATAACCAGCGCTGTAATGATGAAAATCAGCGCGATGAAGCGTTTGCTGTCGATTTTCCTGTGCCGCGTACCGAGAAGGCCGAAGTGGTCAATAATCAGGCTCTTGGAGACCTGGCCTGCCAGGATGCCGATCATGGTCATGCCAATGCCGATTATCGGCGTTGCCACGGTCAGGATGATGACGTAGATCGGCCCAAGTACGCCGCCAAGCAAGTGCCAGGAAGGCTGCGCAAAGAATGACGGGCTATTACGCGGGCTGAAAAACAGCATCAGCAGGAAGGTCAGCGCCGCGCCCACGCCAAATACGCTGAAGGTGGCCCAGAGGTCACCAACCTTCCCACCCAGTGGCCCGAGCAATCCTGCCTCTACGGACAGTCCCATGCCTCCGGCAATTACAATTAAAATCAGTATCAGTTGCATAGCAATCAATCTCCAGTTCTTCAGACGGAGAAGATTACGCCTTAACATGAATGAGAAAAATGCCATAATAAGCCAAACACCTGTGTAGAATATGCATTAATGAATGAGCCAAGAAACATCAGCATACGCACCCTGCTGATTTTTATAGACGTTTATGAAGCGCAGAATTTCTCTGTGGTGGCGCGGCGGGAAGGGATATCAGCCTCTCAGGTATCGCGCGTCATCCATCAGATGGAGGATGCGCTCGGGCAGCAGCTCTTTTACCGCAATACCCGGGCGATCATCCCGACGGAAAGCGGCCATCTTTTCATACGCTATGCGCGGGCCATGACGGGAAGTCTGGAGGAGGCGCAGCGGGAACTCAACGAGAGAGCACTTGAGCCTTCAGGAATGGTCCGCATAAACGCACCGGTGTTCTTTGGACAGCGGCATGTGGCACCAGCGTTACCCGGCCTGACTGAGCGATATCCGAGGCTCAGCATTGAGCTCACATTGACCGATGATTATATCGATCCGCACAGGGACCCGGCTGACGTAATTTTCCGGATTGGCGCGCTGACAGATTCCTCATTTCATGCGCGCGTGTTTGGCCTGCAGTTCTATCATCTTGCCGCGTCACCGGATTACATCCGCCGGCATGGCATGCCTGAATCACCTGAAGAGCTTGCACGTCATAAATGTTTGGTCTATCGAGGTTCATCAGGAGCAAACCGCTGGTTGCTGCGCAGGCAGGAAGAGGAATGGGTGCACTATCCCGTCTCGCCCCTGATGTCATCCAATAATGCTGAAACGCTGCTGGTTGCTGCACTCGGAGGGATGGGAATCGTGCTGTTTCCTGACTGGCTGATTGGAGACCGGCTAAAGAGTGGTGAGCTTGTCGGGCTGCTGCCGGATCTGGACAAGTCCATAAAAACGGAGCCGCAGCACATCGCGGCAATCTATCCGAATACCCGCCACCCTCCGCTGAACGTTCGGACGATTATCGATTACTACCTTGACGCGTTCGGTTCACCGCTTTACTGGCAGTCTGAATAAGATATCCGTCATTATTGCACTTCTTGAAACCGGCTTTGACGCATTGAAGGTACCGGGAACAGGGTGTAAACACTCAGATCCTGCTCGGTCATTCGAACAAAACCATGACCGACAGGTACAATGATTCACGCGGAAAAGAATGGAAAAAACTGGTCATATAATGACCAGTTTTGCTGGAGTTTTGCAGAAGAATTCAGAACCGGTAT
>NZ_BJNO01000043.1 GCF_006539725.1 Klebsiella terrigena | reverse complement strand
TGTACAGCAAAATTACCGGCGGCCAGCGGATCGACCTCTTTGGCGCCCGTCTGGAAGAGCTGCCGGCTATCTGGCGCGAGCTGGCTGATGCCGGGTTTGAAACCGGCCACGCCTACGGTAAATCCTTGCGCACGGTGAAGTCCTGCGTCGGCTCCACCTGGTGCCGCTACGGTGTGCAGGATTCGACCGGCCTGGCGGTGACCCTCGAACATCGCTACAAGGGCCTGCGCGCGCCGCATAAGATTAAAATGGCGGTCTCCGGCTGCACGCGTGAATGCGCCGAGGCGCAGGGCAAAGATATCGGGGTGATCGCCACCGAGAAGGGCTGGAATCTTTACGTCTGCGGCAACGGCGGCATGAAGCCGCGCCACGCGGACCTGTTTGCCAGCGATATCGACGAGGTGACGCTGATCCGCACCGTCGACCGCCTGCTGATGTTCTATATCCGCACCGCCGATCGCCTGCAGCGAACCAGCACCTGGCTGGACAACCTTGAGGGCGGCATCGACTATCTGCGCGAGGTGATCCTCGAGGACAGCCTCGGGATCGGCGAAGAGCTGGAGCAGGAGATGGCGCGGGTGGTGGACAGCTACCAGTGCGAGTGGCAAACCACCCTTAACGATCCGCAGCGCCTGTCGCTGTTCCGCTCCTATGTCAACAGCGAGCTGCCGGACGATGCGGTGCAGCGCCAGCCGCTCCGCGGCCAGCCGCAGCCGGTGGCGGCGCCGGTGCTGCATGAAGGCGCGCCTTCGGCCCGTCCGTGGCAGGCGATTTGCGATCTCGAGGCGATCCCCGCCGAGGCCGGGATCGGCGCGCGGCTCGGCGAGCGGCAGATAGCGCTGTTCCGCTTTGGCGAGCAGATTTACGCGCTCGATAATCTCGAGCCCGGCAGCGACGCCAACGTGCTGTCGCGCGGGATCCTCGGCGACGCCGGAGGAGAGCCGATCGTCATCTCCCCGCTCTATAAACAGCGCATTCGCCTGCGCGACGGCCGCGCCTGCGACGGCGGCGAGCAGGCGGTACGCGCCTGGCCGGTAAAAGTGGAGAACGGCAAAGTGTGGGTGGGCAACCAGGTTCTGCTGGTGCGCGCGGAGGCTTCCTGATGGCGGAGACCCGAACTACCTGCCCCTACTGCGGAGTGGGCTGCGGCGTGCTGGCTGAGGTCGATGCCGCGGGCCAGGTCAGCGTGCGGGGCGATGCCGAACATCCGGCTAACCTCGGACGCCTGTGCGTAAAGGGCGCGGCGCTCGGGGAGACCACCGCCCTCGCCGGGCGGCTGCTGACACCGGAGCTGGATGATAAGCCCGTCGGCTGGTCGCAGGCGCTGGCCGCCGCGGGTTCGCGGCTGCGGGAGATCGTCGACCGCTACGGGCCGCAGGCGGTGGCGTTCTATGCCTCCGGCCAGCTGCTGACCGAGGACTACTACGCCGCCAACAAGCTGATGAAGGGCTTTATCGGCGCGGCCAATATCGATACCAACTCGCGGCTGTGCATGTCCTCGGCGGTGACGGGCTACAAGCGGGCCTTTGGCGCAGACGTGGTGCCGTGCAGCTATGAAGATGTCGAGAACAGCGATCTGGTGGTGCTGGTGGGCTCAAATGCCGCCTGGGCGCATCCGGTGCTTTATCAACGCCTGGTGCAGGCGAAGCGCGACAATCCGCAGCTGCGGGTGGTGGTTATCGATCCCCGGCGTACCGCGACCTGCGATATTGCCGATGCGCACCTGGCGCTGGCGCCCGGCAGCGACGGCGGCCTGTTCGTCGGCCTGCTGAACGCCATTGCCGGTGACGGACCGCTGGCCGGCGATTTTAGCGACCAGCAGCAGGCGCTGGCGGCGGCGCAGATGTGGGACGTGGCTACCGTCGCCGAATTCTGCGGCCTTGAGCCGCAGCAGGTGGCCGATTTTTATCGCGACTTTATCACCGCACCGCGCGCCGTCACCCTCTACACCATGGGG
This sequence comes from Klebsiella terrigena, assembly GCF_006539725.1. Classification (GTDB taxonomy): domain Bacteria; phylum Pseudomonadota; class Gammaproteobacteria; order Enterobacterales; family Enterobacteriaceae; genus Klebsiella; species Klebsiella terrigena. The sequence goes on along the minus strand of NZ_BJNO01000043.1, from coordinate 16,135 downwards.
ATTAACCAGTCGGCCAGCGGCAGCGATAAGTGCAATGCCATCATTAACGTTCACCTGGCGAGCGGTAAATATGGCCGCCCGGGATGCGGACCGTTTTCGCTGACCGGACAGCCAAATGCGATGGGCGGTCGTGAGGTGGGCGGGCTGGCAACCATGCTGGCGGCGCATATGAACTTCGAACCGCAGGATTTACATCGCCTCTCGCGCTTCTGGGGTACCGAACGGCTGGCGCAGACGCCGGGGCTGACGGCGGTGGATCTGTTTGCCGCCATCGGCCGCGGCGAGGTGAAGGCGGTATGGATAATGGGCACCAACCCGGTGGTTTCGCTGCCGGATAGCCACGCGGTAAGTCAGGCGCTGGCCGCCTGCCCGCTGGTTATCGTCTCCGACGTTGCCGCTGACACCGATACCGGCCGCTTTGCCCATATTCGTTTTCCGGCGCTGGCGTGGGGCGAAAAGAACGGTACCGTCACCAATTCGGAGCGCCGTATCTCCCGCCAGCGCAGCTTTCTGCCGCCGCCGGGCGAGGCGAGGGCCGACTGGTGGATAATCGCCCGCGTCGCGGCCGAGCTGGGCTTTAGCGAGGCCTTTGCCTGGCAGCACGCGCACGACGTCTTCAGCGAACACGCCGCGCTGTCAGGGTTCGAGAATGACGGCCAGCGGGCGTTTGATATCGGCGGGCTGGCCAGCCTGAGCCGCGAGGCGTGGGACAACCTGGCGCCGGTATGCTGGCCGGTCAGCCGCAGCACCGCCGCGCTGAACCTGCACCGGGGCTGGCACCGCGATGGCAAGCTGCGCATGGTGCCGGTGACGCCGCAGGGCACCCGCGCCGAAACCGACGCTTTCTATCCGCTGATCCTCAACAGCGGGCGCATCCGCGATCAGTGGCACACCATGACCCGCACCGGAACCGTGCCGCGTCTGATGCAGCATATTGCCGAACCGGTGGTGGAGGTGGCTCCGGCTGATGCCCGCCGCTGGCAGCTGCGGGAGGGTGAGCTGGCGCGGATCTGGTCGCGCAACGGCGTCATGGTCGCCAAAGTGCTTATCAGCGACGGGCAGCGCCGCGGCTCGCTGTTTGTGCCGATGCACTGGAATAATCAGTTTGCCCGCCAGGGGCGGGTGAATAATCTGCTGGCGGCGGTGACCGACCCGCACTCCGGCCAGCCGGAGAGCAAGCAGGTGGCGGTGGCGATTGCCGCCTGGCTTCCGGCCTGGCACGGCGAGCTGTTCTGCCGTCAGCCGGTTCCGCTGCCGGAATGGCTCCACTGGCGCCGGCGAGCGGCGGTGGGGCTTACGCATCTCTCGCTGGCGGGGGATAAAAGCCCGCGCGCCTGGCTTACCGACTGGTGCCAGCGCCAGGGCTGGCAGGTCCAGATTGCCGAGGCCGGTGCGCTGTGGAATCTGCTGGCGTGGCACGAAGGCGCCCTGATGCTGGGCTGGTGGAGCGACGCCCGCGAACCCGCGGTGGAGAGCGAATGGATTATCGCCGCCTTTAGCTCGCCGCCAGCGACGGCCGAGCTTCGCCACGCGCTGCTAAGCGGCAGAAAAGGGGGCGACGTCGCGCCGCGCGGGCGGATCATCTGCAGCTGCTTTAGCGTCGGCGAACGGGCGATCGTCGAGGCCATCGCCGGGGGCTGCCGCACGCCGGCCGAGCTGGGGGAGAAGCTAAAATGCGGCACCAACTGCGGCTCCTGTATCCCGGAACTGAAAGCGCTGTTAACGGAAAATAATCCCCGGGTGGAAGATTCAGCATATTCCTGAAATTGGCCCGGGGGCTGCGGGCGATGGCAAAAAACGGTAAACTTAGGTTCTGTTGCCATCCTTCGCGAGCCTCTGTCATCCGTTTAATGCCTTTGCTATTTCGTTTTACGCCACTTCTCCCCATCCTCCTGCTGCTGGCCGGCGCACCGGTTCGTGCCCTGCAGGGAAGCAACGCCTTCAGCGAGAAACAGACGGCGCTGCCCGATCTCGGCATCGCTCCTCAGCTCGATCAGGATGCGCAGCATTTTGCCGAAATGGCGAAGAAATTCGGCGAAGCCAGCATGAGCGATAATGGCCTTACAACCGGCGAGCAGGCGCGGATGTTTGCGATCGGCAGGATTGGCTCCGAGGTCAGCCAGCAGCTGGAGAGCTGGCTATCGCCATGGGGCAACGCCAACGTCGATTTGCTGGTGGATAAGGAGGGGCACTTTACCGGCAGCAAGGGCAGCTGGTTTGTGCCGCTGCAGGATAACGGCGACTTCCTCACCTGGAACCAGTATTCGGTGACCCAGCGCGATAGCGGCCTTGTGGGTAATATCGGCCTGGGGCAGCGCTGGCGGGTTGGAACGTGGCTGCTGGGCTATAACTCCTTCTACGACAAGGTGCTGGATGAGCGCCTGGCGCGCGGCAGCATCGGGGCCGAGGCGTGGGGAGAGTCGGTGCGCCTGTCGGCTAATTACTACCACCCGGTGGGGAGCTGGCAGCAGGGCGACAGCCTGACTCAGGAGCAGCGGATGGCAAGCGGCTACGACGTCACGGCCCAGGCGCGGCTGCCGTTTTATCAGCATATTAATACCAGCGTCAGCGTCGAGCAGTATTTCGGCGACAGCGTTGACCTGTTCCATTCCGGGACCGGCTACCATAACCCGGTGGCGGTATCGGTGGGGCTCAACTATACCCCGGTTCCGCTGGTCACGGTGACGGCGAAGCATAAGCAGGGTGAAAGTGGGCTCAGCCAGAATAACGTCGGGCTGAAGCTGAACTATCGCTTCGGGGTGCCGTTAAAGCAGCAGCTGGCGGCCGATGAGGTGGCAATCAGCCGCTCTCTGCGCGGCAGCCGCTACGACAGCCCGGAGCGCGATAATTTGCCGGTGGTCGAGTATCGTCAGCGTAAATCACTGTCGGCCTATCTGGCGACGCCGCCGTGGGATCTGCAGTCGGGGGAAACGGTGCAGCTTAAGCTGCAGATTCGTAGCCTGCATGGAATTAAGTCGCTGAAGTGGCAAGGGGATACGCAGCTGCTGAGTTTGACGTCGCCGGTAGATGCCAATAGCCCTGACGGCTGGAGCGTGATTTTGCCGGCGTGGAGCAGTGAACCCGGCGCGACCAACCTGTGGCATCTGTCGGTGGTGGTAGAAGATAAATCGGGTCAGCGCGTCTCTTCCAATGAGATCGCACTGGCGCTGACCGAGCCGCTGGTAAAATTCTCGGCCCAGGGCGTATCCTGGCGAGAACTGCCCTAGAAAACGCGCTCCTGGTGTACCCAAACCGCGGCTTCGACGCGCGATTTCAGCTTCATTTTCTTCAACATATGCTTAACGTGTACTTTCACGGTGCTTTCGGTTATCTCCAGACGGCGCGCGATCATTTTGTTCGGCAGGCCTTGGGCGATAAGCTTGAGGATATCGCGCTCGCGCGGGGTCAGCTGGCTGATATCGCGGTCCGAGGTGGCGCGGTTGGCGCGCAGGCTAGCCGCCAGCACCGGCGTTAACGCCTCGCTCAGCACCATCTCACCGGCAGCCGCCTGCTGCAGGGCCTTAAGCAGATCTTCCGGCTCCATGTCCTTGAGCAGGTAGCCGTCGGCGCCGCGTTTTAAGGCGGTGACCACGTCCTCTTCATGGTTGGAGACGCTGAATACCACCACCCGGCCAGAGAGTGATTTCTCGCGCAGCTTATCGAGGGTTTCCAGGCCGTTCATGCCCGGCATGTTGAGATCCAGCAGGATCAGGTCTGGATCCAGCGACTCCGCCAGCGCAATACCTTGTTCGCCGTTGCTGGCTTCGCCGATCACCTGAATGTCGGATGCCATACTAACCAGCTGTTTAACGCCGGTGCGCAGCATCGGGTGATCGTCAATGAGAAGGATGGTTGCCCGTTCCTGTTGACTCATGGGGTTCTCCTATTGGATTGAAAACGATTTTTCCGGGATAAAAGTGACGACCACTTCGGTACCGCCCGTCTCGCGACGGCGTACCTGGCAGTCTCCGCGCAAGCTCTGGGCGCGATCCCGCATAATAATTAAACCGTAATGGTTACTCCGTTCGGCATGGTCTGGTACGCCGCGGCCATTATCCGCGACCACCAGCCTGACCTGATTATCCCGCAGCGACACGGTTACGGTGACCTCCGTCGCTTTGGCGTGCTTCAGCGCATTACTGAGCGCCTCGCGGGCGATTTGCAGCACATGGATCGCCTGGTGCGAGGGAACGAAACGCGGCGGCAGCTGGTAGTCCAGCCTGACCGTAAAGCCGAAATGGGCACTGTATTCCATGCAGCTGGCTTCCAGCGCCGGACGCAGTCCCGGTTCGGTTAACTGTAGCCGGAAGGTGGTCAGCAGCTCGCGAAGCTGGGCCCAGGAGGTATTCAGCTCGTTACGGATCTGACCCAGCAGCTGGCGACTCTCTTCCGGTAAATGTTCTCCCTGCATCTGCAGGCAGCTGACCTGCATCTTCATACAGGAGAGCGACTGGGCAATCGAGTCGTGCAGTTCGCGCGCGATAGTGGCGCGCTCCTCCATCACGATCAGCTGCTGCTGATGCTCCTGATGCCTGTCCAGCGCCAGCGTCGAGGTCAGCTGTTCGACCAGGGTATCCACCAGCTGCTGCTGATCGTGGCTCAGATGGCGGCCTGCCGGCAGAGTGGCCAGCAAAATGCCGTACTGGTTATGGGCATCAGAGAGCCGCCACTTCAGCGTTGCCCCGCCGTCGGGCAGCGGTGGCAGATCGCGCGGGCATAAATAACAGCCTTTATCATCGCAGTGTAAATCTGAATGACAGGCGAATTCCTGATGGTTGTCTTCATCTTCGAGGTCATAGACCCTGACTTCAATATCGCGCAGCAGCGTCAGCCCCTGCAGGCCGTTAAGCACCGGCGAGATCCGCTCGCAGAGCGGGGCGCTGGAGTGCAGTCGGCGGTTGGCCTGCCACAAAAAAGCGAGGATTTCGTTTTTCTGCTCCAGACCGGCGGTTTTTTCCTGCACCCGCCGCTCGAGTACGGAATAGCTCTCCGCCAGCTCTTCCGACATGTTGTTCAGCGCCATCCCGAGGGTGGCCATTTCATCGCGTCCGCGGATGCGCACGCGCTGGGTAAAGTCGCGATGGCTTATCGCACGGGCCATCTCCAGCAGCTGCTTCCACGGACGCAGCAGCCGCGCACGCAGCCAGACGATGGTGAACAGAAACAGCAGCGCCATGCCGCAGCCAAGGATCCGCTGGATCCAGACCACGTGCTTGATGCGCCGTTCGGTCGTATGGTCAAAGGCGGTGACCAGATGGTCTATACGATCGACAAAGCTGGCGACGTCGGTGGCGACGGTCGCCTGATTCTGCGCGTGCCGCATCCCCGGCGCCAGCTCCTGCTGCCAGTAGTGCTGCAGCGCTTTCAGCTGGTTTTGCTGGCCGTCCCGCAGGGCGGCGTTCTGCAGCTCTTCGCTAAATACGGTGGCGGTCATCTCGTCGATAAGCCTGTCGTCGCTCTCGTTGAGCGGCACCGCGGCCAGCAGGCGATAGCTCTGCATTCTCAGCGAGCCCGCTTTATTAATCGCGTGTGCGCTTCCCTGGACGCCGTGCACCAGCCGCGCGGAGATGCCGATCCCCGTGACGCCAATGGCCGTCGAAAGCAGGACAATCAGCGCCAGTTGATTCACCAGCGTGAGCGGGGTAAAAAGACGTTTTAACATAGCGTGCGTGGCTCCTGACCGGCAAACCATCCGGGAGTGGGACCTATTCTCGGATATCCGATGGAGTATACCCATACCCATAAAGGATTACCCCTTAATTGTCGGTGGTAGGTAGCCTGCCTGGAGGGGATAGGTGAATGCGGGCAGCCTCGTGAAAAACCACACTTTTTTTGGCGAAAATAACTACTCCCTTCGAGTGATGATTTTTTTTTAAGCAAATTGGTGACAACTTTTCCTTTGATTTATATCAACTTACTGCCGCCTGTAACCCCTAATGTGTCTGCGGGATATATGAATAATCAGAGGTATATATGAGTCAATCTTCCCTCCCGGAGAAGACTACCACTTCAGTCATCACCGACTGGCGTCCGGAAGATCCTGAGTTTTGGCAGCAGCGCGGTCACCGCGTCGCCAGCCGCAACCTGTGGATCTCCGTGCCGTGTCTTTTGCTGGCGTTTTGCGTTTGGATGTTGTTCAGTGCCGTGGCCGTTAACCTTAATAAGGTTGGCTTTCAGTTTACGACCGATCAGTTATTTATGCTGACCGCGCTGCCGGCGCTGTCTGGCGCGCTGCTGCGCGTGCCTTACGCGTTCATGGTACCGCTGTTCGGCGGCCGCCGTTGGACGGCATTCAGTACCGGGATCATGATAGTGCCTTGCGTCTGGCTGGGCTTCGCGGTGCAGGATACCTCTACGCCGTTCAGCGTCTTCGTTATCATCTCCCTGCTGTGCGGTTTTGCCGGGGCAAACTTTGCTTCCAGCATGGCGAACATCAGCTTCTTCTTCCCGAAACAGAAGCAGGGCGGCGCGCTGGGTATTAACGGCGGTCTTGGCAACATGGGCGTCAGCGTCATGCAGCTGGTTGCACCGCTGGTGGTTTCTCTGTCTATTTTCGCCGTCTTCGGCGGGACCGGCACCGAGCAGCCGGATGGCTCAATTCTGTATCTCGAAAACGCGGCCTGGATTTGGGTTCCGTTCCTTGTCGTCCTGACTCTGGCGGCATGGTTCTTTATGAACGATCTGTCGGCATCGAAAGCTTCACTCAGGGAGCAGCTGCCGGTGCTCAAGCGTGCGCATCTGTGGATTATGGCGCTGCTGTATCTGGCAACCTTCGGCTCGTTTATCGGCTTCTCCGCCGGTTTTGCGATGCTGTCCAAAACGCAGTTCCCGGACGTGCAGATCCTGCACTATGCCTTCTTCGGGCCGTTTATTGGCGCCCTGGCGCGCTCTACCGGCGGGGCTATCTCCGACCGTCTGGGCGGGACCCGAGTGACGCTGATTAACTTCGTGGTGATGGCCATCTTCTGCGGCCTGCTGTTCCTGACGCTGCCAACGCACGGTGAAGGCGGTAACTTTATCGCGTTCTTCGGCGTGTTCATGGTGCTGTTCCTGACCGCCGGGCTGGGTAGCGCGTCTACCTTCCAGATGATTTCGGTTATTTTCCGTAAAATGACCACCGATCGGGTGAAGGCGCAGGGCGGTAGCGAAGCGCAGGCGATGCGTGAAGCGGCGACTGATACGGCGGCGGCGCTGGGCTTTATCTCAGCGATCGGCGCGATTGGCGGCTTCTTCATTCCGAAGGCGTTCGGTATCTCTCTGGACCTGACCGGTTCTCCGGCGGGGGCGATGAAGGTCTTCCTCGTGTTCTATATCGCCTGCGTAGTCATTACCTGGCTGGTTTACGGACGTAAGCAGAAGTCCTAAGCGACGAGCTTTACCGCTATAAGGCGCAACCTGATTTGCGCCTTTTTTTTATCCTGCACTTAGTTACAGCATACTGTCGTGTGGCGCTGCTCCGGCAAGGCGCATCGGTCCGGCAAAATATTCCCCTGTTTTGCGCTCTACCCCTTAATACCTATGGGGATATTGCCCGCACTGCAAATGGCGAGCTTTTTCATAAAAACCCTTTAAAAACAGATGGATAAAAAACAGAAAAAGATACTACTAAGGTGGTATTCGTCCGTTTTGCCGATGTTCATAAGGCATTTCGTATTGATCGTTATCAATTCTCTCCCTCTTTCATAGCGTTACCTTCGCTGCAAATCCAGCAATGTCGATTTATCAGAGAGCCGTCAGGCTCCAAACAGGAGAAACCCATGAGTAAATTCCTGGACCGGTTTCGCTACTTCAAACAGAAGGGCGAGACCTTTGCCGATGGGCACGGCCAGCTTCTACACACCAACCGGGACTGGGAGGATGGATACCGCCAGCGTTGGCAGCATGACAAAATCGTGCGTTCCACTCACGGTGTGAACTGCACCGGCTCATGCAGCTGGAAAATTTATGTCAAAAATGGTCTCGTCACCTGGGAAACCCAGCAGACGGACTATCCGCGTACCCGCCCGGACCTGCCCAATCATGAACCGCGCGGCTGCCCGCGTGGCGCCAGCTACTCCTGGTACCTCTACAGCGCCAACCGCCTGAAATATCCGCTGATGCGTAAGCGCCTGATGAAAATGTGGCGTGAGGCTAAGGTTCAGCACAGCGATCCGGTTGCGGCATGGGCTTCGATTATTGAAGATGCTGATAAAGCGAAAAGCTTTAAGCAGGCCCGCGGTCGCGGCGGTTTCGTACGCTCCTCCTGGCAGGAAGTGAACGAGCTGATTGCCGCGTCCAACGTTTATACCGTCAAAACCTACGGCCCTGACCGCGTGGCGGGCTTCTCGCCGATCCCGGCGATGTCGATGGTTTCCTACGCTTCCGGCGCGCGCTACCTGTCGCTGATTGGCGGTACCTGCCTGAGCTTCTACGACTGGTACTGTGACCTTCCGCCGGCCTCTCCGCAGACCTGGGGCGAGCAGACCGACGTACCCGAATCCGCCGACTGGTATAACTCGAACTACATTATCGCCTGGGGTTCTAACGTTCCGCAGACCCGTACCCCGGATGCGCACTTCTTTACCGAAGTCCGCTACAAAGGCACCAAAACCGTTGCTATCACCCCTGACTACGCCGAAATCGCCAAGCTGTGCGATCTGTGGCTGGCACCGAAGCAGGGTACCGATGCGGCGCTGGCGCTGGCGATGGGCCACGTTATGCTGCGCGAGTTCCATCTCGACAAACCGAGCCAGTACTTTACCGACTACGTCCGCCGCTACACCGACATGCCGCTGCTGGTGATGCTCGAAGAGCGCGACGGCTACTACGCGGCGGGCCGTATGCTGCGCGCTGCCGACCTCGTCGATTCGCTGGGCCAGGAAAACAACCCGGAATGGAAAACCGTGGCGATCAACGCCGACGGCAACATGGTTGCGCCGAACGGCTCAATCGGCTTCCGCTGGGGTGAAAAAGGCAAATGGAACCTCGAGCAGCGCGACGGCACATCCGGTGACGAAACTGAACTGCAGCTGAGCCTGCTGGGCAGTCAGGATGAGATCGCGCAGGTGGGCTTCCCGTACTTTGGCGGCGAAGGCACCGAACACTTCACCAGCGTTGAGCTGGAGAACATCCTGCTGCATAAGCTGCCGGTAAAACGCCTGCAGCTGGCGGATGGCAGCACCGCTCTGGTGACTACCGTTTATGACCTGACCATGGCCAACTACGGCCTGGAGCGCGGTCTGGACGATGAAAACTGCGCCAAAAGCTACGATGACGTTAAGGCGTACACCCCGGCGTGGGCTGAAAAAATCACCGGCGTTGCTCGGGCCAACATCATTCGTACCGCCCGTGAGTTCGCCGATAACGCCGATAAGACGCACGGCCGCTCGATGATTATCGTCGGGGCTGGTCTGAACCACTGGTATCACCTCGATATGAACTATCGCGGTCTGATCAACATGCTGGTGTTCTGCGGCTGTGTCGGTCAAAGCGGCGGCGGCTGGGCGCACTATGTGGGCCAGGAAAAGCTGCGTCCGCAGACCGGCTGGCAGCCGCTGGCGTTTGCCCTCGACTGGCAGCGTCCGGCGCGCCATATGAACAGTACTTCCTATTTCTATAACCACTCCAGCCAGTGGCGCTACGAGTCGGTCACCGCGCAGGAGCTGCTCTCTCCGCTGGCGGATAAATCGCGCTACACCGGCCATCTGCTGGACTTCAACGTTCGCGCCGAACGTATGGGCTGGCTGCCGTCCGCGCCACAGCTTGGGACTAACCCGCTGCGCATCGCGGAAGAGGCGAAGAAAGCCGGTATGACGCCGGTTGACTACACCGTGAAGGCGCTGAAAGAAGGCACTATCCGCTTTGCAGCGGAGCAGCCGGAAAACGGTAAAAACCACCCGCGCAACCTGTTCATCTGGCGTTCTAACCTGCTGGGCTCTTCCGGTAAAGGTCATGAGTATATGCTGAAGTACCTGCTGGGTACCGAGCACGGTATTCAGGGGATGGATCTCGGCAAGCAGGGCGGCGTCAAGCCGGAGGAAGTGGAATGGCAGGATAACGGCCTCGACGGCAAGCTGGACCTGGTGGTGACGCTGGACTTCCGCCTGTCGAGCACCTGTCTGTACTCCGATATCGTGCTGCCGACCGCAACATGGTACGAAAAAGACGACATGAATACTTCGGATATGCATCCGTTTATTCACCCGCTGTCTGCCGCCGTCGACCCGGCCTGGGAATCGAAAAGCGACTGGGAAATCTACAAGGGCATCGCGAAGACATTCTCCGAAGTCTGCGTGGGCCACCTCGGAAAAGAAACCGACGTGGTGACGCTGCCCATCCAGCACGACTCGGCCGCCGAACTGGCGCAACCGTTCGACGTGAAGGACTGGAAAAAAGGCGAATGCGAGCTGATCCCAGGGAAAACCGCGCCGCACATTATTCCGGTTGAACGTGATTATCCGGCAACCTATGAGCGCTTTACCTCCATCGGGCCATTGATGGAAAAAATCGGTAACGGCGGTAAAGGGATTGCCTGGAACACCCAGAGCGAAATGGATCTGCTGCGTAAGCTCAACTACACCAAGGCAGAAGGCCCGGCGAAAGGCCAGCCGATGCTGGATACGGCGATTGACGCGGCTGAGATGATCCTCACCCTGGCCCCGGAAACCAACGGTCAGGTGGCGGTAAAAGCCTGGGCGGCGCTGAGCGAGTTTACCGGCCGTGACCACACGCATCTGGCGCTGAATAAAGAAGACGAGAAAATTCGCTTCCGCGATATTCAGGCGCAGCCGCGCAAGATTATCTCCAGCCCGACCTGGTCAGGACTGGAAGATGAGCACGTCTCCTATAACGCCGGCTACACCAACGTTCATGAGCTGATCCCGTGGCGTACGCTCTCGGGTCGTCAGTCCCTCTATCAGGACCACCAGTGGATGCGTGACTTCGGTGAAAGCCTGTTGGTGTACCGTCCGCCAATCGATACCCGCTCGGTGAAAGCGGTGATGGGTAAGAAATCAAACGGTAACCCTGAGAAGGCGCTGAACTTCCTGACGCCGCACCAGAAGTGGGGTATTCACTCGACCTACAGCGACAACCTGCTGATGCTGACCCTCGGTCGCGGTGGGCCCATCGTGTGGATGAGCGAAGTGGATGCCAAAGAGATGGGCATTGAAGATAACGACTGGATTGAAGTCTTCAACAATAACGGCGCCCTGACCGCGCGTGCGGTAGTAAGCCAGCGCGTGCCGGCCGGAATGACCATGATGTACCACGCGCAGGAACGTATTGTGAACCTGCCGGGTTCTGAAATTACCGGCCAGCGCGGCGGGATCCATAACTCGGTGACCCGCATTACACCGAAACCGACGCATATGATCGGCGGCTATGGGCACCTGGCATACGGCTTTAACTACTACGGCACCGTCGGATCGAACCGCGATGAGTTTGTGGTGGTACGTAAGATGAAGAACATTAACTGGCTGGATGGCGAAGGCAATGACCAGGTACAGGAGAGCGTAAAATGAAAATTCGTTCACAAGTCGGCATGGTGCTGAATCTCGATAAATGCATCGGCTGTCATACCTGCTCAGTCACCTGTAAAAATGTCTGGACCAGCCGTGAGGGGACCGAGTACGCCTGGTTCAACAACGTTGAAACCAAGCCGGGCCTCGGTTTCCCGACCGACTGGGAAAACCAGGAAAAATGGAAGGGCGGTTGGGTTCGTAAGATCAACGGCAAGCTGCAGCCGCGTATGGGTAACCGCGCGATGCTGCTGGGTAAAATCTTCGCTAACCCGCATCTGCCGGGTATCGACGACTACTACGAGCCGTTTGATTTTGACTACCAGACGCTGCATAACGCGCCGGCCGATAGCAAAGCGCAGCCGATCGCGCGTCCGCGCTCGCTGATCACCGGCCAGCGCATGAATAAGATCGTCAAGGGTCCGAACTGGGAAGACGATCTGGGCGGTGAGTTCGAGAAGCTATCGAAAGATAAGAACTTCGAGAACATGCAGAAGGCGATGTACGGCCAGTTCGAAAACACCTTCATGATGTATCTGCCGCGCCTGTGTGAGCACTGTCTCAACCCGGCGTGCGTGGCGACCTGTCCGAGCGGCGCTATCTACAAGCGTGAAGAAGACGGCATCGTACTGATCGACCAGGACAAGTGCCGCGGCTGGCGTATGTGTATCACCGGCTGCCCGTACAAGAAGATCTACTTCAACTGGAAGAGCGGTAAGTCTGAGAAATGCATCTTCTGCTACCCGCGCATCGAAGCGGGTCAGCCGACCGTGTGTTCAGAAACCTGCGTTGGCCGTATTCGCTACCTTGGCGTGCTGCTGTATGACGCGGATGCGATTGAAACCGCAGCGAGCACCGAAAACGAGAAAGATCTCTATCAGCGTCAGCTGGACGTGTTCCTCGATCCGCATGACCCGAAAGTCATCGAGCAGGCGCTGAAGGACGGCGTACCGCAGGGGGTTATCGACGCTGCCCAGAAGTCGCCGGTCTACAAGATGGCAATGGACTGGAAGCTGGCACTGCCGCTGCATCCGGAATACCGCACGCTGCCGATGGTCTGGTACGTGCCGCCTCTGTCACCGATTCAGTCCGCGGCGGACGCCGGTGAGCTGGGAAGCAACGGTATTCTGCCGGACGTGGAAAGCCTGCGTATTCCGGTTCAGTACCTGGCAAACCTGCTGACCGCAGGCGATACCCAGCCGGTGCTGCTGGCGCTGAAGCGTATGCTGGCGATGCGTCACTTTAAACGCGCGGAAAGCGTTGATGGCGTAGTGGATACCCGCGCGCTGGAAGAAGTGGGTCTGAGCGAAGCCCAGGCACAGGAGATGTATCGCTACCTGGCGATTGCCAACTACGAAGATCGTTTCGTGGTACCCAGCAGCCACCGCGAGCAGGCGCGCGACGCCTTCCCGGAAAAAAGCGGCTGCGGCTTCACCTTCGGCGACGGCTGCCACGGTTCGGACAGCCAGTTCAATCTGTTCAATAGCCGCCGCATCGACTCTATCGACGTGACCAGCAAAACGGAGCCGCACTCATGATTGAACTCGTGATCGTGTCGCGCCTGCTTGAGTATCCTGACGCTGCCCTGTGGCAGCATCAGCAGGAGATGCTGGAGACGCTGGCGTCATCGGAAAAATTAGTCGCGGAGGATGCCCGCAAGCTGGGCGACTTCCTGCGCGACCTGACCGCCCGGGACGTGCTCGACGCTCAGGCGGATTACAGCGAGCTGTTTGACCGCGGACGGGCGACGTCGCTGCTGCTGTTCGAACATGTTCACGGCGAGTCCCGCGATCGCGGTCAGGCGATGGTCGATCTGATGGCGCAATACGAGCGCCATGGCCTGGAGCTCGACAGCAATGAGCTTCCTGACCACCTGCCGCTGTACCTGGAGTATCTGGCGCAGCTGCCGGAAGATGAAGCTATCGCCGGGCTGAAGGACGTGGCGCCGATTCTGGGTCTGCTAAGCGCTCGTCTGCAGCAGCGCGAAAGCCGCTATGCGGCGCTGTTCGAACTGCTGCTGAAGCTGGCGGATACCCGGGTTGATAGCCAGAAGGTTGCAGAAAAAATAGCCGACGAAGCCCGCGACGATACGCCGCAGGCGCTGGACGCGGTATGGGAAGAAGAACAGGTGAAATTCTTTGCCGATAAAGGCTGCGGCGAGTCAGAAATTGCCGCTCACCAGCGTCGTTTTGCCGGGGCCGTGGCCCCGCAATACTTGGATATCTCTAACGGAGGACCGCAATAATGCACTTCCTGAATATGTTCTTCTTTGACATCTACCCGTACATTGCCGGTTCGGTATTTCTGATCGGCAGCTGGCTGCGCTACGACTATGGTCAGTACACCTGGCGGGCCTCGTCCAGCCAGATGCTGGACCGCAAAGGGATGAACCTGGCGTCTAACCTGTTCCATATCGGGATCCTCGGTATCTTCGCCGGCCACTTCCTCGGAATGCTGACCCCGCACTGGATGTATGAGTCCTTCCTGCCGATGGACGTGAAGCAGAAGATGGCGATGATTGCCGGCGGTGCCAGCGGCGTGATGTGTCTGGTCGGCGGCGTGCTGCTGCTCAAGCGTCGCCTGTTCAGCCCGCGCGTGCGCGCAACCACCACGACCGCGGATATCCTGATCCTCTCGCTGCTGCTCGTTCAGTGCGCGCTGGGTCTGCTGACGATCCCGTTCTCGGCGCAGCATATGGACGGTAGTGAAATGCTCAAGCTGGTAGGCTGGGCGCAGTCGGTGGTGACCTTCCACGGCGGAGCGTCACAGTATCTGGACGGCGTGGCGTTTGTGTTCCGCCTGCACCTGGTGCTGGGGATGACGATGTTCCTGCTGTTCCCGTTCTCCCGCCTGGTGCATATCTGGAGCGCGCCGGTAGAGTACCTGACGCGCAAATATCAGATTGTTCGCGCTCGTCGCTAGTTCAGCTATCGGTTGTATCAAACCCCGCTTCGGCGGGGTTTTTTATTGCTCAGCGCCAGCCCATCTCCCCAGCCCAGATTATTTCCCGCTGCCGCCAGCAGGATCAGCGCACCTCCGGCCAGCTGCACCGGCGCCAGCGCATGGTCGAAGACCAAATAGTCGACCACGATCGCCACAATCGGATAGATAAAGGAGAGTGAGCCGATCGCTGGCGTAGGCAGCTTCTGGATCGCGCTGTAGAGCAGCTGGTACATGATGCCGGTATGCACAACGCCGAGAATCAGCAGGTATCGCCAGGGGAACGCAGCGCTAAAATCGGGGCGGTGAACCAGCGGCAGCAGCATAATTGTCCCGACGATGACCTGAATAAAAGCAATATGCTGGGGCGGGAGCGGGCGCAGCTTGCGGGCGATCATCGCCGTTAGCGCGTAGAAAAAAGCGGCGCCAAGAGCCAGCGCAATGCCCGCCGCCAGCTGGCCGCCGTGCGCCTGCATCAGCTCGCTGGAGAGCAGGACCACCACGCCGAAAAAGGCCAGCGCCAGCCAGCCCCATTTAATTAGCGCAACCCGCTCACCTGCCAGTATGCCCATCAATACCAGCATAAACGGCTGGGTGTTATAAACAACGGTGGCCATGCCAATAGAAATTCGGGCGTAGGCGGCAAAAAGCAGCAGCCAGTTAATGACCAGGGCGACTCCTCCGATAATCGCCAGCAGCAGCGTGAGCCGCGTGAGCTGGCTGAACGGCTGTCGGCTAAGAGAGATGAAGCCCGCTAAGGTCAGCGCGCCAATAAGGCAGCGCCAGAAGACAACATCGATAACCGGCAAACCGGAGAGTAAAACGAACGCGCCAATCGAACCCGAAATTATCATCGCCAGGCTCATTTGCCAGACGCCCGTCACCGTATGTTTCATTTTTCTACCTCCGTTTGCGTATCGCTATTGTCGTTAATCAGGTGACAGGTTGATATGCATGATCTAAGGTGAAAACCTGATATCGCTTTTATTTAGCAGGTAAAAAGAGTGGAACACTTAATTGATAATATCGATCGCGCCATTCTGGCCTGTCTGGCGGAAGATGCGCGTATATCGTTAAAGGTGCTGAGCGGGCGGGTAGGGCTGACCTCGCCCAGTACCGCCGAGCGGGTGAAGCGTCTGGAAGAGCGCGGGGTGATTCAGGGATATGGTGCCCGGATTAATCTGGCCGCGCTGGGCTATAGCCTGCAGGCGCTGGTGCGCGTCAGACCTTTGCCGGGGCTGCTGCAGAAAGTGGATAAATACATTCAGGCGATGCCGGAATGCATCGAATGTGACAAGGTCACGGGGGAAGATTGCTTTGTGATGCGCCTGGCGGTGCGCGATATTGCGCAGCTTGATACCCTGCTCGATGGCCTGGCAGAACACGCCCAGTGCAACACCTCGATAGTAAAAAGCTCGCCGGTGGCGCGCCGTCTGCCGCCGATGTAGCGCTCTCCTGGACAGGCCGAATGTGCAATGCTGATGCTTGTTTGGGAGTGACGATATATCTGGGAAGTGATGGTGGTGGGGGAAGGATTATTCGCAGCTAAAGCTGCTCACCCTTCGGGCCGTTGCCTGCGGCAACGTTCTCTCGCTTGCGCTCGAGTCGAACCTTGGTCGAAGCTTCTCATCCTTCCCGCATGGGCAGAATGTGCGACGCTGCGGTTTGTATGGGAGTGATGAGATATCAGGAAGTGA
>NZ_BJNO01000042.1 GCF_006539725.1 Klebsiella terrigena | reverse complement strand
CTGCCAGGCATCAAATAAAGCAAAAGGCTCAGTCGAAAGACTGGGCCTTTTGTTTTATCTGTTGTTTGTCGGTAAGCGCTCTCCTGAGGAGGACAAATCCGCCGGGAGCGGATTTGAACGTTGCGCAGCAACGGCCCGGAGGGGGGCGGGCAGGACGCCCGCCATCAACTGCCAGGCATCAAATAAACAGAAAAACCTCATGCGAAAGCATGGGGTTTTTTTGTTGTCTGCGGTTCAGGAAACCGGCCGGACGCCGCCCGGATCGGGCGCTGCGCACTGCTATCTCTGGTTATTCTTCTGATAAGAACAGTCCCTTCGCACCCCTGATGCTATATTTAAAATATAAACCAGCTATGTTTTAAATATAAAACCCCGGTTTTTAATTAATTCTCTGAATATCTTTAATTCACTCCTGAATTATATTTAATTAATATTATCAATTATTTACAAAATAACGCTTCGCTATTCCAGACGTAAAGTCGTAATAACTGGACTTTGCCAATCAAATGATTTACTGTCCTTAACACTTTGTTAACTTGATCGGGTTCGGATTAACCGAATTGTGATATAAAATATCAAGCGTACTGCCGATATTAATGCCTGTTTCGGTCACTCCCGGGGCTAAATAACCCCTGTCACCGGGTGGCAATATGAGAATATAAATGAAAATCCTGCTTGGCTGGCCCCCTTTGCGCCGGCTCACTCGCTACGTACAAGAACGCCTTACCTTTTTGGTCCTGCTCTGCTGGCCGGCAATTATCTGGCTGGCGTGTCGCGTCTGCGTCTGGCTGGCCGATAGCGCCTATATGCTGATGAATAAGCCGTTAAGCGACTCGTTTACCGTCTATCTGCAGCCGCTGATGACCTTCGGCACGCTGGTCCGCATCTCGGTGAGCTGGGTCGTGCTGCTGTTCATTCTGTTTAGCATGGCGATGGGCTTTACCTGGCTGCTGCGCCGCGTGATAAACAGCAAAAAATAGTCCACCGGCCGCCGCCTAAGGTGACGGCCGGTACGGCTCATTCACGCCATCGCGCCGATGGTCTTACGAAAACGCAGCAGGGCGATGGCAAAAAACGCTGCGCCAATCGCCATCAGGGTTAAAAACTGCGGCCAGACGATGGCAAAGCCGGCACCGCGATACAGAATCGCCTGCGCGAGGCTGACGAAGTGGGTGGTCGGCATGGTTAACATAATATCCTGTACCGCCTGGGGCATGCTTTCCCGCGGGGTTGAGCCGCCTGAAAGCATCTGCAGCGGCAGCAGTACGAGGATCATCAGCAGCCCCAGCTGCGGCATCGAGCGCGCTACCGTTCCCATAAAGATCCCGATGGAGGTGGTTGCGAACAGGCTCAGGGCCACGCCCAGCATAAAAAGCGGGATCGAGCCTTCAATCGGTACCTGCAGCACCCCCTGAACCATCAGCAGCAGCGAAAGCCCCGAAACGACCAGCACCACCAGCCCCATCGACCAGATTTTTGCCAGCATAATTTCAAACGGCGTCACCGGCATAACCAGCAGGTGTTCGACCGTGCCGTGCTCCCGCTCGCGGATCAGCGCCGAGCCGGTCAGCACGATCGCCAGCATGGTGATGTTGTTGATGATGGCCATGACCGCGCCAAAGCGCTCCTGCTCAAGATTGGGGTTAAAGCGCATGCGCACCGCCAGCTCGACCGGTAGAGTGGCATTATCCCGATAGCGGGCAACGAAGCCGTTCACCTCCCCGCTGATAATATTCTGGATATAGCCATTGCCGGTAAACGCCTGGCTCATCCGCGTGGCGTCGACGTTAACCTGTATTTCCGGCTGCCGCCCGGCGAGCACGTCGCGCTGAAAGTTGGGGGGAATATTAATGGCAAAGGTATAGTTCCCGGCATCCAGCCCGGCATCCATCTCATCTTCGTTAATCAGCTCCGGCGGTAAAAACCACGGCCGATAAAAGCCGTTGATAATACGCGAAGAGAGCTGCGATTTATCCATGTCGGCAATCGCCACAGGCGCCAGATGCAGCGAGCCTGGCATCACGGTCGCAGAGGAATAGACCGACACGGTAAAGGCGAAGAGGATTAAGGTCAGCATCGCCTTATCGCCGAGCAGGCTGCGCAGCTCCTTGACGCCGAGATTATAAATATTGCGTAATCCGCGCATCATCCCTCCTGTTTTTTCAGCAGCCACACGCTGAGGCCGAGCACCAGCGGAACGGCAATCAGCAGCGGTATAAAGGACGCCCACAGATCCGTCAGGCTCAGGGCTTTTGAGAAGGTGCCGCGGGCGATGGTCAGAAAATGGCTGGTCGGGTAGATCTGACCAATCCAGCGGCCGGGCCCCTCCAGCGACGCGACCGGGTCAATCATGCCGGAAAACTGGGTGGCCGGTATCAGCGTAATAATGGCGGTGCCGAAGATGGCCGCAATCTGGCTTTTCATAAAGGTGGAGATCAGCAGCCCCAGCCCGGTGGCGATGGTGACATAGAGCAGTGCCGCCAGGGTCAGGGTCAGAAAGCTGCCCTTATGCGCCACGCCAAACACCAACACCGACAGCGCGCACAGCAGGAAAAAGTTAAACATTCCCAGCACGATATAGGGCAGCTGCTTGCCGAGCAGAAACTCGCTGCGGGTGGTCGGGGTGACGTACAGATTAATGATTGAGCCAAGCTCTTTTTCACGTACCACGCTCAGCGCGCTGAGCATCGCCGGGATCATCATCAGCAGCAGCGGGATCACCGCCGGAACGATAGCCGGCAGGCTTTTCACGTCCGGGTTATAGCGATAGCGCGTCTCGATGGATATCAGCGATGTATCGCGGGCGGGAGAGGCCTGCCGCCCGGCCATCTCCTGTAGCCATGCCAGATGCATGGCCTGAACGTAGCCGCGAACCGTCTCGGCACGATTAGGCATGGCGCCATCCACCCAGACGCCAATTTTCACCGGCGTGCCGCGGGCAATATCGCGGCCAAAATTAGGCGGGATTTCAACGGCCACGGCCAGCTCGCCGCTGCGCATCCGCCGGTCCAGTTCGTCATAGCTCTGCAGCGGCGGCTGCTCAATAAAGTAGCGCGAGCCGGCAATATTCTGCGACCAGCCCTGGCTGCTGAGGGTCTGGTCGCGATCGAGCACCGCGAAGCGCAGATCTTCCACGTCCATGCTGATGCCGTATCCCATGATGAACATCAGAATAACGGTACCCAGCAGGGCCAGGGTCGAACGTACCGGATCGCGCCGCAGCTCCAGCGCTTCGCGTCGGCTGTAGCTAAAGAGCCGTCCAGGGCTGAACGCCTGCTGCGCCGCCGTCGTCACGGACGAAGCGCTAGCCGGCGGAGCGGGCGCTGTTTCAGCAACGGGCTGCTGAGCATCCTGTAGCCAGCCGATAAACGCCTCTTCAAGCGTTGCCGCACCGCGCTGGGCCACCAGCGCCTGCGGGCTATCGCTGGCCAGCACCTTCCCGGCATGCATCAGCGAAATACGATCGCAGCGCTCGGCTTCGTTCATAAAGTGGGTCGAGATAAAAATGGTCACCCGATCCTGACGAGCGAGATCGACCATCAGCTGCCAGAACATATCCCTGGCGACCGGATCGACGCCGGAAGTTGGCTCATCGAGGATCAGCATTTCCGGGCGATGGATCACCGCCACGGCGAGAGAGAGCCGCTGACGAATACCCAGCGGCAGAGCGGCGGGCAGGGTATCTTCGACCTCCGTTAACATAAAGCGCTGGCTCATTTCCGCCACCCGAGCGGGGATCTCGCCATCCGGGATGTGGAATAAGCGGGCGTGCAGCTCGAGGTTCTGCCTGACGGTCAGCTCGCTGTAGAGGGAGAAGGCCTGCGACATATAGCCGACGCGGCGGCGGGTTTCGATATCCTTCGGATCGACCGGCTGACCGAATAGCCAGGCCTCGCCTTCGCTGGCGGGCAGCAGGCCGGTAAGCATCTTCATGGTGGTTGATTTACCGCAGCCGTTTGAGCCGAGGAAACCAAAAATCTCGCCGCGGGCGATGCGGAGATTCACGCGATCGACCGCCACGAAGCTGCCAAAGCGCATGGTCAGGTCGCGGGCCTCAATCGCGATGTCATCATCCTGCGCGCTGCGCGGCGGGATGATCACCTCTTTGTGCGCCTCGCGCTGGGCTTCCGGCAGCAGGGCGATAAACGCCTGCTCCAGCGTCTGGCTGCGGGTTTGTGCTTTGAGCTCTTCGGCGCTGCCGGTCGCCAGCACTTCCCCGGCGTTCATCGCCACCAGCCAGTCGAAGCGCTCCGCTTCTTCCATATAGGCCGTTGCCACCAGCACGCTCATCTCCGGCTGGCGCCGGCGAATGCTGTCAATCAGCTCCCAGAACTGGGCGCGCGAAAGCGGATCGACGCCGGTGGTGGGCTCATCAAGGATCAGCAGTTGCGGATCGTGGATCAGGGCGCAGCACAGGCCGAGTTTCTGCTTCATCCCGCCGGACAGCTTCCCGACAGGACGGTCGCGGAAAGGGGCCAGCCCGGTGCTGTGCAGGAGCTCATCGATGCGGTTCTCGCGCTCGGCCTTGTTGTGACCGAATAGCCGGGCAAAGAAATCGACGTTTTCATACACCGACAGGGTGTGATAGAGGTTTTTGCCCAGCCCCTGCGGCATCCAGGCGATTTTGGGGCAGACATCCCGCCGATGCCGGGGGTCGCGCATATCGCCGCCGAGGACCATCACGTTGCCCTGTTCAATCGCCCGCGCCCCGGAAATCAGCGACAGCAGGCTGGATTTGCCGACGCCGTCAGGGCCAATCAGGCCCACCATCCGACGAGCGGGAATGCTTAGCGTGATATCCCGCAGCGCGACGGTGGCGCCAAAGCGCTGGCCAACGTGTTCCAGCAGGGCGACCGGTGGGTAAGTATCCTGCTGAGAGCCTCTCATTGCGGCAACCTCACCGTGAGCGTATCGGGCCAGGCCTGCTGGCTATCCAGGCGAACGTATGCCATGCCGGGCAGGCCGGTTTTGACATACTCCAGGTGCTGCTCCAGCAGCTCCGGCGGAATGCGGGCCTTCACGCGGAACATCAGCTTCAGGCGCTCATCGCTGGTTTCTACCGTTTTCGGCGTAAACTGCGCGACGCTGGCGACAAAGCTGATATGGGCGGGAACGACCATGTTTGGCGCCGCGTCCAGCACGATGCGCGCCTCGCTGCCCAGCGCCAGCAGGCCAGCCTGCTCGGTGGGCAGGAAGAAGGTCATATAGACATCGGAGAGGTCGACCATATTCAGCACCCGGCCGCCGGCGGCCAGGACTTCGCCCGGCTCGGCGACGCGATACTGAATTCGGCCGTCGCGCGGTGCTTTGAGCTCGCTATCGTCGATATCGGCGAGGATGCGTCGCTCCGTCGCCTGCGCGGCATCGACGCGGGTTTGTGCCTGAATAATGCTGGTGCGGGCGGCTTCAATTGCCGCCTTCGCCGCAGACACCTGGGCTCTGGCGGATTCGAGCGCCGCCCTGGCGCTTTCCGCTGCCGCCTGGTCATCGTCGAGCTGCTGGGCCGAAACCGCGCCGCGCTGCGACAGCGCGCTGGAACGCACGTGCCGTTTGGCGGTGGAGTTGAGCTCCGCCTGCCGCTGTTTGACCACCGCCTCGGTGGCGCGCATTTCGCTTTGCCGCTGATCCAGCAGCGCTTTCGCAGCGGCGACCGCGCTTTCAGCCTCTTTGATCTGGGCGGCGGCCTCAAGGCGCTGTTCGTTAAGCACCCGAATATCCATCCGCGCCAGCACCTCGCCCTTGCGAACGAACTGCCCCTCTTTGACCAGAATGGCGTCGATGCGTCCAGCGGTTTTGCTGGCGATATCCACCTCGGTAGCTTCGATCCTGCCGTTGCTGCCGGCAAAACCCTGCGGAAGTCCCGGCGGACGCAGCGCCCATACTACCAGGGCGGCGATGACCGCCAGCAGGCCGACAAGGCACCAGGCCCAGTGCTGTTTGATTTTGTCCATACGCTACTCGCTCTGTTCCATATTGCTGAGTGATGCGCGCTTCTGTCCTCCGCCATACGGAGCATTCTCTCTTTGAAAGACAGGGGAGTGGAGGGGCAAGGCCGACCGGCGCGCGGATCCAGCTGCGCGGCTAACCGGTGAGAAAGATGTGCTACGAATGTGGTCATCATCAGCAATCCTGGCCTTAAATGAAACACGCATAAATATAGCTACTGTCTATGGGATACTAGCATTTGTATTGAGTATGTCCATACGATAAGTGTGGGATGTTGACGCCGCGTCGCCAACCGTCCGCCGGCGGCCTGGCGTAAAGCAGATTGCTGCATTTTCAATCTGGTTGGTCATAGCTAACTGTTGTATGATTTGCGGCCCTGAAAAGAGACAAACGTCAGCGAGTGCTTTATTCAATGAAAGATGAAAGCAAAAAATATATCGCGGTTATTTTTAAGGAATGGCTGCCGCTGCACGACAGCCTGACGCCGGAAGTAAAGGCGGTGCTTAATAATATTGCCGCCGAGCAGGCTGAAGCGCTGGCGGCCCGCTTTTATGACTTTATTTTTCAGGACCCGGATATTGCCAGGCACCTTACCTATGACCTGGTTCAGGAGCGTCTGAGCCGCTCGCTGGCCGGCTGGGTCAAAGACATTTTGACCTGCGAGAAGGACGGCCTGCAGGCGCTGGCGGAACGGCAATACCATATTGGCAGCATTCACTCGCGGATCGGCATTCCTGCCGAGGCCGTGCTGCGCGGTGCCAGGCAGCTCAAGGCCGGGGTTATCGAATATATTCGCGACAGCGCGATAGACCGCCAAACCGGCGTGGCCGCGATCTACTATGCGATTATGGCGTTTAATATGGCGATCGAGATGATGTGCCATGCCTACACTCTGTCGCACTATCGGGCCACCAAAAACGAAGAGGCCTATCGACTGTACAGCCTGATGGATAACGTACCGATGGAGTACGGTAAACAGCAGGCCGCGCTCTCCGGCTGGGAAAATACCGTTATTTTTAATATCGTTAGCGAAAATAAAAACGATATTAACGCCACGTTATTATCTGAATCCGAATTTGGCCTGTGGTTCCGCCATAAATGCGTGCGCTATTTTAATAAGAACGCGCAGATGGAAGAGATTGGCGGATTAATCGCTGAGGTCGATAACCTAATTAGCGGCTGGAAATCAACGGATAGCTATACGGGATATAAAGAGACGCAAAACCTGCTGCAGGGCATTCATATTCATTGCCAGCAGATCGGCAGCCAGCTGGGGGTGATTTTTAGCAGCCTGACGCAAATGCAAAACGGCAAAGATGCCCTCACCAGCCTGCTCAACCGTCGCTATCTGCCGGTGGTCCTCAAGCATGAGGTCACGCTCGCCATCGAGTATGAGCGGCCGATGACGGTGGCGATCGTCGATATCGACCATTTTAAAGAGATTAACGATAGCTGGGGCCACCAGGTGGGCGACCGGGCGATTAAGCACGTTGCCGATCTGCTCAGCGATAATATCCGCTCCAGCGACTATATCTTCCGCTACGGTGGCGAAGAGTTTCTGCTGGTGCTGGTGGAAACCGGTGCCCACGAGGCCCATGTGCTCCTTGAGCGCCTGCGCAAAAATATCAGCCAGCTCGCCTTCAACGTGGGCGGCGAGACCGAAATCGCCATTACCGCCAGCATCGGTTACGCCATCCATACCGGCCACCCTGATTACAACCTGCTGCTGCGCGACGCCGATAGCGCGCTCTATGCCGCCAAGCGCGACGGACGCAACTGCGTGAAGATGCATGAAGGCGGCAGCGGCGGCTAAGCCGTTTGCCGGCGACGCGCGATGGCGCAAGCCCGAAGCCTCTTCGCTCAGAACAGTATCGGCAGTCCCAGACCCCGTTTCACCTCATGCAGCGTCTGCTGCGTGAGGCCGTTCGCCCGCTCGCTGCCCTGACGCAGCAGTTCCAGCAGCATGCCTTTATCGGCAATAAACCGCGCCCGTTGTTCGCGGATCGGCGCCAGCAGCGTCTGCAAACACGCCTCCAGCGCGTCTTTACACTGCCGGTCGCCCAGTCCGCCACGCTGATAGTGCGACTTCATTTCGGCAACCAGCGGCTTGTCGGGGTGGAAGGCATCGAGATAGGTAAAGACAACGTTACCTTCCACCCGGCCCGGGTCGGCAACGCGCAGGTGGTCCGGGTCGGTATACATGGCGCTGACCGCGCGATGGATCTCCTCTTCGCTGGCCGAAAGCGTCAGCGTATTGCCCAGCGATTTTGACATTTTTGCGCTGCCGTCAACGCCCGGCAGGCGACCGACCTCGCTGAGCAGCGCCCTGCAGTGCTGCAGCACCGGCGCCGTCGTCAAGCTATTCATCTTATGTACGATTTCGTTGGTCTGTTCGATCATCGGCAGCTGATCGTCGCCGACCGGCACCAGCCCGGCCTTAAAGGCGGTGATATCGGCGGCCTGGCTGATGGGGTAGGCCAGAAACCCCACCGGCAGCGAGCGGGCGAAGCCTTTCTGCGCAATTTCATGCTTGACGGTGGGATTGCGCTCGACGCGGGCAACGGTGACGATATTCATGTACAGGGCGCTTAGCTCCGCCAGCGCCGGGAGGGCCGACTGCAGGCAAATCGTGGTTTTCTGCGGATCGATGCCGACGGCCAGATAGTCGGCCATCACTTCAAAGATATTGCTGCTTATCTTTTGCGGGTTGCTGCCGTTGTCCGTTAATCCCTGCAGGTCGGCGACCAGAATAAACTGCTGGTGGTCATGCTGCAGCTGCACGCGCTGGCGCAGCGACCCCACGTAATGGCCGAGGTGCAGCGGGCCGGTCGGGCGATCGCCGGTAAGAATGGTGTGGTTTGCGTTCATCAGAAACTCCTTACGATGCGGTTAAGCCGAAAGGCGCTGCTGAGAAATGACAAAGCCGCCTTCCGGCGGCTTTGAAATGGAAACGTGAATCGTGCCGCCTTTATGCAGGCAGCCACCAGCGAAGGGAGCGGGTAACGACAACGTTTCTGTTCATCGGACTATCCTGCCACGAAATGGGCGTCGGGTAAACCCGCCCCCCGCGAGCGTTACATCGTAGAGAAGACGTTCATGATGATGCCGCCGGAGATAATCAGCACCATCGCGAAGATGGCCGGCAGATCCGGCTTCTGCTTGTAGAGGATCATGGAGCAGATGGTGACGCCGACGATACCAAAGCCGCACCACAGCGAGTAGGCCACGCCCACCGGGATGGTGCTCATCGCGCGGGTGAGGGCGAAATAGCACAGCCCGTAGGCGCAGACCACCAGCACCGACGGCGCCAGTTTGCTAAAGCCGTTGGTCTTTTTGATCATCGAGGTGCCGGTGATTTCGGAGCCGATTGACAGCGCCAGCCATAAAAATCCGAGATTAAACATATGCTATTCCTTTCAGTTAGTTGGCGATTTTTTTGTCGAGAGGCGTAACCGGCTCGGCGGGCGCGGCGGCGCTCTCCTCGCTGCCCATTTTCGAGAACAGGTTCATGATGACGATGCCGCTGGCGATAACCGCCATGCCGATAATGGCCGCGGTATCCGGATGCTGGCCGTAAAAGGCCATGCCCAGGGTGGAAACGACGAGGATGCCGGTGCCGGACCAGGTGGCGTACGCCAGGCCGACGGGGATATCTTTCACCGCGCGGGAGAGCGAGTAGTAGCAGGTGCAGTAGAGAACAATCAGCAGCGCGAGCAGCATCATTTTGGTTGAGCCTTCGCTGCTGCCGAACATTTTAAGCGTCGAAGTGGCTGAGGTTTCGGAGAGGATAACCAGCAGCATCCATAGCCAACATTTTGTTTTAGAAGACATAATAAACTCCGGGTCTATTTATTAAGGTAAGGTTCTTTTTTTCTGTTTTTCAAAAAATCGATGGCGGCATCGGTCAGCTCGGCATCGGGCGCGGCGGCTAGCGCTGGATTATTCACGACGTCCGTGACGGTAAGATAACGCCGCGTCGCGTTCACCGGCGGCGGCGCTGCGCTACCCGACGTCAGCCGCTCCAGCAGCTCGTTCATATCGCACAGGGTGACGCCGCACTCCGTCAGGCGGGCCAGCGTCGCACGCATCTGCCCGGCGTAGGCCGAGCGGGTCGCCGCGCCGTACAGCTGATTGAGCTCGCTGTCGGGATCGCAGTGGTAGCGCAGCGCCAGCACCGGCAGGCCGCTAAGCAGCGCCTCGTGCAGGCGTCTGGCGAACGGGCTGTGCAGGCTGCCGTTTGCCAGGTCGGCCGCCAGCGGATAGTCGAGAAACGGCACGATCGCCGCGCGCCAGGCCATTGCCGGCAGCGCCTCCTGCCAGGCTGACGGCGGGATGATTGCGCCGGTTTCCTGCCAGCATGCGGCGTCCGGGATACCTTCGTCCAGCGCGATATGCAGCGGCAGCCCGCAGGCCGCCAGGCGGCGACGGATCGCCTGCCGGTAGCCGTCGGCGGCGGTGACCATCACCAGAACCGGCGGCTGCAGCCGGTGGATAATCCGCGTTACCAGGCGTTCGATCTCTTCGTCGGTCATGGCCGGTCTCCGTTAAGCGGGCTGGGTGATGACGACCTGGGCGCCGTTTTTCAGTCCGGCGGCGTTGGCCTC
The DNA here is from genome assembly GCF_006539725.1 of Klebsiella terrigena. GTDB lineage: Bacteria > Pseudomonadota > Gammaproteobacteria > Enterobacterales > Enterobacteriaceae > Klebsiella > Klebsiella terrigena. Next base: position 9,006 of record NZ_BJNO01000042.1, on the reverse strand, counting down.
TTCGGTATCGATGTGGAACTCAAGCGCAAAATCATCGCGCACCCGAACCACCACCTCATCAAACGTCAGCCGGCGCTCGCCGTTGCTGCGGACGCTGATCTTCTGCCCGTTGCTGACGTTCAGCCGGCGGGCGTCCTGCGGCGACATATGAATATGCCGCCAGGCGCAGATCACCTGCGAACGAAGCTCAACGTGGCCCGCCGGGCCGATCAGCAGCGCGCTGCCAGCGTTCTCCAGCTGGCCGGACTCGCGCACCGGCGCCCTGATACCGAGAGTGAAGCAGTCGGCGCGGGAAATTTCCAGCTGGCTGCAGGGCCGGGTGGGGCCGAGGACGCGCACCTGGGTCAGCGAGCCCTTCGGCCCGACCACGGTGACGCACTCTTCGGCGGCGAACTGCCCCGGCTGACGCAGCGGCTTCAGCGGGGTTAGCGCGTAGCCCTTGCCAAACAGCGCCTCGACATCCTGCTGTGCCAGATGAACGTGGCGGTTAGAGATGCCGACCGGGATCTCGGGGGCGACGCGGCTCAGGCGGGCGGCAATTTTTTCATGGAGCAGAGCGTCGATCATGCCTTCTTCCCTCTCCTCTGCGCGGCGTTTTTGTCTTCCGCCTGGTCCGCTGCCGGCTGCGCGTCATAGGGCGCGGCCGGCTCTTTTTCTTGTGGCGGGAGCGAGGCGTCGGCTTTAGCCGCCGGCGCCTCGGCCTGAGCGGCAGGACGCGACGGGCGGCCTTTTAATTTACCCAGCGCATCGACCACGCTGCGTTCCGGACGGGCGATGACCAGCGAGCCGACGACCTGGCCCGCGGCGACGACCTCGACGCCGCGCTCAATCGCGGTGTGGATGGCGCTGATTTCGCCTTCAAAGCAGACGCTGACCAACCCCGAGCCGATTTTACGGTAGCCGATGCAGCTTACGCCTGCGGCTTTGCAGGCGGCGTCGACGGCCTGAATGGCGGCGACCAGCCCTCGCGTTTCAATTACGCCTAAACTTTTCATTGTCAGCTCCTGTTAATGGCGGACTAAACGAATATCAAAATCAAACTGCGCGAAGAACGTTTCCAGCTGGTCTAACTCTTCGGGCGAATAAGACGGGTCCTGAGTAATCGGGTACGGCATATCCAGACGTTCATATTTTTTACGCCCCAGCTGGTGGTACGGCAGCATATCGATGCGGCGGATATTTCCGCGCTTCGCCAGGTTTTGTACGTAATGAATGGCGCCGGTAATGGCTTCCCAGGAGTCGTTATATCCGCGCACCAGCGGCATCCTGACAATCACGTTGGCGCCGGAATCCACCAGCCACTCCAGGTTGCGGCGGATCCCTTCGTTGCCAATACCGAATAACGCTTTATGGTGCGCGCTATTGATCTGCTTAATATCGAATAAGAAGGTGTCGGTGACCGGCGCAAGCTTCTGATAATTAGCCAGCGAGGTGGTGCCCTGGGTTTCGACAGCGGTATTGAGCATCATCTTTTTGCATTCGCTAAATAAGGCGACGGCAAAATCGGTCTGCAGGCTCATTTCGCCGCCGCCGATGGTCACGCCGCCGCCGGAGGCGATATAAAAATCGTAATCCTGCATGATTATCTCCATCAGCTCGCTGACGGTGACGTCTTTACCCATAATATCCAGCGCGTTCTGGGTGCAAATCTCTTCGCATTTACGACAGCCGATGCAGTCCTTATTGCGGTCGACGAAGTGCTTCATGGCGCCGTTTTCTTCCGCCCGGTAGTGAATTCCCGCCGGACAGACGCTAACGCAGTCGCCGCAGTTAACGCATTTATCCTGCGAGAACATCACCTGAAACTGGCTGGTAAGCCCTTCCGGGTTCGCGCACCACGGGCAGCGGATATTGCAGCCTTTGAAAAAAACCAGCGTGCGAATACCGTCCCCGTCGTAGATCGAATACTTCTGTATATTGAAGATGCGCCCGGTTAATTCTTGTGTTGCGATCACGCTTGCCTCCTCCCCGTCCTCTTTCGAGCCGTAAATGCGTTGGTCGCGCCTGTTCACCCCAGTCACATCGCTATCTATGCGCCTGGGATGTACGGGCTTACCGCTTTTCTACAACTCGACATTGCTGGGGGAAAATGTCTTTAAATTAGAACTTTTCAATCACCGTACGGCTGATGATTTCGTCCTGAACTTCTTTGCACAGCTCGACGAAGTAGGCGCTGTAGCCCGCCACGCGGACGATCAGGTCGCGGTATTTTTCCGGCTCCTGCTGCGCTTTTTTCAGCACTTCGTTATCGACGTAGCTGAACTGCATCTGGCCGTTGCCGAGAATCGATGCGGTACGCAGCAGCGTGATCAGGCCATGGCGTCCTTCCGGCGTATCCAGCAACCCTTTGAGGAACTTGAAGTTGTGCACCATGCCGATGTTCATAGTCTCCACGTTCATCTTGCTGACCGACTTGATTATCGCCGTCGGACCCTGCTTATCGGCGCCCTGCGTCGGGCTGATACCGTCCGAGAGCGGCATCCACGCCAGGCGACCATTCGGCGTGGCGTTGGTCAGCTCGCCGATCGGCGTGTTGTTGGAGATCGACAGGGTGCCGTGGCTGAGGGTGGAGTAGAGCATCTGGTATTTACGGCACTCGCGCTCGGTCCATTCGGTGATATCCAGCGCGTACTGGTCAACGTAGTTATCGTCGTTGCCGTACTTCGGCGCGTTCAGGCAGTCGCGGCGCAGCCCTTCGAAGCCTACAAAGTTCGCCAGCATCGCATCGCGGATCTGCTCGAGGGTATATTTTTTATCTTCATATACCAGCTTGCGGATCGCGGCGAGGGAGTCGACGTAGGTCGCCAGGCCCGAGAAGATCAGCCCCGGCCCGTGGTTGACCATCGCGCCGCCGGCCGCCACGTCTTTACCGCTCTCCATGCAGCCTTCCACCAGCAGCGACATCAGCGGCTTCGGCGCCACGTCGCGGTGCACGCGCTGGCTGATCACCGTGCCGATTGCCGACAGGCGCACGATATGGGCAATCTGTTTTTTCACCGCCGCGTCGAAGGCTTCGAAGGTGTGCAGGTCGCGCAGGTCGCCGGTATCCAGCCCCTGATAGCTATCGAACAACACCATCCGGCCGCGGTTCAGCACGAACTCGATGGCGATGGGCCACTGGGTGTAGCCGGTGGAGGTCCACTGGTAGATACGGCCCGATTTCTGCGGCTCGACGCAGCCCATCAGGCAGTAGTCGCGGGCGTCTTCAAAATCGAAGCCTTTACGCAGCATCATCTTGATATGGGAGTCATCGAAGTGGCAGGCCGGGAAGCCCATACCCGCCTTCACCACGTCGACGATTTTTTCCATGTACTTCTGCGGCGACTGGTTGTGAATGCGGCAGGCCAGCGAAGGCTGATAAACCTTCACGAAGCGCACGGCGTCCATAATCAGATAGGTGAGATCGTTGCAGGCATCGCCGCCGGTACGCTTCTGGCCGCCGACGGTCAGGTTGATAAACGGCTGATAGCCGGCGAAATATTTCGCCCCCAGCTCGCTGGACATCCACATCAGCTCGGCGCACTTGATAATAAAGGCCTGCATCATCTCCAGCGCAGCGTCGTGGGTCAGGCGCCCTTCGCGAATATCGGCCTCAAACATCGGGTAGCAGTACTGGTCAACGCGGCCGAGGGAGAGGCCGGTCTGGTTCTCTTCGACTTCGAACAGCGACTCCACGGTCCAGATGCTCTGCAGCGCTTCCTGCAGGGTTTTCGGCGGGTTGGCCGGCACGTTCTGGTTAACCTCGGCGATGGTCAGCAGCTCGGCGCGACGCTGGGCGTTTTGCTCCCTGGCCGCCAGCTCCCGGGCGTGGGCGGCGATGCGGTGGGAGTAGTTAATGACGCCTTCACAGGTTTCGATCGCCGCCTTGTAGTAGTAAATGCGGTCGATATCTTCCGGGTTCTCCATGCTCAGCTGCTCGAGGCGGGCCTGGGCATCGGCCTTAATGCCGTTCATCCCTTTGGTGAACAGCAGAACGTCGTAGCCCGGACAGGTATCGCCCCCGCCGTTGATCTGGTGATAGGAGAGGTCGCTGACGAAGGTCTCACCGCTGAACGCCCAGACGCCGGCTTCGCGATACTGCGCCTCGCAAATCTCATCCAGCGAACGGCCTTCCCAGAACGGAACGATCTCCTCGCGGATGGTTTTTTTATCTTCTTCGCTGATCTCAAACGGATCCTGCGGGCGGGTGCTCATGGTGTCGAGCTCGTCGCGTACCCAGCGCCAGGCGATATCCGGTGAGAAGGCGCCCGCGCGCGGCTTGCCGCACGGATGGCCGACGATCAGCTCGTCATCCTGAATCAGGATCGGCGCGGTTTCGCAGGCGTGGCGGAACGCTTTGGCGCGCAGCAGAATGGTCGGCATGCCCGGGTTGGCTTTGACCACTTCGGTAAAGGCCAGCGCGCGGTAGATGGAGACGCTCGGGCGCACGGTCAGGTAGTGGTTACGCAGGCGCTGCATGCGCGGGGTCAGGCCTTCCATCGCCGGGGTATCGGCGCAGGCGGCGAACGGGGCGGCGGAGATCTGCTGCGCGCCGCGGAACAGGCGCACCGGCAGGTTCAGCGCGCTGAGGTTGTGCTGGGCGCTGAGGAACATCGCGGAGAGCGCGTTGATATTGGCGTTCTCAAGGCTCGCACCGTGCAGCAGGGCGTCAAACATCGGGTAGCCGTCAATGGCGCAGGCGGCGCGGACTTCGCTCAGCTCCGCCAGCTTGAACCACAGGCATTCGACGATCTCATAGGCCTGCTGTGGCGTCAGGGCGCCGCTATCGATATCGCGCTGGTACCACGGCAGCAGGGCCTTATCGGCGCCTTCCGGGTTCACCGCATAGCTGCCGTTATCGAGCTGCAGCGCGAGCTGGAACAGATAAAAGGCCTGGCAGGCTTCTTTAAAATTGCGCGCCGGGTGGGCCGGAACCTGGTGCAGGATGGCGGCGCTGTCGCGCAGCTCGCTCTGGCGAAAGGCGTTGCCTTCGCCGGCGGCCAGGGTCTCCGCGCTGTTAGCCAGATTTTGTGCCAGCGTCAGCAGCCCGTCGCAGGCGTAAATCGCCGCGCGGCAGCCGTTGACTTCATCCATGCCGCTGCGGCTGACGGCGCTGCCCAGGCTGCGGGTTTTCTCTTCGAGCTGGTGCCTGATCGCCAGTACGCCTTTCTCGATGACCAGCTTATAGTCCGGGGAGTCGAGGTCGCCGTTCAGATTGAGAAACTGGAACGCCGACGGGCGATGGGCCGCGCTTTCATCGTGAAAGATGGCGCCGTGCGGTTTGCGGGTCTGGTTGCCGACGATCAGCTCGTCGGCGCTGATGCACACCGGCAGCTGGCGCATCAGTTCGTAGAAGCGGCGCGCCGGTTTAACGGCGGCGGGGACGCCCGCGATATCGCCATCAAGGGCGTTGAGCGTCGTGGCATGTTCGGTGCACAGGGTGCTTTTTTGTGAGAGTAAACGTTTTGCCAGCACGTTGACGCGCGGCGTTAAGCTGTAGTGTGCCATGGGTAAGGTTCTCCAGTTCTTGTTATCAGTGGCCCTGAACGGCGCCGCCGGTCCACGCCCGGCGATAGAGTTCGGTTAAAGCGTGGGCATCCGGTACGCGCGGGTTGGTTGGGGTACAGCCATCGCGCAGCGCCTGGCCGACCATTTCCGCCAGCCGCCGGTCAAAATCAGCGGCGTCGACGCCGGTATCGCGGATGCCGGCCGGCATGGTCATTTCATCTTTTAATGCCTGAATGGCGATCAGTAGGCTGGCGACGCCCTCGCGGGGGCTGGCGGCCGGCAGATCCAGCAGATGAGCCAGGCGAGCGTATTTGCGCGCGGCATCGGTATCGCACCGCCCCTGATAATCGGCGTTCCACGCCACGACTTCCGCCATCAGCAGCGCGTTGGCGCGGCCGTGAGGGACGCGGAAGACGCCGCCAAGCGCGTGGGCGAGGCTGTGGGTCACGCCGAGCGAGGCGTTAGTGAAGGCCATTCCCGCCATGCAGGAGGCGTTATGCATCTTTTCCCGCGCCAGCAGGTTGTCGCCGCTGCGCCAGCAGGTCGGCAGGTAGCGAAACACCTGCTGCACCACTTTTTCCGCCAGCGCGTCGGAAAAGTCGCTGGCATTGAGAGAGACGTAGGCTTCCAGCGCGTGGCACAGAACGTCCATCCCGGTATCGGCGGTGATCGCCGGCGGCACCGAGGCCACCAGCGCCGGGTCGAGAATGGCGATATCCGGCAGCAGCGACGGGTCCACCAGCACCAGCTTTTCGGCGCCGGCTTTCACCACCGAAAAGGCGGTCACTTCCGAGCCGGTACCGCTGGTGGTGGGGATCGCCACGAAGCAGGGGCGCTCGCGGCGGGCGTCCGGACGGGTTTGCGCCAGGGCGAAGATAACCGCTTTGGCGGCATCAATCACCGAACCGCCGCCGAGGGCGATAACCAGATCCGGATAGCGGCTGTCCATCAGCTTCATACCGCGCACGACGGTGGCGATATCCGGGTCAGCCACCACGTCGTCCCAGACCTGGAAGGTGATGCCGCGCTGCTGCAGGACTCGGGTCACGCGATCGGCGAGGCCAAATTTCACCATCGCCTTATCGGTGACCAGCAGGACGCTGCGGGCGGGAAGCTCGCTCAGGACCGCAAGCGCGTCCTGACCAAAGCGGATCCGGGGTTTCAGCAAAAATTCACTCATTGGACTATTCACTCCTTAAGCGTCCCGAAACACGTTCTCGACAATGGCAACCACCGACATGGCCTTATAGCGGTCCCGGTTGAGTGCGAAATACTCTTCAGCCAGCACGATGTCGTGCATGCCTGCGCCGACGCTATCGACGGCAACCCAGGTTTGGTCCTTCATTGGCCGCTGTTCATCGTCTAACCTGGCGATTAACAGCAGGTTGCTGCCGCGTAGCTCAGCGCATTTCTGCGTGGCGACGACATGTCCGACTACCTTTGCGAGAATCATTGTTTTTATCGCCTTATCTCAATGCATTACTTACCGAGGCGCTCCAGCACCTGGCGGATAACGCGCTCCACGTTTTGCTCGCTGATGTCACCTTCCGCCTCGACGGCGGCGCGGACCGCAAAACGATCGTCTGCCGTTGCGCTAAGCGTCGCGGCGGCGGCAGGGGCGGTGAAGCGCTGGTCGTCAACAATGCTGCGATGCGGGTTATCGACCGGGGCAACGAGGGTGGGCTGCGGTTCAGGGCGGCTGCCCGGGGCGCGCAGTTCATCAATGGAGCGCACGCCGTAGCCGACCCTGCGGATGTTGAGCAGGTTCATTGGCCCGACGTTATCGGAGCTGGAGCCGCCGCCTACGGCGCCGCAGCCGAGGGTTAATGCCGGGGTGATATTGGTGGTCGCCCCGATGCCGCCCAGCGCCGCCGGGGTGTTGATCAGAATGCGGTTAACCGGTTTTTCGAGGCAGAACTGGCGGATGACGTCCTGGTTACGGGTGTGGATCACCAGGGTGTGGCCGAGGCCTTCGTTGGTCAGCAGCTCCACCACCCGATTGCAGGCCGCCTTCCAGTCCTCTTCCACGTACAGGCCGAGTACCGGACACAGCTTTTCGCGAGAATAGGGGTTTTTGTGCGAGACGGTGGTTTGCTCGGCGATCAGCACCCGGGTGCTGGCCGGAACGCTGAAGCCGGCCATCTGGCTCAGATAGAGCGCGGTTTTGCCGACCACTTTCGGGTTGATGGTGCCGTTGGCGCGCAGCAGCAGGGCCGCCATTTTTGCCGCTTCGCCCTCGTTCATAAAGTACGCGCCCTGGGCTTCCAGCTCGCGATGTACTTCGTCGTAAATGCAGCGTTCGACGATGATCGACTGCTCGGACGCGCAGATCACCCCGTTATCGAAGGTTTTGCTGGTGATGATATCTTTCACTGCGTGGTGGATATCGGCGCTGCGCTCGATAAACGCCGGACCGTTACCCGGACCGCCGCTGATGGTCGGGGTGCCGGAAGCATAGGCCGCGCGCACCATGCCTTCGCCGCCGGTGGCGAGGATCAGCGAGACCTCTTTGCTGTGCATCAGTTCGGAGGTGGCTTCGAGGGTCAGCTGGGTGATAGCGCCGACGCTGCCTGCCGGGGCGCCTGCGGCTTCGGCGGCGCGCTTAACGATCTCTATCGCTTTCCAACTGCACTCGCGCGCGCCGGGATGCGGGGAAAAGATAATCGCGTTGCCGGCTTTGAGGGCAATCAGCGTTTTATAGATTACGGTTGAGGTCGGGTTGGTTGAGGGGACCAGCGCACAAATCACCCCCAGCGGCACGCCCACGTCCATCACTTTTTTTAGCGGATCGTCATGAATGATGCCGACGGTCTTCATATCTTTGATGGCGTCGTAGACGCGCAGCGAGGCAAAACGGTTCTTCAGCACCTTGTCCTGCCAGTTGCCAAATCCGGTCTCTTCCGAGGCCATTTTCGCCAGCGCTTCGGCGTGGTGCGCCGCTTCCTGGGCCACGTTTTTCACGATGGCGTCGATTTGCTGCTGCGAAAAGGTGGCCAGAATCGCCTGGGCCTTTTTGGCGCTGCGCACCAGTTCCCGCGCGTTCTGGCGGGACTGCAAATCGTTATCCAGTTCAATCATGAGTCTATCCTTCATCAGACGAAAAGAGTGGAGACGGGGCGCGCCCTGTCAGGTCATGCTTTGTGCTGCGACGCGATTTTCTCGATATCGTTATGCGGTCGCGCAATGACGCGAGAGGTGACGACTTCGCCGATGCGTTTCGCCGCTTCCACGCCGGAGTCCACCGCCGCGTTCACCGCGCCGACGTCGCCTTTCACCATCGCGGTGACCAGCCCGGAGCCGACGTTTTCATAGCCAATCAGTTCGACGTTGGCGGCTTTACACATCGCATCGGCGGCTTCAATACAGGCCACCAGACCTTTGGTTTCGATCAGACCAAGCGCTTCTTTCATCATGTTGTCTCCCGTTATTCCGCGACTTTGTAATGTGCGACGATTTTGTTGATGTCGTTATGTGGACGCGCGATAACCAGCGAGGTCACCACTTCCCCGATGCGCTGCG
>NZ_BJNO01000041.1 GCF_006539725.1 Klebsiella terrigena | reverse complement strand
CTGTAGGTGCGGGCGTTGTTGCTAAAGTTCTGAGCTAATCCTTTAGTTCTGAATTAAAAAGGGCGCTTCGGCGCCCTTTTTGCTGCCCGTCATTTAGACCCGCTAAGCGCGAGAACGACTAATATAAAAAAGTGCGTTATCGGATCTATTATATAGAGAGACTATTGTAATCATAACTATTCTCATTTACACTTTGAGCATAAATTGAACGGGAGTGAATATGTACGTTTGTTTGTGTAATGGTGTAAACGATAAAAAAATTCGTCAGGCCGTGCGTCAATTTCACCCTCAATCTTTTCAGCAGCTGCGTAAGTTTATTCCCGTTGGAAATCAATGTGGTAAATGCGTCCGCGCCGCTCGCGAGATCATGGAAGATGAATTAACTCGCATGCCGGAATATAAAGAGATCGCCTGAGACCTCCGGCTTTTCTTTGACATCTATATAGTGCGAACTACGCTTCAATGAGTGGAAGCGGAGGGACTATATAATGAAAGGTGATGTCAAAGTCATAAGTTATCTCAATAAATTATTGGGAAATGAGCTTGTCGCAATAAATCAGTACTTTCTCCATGCCAGGATGTTCAAGAACTGGGGCCTGATGCGCCTCAACGATATCGAATACCATGAATCCATTGATGAAATGAAGCACGCTGATAAATATATTGAGCGTATTTTGTTTCTTGAAGGACTGCCCAATCTGCAGGATCTCGGCAAGCTGGGTATCGGTGAAGACGTTGAGGAGATGCTGCAGTCCGATTTAAGGCTCGAGCTGGAAGGCGCCAAAGATTTACGCGAGGCGATCGCCTATGCTGACAGCGTCCACGATTATGTCAGCCGCGATATGCTGATTGAAATCCTTGCCGATGAGGAAGGGCACATTGACTGGCTGGAAACCGAGCTGGACCTGATCGGCAAAATTGGCCTGCAGAATTATCTCCAGTCACAGATTAAAGTTGCTGACTAAAAGCGTTTGCCATCCACAGTAAAAACCCGCTGCAGCCAAAAAAGGGCCAAACGGCAGCGGGTTGTTCAGAACCCCCTGGCGATTCAAGATAACGACGCGCAGTAGCAGCGTGGCGCAGGCGATGAGCGTCGCCATGAACACCAGCTGCGGTAGCGACTGCCAGCCGTGCCAGGCACCGAGAGCGGCAAGAAATTTCACATCGCCATAGCCTAACCCCTCATACCCGCGAATCCCTCTGTAAACCCAGTAGACTAAAGCAAAGGCCAGATACCCCGCGATAGCACCCCAGACGGCATTTTCCAGGCCCGTCGGCATCCGACAAAGATAAAACAGCAGGCCAAGCCAGAGCAGGGGACAGGTCAAACGGTCGGGAAGCAGCCCATACCGCAGATCGTGCCAGCACAGCGCCAGAGAAAACCCGCAGTAGAAAAGCAGAAAGGGGAGGGTCATGTACATGCGATACCCCGGCGGATGAGTTGTATACGTCGATTCTGACCAGGCAAGGTGCGAACGGCAAAGCGCGATGGCTGGCTTTACGCGCGGCAATCCACTCAATTTGCTATTTTTCAGCCGGCAACACCGCTTTCTCCAGCAGCCTCGCAAATATAAATGATGATTTTCTACGCAGCCCTTGTGTTGGGTCCGATTTTGCGTATAATGCGCGGGCCTGTCAAAATTGGCAGGCCGGTTCGATATGAACCCTGATAGAGCTTTTAGCTATCAAACAATGTTCCCAATCGGGGAACTATGTAAGAACGGTTACACTCTCCCATCAATCGTAATGGGTATGAGGAGTAATCATTTCGTCTATAAATAATTGGAGCTCTGGTCTCATGCAGAACCAAAGAATCCGTATCCGTCTTAAAGCGTTTGATCATCGTCTGATCGATCAATCAACCGCGGAAATCGTCGAGACTGCCAAGCGCACTGGTGCGCAGGTCCGTGGTCCGATCCCGCTGCCGACCCGCAAAGAGCGCTTTACCGTTCTGATCTCTCCGCACGTCAACAAAGATGCGCGCGATCAGTACGAAATTCGCACTCACAAGCGTCTGGTTGACATCGTTGAGCCAACTGAGAAAACCGTTGATGCTCTGATGCGTCTGGATCTGGCTGCCGGTGTAGACGTGCAGATCAGCCTGGGTTAATCAGGTCATCGAGCGATTGAGAGGTTGAAACAATGATTGGTTTAGTCGGTAAAAAAGTGGGTATGACCCGCATCTTCACTGAAGATGGCGTTTCTATCCCAGTAACCGTAATCGAAGTTGAAGCAAACCGTGTTGCACAGGTTAAAGACCTGGCTAACGACGGTTACCGCGCAATTCAGGTTACCACCGGTGCTAAAAAAGCTAACCGTGTAACCAAGCCGGAAGCTGGTCACTTCGCTAAAGCTGGCGTTGAAGCTGGCCGCGGCCTGTGGGAATTCCGTCTTGCTGACGGCGAAGAATTCACCGTAGGTCAGAGCATTAGCGTTGAACTGTTTGCTGACGTTAAAAAAGTTGACGTAACCGGTACCTCTAAAGGTAAAGGTTTTGCTGGTACCGTTAAGCGCTGGAACTTCCGTACTCAGGATGCTACGCACGGTAACTCCTTGTCTCACCGCGTTCCGGGTTCTATCGGTCAGAACCAGACTCCGGGCAAAGTGTTCAAAGGCAAGAAAATGGCAGGTCAGCTGGGCAACGAACGTGTCACTGTTCAGAGCCTGGACGTAGTACGTGTTGACGCTGAGCGCAACCTGCTGCTGGTTAAAGGCGCGGTCCCGGGTGCTACCGGTAGCGACCTGATCGTTAAACCAGCTGTGAAGGCGTAAGGGGATAGCAATGGAATTAGTATTGAAAGACGCGCAGAGCGCGCTGACTGTTTCCGAAACTACCTTCGGTCGTGATTTCAACGAAGCGCTGGTTCACCAGGTTGTAGTTGCTTATGCAGCTGGTGCTCGTCAGGGTACTCGTGCTCAGAAGACTCGTGCTGAAGTAACTGGTTCAGGCAAAAAGCCGTGGCGCCAGAAAGGTACCGGCCGTGCGCGTTCAGGTTCTATCAAGAGCCCGATCTGGCGTTCCGGTGGCGTAACCTTCGCTGCTCGCCCGCAGGACCACAGTCAAAAAGTTAACAAAAAGATGTACCGCGGCGCGCTGAAAAGCATTCTGTCCGAACTGGTACGTCAGGATCGTCTGATCGTTGTCGAGACGTTCTCTGTAGAAGCGCCTAAAACTAAGCTGCTGGCACAGAAACTGAAAGACATGGCTCTGGAAGATGTGCTGATCATCACCGGTGAGCTGGACGAGAACCTGTTCCTGGCTGCGCGCAACCTGCACAAGGTTGACGTACGCGATGCAACTGGTATCGACCCGGTTAGCCTGATCGCCTTCGACAAAGTCGTAATGACTGCTGATGCTGTTAAGCAAGTTGAGGAGATGCTGGCATGATTCGTGAAGAACGTCTGCTGAAGGTGCTGCGTGCACCGCACGTTTCTGAAAAAGCGTCTGCTGCGATGGAAAAAACAAACACCATCGTTCTCAAAGTTGCTAAAGACGCGACTAAAGCAGAAATCAAAGCTGCTGTGCAGAAACTGTTTGAAGTCGAAGTCGAAGTCGTTAACACCCTCGTAGTTAAAGGGAAAGTTAAACGTCACGGACAGCGTATCGGTCGTCGTAGCGACTGGAAAAAAGCTTACGTCACCCTGAAGGAAGGCCAGAATCTGGACTTCGTTGGCGGCGCTGAGTAAGTCGGAGGAGTAATACAATGGCAGTTGTTAAATGTAAACCGACATCTCCGGGTCGTCGCCACGTTGTTAAAGTGGTTAACCCTGAGCTGCACAAGGGCAAACCTTTTGCTCCGTTGCTGGAAAAAAACAGCAAATCCGGTGGTCGTAACAACAATGGCCGTATCACCACCCGTCATATCGGTGGTGGCCACAAGCAGGCTTACCGTATTGTTGACTTCAAACGCAACAAAGATGGTATCCCGGCAGTTGTTGAGCGTCTTGAGTACGATCCGAACCGTTCCGCGAATATCGCGCTGGTTCTGTACAAAGATGGCGAGCGCCGTTACATCCTGGCCCCTAAAGGCCTGAAAGCTGGCGACCAGATTCAGTCTGGCGTTGATGCTGCAATCAAAGCAGGCAACACCCTGCCGATGCGCAATATCCCGGTTGGTTCTACCGTTCATAACGTAGAAATGAAACCAGGTAAAGGCGGTCAGCTGGCACGTTCCGCTGGTACTTACGTTCAGATCGTTGCTCGTGATGGTGCTTATGTCACCCTGCGTCTGCGTTCTGGTGAAATGCGTAAAGTCGAAGCAGACTGCCGCGCTACTCTGGGCGAAGTTGGCAATGCTGAGCATATGCTGCGCGTTCTGGGTAAAGCAGGTGCTGCACGCTGGCGTGGTATTCGTCCTACCGTTCGCGGTACTGCGATGAACCCAGTCGACCACCCACATGGTGGTGGTGAAGGTCGTAACTTTGGTAAGCACCCGGTTTCCCCGTGGGGCCTGCAGACCAAAGGTAAGAAGACCCGCAGCAACAAGCGTACTGATAAATTCATCGTACGTCGCCGTAGCAAATAATTTTAGAGGATAAGCCATGCCACGTTCTCTCAAGAAAGGTCCTTTTATTGACCTGCACTTGCTGAAGAAGGTAGAGAAAGCGGTGGAAAGCGGAGACAAGAAGCCCCTGCGCACTTGGTCCCGTCGTTCAACGATCTTTCCTAACATGATCGGTTTGACCATCGCTGTCCATAATGGTCGTCAGCACGTTCCAGTATTTGTTTCCGACGAAATGGTTGGTCACAAACTGGGTGAATTCGCACCGACTCGTACTTATCGCGGCCATGCTGCTGATAAAAAAGCGAAGAAGAAATAAGGTAGGAGGAAGAGATGGAAACTTTAGCTCAACATCGCCATGCTCGTTCTTCTGCTCAGAAGGTTCGCCTCGTAGCTGACCTGATTCGCGGTAAGAAAGTGTCGCAGGCCCTGGATATTCTGACCTACACCAACAAGAAAGCTGCTGTACTGGTCAAGAAGGTACTGGAATCTGCCATTGCTAACGCTGAACACAACGATGGCGCTGACATTGACGATCTGAAAGTTACGAAAATTTTCGTAGACGAAGGCCCGAGCATGAAGCGCATTATGCCGCGTGCGAAAGGTCGTGCAGATCGCATCCTGAAGCGCACCAGCCACATCACTGTGGTTGTGTCCGATCGCTGAGACTCTGGAGACTAGCAATGGGTCAGAAAGTACATCCTAATGGTATTCGCCTGGGTATTGTCAAACCATGGAACTCTACCTGGTTCGCGAACACCAAAGAATTCGCTGACAACCTGGACAGCGATTTTAAAGTACGTCAGTTCCTGACTAAGGAACTGGCTAAAGCGTCCGTATCTCGTATCGTTATCGAGCGTCCGGCTAAGAGCATTCGTGTGACTATTCACACCGCTCGCCCGGGCATCGTTATCGGTAAGAAAGGCGAAGACGTAGAAAAACTGCGCAAGGTCGTAGCGGATATCGCTGGCGTTCCTGCACAGATCAACATCGCCGAAGTTCGTAAGCCAGAACTGGACGCTAAATTGGTTGCTGATAGCATCACTTCACAGCTGGAACGTCGCGTTATGTTCCGTCGTGCTATGAAGCGTGCTGTACAGAACGCAATGCGTCTGGGCGCTAAAGGTATCAAAGTTGAAGTTAGCGGCCGTCTGGGCGGCGCGGAAATCGCACGTACCGAATGGTACCGTGAAGGTCGCGTACCGCTGCACACTCTGCGTGCTGACATCGACTACAACACCTCTGAAGCGCACACCACTTACGGTGTAATCGGCGTTAAGGTATGGATCTTCAAAGGCGAGATCCTGGGTGGTATGGCTGCTGTTGAACAACCGGAACCGGCTGCTCAACCTAAAAAGCAGCAGCGTAAAGGCCGTAAATAAGGAGCGTCGCTGATGTTACAACCAAAGCGTACAAAATTCCGTAAAGTGCACAAAGGCCGCAACCGTGGTCTGGCGCAGGGTACGGATGTTAGCTTCGGCACTTTCGGTCTGAAAGCTGTTGGCCGTGGTCGTCTGACTGCACGTCAGATCGAAGCAGCACGTCGTGCTATGACCCGTGCAGTTAAGCGTCAAGGTAAAATCTGGATCCGTGTTTTCCCGGACAAACCGATTACCGAGAAGCCGCTGGAAGTTCGTATGGGTAAAGGTAAAGGTAACGTGGAGTACTGGGTTGCCTTGATTCAGCCGGGTAAAGTCCTTTATGAAATGGACGGCGTACCGGAAGAGCTAGCCCGTGAAGCATTCGGCCTGGCAGCAGCGAAACTGCCGATCAAAACCACCTTTGTAACTAAGACGGTGATGTAATGAAAGCAAAAGAGCTGCGTGAAAAAAGCGTTGAAGAGCTGAACGCTGAGCTGCTGAACCTGCTGCGTGAGCAGTTCAACCTGCGTATGCAGGCTGCAAGTGGCCAGCTGCAACAGACTCATCTGCTGAAGCAAGTGCGTCGTGATGTTGCACGCGTTAAGACTTTACTGACTCAGAAGGCGGGTGCGTAATGACCGATAAAATCCGTACTCTGCAAGGTCGTGTAATTAGCAACAAAATGGAGAAATCCATCGTTGTTGCTATCGAACGTGTGGTGAAACACCCGGTATACGGTAAGTTCATCAAGCGTACGACCAAACTGCACGTACATGACGAGAACAACGAATGCGGTATCGGTGACGTGGTCGAAATCCACGAATGCCGTCCGCTGTCCAAGACTAAGTCCTGGACGCTGGTTCGCGTCGTAGAGAAAGCGGTTCTGTAATAGAGCCGTATTCTCAACGGATAAACGGCTCAGCGATGAGCCGTTTATTTTTTCTACCCATATCCGATTTCCGGTGTTATAATGCCGCGCCCTCGATATGGGGATATTTAACGGCTCGATTTTGGGTCTCAGTAGTAGTTGACATTAGCGGAGCACTAAAATGATCCAAGAACAGACTATGCTGAACGTCGCCGACAACTCCGGTGCACGTCGCGTAATGTGTATCAAGGTTCTGGGTGGCTCGCACCGTCGCTACGCAGGCGTAGGCGACATCATCAAGATCACCATCAAGGAAGCAATTCCGCGTGGTAAGGTCAAAAAAGGTGATGTGCTGAAGGCGGTAGTGGTGCGCACCAAGAAGGGTGTTCGTCGCCCGGACGGTTCTGTCATTCGCTTCGATGGTAATGCATGCGTTATTCTCAACAATAACAGCGAGCAGCCCATCGGTACGCGTATTTTTGGGCCGGTAACTCGTGAGCTTCGTACCGAGAAGTTCATGAAAATTATCTCTCTGGCACCAGAAGTACTCTAAGGAGCGAATCATGGCAGCGAAAATCCGTCGTGATGACGAAGTTATCGTGTTAACCGGTAAAGATAAAGGTAAACGCGGTAAAGTTAAGAATGTCTTGTCTTCCGGCAAGCTCATTGTTGAAGGTATCAACCTGGTTAAGAAACATCAGAAGCCGGTTCCGGCCCTGAACCAACCAGGTGGCATCGTTGAAAAAGAAGCTGCAATTCAGGTTTCTAACGTTGCACTCTTCAATGCGGCAACCGGCAAGGCTGACCGTGTAGGCTTTAGATTCGAAGACGGCAAAAAAGTCCGTTTCTTCAAGTCTAACAGCGAAACTATCAAGTAATTTGGAGTAGTACGATGGCGAAACTGCATGATTACTACAAAGACGAAGTAGTTGGTAAACTCATGACTGAGTTTAACTACAATTCTGTCATGCAAGTCCCTCGGGTCGAGAAGATCACCCTGAACATGGGTGTTGGTGAAGCGATCGCTGACAAGAAACTGCTGGATAACGCAGCAGCGGATCTGACAGCAATCTCCGGTCAAAAGCCGTTGATCACCAAAGCACGCAAATCAGTTGCAGGCTTCAAAATCCGTCAGGGCTATCCGATCGGCTGTAAAGTAACCCTGCGTGGCGAACGCATGTGGGAGTTCTTTGAGCGCCTGATCACTATTGCTGTACCGCGTATCCGTGACTTCCGTGGCCTGTCCGCTAAGTCATTCGATGGTCGTGGTAACTACAGCATGGGTGTCCGTGAGCAGATCATCTTCCCAGAAATCGACTACGATAAAGTCGACCGCGTTCGTGGTTTGGATATTACCATTACCACTACTGCGAAATCTGATGAAGAAGGCCGCGCTCTTCTGGCTGCCTTTGACTTCCCGTTCCGCAAGTAAGGTAGGGTTACTTAATGGCTAAGCAATCAATGAAAGCACGCGAAGTAAAGCGCGTGGCTTTAGCTGATAAATTCTTCGCTAAACGCGCTGAACTGAAAGCTATCATCTCTGATGTGAACGCAACCGACGAAGATCGTTGGAATGCTGTTCTCAAGCTGCAGACTCTGCCGCGTGATTCCAGCCCGTCTCGTCAGCGTAACCGCTGCCGTCAAACAGGTCGTCCGCATGGTTTCCTGCGGAAGTTCGGGTTGAGCCGTATTAAGGTCCGTGAAGCCGCTATGCGCGGTGAAATCCCGGGTCTGAAAAAGGCTAGCTGGTAATTGTCACCAATTGAATCACGGGAGTAAAGACAGATGAGCATGCAAGATCCGATCGCGGATATGCTGACCCGTATCCGTAACGGTCAGGCCGCGAATAAAGCTGCGGTCACCATGCCTTCCTCCAAGCTGAAAGTGGCAATTGCCAACGTGCTGAAGGAAGAAGGCTTTATTGAAGATTTTAAAGTTGAAGGCGACATCAAGCCGGAACTGGAACTGACTCTTAAGTATTTCCAGGGTAAAGCTGTTGTAGAAAGCATTCAGCGTGTCAGCCGCCCAGGTCTGCGCATCTACAAACGTAAAGATGAGCTGCCGAAAGTTATGGCGGGTCTGGGTATCGCAGTTATTTCTACCTCTAAAGGTGTTATGACTGATCGTGCAGCGCGCCAAGCTGGTCTTGGTGGCGAAATTATCTGCTACGTAGCCTAATCGGAGGAAAAAATGTCTCGTGTTGCTAAAGCACCGGTCGTTGTTCCTGCCGGCGTTGACGTAAAAATCAACGGTCAGGTTATTACGATCAAAGGTAAGAATGGCGAGCTGACTCGTACTCTCAACGATGCTGTTGAAGTTAAACATGCAGATAATGCACTGACTTTCGGTCCGCGTGATGGTTTCGCAGACGGTTGGGCTCAGGCTGGTACCGCGCGTGCCCTGCTTAACTCAGTAGTTATCGGTGTTACCGAAGGCTTCACTAAAAAGCTTCAGCTGGTTGGTGTAGGTTATCGTGCAGCGGTTAAAGGGGATGTAGTAAACCTGGCTTTAGGTTTCTCTCATCCTGTTGAACACAAGCTGCCGGCAGGTATCACTGCAGAATGTCCGACTCAAACTGAAATCGTGCTGAAAGGCGCTGATAAGCAGGTGATCGGTCAGGTTGCAGCAGATCTGCGCGCCTACCGTCGTCCTGAGCCTTATAAAGGCAAGGGTGTTCGTTACGCCGACGAAGTCGTGCGTACCAAAGAGGCTAAGAAGAAGTAAGGTAACACTATGGATAAGAAATCTGCTCGTATCCGTCGTGCGACCCGCGCACGCCGCAAGCTCCAGGAGCTGGGTGCAACTCGCCTGGTGGTACATCGTACCCCGCGTCATATTTACGCACAGGTAATTGCACCGAACGGTTCTGAAGTTCTGGTAGCTGCTTCTACTGTAGAAAAAGCTATCGCTGAACAACTGAAGTACACCGGTAACAAAGACGCGGCTGCAGCTGTGGGTAAAGCTGTCGCTGAACGCGCTCTGGAAAAAGGCATCAAAGATGTTTCCTTTGACCGTTCCGGGTTCCAATATCATGGTCGTGTCCAGGCACTGGCAGATGCTGCCCGTGAAGCTGGCCTTCAGTTCTAAGGTAGAGGTGTAAGATGGCTCACATCGAAAAACAAGCTGGCGAACTGCAGGAAAAGCTGATCGCGGTTAACCGCGTATCTAAAACCGTTAAAGGTGGTCGTATTTTCTCCTTCACAGCTCTGACTGTAGTTGGTGACGGTAACGGTCGCGTAGGTTTTGGTTACGGTAAAGCGCGTGAAGTTCCAGCAGCGATCCAGAAAGCGATGGAAAAAGCCCGTCGCAATATGATTAACGTCGCGCTGAACCACGGCACCCTGCAGCACCCGGTTAAAGGTGTTCACACGGGTTCTCGTGTATTCATGCAGCCAGCTTCCGAAGGTACCGGTATCATCGCCGGTGGTGCAATGCGCGCCGTTCTGGAAGTTGCTGGAGTTCATAACGTTCTGGCCAAAGCATATGGTTCCACCAACCCGATTAACGTGGTTCGTGCAACTATTGATGGCCTGGAAAATATGAATTCTCCAGAAATGGTCGCTGCCAAGCGTGGTAAATCCGTTGAAGAAATTCTGGGGAAATAAACCATGGCAAAGACTATTAAAATTACTCAAACCCGCAGTGCAATCGGTCGTCTGCCGAAACACAAGGCAACGCTGCTTGGCCTGGGTCTGCGTCGTATTGGTCACACCGTAGAACGCGAGGATACTCCTGCTGTTCGTGGTATGGTCAACGCGGTTTCCTTTATGGTTAAAGTTGAGGAGTAAGAGATGCGTTTAAATACTCTGTCTCCGGCCGAAGGCTCTAAAAAGGCGGGTAAGCGCCTGGGTCGTGGTATCGGTTCTGGCCTCGGTAAGACCGGTGGTCGTGGTCACAAAGGTCAGAACTCTCGTTCTGGCGGTGGCGTACGTCGCGGTTTCGAGGGCGGTCAGATGCCTCTGTACCGTCGTCTGCCGAAATTCGGCTTCACTTCTCGTAAAGCAATGATCACTGCAGAGATTCGTCTCTCCGATCTGGCTCACGTAGAAGGCGATGTAGTCGACCTGAACACGCTGAAAGCAGCTAACATTATCGGTATTCAGATTGAGTTCGCGAAAGTGATTCTTTCTGGCGAGGTAGCTCGTCCGGTAACTGTTCGTGGCCTGCGCGTGACTAAAGGTGCTCGTGCTGCTATCGAAGCTGCTGGCGGTAAAATTGAGGAATAAGTAGCAGATGGCTAAGCAACCGGGATTAGATTTTCAAAGTGCCAAAGGTGGACTTGGCGAACTGAAACGCAGACTTTTGTTTGTTATCGGTGCGCTGATTGTATTCCGTATTGGTTCTTTTATTCCGATCCCTGGTATTGATGCCGCTGTACTTGCCAAACTGCTTGAGCAACAGCGAGGCACTATCATTGAAATGTTTAACATGTTCTCTGGTGGTGCCCTCAGCCGTGCTTCTATCTTTGCCCTGGGCATCATGCCGTATATTTCGGCATCGATCATTGTCCAGCTGTTGACGGTTGTTTATCAGCCGTTAGCAGAAATGAAGAAAGAAGGGGAGTCTGGTCGTCGTAAGATCAGCCAGTACACCCGCTACGGTACTCTGGTGCTGGCGATATTCCAGTCGATCGGTATTGCTACCGGTCTACCGAATATGCCTGGTATGCAGGGCCTGGTGATGAATCCGGGCTTTGCATTCTATTTCACCGCTGTTGTAAGTCTGGTCACAGGAACTATGTTCCTGATGTGGCTCGGCGAACAGATTACTGAACGTGGTATCGGTAACGGTATCTCGATCATTATCTTCGCTGGTATCGTTGCGGGTCTCCCGCCGGCCATCGCCCATACTATCGAGCAAGCGCGTCAAGGCGACCTGCACTTCCTCCTGTTGCTATTGGTTGCAGTATTAGTGTTTGCCGTGACCTTCTTTGTTGTATTCGTTGAACGTGGTCAACGCCGCATTGTGGTGAACTACGCGAAGCGTCAACAGGGTCGTCGCGTCTATGCTGCACAGAGCACACATTTGCCGCTGAAAGTGAATATGGCGGGTGTAATCCCTGCAATCTTCGCTTCCAGTATTATTCTGTTCCCTGCGACCATCGCGTCATGGTTCGGGGGCGGTACCGGTTGGAACTGGCTGACAACAATTTCGCTGTATTTGCAGCCTGGGCAACCGCTTTATGTGTTACTCTATGCGTCTGCAATCATATTCTTCTGTTTCTTCTACACGGCTTTGGTTTTCAACCCGCGTGAAACAGCAGATAACCTGAAGAAGTCCGGTGCATTTGTACCAGGAATTCGTCCGGGAGAGCAAACGGCGAAGTATATCGATAAAGTAATGACTCGCCTGACTTTGGTTGGTGCACTGTATATTACCTTTATCTGCCTGATCCCGGAGTTCATGCGTGATGCAATGAAGGTGCCGTTCTACTTCGGTGGAACCTCGCTGCTAATTGTTGTCGTCGTGATTATGGACTTTATGGCTCAAGTGCAAACTCTGATGATGTCAAGTCAGTACGAGTCTGCATTGAAGAAGGCGAACCTGAAAGGCTACGGCCGATAACTGGTCGCCTGAGAAGTTACGGAGAGTAAAAATGAAAGTTCGTGCTTCCGTCAAGAAATTATGCCGTAACTGCAAAATCGTTAAGCGTGATGGTGTCATCCGTGTGATTTGCAGTGCCGAGCCAAAGCATAAACAGCGCCAAGGCTGATTTATTCGCATATTTTTCTTGCAAAGTTGGATTGAGCTGGCTAGATTAGCCAGCCAATCTTTTGTATGTCTGTGCGTTTCCATTTGAGTATCCTGAAAACGGGCTTTTCAGCATGGTGCGTACATATTAAATAGTAGGAGTGCATAGTGGCCCGTATAGCAGGCATTAACATTCCTGATCACAAACATACCGTAATCGCATTAACTGCTATTTTCGGTATCGGCAAGACCCGCTCTAAAGCCATCTGTGCTGACACGGGTATCGCTGAAAATGTTAAGATCAGTGAGCTGTCTGAAGAACAAATTGAAGTTCTGCGTGAAGCAGTAGGTAAATTTGTCGTTGAAGGTGATCTGCGCCGTGAAATCACCCTGAGCATCAAGCGTCTGATGGACCTTGGTTGCTATCGTGGTTTACGCCATCGTCGTGGTCTTCCGGTTCGCGGTCAGCGTACTAAGACCAACGCACGTACCCGTAAGGGTCCGCGTAAACCGATCAAGAAATAATCGGGGTGATTGAATAATGGCAAAGGCACCAGTTCGTGCACGTAAGCGTGTAAGAAAACAAGTCTCTGATGGCGTGGCTCATGTCCATGCGTCTTTTAACAACACCATCGTTACCATCACTGATCGTCAGGGTAACGCACTGGGTTGGGCAACAGCCGGTGGTTCCGGTTTCCGTGGTTCGCGTAAATCAACTCCGTTTGCAGCTCAGGTTGCAGCAGAGCGTTGCGCTGAAGCCGTAAAAGAATACGGCATCAAGAATCTGGAAGTTATGGTCAAAGGTCCGGGTCCGGGTCGCGAATCTACTATTCGTGCTCTGAACGCCGCTGGTTTCCGCATCACTAATATTACTGATGTGACTCCGATCCCTCATAACGGTTGTCGTCCGCCGAAAAAACGTCGCGTATAACGCGCTCGTTTCTAGGATTGTTGGAGAAAGAAAATGGCAAGATATTTGGGTCCTAAGCTCAAGCTGAGCCGTCGTGAGGGCACAGACCTGTTCCTTAAGTCTGGCGTTCGCGCGATCGATACCAAGTGTAAAATTGAACAAGCTCCTGGCCAGCACGGTGCGCGTAAACCGCGTCTGTCTGACTATGGTGTGCAGTTGCGTGAAAAGCAAAAAGTTCGCCGTATGTACGGTGTGCTGGAGCGTCAGTTCCGTAACTATTATAAAGAAGCAGCACGTCTGAAAGGCAACACCGGTGAAAACCTGTTGGCTCTGCTGGAAGGTCGTCTGGACAACGTTGTATACCGTATGGGCTTCGGCGCAACTCGTGCTGAATCACGTCAGCTGGTTAGCCATAAAGCTATCATGGTAAACGGTCGTGTTGTTAACATCGCTTCTTATCAGGTTAAAGCGAACGACGTCGTCAGCATTCGTGAGAAAGCGAAAAAGCAATCTCGCGTGAAAGCCGCTCTGGAGCTGGCTGAGCAGCGTGAAAAGCCAACCTGGCTGGAAGTTGATGCTGGCAAGATGGAAGGTACGTTCAAGCGTCAGCCGGAACGTTCTGATCTGTCTGCGGACATTAACGAACACCTGATCGTCGAGCTTTACTCCAAGTAAAGCTTAGTACCAAAGAGAGGACACAATGCAGGGTTCTGTGACAGAGTTTCTAAAACCGCGCCTGGTCGATATCGAGCAAGTGAGTTCGACGCACGCCAAGGTGACCCTTGAGCCTTTAGAGCGTGGCTTTGGCCATACTCTGGGTAACGCACTGCGCCGTATTCTGCTCTCATCGATGCCGGGTTGCGCGGTGACCGAGGTTGAGATTGATGGTGTACTTCATGAGTACAGCACCAAAGAAGGCGTTCAGGAAGATATCCTTGAAATCCTGCTCAACCTGAAAGGGCTGGCGGTGAGAGTTCAGGGTAAAGATGAAGTTATCCTTACTTTGAATAAATCTGGCATTGGCCCTGTGACCGCAGCCGACATCACCCATGATGGTGATGTCGAAATCGTCAAGCCGCAACATGTGATCTGCCACCTGACCGATGAGAACGCTGCTATTAGCATGCGTATCAAAGTTCAGCGCGGTCGTGGTTATGTGCCGGCTTCTGCCCGAATTCATTCGGAAGAAGATGAGCGCCCAATCGGCCGTCTGCTGGTCGACGCATGCTACAGCCCCGTAGAGCGTATTGCCTACAATGTTGAAGCAGCGCGTGTAGAACAGCGTACCGACCTGGACAAGCTGGTCATCGAAATGGAAACCAACGGCACAATCGATCCTGAAGAGGCGATTCGTCGTGCGGCAACCATCCTGGCAGAACAACTTGAAGCTTTCGTTGACTTACGTGATGTACGTCAGCCGGAAGTGAAAGAAGAGAAACCAGAATTCGATCCGATCCTGCTGCGCCCTGTTGACGATCTCGAATTGACTGTCCGCTCTGCTAACTGCCTGAAGGCAGAAGCTATCCACTATATCGGTGATCTGGTACAGCGTACCGAGGTTGAGTTGCTGAAAACGCCGAACCTGGGTAAAAAATCTCTTACTGAGATTAAAGACGTGCTGGCTTCACGTGGTCTGTCTCTGGGCATGCGCCTGGAAAACTGGCCACCGGCAAGCATTGCTGACGAGTAACCGGATCACAGGTTAAGGTTTTACTGAGAAGGATAAGGTCATGCGCCATCGTAAGAGTGGTCGTCAACTGAACCGCAACAGCAGCCATCGCCAGGCTATGTTCCGTAACATGGCTGGTTCGCTGGTTCGTCATGAAATCATCAAGACGACCCTGCCGAAAGCGAAAGAACTGCGTCGCGTAGTTGAGCCGCTGATTACTCTTGCCAAGACTGATAGCGTAGCTAATCGTCGTCTGGCATTCGCCCGTACTCGTGATAACGAGATCGTGGCAAAACTGTTTAACGAGCTGGGCCCGCGTTTCGCGAGCCGCGCCGGTGGTTACACTCGCATTCTGAAGTGTGGCTTCCGTGCAGGCGACAACGCGCCGATGGCATACATCGAGCTGGTTGATCGTGCTGAGCCGAAAGCAGAAGCTGCTGCAGAGTAATCTGTAGTAACGTAAAAAAACCCGCCTCGGCGGGTTTTTTTATATCCTCCACATCTCTGCTTCATTACACTATCTGTATTCTTTTTGTTCATCCCCGGAGCCGTATGATGTGGTTGCTGGATCAGTGGGCAGAACGCCATATCCTTGACGCACAAAATAAAGGTGATTTCGATAATCTTCCCGGCCGCGGTGAACCGCTGATCCTGGATGACGATCTGCATGTACCACCTGAGCTACGCGTCAGCTACCGTTTACTCAAGAACGCCGGCTGTTTACCTCCTGAACTGGAACATCGTAGAGAAGCCGTTGAGCTGGTTGATTTGCTTAACGTCGTTCGTCAGGATGACCCGCAGCATGCCGAACTGAGCCGCAGGCTTGCTTTGCTCGAGCTAAAGCTACGCCAGGCCGGGCTGAATACAGATTTTCTGCGCGGTGAGTATTCTGCCAGGCTGCAAAACAAAATGAGTGAGGAGTAAGTATGTATCGTATCGGTGAGCTCGCGAAGCTGGCGGATGTTACACCCGACACCATTCGCTACTACGAAAAGCAGCAGATGATGGCCCACGATGTTCGTACTGAGGGAGGATTTCGCCTTTATACCGACAATGACCTTCAGCGGCTACGTTTTATCCGCTACGCGCGGCAGCTGGGCTTCACGCTCGAATCGATCCGCGAGCTGCTGTCGATCCGCATCGATCCTGAACACCATACCTGCCAGGAATCAAAAGGGATCGTACAGGCACGCCTGAGCGAAGTTGAATCGCGTATTAAGGAATTACAGACGATGCGCCGATCCTTACAGCGGCTTAACGATGCATGCTGCGGTAGCGCCCACAGCAGCGTCTACTGCTCCATTCTTGAAGCGCTTGAGCAGGGGGCCAGCAGCGGTAATGCAGGGCGTTGATTTTTTGCGCGCGGAGATCTACACTCGCGTCGATCTCATTTACTATCAGGAGTTACTATGAGTCGCTATCAGCACACCAAAGGGCAAATAAAAGATAATGCCATCGAGGCACTGCTTCATGACCCGCTATTCAGGCAACGCGTTGAGAAAAACAAGAAAGGCAAAGGAAGCTATCAGCGAAAAGAAAAATATGCAGTACGGGGTGACCGGGAGGCCAGTGGCAAGAAAGTGAATCACTTTTTTACCACTGGCTTTCTGATTTCTGTAGCCTGATTACGAGCGGTTGTTCTGCTCTTTTAACAGGTCACGAATTTCACTCAGCAGCACTTCTTCTTTAGTCGGTGCCGGCGGAGCTGCAGGGGCCTCTTCTTTTTTGCGGTTCAGGTTATTCATCAGTTTAATTGCCATAAAGATGGCAAACGCAACGATAACGAAGTCAAAAACGTTCTGAATAAACACGCCATAATGCATTACAACGGCCGGGATATCTCCCTGAGCATCGCGCAGCGTGACGGCAAAAGATTTAAAATCGATCCCACCAATAAGTAAGCCAAGCGGCGGCATAATAATATCGGCAACTAGCGACGATACAATTTTACCGAACGCTGCACCAATGATGACACCCACTGCCAGATCGACCACATTCCCGCGCATCGCGAAGTCGCGAAACTCTTTTAAAATACTCATTTCATTCTCCTTGAACCAGCTGACAGAGATAAGTTTAACAAATGTATTTCCATTTTCCATTATTGTTGAATAATTGCATAAAAATATTATCCATTGATAAATAAAGGTTAATGGATATGGGCGCGATACCGGCGCCCAAATAAATTACAGGAAGAAAGGGCTTGGCTGGAACAGCCGTTCGACATCGGAGATAAATTTTTTGTCGGTCAGAAACATAATTACGTGATCGCCCTGCTCAATACGTAAATTATTATTGGCAATCATCACGTCATTTCCGCGAACCACGGCGCCAATGATCGTCCCCGGCGGAAGCTTGATCTCATCGATCGAACGGCCCACGACGCGTGAGGTGCTTTCATCTCCGTGGGCGACGGCTTCGATCGCTTCAGCTACGCCGCGGCGCAGGGAAGAGACGCCCACAATATCGGCTTTACGGACATGGCTGAGCAGCGCTGAAATGGTCGCCTGCTGCGGGGAGATAGCAATATCGATAACGCTGCCCTGAACCAGATCGACGTAGGCTTTTCGCTGAATAAGCACCATGACCTTTTTGGCGCCCATCCGCTTGGCCAGCATTGCAGACATGATGTTGGCTTCGTCATCATTGGTAACGGCAATGAAGAGGTCGACTTGATCAATATGCTCTTCCGCGAGGAGCTCCTGATCCGACGCGTCACCATAAAAGACGATGGTGTTTTGGAGCTTTTCCGCCAGCTCGGCGGCGCGCTGCTGATCGCGTTCAATTAGCTTGACGCTATAGTCTTTTTCCAGCCGATGGGCCAGACCCGCACCGATATTTCCGCCGCCAACCAGCATGATGCGCTTGTAGGGTTTCTCCAGGCGCTGCAGCTCGCTCATCACGGCACGAATATGCTGAGATGCGGCAATAAAGAATACTTCATCGCCGGCTTCAACAATGGTAGAACCCTGGGGGCGAATAGGGCGATCGTGGCGGAAAATAGCCGCCACACGGGTGTCGATATGCGGCATGTGTTCACGCATTGTCGAGAGCGCGTTGCCTACCAACGGACCACCGTAGTAGGCTTTAACAACCGCCAGACTTACTTTCCCTTCGGCAAAGTTTACGACCTGCAGCGCGCCTGGATACTCAATCAGGCGGTAAATATTGTC
Organism: Klebsiella terrigena; assembly: GCF_006539725.1. Classification (GTDB taxonomy): domain Bacteria; phylum Pseudomonadota; class Gammaproteobacteria; order Enterobacterales; family Enterobacteriaceae; genus Klebsiella; species Klebsiella terrigena. Next base: position 7,904 of record NZ_BJNO01000041.1, on the reverse strand, counting down.
GATAACAAGCTGTTCCGGCGCGATCAAATGGTCAATCGGCACGGCTTCAGAGTGGAAAAGCTTATCGGCGTCACGCACGTAGTCCGGAGAACGAATGCGGGCAATACGATTAGGCGTATTAAACAGGGAATAGGCGACCTGGCAGGCCACCATATTGGTTTCATCAGAACTGGTGACGGCAACCAGCATGTCGGCATCATCCGCTCCGGCTTCGCGTAGTACGCGCGGATGAGAGCCATGCCCCTGAACAACACGCAGGTCAAACTTATCCTGCAGACTGCGCAGGCGGTCACCGTTGGTATCAACCAGGGTAATATCGTTGTTCTCTCCGACGAGGTTTTCCGCGAGAGTTCCGCCAACCTGTCCGGCGCCCAGAATAATAATCTTCATCAGCAGTGACCCGTTATTTCCGATGTTTGATCAGCTTAGCGTAAAAGAACCCGTCACCCTCTTCCGCACCGGGCAGATTTTGCTGCCCTGGCTGCTCAGGTGTTCCGGTGATGCTAAGTTCTGCATCAGGCGTGCGTGCCAGGAATGCTGCAATTTGCTGGCTATTTTCTTCCGGCAGAATTGAGCAGGTCGCATAGACCAGGGTGCCGCCGGGTTTTAAATGCCCCCAGATGGCGTCAAGAATCTCAGCCTGAAGCTGTGCCAGCTCCGCGATATCGCGGTCACGACGCAGCCATTTAATATCCGGATGGCGGCGAATGACGCCAGTTGCCGAGCAGGGCGCATCGAGCAGAATACGATCGAATTTTTCATCATCGCACCACTGCGCTGGATATCTACCATCACCCTGTTTTACCTGGGCTTTCATTCCCAGACGCTTCAGATTGTCATAGACACGGGACAGCCGCTGCTCATCGATGTCGACAGCCATTACGCTGGCCTGCGGGGCGACTTCCAGGATATGGGTTGTTTTACCGCCAGGCGCGGCGCAAAGGTCGAGGATCCTTTCGCCATTTTCCGGGGTCAGGTAACGCATACAGCCCTGGGCGGATGCATCCTGAACGGTGACCCAGCCTTGCTCAAAGCCGGGCAAGGCCTGTACAGGCGCCGGCGTCGCCAGACGAACGGCGTCCGGATAGTCGGGGTGAACAAACCCCTGCATGCCCGCCTCTTCAAGGAGCGCCAGCCATTCATCGCGTGAGTGGTGATTGCGATTAACGCGTAGCCACATCGGCGGACGCTGGTTATTGGCATCCGCAATGGCCTGCCACTGCTGTGGCCAGGCCTTTTGAATACGTTTGATTAACCATGCGGGATGCAGGAAGCGGCTCTCGCTTTCGGCGAATTCGCCAAGCAATTCTTCCTGCTGACGCTGGAACTGGCGCAGCACGCCGTTGATCAGTCCTTTGAGCTGCGGGCGTTTAATGGCTACCGCGCCCTCAACCGTTTCTGCCAGCGCTGCATGGGCGGGGATACGGGTGTGCAGCAGTTGATAAAAGCCGACCATAATTAAATAGTGAACGGTGCGCTGTTTTCCCGTCATCGGGCGAGCCATCAGCTTATTGATCAGCCATTCCATCTGACTGAGGGTGCGCAGAACGCCAAAGCACAGCTCCTGCAGCAGCGCTTTATCTTTTTCACCGACTTTCTGCTGCAAAGGCGGCAGCACGTTGCTTAACGACTGGCCCTTCTCGACAACCTGTTCAACGGCTTGAGCCGCCAGACTACGTAAATTAAGATTTTTTTTCATAACCGTAAAAATAAAAAGGCCCGGTAGATCCGGGCTTTAGAAGTGACTACCGTCAGGAAAGACGGTTACCTGGGATAAACCACTCCCGGCGAGAATTTAGCAAATCCTGGGCGCTCATCGCTTTTTTACCTGCCGGCTGCAGGGATTCCAGATTCAGAATGCCATTGCCGGTTGCCACCTGAATACCCTGCTTGCTGGCAGCCACAATGGTGCCAGGCTCAGCGGTACTGGCTTCGGCAATAGCCGACGCCTGCCAAACCTTCACCGGCTGTGCGTCAATTTCCAGCCAGCTCATCGGCCACGGATTAAAAGCGCGGATGCAACGTTCGAGCTGTTCGGCTGAAAGCGACCAGTCAATACGGGCTTCTTCTTTGCTGAGCTTTTCAGCGTAGGTGGCTAAGGCTTCATCCTGGACTTCAGGTTGAGTTGCTGCGTTAGCTACCTGGGTCAGCGTATTCAGCAGCCCCTGTGGGCCGAGGTTTGCAAGCTTGTCATACAGGCTGGCGCTGGTATCTTCTGCGGTTATCGGACAGGATAGCTTATACAGCATATCGCCGGTATCGAGACCGACGTCCATCTGCATAATCGTTACGCCTGTTTCCGTATCGCCGGCCCATAATGAACGCTGAATAGGTGCGGCACCGCGCCAGCGAGGCAGCAGAGAACCGTGGACGTTAATACAGCCAAGGCGCGGCATATCCAGAACCGCTTTGGGCAGAATCAGTCCGTAGGCGACAACCACCATAACATCGGCATTAAGCGAGGAAACCAGCTCCTGGTTTTCCTGTGGACGCAGGGATGCGGGCTGGAATACCGGCAAATTGTTGGCTTCAGCCAGAACTTTTACCGGGCTCGGCATAAGTTTTTTACCGCGGCCAGCGGGGCGATCGGGCTGCGTAAAGACGCCGACGATCTGGTGCTCAGACGACAACAGCGCGTCAAGATGACGCGCTGCAAAATCGGGTGTACCCGCAAAAATAATACGTAGTGATTGTGACACGTTAATCCTTGTCCTCAGGCACGCGTACGCAAACGATCCAGTTTTTCAACTTTCTGACGAATGCGCTGTTGTTTGAGCGGCGACAGATAATCGATGAACAGTTTGCCTACCAGATGATCCATTTCATGCTGAATACAGATAGCCAGCAGGCCGTCAGCATCCAGTTCGAACGGCTTGCCTTCACGATCCAGGGCACGGATTTTCACGGTTTCGGCACGTGGTACCAGCGCACGCTGTTCCGGAATGGACAGGCAGCCTTCTTCAATACCGGTTTCACCGTCTTTTTCCAGCAGCTCAGGGTTAATTAACACCAGCTGACCTTCACGGTTCTCCGACACATCAATAACAATAATGCGCTGATGGATATCAACCTGCGTTGCCGCCAGGCCAATACCCTCTTCCGCGTACATCGTCTCGAACATATCATCGACGATACGCTGAATTTCTGCATTGACTTCTTTTACCGGCTCGGCGACTTTGCGAAGGCGCTCGTCCGGAATATGTAACACTTGCAAAACTGCCATAAAGATCCAGAGTCGTATTCAGGAGTTGATAAGATTATTACCTCTATTCTAGACAAAACCCCCTCTAATTGACAGTCTCACTGTCCAATCGCAAGGATTGTTAAAGCCGCTTATGGCAGGGGAGTATGGATGGCGCCCGCAGAGATTTGGCTACGCCTGATGAGGGTAAACGGCCTGTATGGTGAGGCGATGGTGACCGTCGCTCACCGGATAGGCACCGCTGTCGGGCTTAATAGTGAAGCTTTACGTCTCTGCGGCCTGAGCGCGGCGCAGGCGAGGCAATTTTTGACCTTTGGCCAGCGGGATATCGACGCTGCTCTGGAATGGCTGGAACAGCCAGAGCACCATCTGCTCTCGGCCGACAGTCCTCTCTATCCACCGCAGCTGCGCGCAACCGCTGATTATCCCGGCGCGCTTCTGGTTAAAGGTGACCTCGCTATTTTGCAGAGCCGGCAGCTAGCGGTTGTCGGGAGCCGCGCGCACTCCTGGTACGGCGAACGCTGGGGGAGAGTGTTCTGCGAAGCCCTGGCACGCTATGGCATCACGATTACCAGCGGCCTGGCGATTGGTATTGACGGCGTTGCCCATCGCGGCGCGCTTGCCGCGAATGGAAAAAGCATTGCGGTGCTCGGGAATGGGTTAGGGGATATTTACCCGCGGCGGCACGCCGCTTTAGCAAGGCAGATTGTCGATAGCGGAGGAGCGCTGCTTTCTGAGTTTCCTCTCGCCACACCGCCATTACCTGGAAATTTCCCTCGCCGTAACCGGATTATCAGCGGCTTAAGTATTGGGGTATTGGTGGTGGAGGCGGCATTGAGAAGCGGCTCGTTGGTTACCGTCCGCTGTGCACTTGAACAGGGAAGGGAGGTTTTTGCGCTGCCCGGGCCGATAGGCAGCCCAGGCTCAGAGGGCCCGCATTGGCTTATCAAGCAGGGCGCTGTCCTCGTTACTGCGCCCGAGGATATCGTCGAATACTGGCAGCATGAGCTGCTATGGCTGCGCGAGACGCCGTACGATATAAATAATTGCACGGATCGACCACCCGTAGCATTGCCATTTCCTGAGCTCCTGGCTAACGTAGGAGATGAGGTAACACCTGTTGACGTTGTCGCTGAACGTGCCGGCCAATCTGTACCAGTGACCGTAGCTCAGCTACTTGAACTGGAGTTAGCAGGCTGGATCGCAGCTGTACCCGGCGGCTATGTCCGATTAAGGAGGGCAAGCCATGTTCGACGTACTCATGTATTTGTTTGAGACTTACATCCATAACGAAGCAGAAATGCGCGTAGACCAGGATAAGCTGACCCGGGATCTCACCGACGCCGGTTTTGAACGGGAAGATATTTATAACGCGTTGATGTGGCTCGAGAAACTGGCTGACTATCAGGAAGGCCTTGTCGCGCCCATGCAGCTGGCTTCTGACCCACTCTCTTTACGGATTTATACCGAAGAAGAGTGTCAGCGTCTGGATGCTAGTTGCCGAGGATTCTTATTATTCCTCGAGCAAATTCAAGTGTTGAACCTCGAAACGCGAGAAATGGTAATTGAACGCGTTCTGGCGCTGGATACGGCAGAGTTCGAACTGGAAGACCTTAAATGGGTGATCCTGATGGTGCTGTTTAATATTCCGGGCTGTGAAAACGCCTACCAGCAGATGGAAGAATTACTCTTCGAAGTAAATGAAGGTATGCTGCATTAATCTTTTTGCAGCAACGTCGAGTATTTATGACCAAATCAGCACTGTTTCAGGTGCGTAAAAATGAGCCCTGTCCACAGTGCGGGGCTGAACTGGTAATCCGCTCCGGGAAGCATGGACCGTTTCTTGGCTGTTCGCACTATCCGGACTGTAACTACGTCCGTCCCCTGAAAAGTCAGGCGGACGGACATATCGTTAAAGTGCTGGAGGGGCAGGAGTGTCCATCCTGCGGTGCCGTGATGGTGCTGCGTCAGGGACGCTTCGGTATGTTTATTGGTTGCAGCAGCTATCCGCAATGCCAGCATACTGAACTTATTGATAAGCCTGATGAGACGGCTATCGCGTGCCCGCAGTGTGGTCAGGGGCATTTGGTTCAGCGCCGCTCTCGTTTTGGCAAAACTTTTCACTCCTGCGATCGTTACCCCGATTGCCAGTTCGTCATTAACTTCAAACCGATAGCGGGCGAGTGTCATGAATGCCACTATCCGCTCTTAATCGAAAAGAAAACGGCGCAGGGCGTTAAATGCTTTTGTGCCAGTAAACAATGTGGAAAGCCGATATCGGCGGAACAAATCAGTGAATAATAACCTGCACTCAGAAACCGTCGCCCATGCAGTGGCGGTTCTGAATAACGAACACGTCATCGCCTATCCCACAGAAGCCGTTTTTGGCGTTGGCTGCGATCCCGACAGCGAAACGGCCGTCATGCGTCTGCTGGACCTCAAGCAGCGGCCGGTCGAGAAAGGCCTGATTCTTATCGCCGCCCGCTTTGAACAGCTACTTCCTTATATAGATGACTCTCAGCTTAGCGAGGCGCAGCTGGCGACAATTTTTAGCTGCTGGCCAGGACCGGTGACGTTCGTCTTCCCGGCGCGTAAAACAACTCCGCGCTGGTTGACCGGGCGTTTTGACTCTCTGGCGGTACGCGTTACCGATCACCCGCTGGTGGTTGAGCTATGCGAGGCCTATGGAAAACCGCTGGTTTCGACCAGTGCGAATTTATCCGGCCAGCCTCCCTGTCGCACCACGGCTGAAGTTCACGCCCAGTTTGGCGCCGATTTTCCGGTGGTTAATGGGTTAACCGGCGGTCGTCAGAATCCGTCTGAAATTCGCGACGCCCTGACGGGCGAACTCTTCCGCCAGGGGTAAGTGATGGAAAGCTACGCAGTCTTTGGAAATCCTATTGCCCACAGCAAATCACCCGCTATCCATCAGCTTTTTGCGCAGCAGCTGCAGATTGCACATCCGTACGGACGTATTCTGGCGCCACGAGATGAATTTATCAGTACCCTGAATGCTTTCTTTAATGAAGGGGGGCGAGGCGCCAACGTTACCGTTCCGTTTAAAGAGGAAGCGTTCGCCCGCGCCGATGAGCTCACCGAACGAGCCGCGCTCGCCGGGGCCGTGAATACCCTGAAACGTCTGGACGATGGCCGTTTGCTGGGGGATAACACCGATGGCATTGGGCTATTGAGCGATCTGGAGCGGCTCGGTTTTATTAAACCTGGCTTTCGTGTCCTGCTTATCGGGGCAGGAGGCGCATCGCGCGGCGTGCTGTTACCGCTTCTGTCCCTCGATTGCGCCGTGACGATTGTCAACCGCACCAGCTCCCGCGCGCATGAACTGGCGGCGCTCTTTTCTCATACCGGCAGTATTCGTGCGCTGGAAATGGATACGCTGGCTGAACATGAGTTTGATCTCATCATTAATGCGACCTCCAGCGGTATTGGCGGTGAGGTCCCGGCGATACCCGCTGCGTTAATTAATACGCACGTCCACTGCTACGACATGTTTTATCAGCAGGGCAATACGCCGTTTCTGACCTGGTGCCAGCAGCATGGTGCAAAAAAGTGTGCTGACGGTTTAGGTATGCTGGTGGCTCAGGCCGCCCATGCCGTATTACTCTGGCATGGCGTACTGCCAGACATTACTCCGGTGATTCAAACCTTGCATAAGGAATTGAATCCGTGAATCAGGCGATTCAGTTTCCTGATAGAGAGGAGTGGGATACTGAAAAACAGTGCATTACATTCCCCGCGCTGGTTCATGGTATGCAGCTGACCTGCGCAATGGGAAGCGTAACGCTAGAAAAACGCTTTGGTGGAAAAGAGCCAGCTCAGTGGCTGGCTGCATTTCGCGAACATCGCTGGGATCTGGAAGAAGAAGCGGATGAGATGATCCGTGACCAGCAGGAAGACGATCAGGGCTGGGTTTGGTTTTCCTGATCCAGGTAATCGTTCTTCCATTTCACGTAGTTGTTTGCTGAATAGATCAGCCCCGCTATTTCCGCCTCCGTCAGGGGGCGGATTTGTTTCACCGGGTTGCCAAAGTAAAGATAGCCGCCTGCCAGCCGCTTATTCTGCGGTACCAGACTACCGGCACCAATCATGACGTCATCCTCTATTACTACACCATCCAGCAGAATTGAACCCATCCCCACCAGTACCCGATTACCGATAGTGCAGCCGTGCAGCATGACTTTATGGCCGATGGTGACATCTTCCCCAACGATCAGGGGATTACCCTGCGGGTTATAGGATGATTTATGGGTGACATGCAGCACGCTACCGTCCTGGATATTGGTGCGAGGGCCGATTTGCACATAGTTAACGTCTCCGCGAATGGCAACCAGTGGCCAGATGCTGACATCATCAGCCATCCTGACATCGCCGATCGCTACGCTGGTGGCATCGATCATCACGCGCAGGCCTGTTTGTGGGAATAAATCTTTATAAGGACGTAAATTTGCGGACATGCTTACCTCGATAATTCAGGGTTGTGTGAAGACTTTGGTGGCTTTCCCCGCCGCCTGCAACCCTTTATTGTGGTAAAAACTGAGCAGATCGAACAATAACGCTGCGAAAAGGGCGAAAAAGCATCATCCGGAAAAAAAGATCGATAAAAGACTTGTGCAATAAAATGGGATCCCTATAATGCGCTCCCACTGACACGGCGGATGTGAATCACTTCACACTAACTAGCCGG
>NZ_BJNO01000040.1 GCF_006539725.1 Klebsiella terrigena | reverse complement strand
AAGGGCCCAGCTGCACGCCTTTTCGCCACCTGGCGTCCATCGTTGCGGATAGCAACAATGATTCAAACCATGCGGTGACCATGCGGACAGGCCGCTTTTATCGCCTCAGGCGTCCGGTGAGCGGAATCCCTCTCAGTTTGCCAGGGGGATCGCTCCGCTGGCGGCAGCCTCCTGGCGCCGAGGCCGCATGTTCTGCCAAAGGTCCGGTGAGCGGAACACCGCCAGACCAGCAGACTCGCCTTTCGACCCCGCGCGGCTAGTGTCCGGCGGACGGCGCGCCCGGCGCTCCGGCGCGGCTGAACGGCGGACGGGCAAACCAGATAACCACGATCAGCGCCATAAAGCCCCAGCCTAACACCCAGAAATAGTCGATGGTCGACATCATATAGGCCTGCTGCTCGATGGTTTTATCGATCAGCGCCATATGCTGCTGGGTCGCTCCGCCCATCTTCTCCACATAGTCCACCGCCGCCGGATTATAGGCGGAGACGCTTTCGGTCAGGTTGGCATGGTGGAACACCTCCCGCCGCGACCAGATCCAGGTAGTCAGCGAGGAGGCAAACGAGCCGCCCAGCACGCGGAAGAAGGTTGCCAGACCGGAACCCTCCGCCACCTCCGCCCCGCTGAGGTTCGACAGTACGATGGTGGTGATCGGCATAAAGAAAAACGCCACGCCGATCCCCATAAACAGCTGCACTTCAGCGATGGTGCGAAAATCGACGTCGGTGTTGAACTGCGCGCGAATCAGGCAGGAAGCTCCCATGGTCAGGAACGAGAGCGAAGCCAGAATACGCAGATCGAAATTATTGGCGTAGCGGCCAATAATCGGCGTCATCACCAGCGGCAGCACGCCCATCGGCGCGGCGGCAAGCCCTGCCCAGATGGCGGTGTAGCCCATCTGGGTTTGCAGCCACTGCGGCAGAATAATGTTGATGGCAAAAAACGCCGCGTAGCCCAGGGTCAGCGAGATCGTACCGATAGCAAAGTTACGGTCCTTAAACAGCCGCAGGTTGACTATCGGATGGCGCTCGCCCAGCTCCCAGATAACGAACGAAACCAGCGATATCGCCGAAATTACCGACATAATGACGATATGGATTGAGGCGAACCAGTCGAGGTCGTTGCCTTTATCCAGCACCACCTGCAGCAGCCCGACGCCAAGCACCAGCAGCGCAATGCCGATGTAGTCAATCGGCGCGTGGGTGGTGGTCTCTTCACGCTCGCGCATCTGCGTCCAGACCACAATCGCGGCAAAGATGCCGATCGGCACGTTGATGTAGAAAATCCACGGCCAGGAGTAGTTATCGGTGATCCAGCCGCCGGTTATGGGGCCAACAATCGGCGCCACGACCGTCACCATCGACAGCAGCGCGAGCGCCATGCTGCGCTTGCTCGACGGGAAGATAACCAGCAGCAGCGTCTGGCACATCGGGAACATCGGCCCGGCGAAGAAGCCCTGCAGGGCGCGAAAGATAATCAGCTCGGTCATGCTGTGGGCAAACCCGCACAGGAACGAGGTCAGGGTAAACAGCACTACCGAGCCGATAAACAGCTTTAGCTGACCGAAGCGCCGGGTAAACCAGCCGGTCAGCGGCAGCGCAATGGCGTTACACACCGCAAACGAGGTGATAACCCACGTCCCCTGATCGGCGCTCACCCCGAGGTTGCCGGCGATCGTCGGCAGCGCCACGTTGGCAATCGTGGAGTCCAGCACCTGCATAAACGTGGCCAGCGACAGCGCGAGCACCGCCAGCCACATATTGGGCGGCGTAAATGCGGCCTTATCTTGCATAACGTCTCTCTTAACGGGCGCCGGCGGCTACCGCTTTGCTGTTGTCATGAAGGATTTTAGCCACCAGCTGGTCCGCCTGTTCCAGCGGGTTCTGATACACATCCGTGGTGAAACGCGGGGCGCTAACGGTTTGCTGCGGCAGCAGATGGCCGTCGGTATCGCGAATATCAACGCGAACGTTCATCGACAGCCCCACGCGCAGCGGGTTTTTCTGCATATCATGCGGGTCCAGCGTAATGCGCACCGGCAGACGCTGGACGATTTTGATCCAGTTGCCGCTGGCGTTCTGCGCGGGCAGCAGCGAAAACGCGCTGCCGGTGCCGATGCCCAGGCTCTCAATGGTGCCGTGGTACTCCACGTCGTCGCCGTAGAGGTCCGCGCTCAGCGTCACTTTCTGCCCCAGGCGCATTGCGCTCATCTGGCTCTCTTTGAAGTTGGCATCGACCCACACCTCATTTAGCGGCACGATAGCCATCAGGGTAGTTCCCGAATCGACGCGCATGCCGAGCTGGACCGCGCGTTTGGCGACGAAGCCGCTGACCGGCGCAACGATGGTGCTGCGCGAATTATCCAGATAGCGCTGACGCAGCGTGGCTACCGCGCTTTTAATTTCGGGATGGCTGTCGATAACCGTGTCATCAACCATCGCCGTGTTGGTGCGTAACGCCTCCTGAGCGGCGGCTAAGTCGCTCTGCGCGCTGGTGACTGCGTCGCGATAGTGGGAGAGATCTTCCGCAGCGATGGCGCCGCTCTGGTAGATTTTCTGCCGCCGGGCGTAGTCGTTTTGCGCCGTCTGCAGGGCGACCCTTTTCGCCGCAACCTGCGCGCGGTAGTTATCCGCCGTGCTGTAGAGCCCGCGAACCTGGCGCACGGTGTTGGCCAGATTGGCTTCCGCCTGCTGCAGCGCAATTTCGGTATCGCTCGGGTCAAGCAGCACCAGCGGCTGCCCCTTCTGCACAAAATCCCCCTCGTCCACCGTGACCTGGGTCACCGTGCCGCCGATTTGCGGAGTGAGCGTCACCTGGTTGCCGTTAACGTAGGCATCATCAGTCGATTCATAGTAGCGGGCATACAGCAGATACCATGCCACGCCGCCGCCGGCGGCAAGCAGCAGAATAATCAGTAAAATAATAAAGTTGCGTTTGCGCTTGCTGCCGCGCTCGGCGTGCTGTGCAGGTGTGGTTTCCATCTTGTGCGGACCTTCTTGAATACGTTAGCGATGAGGAGCAACAATTTCGTCTGGCAGCATTTTTGTCATTAGCTCTACCAGTAAACGAGACTCGTCGGGGGTCAGTCGGGCGGTAAGGTCGCTGATGATTGACGCCAGCGCTTCATTAACAAAGCGCTCGCAAATCAGCTCGCCTTTGCCGGTCAGCGCCAGCACGACCTGCCGCTTATCCTGCGGATTAGGCGAACGGCTGATGAGATCGCGCTTGACCATCCGATCCACCATGCGGCTCATCGCCCCGGCGTCCATGACCAGATTTTTGCTGATCTCAACCGGACTGGTGACGCCCTTATAGATGCTGATCAGCACCTTAAACTGCGCGGCCGTGATATCCATGCCGGAGAAGTACTGGCTAATAAGCTGATCTTTATACTGATTTGCCAGATGGATTAATAAACCCAGATGGAACTTGTTATTGATAATACCCGGATGCTTATTCATGATATTTGCCTGGTCAATAATTACAAATGAAATTACTGACCAGGCATTTATTTGTCAATGCTGTGTCAAGAAGATCGCACATTTTGTCAGGATGGGGCGTCCCCTGCCGCTTCCCGGGCACCGGCACGCTCCTGCAGGCGAGTCTTGAATTCGCCTGACCCTCGGCTATGCTCAAAGCAGGTTCAGGTCAGTCACTGCCTTAGAGCGCCTGAAAAATAACAATAATTCTCTCTTTCCGGGTGCGGCTTATGAACAGAGTACGGGCGTTGTTTTTGGCATGGTTTACGCTGCTGCTGGCGCTTCCGCTCCACGCCGCCGAGCCGCGCGAGCAGCCAACGGATCGCGAGCGGGCGCGCACGGTATTTATCTTCCACCAGCCGATCGTCATGCTGCAGGCAACCTTCGGCCAGACCACCCCCGAAGAGCGCGTGCTGCGGGTACGTAATACTCTGCGCGCCTTCACGGAAGCCGATATCAGCCAGCCGCTGCAGGTGGTGCCGGTTACCCGCTACAACCTGCCTGGCCGCCTGTTTATGATGAACAACAAACCGGTGATGCTGCTCAGCCAGGCCGATCTTGATGAAGGCGACGATCTGACCCTCGATCAGGCGGCCCAGCGCGCGCTCACCCGGATTGAGGCGCAGCGGACCTCCCTGCGCGAACAGTACAACCGCTCATATCTGCTGCTGTCGGTCGGCAAAACCCTGGCCGGGGCCCTGGCGCTGGCCCTGCTCTATTACGCCGCGTACCGTTCGTGGCGGCGGGTGCGGCGTTTTTTCAATCTGCGCATTCTCGAGAAACGCAGCTGGATCCCGCAGAACTGGCGGCGCTTCCTCGGCAATATTGAAACCCGGCTCTATGCCCTGCTGATGGTGCTGCTCGGCACTCTGGCGCTTTACGTCTGGCTGAGCTGGGCCTTCGGCCTCTTTCCGTGGACCCGCGTGTGGAGCGAATCGCTGGGCGACTGGTCGCTGAAAGTTATCCAGGAGATTGCGCTGTCGATAATCTCTTCGCTGCCCGGCCTGCTGATTGTGCTGATTATTTTCCTGATAACCTGGTTTATTATCCGCCTGGTCAAGGTGCTGCTCGGCCAGGTTGAAGCCGGCCGCCTGCATATTCCCGGCCTGCACCCGGAGACCGTCGGCGCCACCCGCAGGCTTATCTCCGCGGCAATCTGGCTGTTTGCCCTCTCCGCCGCTTACCCTTTTCTCCCTGGAGCTAATTCGCTGGCCTTTAAGGGCATCAGCGTCTTTTTCGGCCTGATGTTAACCCTGGGATCAACCGGCATCATGAATCATGCCATGAGCGGGCTGGTACTGATTTACTCGCGCGCGCTGCACAAAGGGGACTGGATCCGCATCGCCGGCGATGAGGGTCAGGTCAGCGAAATCGGCATGCTGGCTACCAAAATTCAGACCCGTGAAAATTACATCGTCACCGTCCCCAACGCGGTGGTGGTGAGCGGCAAAATCATTAACCTCAGCGCGCAGAACCCCGGCCAGGGGGTCAACCTGACCGTTAGCGTGACGATTGGCTACGATACGCCGTGGCGCCAGGTCTGCGCCCTGCTGGAGCTGGCGGCGCACCGCGCTGAGGGCATCGACCCTGGCCTGCCGCCAAAAGTGCGCAAGCTGGCGCTGATGGACTGGTACACCTCCTACGAGCTGCAGGTGCGGCTGCTTGCCGAAACCACCGTACCGGAAGGGCGTAATGCGCTGCACGGCAGCGTGCTGGACGTGTTCAACGAGTTTAACGTGCAGATAATGTCGCCTAACTTTGTCCTGCAGCCGAAGGAGCCGGTGGTGGTGGCGAAGGAAAACTGGTACGCCGCGCCCGCCGCTGCGCCGGAAGAGATAAACAAAAAAGAGGGTTAACGCGAGGAGAGCCGGCCGCAAACGCTCGCGGCCCGGCCAGAGAACGCGGCCTATGCCTGCTGCACGTCCAGATCGTCAAACACCTGCTGCGCCAGGTGCATCGTGGCGTTGGCCGCAGGCAGGCCGCAGTAGAGCGCGGAGTGCATAATCAGCTCCTTGAGCTCATCGCGGGTCACGCCGTTATTAAACGCAGCGCGCAGATGCATTTTGAGCTCCGCTTCGCGATTAAGCGCGATCAGCATCGCGATGGTGATCATGCTGCGAGTATGGCGTTCCAGCCCCGGTCGGGTCCAGGTTTCGCCCCACGCGTAGCGGGTAATAAAGTCCTGAAACTCTTCATTGAGCGGGGTCAGCTTATCCAGCGTGCGGTCGACGTGGGCATCGCCCAGCACCTGACGTCGTACCGCCATTCCCTGCTGATAACGCGCCTTGTCATCCATGCTGCTCTCCCCGGAAGAATCCCAGTAATGCGGCGCTGAATGCGCCCGCCGCTTCGATATTAGACAGATGCGATGCGGAGACCACCACCACCTGCGAGGCGGGGATCTGCTGATGGAGAAAGTTGGCATCCGCCACCGTCGTGACAGGGTCACTTTCCCCGGCGATAATCAGGGTTGGCAGACTGATGTGCCCGACTTCACTGCGCAGGTCGGCCGCCGCCAGCGCTTCACAGCAGGCGGCATAGCCCTCAGCATCGCTATGGGTCAGCTGATGGCACAGGGATGCAACCACCTCCGGCGCCTTCTGGCGAAAGGCGTGGCTAAACCAGCGATCCGCCGCGCCGGCGGCCACCACGTCCATCCCCTCCTGACGGACGGCCCGCGCCCGCGAGAGCCAGCTGGCCTGGTCGCCAATTCGCGCGGCGGTATTGGCCACCGCGATGGCGTAAAATCGCTCCGGGGCGAAGCGTCCCAGCCACAGTCCGGTCAGTCCGCCCATCGAAATCCCGCAAAACCAGGCTTTCTCTATCTGCAGATGATCGAGCAGCGTAATAACGTCTTCGCCAAGCTGGGCGAGGGTCACCTTACCGCTTTTAGCGGTCTGACCATGACCGTGAGTGTCGTAGCGCAGCACGCGAAACCGCGCGGTTAGCGCGCCAAGCTGCGGCTGCCACATCGACCGGGTGGTGCCCAGCGAGTTGGAAAGAACGATAACCGGCGCACCTTCCGGGCCGTCAATCTGGTAATCAAGGTTCATCATGTTGTTCCTTGTAACGCGCCACGACCTGGCGCACAAAAATTTCCGCACTGCCGGTAGCCGTTGTCGGGTCCAGCAGCTGGGTTAAACGGGCTACGCTAAGATGCTGGCTGACCTGAGGGTCGCTTTCCAGCAGCGCCAGCAGCGGGCGCGACTGGTCAATCGCCTGGCGGCACAGCGCCTCGACCCGATGATGGGCGTCGGCCTTACCGATAAACTCCGCCAGCGCCAGGGTCACCGCTTCGGCCATAATCAGGCCGTGGGTCATATCGAGATCGGCGCGCATTTTCTGCGCGAACACCTGCATATCGCGCGCCAGCTCGACGCTCTGTTCCAGCGCGCCGCCGACGAGGGTAATCAGCTCAGGGAGCGTCTCCCACTCCGCCTGCCAGCCGCCGAGCGCGCGCTCGTGCTGCTGAACCTGGCCGGCATACAGGCAGGCCACCAGGCCCGGCGTACGCTGAGCCGCCGTCAGGATCGCCGCGCAGCCGACCGGGTTACGCTTGTGCGGCATCGTCGACGAACCGCCGCGGCCTTCTGCGACCGGCTCCGCCACTTCGGCAACTTCCGTCTGCATCAGCAGCGAAAAGTCGTTGGCAAATTTACCCAGCGTCCCGCAGACCCCGGCGTACCAGGCCCCCACTTCCAGCAGCCGATCGCGCTGGCTGTGCCACGGGGTGTCCGGCAGCGCCAGGCCAAGCTCGGCCGCCAGCCGCCCGGCGACCTCCGGTCCGTGCCCTTTTAGCGAGTCGAGGGTGCCCGCCGCGCCGCCAAACTGCAGCACCAGCACGCGGGCGCGCATTTCGCGCAGCCGCTGCTGCCAGCGCAGCAGCGCATCGAGAGTGCCCGCCAGCTTCAGGCCAAAGGTCACCGGCAGCGCGTGCTGCATCCAGGTGCGCCCCGGCATCACCGTATGCTGATGCCGCTGCGCCTGCCGCGCAAATTCAGCCATCAGGCGCTGCAGCAGGGAATCGGTCTCCGCCAGCGCGCCGCGCAGCTGCAGAACCAGACCGCTGTCGATAGCATCCTGGCTGGTGGCTCCCCAGTGGACGTAGCGAGCGGCCTGCGGGTCCGCAGCCTTAACGCAGGCGGTAAGCTGCCTGACCAGCGGGATCGCCAGGTTCCCGGCGTCGGCTGCAGCCTCTCCCAGCGCGGAGAAATCGATAAGCGAATGCCGGCAGGCGTTGACCACCGGCGCGACGGCCGCCTGGGGCACTATCCCGCAGGCGGCCTGGGCGCGGATCAGCGCCGCTTCAAAATCCAGCATCCCCTGTACCCGCTGCGCGTCGCTAAACCAGGCGGTCAGCGAGCTGCTGCGCATCATCGGGGTCAGCAAACTCATTTTGGCTCCTTAAACACGTTCAATAATCAGCGCAATTCCCTGGCCGACGCCGATACACATGGTGCACAGCGCGTAGCGCCCGCCGGTGCGCCGCAGCTGATAGGCGGCGGTCATCGCCAGCCGCCCGCCGGAGGCGCCCAGCGGATGGCCTAAGGCAATCGCCCCGCCGTTGGGGTTAACGTGCGCGGCGTCGTCGGCCAGGCCTAAATCGCGCGTCACCGCCAGCGCCTGGGCAGCAAAGGCTTCGTTCAGTTCAATCACGTCCATCTGCGCCAGCGTCAGCCCGGTCAGCGCCAGCACTTTACGTACTGCCGGAGCCGGACCGAAGCCCATAATTCTTGGCGCGACCCCGGCGGTCGCCACGCCGACAACGCGCGCCAGCGGCTGCAGGTCGTTCGCCATCAGCGCCTGCTCGCTGGCCAGCAGCAGCGCGCAGGCCCCATCGTTGACCCCGGAAGCGTTGCCGGCGGTCACCGAACCGTCGGCGCGCACCACGCCTTTTAGCTTCGCCAGCGCCTCCAGCGAGGTGCTGCGCGGGTGTTCATCGCGGGTAAACAGCAGCGGCTCGCCCTTACGCTGCGGGATCGAGACCGCAATCAGCTCATCGGCAAAGCGCCCGGCCTCCTGCGCCTCGGCGGTTCGCCGCTGGCTGCGCAGGGCGAAGGCGTCCTGGTCCGCGCGCGAAATCGCAAAATCAGCGGCCACGTTTTCGGCGGTTTCCGGCATCGAATCAACGCCATACAGCGCCTTCATCCGCGCGTTGATAAAGCGCCAGCCGATAGTGGTATCTTCAATCTGCATGCTGCGGCTATAGGCGTTTTCGGCCTTGCCCATGACGAAGGGCGCGCGCGACATGCTCTCTACTCCGCCGGCAATCATCAGCTGAGTCTCGCCGCTTTTGATTGCCCGCGCTGCGACGCCGATCGCATCAAGGCTCGAGCCGCACAGACGGTTAATGGTGCTGCCCGGAACCGTTTCCGGAAGTCCGGCCAGCAGCAGCGCCATGCGCGCGACGTTGCGGTTATCTTCGCCGGCCTGGTTTGCACAGCCGTAAATCACGTCATCGATGCGCGAAGGATCCAGTCCCGGATTGCGCTCCAGCAGCGCCTTGAGCGGCAGCGCGCCTAAATCATCGGCGCGCATCGGCGCCAGGGTGCCTGCAAAACGACCGAAGGGTGTACGCACCGCATCACAGATAAATGCCTGATTCATCATAGGTTCCTTACGCGCTTTTCGCCAGATGTTCGAAGGTCAACGCCACCGGAGTGATGCGCTGCAGCTCCTCAAAAGAGAGGCCGTTGAAGATTTCCCGCACCACCGGGCCGCCGGGGGTGATATCGATAACCGCGAGGTCGGTGTAGATTCGGCTGACGCAGCCAACGCCGGTCAGCGGATAGCTGCAGTGCTCAACCAGCTTGCACTCGCCGTCGCGGGTCAGATGATCCATCATCACGAAGACCTGACGCGCGCCGATAGCCAGGTCCATCGCCCCGCCTACGGCCGGGATCGAGTCCGGCGCGCCGGTGCTCCAGTTGGCCAGATCGCCGCGGGCAGAGACCTGATAGGCTCCCAGCACGCAGATATCGAGGTGGCCGCCGCGCATCATGGCAAAGGAGTCGCCGTGGTGGAAGAAACAGCCGCCTTTGAGTAGCGTGACGTACTCTTTCCCGGCGTTAATCAGCTCCGGATCCTCTTCGCCGGGCTGCGGTCTGCCGCCCATGCCCAGCAGGCCGTTTTCACTGTGCAGGAACACCTCTTTATCCGCGGGCAGATAGTTGGCGATGCGGGTCGGTAAACCGATACCGAGGTTCACATAGGCCCCTTCCGGGATATCGCGCGCCACGCGCTGGGCCATCTCATCACGAGTTAATTTTTGCATCGCTGGCTCCTCAGGCGCTCTGTGCGGTAACGGTGTTTTCCAGCGAGAAGACGCGCTGGACAAAAATCCCCGGAGTAATGATATTTTCCGGGTCCAGTTCGCCGAGGGTGACCAGGCGGGAGACCTCAACGATGGTGGTTTTGGCGGCGGTTGCCATGATCGGGCCAAAGTTGCGCGCCGCTTTGCGGTACACCAGGTTGCCCCAGCGGTCGGCGTGATGAGCCTTGATCAGCGCAAAATCGGCCTTAATCGGATATTCGAGAACGTAGTGGCGCCCGTCGATTTCGCGGGTCTCTTTGCCTTCCGCCAGCGGCGTGCCGTAGCCGGTCGGGGTAAATACCGCCCCCAGTCCGGCGCCGGCGGCCTGGATTCTGGCCGCCAGATTGCCCTGCGGAACCAGCTCCAGCTCAACCTTGCCGCGGCGGTAGAGGTCGTCAAAAATCTGCGAGTCAACCTGACGCGGGAAAGAGCAGATCATCTTGCTCACCCGTCCGGCCTTCAGCAGCGCCGCCAGGCCCACCTCACCGTTGCCCGCGTTGTTGTTGATAATGGTTAGGTCGCGGGCGCCCTGCTCAATCAGGGCATCAATCAGGTACGTTGGCTGACCGGCGGGACCAAAACCGCCGATCATGATGGTCGCGCCGTCGTGGATCCCGGCGATGGCATCGCTTAGCGTCGACACGCTTTTATCAATCATCAGGTCACTCCTTTATGTGCGGTAATCGCACTTATATACGTTGTTCGCACAAAATGTGACCCGCTTAACGATGTTGGTCAAGGGCGATAATCGAAATATGGTGCGATAATCGAACATCGTATATCTTTAGCGAAAGAATGTGATCGATGGCAAATATGGAGAACAAAATGGAGAAGCATCCAGACGATTTACTGACCGGCGATAGCGACCCGTTTAAGGGCGACCCGAACTTTATGGCCTCGCTGGCCCGCGGGCTGGAGGTGATTCAGGCCTTCACCCCGCAGCGCCCGGTTCTGTCGATCTCACAGATCAGCCAGAAGACCGGTATTCCGCGCGCGGCGGTGCGCCGCTGCCTCTATACGCTCGGCAAGCTGGGGTTTGTCTATGCTGAAGATGGTAAGAATTTTCAGCTGCGTCCGCGCATCCTCGCCCTCGGTCACGCCTGGCTGGCCTCAACCCCGCTGGCGCGTTCGGCCCAGCCGGTGCTCAAGCATCTGAGCGAAATGCTTAACGAGTCCTGCTCCATCGCCACCCTCGACGGCGACGATATTCTCTACATTGCCCGCGCCTCCAGCTCGCGCATTATGACTATCGATCTGGATATTGGCAGCCGGCTGCCGGCCTGGGCCACCTCGATGGGCCGGGTGCTGTTGAGCCATCAGCCGGAGGAGAAGCTGAACGATATGCTGGGCCGGGTGACGATGATTCGCTACACCCCGCAAACGGTGGATTCGGTGAATAAGCTGCGCGCC
The DNA here is from genome assembly GCF_006539725.1 of Klebsiella terrigena. Taxonomy (GTDB): domain Bacteria; phylum Pseudomonadota; class Gammaproteobacteria; order Enterobacterales; family Enterobacteriaceae; genus Klebsiella; species Klebsiella terrigena. Next base: position 16,666 of record NZ_BJNO01000040.1, on the reverse strand, counting down.
GAGCTCAAGCGCGTTCACCAGCAGGGCTACGCGCTGAACGATCAGGAGCTGGAGATGGGGCTGCGCTCGCTGGCGGTGCCGCTGTTTAACCCGCAGGGACAGGTTCAGGCGGCGCTGAACGTCGGCGTCCATGCCGGACAGGTTTCAACTCGCGAAATGCTGGATCGGGTGCTGCCCGAGCTGCAAAAAGCGGCCCGGGAGCTGACGCTGCTGCTGCGCTAGCGGCTGCGTTTGGCGTGGCGCTCCCAGTTTTCCTGCTTTGCCTCGGCCGATTTGCGCAGGGCGACGTAACACGCTCCGCTGCCGCCGTGATGGGCGGAGGCGACGCAAAACGCCTGCACTTCGGGAAGCTCTTCCAGCCAGCGCGCCAGGTAGCTGCGGATAATATTGGGGTGAGCGCTGTCGTCGCGCCCTTTGCCGTGAACAATCAGCACGTTGCGCAGCGACTCCTTCTGCGCCTGGTGCACAAAGGCAAACAGCATTTGCCGACACTTCTCGACCGGCTGGCGCAGCAGATTGAGGCTCGCCTGCTGGCTGTATTTCCCCAGCCGCAGCTTGTCCAGCACGCCGCTTTGTACCCCCTCGCGCCTGAACTCCAGCGGCGTTGCCAGCGGCAGCACGTCGAGGTAGCCGGTGGTCAAAAAGTTATCCAGCTGCAGCGCGTCGATGCGCTGCGGGGTGCGGGCGTGGCGCTCGGGATGCCACAGCACGTCGTTGCCGCTCTTCAGCGGCTGGACATCCTCCATGGCATCCAGAAATAGCGATTTGTCATCAAGGTTCATCAGCACTCCTCCGGCGACTATCGGAGGCTACTATAGCCGTCGCACCGCGCGCCCTCAACGCGTTTGTCGCCGGTCGCGCCGGCGGCGGCGTATCCTGCGCCCGTAGCCACCGGCACTCAGCCCGCGCGATCGTCGCGGTGACCAGCAGTGACGCCAGAGGAAGTTACTGAGAATAACGGCTGGATTGCTGAACGGGTGTATGGCGGAGGGGAATAACAGGTCGGCAAGCGATCGCTGTCAATACGCTTGCCGGACCTGCTGAGGCACCTAAAAATGTTTTTTCTTTAAGTGCATATCTTTCATTAGCTTATAAAGCGACTCGATCATAAGAGAGACAGCATTTAACAGCAAACCACTGATAATCAATATCAAAACGCCAGTTAGCATATATTGCATACCATCACCTTTCACGTTAACAAAAAAAAGCCAGCACTAATAACGTGCTGGCAAATAATTGACTCAAGGAATGCCTGTATAGTGTATTGCGGCGTCGGGTGCCTCCCGATGAATTAGCCCGTTCAAACTAATCCGCGTGCGTATGACAAACTGCATAGAGAGATGAACTGAACGCTCCTCCGCATAGGGGAATTTACCGCCCGGAGAAAGTAGCAAAATCCATTCAGACCCGCGCGGCGTAATTAATACAAAATTAAATATCGCCGGACCCGCTGCGATTTGGTTTTGCTTCTGCCCTGCAGGCAGCAGCAAAATGGAAAACATATTCATAGATTCGCCCCTTCAGCCACGCCGCTCGCCGTTCACCTTTATGGAGTATAGTTGCCCACCAGGATGACGTGATATCTTGTGTTCAGGGTGCAGTAATAATCATTTGAATCAGGTAATAAGGAAAAACGATGCTGATACTGCTTCAGGACAAAATCGATACCCCGGTCGGGCCGCTATGGATCGTTTGCGACGAGCAGTTCCATCTGCGAGCCGTTGAGTGGGAGGAGCACAGCGCACGGATGGAGCAGCTGCTGGAGCTGCACTATCGCCATGAAGGGTACCAGCGCGTGGATTCTCATGACCCGGGCGGGCTAAGCAGCAGGCTTGGCGACTATTTCTCCGGTGACCTTGCGGTTATCGAAACGCTGCCGACGGCGACGGCGGGCACCCCGTTTCAACGCGAGGTCTGGAAAACGCTGCGTACCATCCCCTGCGGCCAGGTCATGCACTACGGTCAGCTGGCGGAGGCATTAGGTCGGCCAGGCGCCGCGCGGGCGGTCGGGGCGGCCAACGGCTCTAATCCGGTCAGTATCGTGGTGCCCTGCCACCGCGTCATCGGACGTAACGGCACCATGACCGGCTACGCGGGCGGCGTGCAGCGCAAAGAGTGGTTATTGCGCCATGAGGGGTATTTGCTTCTTTGACCGTAAGTGCCTTTTATCGGAAGCATCCGGCAACTTTACAATCAAATATGCTCAGACATCTTATTTCTTATCAATGAGATAAAGGGGGTAATCGCTTTCCCCTTTTAATATTACGTGTTTCATCGGTTCGAGGCTTACCTGCTCACCAAAAAGATGTTAAAATTGACCAATATCAATTAAGGCTTGAGCAGACTTATGATCCCGGAAAAGAGAATTATACGACGCATTCAGTCTGGCGGTTGTGCAATCCATTGTCAGGATTGCAGCATCAGCCAGCTTTGCATCCCTTTTACTCTGAACGAGCACGAGCTTGATCAGCTTGATAATATCATCGAGCGAAAAAAGCCTATCCAGAAAGGACAGACCCTGTTCAAAGCCGGCGATGAGCTGAAGTCGCTGTACGCCATTCGTTCAGGCACCATCAAAAGCTACACCATTACCGAACAGGGCGACGAGCAGATTACCGGCTTCCACCTGGCGGGTGATTTGGTTGGTTTTGACGCGATCGGCACCGGTCTCCACCCGAGCTTTGCTCAGGCGCTGGAAACCTCAATGGTCTGCGAAATTCCCTTCGAAACCCTGGACGACCTCTCAGGCAAAATGCCAAATCTGCGTCAGCAGATGATGCGCCTGATGAGCGGCGAGATCAAAGGCGATCAGGATATGATCCTGCTGCTTTCCAAAAAGAACGCCGAGGAGCGCCTGGCGGCCTTTATCTACAATCTTTCTCGTCGTTTTGCCCAGCGCGGCTTCTCGCCTCGTGAGTTCCGTCTGACCATGACCCGCGGCGATATCGGGAACTATCTCGGCCTGACCGTAGAAACTATCAGCCGCCTGCTGGGTCGTTTCCAGAAAAGCGGCATGCTGGCGGTTAAAGGTAAATACATCACCATCGAAAACAGCGACCTCCTCGCTCAGCTGGCTGGTCAGGCGCGCAACGTCGCCTGATAGCCCGATCCCTTCGCCAGATCGCTAATTTTTTTCTTATTTGTTGATCTGGCCAGGGTCATCCCCTGTTTCAATTCATCTATATAGGTTATCTTTTTAATTACAGACTGCAGTTACAGTTGTAAGGAGACCCTGTATGGCGAAGTATCAGAACATGCTGGTAGTAATCGATCCTAACCAGGACGACCAGCCCGCACTGCGGCGCGCGGTATACCTACACCAACGGATTGGTGGCCGCATTAAAGCCTTTTTGCCGATCTATGATTTCTCATATGAGATGACGACCCTGCTGTCGCCAGACGAGCGAACGGCTATGCGCCAGGGCGTGATCAGCCAACGCAGCGCCTGGATCAAAGAGCAGGCCCGGTTCTATATCGAGTCCGGGATCCCGATTGACATCAAGGTGGTATGGCACAACCGCCCCTTCGAAGCCATCATTCAGGAAATCCTCAGCGACAAGCATGATTTAGTGCTGAAAATGGCGCACCAGCACGACAGGCTGGAAGCGGTCATCTTCACCCCTACCGACTGGCATCTTCTGCGTAAATGCCCGTGCCCGGTGTGGATGGTTAAAGACCAGCCGTGGCCAGAGGGCGGCAGAGCGCTGGTGGCGGTCAACCTTGCCAGCGAAGAAAACTACCACGACTCCCTGAATGAGAAACTGGTCAAAGAGACGCTTGAGCTGGCAGAACAGGTTAACCACACCGAGGTCCACCTGGTGGGCGCTTATCCGGTTACGCCTATCAATATCGCCATTGAGCTGCCTGATTTCGATCCCAGCATCTACAACGACGCCATTCGCGGCCAGCACCTGCTGGCGATGAAAACGCTGCGACAAAAGTTTGCGATTGACGAGAGCCGCACCCACGTCGAAAAGGGTCTGCCGGAAGAGGTGATCCCCGATCTGTCGGAGCATCTGCAGGCAGGGATTGTCGTCCTGGGCACCATCGGGCGTACCGGGCTGTCGGCGGCCTTCCTCGGCAACACCGCCGAGCAGGTGATCGACCATCTGCGCTGCGATCTGCTGGTGCTGAAACCAGATCAGTACAAAACGCCGGTTGAACTGGACGACGAAGACGACGACTGATCTCTGGTCGCCAACCGTCGTCGCCAACTCCCCCGCCACCGCGGGGGATTTTTTTGCCCGCCGCCTCTCACAGAGCGTAAAAAAGGGCCTTCCGGCCCCCTTCATCAGCGATGCAATCAGCTGAAGCGATACTTTTTAATGGATACCTAAGCGCCAGGCGTGGTCGATCTCTTCTTTCAGTTCAATGGAGGAGAGCGACATTAAATCGGCAAATTCCAGCTCGAGAAGTTTAAATTTTTTCAGGTACTGCGCGGGGGTTAAAGCGGTAGGGTCACGACGCAGAAATTCGATGGCCATTTGCGCGGGGGTTAATTCGGTATCCATAATATCCTCAGTGTGTTGAAAAAACGTCCCTATTATAGCACCCCGTAGCGATTAATTTGTGAGCAATAAGTGGGCTGGCGCGCTATATAAAAAAGCCGTCTCAACGGAGACGGCTTCAGAAGCAAACGTTTTATAGCGACTTTCGTCCGCGCTCTTCAGGCCTTACAGCGCTTTCAGAATCGCATCCACGCTGGCTTTAGCATCGCCAAACAGCATGTGAGTGTTCTCCTTGAAGAACAGCGGGTTCTGCACGCCGGCGTAGCCGGTGTTCATCGACCGTTTGAAGACCACCACGTTCTGCGCTTTCCAGACTTCCAGCACCGGCATACCGGCGATAGGGCTTTTCGGATCGTCCTGCGCGGCCGGGTTAACGGTATCGTTGGCGCCGATAACCAGCACGGTGTCGGTGTCGGTGAAGTCATCGTTGATTTCATCCATTTCCAGCACCACGTCGTACGGAACCTTGGCTTCCGCCAGCAGCACGTTCATATGCCCAGGCAGACGACCGGCAACCGGGTGAATACCAAAGCGCACCTTGATACCGCGAGCGCGCAGACGCTCGGTGATTTCCGCAACCGGATACTGAGCCTGGGCTACCGCCATCCCGTAGCCCGGGGTAATGATCACCGAGTGCGAGTTTTTCAGCATTTCAGCGGTATCTTCTGCGCTAATTTCACGGTGCTCGCCCACTTCATCATCGCTGCCGGACGAGGAACCATCGGCACCAAATCCGCCGGCAATGACGCTGAAGAAGGAGCGGTTCATGGCCTTACACATGATGTAGGACAGAATCGCACCGGAAGAACCAACCAGCGCACCGGTGACGATCAGCAGATCGTTGCTCAGCATAAAGCCCGCCGCCGCCGCCGCCCAGCCTGAGTAGGAGTTCAGCATCGATACCACGACCGGCATGTCCGCCCCGCCGATGGAGGCCACCAGGTGCCAGCCAAACGCCAGAGCGATAACGGTCATCACCAGCAGCGCCAGAACCTGCGTCGCGGTGCTATCGGTGCGAACAAAGGCCACCAGCAGCCCAAAAGAGACGACCAGCGCCGCGAGGTTCAGCTTATGACGGTTCGGCAGCATCAGCGGCTTGGAGGACATCTTGCCGCACAGCTTGCCGAAGGCCACGATGGAGCCGGTAAAGGTCACCGCACCGATGAAGATGCCGAGGAACACTTCGGTCAGATGAATATTGACCAGAATCGGCTCCATGCCGGTTTCATGCTGCAGGTAGCTGTTAAAGCCCACCAGCACCGCCGCAAGGCCGACGAAGCTGTGCAGCACCGCCACCAGCTCCGGCATTTCGGTCATTTCGACTTTCTTCGCCAGACGGATACCGATGGCGCCACCGATAACCATCGCCAGCAGGATCCACGCGACGTTGCTGCTGTCCGGCCCCAGAATGGTGGCGATCAGCGCGATCGCCATCCCGGCAACGCCGAAGTAGTTGCCCTGCTGAGACGACTCGTGTTTTGACAGCCCTGCGAGACTAAAAATAAAGAGGATCGCGGCAACAATGTATGCAGCTGTAACTAATCCACCAGACATTTGTTACCCCTTATCCTTTGCGGAACATTTTCAGCATGCGCTGAGTGACGGTGAAACCACCAAAAATATTAATGCTGGCGATCAGCACCGCGATAAAGCTCAGCACGCTGACCCAGCCGCCGTGGCCTATCTGCAGCAGCGCCCCGACAACGATAATCCCCGAGATGGCGTTTGTGACCGACATCAGCGGCGTATGCAGCGCGTGCGACACGTTCCACACCACGTAGTAGCCGACCACGCAGGAGAGCGCAAAGACGGTAAAGTGGCCGAGGAACTCCTTCGGCGCCACGTTAGCCAGCCAGCCAAACAGGATAATCGCCAGCGCCATCAGCGCGTATTTGCGCCACGGCGAAACCGGTTTTTTCGGTTCAACAGGCGCTTCAACCTTCTTCGCGGCGGCCTGCGGCTGGGCGGAGACCTGAATCGGCGGCGCCGGCCAGGTCACTTCCCCGTCTCGAACAACCGTTACGCCACGTACCACAACGTCGTCGAAATCGATGGCAATGTTGCCGTCCTTCTCTTTGCACAGCAGCTTGATCAGATTGACCAGGTTGGTGCCGTAGAGCTGGGATGACTGGGTCGGCAGGCGGCCAGGCAGATCGGTATAGCCGATGATTCTCACCCCGTTGGCGGTGGTCACCACTTCGCCAGGCACGGTGTATTCACAGTTGCCGCCGTTCTGCGAGGCCAGATCGACCACCACGCTGCCGGAAGTCATCGAGTCAACCATTTCGCGGGTAATCAGCTTCGGCGCCGGTTTGCCGGGGATCAGAGCCGTGGTGACGATGATATCGACCTCTTTTGCCTGGGCGGCAAACAGCGCCATTTCGGCTTTAATAAAGGCTTCGGACATCACTTTGGCATAGCCGTCGCCGCTGCCCGCCTCCTCTTTAAAGTCCAGCTCAAGGAACTCGGCGCCCATGCTCTGCACCTGCTCTTTGACCTCAGGACGGGTGTCGAACGCACGAACGATCGCCCCCAGGCTGTTGGCGGCGCCAATCGCGGCCAGGCCGGCAACGCCGGCGCCGATCACCATCACCTTGGCTGGCGGAACCTTGCCCGCGGCGGTGATCTGCCCGGTGAAGAAGCGGCCAAATTCGTGCGCGGCCTCGACGATGGCGCGATAGCCAGCAATATTGGCCATCGAGCTTAAGGCATCCAGCGACTGGGCGCGCGAAATACGCGGCACCGAATCCATCGCCATCACGGTGACATTGCGGGCAGAGAGTTTTGCCAGCAGTTCCGGGTTCTGCGCCGGCCAGATAAAGCTCACCAGCGTGGTGCCTGGATTCAGTAAAGCAATTTCATTCTCGTCAGGCGCATTCACCTTGAGAATAACAGGTGACTGCCAAACTTCGGCGCCGTCCACAACCTCAGCGCCTGCCTGAGCAAACGCCTCGTCATCGAAACTTGCCAGCTGGCCCGCGCCGCTTTCAACTGCGACGGTAAAACCCAGCTTGAGCAGCTGCTCCACCGTTTTCGGCGTGGCCGCTACGCGGGTTTCATTGGCTAACCGTTCTTTTGGTACCCCGATACGCATAGTTTTCCCTTTCATCGGTTTTTGATGATGGTTTTCTCTTCTGACAGCCGACGATCCGCCGGCAAAACGCGCCGGTTCAGATATTCGACTGAAAAAAATGAAACAGTAACAAACTTTTTATAACCTACTGAAAATACCGATTGTGATCTACTGCGATAAAACAGAATTTTTGATTTTATTGGTAAAACGCGCGACAAACTGCGTCAGGCAGCAATATTTACCTTAAATTTATAAGCGAGCCTGATAATTCGCTTAGCTTAAGCCGTAATACGCAATTAATCGCCTGCCAGAACATCGCATTAACATTACATTAACTTATTAAAGCGATATCGATTATCGATTTTGCTGGTCAAGAGGCTGTTTTTTCAACATATCGGAAAATGTTATATTATTGTGACGCGCGTTTCGGGCGGTTAGCAAAAATTGACGCAGACAGTCACTCCTTTTAAATGCAATAATCGAGCGTTTTCAGTCAACAACAATACCTGTACATGGTTTGCGCAAGGCAAAGGACTATTTTTATGAATCTTAAGAACTCACTCCTGGCGTCTGCTCTCCTGGCTACGACCGCGCTGTCTGCCCATGCAGCGACCGAGCTGACTCCGGAGCAGGCGGCGGCGCTGAAGCCCTACGATCGCGTGGTCATCACCGGCCGTTTTACTGCGATTGGCGATGCGGTTAAGGCGGTCTCCCGCAAGGCCGACAAAGACGGCGCAGCCTCCTTTTATGTTGTCGACACCTCAGACTATGGCAACAGCGGTAACTGGCGCGTAACGGCAGATCTTTATAAAGACAACGCTCAGCAGGCCGATGCCCCAAAAAATCGCATGATTAATGGGATCATGGAGCTGCCGAAAGACCAGGCCGTTGAGCTGGAACCGTTTGACACCGTGACCGTGCAGGGCTTCTATCGCAGCCAGCCTGAAGTCAACGATGCCATCACCAAAGCGGCGAAAGCAAAAGGCGCGGCCTCTTTCTTCATCGTTCGTCAGGTGGATGCTAACCAGGGTGGCAACCAGCGCATCACCGCTTATGTTTATAAAGCCGATGCCAAAAAACGCGTTCTGCAAAGTCCGGACGCGATTCCTGCCGATTCTCAAGCCGGGCGCGCAGCGCTGGCTGAAGGCGGCGCCGCGGCTAAAAACGTGGAAATCCCCGGCGTGGCAACCACCGCAGCCGTCGGCTCCGGTACCGGCGTAGGCCGCTTCTTCGAAACGCAGTCCTCTAAAGGCGGGCGTTACACTGTCACGCTCCCTGACGGCACACAGATTGAAGAAGTGAACAAGATTACCGCGGCGCAGATGGCCCCGTTCGATAGCATTAAGTTCACCGGTAACTACGGCAATATGACCGAAGTTTCTTACCAGGTGGCCAAACGTGCGGCGAAGAAAGGCGCGAAGTATTACCACATCACCCGCCAGTGGCAGGAACGCGGTGGTAACATGACCATCAGCGCTGACCTGTATAAATAACGACACCTCAGTTGAACAAAAAGGCGGCGCTTTGCCGCCTTTTTGCTTTTTTTCATCCGCCGCCATTGCATGCGCACAAGACACTCCGTAAAATCCCGCGCCTTAGCGTAATCGTCCATTTTATGCGATTTAGCCAAATAAATATTCTTTACTTCACGGTTGTCACTTCGGGATTGCAATGGAAAAGAGACTGGGCCTTAGCGCCCTGACCGCCCTGGTTCTCAGCTCAATGCTGGGCGCAGGCGTATTCAGTTTGCCGCAAAATATGGCCGCCGTGGCCAGCCCGTCCGCCCTGCTGATCGGCTGGGCCATTACCGGCGTGGGCATTTTATTCCTCGCCTTCGCCATGCTCCTGCTGACCCGCATTCGCGCCGATCTCGACGGCGGTATTTTTACCTATGCGCGCGAAGGATTTGGCGAACTGGTGGGCTTCTGCTCCGCCTGGGGATACTGGCTGTGCGCGGTCATCGCCAACGTCTCCTACCTGGTTATCGTCTTTGCGGCGCTGAGCTTCTTCACCGACGCGCCAGGTTCGATCATTTTTGGCAACGGCAATACCTGGCAGGCAATCGTCGGGGCATCGGTTCTGCTGTGGGTGGTCCATTTTTTAGTCCTGCGCGGCGTGCAAACGGCGGCGGGCATCAACCTGGTCGCCACCCTGGCGAAGCTTATTCCGCTCGGCGCCTTTATCGTTCTCGCGGCGATGGCCTTCCGTTTAGAGACCTTCACGCTTGATTTCAGCGGCCTGGCGCTCGGCGTGCCGGTGTGGGAGCAGGTGAAGAATACGATGCTGATCACCCTGTGGGTGTTTATCGGCGTAGAGGGCGCTGTGGTGGTATCAGCGCGCGCGCGAAATAAGCGCGACGTTGGCCGCGCGACGCTGCTGGCCGTACTTTCGGCGCTGGTGGTCTATCTTCTGGTCACGCTGCTCTCGCTGGGGGTTGTCGCCCGTCCGGAGCTGGCGGAAATGCGTAATCCGTCGATGGCCGGGCTGATGGTCAGAATGATGGGCTCCTGGGGCGAGGTGATCATCGCCGCCGGGCTGATCGTTTCCGTCTGCGGCGCCTATCTGAGCTGGACCATCATGGCGGCGGAAGTTCCTTATTTGGCCGCTACCCACAAAGCGTTTCCGCGTCTGTTTGCCCGGCAAAATCGCAACAATGCGCCGTCTGCTTCGCTGTGGCTAACCAATATTAGCGTCCAGGCCTCGCTGGTGCTGATTTGGCTGACCGGCTCGGATTACGGTACCCTGCTCACCATCGCCTCCGAGATGATCCTCGTTCCCTATCTGCTCGTCGGCGCCTTCCTGCTGAAAATTGCCGTCCGCCCGCTGCATAAGGCCGTGGGTATCGGGGCGTGCACTTATGGCTTATGGTTATTATATGCGTCGGGCCCTGTGCATTTACTGCTGTCGGTGATACTTTACGCTCCGGGTCTTCTGGTTTTCCTGTACGCCCGTCGTACGCACCAGCACGATCGCATGCTTAAACGCCGTGAATTAGCCTTAATTGGTTTGTTGCTGGTTGCCGCCGTACCGGCAACGTGGATGCTGGTGGGGTAAGCGGTCGCCCTGCCGCGGAACTCAAAGGAGATACCCATGGCTGAACTACAGCCTCGCCCGGTCCTGATTACAGGAGGAGGTCGCCGAATCGGCCTCGCTCTGGCACACCATTTTCTTCAGCAACAGCAGCCCGTCATCGTCAGCTATCGTACCCACTATCCGGCTATTGAAGCGCTGCGTACGGCCGGCGCCGTTTGTCTGGAGGCGGATTTTAGCACCGACGACGGGATTTTAACCTTCGCCGAAGCGGTGAAGTCCCACGCCAGCGGCGGCCTGCGCGCCGTTATCCATAACGCCAGCGGCTGGATGGCGGAAAAGCCGGGGACGCCGCTCAGCACGGTGCTTGCCAGCATGATGCAAATTCACGTCAATGCGCCCTATCTGCTCAATCACGCCCTGGAAGCGCTGCTGCGCGGCCACGGCCACGCGGGCAGCGATATTATTCATATCACTGACTACGTGGTTGAGCGCGGCAGCGATAAGCACATCGCCTACGCCGCCAGTAAAGCGGCGCTGGATAATATGACCCGCTCCTTCGCCCGCAAGCTGGCGCCGGAAATAAAGGTCAACGCCATCGCCCCTTCGCTCATTATGTTTAATGAAGGCGACGACGCCGAATATCGCCTGCAGGCGCTGGATAAATCGCTGATGAAAATTACGGCAGGCGAAACGGAAATTATCGAACTGCTCGACTATCTGTTCAGCAGCCATTTCGTCACCGGCCGCTCCTTCGCCGTCGACGGTGGCCGCCACCTGCGCTAGTGGAAACGGCTCCAGCCGAGGATCAGCAGCCAGGCACACAGGCCCCAGCACACAACGGCGCCCGCCAGCGCGTATGGCAGGCGCATCGTTGCGGTGAAGTACCAGAGCGACAGCAGGTAGATAAAATAGGGAATGATTGACCACATCCCAAACACGATGGTGGTGCGCAGGGCTTCAATCCCGCGCTCGCTGGCGACAATATAGTGAGCGATCAGGGCGAATGTCGGAAATAGCGGAATGAGCCCGGCAATATAGTAATTTTTGGTTTTGGAAAGTACGCCAATCAGTACCACCACCAGCGCCCCGAGCAGCGATTTAATCAACAGCCCCATGCCTTTTGCCTTTTGCCTTAACATTTAAACAACAAGTTACGCCAGCATAGCGGAAGAACATTTGTTTATAAAAGAGTAATGGCAGGCAATTTGCTGGCGGTGTATGTTTAACCTTTTACATATACATATAAAATATGAATAAGATCGTGTTCGTTGAGGATGATCCGGAAGTTGGCGCGCTGATCGCCGCCTATCTGGGTAAGCATGATATGGACGTGGTGGTTGAACCACGCGGCGACCGGGCGGAAGAGGTTATTGCGCGCGAAAAACCCGATCTGGTGCTATTAGACATCATGCTGCCGGGCAAGGACGGGATGACGCTTTGCCGCGACCTGCGCGGGCAGTGGCAGGGTCCCATCGTGCTGTTGACTTCCCTTGATAGCGATATGAACCATATATTGTCGCTGGAGATGGGCGCGAGTGATTATATCCTCAAAACCACCCCACCCGCCGTGCTGCTGGCGCGGCTGCGCCTGCATCTGCGCCAGCACGTTGCCGTTCCGCTCACCTCCGCGCCCACCTCGCTGACGCCGCATAAAACCATCGCCTTTGGCTCACTCTCCATCGACCCGGTGAACCGCCAGGTGCTGCTCGCCGGCGACAGCGTCGCGCTCTCTACGGCGGATTTCGAACTGCTGTGGGAGCTTGCGACCCACGCGGGACAAATTATGGATCGCGATGCGCTGCTGAAAAACCTGCGCGGCGTCACCTACGACGGGATGGACCGCAGCGTCGACGTGGCCATTTCCCGCCTGCGTAAAAAGCTTCTCGATAGCGCAACGGAACCCTACCGTATCAAAACGGTGCGCAACAAAGGCTATCTGTTTGCCCCCCACGCCTGGGACAATTAATTAACGGGTCCGGCTATGAAAAAGCTGTTTGTGCAGTTTTACCTCCTGCTGTTCGTCTGCTTTCTGGTTATGACCATGCTGGTCGGCCTGGTGTATAAATTTACCGCCGAGCGTGCGGGCCGCCAGTCGCTGGACGATCTGATGAAAAGCTCGCTATATCTGATGCGCAGCGAGCTGCGGGAAATTCCGCCGCGCGACTGGAGCAAAACGCTCAAAGAGCTGGACCTCAACCTGTCGTTCGATCTGCATATTGAACCGCTGAGCAAATTCAAGCTGGCGGAGAGCTCAATGCAGCATCTGCGCGCCGGCGACATCGTCGCCCTCGATGATGAGTACACCTTTATTCAGCGTATTCCGCGCAGCCACTACGTGCTGTCGGTGGGCCCGGTGCCCTATCTCTATTTTTTACATGAGATGCGCCTGCTGGACGTCGCGCTGATGGCCTTTATCGCCATTTCACTGGCGTTCCCGGTCTTCGTCTGGATGCGCCCGCACTGGCAGGATATGCTGCGCATCGAGACCGCCGCCCAGCGCTTCGGCGAGGGGCATTTTAGCGAGCGTATCCATTTCGATAGCATGTCCAGCTTTGAGCGGCTCGGCGTGGCCTTTAACCAGATGGCCGATAATATCAATGCCCTGATCGCCAGCAAAAAACAGCTGATCGACGGCATTGCGCACGAGCTGCGCACGCCGCTGGTTCGCCTGCGCTACCGCCTTGAGATGAGTGAAAATCTCACCGCCGCCGAATCACAGGCCCTAAACCGCGATATCGGCCAGTTGGAAGCCCTTATCGAAGAGCTGTTAACCTACGCCCGCCTTGACCGGCCGCAAAACGAGCTGAGCCTGACCACCCCCGACTTTCCGGCCTGGATTGAGGCCCACGTGGAAGATATTCAGATGGTAAACCCGCAGCGCGAGGTGACCCTTCACGAGGTGGTGGCCGGCGACTACGGCGCGCTGGATATGCGCCTGATGGAGCGCGTGCTTGATAATCTGGTCAACAACGCGCTGCGCTACAGCAGCCAGCGAATTCAGGTTAGCCTGACGCTGGCGGGGTCGCGGGCGACGCTGCAGGTCAACGACGACGGTCCGGGCATCGACCCCGCCGAGCGCGAGCGCGTGTTCGAGCCGTTTGTCCGGCTTGACCCCAGCCGCGATCGGGCCACCGGCGGCTGCGGGCTCGGGCTGGCTATCGTCCACAGCATCGCCCAGGCGATGTCCGGCGAGGTGAGCTGCCGCACCAGCCCGCTGGGGGGCGCCTGCTTCAGCTTTAGCTGGCCTATCTACCACCAGCTGCCGAATTTTACCTCTGGCTGACCCCCCTTGCGCAGGCGCTGCGGCCTGCGTATAGTTAAAAACCGATTAGTATGTTGTAACTAAGGTGGCGCAGATGGCAAATTATGACCTCGTTGAACGACTCAATGGCACCTTTCGCCAGCTTGAGCGGGAGCTGCAGGAGCTGAAGCTGGCGCTAAGCCGCTGTCGCCTGCTTGCCGCGCGGGTATTTGAGCTCCCGGCGGTGAGTAAAGACGCCGAGCACGATCCGCTTGAGACGATTCAGGTCGTGCAGCATATCGGTAAAACGGCGCTGGAGATGGCCCTCAGGCACTACGGCCATCTGTTTATCCAGCAGCAATCGGAAAGCCGCAGCAGTAAGGCCGCGGTGCGCCTTCCCGGGACTATCTGCCTGCAAACCAGCGCCGAGGAGCAGGCCGACCTGCGGCAAAAAATCGCCAGCATCAACGCGCTAAAAGCCGCCTTCGAAAAAATCATTACCGTCGATTCCGCCCTCCCCGCCGCGGCCCGCTTTGAGTGGGTGCATCGCCATCTGCCGGGATTAATCACCCTTAGCGCCTACCGCACGCTGACGCCGCTGTTCGACCCCAGCACCATCCGCTTTGGCTGGGCCAATAAGCACGTCATCAAGAATTTAACCCGCGATGAGGTGCTGATGCAGCTGGAAAAAAGCCTGCAGTCGCCGCGCGCGGTGCCGCCGTGGACGCGCGAGCAGTGGCAGAGCAAGCTGGAGAGGGAGTATCAGGATATCGCCGCCCTGCCGCAGCGGGCAAAGCTGAAGATTAAGCGGCCGGTGAAAGTCCAGCCTATCGCCCGCGTCTGGTACGCCGGCGAGCAAAAGCAGGTGCAGTACGCCTGCCCTGGGCCGCTGATTACGCTGATATCCGGCAGCCAGGGGGTTAGCGTGCCGGATATCGGTGAACTGCTGAACTACGATGCCGACAACGTGCAGTATCGCTATAAACCCCAGGCGCAGGCGCTTCGTCTGCTGATCCCACGCCTGCACCTGTGGCTGGCTAGCGAGTAGCCATGCTGCCGACCATCTCTTGCGGACGCACCCAGCTGTCGAACTCGGCTTCCGTCAGGTAGCCGAGCGCCAGCGCCGAGGCCTTCAGGGTCAGCCCCTCTTTATGCGCTTTTTTGGCAATTTCCGCCGCTTTGTCGTAGCCGATGTGGGTATTCAACGCCGTCACCAGCATCAGCGACTCGTTGAGCAGCTGGTTGATGCGCTCCCGATTGGGTTCGATCCCCACCGCGCAGTGTTCGTTGAAGCTCTCCATGCCGTCGGCCAGCAGCCGCACCGACTGCAGGAAGTTATGGATAACCATCGGGCGATAGACGTTAAGCTCAAAGTTGCCGGAAGCGCCGCCGATATTCAGCGCCACGTCGTTGCCCATCACCTGGCAGCACAGCATGGTCAGCGCTTCGCACTGCGTCGGGTTGACCTTGCCCGGCATGATCGATGAACCCGGCTCATTCTCCGGAATCGCAATTTCGCCGATACCGCAGCGCGGGCCCGAGGCCAGCCAGCGCACGTCGTTAGCAATTTTCATCAGCGACGCCGCCAGCCCCTTCAGCGCGCCGTGGGCGTGGACCAGCGCGTCGCAGGTCGCCAGCGCCTCAAACTTATTCGGCGCGGTAACGAACGGCTGGCCGCTACTCTGCGCCAGCTCTTCCGCGACCCGCACCGCGTATTCGGGATGGGTGTTCAGTCCGGTTCCCACGGCCGTACCGCCCAGCGCCAGCTCGCTCAGATGCGGCAGGCTTAGCTCAAGGTGGCGGAGGTTATGTTCGAGCATGGCGACCCAGCCGGAGAACTCCTGCCCCAGCGTCAGCGGGGTGGCGTCCTGCAGGTGCGTACGGCCGATTTTAACGATATCGCTGAACGCGGCGGATTTATCGCTGAGCGTTTTTCTCAGCACGTTAAGCTGGGGAATGAGCGTCTCGCGCAGGGCGATAATGGCCGCCACGTGCATCGCCGTCGGGAAGACGTCATTGGAGCTTTGGCTCTTGTTGACGTCATCGTTCGGATGCACCTTGCGCTCCATGCCCCGCACGCCGCCCAGCAGCTCGCTGGCCCGGTTTGCCAGAACCTCATTCATATTCATATTGCTTTGGGTGCCGGAGCCGGTTTGCCAGATAGCCAGCGGAAACTCTGCGCTATGCTTTCCCGCCAGCACTTCATCGGCGGCCTCGACGATGGCCTGCGCTTTTTCGCCGGCCAGCAGACCTAAATCCTGATTCACCTTCGCCGCCGCGCGCTTGGTTAACGCCAGAGCGTAGATAAGTTCGCCCGGCATTTTTTCCGTTGAGATACGAAAATGCTCCAGCGAACGCTGGGTTTGCGCGCCCCATAGCCTGTCGGCAGGAACATCAATCGCGCCCATAGAGTCTTTTTCACTGCGATGCGTTGTCATTACTGTCTCCTTGAATAAAAAGTAGGTAATTACGACAAAGCCCACTGGCTTAAAAGCGTTAAGTATTGGTCAGATTTATAATTTGTTTTAGTCGTTCGTGCCGCTAAGCGGCATAAATAACCGCGCCGAGGAGCACAACAGCGGCGGGTAAGCAGTGCCTGCCGGCAGATTAACCGGCAGGCACTCACCCAAAGGCGGGGACGCTTATTTCACGCAGCGCGTGCACTGCGAGGTCTGGATCTGCTGGAAGAAGTCGTTGCCTTTGTCATCCACCAGAATAAACGCCGGGAAGTCTTCCACTTCAATTTTCCAGATAGCTTCCATTCCCAGCTCCGGCCAGGCCACGCACTCGAGGCTCTTGATGCTCTGCTGC
>NZ_BJNO01000039.1 GCF_006539725.1 Klebsiella terrigena | reverse complement strand
GTACTTCTTGCCATATTTCTATGGCGTCGTGATTTGCATTTCTGCTTCGTCACGGGAGGCGCATTATACGAGAATTCGATTTAGCTGCAACCCCCCTGCGAGCACTTTTTTTCTATTTTTGTCTGAATGGACGTTTTATCGCCAGATAGCGCCCTGAATTGTATAAATAAGCAGCGCATAAGGCAAAATAACTTTTTCCGACCTTGTTAAAGGCGCAAAATCGCCCCGCTCTGCGGGTATGATCACCCCATAGACGGTCAACAACAATGACAAACAGGGAAATTAAAATGAAAAAGACGCTCTCCGTCCTGCTGCTGATCGCGCTAGCTATGGGAACGGCATCGGCAACGACGCTGCATTTTGGCACTACGACGGCCAATCCGCCCTTTGAAACCGTCAACGCGAAAAATCAGCCGGCCGGTTTTGATATCGATCTTG
The DNA here is from genome assembly GCF_006539725.1 of Klebsiella terrigena. Classification (GTDB taxonomy): domain Bacteria; phylum Pseudomonadota; class Gammaproteobacteria; order Enterobacterales; family Enterobacteriaceae; genus Klebsiella; species Klebsiella terrigena. Next base: position 27,497 of record NZ_BJNO01000039.1, on the reverse strand, counting down.
CCCGGGCGCTCTGTAAACAGATGCAGGCCGAGTGCACGTTTACGCCGCAAAGCTTCGATACCCTCATCCCGGCGCTGCGCTTTAAGAAATTCGACGCCATCATCGCCGGCATTGAGATCGTCCCGATGCGCGAAAGGCGGGTCGCCTTCACTCAGCCCTATCGCCAGCAGCTCTCCGGCGTGGTTGTCAGCGCAAAGAATAGCGCCCAGGGTTTTGCTGACCTGAAGGGTCAAAAGATTGGCGTCGCTAAAGGCAGCATTCATCAGCGCTACCTACAAGATAAGCAAAAACAGTTGAACGTCGTCGCTTACGAGAGCGATGCCGCCGCGTTCAGCGCGCTGAAAGAGGGGAGCGTTAACGGGGTAATGAGCGATCGCGCCGGCGCCGAGACGTGGCTGCAGGAGAATCCTGACTACGCCATCATCGACGAGCAGGCAACCGACGCCAAATATTATGGTAAGCAGCTGGCGATCGCGGTGCGTCAGGATGACCCGGAACTGCTCAACGCGCTGAATGCCGCGCTGGAGGTCGTCAAGGCCTCCCCGGAATTCGGGCAAATGGAGCAGAAGTGGTTTAAATAGCTGGCCTGCCGCCGGGGCCTGTGACCCCGGCGGCACGATGAGAGCTTAACGTTACAGCTTGATAAAGTGCTCGCGGTAGTAGGACAGCTCCGCCACCGATTCGCGAATGTCATCCATCGCCTGATGGGTGCCCTGCTTTTTAAAGCCATCGAGGATTTCCGGCTTCCAGCGGCGCGCCAGCTCTTTTAGGGTGCTGACGTCGAGGTAGCGGTAGTGAAAGTACGCTTCCAGCTCGGGCATGTACTTAAAGAGAAAGCGGCGGTCCTGACCAATGCTGTTGCCGCAAATCGGTGATTTACCCGCGGGTACCCACTGCTTGAGGAATTCGATAGTCGCCAGCTCGGCCTCGCGATCGCCCTGGTTGCTGGCCTTGACGCGCTCCACCAGCCCGCTGCCGGTATGGGTGCGCACGTTCCACTCGTCCATCAGCGCCAGCTGCGCGTCAGACTGGTGTACCGCAATGGTCGGCCCTTCCGCCAGAATGTTCAGGTTTGCATCGGTCACCAGGGTGGCGATTTCGATAATGCGATCGCGCTCCGGATCCAGCCCCGTCATTTCAAGATCGATCCAAATCAGGTTGTTTTCATCTGCACTCATGCTATTTTCCACCCTTCTTGCGTGACTATATTCATCTAAAATAGCGTGTATCATAGAGGTTTTGCCCCTACAGGGCGACCAGGAGCCAGTTCGATTGAGTAAAAATAAACTCTCCAAAGGCCAACAGCGCCGCGTGAAGGCCAACCACCAGCGCCGCCTGAAAACGACTTCGGAGAAGGCCGACTACGATGACAATCTGTTTGGCGAGACCTCCGAAGGCGTCGTCATTAGCCGCTTCGGCATGCATGCCGACGTTGAATCCGTTGACGGTGGCGTTCACCGCTGCAACATTCGCCGGACAATCCGTTCGCTGGTCACCGGCGACCGCGTGGTCTGGCGCCCGGGCAAAGACGCCGCTGACGGCGTTAGAGTAAAAGGTATCGTTGAGGCCGTGCACGAGCGGACCTCGGTCCTGACGCGTCCGGATTTCTATGATGGCGTGAAGCCCATCGCCGCCAACATCGATCAGATAGTCATCGTTTCCGCGATTTTACCGGAGCTGTCGTTAAACATTATTGACCGCTATCTGGTGGCGAGCGAAGCGCTGGACGTCGAGCCGCTGATTGTGCTTAACAAGATTGACCTGCTGGACGAGGACGCCTTAGCGTTCGTCAACGAGCAGATGGATATCTACCGCAAAATTGGCTATCCCGTGCTGATGGTATCAAGCCGGACCCAGGACGGGCTGAAGCCGCTTGAAGAGGCCCTCACCGGCCGCATCAGCATCTTTGCCGGACAGTCAGGGGTGGGGAAATCCAGCCTGCTGAACGCGCTGCTGGGCCTCGGCGACGATCTGATCCTGACCAACGACGTCTCTGACAACTCGGGCCTCGGCCAGCACACCACCACCGCCGCGCGCCTCTACCATTTCCCGCACGGCGGCGACGTGATCGACTCCCCCGGCGTGCGTGAATTTGGCCTCTGGCATCTTGATGCGGAACAAATCACCCACGGTTTTGTCGAATTTCACGATTATTTAGGCCGTTGCAAATACCGCGACTGCAAGCATGATACCGATCCGGGCTGCGCGATTCGCGAAGCGGTTGAAAACGGCAGCATCAACGCGCGCCGTTTTGAAAACTACCACCGTATTCTGGAAAGCATGAACGAAGTGCAGGTAAAAACGCGTAAAAGCTTTTCATCATCCGATGACTGACATTTAAGCTGAGCATCGCTATACGCTTCATCCTTCAGCCTGCCTCTGCGCTGGCGACGTACGTCTCCCCGGCAATGCTGCCGGGGATTCGCAGACCGGCCGCCGCGATGCAGCCCGGATGAGTTTAGGTATAGAATCGACCCTTTTTTCAGATCCCCGACGCGTTGCGGGGGTCAGGAACGATAAATAATGGCCTGGAGGCTACCTTGTTAAACGATCTGAAACTTTCGCTGCAATACATTCTGCCTAAACTGTGGCTTACCCGCCTCGCAGGCTGGGGTGCGAGCAAACGAGCGGGTTGGCTGACGAAGCTGGTCATCGACCTGTTCGTGAAGTGCTACAAGGTCGATATGAAAGAGGCGCAGAAGCCCGATACCGCCAGCTACCGCACCTTTAACGATTTCTTTGTGCGCCCACTGCGTGATGAAGCGCGTCCGCTCAACACCGACCCGAACGTGCTGGTGATGCCTGCCGATGGCGCCATTAGCCAGCTGGGCGCTATCGAAGACGATAAAATCCTGCAGGCCAAAGGCCACAACTACACCCTGGAAGCGCTGCTGGCCGGCAACTACCAGATGGCAGAGCTGTTCCGCAACGGTAACTTCGCCACCACCTATCTGTCGCCGCGTGACTACCACCGCGTCCACATGCCGTGTAACGGTATTCTGCGCGAAATGATCTACGTTCCGGGCGATCTGTTCTCCGTTAACCACCTGACCGCGCAGAACGTGCCGAATCTGTTCGCCCGCAACGAGCGCGTCATCTGCCTGTTCGATACTGAGTTCGGTCCGATGGCGCAAATTCTGGTCGGTGCGACCATCGTTGGCAGCATTGAAACCGTATGGTCCGGTACCGTGACTCCGCCGCGTGAAGGCGTGATTAAGCGCTGGACCTGGCCGGCGGGCGACAATGAAGGCTCCATTGCCCTGCTGAAAGGCCAGGAGATGGGTCGCTTCAAGCTCGGTTCGACGGTGATCAACCTGTTTGCACCGGGCAAGGTTAAGCTGCTCGAGGAGCTGCAGAACCTCTCCGTCACTAAGCTTGGTCAGCCGCTGGCGACCGCCGTTGAGACCATGTCCACGACCGAAGGCGCCGCCAGCATTCTGGGCGACGATTCGCAAGACGAAGGTTAATAGCTGACAAAAAGGGTTATGCCGTGCGCCTGATATATATTTTCCTGCTGGCCTGGAGCCTCAGTCTGGGGGCGTACGCAGCGACAGCCCCCGACGCGAAACAGATAGCTCAGGAACTGGAACAGGCGAAGGCGGCAAAACCCGCCCAGCCTGGTACCGTTGAAGCGCTGCAGTCCGCGCTGAACGCGCTCGAGGAGCGTAGCGCTTCCCTCGAGCGCACGCGCCAGTACCAGCAGGTTATCGATAACTTCCCCAAGCTGTTCCAGACCCTGCGCTCGCAGATCAACAACCTGGCCGATGAACCGCGCCAGGTATCAACGACGCTCTCCACCGATGCCCTGAATCAGGAAATCCTGCAGGTCAGCAGCCAGCTGCTCGAAGCCAGCCGTCAGGCCCAGCAGGAGCAGGAGCGCGCCCGCGATATCGCCGATTCGCTAAACCAGCTTCCGCAGCAGCAAACCGACGCCCGCCGTCAGCTGAACGACGTTGAGCGCCGCGTTGGCACGCAGACCAGCAATACCCCGCTGGCGCAGGCGCAAAATCTTAGCCTGCAGGCGGAATCCGCGCGCCTGAAGGCGCTGGTCAACGAGCTGGATCTGGCGCAGCTCTCCGCCAACAATCGCCAGGAGCTGTCGCGCATGCGCGCCGATCTGGCGCAAAGACAGAGCAAGCTGCTCGACGGCTACCTGCAGGCTCTGCGTAATCAGCTCAACAGCCAGCGCCAGCGCGAAGCCGAAAAGGCGCTGGAAAGCACCGAGCTGCTGGCGGAGAACAGCGAAAACCTGCCGCCGGAGCTGATGGCGCAGTTTAAAATTAACCGCGAGCTGTCTCAGGCCCTGAACCAGCAGGCTCAGCGCATGGACCTGGTGGCTTCCCAGCAGCGTCAGGCCTCCAACCAGACGCTCCAGGTTCGCCAGGCGCTCAATACGCTACGCGAGCAGTCGCAGTGGCTGGGCGCCTCCAGCCTGCTGGGCGAAGCGCTACGCGCCCAGGTCGCCCGCCTGCCGGAGACACCAAAACCCCAGCAGCTGGATACCGAGATGGCCCAGCTGCGGGTGCAGCGGCTGCGCTTTGAGGACCTGCTCGGCAGCCAGACGCAGCTCCGCCAGCTGCGCCAGGCCGACGGCCAGGAGCTGACCAGCGAGCAGAATCGCATTCTTGAGGCGCAGCTGCGCACGCAAAGCGAGCTGCTCAACTCGCTGCTGCAGGGCGGCGATACGCTGATTCTGGAGCTGACCAAGCTCAAGGTGGCCAACGGTCAGCTTGAGGACGCCCTGAAAGAGATGAACGAAGCGACCCACCGCTATCTGTTCTGGACCTCGGACGTCAGCCCTATCGGTTTTTCATGGCCGCTGGAAATTGCTCACGATCTGCGCCGCCTGGTCTCTCTCGACACCGTTAGCCAGCTGGGCAAAGCCAGCGCGATGATGTTAACCAGCAAGGAGACGCTGCTGCCGCTGTTTGGCGCGCTGATTCTGGTCGGTTTCAGCATCAGCTCGCGTCGCCACTTCACCCGCTTCCTGGAGCGTTCCAGCGCCCGCGTGGGCAAAGTGACCCAGGACCATTTCTGGCTCACCCTGCGCACCGTGTTCTGGTCGATTCTGGTGGCCTCGCCGCTGCCGGTATTGTGGATGACGCTCGGCTATGGCCTGCAGTCCGCCTGGCCCTTCCCGCTGGCGGTCGCCATCGGCGAAAGCGTCACCGCCACGGTGCCGCTGCTGTGGGTGGTGATGGTTTGCGCGACCTTTGCGCGTCCGAACGGCCTGTTTATCGCCCACTTCGGCTGGCCGCGTAGCCGGGTCACCAAGGCCATGCGCTACTACCTGATGAGCATCGGGCTGATCGTCCCGCTGATTATTGCGCTGATCATGTTCGATAACCTCAACGACCGTGAGTTCTCGGCCTCCCTCGGCCGCCTGTGCTTCCTGCTGATTTGCGGGGCGCTGGCGCTGGTCACCCTGAGCCTCAAGCATGCCGGTATTCCGCTGTATCTCGATAAGTCGGGAAGCGGCGATAATATGGTTAACCGCATGCTGTGGAACCTGCTGCTGGGCGCGCCGCTGATTGCCATGCTGGCGGCGGCCATTGGCTACCTGGCGACCGCCCAGGCGCTGCTGGCCAGGCTGGAAACGTCGGTGGCGATCTGGTTCTTACTGCTCGTGGTCTATCACATCATCCGCCGCTGGATGCTGATCCAGCGCCGCCGGCTGGCCTTCGATCGCGCCAAGCATCGCCGGGCGGAAATTCTGGCCCAACGCGCGCGCGGCGAAGATGAGGCCGCGCACTCCAGCAGCCCTGAAGGGTCTGCGGAAATCGAAGTCAGTGAAATCGATCTCGATGCGATCAGTATCCGGTCGCTGCGGCTGGTACGCTCGCTGCTGATGCTGGTCGCCCTGGTCTCGGTGATCGTCCTGTGGTCAGAAATCCATTCGGCGTTTGGCTTCCTCGAGAATATCTCGCTGTGGGACGCGACCTCGACGGTACAGGGCGTTGAAAGCATCGAGCCGATTACGCTTGGAGCAGTGCTGATCGCGATTCTGGTGCTGATTATCACCACCCAACTGGTGCGCAACCTCCCAGCCCTGCTGGAGCTGGCGATTCTGCAGCACCTGGACCTCACGCCGGGCACCGGCTACGCGATCACCACCATTACCAAATACCTGCTGATGCTGATTGGCGGCCTGGTGGGCTTCTCGATGATTGGCATTGAGTGGGCGAAGCTGCAGTGGCTGGTAGCGGCTCTCGGCGTCGGCCTCGGTTTTGGCCTGCAGGAGATCTTTGCCAACTTTATCTCGGGCCTGATTATTCTCTTTGAAAAGCCGATACGTATTGGCGATACGGTGACCATCCGCGATCTGACCGGCAGTATCACCCGCATCAACACCCGCGCCACGACCATCAGCGACTGGGACCGGAAAGAGATTATCGTGCCGAATAAGGCGTTCATCACCGAGCAGTTTATCAACTGGTCGCTGTCTGACTCCGTCACCCGCGTGGTGCTGACGGTGCCGGCCCCGGCGGATGCGAATACCGAAGAGGTTACGCAGATCCTGATTAACGCCGCCCACCGCTGTTCGCTGGTTATCGATACGCCGGCGCCGGAGGCCTTCCTCGTCGATCTGCAGCAGGGGATTCAGATTTTCGAGCTGCGTATTTACGCCGCCGAGATGGGTCACCGCATGCCGCTGCGCCACGAGATCCATAAGCTGATTCTGGCAGGCTATCGCGAACACGGTATCGATATGCCGTTCCCACCGTTCCAGATGCGTCTGGAGAGCATTGACGGCAGGAAGAGCAGCAGAGCAATGACCTCAGCAGGGAAATCCAGCCGCACGGCGGGCAGCCTGTAGGTTCAACCTGGCCGGCGGCTCGTGCGCCGGTCAGGTCCGCTCTCTGGCCCGGGATGGTCGAAGAGAGACTCGGTCCGGTCAGGCGCGATCGACGGTAAAGGCGATAACCTCGCCGATGCTTTCGGCACCCAGCGCCAGCATCACTACGCGATCGACGCCCAGCGCCACGCCGGAGCAGTCCGGGAGGCCCGCCTTCAGGGCTTCCAACAGATTGCCGTCAATTGGCTGCTGCGGCAGGCCGCGGGCCGCACGCTTGCGGTTATCCTGCTCGAAACGCTGCTGCTGTTCGCGGGCGTCGGTCAGCTCGTGGAAGCCGTTCGCCAGCTCAATTCCCTTGTAATAGACCTCAAAGCGCTCCGCAACGCGGTGATCTTCGGTGCTGATCTGCGCCAGCGACGCCTGGCTTGCCGGGAAGTGATAGACAAAGGTCGGACGGTCCTTGCCGATATGCGGTTCGACGCCCATGGTAAACAGCAGCTGCAGCAGCGTATCCTTATCTTCTTCCGTATCGGCGATATTGCTCAGGTCGAGCTTCGCCGCCGCTTCGCGCAGCTGCGTCTTATCGGCCGACAGCGGATCGAGCTCAAGATGGCGCAGGAACGCCTGCTGATAGGAGAGGCTTTCCGCCGGCTGGCACTCCAGAACCTGCTGCAGTAAATCATCGACTTCGTTAATCAGACGATACATGTCATAGCACGGACGATACCACTCCAGCATGGTGAATTCCGGGTTGTGGTGACGCCCCATCTCTTCATTGCGGAAGCTGCGGCACAGCTGGAATACCGGGCCACAGCCCGCGGCCAGCAGGCGCTTCATATGGTATTCCGGGCTGGTCATCAGATAGAGATCCATCCCCTGAGAGTAGCCGGGGCCGACGAAACGGGTCTGGAACGGAAACAGGTGAATATCCGTTACCGTTGCCTGGCTCATGCAGGGCGTCTCCACCTCCAGCACGCCGCGGTCGGTAAAGAAACGACGAATTTCCGCCATCACAGCCGCGCGTTTTAACAGGTTTGGGATCGACGCGCTCGGCTGCCAGGTTGCCGTTTCACTCATGGTACTTTCTCCGATTTCATACAAGGGCACGAAGTCTACTCGTAACCGGCGAGTGAGACAAATTTTGTGCCAACGGCCCCTAAAGGCATACCGGAAATTTTTAACCACCAGAAAGCATAAATAGTGCTGATAAATCACCGCACATATCGATAAAAAAATCGAACACGTCAATTTTCCCTACCGACCCTAAGGCTATACTTCTTTACCTATAAAGGAGCAGTGACACATTTTCGCCAGCCCGGCGGCGAAATAAACAAAAACTGGAGGAATGTCGTGCAAACTTTTCAAGCCGATCTTGCCGTAATTGGCGCTGGCGGAGCAGGTCTTCGCGCTGCAATCGCCGCAGCGCAGGCTAATCCAAATGCCAAAATCGCACTGATTTCAAAAGTCTATCCTATGCGCAGCCACACGGTTGCGGCTGAAGGTGGCTCCGCCGCCGTGACGCAGGATCATGACAGCTTTGAGTACCATTTTCACGACACCGTCGCCGGCGGCGACTGGCTTTGTGAGCAGGATGTCGTCGACTATTTCGTCCATCATTGCCCGACGGAAATGACCCAGCTTGAACAGTGGGGATGTCCGTGGAGCCGCCGTCCGGACGGGAGCGTCAACGTCCGCCGCTTCGGCGGGATGAAGATCGAACGCACGTGGTTTGCCGCAGATAAAACCGGCTTCCATATGCTGCACACCCTGTTCCAGACCTCCCTTCAGTTCCCGCAAATCCAGCGTTTCGACGAGCATTTCGTCCTCGATATTCTGGTCGACGATGGCCAGGCGCATGGCCTGGTGGCGATGAATATGATGGAAGGCTCGCTGGTACAAATCCGCGCTAACGCGGTGGTGATGGCCACCGGCGGCGCAGGACGCGTCTATCGCTACAACACCAACGGCGGCATCGTCACCGGCGATGGGATGGGCATCGCGCTCAGCCACGGCGTTCCGCTGCGCGATATGGAGTTCGTGCAGTATCACCCGACCGGCCTTCCCGGCTCCGGTATTCTGATGACGGAAGGCTGCCGTGGCGAAGGCGGTATTCTGGTCAACAAGGACGGCTACCGCTACCTGCAGGATTACGGCATGGGCCCGGAAACGCCGCTCGGCGAGCCGAAAAACAAATATATGGAGCTCGGCCCGCGCGATAAGGTCTCTCAGGCCTTCTGGCACGAATGGCGTAAAGGCAACACCATTCCAACGCCGCGCGGCGACGTGGTTTACCTCGACCTGCGCCACTTAGGCGAGAAAAAGCTGCTGGAGCGTCTACCGTTCATCTGCGAACTGGCGAAGGCCTACGTCGGCGTTGATCCGGTTAAAGAGCCCATTCCCGTGCGCCCAACCGCGCACTACACCATGGGCGGCATCGAAACCGACCAGAGCTGTGAAACCCGCATCAAGGGGCTATTCGCCGTGGGCGAATGCTCATCGGTCGGCCTTCACGGCGCCAACCGCCTTGGCTCCAACTCGCTGGCAGAGCTGGTGGTCTTTGGCCGCCTCGCCGGCGAGCAGGCCATCAGGCGAGCGGCGGAGGCTAAAGAAGCCAACGTGGGCGCGCTGGATGCGCAGACCGCCGACGTAGAAAAACGCCTGAAAGAGCTCATGAATCAGGAAGGCAACGAGAACTGGGCGAAGATCCGCGACGAGATGGGCCTGTCGATGGAAGAAGGCTGCGGGATCTACCGTACGCCGGAGCTGATGCAAAAAACCGTCGATAAGCTGGCCGAGCTGCAGGAGCGCTTCAAGCGCGTACGCATTACCGACAGCTCCAGCGTGTTCAATACCGACCTGCTGTATACCATCGAGCTGGGTCATGGACTGAACGTGGCGGAATGTATGGCCCACTCTGCCCTTGCGCGTAAAGAGTCCCGCGGCGCGCACCAGCGCCTGGATGAAGGCTGCACCGAGCGTGACGACGTCAATTTCCTCAAGCATACGCTCGCATTCCGCGATGCCGATGGCACCACGCGCCTTGAATACGGCGATGTGAAGATCACCACTCTGCCGCCGGCAAAACGCGTATATGGCGCAGAAGCGGAAGCAGCCGAGAAGAAGGAGACGACCAATGGCTGAGATGAAAACCCTGAAAATCGAGGTGGTGCGCTACAACCCGGAAGTGGACACCGCACCGCACAGCGCGTTCTATGAGGTTCCTTACGACGAGCAGACCTCACTGCTCGACGCCTTGGGCTATATCAAAGACAACCTCGCGGCGGATCTCAGCTACCGCTGGTCCTGCCGCATGGCGATTTGCGGCTCCTGCGGGATGATGGTCAACAAGGTGCCGAAGCTGGCGTGTAAAACCTTCCTGCGTGAATACACCAAGGGCATTAAGGTCGAAGCGCTGGCTAACTTCCCGATCGAGCGCGATCTGGTGGTCGATATGACCCACTTTATCGAGAGCCTGGAAGCGATTAAGCCCTATATTATCGGCAATTCGCGTACCCCGGACCAGGGGCCAAACAAGCAAACTCCGGCGCAGATGGCGAAATACCATCAGTTCTCCGGCTGCATCAACTGCGGCCTGTGCTACGCCGCCTGCCCGCAGTTTGGCCTTAACCCTGAGTTTATCGGCCCGGCGGCGATCACCCTCGCCCATCGCTACAACGAGGACAGCCGCGACCACGGTAAAAAGGAGCGCATGGCGCAGCTTAACGGTCAGAACGGCGTCTGGACCTGTACCTTCGTGGGCTACTGCTCGGAAGTCTGTCCGAAGCACGTCGACCCGGCAGCCGCCATTCAGCAGGGCAAGGTAGAGAGCTCGAAAGACTTTCTTATCGCTACCCTGAAACCACGCTAAGGAGTGCATTATGACGACTAAACGCAAGCCCTACGTGCGGCCGATGACGTCCACCTGGTGGAAGAAGCTGCCGTTTTATCGCTTCTACATGCTGCGTGAAGGAACGGCGGTACCGGCAGTCTGGTTCAGCATCGTCCTGATTTATGGCCTGTTTGCTCTCAAGCACGGGGCGGAAAGCTGGGCGGGATACGTTGGCTTTCTGCAAAATCCGGTGGTGGTGATCCTCAACCTGATCGCCCTCGGTGCAGCGCTGCTGCACACCAAAACCTGGTTTGAGCTGGCGCCGAAAGCCGCCAATATTATTGTCAAAGGCGAGAAAATGGGGCCAGAGCCGGTTATTAAAGGGCTGTGGGTGGTCACTGCGGTAGCAACCGTGGCGATCCTGTTTATCGCCCTGTTCTGGTAAGGAGGCTGGAATGATCAATCCCAACCCAAAACGTTCCGATGAACCGGTATTCTGGGGGCTGTTTGGCGCCGGCGGCATGTGGAGCGCCATTATTGCTCCGGTGATGATACTGCTGGTCGGTATCCTGCTGCCGCTGGGCCTGGCGCCCGCTGACGCCTTCAGCTACGAACGCGTGCTCGGCTTTGCCCAGAGTTTTATTGGCCGGGCATTTATCTTCCTGATGATCGTCCTGCCGCTGTGGTGCGGGCTACACCGCATTCATCACGCCATGCACGACCTGAAAATTCACGTCCCTAACGGCAAGTGGGTGTTCTACGGCCTGGCCGCCATCCTGAGCGTGGTCACGCTGGTCGGCGTATTATTTATCTAAGCCTCACGATGCCCGGTAGCGGAGTGTTACCGGGCTCTCTTTTGCAGAATATTTTCCCGTTTTTTTCCCGCCAGAATCTACACTTAGCAAAAAACCAGTAAGGAAAATAGTATGCGTCTGCTGCCAATGATTGCCGCTGTTGCCGCCTCGTTTCTGGTTGTTGCCTGCAGCACCCCGACGCCTCCGCAGGGCGTGACGGTGGTCAGCCCGTTTGATACCCAGCGCTATCTCGGCACCTGGTATGAAATCGCCCGTTTCGACCATAACTTTGAGCGCGGCCTGGAAAAGGTCACCGCAACCTACAGCCTGCGCGACGACGGCGGACTGAACGTCGTCAATAAGGGCTATAACCCCGATCGCGGCATGTGGCAAAAAACGGATGGCGTGGCCTACTTCACCGGCGAGACCAATCGGGCGGCGCTAAAAGTCTCCTTTTTTGGCCCCTTCTACGGCGGCTACAACGTGATTGCGCTGGATAAAGATTATCGCTACGCGCTGGTGTGCGGACCGGACCGGGATTATCTCTGGCTGCTGGCGCGCGCGCCGAAAATTGCGCCGGAAGTGAAACAGCAGATGCTGGATATCGCCTCCCGGCAGGGCTTCGACGTGAGCAAGCTTATCTGGGTCAACCAGCACTATTAGTGGGTGCTGAGCTTGAGGCCGATAATACCAATGACGATGCACGCCAGGCTGGCAATACGCATCGGGCTGGCGGACTCGCCCAGCAGGACGATACCGGCAATCGCCGCGCCGACGGCGCCGATCCCCGTCCACACTGCGTAAGCGGTGCCGACCGGCAGCGTTTTCATCGCCCATGACAGCAGCGCCATGCTGACCACCATCGCTACGATGGTGATGACACTGGGTATCAGGCGGCTAAAACCGTGGGTGTACTTCAGACCAACCGCCCAGACCACTTCCAGCAGACCGGCGATAAACAAAATTAACCAGGACATAAGGCTCCTTGATGGGGCCGTCCCCGGATGCGGTACGCTTACGGGTCGTCCCGCAAGGTGGGTGAAAAAGCGCGGATATTATAAACAACGGTGCAGGAGATGGGAAGAACGGTACGACCGTCAGCCGTACCGTCAGGGGCTATTGCTGAGCTTTACTCGCGGCACCGGAAATGGCGCTACCACCTTCTGAAATATCCTGACCGACGCCACGCGTTGTATTACATGCGGTCAGCACAGAGGAAAGAGCCAAAACCGTAAAGAACGCTGCAATCGTTTTTTTCACCATAATGTCATCCTTATTTACCAGTTTTAGTTATCGTGCCCTATAAGCATAGACAAACTGACCCGGTATGAAGGGATCTCAGCGTTTTTTAAGAGAAAAAGCGATACGGGAGGCAGGAATCAGAAGAGAGGGGGAAAGCGGTGCTTAGCTGGCGGCGTGAGAGATGGCGTGCCCCAGGCTGCGGATATCTTCACCCACGCCGTGAACCGTATGACAACCGGCCAGCAGAGCGCCGCTGAGCAGCAGCAATACCACAAGCTTTAAGGTGTTGTTCATCTTCCCTGCCTGCTATCGATACCTTACGTGCTATAGGGGGCGCAGCAACGCGCTGCGCCAACCGTCAGAGACGTGAATTACTTCACGCGGGATACGTATTCGCCAGAGCGGGTATCCACTTTAATCACTTCACCAATCTGTACAAACAGCGGAACTTTAACCACTGCGCCAGTGGTCAGAGTCGCCGGTTTACCGCCGGTACCCGCGGTGTCGCCTTTCAGACCCGGATCGGTTTCAACGATTTCCAGCTCAACGAAGTTCGGCGGGGTCACGGAGATAGGCTGACCGTTCCACAGGGTCACGATGCACTCAGCCTGATCCAGCAGCCATTTAGCGCTTTCACCAACGGCTTTCTCGTCAGCGGCCAGCTGTTCGAAGGTGGAGTTGTTCATGAAGTGGTAGAACTCACCGTCGTTGTAGAGGTAAGTCAGGTTCATATCGACAACGTCTGCGCCTTCAGCGGAGTCGGTAGATTTGAAGGTTTTCTCTACGCGGGTGCCGGTCAGCAGGCGGCGCAGCTTAACGCGGGCGAAAGCCTGGCCTTTTCCCGGTTTTACGAATTCACTCGCTTCAACGGCATAAGGTTCGCCGTCCATCATGATTTTAAGACCAGCACGAAAATCGTTGCTATAGTAAGTCGCCATAAGGCCCTCTGAAATTGTTAATTGGTAGCTAAGCCACAAAATGGCGCATATTGTAACCCTAAATACCCCATCCAGAGAAGATTGGTTAACGCAACTTGCCGATGTTGTGACCAGTCCTGATGAACTGCTGCATCTTTTAAATGTAGACGCTGATGCAAACCTGTTGGCGGGGCGCGATGCGAAGCGCCTCTTTGCGCTGCGCGTTCCCCGGGCTTTCATCGACCGCATGGAGCGAGGAAACCCTAACGATCCTCTTTTGCGTCAAGTACTTACTTCGCAAGAAGAGTTCATCGCCTCCCCCGGTTTTTCCACCGATCCGCTGGAGGAACAGCACAGCGTGGTGCCCGGACTGCTGCATAAATACGCCAACCGCGCGCTGCTGCTGGTTAAAGGCGGCTGCGCGGTAAATTGTCGTTATTGCTTCCGCAGACACTTCCCGTACGCCGATAACCAGGGCAATAAGCGCAACTGGCAGGCGGCAATGGACTATATTTCCGCCCATCCGCAGCTCGATGAGATTATTTTTTCCGGCGGCGACCCGCTGATGGCGAAAGATCATGAGCTCGACTGGCTGCTCACCCAGCTGGAAGCGATCCCGCACGTCAAGCGCCTGCGTATTCACAGCCGGCTGCCCATTGTCATCCCGGCGCGCGTCACCGAGGCGCTGGCTGCGCGTTTCGCCCGCTCCTCGCTGCAGATACTGCTGGTGAACCATATCAACCACGCCAATGAGATCGACGCTGAGTTTCGCGCGGCAATGGCGCGTTTACGTCACGCTGGCGTCACCCTGCTGAACCAAAGCGTGCTGCTACGGGGGGTCAACGATAGCGCGCAGACGCTGGCTAATTTGAGCAATGCGCTATTTGATGCGGGGGTGATGCCGTATTACCTGCACGTGCTGGATAAGGTCCAGGGCGCGGCCCACTTTATGGTCGAAGATGAAGAAGCCCGGGCCATCATGCGCGAGCTGCTGACGCTGGTATCAGGCTATATGGTACCGAAGCTGGCGCGAGAAATCGGCGGAGAGCCGAGCAAGACGCCGCTGGATTTGCAGCTACGACAGAGCTAGCTGGCGTTCCTTCCCCTCTCCCCAGCGGAGAGAGGGGAAAGCGATCAGTTCGGGCACTTATAGACCTGACCGTTCATTTCGCTATCGGTCGGCACAAAGCTCGACAGCAGGTTCTGCGTCGGGCTGCTGACGCCGTAAATCACGTTGCCGCCCATTGCTGCGGCCTGGTTACGCAGCGCATTAGCCGCGCCGCGCATAGAGCCACCCTCACCGCCGTTCTGCCCGGAGAGCCAGTTGCTCTGCTTGCCGCTAGCGGTCCCCAACAGCTGGCAATCCGCACCCGGCTTATCTTCAACAAAGCGTACGCTCTGCCCGCCTGAGCTCAGTTCGTTGCTGGAACTGCAACCCGCTAACAGTAGTGCTGCGCCGACAATCCCTGCTAAATATCTTACCTGCATGTTATTCCCCATGATCAATGAGCTGGACGCGCTGGCCCGGATGTACACCTTATACTAAAAAGCCGGAAAAAAGAAAAACCCCCGAGCATTTCTGCCCGGGGGTTTCTTTGTTTCTAAGGGGTAGAGCGCACGATTACATCATGCCGCCCATGCCACCCATACCGCCCATGCCGCCAGCAGCGCCTAAATCAGCTGCGTCGCTTTTCGGCAGATCGGTAATCATGCACTCGGTAGTGATCATCAGACCAGCAACGGAGGCCGCGTACTGCAGAGCAGAACGGGTCACTTTAGTTGGGTCGAGGATACCGAAGTCGATCATGTTGCCGTATTCTTCAGTCGCCGCGTTGTAACCGTAGTTACCTTCGCCCGCTTTCACGTTGTTAGTTACCACAGACGGTTCTTCACCGGCGTTGGCAACGATCTGACGCAGCGGAGCTTCCATTGCGCGCAGCGCAACTTTGATACCGACGTTCTGATCTTCGTTCTGAGCAGTCAGGCCAGCCAGTTTAGCCGCAACGCGCACCAGCGCGACGCCACCACCGGCAACCACGCCTTCTTCTACCGCAGCACGGGTCGCGTGCAGGGCATCGTCAACGCGTGCTTTCTTCTCTTTCATTTCAACTTCGGTAGCTGCACCGACTTTGATAACCGCAACGCCGCCTGCCAGTTTAGCAACGCGTTCCTGCAGTTTTTCACGGTCGTAGTCAGAAGTGGCTTCTTCGATCTGCTTACGGATCTGAGTCACACGGCCCTGGATAGCGCCTTCTTCACCCACGCCATCGATGATGGTGGTGGTGTCTTTGTTGATCACAACGCGTTTTGCCTGACCCAGGTCTTCCAGAGTCGCTTTTTCCAGCTCCATACCGATCTCTTCAGAGATAACGGTACCGCCGGTCAGAGTCGCGATGTCCTGCAGCATAGCTTTACGACGGTCGCCGAAGCCCGGTGCTTTAACCGCAGCCACTTTAACGATGCCGCGCATGGTGTTAACCACCAGCGTTGCCAGCGCTTCGCCTTCAACGTCTTCAGCGATGATAACCAGCGGTTTGCCGGCTTTCGCTACGGCTTCCAGAACCGGCAGCATTTCGCGGATGTTGGAAACTTTTTTGTCAGCCAGCAGGATGAACGGGCTTTCCAGCTCAACGGCACCGGTTTCCGGCTTGTTGATGAAGTACGGGGAGAGGTAGCCGCGGTCGAACTGCATACCTTCAACCACGTCCAGTTCGTCTTCCAGACCGGTACCATCTTCAACGGTGATCACGCCTTCTTTACCGACTTTATCCATCGCTTCAGCGATCAGTTTACCTACGGTTTCGTCGGAGTTAGCGGAGATGGTACCAACCTGAGCAATCGCTTTAGAGTCGGAGCACGGTACGGACAGGGATTTCAGTTCTTCAACGGCAGCAACGACGGCTTTGTCGATACCACGTTTCAGATCCATCGGGTTCATGCCCGCAGCAACGGCTTTCAGGCCTTCAGCGATGATCGCCTGAGCCAGTACGGTTGCGGTGGTGGTACCGTCGCCTGCAGCGTCGTTCGCTTTAGAGGCAACTTCTTTCACCATCTGGGCGCCCATGTTTTCGAACTTGTCTTCCAGCTCGATTTCACGCGCTACGGAAACGCCGTCTTTGGTGATGGTCGGCGCACCGAAGGATTTGTCCAGGACAACGTTACGGCCTTTCGGGCCCAGTGTCACTTTAACTGCATCTGCCAGTACGTTTACGCCGCGCAGCATTTTCACACGAGCGTCGTTACCGAATTTTACGTCTTTAGCTGCCATTTTAATCTTTCCCTTAAATTCGTATGTTCAGTGTCGTTCGCAGATTAGGCTTCAACAATTGCCAGGATGTCGCTTTCGGACATGATCAACACTTCTTCATTGTCGATCTTTTCAGATTTCACGCCGTAGCCATCGTTGAAAATGACGATATCGCCAATTTTCACGTCCAGCGGCTGCACGGTTCCGTTTTCCAGGATGCGGCCCTTACCGACAGCGATGATTTCGCCACGAGTTGATTTGGCTGCCGCAGAACCGGTCAGAACGATGCCGCCAGCAGATTTGGTTTCAACTTCTTTACGTTTGACGATCACACGATCATGTAACGGACGAATACTCATTGATAGCTCTCCTTTGAGAAAGTCATTATCAGTTATGGATGACACCGGCCCGTATACGGTTTTCCGGCTAGTGACCTGAGAGATGGGGATGGAGTTTTACCGCTTCAAGGGGCGAGTTGAAAAAAAGTTTTTTCGCGTGCCCGGGCGCACACTCCCGGCGCGTCGCTCAAACGTCATAAGCAAAAACGATTGTGGTACCATTCGGGTTTTGTTCGGGACAGGGTTGCATCATGGGTGGTTTGAAGCAGGAGTTAGGTCTGGCTCAGGGAGTCGGCCTCCTTTCCACATCATTACTGGGCACCGGCGTCTTCGCCGTTCCCGCTCTGGCCGCGCTGGTTGCGGGTGATAACAGCCTGTGGGCGTGGCCGGCGCTGATCCTGCTGGTTTTCCCGATAGCCATCGTCTTTGCCGTACTCGGCCGCCACTATCCCAGCGCCGGCGGCGTGGCGCATTTCGTCAATATGGCGTTCGGCCCCCGCATGGAGCGCGTGACCGGCTGGCTTTTTTTGTCGGTGATCCCGGTGGGATTACCCGCCGCGTTGCATATCGCCACCGGCTTCAGCCAGGCGCTGTTTGGCTGGCACGACGGCCAGCTGCTGCTCGCCGAACTGGGGACGCTGGCCATTATCTGGTGGGTGGGTTCGCGCGGAGCCAGCTCGAGCGCCAATCTGCAAACGCTGGTGGCGATCCTGATTGTTGCCCTGATTGTCGCTATCTGGTGGCGCGGCGGTATCGATCCGGCGCATATCCCCTTCCCGGCACCGCAGGATGTCGATCGGTCGCAGCTTTTTGCCGCGCTTTCGGTCATGTTCTGGTGCTTTGTCGGCCTGGAGGCCTTTGCCCACCTGGCTTCAGAATTTAAATCCCCGGAACGCGATTTTCCGCGCGCGCTGATGATTGGCCTGCTGCTGGCCGGTACCGTCTACTGGGCCTGTACGGTACTGGTGCTGCATTTTCACGCCTTCGGCGAGGGCATGGCTGCCGCCGCGTCGCTGCCTGACATCGTGGTGCGCCTGTTCGGCGTCCAGGCGCTGTGGGTCGCCTGCGTCATTGGCTACCTCGCCTGCTTCGCCAGCCTCAACATCTATATTCAGAGCTTCGCCCGCCTGGTCTGGTCGCAGGCGCAGTACAGGCCTGAGAGCCGCCTCGCCCGCCTGTCGGCCCGGCAAATCCCGCGCAACGCGCTCAATGCGGTGCTGGCCTGCTGCGTCATCAGCACCCTGTGCATTTACTGGCTCGATATCAACCTCGACGCGCTGATCGTCTACGCCAACGGCATTTTTATTATGATTTATCTGCTGTGTATGCTGGCGGGCTGCCGGCTGCTGCAGGGGCGCTATCGGGTGCTGGCGGCGATCGGTAGCCTGCTGTGCCTGCTGCTGCTGGCGATGGTCGGCTGGAAAAGCCTGTACGCGCTGGTGGTGCTGGCGGCGCTGTGGCTGCTTTTACCCCGGCGCCGGTCGCTGAGCGAAACCCCGGGCGCCCAGCCATAAAAAAGCCGGATCGCGCTGCGCGTATCCGGCTTGTCACTCCACGCCCCCGGCGGTCGCCGGGCTGGCTGGATTAGCGATCGTCTTTGTGGTCCAGACGGTCGCGCTCATCGTCTTTACGCTGGTATTCCCCGTCAAAGGTATCACCGCCTCCGGTACCGGCGCTAAAGCCGCCGCCCGGCATCCGGCTAAAGCGCAGATGCGGCATCAGCTTGAGGGTCAGGTGTTTTTGCACCGGCGGCAGCAGGAGCAGCAGGCCGAGGAAGTCGGTAAAGAAGCCCGGTAACAGCAGCAGCAGGCCGGCAATAATCAGCGATACGCTTTTGATCATTTCCGCCGCCGGGCTTTCGCCGGCCGCCATTTTTTGCTGCATCAGCATAAAGTTTTTGAAGCCCTGGTTGCGCACCAGCGACATCCCGACCACCGAGCTGAAGATCACTAAAATCAGCGTCAGCAGCACCCCAAGGACATGGGAAACCTGGATAAAGATCGAGATTTCAATGTAAACGTATAAAAAAAAGGCAAAAAACGGAATCCAACGCACCGGCGTCTCCTTCATTAGCGTGCGCCGCTATCGGCACCCGCAGCTATAAGATGTGCTATTCGCATCCCATCAATATTGGGCTAACACGGGACTTTTCAATCAGCAGAAACGCTTATTTTTTTCAAGAACTGCAAAGCGGTGACTCATTTCACAGATTAATAATTCTTATAGCCCTCACTACATAATAAGTGATCAAGATTACTGATATTCGCTATCATCAGCATATGATCGTGGGCACCAGGCCGATTAAGGAAATAATCTTCGGCGAGAAAATGCGCTAAATCCTATAAATTCTGCGTATTTGGTGAATTCATTGGCAGCTTGAAAAAGAAGGTTCACATGTTAAACAACATTCGTATCGAAGAAGATCTGTTGGGTACCAGGGAAGTTCCAGCTGACGCCTACTACGGCGTTCATACTCTGAGAGCGATTGAAAACTTCTACATCAGCAATAGCAAAATCAGCGATATTCCCGAGTTTGTGCGCGGTATGGTGATGGTGAAAAAGGCCGCTGCCATGGCCAACAAAGAGCTGCAAACCATTCCTAAAGGCGTCGCGAATACCATTATTGCTGCATGTGATGAAGTGCTGAATAACGGCAAGTGCATGGATCAGTTCCCGGTTGACGTGTTCCAGGGTGGCGCGGGTACTTCCGTCAACATGAACACCAACGAAGTGCTGGCCAACATCGGTCTTGAGCTGATGGGCCACCAGAAAGGTGAATACCAGTACCTGAACCCCAACGACCACGTTAACAAATGTCAGTCCACTAACGATGCCTACCCGACCGGTTTCCGCATCGCGGTGTATGCCTCCCTGCTGAAATTAACCGACGCTATTAACCAGCTGGGCGAAGGCTTCCAGAGCAAAGCCGTTGAGTTCCAGGACGTCCTGAAAATGGGTCGTACCCAGCTGCAGGATGCGGTACCGATGACCCTCGGCCAGGAGTTCCACGCCTTCAACGTTCTGCTCAACGAAGAAACAAAATGCATTCTGCGTACCGCAGAGCTGCTGCTGGAAGTGAACCTCGGCGCCACCGCCATCGGCACACGCCTGAATACCCCGGACGGCTATCAGCAGTTGGCGGTACAAAAACTCGCGGAAGTCAGCAGCCTGCCGGTTGTTCCGGCGGAAGACCTGATTGAAGCCACCTCCGACTGCGGCGCCTACGTCATGGTGCATAGCTCGCTGAAACGCCTGGCGGTGAAGCTGTCTAAAATCTGTAACGACCTGCGCCTGCTCTCTTCCGGCCCGCGCGCTGGCCTGAACGAAATCAACCTGCCGGAGCTGCAGGCGGGTTCATCCATCATGCCGGCCAAGGTTAACCCGGTGGTGCCGGAAGTCGTTAACCAGGTGTGCTTCAAGGTGATCGGCAACGACACCACCGTCACGATGGCCTCAGAAGCCGGCCAGCTGCAGCTGAACGTGATGGAGCCGGTTATCGGCCAGGCGATGTTCGAGTCTATTCATATCCTGACCAACGCCTGCTATAACCTGCTGGAAAAATGCGTAAACGGCATTACCGCCAACAAAGCGGTGTGCGAAAGCTATGTTTACAACTCCATCGGCATCGTCACCTACCTCAACCCGTTTATCGGCCACCACAATGGCGATATCGTCGGCAAGATTTGCGCCGAAACCGGTAAGAGCGTGCGGGAAGTGGTGCTGGAACGAGGTTTGCTCACCGAAGCGGAGCTGGACGATATTTTCTCTCCGCACAACCTGATGCATCCGGCCTATAAAGCAAAGCGTTTTACCGATGAAAGCGAACAGTAAGCTTTCAGGTTAAACTCAACGAAGGCATGTCAGCAATGACATGCCTTTTTGCTTTTCTGGGTTTACGAAATCACAACAATTCAATATCAACTTGTTAAAAAACAAGGAAGGAACATATGTTTGGTGCAGAGCTCGTCATTGTCCTGCTGGCTATCTACCTGGGCGCCAGGCTGGGTGGTATCGGTATCGGATTCGCCGGTGGTCTGGGCGTCCTCGTCCTGACCTTAATCTTTCAAATCAAGCCCGGCGCGATCCCCTTCGACGTCATTGAGATCATCATGGCGGTCATCGCCGCGATTGCCGCCATGCAGGTTGCCGGCGGCATGGACTACCTGGTCAGCCTTGCAGAGCGCCTGCTGCGCCGTCATCCGAAGTACATCACCTTTCTCGCCCCGCTGGTCACCTGGTTTATGACGGTCCTCGCGGGAACCGGCCACACCGCCTTCTCGACCCTGCCGGTAATCACCGAAGTGGCGAAGGAGCAGGGCATTCGCCCCTCCCGCCCGCTGTCGATTGCCGTCGTGGCCTCGCAGATTGCGATTACCGCCTCGCCAATTTCCGCCGCGGTGGTGTTTTTCGCCGGCATTCTGGAGCCGCTGGGCGTCAGCTACCTGACGCTGCTGGCTATCTGTATTCCGGTGACGCTGATTGCCGTGATGATCACCGCCGTGGTGTGTAACTTCCTCGGCTGCGAGCTGAAAGATGACCCGGTTTACCAGGAGCGCCTGGCAAAAGGGGAAGTCAAACTGCGCGGAAGCCAGGTGTTCCAGCTGAAGCCGCACGCCAAACGTTCAGTGCTGCTGTTCCTGATCGGGATCGTCGCGGTCATGTTCTACGCTACCGCCATCAGCGATACCGTCGGACTGATTCAGAACCCGGTACTGCCGCGCAACGAAGCGATCGTGGTCTTCATGCTGACCATCGCCACGCTGATTAGCATCACCTGTAAGATCGATACCAGCGAAGTGCTGAACGCCAGCACCTTTAAATCCGGGATGAGCGCCTGCGTCTGCGTGCTGGGCGTTGCCTGGCTGGGCGATACCTTCGTGAAGGCGCATATCTCTGATATCCAGGCGGTGGCGGGCGATCTGCTGCACAACTACCCGTGGCTGCTGGCGGTGGTACTGTTCTTCGCCGCGACCCTGCTCTACTCCCAGGCTGCGACCACCAAGGCGCTGATGCCTGCGGCGCTGCTGCTTGGCGTGAGTCCGCTGACCGCCATTGCCTCCTTTGCCGCGGTCTCCGCGCTGTTCGTCCTGCCGACCTACCCGACGCTGCTGGCGGCGGTCGAAATGGATGACACCGGCTCCACCCGCATCGGCAAATACGTCTTCAACCACGCCTTCCTGATCCCCGGAGTGATCGCCATAACCCTGTGCGTCATTTTGGGGTTCATCATCGGCGGCATCGTGCTGTAAAACTGCTTAAATTCGGGCCACATCGTGGCCCGTTTCATTAATCCCCCCGCATCTTGCGTGCTATAGTGCCTCTTTTCGCTGATACGAGGTTCACGATGACTACGCCTGATGCCGTTGTTGTACTCTGCACCGCGCCGGATGAAGCGACCGCCCAGGATTTAGCGGCCAAAGTGCTGGCAGAAAAGCTGGCCGCCTGCGCCACTCTCCTGCCGGGCGCAACCTCCCTCTACTACTGGGAAGGCAAGCTGGAACAGGAGTATGAAGTGCAGATGCTGCTGAAAACCGACCGCGCCCATCAGCAGGCGCTGCTGGAGTGCCTGAAGTCCCATCACCCGTATCAAACCCCCGAATTACTGGTTTTACCCGTCACTCACGGAGACACTGATTACCTCTCATGGCTCAACGCATCATTACGCTGATTCTGCTGCTCTGCAGTACGTCCGCCTTCGCCGGGCTATTTGATACGCCCGGCCGCTCAAATTTTGTGCCTGCTGACCAGGCCTTTGCCTTTGATTTTCAGCAGAGCCAGCACGAGGTAAACCTGACCTGGCAAATCAAGGAGGGTTACTATCTCTACCGCAAACAGATCAAGCTCAGCGCCGCAGACGCCGCTTTCCTTGAGCCAGCGCTGCCGTCCGGCGAATGGCACGACGATGAGTTTTACGGCAAAAGTGAGATTTATCGCCAGCGGCTAACCGTGCCGGTTACGCTCACCCGGGCCGCCAAAGGGGCCACGCTGACCGTGACCTGGCAGGGCTGTGCCGACGCCGGCTTCTGCTATCCGCCGGAAACCAAAGTGGTGCCGCTCAGCGCGGCGCTGGCGCTCTCCAGCGACGGGCAGGCTCCCGCGCGCCCGGCGCTTCCCGTCGTTGGCGCGCCGAAGCTTAACCCGCCGCTCCCGGTAGAACCGCGTCCGGCGCTGACGCTCGCGGAGCGGCCGCCGGCTACAACAGCCGAGCCCTCTGCGCCAGAGCGGTCCGCAGCCGCGACGGATGGCAGCCAGCTTCCGTTCTCCGCGCTCTGGGCGCTATTAATTGGTATCGGTATCGCGTTTACGCCCTGCGTGCTGCCGATGTATCCGCTGATCTCGGGTATCGTACTCGGGGGCGAACGCCGGCTTTCCACCGCTCGCGCGCTGCTGCTGGCGTTTATCTATGTCCAGGGGATGGCGCTGACCTATACCGCGCTGGGTATGGTAGTGGCCGCCGCGGGCCTGCAGTTCCAAGCGGCGCTGCAGCATCCGTACGTGCTGATCGGCCTGTCGGCGGTCTTTATTCTGCTGGCGCTGTCGATGTTTGGCCTGTTTACCCTACAGCTGCCGTCATCCTTGCAGACGCGCCTGACGCTGATGAGCAATACCCAACGCGGCGGTTCCGCCGGCGGCGTGTTTGCCATGGGCGCCATTGCCGGGCTTATCTGCTCGCCCTGTACGACGGCGCCGCTGAGCGCGATTTTGCTGTACATCGCGCAAAGCGGTAACCTGTGGCTGGGCGGCGGCACGCTGTATCTCTACGCGCTCGGCATGGGGCTACCGCTGATTCTGGTCACCGTGTTTGGCAACCGTCTGCTGCCGAAGAGCGGCCCGTGGATGGCCCATGTGAAGACCGCGTTCGGTTTTGTCATCCTGGCGCTGCCGGTGTTTTTACTGGAGCGTATTCTGGGTGAGCTCTGGGGGCTGCGCCTGTGGTCGCTGCTGGCGGTGGCCTTCTTTAGCTGGGCCTTTATCACCTCCCTTGGCGCCACGCGTCCGTGGCAGCGCATCCTGCAGATCGTGCTGCTGGCCGCCGCGCTGGTGAGCGTTCGTCCGCTGCAGGACTGGGCGTTCGACGCGCCGACGGCGCAACAGCAGGCGCACCTGGCGTTTACCCGCGTCAGCACCGTCGATGAGCTCGATCGGGCGCTGGCACAGGCTAAAGGCCGACCGGTTATGCTAGATTTGTACGCTGACTGGTGCGTGGCCTGTAAAGAGTTCGAAAAATACACCTTTAGCACACCGGAAGTGCAACAGGCCCTGAAAGATACCGTTCTGTTGCAGGTAGACGTCACGAAGAACAGCGCGCAGGACGTCGCCCTGCTGAAGCATCTGCGGGTGCTCGGCCTGCCGACGATTCTGTTCTTTAACGCGCAGGGAGAGGAGCAGCCCGCGCAGCGCGTCACCGGCTTTATGGATGCCGCGGCATTCAGCGCCCATTTGCGCGATCGGCAACCGTGAACGACACTTTAGGAGGTAAAATGGAGGAGAAAACCGTGCAACGTGAAGATGTTCTGGGTGAAGCCATACAAATCCTTGAAATTGAAGGTATTGCTAACACCACGCTGGAGATGGTCGCCGAGCGCGTTGCTTATCCGATCGATGACCTCAAGCGCTTCTGGCCAGACCGCGAAGCGCTACTGTATGACGCCCTCCGCTATCTCAGCCATCAGGTTGACGCATGGCGTCGCCAGCTGCTGCTGGACGAGACGCTAACGGCGGAGCAGAAGCTGCTGGCGCGCTATGCGGCGCTGACCCGATGCGTGAGCAATCACCGCTATCCCGGCTGCCTGTTTATTGCGGCCTGCACCTTCTATCCGGATGCCCAGCACCCGATTCATCAGTTGGCTGAACAGCAGAAGCAGGCTTCGCTCGCCTATACGCACGAGCTGCTGACCCAGCTGGAAGTGGATGACCCGGCGATGGTTGCCAAACAGATGGAGCTTATCGTCGAAGGCTGCCTGAGCCGCCTGCTGGTGAAGCGCAGCCAGGCCGACGTCGATACCGCCCAGCGCCTGGCGGAGGACATCCTGCGTTTTGCCCAGTGTCGAATGGGCGGCGCGCTAACCTGATTCCGATATCTTAACCGATCCTTCGCGCATATAATTTCCCTCTCACCGACATGCTGACAGGGTTTTATATGCGTTCTCTCCTTTGGGTTGCCATCATCGGGCTATGTCCGATATCGCTGCTGGCGGCTCCCGTACAGGGTTTTTCTTTCGCGTATAAAGACTGGGAAGTCGCCTGTGATAACACCGGCACCTGCCGGGCCGCGGGCTACGGCGTCAACCTCGGTGAAGTCAGCGTCCTGCTGACCCGCAGCGCGGGCCCGGATCAGCGCGTAAGCGGCCAGGTGACCTTTGCCCAGACCGATCGCGATATCCCCCCTGACGCCACCGTGCGCCTGCTGATTGACGATCAGGATCGCGGGACGCTGGATGCCAAAGATGACAGCCACTTCCGTCTCGACAGCACGCAAACGGCGGCGCTGATTCAGGCCCTGGAGCATGAAAGCCGCATTGAGATTTCGCTTAACGGCGCGCGCAAGCCGCTCTCGAGCGCGGGCAGCAGCGCGATATTCCTTAAGATCGACGAATTTCAGCAGCGCCTGGGTACCGCCGACGCGCTGCTGCGCAAAGGCGATGCCGACGATAGCAATACGCTGAACGCGCTGCCCGCCCCGGAGATTATCGCCGCCCCAACGCTCCACAACGCGCAGCCCGAACCATTGACCGCCAAACAGCGCCAGCGCCTCCTCCCGGAGCTGATCCCGCTGCTGAATAGCCGCTGTGACGACTGGCAAAACAAAGATATCCCCGCCCGGGAACGGCAAATAACCGCCACCGCCATCGATAAAGGCCATTTGCTTATCCAGGCGCTGTGCTGGCGGGCCGCCTATAACGACGGCTACGCCATGTGGGTGGTGGACAGTGCCGCGCAGGCTAAACCTCAGCCGATCTCCACCGATGCCTCCAGCTATGCCGATGGCGCGATCGCGTTTTTCAACAAAGGCCGCGGCATCGCCGACTGCGTGAGCGGGGAGGAGCGGGTCTGGGACGGTAAATCTTTCGTCCAGAGCCTGAAATATACCACCGGCATGTGCCGCGAAATTACGCCCGGCGGGACCTGGATGCTGCCGACCTTCGTCAGCCAGGTGCGTCCTAAACAGCAGAAAGACGCCGATAATAACGCGCTCAAGGCGCTGTACAGCGCGGTACTGAAAGAGCAAAAGGCCAATCCGGAGCTGGAGCTGAATAAGATCGCCGAGCAGTTCCCGCTGACCGGCCACGTCACCAACTTCACGCTGACCTATGCCGACGATACCTTAGTGTCAAAAAGTAAGCCTTCAGCCGATATCAGCGACGATGAGTGGCAGGCGTTTCTCCATTCAGATATCAGCGCTGATTCAGAAAATGGCAAGGTCAGCTTTACGCTTATCGACCTCGATAACGACGGCAGGCGCGATTTGATTATCGACAGCTATGTCGGCGGAACCGGCTTATTCAGCTATACCGGGGTCTTAAAACGCGGCGATGACACCTTTGATAGCGTCAACGGCAGCGATAGCGATGACGACGATGATTTTGACGCCGGCGTACCCGGCGCGCTGTTCTCCCTCAACGGACGCGGGGCCAACCAGTGGAGCCAGTGGGTCAGAATTAACGGCCAGGTGTATGCGCTTTGGTACAACGGCCAGTTCGGCGAGGATAATCTGTATCTGCTGCGTCCCTTCAGCCCGACGGACAGGACGCCCGCGGTAACGATTCGCTATCGCTACACGCTGAATACCATCAGCTCGCCGGAGAAAGACCAGCCGCTAACCCCGGCGCTGAATGACAAAGATAAGGCGGATTTACTCAAGTCGCTGGAGGTTATGCAGGGCACCCTGCTGAAAGATAAGCCGCAAACCGATAGCGACGCGCCGATTTGCCCCATTCCTCCCGGCACCTCCACCGACGACGCGGATAACTACTACAGCGGCATCGCCTCAAACTATATCTATGAAACGGTGGCCTATATTCCCGTCTGGCTGAATGATAAATGCTTCATCGGCACGATTTTTAGCCACCACGGAACCTACCGCCACGGCGTCGATGCGGAGCTTACCATCAGCTCCCCGCGCGAAGACGAAGAGGTGATCGGCGACTACACCCTTTCCGGTTTACGCCACGTCATCTCTGCGGTCAGCGGCTGGAAAATCCGTCAGGGCGACAACGGGATGATGTGAATTATGGTCAAAACGCGGCTTCTGATGCAAAACTGCCGCAAAGTTAAGCAATCGGCAGGAAAATCAAGAAATGTGGTTGACGCGCGGAGTGGATTACGGTTTAATT
>NZ_BJNO01000038.1 GCF_006539725.1 Klebsiella terrigena | reverse complement strand
CCCTAACCCCCTCGCTGCCAGCCCGTTGTCATTAAGTCGCGATACCGTTGCTGGAGGTTTTTTCAGCGGCAATTTTTATTGTTGGAAAGCTGGAAAGCTGGAAAGCTGGAAAGTTGGAAAGTTGGAAAGTTGGAAAGTTGGAATGTTGAAATGCTGAGTCTCCAGGCTTACGAGGAGTAATGCGCGCCGGGAATGTTCTGCAGGAGATTGTGAAGGGCTGACTTGTTTGTACTTGCGGCATAAAAAGGCCCCTGCGTTAGATCAGGGGCAAATCATGTCAGAGCTTAATATTATTAGTTGAATACCACGATTAATTAAATACTACGATTAGTTGAATACCATGCCGCCGTCGATCAGCAGCGATTGGCCGGTCATATAGTCGGAATCCGGGCTGGCGAGGAACGACACGCAGGCGGCGACGTCTTCAGGCTCCGACAGGCGGCCAAGGGTGATGCGTTTGGCGAATTCAGCCGTGCCGTAGCCCAGCGGTTTGCCCGCCGCTTCCGACACCTGACGGTCAATCTCCGCCCACATTGGCGTCTTAACGATCCCCGGGCAGAAGCCGTTAACGGTGATGCCCAGCGGTGCCAGATCGCGGGCGGCGGTTTGCGTCAGGCCGCGCACGGCGAATTTACTCGAACTGTAGACCGCCAGCTCCGGGTTGCCGACGTGGCCGGCCTGGGAGCAGGCGTTGACGATCTTCCCGCCGTGCCCCTCTTTTTTGAAGGCCTCCACCGCCGCCTGCATCCCCCAGATGACGCCCTTAACGTTGATGTTATAGACCCGGTCGACGATCTCCTCGGTGATGGACTCGATCGGCGTTGACGGCGCGATGCCGGCGTTGTTGACGATAACGTTGAATCCGCCCAGGGCTTTACGCGCCTGCTCAACGGCGGCGAAAACCTGGTCCCGGCGCGAGACGTCGACCTTAATGGCCACCGCGCGGCCGCCGGCCTGGTTGATTTCAGCGGCTACCGCTGTGGCCGTAGCGTCGTTGTAATCGGCGATTGCCACGGCAAATCCATCCTTCACCAGACGCAGGGCGATAGCTTTACCGATGCCCTGACCGGCGCCGGTGACAAGTGCGACTTTTTGCATTTTCATTTCCTTTTGTAGTGACTCACAGTATTTGGCTGAGATGGAGCTGGCCCATCAGCAGAGGGTTATCGCGGTAATCGACCGGAATGGCGACCACCGCCGGGCCGTCGACATCCATCGCCGCGCGCAGGGTCGGCTCCAGGGCCTCGGCGCTCTCTACCGCGAACCCGCAGGCCCCGAACGCTTCGGCGTAGACTTTGAAATCGACCGGGCCGAACTCCACGCCGGAGAGGCGCTGATATTTTTTCTGTTCCTGAATCGCCACCATGTTGTAGCCGTTATCGACCCAGATGATGTGCAGAATATTGGCGTGCAGGCGCACGGCGGTCTCCAGCTCCATGCTTGACTGCAGGAAGCCGCCATCGCCGGATACCGAGACCACCTTGCGCTGCGGATTGACCAGCCACGCGCCGATTGCCCACGGCAGCGCGACGCCCATCGTTTGCTGACCGTTGGAGATCATCACCTGGCGGGCGCGGAAGCTGTAGAGGTAGCGGGCAATCCAGATATGGAAACTGCCCATATCGACGGTCAAGGTGACGTCGCTGTTGACGATATCCTGCATCGCCCGCACGATGCGCAGCGGGTGGAGCGCAAACTGATTCAGCTGCGCCCCGCGGCGGTCAAGCAGCTCCCGCTGGCGCTGGCGGTCGGCGAGGATGTCCGCCGCCTGCGGAGTTAACACCAGCCGATGTTCAATGCGCTGGGCCAGCTTCTCGAGGGTGGCGGCGATGTCGCCCACCAGCTCGATATCCGGGACGTAGTTCCGCTCTTCATAGGCCGGCAGCACGTCGATATGCACCAGGGTTGCCGTGCCGCTGTTCCACATCGCCGGTTCGTACTCAACCGGGCTATAGCCGATGCAGATGATCAGGTCCGCCTGACGCAGCAGGCGATCGCCCGCCTGGTTATTAAACAGACCTACCCGGCCGGCGAAGCGGGCGAAGTTATCCTGATTTACCGCCCCGGCGGCCTGATAGGTGCTGGTGACCGGAATATGGCTTTTTTCCAGCAGGCGGTGCAGGGCGCGGCTGTTTTCCGGCTGGCTGGCCATCAGCCCGAGCAGGAAGATAGGGTTCTTCGCTGCGGCGATCGCCTGCGCCACGCTGTCAACGGCGCCATCCGGCGCGGCGCCCATCTGCGGCGCTCTGCTGGCGGGCAGCGTGCTGCCGCTGGCGGGGCCGTCAACGATATCCTGCGGCAGGCTGACAAACGCGCTCCCCGGACGCCCCTGTTCGGCGGCGCGAAAGGCGTTGGAGACCACCTCGGCCAGCGCGTCGGAGGCGGTCACCTCGACGGCATATTTGGTGACCGGGCTGAACATCGCCACGGTGTCCATGCTTTGGTGAACCAGCTTGGCTTTATCCGCGCGCTTCACCGCGCCGCCCAGCGCCACCACCGGGTCGCCTTCGCTATTGGCGGTGGCCATGCCGGTAATCAGGTTTGAGCAGCCGGGACCGGAGGTCACCAGCGCGACGCCCGCTTTACCGGTAATCCGCCCGACCGCCGCGGCCATAAAGGCGGCGTTAGCCTCGTGGCGCACCGGAATAATGCGGATTGAGGAGTCGAGGAGGGAATCAAACACCTTGTCGATTTTGGCACCGGGGATGCCGAAGACCTGGCGTACGCCCTGGGCCTCAAGCTGGCTGACGATTAAGTCGGCACCGTGGGCCCATTGACGTTCGTGACGCGGTTTGTCCATCTGAAGCTCCTTAGTTTTCTACCGCACGAATAGCGGCATCGAGATTGTCAGGATGCAGGTCGGCCTGCAGGAAAGCGCTGTCGGCCGGAAGGTCAATCATCAGCTTGTGGATCTCGCCGAAGGTCAGCACGCCGCTATCGAGCTGGTAGTCCAGCAGATGGCCGCCGCCCTGGCGATCGTCGGTAATAAAGTGCTCGTGGTAGCCGGCAACGTTGAGGCCCTGCATATGCTGCGGGGTGCGAAAGCCGACCAGCGTCCCCTTGCGCTGGTTGAAGCGGAAAACCGGCTGGTCATCGAGCACGTCGGTCATCGCCCGATAGGGCGGCGTCTGCCGCGGCACGGTGCGGGTGTGGGCGTGGCGAAAGTGGCCATCAATATGCAGGGCGCAGAACAGGTTATCGGAGGGGATTTGCTGGTCGATAACGTCGTGCAGCTGCTGGCGGCTGACCGGGTGGTCAAAGGTTTTACGGTACTGCGGTCTGAACCAGGTCATCACCGCGAAGGGCGTTTTTTGATCCGCCCGGGCTTTACGCGCGCTGCCGTCAGCGCGCAGCTGGTAGACCTCGCTGCTAAAGGCAATCAGTTCGCCATCGAGTTCGTTAAAGGTGCCGAGACCGAAGTCGCCGTGGGTCAGCAGGTCGGCGATGGTGGTGCTACCCTCATAGACCCCGCTCAGCAGCGCGCTCATCAGAGAGGTCTGATAGATAACGCTATCAGGGTGGTGGGCGGAGAAGCCGCGTACGGTTTCGCACAGGCTCTCCTGGCAGGTGCATTCAGGATAATGATTCACAATCCACTTCCTCGTTCAACAAATATAAGAAAGATTAAATAAATATTGACCCGATTCAGCTCTCAGTTCCAATATAGAATCCATGCTGGTTTGAGACGTTTACGATATGGAACTTCGCTATTTACGTTATTTTGTCGCCGTTGCCGAGGCGCGGAACTTCACCCGGGCGGCCCACGATCTTGGCATTTCTCAACCGCCACTAAGTCAGCAAATTCAGCGACTTGAGCGAGAAATAGGGACTCCGCTGCTGCGTCGTTTGACGCGGGGGGTTGAGCTGACGGAGGCCGGAGAGTCGTTCTACGTCGACGCGTGTCAGATCCTCGCCTTAAGCGATGCGGCGCTGGAAAAAACCAAGGGGATTGCGCGGGGCATGAACGGTAGCCTGGTGCCGGGGATCACCAGTTCAGCTGCTTTTCATTCGCAGATTTTCTCTTTGCTGTACCAGTTTCAGCAGCGCTATCCGGCGGTGGCTCTGCGCCAGGTCGAAGGCAATATGGCGACGCTGATGCATGCCCTGGGCGAGGCGGAGCTGGATATCGCCTTTGTGCGCCTGCCGTGTGAAAGCAGCAAGGCGTTTAATTTGCGCATTATTGCCGAGGAGCCGATGGTTATCGCGCTGCATCGCTCGCACCCGCTCTCCGGGGAAAGTGCGCTCTCTCTGGCGCAGCTGAGCGACGCGGTGCCGGTTATTTTCCCGCCGGAGGTGGCGCCGGGCCTCTACGAGCAGGTTTATGATGGCTGTCGGCGTGCCGGGGTCGATATGAGCCGCGCCAGGCAATCTTCACAGATCTCGTCTTCTATTAGCATGGTGGACGCGGGCTTCGGCTTTGCGCTGGTGCCTCAGTCGATGACCTGTATCTGCCTTCCCAACGTCACATGGCATCCCTTGCAGGACGCGTCGCTGAAGACGGAGATCGCCATCGCGTGGCGGCGTTTTGAACGTTCGCGGACGGTAAAGCGTTTTCTGGAGATGTTTTAGGCGGGGCGCAGGGCTAGCAGGTATAGACGTTTGCCGCGGTTGGCCCGCGCAGGCCGTTAACCCGACGAAACTCAACGCGAATACCGGGCGTCATCGCCGTGGACTCGTTGGGGGATAATGCGGAAATATGAACCTGAACGTCTTTACGACCGTCGGAAGGGACGATAAGGCCTCTGCCGGTTTTATTATCAAAGCTTTTGACAATACCTGTCATTTTTTGGAACAAATAAACTCCTGGTAAAAATAGGAATGCGATAACCCAGGGTTATGCAAAGAAATACAATATTGATCTATTTAAAACCCGCCAGAGTGCGGGTTTTCTATTTGCCTGAACGAGGTAAAACCGATTGTCTCATTCGACCCAATAATAAGAATTATCTAAATAACGGGGCAAGGCACAATCAGCGTCGGGCATTTAGGGATTAGGCGGCGTTTCTGGGTGATGACTGGAAGAGTTTATGGCAGTAAGGGCAGATGAGCTGGGCGCCTTTTTGTACTCGGCTAAAGCTATGTTCTGATTCCTGGGAGCAGTTAGGGCAGGAGCATTTTACAAGGTAATTACGGCGAGTTTTCGAGTCTTTTCGATCTGACATATGATTTTTTCCTGATGTAATGGCCTGCAACCATACATCATTCTTCTATCAATAGCTCGAAATGATTTCGTCGCGGGCAAATAAACGCCTGATTGGTCAACGCTATTTACGCAATCCCAGCGGGGCGGGAGGACGATGCGGCAGCCGCGTCCTGCGCCCCACGCCGGTTATTGCGCGACCCAGCCGCCGTCCATATTCCACGCCGCGCCGCGCACCTGGGCGGCGGCGTCGCTGCACAGGAATAGCGCCATCTCCCCCAGCTGCTCCGGGGTAACGAACTCGCCTGAGGGCTGCTTTTCGGCCACCAGCTGCTCTCTGGCCAGCTGCGGGTCCGTGCCTTCGGCGATGCGTCGGTCGATCTGCTGCTGCACCAGCGGAGTCAGCACCCAGCCGGGGCAGATTGCATTGCAGGTGATGCCGGTTCTGGCGGTCTCCAGCGCCAGGGTTTTGGTCAAGCCGATCGCCCCATGCTTAGCCGCCACGTAGGCCGACTTATCCTTAGAGGCCACCAGACCGTGCACCGAGGCGATATTGATAATGCGTCCCCAGTTGCGTTCGCGCATGCGCGGCAGCGCCAGCCGGCTGGTGTGGAAAATGCTCGACAGGTTAATGGCGAGAATATCGTCCCATTTCTCGACGGCGAAGGACTCGACCGGCGCGACGTGCTGAATACCGGCGTTGTTGACGACGATATCGACGCCGCCAAACTCGCGTTCGGCCCAGGAGAACATCGCTTCGATTTGCCGCACGTCGCGCAGGTCGGCGTCGTGGTAGCCCGGCGCGAGCCCCAGTTGCGCAACCTCGGCGCAGGCGGCCTGGCTATCGCCAAAGCCGTTGAGGATGGTCTGCGCGCCGGCTTTTGCCAGCACCCTGGCGATCCCTAAACCAATGCCGCTCGTTGAGCCGGTGATCAGCGCGACTTTACCTTGAAGATTCATCTTATTTTCCTTAGCGTTACCGGTTAAACGATGTCAGTTACACGATACCGGTTAAATAGAAGACGGCAATCACGAACAGGACCGCCAGGCTCTTAATCACGGTGATGGCGAAGATCCCGCCGTAGGCCTGGCGGTGGCTGAGTCCGGTGATGGCAAGCAGCGTAATGACCGCGCCGTTGTGCGGCAGCGTATCCATCCCGCCGCTGGCCATTGAAGCCACGCGGTGCAGTACCTCAAGCGGAATATTGGCGGCGTGCGCGGCGGCGATAAAAGTATCCGACATCGCCGCCAGCGCGATGCTCATCCCCCCGGAGGCCGAACCGGTGATCCCGGCCAGCACCGTGACGCTGATCGCTTCGTTCAGCAGCGGGTTGGGGATCGCGGTCAGCGCTTTTGACAGCACCAGAAACCCCGGCAAGGCGGCAATGACCGCGCCGAAGCCATATTCCGAGGCGGTGTTCATGGCCGCAAGAATGGCCCCACTCACCGCCGTCCGGCTGCCTTCGGCGAGGCGGCCGCGAATGTTGCGAAAGCCGAACAGCAGCACCACTAAAATGCCGGAAAGCAGGGCGGCTTCCACCGCCCAGATGGCGGTGATTTTGCCGGTCTCGGTGATGATAGGCTTCGCCAGGCCCGGCAGGCTCAGCTCGTGGGTTGGGCCGTACCACTGCGGGATCCAGCGGGTAAACAGCAGGTTCAGCACGCCCACCAGCAGCAGCGGCGCAATCGCAATCAGCGGATGGGGAAGATTAATATTGTCAGGCGTTTCCGGCTCATTTTGCAGATCCGTTCCGTAGCCTTCGCCGCGAGCCTGCGCCCTGCGACGCTGGCGATCCAGCCACAGCAGGCCAAAGGTAATAATAAACAGCGATCCAATCAGCCCGAGCCACGGCGCGGCCCAGGCGTTGGTGCCGAAAAAGCTGGTCGGAATAATGTTCTGAATCTGCGGCGTGCCGGGCAGGGCGTCCATGGTGAAGGAGAAGGCGCCCAGCGCGACGGTGGCCGGGATCAGCCGCTTGGGGATCCCGCTCTGGCGGAACAGCTCTGCGGCAAAGGGATAGACCGCAAAGGCCACCACAAACAGCGAAACGCCGCCGTAGGTCAGCAGCGCGCAGACCAGCACGATGACCGGAATGGCGTGACGGCGGCCGAGCAGTCGGATCGCCGCGGCGACTATTGAGCGCGAGAAGCCCGAAAGCTCAATCAGCTTGCCGAACACCGCGCCCAGCAGAAACACAGGGAAATAAAGCTTCACAAAGCCGACCATTTTTTCCATAAACAGCCCGGTAAAGGTCGGGCCTACGGCGCTCGGGTCGGTGAGCAGTACCGCGCCAAGGGCGGCGATCGGGGCGAAGAGGATAACGCTATATCCTCGGTAGGCGGCCAGCATCAGCAGCGCCAGCGCGGCCAGGGCAATCAAAACACTCATCACGACTCCTCACTCTCATTGTTATTGTTGGGTACGGTACGAGAAGTTACGGTTTCAGGGCGTGGCGCAGCAGGTGCTCCCGGCGCGATTGAATACGGGCGTTGCGCGCCTCATCCCAGCGGTAAAACCCTTGCCCGCTGCGGGCGCCGGTCTCGCCCCTGGCAACCTTTTCCGCCACCAGATCCATCATCTGCGACCCGCTGGCGAGCTCCGGCAGCAGGTGCTGACAAATATCCTTGACCGTTGCCAGCCCGGTCATATCCGCGGCTTCAAGCGGGCCAACCATCGCGTAGCGGCGGCCGAGCGATGAGCGCATCACCCGGTCCACCACCTCCGGCGAGGCGATCCCGCTTTGCACGATGTGCAGCGCCTCGCGCAGCAGGGCAAACTGCAGGCGGTTGCCGACGAAGCCCGGCGCGGCGCGGTTTAGCACCACCGCCTCCAGCCCGGTGGCGGATAAAAATTCGCTCACCTGCAGCGGCAGCTCCGGGCGGGTGGCGCTGCCGGGAACCACCTCGACGAGCGGAATAAAATGCGGCGGGTGCCAGAAATGGGCGATCAGCAGGCGCTGCGGATGCTTCATCCCCTGCGCCAGCCGATCCGGCGGCAGGCCGCTGGTGTTGCTGGCAATCACCGCATCGTCGGCGATCAGCGTCTCAAGCTGCGCGTACAGGGCGTGCTTAAGCGGCAGACGCTCCGGAATCGCCTCAATCAGCAGGGTGCAATCCGCCACGTCGCTCAGCGCGGTGGTGCCGCAGAGGTTGTCCAGCGCCGCGGCGCGGTTGGCGGCGTCGAACTGCCCGGCATCCTGCAGTTCGTTAAGAATGGCGTTGGCGACGGCGGCGATTTCGGCGATCCGCGCCGGATCGGTGTCGTAGATCCGCACCCGATGGCCGTGGCGGGCAAAGTGGCAGGCAATACCGACGCCCATCAGCCCGCTGCCGAGTACCGCGATGTTTGGTTCATTCATGATGCCTCCCGTTCACGTTCAATGGTCATGGCGATGCCCTGTCCGCCGCCGACGCAGAGGGTTGCCAGCCCTTTACTGACGCCGCGCCGCTGCATCTCGTACAGCAGGGTCACCAGAATGCGGCAGCCGGAGGCGCCGATGGGGTGGCCGAGGGCGATGGCGCCGCCGTTGACGTTCACCTTCCGGCTGTCCCAGCCCAGCGCCTCGCCGACGGCCAGCGCCTGCACGGCGAAGGCTTCGTTGGCTTCAATTAAATCGACCTCATCCAGCGTCCATCCGGCGCGCGCCAGCGCCAGCCGACAGGCGCTAACCGGGCCTATTCCCATCATCGCCGGGTCAACGCCGGCGACGGCGGAGCTGACGATTTTGCCGAGCACCGGCAGCCCCAGCTCGCGGGCTTTGTCGGCGCTCATCAGCAGCACCGCCGCCGCGCCGTCGTTTAGCGAAGAGGCGTTGCCAGCGGTGACGCTGCCGTCCTGCGGGCGAAAGGCCGGGCGCAGCTGCGCCAGCTGCTCTTCGCTGGTATCCGGGCGCGGCTGCTCGTCGTGCTCAACCCGCCGCGGCGCCTTTTTGCCCTGGCTGACGCTGACGGGGACAATTTCATCGTCAAAGCGGCCCGCTTCGATGGCCGCCGCTGCCTTTTGCTGCGAGCGGGCGGCGAAGGCGTCCTGGCGCTGGCGGGTAATGGCGAATTCGTCGGCGAGGTTTTCGGCGGTGATGCCCATGTGGTAGTCGTTGAAGGCGTCCCACAGGCCGTCCTGGATCATGCTGTCGAGCAGGGTGGTGTGGCCGAAGCGCAGCCCGGCGCGGGCGCCATCCACCAGATACGCCGCATTGCTCATGCTCTCCTGGCCGCCGGCGATGACGATTTCCGCGTCGCCGCAGCGGATGGCCTGGGCCGCCTGCTGAACGGCCTTCAGCCCGGAGCCGCAGACCAGGTTCACCGTCACCGCCGGGGTATCAACCGACAGCCCGGCCCTTAACGCCGTCTGGCGCGCCGGGTTTTGTCCGCAGCCGGCGGTCAGCACCTGGCCGAAAATAAGTTCATCGACCGCATCCGCCGGGAGCTGGCTACGGGCCAGCAGGCCGCGCACGACCTCAACGCCGAGATCCACCGCGGAAAGCGTGGCGAAGGCGCCGCGAAAGCTGCCGACCGGCGTTCTGGCGGCGCTGACAATCACAACCTCTTGCATAGGGATATCCTCAGTTGAAGCGCATTTCACGCACGTCGTCAGGGACGACCAGGCGGCCGGCGGTTTTGCTGACAATCTCCGCGACGCTGACGCCCGGGGCGTATTCGCGCAGCACAAATGCCCCGTCGATAATCTCCAGCAGGGCGAGGTCGGTCAGCACCCGCTGAATGCAGCCGACGCCGGTGAGCGGCAGGGTGCACTTCGCCAGCAGCTTGGATTCGCCATCCTTTGAGGCGTGGGTCATCACCACGATGATGTTCTGCGCCCCGGCCACCAGGTCCATGGCTCCGCCCATGCCCTTGACCATTTTTCCGGGGATCATCCACGAGGCAATATTGCCCTGTACGTCCACTTCGAAGGCGCCGAGCACGGTCAGGTCGACGTGGCCGCCGCGGATCATGGCGAAGGACTGCGCGGAGTCAAAAATTGCCGCGCCGACGCGGGCGGTGACGGTCTGTTTACCGGCGTTAATCATGTCGGCGTCGAGCTGCTCTTCCAGCGGAAAGCCGCCCATGCCGAGCAGGCCATTTTCAGATTGCAGCATCACGTCGATGCCGTCGGGGATGTAGTTGGCGACCAGCGTCGGGATGCCGATGCCGAGGTTGACGTAGTCGCCGTCGCGCAGCTCCCGGGCGACGCGCATCGCCATTTGTTCACGAGTCAGCATAGTCAGAGGTTCCCCGCGCGCAGCGTGCGCTGCTCAATACGTTTCTCAAAGTTACCGACGATCAGCCTGTCAACGTAGATGCCGGGAGTATGAATGGTGGCCGGCGGCAGCTCGCCTGGGGGGACAATCTCTTCTACTTCCACCACCGTAATGCGCCCGGCGGCGGCCATCAGCGGATTAAAGTTTTGCGCGGTGTGGCGATAGATAACGTTGCCGTACCAGTCGGCCTTCCAGCCCTTAATCAGGGCGAAATCGCCGCTAATAGCCTCTTCGAGGATGTAGTGCTTGCCGGCAAACTGGCGCACCTCTTTGCCTTCCGCTACCGGCGTACCGTAGCCGGTGGCGGTATAAAACCCCGGAATACCGGCCCCGCCGGCGCGAATTTTCTCCGCCAGCGTGCCCTGGGGGGTGAGTTCGACGTCGAGCTCGCCGCTCAGCGCCTGCTGGGCAAAGAGCGCGTTTTCGCCCACGTAGGAGGCCACCACCTTGCGAACCTGGCGGCTCTCCAGCAGCATGCCGAGGCCAAAGCCGTCGACGCCGCAGTTATTGGACACCACCGTCAGACCCTGCGTCCCGCGGCGCTTCACTTCGGCGATGAGGTTTTCCGGGATCCCGCAGAGGCCAAAGCCGCCCGCCAGTACCGTCATTCCGTCGGTTAATCCTTCCAGCGCCGCTTCGTAGCTGGCGACGCGCTTATCCAGTCCTGCCATGTTTCACCTCTGCTGGCTTGCGATAGGGTTATCATTGAGGGCGAAGACTGATTTGTTAATTTTGAATTTGTGACCCACTCATTTGGTTTTTTTATTAATTTATTGTTAACTAAATTTTTTCAATTAGTTAACAGGATAAAAAATGAGAATGAGTGTCAAACAGTTACGCGCGTTTTTAGCGGTAGCTCACACTCTGAATTTCGCTCACGCCAGCGAGAGGCTGAATCTTTCCCAGCCGGCGCTCAGTTTGACGATCAAGGGGCTGGAAGAGGTTTTAGGCGGCCCTCTGCTGCAGCGCAGCACCCGTAAAGTGACGCTGACGCAGGAGGGCGAGATTTTTCTACCGATGGCCCGCCAGCTGCTGGCGGACTGGGATAACGCCGAAGAGGCGATGCGCCAGAGCTTTACCCTGCAGCGGGGAAAAATCTCCATCGCCGCAATGCCCTCCTTTGCCGCGAACGTGCTGCCCGAGGTGCTGAAAGCCTTCCGCGACCGCTATGCGGCGATTAACGTCACGGTTCACGACGTCATCAACGAGCAGGTGATTGAAATGGTTCGCGAAGGGCGGGTGGAGATGGGCATCGCCTTTGAGCCCGCGCCGACCAATAACCTGCTTTTTACGCCTCTCGCCGTCGATCGCTTCGTGGCGATTGTGCCGAAAGAGTCCCCCTTAGCCAGTAAAAGTCATCTCTCATGGCGGGAGCTGCTGACGCTGGATTTTATTACCCTGCAGCGGCCGTCGGCGGTGCGTCTGATGCTCGAGGAGGAGCTGGCGCGCAGCGGGCGTAAGCTCGACGTGGCGCTGGAGAGCCACCAGCTGGTGACGGTGGGGCGGATGGTCGCCAGCGGCCTCGGCGGCAGCGCGGTGCCGGCGCTGTGCCGCTCGCAGATGGCGGCGCTGGGGGCGGTGTGCCTGCCGCTGGATAACCCGCCGATTGAAAAATGCATCGGGGTGATCCACGCCGGACATATGCAGCTCTCAAAAGCGGCGCAGGCGCTGCTGGACACGCTGAAGGGTTTTCTGCCCGCCTGGCCGCAGGGACGGTATTTGCCGTAATGCTGACGCAGACCCGCAGCGCCGGCCTGGGGGAATGAATTTCCCCGGGCAAGGGGACACTTTCAGCGGGGAGAGGACATAAAAAAACCGGCCTCGTCGGCCGGTTCAAAAATCAGATTTTGCAGGCGTCGCCGCAATCATCATCGGCAACGATCGCCTGGGCTTTCTTATCCGCGTCTTCAAGGCGTTCAGCGTTACGCTCCTGCGCCTCTTCCAGACCGCTAAAAACCAGGTTGTCGAGATCAATTTCCATGAGTTACCTACTTTAGTTCAGTTTTGACCGTGGCCAGATTATAGGGCAAAACGGGCGAGGGGGCACCCCATGCCGTCGTTGATAGCACGTAGCGGTAACCCGCGCGCGTTTCCCCCAGCAGGTGATAAATAATGAAGCCGACTGCTAATAATGAGAGTTGACAGGCGGGATGAAATTAATTTCAGAATTTAAAGAATGATTACCTGACTATTTATTAAATGAAAGGACAACGAACGGGTAACTAAGCGTTGACTTGAATGATTTATGATATTATTGCCGCGATTATGGTTGATTCTATGGATCTTGATCGATGGCTATAACAGCAGCAGTCGCCATCAAAGAATGGCGAAAAAATAATAAACTCATTTGTAATGTTAAACTCAAATATAAGAAGGTGTTACGTCGATGCAGAGAAATACCTCTGGCAGGGGGCAAATATAGGGAATACCGGGCGCTGTGTGATAAATACGTTTGCGCCAGATTAACCGGCGCCACGGAGGGGCTGGTCAGCTTTCAGGATAAACCCTTCAAGGCCTATTTAAATAAGAAGTTGTCAAAGAGAACCAAGCTCGACATCGCCTACGGCTCGTTGATTTTTATGGAAAAAACATTTTCCGCAGCGATCATGCCGCAGCTGTATAACGTGACGGAGTTTGGGCTGACGGTAGCGACCGTTCCGCTGAAAAATGGTACCAGCATTGACGTTAAGCTGCTGGCATCGCCTTTTCAGGAAGAAGGGGAGCTGATGCTGTTAATGCTTCTCGATAATAGACGCATCTACAGTCTCTGTTTTTCCTGTACCGCCGACGGCCGCGCTTATATTGGTGGCATTCAGGGGGGGAAAGACGTGACCGGTGATGAAATTAAGGTCCTGACTAAGGAGCTTTACGGTATCCGACCTAAAAATTTAATTATCACGCTGCTGTACGGTTTTTTACAGCACTGTAATATTAAAGAGATCTATGCGGTTGACAGCAATTTCCACGTTAAAAGCGACAAAGTAATGACTAATTACGCTGCGCTGTGGCTGGAAGTGGGCGGTAAGCAGCATCGTCGCGGTTGGTATAAGCTGCCGTCTCAGGAAATAAAGAAAAGTCTTGAAGAGGTCAAAAGTAAGCATCGCAGCCAGTTTATCAAACGTGAAAGTTTGAAGGAGCTGGCGCAGCATGAGCTTGCGGCTTCAATGCAGCAGCTTGGCGGGCGTCTTAGCGCCGGTTAATCTGCTGCGGCGGGGTTGTCGGTCAACAGGGGGCTGTTGGCCGGCAATCTCTCTCCATCGCCCGCTATTTATAACCCTCTCCCGCTATCTCCCATCATCGCCAGCGATTGCCCACTCTCTCCCGTACTCTCCCGTACTAGCAGGCACTAGCCCGCCATCTTCCGCAGGCTTCGTATCGCTCCCTCCGGTTCGGGATAGCTTCCTGCTGCACCGTACCCCACCTCAATCTCTCCGACCTCTCCGACTATCGCGCCATCTTCCCGCCTCGCGTCGTGGTGCTTAAAACCGCTTCGTCTATCAACTTCCTTTTATAAATTAAAAAATTTTAAACATAAAATGCTGGATAGTTTTACATAAAATTTACAAACTCATATACTTTCTTACGTTCTTCGCTCCGTTCAGGAGCGTCCAACCAGTATGTTATGTGGTCTGTGCCTTAATTATGTCAATAAAGCACTGTTTAAAATAAATACATTGGTTATAACGACTAACGTCGTATGGGATGAAATATGGACGAACAACGAGGTAGCGGCAGAGGGATATTCTTCACCGCCTGGCGCCTGCTATTTGTGTTATTGAGTTTTTGCATTGGTCTGTTCTTAGCTATCTGGGGCGGCAAGCTCCTCTCTCTTGGCGGCAGCGCCTGGTATCTGTTGGCGGGCCTGGCCTACATGGTTATCGCCGTCGGCTACCTTATCCGCAGTAAATACGTTCTTCCTTTCGCAATTATTACCTTCTTTTTGACCCTGGTCTGGGCGCTGTACGAAGTCCAGCTTAGCTACTGGGGACTGATCCCGCGGCTGGTGGTTCCCGCTCTGCTGCTGATGTTGGGCCTGTGGCTGTCCGCGACCCTGCCGCTCAAACGCGCGCAGATCCGCTACGCGAACCGCAGCGCCGCGGTGATTTTCATCGCCCTGCTGGCGACGCTGGTGTCGGCATTCTATCCGCACGGCGGCATCCATAACGGGGTGGTCAAAGCGGCGAGCGACGGCAGGCCGACAGAGGCCGCGCAAAGCGATAACTGGGAATTCTTCGGCCGTGACGCTTCCGGCACCCGCTTCGCGCCTTATGACCAAATCACCCCGCAAAACGTCAAAAATCTGAAGGTGGCCTGGACCTATCACACCGGCCGTCGGCTGACCGGCGCCGGGATTGGGGTTGATGAGAATACCCCGCTGCAGATTGGCGATACCCTCTATTCCTGCACGCCGCTCAACGTGGTGACTGCCCTCGATGCCGACACCGGTAAAGCGCGCTGGCGCTTTGATCCGCACGCGCAGACCGCAGAGCACGTTACCTGCCGCGGGGTGGGCTATTACGATGCGCAGAGCGACGCCTCGCTCAGCGCCGAAGAGAAGGCCAGCCCGTCGCTGCAGCAGTGCCCGCAGCGGATTCTGGTCTCCACCGTTGACGCCCGTCTGCTGGCGCTGAATGCGAAAACCGGCGAACTGTGCGAGGACTTCGGCACTCACGGCAGCGTCGATCTGAAGCAGGGGATGGATAACACCGAAAACAGCAAGCGCTATCACCCCACCTCAACGCCGGTGATTATGGGGCACATCGCGGTGCTCGGCGGCTGGGTTCGCGATATCGTCCACGGCGAGCCCTCCGGCGTGGTCCGTGCCTTTGACGTGCGCAGCGGTAAGGTGGTGTGGGCCTGGGACGTTGGCCAGCCGGAAAACGTGACCGATCCGCAAAAAGGCCGCGTCTACACCCTCGAAACGCCGAACGTCTGGACGGTGCCGGGCTTTGATAAAGAGCTGAACCTGGTGTATCTGCCGACCGGCAACGGTCCGCCGGATTACTGGGGCGGCGATCGTAACGAGGCCAAAGAGAAGTACGGCTCCTCGGTGGTGGCGGTCGATGCCAGCACCGGTGAAACGAAGTGGGTCTTCCAGACCGTGCATCACGATATCTGGGATTATGACCTGCCGTCCCAGCCGGTGCTGTTCCACATGAAGAACGACCAGGGCGAAGAGGTCCCGGTACTGATTCAGACCACCAAAACCGGCCAAATCTACGTCCTTGACCGCCGTACCGGCAAGCCGGTGACCCGCGTAGAGGAGCGGCCGGTGGCGCAGGGCGG
This sequence comes from Klebsiella terrigena, assembly GCF_006539725.1. Classification (GTDB taxonomy): domain Bacteria; phylum Pseudomonadota; class Gammaproteobacteria; order Enterobacterales; family Enterobacteriaceae; genus Klebsiella; species Klebsiella terrigena. The sequence goes on along the minus strand of NZ_BJNO01000038.1, from coordinate 12,796 downwards.
GGCGGAAGGCGAGCGTCTCTCCGCGACCCAGCCGTTCTCTACCGGTATGCCGCAGCTCGGCGTCGAGCCGTTAACCGAGAAATCAATGTGGGGCGTGACGCCGTTTGATCAGCTGATTTGCCGCATTGATTTCAAAGAGTCCACCTATCTTGGAATGTATACGCCGCCGTCAGAGAAGCCCTATATCGAATGGCCGAGCCTGCTGGGCGGCATGAACTGGGGCGGCATCACCATCGATGAGCGCACCGGGACGCTGTTTGTTAACGACATGCGTATGCCGCTGAGAATGTCGCTGGTGCGCCAGGAAGATATGGCGAAATACAAGGTCTCCACCGACGAAGTCCCGGGCTTTATGGGGACCGTTCGTCCGCAGATCGCCGGGCCGTACGGCGGCGTGCGGATTGATATTCTGCAGTCCGCGCTGGGCGTACCGTGCAACACGCCGCCGTTCGGCACCATGAGCGCCGTTGACCTCAATAGCCGCCAGCTGCTGTGGCAGGTGCCGCTGGGCTCGGTCGAAGATACCGGTCCGCTGGGGCTGAAAACCCATCTGCATATTCCTCTGGGAATGCCGACCCTGGGCGGGCCAACCTCGACGGCTTCCGGGCTGATCTTCTTTGCCGGTACTCAGGATAACTATCTGCGGGCGCTGGATTCGGCGACCGGGAAAGAGCTGTGGCGCGCGCGCCTGCCGGTAGGCGCAGTGGCCGCGCCGCTGATCTACAAATCACCGAAAACGGGTAAAGAGTACGTGGTTATCTCAGCCGGCGGCGCCAGCCACTCGCCGGACGTCGGCGACGATATCATCGCCTACGCCCTCGACGAGTAGCGCCCGCGGGCTCTCCACGTATACCGAGGATTAGCTCCCTCTGGGGAACAAAACCTGCCGCTGAACGAGCGGCAGGTTTTTTTTCGCCCGCAGCCGGGCCGGGCGAACTAAACGGCGTGGCAGGCGACGTGATGCCCCGCGGCGACCTCCCTGAGGACGGGGACCTCCCGGCGGCAGCGCTCGCTGGCCTGCGGGCAGCGGGAGGAGAATCGGCAGCCGGGCGGCGGGTTTGACGGGTCAGGGATCTCGCCCTGCATCGCGACCGCCGGTTCACGCAGCGGGTCTAAGGTGGGCACCGCCGCCAGCAGCGCCTGCGTATAGGGATGCAGCGGCCGGGCAAACAGCGCGTCGCGGCTAGCGGTCTCCACCAGCTGTCCGAGATACATCACCGCCACGTCATCGCACAGATGCTCCACCACCCCGAGGTCGTGGGAGATAAACAGGAACGTGACCCCCAGGTCGTCGCGCAGGTCGGAAAAGAGGTTAATAATCTGCGCCTGGATGGAGACGTCCAGCGCCGAGATCGGCTCGTCGGCGATGATGAAATCCGGGTTGAGGATCAGCGCCCTGGCGATGCCGATATGCTGGCGCTGACCGCCGGAAAATTCGTGCGGAAAACGGTTGTAATGCTGCGGCGCGAGGCCGCAAATCTGCATGACCGCAATGGTTCGGTCATACAGCTCCGCCTTGCTGCACAGCCCGTGCTCCAGCATCGCCTCGCCGATGGCGTCGCCGATGCGAATTCGCGGGTTCAGCGAACTGTAGGGGTCCTGAAAGACCAGCTGGATTTTCGGCCGCAGCGCCCGCATCTCGCGCGGGGAGAGCGCGCTGAGCTCGCGGCCGCGATACCTGACGCTGCCCGCGGTTTTCTCATACAGCCCGAGCAGGGTGCGCCCGACGGTAGTTTTGCCGCTGCCGGACTCCCCCACCAGGCCGAAAATGGTCCCCGGACGGATCTTAAAGCTCACGCCGTCCACCGCCCGCAGCTCGCCGGTTTGCTGCCCGAACAGCCCGTCGCGCAGCGGGAAGTGCTTTTTAAGCCCTTCGACTTCAATGACGTATTCACTGCTCATGCCACGACCTCCGCGAGCTCAGGATGAAAACAGGCGACCTGTCGGACGTCGCCCGCCAGCGGGGGGATCCCCTGGCGGCAGCGTTCGCTGGCGCGCGCGCAGCGGTCGGCAAAGGCGCAGTACGGCGGCAGGGCGGCCAGATCCGGCACCTGGCCGGGGATCGAGTAGAGGCGGCGCCGGCGCTCGCCGGGCACCGGGCGGGAGGCAATCAGCCCCTGGGTATAGGGGTGCTGAGGATGGCGCAGTATCCCGGCCGTCGGGCCCTGCTCAACGACCCTGCCGGCGTACATCACCACCACGTGCTCCGCCATTTGCGCAATCACGCCGAGGTCGTGGGTGATAAGCATCATCGCCATCCGGCTGGCCCGGGAGCGCTCGCGCAGCAGCTGGAGGATCTGCGCCTGCACGGTGACGTCCAGGGCGGTGGTGGGCTCGTCGGCAATCAGCAGCTGCGGCCGGCAGCTCAGGGCCATCGCGATCATGATGCGCTGCAGCATCCCGCCGGAGAGCTGGTGCGGGTAGCTGTTCATCAGGCTCTCCGCCCGCGCCAGGCCGACGTCGCTAATCAGCCGCGTAGCGTGCTGCCAGGCGGCCTTTGCCGATTCACCGCGATGGCGGATCAGCGGTTCGCACAGCTGCTCGCCGATGGTGAATACCGGATTGAGCGCGCTCATCGGCTCCTGGAAGATCATCGCCAGCCGGTTGCCGCGCAGGTCGGCCATTTTGCTCGCCTTCAGGCGCAGCAGATCCTCGCCGTTGAACAGAATCTCTCCGCCGTCGACGCGCGCCGCCTGGGGCGGCAGCAGGCCCATCAGCGACATCGCGGTGACGCTTTTGCCGCAGCCGGACTCGCCGACCACGCCGACGGTTTGCCCGGCATGAATGGCGAAAGAGACCTCCTGCACCGCCCGCACGCGGCTTGTTTCGCCGGCAAAGGAGACCGAAAGCTGGTTAAAGGTGATTAGCGGCGCGCTCATTTGAGCCTCTGTTTCATTTTGGGGTCCATCGCGTCGCGCAGGCCGTCGCCCAGCACGTTAATGGCGATAACGGTGATAAAAATAGCCAGCCCCGGCGGCATCCACAGCCACGGGCGGCGCTGGAAATCGATCAGGCTGTTGGCGGCGTCCATCATGTTGCCCCACGACGGGGTGGGCGGCACCACGCCGAGCCCGAGATAGCTAAGGGCCGACTCGCTCAGAATGGCGTTGGCGACCGCCATCGTCGCCATCACCACCAGTATCGGAATGGTATTCGGCAGCAGATGGCCAAACAGGCGGCGGCGCGCCGACAGGCCCAGCACCCGGGTGGCCAGCATAAAGTCGCGTTCGCGCAGCGACAGGCACTGGCCGCGCACTAGCCGGGCCAGCTTCGGCCACTCCAGCAGGCTCAGCATTATCACCACCATGTAGATCCGCGACTCCGGGGAGAAATCGAGCTCCGAGAGCATCGCCCCGGCGACAATCAGCAGCGGCAGGCCGGGAATGGTCATCACCAGATCCGCCAGGCGCATGATCAGCCGGTCGGTCAGCCCGCCGGCGTAGCCGGAGACCGCGCCGAGCAGATAGCCGAGGGTCACCGACAGCAGCATGGTCAAAAGGCCGATAATCAGCGAGATCCGCCCGGCCAGCAGCAGGCGGGTATAGACGTCGCGGCCGAGGAAATCGGTACCCAGCCAGTGTTCGGCGCCGGGCGGCTTGTTGATCATCAGCACGTCGGTGGCGTCATCTTTCCACGGCGACCACAAGGGACCGAGGACGCACCATGCCGCCATCAGCAGCAGGATGAGCAGACACAGCATCGCCAGCCGGTTGCGCTTCAGCGCCTGCCAGGCCTGGCGCCAGGGGGAGGGCGCTATCTGCGCCAGCGTCGGGATCGTCGCTTTACGCAGGCGACGGTTGGTTGAATACAGGGAACTGAGCATCAGGACCTCACTCGGATTCGCGGGTCGGCCCACGCGTAGAGTACGTCGGCAATCAGGTTGCCGAGGATCGTCAGCACCGCCAGAAACAGGGTAAAGCCCATCAGCACCGGATAGTCGCGGGCGGCCAGCGAGTCGATATGAATATGGCCCGCCCCCGGCCAGTTGAAGACTTTTTCGGTGATGATGGCGCCGGAAAACAGCCCCGGCAGCTCAAAGCCGAGCAGGGTGATAATCGGCAGCAGGGCGTTGCGCAGCGCGTGCCTGAAGATGACCGTGCGTTCGCGCAGCCCCTTGGCGCGGGCGGTGCGGATAAAATCCATTTTCACCACCTCGAGCATGCTGGCGCGAAAGTAGCGGGTCAGGCTACCGGCCTGCAGCATCACCAGCGCCAGCACCGGCAGCGCCAGATGCGCCGCCACCTGCAGGATATAGGCCCAGCCGCGATCGTCGCTGCCGGTGTTGGTCATGCCGCCCGGCGGTAGCCAGTGCAGATCGACGGCGAACCACTTAATCAGCAGCAGGCAGAGGAAAAAGGTCGGAAAGGACATGGCGGCGAAGACGGCGATGCTGACCAGATGGTCGAACAGCGAGTTGGGCTTCATGGCCGAAACGATACCCACCGTCAGGCCGATGCCCCAGTAGAAAACCAGCGCGACGCTGGCCAGCAGAAAGGAGTTCCACACGTACTGGTTGAGCAGCTGGCTGACCGGGATCTGGTACTGCAGCGAGAAGCCCAGGTCGCCGCGCAGCAGCTGACCCAGCCAGTGCAGATAGCGGGTGAACAGGGGCTGGTCGAGGCCGTAGATCGCCTTCAGCTCGGCGGCGCGGGCGGCGGTAAGAGTGATATTACCGTCGATAAAGTCGCCCGGGGTTTTAGCGAACAGCATAAAGATTATCAGGGAGGCCAGCAGCAGCATCGGCAGGGTCTGCAGCAGCCGTCTGAGGATAAAATTTCTCATAACATTCTCACGTTCCCCGCCGGTGAACCCCGGCGGGGACGATATTTACCTGGCGATTTTCACGTCCGGCAGGCTGCCGGTCAGACCGTTATAGATATCCGGCTTAAAGCCGCTGACCCTGGCGCTGCTGGCGGAGAGGATCTCGCGATAGCCGAGGAAGATAACCGGCGGGTCTTCCGCCAGCACTTTGTACAGCTGGTGGTAAATCGGCTTGCGCTGGTTGACGTCGAGCACCGAATTGCCCTGGCTAATTAGCTTATCGACCTGCGGATTGTGATAGCCCGACTCTTTCGCCTCGCTGCTGTAGAAGTCCCACACCCCGTCGTGCGGATCGTTCAGCGTGCTGGTGCTGAAGGAGGCCAGATCGTAGTTACCCGATTTGCGCTGGGCCATCAGGGCGTTGAAGTCCACCACCTGCGGCTTCAGCAGGACGCCAATCTGCTGCCAGTTCTCTTTGGCGATGGGGATCAGCGCATCGTTGAGCACCTTCTTGCTGACCAGCAGCGTCAGCTCCAGGCGCCGGCCGTCTTTCACCCGGATGCCGTCCGGACCGGGCTTCCAGCCCGCCTCATCCAGCAGCTTCTTCGCCTGCGCCGGATCGTATTTATACGGATTGACGCCTTCAGCGTTGTAGGCCCAGGAGATCGGGGCGATGGGCTCAATGGCGACCTTGCCGTAGCCCTGATACACCACGTCAATCAGCTTCTGCCGGTCGAGGCCGTAAATCAGCGCCTGGCGCACTTTGACATCCTGCAGCGCCGGGCGGCGGACGTTGAATTCAACCTGGCTGTAGTCGCTGGAGCCGTAGAGGTTGATGTTGGCGAAGCCGAGCATTTTCAGCTGTTCGATATCGTCCGGACGCGAGGTAAAGGCGTCATAATCGGTCTCGCCGGTCTGGAACAGCTGGAAGTTGGTGGACGGATTGGTGACGCGATAGATAAAGCGCGGCGTCGGCGGCGTGCCGCGGTAGTAATGGCTGTTGGCGTGGAAGCGGATCTCCTGGCCCGGGAGATACTTGTCGTAGACGTAGGGGCCGTTGCCCAGCGGCTTGCCGTGCAGCGTGCGCAGATAGTCGAGCTGGCCGCGCTGATATCCCTTGCCGTAGTAAGCTTTGGAGAGCACCGGGCCGCCGATTTTGGCAAGCGTGGTGGCGCCCGGCTCGCTGGTGGTCACCTGCAGCGTCAGCGGGTCGATCACCTTCAGACCGCTCACGCTGTCTGCCGTACCGGCTTTGTATTCAGCGCCGCCGGTAATATTGGCGAGCGTGATGTCGGTATCGCCGTCGTATTTGGGGTCCAGCAGCACGGTGAGCGTAAAGGCCACGTCTTCGGCGGTAAGCGGCGAGCCGTCGCTGAAGGTCAGATTGGGGCGCAGCTTGATGGTGTAAACCTTGTTATCGGCGCTGACGGTCCAGCTTTCGGCCAGCCCAGGGACCAGGTTACCGTGGCTGTCCCAGTCAATCAGCCGCGAAAAAATGACGTTGGTGACGTTTTCGTCCCAGCCGTTAACGAAGAAATAGGGGTTAAAGATGCCCTGCGGCTCGGAAATGCCGGCGACTACGGTGTCTTTACGCAGCTTCGCGGAGGCCGGGATCTGGCTGACATCGGTAGCCGGGGTGATCCCTTCCTTTAAAATATCGTCCGCGCTGGCGGCAGAAGAAAATGCCACCGCGCCGCTAATGAGCGCGATTTTCAGAGCCAGCGAGAATCGCGAACGTTTGGTTTTTAATCCGGGCAGTAATCTGGACAAAAGTGCTCCCTCATCAAATAATTGCGCTTAAATTTACAATTCATGACGAAAGATAAGAGCCGCACCTCCGGCTGTCTAACACCGAAACGCTATGATTTATAGCGAATTGGAATTAGCAATAATACAGAATTAAAATGCCGGATTTTAGCTAAGGAGTAGTGATTTACGCTATCACCTCCGTGCCGAGGGTGAAGCGGTCCGCTACCCAGCCGTGCTGGCGCAGCGCGGCGAGGTCCAGCGGCTGCGCCAGGCGTACCCGAATCTGGCCGATGGTTCGCCCCTGGATATGCTCGCAGCTGCTGGAGAGCAGGCTGGCCTGGGCCCCGAGCAGGCCGGCGATCTGCTGTAAATTGGGCTCCCGCCCGCTGCTGCCGTCAAAGTGCAGCGTTACCACCTGGCGACCGGCGGCCAGCGCCTCCGGCTCGCCGGGGCGCGCGTGATGCAGCGTCCCGGTCATGCTGCGGGTGACCTCGTGCTGCGGATTGCCAAAAATCTGCCACACCTCGCCCTGTTCAATAATTTTGCCCTGTTCGAGCACCGCCACCCGATCGCACAGCGTACGAATCACGTCCATCTCGTGGGTGATAAGGATAATGGTCAGGCCGAGGCGCTGGTTTATCTCTCGCAGCAGCGCCAGCACGGCGTAGGTATTCTCCGGGTCGAGCGCCGAGGTCGCCTCATCGCACAGCAGGATCTCCGGCTGGGTGACCAGCGCGCGGGCGATACCGGTGCGCTGCTTTTGGCCGCCGGAGAGCCGCGACGGCCAGCTGTCGCGCAGGGCGCTAAGGCCCACCAGCTCAAGCATTTCGTCGACCCGCCGCCGCCTTTCGTCCCGGGGAACGCCGGCCATTTTTAGCGGCAGCTCGACATTCTGCGCCACGGTCTTCGTCGACATCAAATTGAAATGCTGAAAGATCATCGCCACCCGGCGACGCAGATCCCGCAGCTGGGTGGGGGCATAGCGGCGGGTCGGCTCGCCGTGAATGATAATTTCGCCGCTGTCGGCGCTTTCCAGGCGGTTAAACAGGCGCAGCAGGGTGGATTTCCCGGCACCGCTGCGCCCGATAATGCCGAAGATTTCGCCCTGGTGAATCGTCAGGTTGATATCCTGCAGCGCCCGAACGCCGTTGGGATAGGCTTTGCCGATGTGAGTTAACTCAATATGCGGTACCGCGCTGGGCGCATTGGTCACGGTAATCTCCTTCGTTAGCCAGCAAATGGCGGCAGCGGTGGCGCTGCCGGGTCGATTTCAGCGCTCAAAAGCCGGGCAGAATTTTGCCCTTATAGCGGGTGAGAATGAAGTTGCGAACCGCCTCGGAGTGCAGGGCCTTCGCCAGCTTCTGGATCCCCGGATCGTTGATGTTGTCGGGGCGGGCCACCAGGTACTCGACGTACAGATCGCTGCCTTTTTCCACCAGCAGCGCCTTGTCAGTATCAATTCCGGCCTCCAGGGCGTAGTTGGCGAAGACAAACGCCAGGTCGACCTGATTCACCGCCCGCGCCAGCATCGCCCCCTCCAGCTCGCGGATTTTAAAACGATGCGGGTTATTGACGATATCCCGGGTGGCCGACTGCGGGTCCTGCGGGTTTTTCAGGGTGATGAGCCCCGCGTTGCTGAGCATCACCAGCGCGCGGCCGGTATTGACCGGATCGTTGGGGATGGCGATGGTGGCGCCGTCCGGCACCTCTTTAATCGATTTATATTTGCTGGAGTAGGCGCCAAACGGTTCGATATGGACGCCCACCACCGGCAGCAGATTGGTGTGCCGGGTCTGGTTGTAGTTATCGAGGAACGGCCGGTACTGGTAGTAGTTGGCGTCGAGGTTCTTTTCCGCCAGCTGCTGGTTAGGCTGAATAAAATCGTTGAAGACTTTAATTTTTAAATCGACCCCTTCTTTCGCCAGCGCCGGTTTGACGAATTCGAGGATCTCGGCGTGTGGCACCGGCGTGGCGCCGACGGTCAGCGTTTCACTGGCGGCGGCCGAGAAAGAGAACAGGGCCAGCAGCCCGGCGGCGATAAGCGTTTTTTTCATCATTTTTTCCTTTCATGTTTGCGCAACGGATGCCCGTCAACCGGCTGCGGCAGCGGGAAGAGGGCGGGCATCCTTTATTTACGGCTTATCGACCGCACGAGGCGGTCGCCGCTCATTTGTAATATCTGCACCAGGGCAATCAGCAGCAGTACGGTGACGACCATGACGTCGGTCTGAAAGCGCTGATAGCCGAAGCGGATCGCCAGGTCACCGAGTCCGCCGCCGCCAATCACCCCCGCCATCGAGGTGTAGTCCACCAGCAGAATGGCGGTGACGGTCACCGCGGCCACCAGCCCCGAACGCGACTCGGGCAGCAGGGTATGCCAGATCAGCTGCCAGGTGTTGCCGCCCATCGACCAGCTGGCCTCCACCAGCCCGTGATCGACTTCGCGCAGCGCCGTTTCGACCAGCCGGGCGAAGAAGGGCGCGCAGCCGACGACCAGCGGCGGAATGGTGCCCTGCACCCCCAGCGAGGTGCCGGTAATGAAGGTAGTGACCGGGATCATCACGATCAGCAAAATGATAAACGGCAGCGAGCGCAGCACGTTGACGGCCAGCGACAGCAGGCGGTAAAGCCGCGGGGCGTGCAGCAGCCGGGGCTGGCCGGTCAGATAGAGCACGATCCCCAGCGGCAGGCCAATCAGGACGGTAAAGCCCAGCGACCAGCCCAGCATCGTCAGGGTATCGATAGCGGCCTGCGCGACGTCGCTCCAGTCGATTTCGGAAAAAAATTCCAGCACCGTCGCCACCCTAGTTCCAGTCGTGGCGCTGCGGGCGAACGCCGTTCAGCACCCAGTTGCCCAGCAGCTGATATTTCCAGCGCACCGGGTCGTGCAGGGTATGGACGCGGGCGTTGCGCCAGTGGCGATCGAGGTTATTGCCGCTGGCGGCGGCGCGGGTGCCGCTGAGTTCAAACAGGCGGCTGGCGGCCTCCAGCGCCACTTCGGTGGTGAAGACCTTTGCGCGGGCGACGGCCACCGAAGCCAGGGCGACGTTCTCCTCGTTCAGCGCGTGGCGGTAGCGATCGAGGGTTTTCCCCGCCCGCTCCAGCAGCGCCTCGGCGGCGGCCAGCCGGCTATCGATCTGCCCGATATGGTAGATGGTGAGCGGGTCGTCGCCGGCGCGCTCTACCCCGGCGTCAATCCACGGCCGGGCGAACTCGCGCACGAACGCCACCGTGTCGTTGAGTGCCGCCCGGGCGATGCCGGCATCGATGGCGGCGGTGGTGAGCTGCGCGAAGGGGCCGGCGAGCGTGGGGGTGGCGTAGGATTGCCACGTCGGAAACAGATGGAACGGCTGGACCGCCAGATCCTCGGCCAGCACCGTCCCGCTGGCGGTGTTGCGCTGGCCGAGGCAGGCCCAGTCGTCGACCACGGTCAGCCCGGCGCTGTCGCGAGGGACAAACGCCAGCTGCGCGTTGTCGTCGGCATCGAGCGCCAGAATGCCGATCCAGTGGGCGTAGAGCGAGCCGGTGCAGTAGCCTTTGCGGCCGTTGATATACAGTCCCTCCGCGCGCGCCTCCAGCCGGGTGCGGATATCGAGAACCGTTTTACCCCCGGTTTCTGAGAGGGCGTTGGCAAAGCGGTGCCCCTGCAGGGCGAGGTTAAAGAAGAAGGCGCGCTGCTCATCGCTGCCCTGCAGGCGAATATCCTCCAGCAGGCAGTAGTGGTTCTGCGGGATTTGCCCCAGCGACGGGTCGGCGGCGGAGATAATGGCGATAACCTCCGCCAGCGTAGCGGCAGAGACTTCGGCCCCGCCCCAGCGGCGCGGCACGGTAATGCCCCACAGCCCGCTATTGGAAAAGGTATCAACGATCTCGGGGGGCACAACGCCGCTGCGGTCGCGCTCGGCGGCGCCGGGCCGCAGCACCAGCGCTATCTCATGGGCGATGGCCACCGCTTCTTCATCGCTGCTGATAACGTATGCCCGCGGGGCGAAACGGGTGTAACTAACCGGCTGTGTGCTTTCTGGCATGCTGATCCCATCCTGATTACTGTGCTATATGCAAAAAATAGATAAATAAATAATCTATAATTCCAAAGAGTTATATAATCAGATAGCAAAGGCTGTGCCAGAAAATTAAATTTTTATTTAGCTTAAAATCAATGAGTTATTTTTTCACCCGTCGGGGGAAGATGCTGCAAATGCGGCTGGGCTGAATGCGGGCTGCTGCATTTGCGACAGCCCGCGGGCCAGTATTTCAGGGCAGCGGCCGCCATAGCGCGTCCGGATCGGCAAACCCTGCCTCTATTGCGGCGAAGAAGCGGCTGGCGTGCAGGCCGTCAACGAAGGCGTGGTTGAACTTACCCGCGACCGGGATTACGCCGTTTTTCAATTTTCCCCAGGTGAGGGCGGGCACTGCGGCGCCGACATAATATTCGGCATGGGTGATGGCGCTGAAATGCAGCCACGGCAGGCAGCTGGCGCAGAAGAAGTGCTCGCCGTTGACGATAAGCGGCGCCGGATCGGTGGTTTTTGCCGCCTCAATGCTCGGCGTTGCCGCCCGGCTAAAGGCGGCAAAATCGGCGGCGTTGTCGCACCACACCTGGCGAAACCCCTCCTGAGCGGTCATCACCGGCGTCATTACTGCTAGCTCATCGTATTCAATAATCTCGTCGCCCAGCATCCGCTGTTTGAGCTCAGGAATAGCGTTGGCCGCCCGCAGCAGGGCGTAGAGCGCCAGCTGGAAAAAGGAGACCTGCCGGTCTTTGGCGCATTCGTACAGCCGTTGCGCTTCAAGCGGTACGCAGAGGTTAAAGCTGGGGTTGGCAAACGTGCGATAAAATTCGAAATGCTCTCGGCGATGCCAGGTTTCCCTGTCGATAACGTGGTAGGCGGGCACGGCGCGCTCCTGGTCGGTTCGGATGTCAGAGACGACTATGCGACGATTTCAATCAGATTGCCATCGGGGTCTTTGATCACCGCTTCATAATAGCCGTCGCCGGTAGTACGCGGCGGCGAGACTAAAATGCCCTGCGCGTCGGCGCGCTGCGCCAGTAGATCAACTTTTTCTGCGCCACCCACCGCAATAGCCAGGTGCACCCAGCCGGTGTGGTTATTATCCGGCGTCCCTTCGCTGAGCCCCGGCTTGGTCATCAGCTCGATGGCAATATTGTCGCCGATCTTCACAAAGTAGGAAGCAAAGCCGTGATTCGTCTGGCTGCAGTACTTATCGTTAATCTCGCCGGCAAAGAAGTCGACCCAGAAGCGGGCCTGCTGCTCAAGCTGACGGGTCCAAAGCGCGATATGGGCTACTTTCATCGTGAATATCTCCTGACGCGTGTTGACAGAGGGAGAGCAGATGCATGATCATGCTCACTAATGCTCGATTACCTAACTAAAAGGATGTTACATGCTCGATTATGCAGCATTCCCTCAGCAGCGACAAGCGCTCATTTGCCAGATCCTGCAGGAGAACGGCAGGGTGGTTTGCGCCGAACTGGCGACCAGGCTGAACGTCTCGGAACACACAATTCGCCGTGATTTACATGAGCTTAGCAAGGGCGGGTTCTGCAAAAAGGTCTACGGCGGGGCGGTGATGAACCTGCCGGAGGCCGGTGACTATAGCGAACGCAAAGATAAAAATGCGGCAACAAAGCTCAGAATCGCGCAACAATGCGCAAGGCTGGTAAAGCCCGGCGGCTGCATTTTCATCGATACCGGCACCACCAACCTGGCGATGGCCGAGGCGCTGCCCGCCGAGCTGGCGCTGACGGTGGTGACGAACTCGCCGGAAATAGCCGCCGTATTGCTAAAAAAACCGCTCTATGACGTGGTGATTCTCGGCGGACAGATACAGCGGGCGTCCGGGGGATGCGTCGGCACCTCGGCGGTGGCGCAGCTGCAGGGGATTCTCTTTGACCAGGGGTTTATCGGCGGCTGCGCGATGGCGCCGGAGTCCGGCCTGACGGGATTTGACTACGCGGACTGCGAATTTAAGAAAGCGGTTATCAGGCAGTGTAGCGAAATTATTGTTGGCCTGACGTCTGACAAGATCCCGGCGGTGGCCCGCTTTGTGGTGGTTGAAAGCGGCGCTATCGATGTGCTGGTGGTGGAAGAAAACGTCAGCCGCGAGTACAGCGCCACCTTTCGCGAGCACGACATCCGCATTTATACGGTGTAATGACCGGCCGGCGGCGGCTGAAATCCGCGTTCTTCTGAGGGCGTTCTTCGCCGGCGGCGACGCGTTCCCGACGGCCCCGCCACCGGGCAGGGCATTGACGCCGCTACCC
>NZ_BJNO01000037.1 GCF_006539725.1 Klebsiella terrigena | reverse complement strand
GTCGATTTGTTCCTGCGTAAAATCTTGTGCCATGACAGAGGAAAGCGGGCACAGCGCGGCAATAACCGCCATGGCTAATGGCAGTTTTTTTATTCTTTTCATGGTTATCTCAAATTAATTAATTATATTTTCAGACAATAACCATCCCGTTCTGGGGTAAATTTAAAAGATACCGCCAAAACAAGCTGATTTTATTTTTATTTGCGCAGAGGTACAGTTAAATAAATCGGGTAATAGGCTTCTCCATATTCGGTATAATTAAATATCAGCATGGATATAGATGAATAGTCTGTTGCAATAATCCACGCACGAGAAAAAATGATGGTGGCCCGACATCTGCACCACGGTTGAGGCCATAGACTGCCGTATTTCGCTTACAGCCTTGCCGCTCTGCCGGGTCTACCGCGGTGCGCCAGCAGGCGTAGCCATCGGCATCCCACAGGAGATATCTGGCACTCTCTATCGCGCGCTGACGTAAGGCGGGCAGCGCTCATCGGCAGCCCCCCTTTCTTCACGACCGTAAGTGGATATTTCGTTTATTATTATTTAATTAGAGCGTAATTCCCCAGCGTCCCAGCCGTAATTACCAGTCGGCGTTAACGAATCACCTAGCTCCTGATAAGCGAAATCATAAAAATCAGCGCTGACCTCATAGCCAGAGTAGTCGACTGCCGCCAGGCCAACGAATGCCCCGGTAAAGAACCCACCATAGCTTTGCAGGACATAATCGTCTGAAAGTATTGCGGCATCTAGCGTGACCGGAATTGGAGTGAAGCTGATCCCGTCAAAGCTATATTCATAGCTGTACGTTTGTTTGCGAACTTTGGTGCGGAACCAGACATACTCGGTACCTTCAGGGATTTTGATGGCATCATCTTTTAAATAAGAGGTATATTTCCCGCGATTATTTTCACCTATTTCGATGACGGAGCCATTAATTTCATTCCAGGTGATGAACACAAAACTCCAGTGGCGATCGTTGTAGAAATTCGTTAACCCCGCCATTTGTTGATAGCTGAATGGATTAAATTTGACCTTAACCTGGGCATCAAAATAGAAGGCTTGCCAACGTCGGGCAATAAGCGACAGGTCATGGGTATTCGCTAACGAACCCTGGCCAATCAACGTCAGTTTGCCATCACCTGTGGTACCCATTTTTTTGCTGAACGGAACGCGGAGCGTATTCCAGTTGCGATCGAGCGTCGACGTTGTAAACGCATCATACTGGCTATGATCTTTTGCGCTTTCGGTGTAAATGGCATCCTCTGGGCCTTCAACAAATGTTTTTCCACCGTGGCCGCCTTCAACACGCGGCCAGCCCTCTTCATCCCAGTACACTTTTTGGATCGACGTTTCTCTGCCCAGCGTTGACCAGCCGCGAGGATCGTAGACAGACTCGCCTGGACGATTCCACGGACGCGCGCAGAGCGAAGCGTAATACCATTCGCCAGCAGGCGTTGAAACCAAAGAACCGTGGCCCTGCTTCTGGATGTAGCTGTCCGGCGTATCGACGTTAGTTAGGAAAACGTCTCCCGGTGCCGTGGTAAAACTGTGGGCATCTAAGGTCTTAGAACGCGCGACAACCTCCTGATGGGTGAATACGGTCCCTCCCTGAGCGGCGAAAAGATAATAATATCCGTTCAGTTTGTAGAGGTGTGGCCCCTCGACGAGCGCAACGGCAGTGCCGCGATAGAGGGTTCGTGCTGTTTCCGGTTTTAACTTTAATGTCCGGGTATCAAGCTCAGTCAACGTAATGCCATCGAATGGGTGATGATATTCCCGATGGTCCCAGGTTTGCTGAACGATATATTTACGCCCGTCATCATCATGGAAAAGTGAAGCATCAAAGCCCACGCCATTCAGCTTGATAGGATCTGACCATGGACCACGAATATCCGTCGCGGTGGTCAGATAGTTGGTCATGTCTTTAAAGGCACCTTCCGTGATTTTCACATCTGTATACACTAACCAGAATTTGCCATCAGCGTGAGAAAGCGCCGGAGCCCAAATGCCACCTGATGAAGGGTTTCCTTTCATGTCTAACAGCGCGGTTGTGGACAAGGGGCTGGGGAGAAGATCCCAGTGCTGCAGGTCCTTTGACTCATGTAAACGCACGCCAGGGAACCACTCAAACGTAGAGTTTGCGATATAGTAGGTGTCATCTACACGGATAATACTGGGGTCCGCATTAAATCCAGGTAACACAGGGTTTTGAATAAGAGTCATATCAATCTTCCTTTATATAATTCTCTAATTTAAATTCTCGCAATTTAATTAAAATTTTAACTATACCCGCACCTCGTCAAGCTGACGGTTGATCTCTGTGACGTTTTTATCTGAGATAGGATAGAGCTGAATGACGATCATCGAAACAACGGATAAACCAATGGGGATCCAAACCGCTGTCATAATAATTCCATCGATAGCATTGGCACTTTGTTGAGCACCGGTTTCGCTAAAGCCATACGCAGCCAGTAACCATAAGGGAATTGCGCCGCCAATAGTAAACCCAATCTTGAAGAAGAGGCCCATGATCGCATTAATAATCGCCGCATTGCGCTTGCCTGATTTCAATTCGCCATAGGCAATCACTTCAGGAACCAGCGCCCACATAAAGCCTGTCGCCGAGGTTAAGCCCCATTGTTTAATGAACGTGGCAATATAAGCAAGCCACAGGGCATCATGCATGCCTTCGCGTGACCAAACGTAAGTCAACAATTCACCCACAATAAACAAGGCAAGGAAAAGATGGAAGAACCCTTTTTTGCCAAAAAACTTCTTGAGTTTGGGCCAAAAAATAGGGAAGACAATACCCGGAATTGAGGCAACAAGACCAACCGCCCCCATCCATTCTGAATGGCCGACAACAAACTGATTGAAGAAGCCATTCACCGTGTTCATGAAGAACATAAAGGTAAAGGCCAGCATGAAAAATAGCCCCAGAATGACCAGCGGCCGGTTGTTTTTCAGTTCAAGAAATAGATCGGTCGTTTTTACGTTGGCCGTTTGTTCTGCCGTCGCGACCACGCGCTCTTTGGTAAATTTATAACAGAAGAAAAGTGCCGCTGCGCCTAGTACCATATAAATTGAGTACACGCCAAACCACGCGTAATTCGCGGATGGATCGGTATAGTTCCCCATATTGAGTTCAAAGCCAAAAAAACCGGTATCCTTGAGGCTTCGATCTTTGGGTGAAGCGATTTGTACAAACATCGGGAACAGGGTATAGACAAGCAGGTTCGCACTGTTTGCCAGCATCATTCGGGTACTGGTCAGTTTATCAATGGACTCAGGATCGCGTGTCAATGACGCGTTAAGAGAACCATAAGGAATATTCACCACTGAATAAACTAAATCCAGCGCCAAATAAATGATAAATGCAAAAGGAACGGAACCCCGAACGCCAGGAATAGGGGCAAACAGCAATGCAGAAAGAATAACGAGCGGAATGCCAGCCCTTAAAAGCCAGGGGCGATATTTACCAGCACTGGAGCTTCTTCTGTCAATGTAGGTTCCGACCATCGGGTCCCAAAAAACGTTAACTATGCGAACAAAAAGAAATATAAACCCTGCCGTTGCTGTGCTGATAGTATTTACCGTCAACATGTGAAGAGCAAGAAAACCGCCAATTGTACCAAAGACAAGGTTTTGCGCAAAATCACCCATGCCATAACCAATGCGCTCGCCCCGCGTTAATTTGTGGTACTCATCATGCCGACTTGGAATTATGTCTTTACGCATTCTAATCAGGTCTCCGATTGTTTTTGTAAATGTGAAACACTTTTTGACACAGATAACCGCGGAGAATCTATTGCGTTTTTATATTAACTAGTTACGTTTTTTTACTTTTGTGATCATTAAACCACAGGTTTTCTATCGTTCACGTAACAAAAATATGGGCTTTGTATTCCCCCACAAGGACCTGGCAGCGCGCATCTACCCGACAAAACCGGCCTTTTATTTCAGCGCGGGTCAGCGGAATCCTCCTGAAGGCTCAATTCTACATGACTGTCGGCAAGGTGAATGCATGACTATAATTTTTGCGATATTGCTCACATTTGAGCAATATCTTAATCTGCGAATGAAATAACGTAATTGATTAACCGACGATGGAAATACAGGATAGCTGCAGTCATTCACTTTACGCGTCCTGAATTACGGAGTTCGTATGCAAAATTATTTCGATCAACTCGATCGCGCGCGTCCTCAAGGCTCTAAAACAACAAACCCGCTGGCTTTCCGCCATCATCACGATCGTTAAAAGAATTTATGCCGTCTTTTCCCCTCTAACCATCGGCGTATCACCCGCCAAACGCACATCCACGCACGAGAACGCTGGATCGCCCCGGAAAGTCCAGAGGCTTGCGCGACGAGTCCACCCCATCTTTTTCCTTAACGCCTTTAGGCTCTATCAAAAATCTAATCATAAATATGAAGATACCTATCAAAACTCAATTCGAGACTACCTCACCCAGCTATTTAACCGCCGTTACTGCTATCATCAACTCGCGATAAAAATTCAGCAGGCGGCTAAAAAATCCGCTGAGTATTATTTTATGCGATATAGATCATTTCAAACGTATTAATGATAAATATGGACACTATCAGGGAGACCTTGTTATCCAATATGTCGCATGGGTACTTCAGAATCGGGTCCGCAGCGATGATATTGTCGCCAGAACGGGCGGGGAGACGAATGCTAATTGTGATGATTGCCCCGCTCATCATAAAAAAGCGACGAAAGGTACCCTAAGCCCTCTGCTCCCCTTCGATTTCCTCCACCTGCTCCAGAGCAGATAGCGCACCGGCGAGCAAGCGTCGGTCCGCGGGACATCTATATTAGAGTCCCCAACACACCCGATCGTTAAAGGAGTTTATGGTGTCTTTTACCCATCTGCGTATCGCTCGTCCCGTCACCCGCCTTGCGCACGCATTCAGGATGTATGCCGAGGGTTTAGGTTTACAAAAAATTGCCGATTTCTCGGATCACGATGGTTTTAGCGGAGTCATGCTGGGCCGTAAAGATTTACCCTGGCATATCGAATTGACTCTCTGTCACCATCACCCGGTTCGCCCTGCGCAGACGGCAGAAGACTTGTTGGTGCTGTACTACCCCGAACGGGATGAGTGGCAAAGGACGTGCGCAAAAATGGAGCTGGCCGGGTTTACCCCGGTGAGCTCGTTTAATCCGTACTGGGATGTTAGCGGGCGGACCTTTGCCGATGACGATGGCTATCGGGTGGTCCTGCAGAACAGAACCTGGTCATCGGCCTAGAGTCAACGCGTAGACCCGCTCAGCCCGCACGGTTTGCGCCTCTGTTCAGTCATAAGTGAATTCATTCAATGCGGGGATAAATAGCGGGCCGAAGGGCATGCTCCCCTTCGGCTCTTATGCCCTATTGCGGGCTCTTTTTCATCTCGTGCGCAGCGAAAGCTCCACGTCATCCGCAAAGGGCACGGACAGGTAACCGTGTTGCGGATCGCGCACGTACTCCAGATATTCGGCGCTGTAGTCGGCATTATCGGCGATGATAAGCGCGCCGGGGCGCAGACGGCTTTCGAGGAGCGCCAGAATCTCCGGATACAGCGCTTTGGCGCCGTCCAGCAGCACCATATCGATGGTCTCCGGCAGATTCTGCGCCAGGGTTTGCAACGCATCGCCTTCGCGAACATCGACCAGAGCATCAAGCCCGGCCTCTTTCAGGTGCTCGCGGGCCCGCAGCACCTTATTCGGCTCAAACTCGCTGGTTATCAGCAGGCCACCGCCGTTATCCTTTAGCGCCGCGGCCAGATGGATCGCGGAAATACCAAACGAGGTCCCAAACTCCACAATATGCTGCGCCCGAATGCTGCGAGCCAGCATATAGAGCAACGTCCCGGTCTCCGCGGCGACGGGGAGCCAGAGATCCTTCAGATGACCATAAAGCTCGCGATATTCGGTTTTGCTGGTCATCATCCGCTCGCGGTCGGCGCGAGGAATGCTGGAAAACGCCGCGCTTGCGGCCCCGTTTGCCTGTTTAAACAGGCGTTCTAATAATGCCGCCAGCGGCGCGGATGTTAGTGTGGTTGACATAATAAATCCTTCAGAAGTTGTGTGGTTTACGCCTGCGGCATAAAATGCGAATAATTCGTCACCTTTAAAGAATACGATCAATTATTCGCATTAACTATTCGCGTTCCGACTCGGGAGAGAAGCGCCATGTCGCCTGCTAAAAGTAAGTTGATTTCATTGAGGAAAAAGCCAAAACAGGCCCGCTCAACCGAGCTGGTCTCGGCGATTATTCAGGCCGCGCTTCAGGTTTTAGAAAAAGAGGGAGCGGTACGCTTCACCACCGCGAGGGTGGCGGAAAAGGCGGGAGTGAGCGTTGGGTCGGTGTATCAGTATTTTCCCAACAAAGCGGCGATTCTGTTTCGCTTACAAAGCGATGAATGGCAGCAGACAACGGCCATGCTCAGCGGGATCCTCGGTAACGCCGATCGTCCTCCGCTCGACCGATTACGCAGCCTGGTGCACGCCTTTATCCAGTCGGAGTGCGAAGAGGCGGGACTGCGCCAGGCGCTCAACGACGCGGCGCCGCTCTATCGCGACGCGCCCGAGGCCCAGGAAAACCGAACCGCAGCCGATAGCGTCTGTCGCCACTTTATTGAGGAAGTCCTTCCCGACGCCTCGGCGGCCAGGCAGCAGCTGACCTGCGAGCTGTTGACGACAACGCTAAGCTCGGTGGGCAGCAGTTTCTCATCCAGCCCGCGCACGGCCGAAGAAATTAGCCGCTTCTCTGATGCGATGGCGGATATGTTCAGCGCCTGGCTAAAAGAGTCCGCGCAGGAGGACGCCGCCCGGCGGTAAGGGCAAAGCTCTCTACCTGCCGGCCGCCGGCGAGGCGACAAATTTAGCCCGACAGCTTCGGGTTTAGCGCGTACAATGCGCCACCCGGTCTTTCTGACGAAAAGGCCCGACTCTCCCGTTTTCAGACCTGATGCCAGGCGGATAAATGAAGCAAATTACCCTCAGCGATATGCAACAACAGCGCGAAGCGGCGGCGAATTCCTCGCGCCTGCGCGCGCACCGTAACTTTCATCCACAATTAAGCGATCCGGTACAGCGTTTAGCCGTTGCGATGGAGCCCGGCACCTACGTTCGCCCCCATCGCCACCCGCACACCTTTGAGCTGCTGCTGCCGCTTAGCGGACGCTTTTTGGTCTTGAATTTTGATGACCAGGGCTACGTCACCCGCCGGGTGATTTTAGGCGAAGAGTGCGCGGCGCTGGAGATGGATGCCGGGACCTGGCATGCGGTACTCTCGTTAGATCCCGGTGGGATTATTTTCGAAGTAAAACGCGGCGGCTATCGGCCGGTAGCGGCCGAGGATTATGTCTCCTGGGCGCCGGCTGAAGGCGACGCGGGCACCGCAGAACTGATGGCGTGGTACCGCAAGGCGCAGGTTGGCGACGGCGCGTTTACCCTCTAGAAACGCCGGTTCCTCAGACAAAGACGCCCTCAGTCGACTCACGGCGGGCGGCGTCCTTACCGCAGCGTACTTCGCGAAAAATTAAGAAAAAACAAAAACCAACCCGCGTACCCGCCCAACCTGGTATATATTCAAAAAGCACTTTTCTGCCTTTATTTCACCGCCGCTAGCCATTTTTGGAATATGGATGAAACCCTATCTCAGCCCGGTCGCCGTACTTTGCACGTTATGTTTATCCTGCACCTATGCCAGCGCCGAGGTTGATCTGGGCTCTATCGATATTTTCTCGGCAAACAACCCCAATAGTCCGGTACCCAAAGGGTTCGTGCTGGGCGCCGCCGCCATCAGCGGCACCGCGCGCTACGAAAAGCAGGATAACGATACGCACCTGATCCCCGGCGGACTCTATTTTGGCGACCGCTTTATCTACCTTGGCGATCGCGCCCGCTACTATTTTCATATCGATGACACAGTGGCGGCCTACGGTTACGGCCGCTGGCGATTTGGTAATTTAGATCCCAGCGATAGCGATGCGTTCAGCGGAATGGAAAAGCGCAAGGGAGAGTTTGAAGCGGGGATCGGCGCGACGCTGATCACCCCCTATGCGCTGCTCAGCGCACGCATCAGCTCCGACGTCACCGGTCGCAGCGACGGGCAGGAGCTGCTTTTATGGGCGGATTTCCCGATCATCAAAAACAATCTGCTGATCATGCCGGGGATGGGGCTGATGATCCGCAGTAAAAATATGGCGAACTACTATTTTGGCGGCGTGTCGTCCGCGGAAGCTACCGACCAGCGCCAGCAGTGGGATACCGGCACGACCGTTTCGCCGATGGCGGCCATTGTCACCAGCTACCGCTTTAGCCCCCACTGGGTAGGGATGTTCGCGGCTAACTACGAGCTCTACGATAAGGACATCGCCGACAGCCCTATCGTCCAGCACAGCGGCGAGCTGTACGGTATTCTCGCCGTCGGCTACACCTGGTAAGCCCGCGCTAGCGCCCTTCTCCTTCAGCGTTCAGCCCTGCGGCCACCTCCAGCGCCATGGTGCTAAACGCCCGTGCGGCCGCGCTCTGCCAGGCATCCTTATGCTGCAGCAGACAGGCCGTTCTTTCCAGCAACGCAGGCGTTAGCTCAACGGCAACCAGATCGTCGCGCTCCCGGACAACGGCGGCCGGCAGCAGGGTCGATAGCGGCGTACGCTGGATAACGGTCAGTACCGCGCTAATCGAGTTCGCCTCCATTCGAACCTGCGGCTCAATCCCATACTGGCGGCAATAGCGATCGATCCGCTCGCGGGTCGCAAACTCTCCGCTGAGCAATATCAGCGACTCCTGACTCAGCGCTTCCCGCTCCACCCGCCGCTGCGCCGCCAGCGGATGATGGCGACCCACCACCAGCGCCAGCGTTTCCGTCAGCAAAGGGCGGGAAACGATATCTCGCGAGCCGCCACCGTCAAAAGCAATCCCGAGATCCAGCTCATCGTTGCGCAGCAGGGCTTCCATTCGATCCTGATCCATTTCGCGCAGGGTCAGAGAAATATTGGGGTAGCGCCGGTAAAAAGAGCCCACCAGCGGCCCCATAAAATAGGTCGTAAAGGTCGGCATCATCGCCACCCGCAGCGTCCCTCGCTGAAGGTCCTCCACGTCGTGAATGGCGCGCTTTCCCTCGGCTAAATCCTGCAGCGCCCGGCGCGCATAGATCAGCCACACCTCCCCGGCATCCGTTAAGCGGATGCTGCGCGCGCTGCGGTCAAAAAGCTGGGCCCCCAGCGTCTCTTCGAGCTGGCGGATCTGCTGCGATAGCGCCGGCTGCGAGATATGGAGTGCCGTTGCGGCGCGCGTAAAGCCGCGATGTTCGGCAACCGCCAGAAAACAGGTGAGATGGCGCAGCAGCATGCCGGTATCCATAAGTAATTCAAATTGAACTCATCATAAATAAGTCTTTTAACTTATGGAATAAGATACGTAACCTGTCGGCACGTTTAATCCCGGCGCGTCCCCCGCGCGCCGCGTCCCTGTTTGCAGGAGCCTTTATGTCCATCGACGTTAACCTTCTTCAGCCTGCGTCCGTCGGCCGCCTTGGCCCGCATCCGCAGCGGGCAGGCGGGTCGCTATGAACCACGCGGCGCGCAGCCGGCTGATGCTGCTGGTACTGGTCCTCGTCGGCATCAATATGCGCCCCCTGCTGACCTCAATCGGCCCCCTCCTTCCCCAGCTGCAGCAGGCCAGCGGTATGAGCTTTACCCTCGTTTCGCTACTCACCGCCATCCCGGTCGTCGCGATGGGCGCGCTGGCGCTGGCCAGCCCGTGGATTGACCGCCGCCTCAGTGAGAACCGGGGGATCGCGCTGAGCCTGCTGGCAATCGCCGCCGGCGCGCTGCTGCGCGAGCTCGCCCCGCGCAGCGGGCTGCTGCTGAGCAGCGCCCTGCTCGGGGGGATCGGCATCGGTATTATTCAGGCAACGATCCCGCGAGTGATAAAACGCCGCTTCCCGCAGCATACGCCCCAGGTGATGGGGCTATGGTCAGCGGCGCTGATGGGCGGCGGCGGTCTCGGTGCGGCCTTGACGCCGTGGCTGGCGCAGCGCAGCACCGTCTGGTACCACGCTCTGGCCTGGTGGACGCTGCCCGCGGCGCTGGCGCTCCTCGGCTGGTGGTCCGTTAACCGCGCGCCCGCGCGGGAAGCGCCTTTCGCCTCAGCGACGCCGGAAACCGCTATTTTCCGCCACCGTCGCGCCTGGACGCTCGGGCTGTACTTCGGCCTCATTAACGGCGGCTACGCCAGCCTGATCGCCTGGCTGCCGCCTTACTACATGCAGTCAGGCTACAGCGCGCAGCTTAGCGGCACCCTGCTGGCCGTGATGACGCTGGGCCAAACCTTCGGCGCCCTGCTGCTGCCGATGCTGGCCCGGCATGAAGATCGGCGCAAATTGCTGATGCTGACGCTGCTGCTGCAGCTGATTGGCTTCTGCGGGTTTATCTGGCTGCCGCTGTATCTGCCGCAGCTCTGGGCGATAAGCTGCGGGATTGGTTTAGGCGGCGCCTTTCCGCTATGCCTGGTGCTGGCGCTCGACCACTCCCGACATCCGGCGATTGCCGGACGGCTGGTGGCCTTTATGCAGGGGATTGGCTTTATCGTCGCCGGCCTCTCGCCATGGCTATCGGGCCTGCTGCGCAGCCTGAGCGGGAATTACGTGCTGGACTGGGCCTTTCACGCCGTCTGCGTGGCGCTCCTGATGGTGATAACGCTGCGTTTTGTGCCGGCACGCTACCCGCAGGAGTGGCGAAAATCGTCGCCGACCGGCGATCGGGCACGATAAGGTCAGGTGCGCAAGGGCCGCTTTCGCCCCCTGCCCGCAGAGAAAAAAGCCAAAAATCAAACCGCTACCTGCGTTAACACTATCGCCGCCAATTGCCTTCGCCAGAATCGTATTTATTACCGAGTGAAATTAATGTGTCGCCGAATCACGACACTCGTAAGTAACTAAAAATTAATAAAAAAATGCCTCTTGTTTCCCCCATTTTTTAGGCGTACATTAGCGCCAGCTGGAGCAGTTACAGCCTGTAATTCCGAACCGCCGCAGCCGCCAGAAGCCTCTGGTTTTTCCTGCGACAGTTCATGGAAAACAATGAAAACAAAATTCGTTTGGCGTTTCGCCGAGAATGCGGAGTAATGAGACGTGAAATACTTTTTTATGGGCGTGTCTTTTATGGTCGTCGTTTGGGCCGGCACCTTTGCCCTGATGATCTAAGCAGCGTGAATAGTTAAAAAAAAGGGAGCCAGCGGCTCCCTTTTTTTATTCCTGTTTTTATTCCCGCACTTATTCCTGGCCTTCGCCCGCCGTCTTGCCCGCGGCAGGAAGCAGTCCGTCGGCGCGGAACATCGATTTTATGCCGCGAATAGCCTGACGGATCCGATCGCGGTTTTCAATCAAGGCGAAGCGCACGTGGGTGTCGCCGTAGTCGCCAAAACCGATGCCCGGCGATACGCACACTTTGGCATCCTGAAGCAGCTTTTTGGCGAACTCCAGCGATCCCATCGCTGCATAGTGCTCAGGGATCTTTGCCCACACGTACATGGACGCTTTCGGGCACTCCACCATCCAGCCCGCTTCGTGCAGCCCCTTAACCAGCACATCGCGACGGCGCTTGTACTGCTCCGCAATATCGCGCACGCACTGCTGATCGCCTTCCAGGGCGGCGATGGCCGCCACCTGCAGCGGGGTGAAGGTGCCGTAATCGTGGTAGCTTTTAATTCGCGCCAGCGCGTTGACCAGCGTTTTGTTGCCGACCATAAAGCCGATACGCCAGCCGGCCATATTGTAGCTTTTCGACAGCGTGAAGAACTCAACCGCCACGTCGCGCGCGCCGGGCACTTCCATAATGGAAGGCGCCTTCCAGCCGTCATAGACAATATCGGCATAGGCCAGGTCATGCACCACCAGCACGTCGTAGCGCTTAGCCAGCGCCACCACTTTTTCAAAGAACTCCAGCTCGACGCACTGCGCGGTCGGGTTTGAAGGGAAGCCAAGGATCATCATCTTCGGCTTCGGATAGCTTTCGCGGATCGCGCGTTCCAGCTCGTTGAAGAAATCAACGCCTTCCACCAGCGGCACCGAACGCACCTGGGCGCCGGCAATGACCGCACCGTAAATATGAATAGGGTAGCTGGGATTAGGCACCAGTACCGTGTCACCGTGATCCAGCGTCGCCAGCATCAGATGCGCCAGCCCCTCTTTCGAGCCGATGGTGACAATGGCTTCCGATTCCGGGTCAATCTCGACGTTGTAGCGATCCTGATACCAGCGCGAGATAGCCCGGCGCAGGCGTGGAATACCGCGAGAGGTCGAGTAGCCGTGGGTATCCGGGCGTTGGGCAACGGTGCACAGTTTTTCAACGATATGCGGCGGCGTCGCGCCGTCCGGGTTGCCCATGCTGAAATCAATAATATCTTCGCCGCGCCGACGCGCAGCCATTTTCAGTTCAGCGGTAATGTTAAAAACGTACGGGGGGAGACGATCGATACGCGTAAAGCGGCGTTCAGGACTGAATTCAGCCATAGATTCCTCGGATTAACGTGAGCGCCCGGACCGTCCGAGCGACGCTGCCGCTGTTGCGACACGTTTAGAAAATAACCCGAAAAAATTCATGCTGTCGAGAGGGCAGAGAAAAAATAAAATCTGGCAGGAAAAACGGGCACTCGTTCCAATAAATACGGCAGCTGCGGATCCGGGTTTAGCCGATACGACCGTTGAAAGTAACATCTTAATATCTTTTGTATTACCATATTTTAGCCGCAAGGCACTCGCTCTTGCAGCCGCCCGGCGTTTGCTGTGGATCCCCTTTTAAGCGTGTGCTTGTTCCCTATTATTGTCTGCGGCTGGCCTTCTGGGGCGAGGTTTTTTATCATAGCGTTTTCCCGCGAATGACACGGCGCCTCCATGCACGAAATATTCACCATGCTGCTCGCAGTTTTTGACCGCGCGGCACTGATGCTGATTTGTCTTTTTTTCCTCATCCGCCTGCGGCTGTTTCGCGAACTGCTGCATAAATCTGCCCATACGCCGAAGGAGCTGCTGGCGGTCACCGCCATCTTCTCCCTGTTTGCCCTGTTCAGTACCTGGTCAGGCGTACCTGTGGAGGGGTCGCTGGTCAACGTGCGCATCATCGCGGTGATGTCCGGCGGGATCCTGTTTGGCCCGTGGGTCGGCGCTATCGTTGGCGTCATTGCCGGGGTGCACCGCTACCTGATCGATATCGACGGCGTTACCGCCATCCCCTGCTTTATCACCAGCATTATCGCCGGGCTATTGTCCGGACTGATCGGCCGCAGGGTGCCCAAGGTCCAGCGCTGGAAGGCCGGGATCCTCGCCGGGATGCTCTGCGAAACGCTGACCATGATCCTCGTTGTGCTGTGGGCGCCCTCTTTTTCGCTGGGCTTCGATATCGTCTCGAAAATCGGTATTCCGATGATCCTCGGCAGCGTCAGTATCGGTTTTATCGTCCTGCTGGTGCAGAGCGTTGAGGGAGAAAAAGAGGCCAGCGCCGCGCGCCAGGCCAAGCTGGCGCTGGATATTGCCAACAAAACGCTGCCGCTGTTTCGCCACGTTAACAGCGAGTCGCTCCGTCAGGTCTGCGACATTATCCGCCGCGATATCAACGCCGATGCGGTGGCGATCACCACCACCGATCGGGTACTGGCCTACGTTGGCTTCGGCGAGGGCAACTATCACGACCGCGACAACGCCATTAGCCCCACCACTCGCCAGGCGATTGAGAGTGGCAAAATTATCATCAAGAACAACGATGAGGCGTACAGAACTCCTGAAATTCACTCGATGCTGGTGATCCCATTGCGGGAAAAAGGCGTCGTCACCGGGACGCTGAAAATCTACTACTGCCACGCGCACCGCATCACTTCGTCGCTGCAGGAGATGGCGATAGGCCTGTCGCAAATCATCTCCACCCAGCTGGAGGTCTCGCGCGCGGAGCAGCTGCGGGAAATGGCCAACAAGGCCGAGCTGCGCGCGCTGCAGAGTAAAATCAATCCGCACTTTCTCTTCAACGCGCTCAACGCTATCTCATCATCGATTCGCATGAACCCGGATACCGCGCGTCAGCTTATTTTTAATTTATCGCGCTATTTACGCTATAACATTGAATTAAAAGACGACGAGCAGATTGATATTAAAAGGGAGCTGTACCAAATCAAGGACTACATTGCCATTGAACAGGCGCGTTTCGGCGACAAGCTCACCGTTATCTATGATATCGATGATGAAGTCAGCTGCGTCATCCCCAGCCTGCTGATCCAGCCGCTGGTAGAAAATGCCATTGTTCACGGGATCCAGCCCTGCAAGGGAAAAGGCGTGGTCACGATTGGCATCAACGAGTGTGGGAACCGGGTACGGATTAGCGTCCGTGATACCGGCAACGGCATCGATCCGGCCGTCGTCGCCCGGGTGGAGGCCGATGAAATGCCGGGGAATAAAATCGGCCTGCTCAACGTTCACCATCGGGTCAAACTGCTGTACGGCGAAGGGCTGCATATCCGGCGCATGACCCCGGGTACGGAGATCACCTTCTACGTACCCAACCGCAACGCCCCTCAGTCTACGCCGGTGTCGCTGCTGCCATGAGCGGAGAAAAAATGAAAGTCATCATCGTTGAGGACGAGTTCCTGGCGCAACAGGAGCTGACCTGGCTGATTAACACTCACAGCCAGATGGAGATTGTCGGTACCTTTGACGACGGGCTGGACGTGCTGAAGTTTCTGCAGCACAACAGGGTTGATGCCATTTTTCTCGACATCAACATCCCCTCGCTGGACGGCGTTCTGCTGGCGCAGAACATCAGCCAGTTTGCCCACAAGCCGTTTATTGTGTTTATCACCGCCTGGAAAGAGCACGCCGTAGAGGCATTTGAGCTGGAGGCGTTCGATTACATCCTCAAGCCCTATCAGGAATCGCGCATTATCAACATGCTGCAGAAGCTAAGCAGCGCCTGGCAACAGCAGCAGCTTCCGGCGGCCAGCACCAGCGCGGCGCCGAACCCGCAGCGGGAAAACGACACCATCAATCTGATCAAAGATGAGCGGATTATCGTCACCAGCATTCACGATATCTACTACGCGGAAGCGCATGAAAAAATGACGTTTGTTTATACCCGGCGGGAGTCGTTCGTGATGCCGATGAACATTACGGAGTTTTGCGCCAAACTGCCGCCGGCGCACTTCTTCCGCTGCCACCGCTCCTACTGCGTCAACCTGAACAAAATTCGCGAAATTGAGCCGTGGTTTAATAACACCTACGTTCTGCGGCTGCGGGATCTGGAGTTTCAGGTGCCGGTGAGCCGCAGCAAGGTCAAAGAGTTCCGCCAGCTGATGCACCTTTAGCCGGCGCTTATCCGGGCCCTCGGGCCCGGAGGCGTGGTTTAGAGGATTTGGCCGAGCGTCTGGCGTAAATGTGCGCCGGAGCCCAGCAGCCCCGGATTGTCGTGGACAATCAGGTACACCGGAATATCCTGCACGAAGGCTTTAAAGCGCCCCTTATCTTCAAAACCACCGCGGAAACCGGACGCCTTAAAGAATTCGAGGAAGCGCGGCACGATACCGCCCGCAATATACACGCCGCCAAAGGTCGCCAGCGTCAGCGCCAGGTTGCCGCCAAAACGGCCCATGATCACGCAGAACAGCGACAGCGCGCGGCGGCAGTCGATGCAGGAGTCGGCAAGCGCGCGTTCGGTCACGTCTTTCGGCTGCAGATTTTCCGGTAAACGACCGTCGGATTTCACTATCGCGCGATAGAGGTATACCAGACCCGGGCCTGAGAGCACGCGTTCGGCGGAAACGTGTCCCAGCTCGGCGCGCAGCTCTTCCAGAATAATGCCCTCTTCTTCGCTGTTCGGCGCGAAGTCGACGTGGCCGCCCTCGCCCGGCAGGCTGACCCAGCGTTTATCAACGTGGACCAGGTGCGCCACGCCGAGGCCGGTCCCCGCGCCATAGACGGCGATAGGTTTCCCCTCCACCGGAGCCGTGCCGCCAAACTGAATCAGGTGCTCGGCTTTGAGCATCGGAATCGCCATCGATACCGCCGTGAAATCGTTGATGATTTCCAGGTGCGCAAACCCGAGGTTGCTTTTCATTTCGGCAATGGAAAACGCCCAGGTATGGTTGGTCATCGCCACCCAGTCGCCGGTGATCGGGCAGGCGATAGCAATGCAGCCATCCTCGACGTCGACGCTGTGCTCGTCGAGATAGACGCGAACAACGGCTTCGAGACTGGGATAATCGAGCCCGGAATAGGTTTTTGCGCGGGAGATCTCCCCGTTCGCCATATCACATAATGCCAGTCGGGCATTGGTTCCGCCGACATCCCCTACTAAAGCAAATTTTGTCATTCCGTTACGGCTCCACTAAAGTCAAAATGAT
Organism: Klebsiella terrigena; assembly: GCF_006539725.1. GTDB lineage: Bacteria > Pseudomonadota > Gammaproteobacteria > Enterobacterales > Enterobacteriaceae > Klebsiella > Klebsiella terrigena. Next base: position 13,085 of record NZ_BJNO01000037.1, on the reverse strand, counting down.
TCTTTTGGCACACTGTAAATTCATGATGCCTTAACAACAACGACCAACGTATAAGCGCCCACAGTTTAGCGACCTATATCACATTTAGGCTGTAATCTGTGCAAAATGGTTTATCCTGCGCCGCCGCGATCGTCAGGCATAGCCTTAAGTTTATCGTTTCAGCACCATTTGCATCGACGCTCTCCTGGCGCGAAGGCAAAGTAGTGCTCCGCCACCTGCAAAAGGAAATTTTCATGCTGCATCCGCGCGCCAGAACAATGCTGTTGCTATCGGTCCCGGCGGTTATCATCGGGATTGCATCCAGCCTGGTATTGATTGTGACGATGAAGGTTGCGAGCGTCCTGCAGAATATCCTCTGGAGCGTTTTGCCGCTAAGCCTCGGCCTTAACGCCGGCGGGCATCTCTGGACCATTGCCATTCTGACGCTCACCGGTATTGCCGTCGGTCTGGTTATCCGCTTTAGCCCAGGCCACGCCGGGCCCGATCCGGCGGCTGAATCGCTGGTCGGCGCGCCGGTCAGCACCAGCGCCTTGCCGGGGCTGATTGCCGCACTCATTTTAGGCCTCGCGGGCGGCGTCAGCCTTGGGCCAGAACACCCCATCATGGTGGTCAATATCGCCCTGGCGGTGGCTATCGGTTCGCGCCTCTTTCCTCGCGTCAGCTCGCTTGACTGGACGATCCTCGCCGCCTCCGGGACTATCGGCGCCCTGTTTGGCACGCCAGTTGCCGCCGCGCTGATCTTTTCGCAAACCCTTAACGGCAGCAACGATGTCCCGCTGTGGGACCGCCTTTTTGCCCCGCTGCTGGCGGCGGCGGCCGGCGCCCTGACAACCAGCCTGTTCTTCAACCCTCATTTCTCGCTACCTATTCCGCACTATCCCCAGATGCGGCTGGTGGATATCTTTAGCGGCGCGGTGGTCGCACTTATCGCAATTGCCGTGGGCATGGTTGCCGTCTGGTGCTTACCGCGCCTGCATGCGCTAATGCACCGCCTGAAAAGCCCCGTTTTAACGCTCGGGATCGGCGGTTTGCTGCTCGGCATTCTCGGAACCGTCGGCGGGCATATCACCCTGTTTAAAGGGCTGGATGAGATGCAGCAGATGGCTTTCAGCCAGACCCTGACCGGCGGCGACTTTATGCTGATTGCGCTGGTGAAGCTGGCGGCGCTGGTGCTGGCGGCCGCCAGCGGCTTTCGCGGTGGGCGGATTTTCCCGGCGGTATTTGTCGGCGTGGCGCTGGGCCTGATGCTGCACGCGCACGTTGACGCCGTCCCGGCGGCGATTACGGTCTCGTGCGCGATTCTCGGCATGACGCTGGTAGTCACCCGTGACGGCTGGCTGAGCCTGTTTATGGCCGCCGTCGTGGTGCCGGACACCACCCTGCTGCCGCTGCTGTGCATTGTGATGCTCCCGGCCTGGCTGCTGCTGGCCGGGAAGCCGCTGATGATGATTAAACGACGCCCCGACTAAACGCGGCTGTTGCGCTCCTCAAGAGCCTGGGTTACCGCGCGCAAAAAGTCGGGGATATCCATTTTGGGCAGCATCACCTCGACCAGCGTCAGCCGGTCGGAGGTTACGCTGTCGTTCATCGCCTCCTTCAGCTCCGCGGTACGCGTCACGCGCCAGCAGCGCGAAGGAACGTCGGGGGCAAACGCCTCCGGCAGGCGGTTCCAGTCCCAGAGGGCAATATCGTTATAGCGCTGCTCCGCCCCGTGGATCGCCCTCTCAACCGTATAGCCTTCGTTGTTAAGCAGCAGAATGAGCGGCCGCTGCTTGTCGCGCAGCATCGAGCCCATCTCCTGGATCGTGAGCTGCGCTGCGCCATCGCCGATAATCAATACCACCCTTCGGTCCGGCGCGGCGGTCTGCGCGCCGTAGGCCGCCGGCAGCGTAAAACCTATCGACCCCCACAGCGGCTGAACCAGCAGCGTCGCATCCGAGGGCAGCCTCAGCGCCGCGACGCCGAATGCCGCGGTTCCCTGATCGGCGAGAATAATATCGCCCGGCCGCAGCTGCTCCTGCACGGTGCTCCAGAAGCTTTTTTGCGTCAGCGCGCCGCCCGTAGCTCCGCCCACCTCCGGCAGCGAGACCGGCGGCAGCGTCCACTCCGCCGCCAGGCTGGCAGAGAGCCCGATCAGGACCGCCAGCGCCTGATCCATCGGGATCCGACTAAACCAGCGCTCCCCTACCCTGACGGCGAACGGCTGGATCTCAATGGTGTGCTCTGGCGGTAAATGCTGGGTAAATCCGGCGGTAATAGTGTCGGTAAAGCGTGTGCCTACGCAGATGATGGTATCGGCATTTTCAATGGTTTCGCGGGTCTGGGGCGCGCTGGCGATGCCGCTGTAGGTGCCGACAAAACCGGGGTTCTGCTCGTCAAAGAGCCCCTTGCCCATCAGCATGGTGGCGTGAGCAATCGGCGTTTTTTCGACCCAGGTTCTTAGCGTTTCCTGTAGGCCATAGCGCTGGGCGAGAAAATCCGCCAGCAGCGATACCCGCCGGCTTCCCCGCAGCAGCAGTCCCGCATACTCCTGAAAGCCGGCCAGCTGATTCTCGTCCGCTGGCGGCCCCTCAATCACCAGACGACGCGCGGGCGGCGTGGCGCTGGCCCTTGCGACGTCGGCAGGCAGCATTAAATAGCCGGGGCGATGGTGGGCCAGCATTTCGCTGAGGACGCGATCGATTTCATGGCAGGCGTTGCCCGCCGTCAGGGTGGCCTGAGTGCAGGTAATCTGCTCGCTCATCCGCACAAAATGCGTAAAATCGCCATCCCCCAGCGTGTGGTGCAGCAGCTCCCCCCGCTGCTGGGCGCCGCTGCAGGGAGCACCCACGATATGCAGAACCGGGACGTGTTCGGCATAGCTGCCCGCCACGCCGTTAAGCGCGCTCAGCTCGCCAACGCCGTAGGTCGTCAGCAGCGCACCGGCGCCCTTGATACGCGCATAGCCGTCGGCCGCATAGGCGGCGTTCAGTTCGTTCGCGCAGCCGACCCATCCCAGCTCCTCATGCGCGATCACACGATCGAGGAACTGCAGGTTGTAATCTCCCGGTACGCCAAACAAGCGGTCTATGCCGCAATCTACAAGGCGATCCAGCAGATAATCGCCAATCGTGTAAGTCGGTTGCATAGCCATACTCCTTATCCCGTGCAGGTAATTTGAGTATTGAATAAGCGATCGTACTGTCCAGATTGTGTCGAATATATGAAGTGGAAAGCAAAATTTACGACTTTGGGGTGTGTACTCCGGGCTGAACATTCTTTAGTGTAAACGTATACACAAGCTGTTTTATCTGCGGAGGAAGTATGGTTTACCAGGCAAATGCGACGCGATATCAGACAATGGAATTCCGCCGATGCGGCCAGAGCGGGCTAAAGCTGCCGGCAGTTTCTCTCGGCCTTTGGCATAACTTTGGTGACGAAACGCGAGTAGAAACCAGCCGCCAGCTGCTGCGTCACGCCTTCGATCTCGGCATTACGCACTTCGATCTGGCCAACAACTACGGGCCGCCGCCGGGTTCTGCTGAGAGCAATTTCGGCCGCATCCTGCGGGAGGATTTTTTACCTTATCGCGATGAGCTGATTATCTCCAGCAAGGCCGGTTACACCATGTGGGACGGGCCTTACGGCGACTGGGGGTCGCGCAAGTATCTGATTGCCAGCCTCGATCAGAGCCTGAAACGGATGGGGCTGGAATACGTCGATATCTTCTATCATCACCGCCCCGATCCCGAGACTCCGCTGCTGGAAACGATGCGCGCACTTGACCACATCGTGCGTCAGGGTAAAGCGCTTTACGTCGGGCTATCGAACTACCCTCTCGCCCAGGCGACGGAGGCGGTGAGCATTCTCAACGATCTCGGCACGCCGTGCATTATTCATCAGCCAAAATACTCCATGTTAGAGCGCTGGGTTGAAGACGGGCTGCTGGATTTCCTGCAGGCCGAGGGGGTCGGAAGCATTGCGTTTTCACCGCTGGCCGGCGGCCAACTGACCGACCGCTATTTACACGGTATCCCGGCTGATTCCCGGGCCGCCAGCGGCAGCCGCTTCCTGCAGGCGGATCAGCTGACGGCAGAAAAGCTGGAGAAAGTCCGCCAGCTGGACGCCCTGGCGCAGGCGCGCGGACAGAAGCTATCGCAGATGGCGCTGGCCTGGGTGCTGCGCGGCGAAAAAGTGACCTCGGTGCTGATCGGGGCCAGCAAAACGGCCCAGCTCGACGATGCCGTCGGGATGCTCGCCAATCGCCACTTCAGCTCTGATGAGTGCGCGAAAATAGACGCGATTCTGGCGGCGTAAACAAAAAGTTACTTTAGCAAAAAGGTTGTTTTAGCAAAAAGTGCTCTTATCCGCGATTTAGGAGTTCATCCAATGCTGCGGGGCTTCACCGCCTCGTAATATCACGTTAACAAGCCGCAAGGCTCGATCGTGAAGGAGAAGAGTATGTTCAGGTCACTGATACTGGCTGCCGTGCTGTTGGCTTCAGCGCCATTAGTTGCTAACGCTGGTGAAATCACCCTGCTGCCATCTGTAAAATTACAAATAGGCGATCGCGACAATTACGGTAATTACTGGGACGGTGGCGGCTGGCGCGACCGTGATTACTGGCGTCGTAACTACGAATGGCGCGATAACCGCTGGCGGCATCATGACAACGGCCGTCACCGCGGCTGGGATAAGCGCAAAGCTTATGAACGCGGCTACCGTGAAGGCTGGAACGATCGCGACGACCGTCGCGGCGGCTGGGGGCGTGGACCGGGAGGTCGCGGACACGGACACGGTCACGGCCATCACTAAATGTCCTGCAATCAGTTACATCAAACGGGGGAGCCTTGCGGCTCCCCCGTTTATTACCCGCTTATAATCCCAACACCGTCCCCACCAGCAGCCAGCCGTTCAGCGTAACCACAATCGCCACGATGACCCAGCCGGTTCGCTTAATCCATGCCGTATTCACCAGATCGCCCATCAGCTTCGGGTTACTGGTAAAAATCAGCAGCGGCACCAGCGCCAGCGCAATACCAAAGCTCAGCAGCACCTGGCTCATCACTAAGATACGGGTCGGATCGAGCCCCATCATGATGACGATAAACGACGGCAGCATAGTAACCGCCCGGCGAAACCACAGCGGAATATGAAAGCGAATAAACCCCTGCATCACCACCTGGCCCGCCAGGGTACCAACCACCGTCGACGACAGCCCGGCAGCCACCAGGCTGAGGCCAAATATGGTTGCCGCGGCGTGGCTCAGCAGCGGCTCCAGCGTCAGGTAGGCGGCATCAAGATCGGCGACGCCGGTATGACCGTTAAAGTGAAACGCGGCGGCGGCGGTGGCCATCATCGCCAGGTTAACAAAGCCGGCGATGGTCATGGCAATCGCCACATCCCAGCGGGTGGCGTTATAGCGCTCTTTGCGCGTGCCGTCATGCAGGTTCTGGGTCAGCGACGAGTGCAGATAGATGACGTGAGGCATAATAGTGGCCCCCAGCACCCCGGCCGCCAGGAACACCGCTTCTCCGTTAGGCAGGCTCGGGATAATCATCCCTTTCGCCAACGGCGCCAGCGCCGGCTGGGAGAAAATCAGCTCAACGATATAGGCGCCGGCAACAAACAGCAGCAGCCCGCCAATGACCTTCTCCAGCGGCTTTTGCCCACGACGCTGGAGCATCAAAATCAAAAACGTGGCGATACCGGTCAGCACGGCGCCCTGCAGTAAAGAGACGCCAAGCAGCAGCTTAAAGCCGATCGCCGCGCCAATAAACTCGGCAAGGTCCGTCGCCATGGCGATAATTTCCGCCTGCACCCAATAGAACCACACCACCGGGCGCGGATAGTGGTCGCGGATCTGCTCCGCGAGATTTTTACCCGTCGCAATTCCCAGCTTTGCCGACAGCACCTGAATCAGCATCGCCATCAGGTTTGCCCACACCACTACCCACAGCAGCTGGTAGCCGAAGCTGGCGCCCGCCTGGATATTGGTCGCAAAGTTACCGGGATCGATATACCCGATGGCAGCAATAAAGGCAGGCCCCATCAAAGCGAGCTTCATCTTGCGCGCTGCGCGACCGCTGCTATTCTCAACGCGACTGCTTGTCATTTTCTGCCTCAGAAATATAGCCTTTGCTATGTTTAATGCTACCAAAATGCGAATGATTATCAAGTTCATTTATAACGGCGATAATTATTGCTTTGATAGGAGGAAACGATAGCGGCTAACAACGAAAAGGTGGCATTGATGGAAGTCCATCGCGCCTGGTCATCAGATTAGTACAATCTAAGCAACTTTTAAAACCTTTACGCAACATAACAAAAATGTATGTTCGATCACTATTTTGGTGATTAGTCACAGTTCCTTGCAATAGTGTGGATTTGATCTCGTTTTCTTTGGGCTTGTTACATAGAATGTGCACAGAAATTTAACCTGCCTCATATTTGGAGCAAATATGGACCGCGTCCTGCACTTTATTCTCGCGATCGTCGTGGTGGCTATTTTGGCCCTTTTGGTCAGCCACAACCGTAAGCAGATTCGTATTCGTTATGTTATTCAATTGCTTGTCATTGAAGTCCTGCTGGCATGGTTCTTCCTGAACTCCGATATCGGTCTGGGTTTCGTGAAAGGATTCTCCGAGATGTTCGAAAAACTTCTCGGCTTTGCTAACGAAGGGACCAACTTCGTCTTCGGCAATATGAACGATAAAGGCCTCGCCTTCTTCTTCCTCAAGGTTTTGTGCCCAATCGTCTTCATCTCTGCGCTGATCGGTATTTTGCAGCATATCCGCATCCTGCCTATCGTCATTCGCGCGATCGGTACCGTGCTGTCTAAAATCAACGGCATGGGTAAGCTGGAATCATTCAACGCCGTCAGCTCGCTGATTCTGGGCCAGTCGGAAAACTTTATCGCGTATAAAGATATCCTCGGCAAAATGTCGCGTAACCGCATGTACACCATGGCGGCGACCGCAATGTCCACCGTTTCCATGTCCATCGTCGGCGCGTACATGACCATGCTGCAGCCGAAGTACGTCGTCGCGGCGCTGGTACTTAACATGTTCAGTACCTTTATCGTCCTGTCGCTGATTAACCCTTACCGCGTTGATGAAAGCGAAGAAAATCTGCAGATGTCGAACCTGCATGAAGGTCAGAGCTTCTTTGAAATGCTGGGTGAGTACATCCTGGCAGGCTTTAAAGTCGCGATTATCGTTGCGGCGATGCTGATCGGTTTCATCGCGTTAATCTCTGCGCTGAACGCCCTGTTCGCGACCGTTACCGGCTGGTTCGGTTACAGCATCTCCTTCCAGGGTATCCTCGGCTACATCTTCTACCCGGTTGCATGGGTGATGGGCGTACCGGCAGGTGAAGCGCTGCAGGTCGGCAGTATCATGGCGACTAAACTGGTTTCAAACGAATTCGTTGCGATGATGGATCTGCAGAAAATTGCCAGCACGCTCTCTCCGCGTGCGGAAGGCATTATCTCCATCTTCCTGGTCTCCTTCGCCAACTTCTCTTCAATCGGGATTATTGCCGGGGCGATTAAAGGCCTGAACGAAGAGCAGGGTAACGTTGTTTCCCGCTTTGGCCTGAAGCTGGTTTACGGCTCGACCCTGGTGAGCGTGCTCTCAGCGTCTATCGCCGCGCTGGTACTGTAATTTCTTAAGGTTGTGCAAAAGCCGGGCGAGTCCCGGCTTTTTTACGCCCGTAGTTCCTCAAGCGGCCGCGGCTTGCCGATCAGGTAGCCCTGCAAATAGTCAACGCCTAGCGCCAGCAGCCGCGCCTTCTGCTCTTGCGTTTCCACGTACTCCGCCACAACCGTCAGGTTTTTCACTCTCGCCATCTCGATGATGGATTTGATAATGATCGCATCCAGAGGGTCGGTTTCCACGTCGCGCACGAAGCAACCGTCAATCTTCACGATATCCGCCTGGAGCCGCTTCAGGCGCTCATAGTTCGCATAGCCGGTACCAAAGTCATCGATAGCAATGGCGCAGCCAAAATCCCGCAGCTGCTGGATGTTGTGGAGGCTGGTTTGCTCATCGCAGAAGGCCTGCTCTTCGGTAATTTCGAGGGTGATCGCTTCGGCCTGGAGGTTATAGCGTCTGAACAACGCAATAATCTGCGCCGCGCTGTCGCGCTGCATCAGCGTGTAGGGCAGAAGATTAACGGAGAAGTGCTGGCCCGGATGACGATGCAGGGTGCTGAACAACGTTTCCAGTACCAGCATGTCGAAACGCTGGCTCAGGTTGAACTGCACGATGAGCGGAATAAAGCGGTCCGGCGTAATGACGGTTTCTCCGCACTGCATCCGCGTAAGCACTTCGTAATAGCCCTCCCCCGCCGCGTTCTGGATCGGCTGGGCATACAGCACGAGATCGCGTTTGCTGAGCGCCTGCTTCACCCGGGTCAGCATGCGCACCTGCTCGCTGGTCTGATCGGAAACCTGCCCCTGCGTCGCGTCCAGCGCCAGCACCCGCTGCGCTGCGCCGGCCTGCTCCGAAAGCCAGCTCAGCTGGCCCAGCATTGGATGAAGCTCGGCCTCGACGCCGTGATGTCGGCCCCACGATGCGCCAAACTCCAGATCCAGCGTCTGGTTATTCCAGCTAAACTTATTGTGGTTGAGTATCGCCACGATGTGGCCTAGCCGCGCCTCGGGTTCCGGCCCGCACAGCACCAGCAGCAGCTCGCTGCCGGGTAGCTGAAATATTTTATCTCCCGCCCCCAGCAGCGGCTGCACCTTACCGGCTACCTGCCGCTTGCAGTGCACGCGCATCATCATGCCGTAATGGCGGCTGAGGAAGTCCAGATTATCAATTCGCAGGCTGCTGATGGCGACCTGAGGATTGCGGCGTAAATGGCACTCCAGCGCACGCAGATTAGGTAATCCGGTCAGCGGGTCCTCCTGCGCCTGATCCCGCCATCTGAGCTTGATTCTTTCGTTCTGAGCGTAAATATCCAGCATATAAAACAAGCAGATGGTGAATGAGATGAGTACCGAGAGCACGAATGATAAGGCGTATTCAGTCTTTACGCCCTGCAGGAAATTTTGATTATAGGCAACCAGCAAGAATGCTGAAACGGACCATGAAATACGGATCAGCACATGGCCCAGCCGGCTAATACCAATAAAATAGAGAATAAAAATAAGCGGGACTAAATAACCTGCAATAAAAACAGAGTTATAAGGTGCACAAAGTACCGCTAATATTGCTGCGAGCGCCATAAACCAGTACAGCGTAAATACCCGACGCTCGCGCGTAAGCCACGGTTGACAATGTCGAAGCCAGAATGTGCTGGCAAAACGCGGACTGATAATCATCCGCAACGGATAATAAAAGAAGGTCGTAAAAATTAACGCCGCGCAAATCAAACTCTGAATATCAATAATGGTATAAATTGCCGGCATACCTTTGAAATAACTCGATATAACCAATGGGAAAGAAAAAAACACCCCCGCCAGATACATGGTAACTTTCATTAATATGGGGGCAAAAAATCCGCCCCAAAAGATTCTGATACCCATCCGCTTTGTGGTGAGCCCGCTGCGCCACGTCTTACCGAGCAGCATGCGGACAACGGCGCACGACGCCAGCACCGAGAATAGCTGACAGAATAATAAAATTGCCGCCTGCGGTATCGTCAGAGGGATTATCCAGGCGTTAGTGATAGCAAAGGCGATAATCAGCGGGCCGACCGCATAGCGGCCAAATATAAAGATGACCGCGTACATCATACTTAGCGGTAGCCAGGCGAGGAAAATTTGGTTGCCGTCAATCAATGCCTGAGGTGAAATAAACCTGGCTAATGGAATCGTAATTAAACAAACGATCAGCGCGAGTAAAGATCTTCTGATATTAATGTTAAATTTACCTGTCATTATTGTTAATTAAAGGTCCCGCGCCGGAATTATATTTAATATATAAATACTATGTTGGTTAATTATGGCAAGCAAGGTAATAAGCCAGGGAAAATTCTTAAATTACATTTCATTCTACTAGCAGTAGGTTTTCTGACGTAAGCACAAAGTGCTTTACATTGGCGGAGGAGAAAACAAAAAACCCCCGCCGAAGCGAGGGTTTCGAATTTGGTGGAGCTAAGCGGGATCGAACCGCTGACCTCTTGCATGCCATGCAAGCGCTCTCCCAGCTGAGCTATAGCCCCAACAGTACGTTTTACAACCAAACCTGATGGGAACAGGATTTGGTGGAGCTAAGCGGGATCGAACCGCTGACCTCTTGCATGCCATGCAAGCGCTCTCCCAGCTGAGCTATAGCCCCGTAACATAAAACGTGTCGTGTTGACGGGCGGCATAATATGAATTCCTTCGTCAGGTGTCAACGGCAAAATCACCCCTCTGAATTTGATCGCTGAAAAAGCAGGCAAATAGCTGACATTGCGAAGCTTATCGCAGGGAGAAGTTAAACATGTCACTCTTTCATCTAAAAGGATGCTATAACATGAACAACTAATTCCCACATCTTTACTCAGGAAATAGTATGCTCAAGGAACGAATGACACCTGAAGAAATCGCCCATCTCACCGGCTTCAGCCGGCAGACAATCAATAAATGGGTACGCAAAGAAGGATGGCAAACCTCCCCCCGACCCGGCGTGCAGGGAGGCAAAGCCCGCCTTGTACACGTCAACGAGCAGGTGCGCGATTTTATTCGTAGCGCACAGCGCGTGGCGGAAACGCCTCCCTCCTACGCCAGCGTAGAAAACGACCTTGAACCGCTGCTGCTTACTCTGAGCAAAGAGATGACCCCCGGCGAACAGAAAAAGCTGATGTCGCTTTTGCTGCGTGAAGGTATCACCGGTTTACTCCAGCGCCTGGACATTCGCGACCAGTAACATGATGATGAAATTAAAAGATAAGATGACCCCGGCAGAGCTTGCGGAATGTCTCGGCCTTGCCAGACAAACGATTAACCGCTGGGTCAGAGAGCAAAAGTGGCGTACGGAGGCCATTCCCGGCGTCAAAGGTGGGCGCGCCCGTCTCATCGTTATCGACAGGCCGGTTCTCGATTTTCTGGCAAATATTCCCGCGCTGCGACACCTGATTGCCGATTATCAGCTGGCAGAACCGCCTGGCCACTACTTTATTAACGATGCCGGAGCTATCTGGCGACAAATTGCCGAGACGCTTCATCTCATGACGCCGGAAGAACAGCAGCATTTGCGGGACTTTCTTGCAAGAGAGGGCATCAGCGGATTTTTATCGCGTCTGGGAATTAGCGGCGAGCGGTCAAAAGAGTAAAAAAACGGCAGGAGTGCCTGCCGTTATACGTAGCTTATGATGCTCAGGCCTGCTGGCTTTCGCGTTCAGCAATAAACGCCAGCGCTTTGTTGATGCGTTCTACGCTGCGGGATTTACCAATCGCATGAACGGTCACGTCGAGGGCCGGAGATTGTCCAGCGCCGGTTACCGCAACGCGCAGCGGCATCCCAACTTTCCCCATCCCAACTTCCAGCTCATCCGCCGTCGCCTGAATAGCGTGGTGAACGTTTTCTGCCGTCCAGTCGGTCACCGCAGCCAGCTTATCGCGTACCACTTCCAGCGGCTGACGCGCAACCGGGCGGAGGTGTTTTTTCGCCGCGTCGGCGTCAAACTCGTCAAACTCTTCATAGAAGTAACGGCAGCTCGCCGCCATCTCCTTCAGCGTTTTGCAACGCTCGCCGAGCAGCTTCACCAGCTCAGCCAGCTGCGGGCCGTTACGGGTATCGATATTTTCCTGCTCGATATGCCACTGCAGATGCGTTGCCACATACTCCGGCGCCAGGGAGTTAATGTAGTGATGGTTCAGCCACTGCAGCTTCTCGGTGTTAAACGCGCTGGCGGATTTGCTGACCGCGCCGAGGGAGAAGAGCTTAATCATCTCTTCACGGGTGAAGATCTCCTGATCGCCGCTGGACCAACCCAGGCGTACCAGGTAGTTCAGCAGCGCTTCAGGCAGGTAGCCATCATCGCGGTACTGCATCACGCTTACCGCACCGTGGCGCTTAGAGAGTTTTTTACCGTCATCGCCGTTGATCATCGAAACGTGCGCATAGACCGGCACCGGCGCGTTCAATGCTTTAAGGATGTTGATCTGACGCGGAGTGTTGTTGATATGGTCTTCACCACGGATCACGTGGGTGATCTCCATATCCCAGTCATCCACGACAACGCAGAAGTTATAGGTCGGAGAACCGTCGGTACGGCGAATGATCAAATCGTCCAGCTCCTGGTTACTGAACTCAATCGGTCCGCGGATCTGATCGTCAAAAATAACGGAACCGTCCTGCGGGTTGGCAAAACGTACCACGCACGGTTCGTTGTCCGCATGATGTTCGTGACCATGGCGGCAGCGACCGTCGTAGCGAGGTTTCTCGCCGTTTGCCATCTGCTCTTCGCGCAGCGCGTCGAGGCGCTCTTTAGAGCAGTAGCATTTATAGGCCGTACCCGCTTCCAGCATTTCATCAATAACGGCGTTGTAGCGGTCAAAACGTTTAGTCTGGAAATAGGGACCTTCGTCCCACTCCAGATTCAGCCAGTTCATCCCATCCATAATGGCTTCGATTGCTTCCGGCGTGGAGCGCTCGAGATCGGTGTCTTCAATACGCAGTACAAACTCACCGTTGTTGTTGCGGGCAAAAAGCCAGGAGTAGAGAGCAGTACGCGCGCCGCCAACGTGCAGATAGCCTGTCGGGCTGGGCGCGAAGCGAGTTTTGATTTTCATGAAATGGCCTTACGTTTAATAAAGATGCCGACAACCGGCAGAGTCTGTTGGTATTTATGGGTGAATATTCTAACACCGTAGGCTGATTCCTCAATGTAGTTCCCGTCTGAACGTCACGCTTTGCCATTTTTGTTTATAAATCATGCGCCGCGGATGCTTTCGCGATCGTTTTGTTTAATTTTACGACGAACAAACAAATTATTTAGAAAAGGCGTTGACTCATTTTCAACTCTCCCTATAATGCGACTCCACACAGCGGGGGTGATTAGCTCAGCTGGGAGAGCACCTCCCTTACAAGGAGGGGGTCGGCGGTTCGAACCCGTCATCACCCACCAACTACTTTACGTAGTCTCCGCCGTGTAGCAAGAAATTGAGAAGT
>NZ_BJNO01000036.1 GCF_006539725.1 Klebsiella terrigena | reverse complement strand
TCGGCTAGTTAGTGTGAAGTGATTCACATCCGCCGTGTCGATGGAGGCGCATTATAGGGAGTTCTCGAGCGCCCGCAATAGTTAAATTGCAGAAAAATGACTGACTGCTGCATTCCCCAGCAAAACCCCGGTTTATACCCTCTTACGCACAGAATTATCCACAGACCGTCGACGATCCTTCTCTATAAAGGCCGTCGCAGCGCCCTTCTATAAGGAGAGATAAGGAAAGATTTCCCCCTGCAAAGAGAAAGATAAAAATTCGCGAGCGTTGCGCAAACGTTTTCGTTACAATGCCGCGCTATGACACGGACGCCCGGTTGGGTGCGTTAGGTGAGTTTTTAGGCAAAAACTCACCTAACGCTCTCTGTAATATTCAAATCCTGGGGATTTAATACCATGCAACAACGTCGTCCAGTCCGCCGCGCCCTGCTCAGTGTTTCTGATAAGGCCGGTATCGTCGAATTCGCGCAGGCTCTTTCCGCTCGTGGTGTTGAGCTACTCTCTACGGGTGGTACCGCACGCCTGCTGGCAGAGAAAGGCCTGCCGGTAACCGAAGTCTCTGACTACACCGGTTTCCCGGAAATGATGGATGGACGCGTGAAGACCCTGCATCCGAAAGTACACGGCGGCATTCTGGGTCGTCGCGGACAGGATGATGAGATCATGGCGCAGCACGCTATCTCTCCTATTGATATGGTCGTCGTTAACCTCTACCCGTTTGCCCAGACCGTCGCCCGTGAAGGCTGCTCGCTGGAAGATGCGGTTGAGAACATCGATATCGGCGGCCCGACCATGGTGCGCTCCGCGGCCAAGAACCATAAAGATGTCGCTATCGTTGTTAAGAGCAGCGACTACGCCGCCATTATTAAAGAGATGGACGCCAACGAAGGCTCCCTGACTCTCGACACCCGTTTCGACCTCGCTATTAAAGCTTTCGAGCACACCGCAGCCTATGACAGCATGATTGCCAACTACTTCGGCAGCATGGTTCCGGCCTATCATGGTGAAACTCAGGAAGCTTCAGGCCGCTTCCCGCGTACCCTGAACCTGAACTTCATTAAGAAGCAGGATATGCGCTACGGTGAAAACAGCCATCAGCAGGCCGCCTTCTATATAGAAGAAGAAATTAAGGAAGCATCCGTTGCCACCGCGCAGCAGCTGCAGGGCAAAGCGCTTTCCTATAACAACATTGCCGATACCGATGCGGCGCTGGAGTGCGTGAAAGAGTTCAGCGAGCCGGCGTGCGTCATCGTCAAGCACGCCAACCCGTGCGGCGTTGCGGTAAGCGATTCCCTGCTGGATGCCTACGACCGCGCCTATAAAACCGACCCAACCTCAGCGTTCGGCGGCATTATTGCCTTCAACCGCGAGCTGGATGCCGAAACCGCGCAGGCCATTATCTCCCGTCAGTTTGTCGAAGTGATCATCGCCCCGTCCGCTAGCGAAGCGGCGCTGAAAATCACCGCGGCGAAACAGAACGTCCGCGTCCTGACCTGCGGCGAGTGGACCTCACGCGTACCGGGCCTTGATTTCAAACGCGTTAACGGTGGGCTGCTGGTACAGGATCGCGATCTGGGCATGGTCACCCACGCTGAGCTGCGCGTGGTCAGCAAGCGCCAGCCAACCGAGCAGGAGCTGCGTGATGCGCTGTTCTGCTGGAAAGTCGCCAAGTTCGTCAAATCCAACGCTATCGTGTATGCCAAAGAGAATATGACCATCGGCATAGGCGCAGGCCAGATGAGCCGCGTTTACTCCGCCAAAATTGCCGGAATTAAAGCCGCCGACGAAGGCCTGGAAGTGAAAGGCTCAGCAATGGCATCCGACGCATTCTTCCCGTTCCGTGACGGCATTGATGCGGCCGCGGCAGTGGGCGTGAGCTGCGTGATCCAGCCTGGTGGCTCTATTCGCGACGAAGAGGTGATTGCCGCTGCCGACGAGCACGGTATCGCCATGATCTTCACCGACATGCGCCATTTCCGCCATTAATTCACGGAGTAACACATGAAAGTATTAGTGATTGGTAACGGCGGGCGCGAGCACGCGTTAGGATGGAAAGTGGCGCAATCGCCGCTGGTTGATACCGTTTATGTTGCTCCGGGTAATGCCGGCACCGCCCTGGAGCCCGCGCTGCAGAACGTGGCTATCGGCGTGACCGACATTCCGGCGCTGCTGAGCTTCGCACAGCGCGAAAATATCGATCTGACCATCGTCGGCCCGGAAGCGCCGCTGGTGATTGGCATCGTCGATGCCTTCCGCGCCGCCGGACTGAAAATCTTCGGCCCAACGGAAGGTGCCGCGCAGCTCGAGGGCTCTAAGGCCTTCACCAAAGATTTCCTCGCGCGCCACAAGATCCCCACCGCCGAGTACCAGAACTTTACCGAGGTTGAGCCTGCCCTTGCGTACCTGCGTGAGAAAGGCGCGCCGATCGTTATCAAAGCTGACGGCCTGGCGGCCGGGAAAGGCGTGATTGTCGCCATGACGCTTGAAGAGGCGGAAGCTGCCGTTAACGATATGCTGGCTGGCAACGCCTTCGGCGACGCGGGCCACCGTATCGTTATCGAAGAGTTCCTCGACGGCGAAGAGGCCAGCTTTATCGTTATGGTTGACGGCGAGCACGTGCTGCCGATGGCCACCAGCCAGGACCACAAACGCGTCGGTAACGGCGATACTGGCCCTAACACCGGCGGCATGGGCGCGTACTCTCCTGCTCCGGTGGTCACGGATGAAGTTCATCAGCGCACCATGGAGCGTATCATTTGGCCAACGGTCAAAGGGATGGCGGCGGAAGGTAATACCTATACCGGCTTTCTCTACGCGGGTCTGATGATCGATAAGCAGGGCAACCCAAAGGTAATTGAGTTCAACTGCCGCTTCGGCGATCCGGAAACGCAGCCCATCATGCTGCGCATGAAGTCGGACATGGTAGAGCTGTGCCTCGCCGCCTGCGACGGCAAGCTGGATGAGAAAACGTCAGAGTGGGACAGCCGCGCCTCTCTCGGCGTGGTCGTGGCCGCGGGCGGCTATCCGGGCAGCTACAGCACCGGCGACGAGATCTTTGGCCTGCCACAGGAAGAAGCGGCGGATGGCAAAGTGTTCCATGCGGGCACCCAGCTTTCTGCCGACCAGCGCGTACTCACCAACGGTGGCCGCGTACTGTGCGTAACGGCGCTGGGCGATAGCGTGGCCCAGGCACAGCAGCGTGCCTATGAACTGCTTACCGATATCCGCTGGAACGGCAGCTTTAGCCGTGACGATATCGGCTGGCGCGCCATCGCTCGCGAGCAAAGCTAACGGCGTCGTTTCATCTGCCGGATTCACGCATCCTTCTTTATTAACGGGTGGCCTCAGTTTTGTGGCCGCCCGTTTTATTTGGCGCGCGCGGAGTACGGTTCTGCAAGGATCGGCGGCGCGATGTCCGGCAGGTGCGGTAACGAGGATCGGATGCAGCGGAGTATGAAGCGCAGGTATAGCGTTAGAAGGTTTTTTCCTGCGGTTGCCAGGTACAGAAGTCTTCGTTTGCCACCAGCAGCAGCTGCGAACCTTCGGAGGCTTCCAGCCACGCGACGCTGACCTCGACGGAGGAGTGATCCTGGCGGCGGGCGATATGGGCTAACGCCCGGGCATCGAGGTCGGGCTTAACGGTCTGCCCTTCACAGGTGGTGACGGTCCGATCGGCGTGCCAGCGTCCCTGACGCAGCACAACGCGGCCCTGACGCAACGCGTCGCTGGTCTGGCGGATCTGCGTCGCCCGGTAGCGGTAGAGCGCGACCTGGTCGCTGGAGAGCTGCTGCTTTTGCCCGTCAATTTCACGCTGCATAAAGCTCAGCTCGCCCTGGTCATCAAAGCGGGCGCGAATATGTTCGGTGGTCTTGCCGTAAACGTTGAGCTCAATCAGCGTCAGCAGATCGCCCTGCCAGCGGTACTCGCTGGTTGAAGTGTTGCCGTGACGCCACGGGCTAAAAGCGGCGAGAAGATGCACCTCGCCATTGGAATCCATGCGCCAGATACGCATCGCTCCCTGGTTGTCAGCGTAGCCGCTGGCGGTAAAAGGCGGGAGCGAGGAATCATGGCTGCAGGCAGTGAGCAACAGTACGCCTGCCAGCGTCAGCGTGCGACGCCAGATAGACAAAAGGGGCTTAAAGGCCCCTTCGGTAAAACTGTACACTGCCACGCGGTCTTACTTAACTGCGTCTTTCAGTGCTTTGCCTGAAACAAACGCCGGCACGTTAGCAGCGGCAATTTTGATTTCATTACCGGTCTGCGGGTTGCGGCCAGTACGCTCAGCGCGGTGGTTCACTTTGAAGGTACCGAAACCAACCAGTTGGACAGCATCACCTTCTTTCAGAGACTCAGTAATTGCAGCCAGGGTAGATTCCAGGGCAGCTTTTGCCTGTGCTTTGGACAGGTCAGCTTTGTCCGCAATTACATCAATCAGTTGAGTCTTGTTCATAAGTTATCCTTACAATGTGTTTATCGCTTGCTAAGCACCGAGTGCGACGGAAATGCTGAAAAACACTCTCCTGCATACACGCACCGATAGCCACTTTTTTTCGCCCTCCAAATGTAGACCAGACGGGGGGCGGAATGGAAGCCTTCAGACGCTACAATTCAGGCGGTAAATCACGTTTTCTGGTCTCACTGCTGAAAATTTATACCAATATTGCTCTCGCCGGCTTCACGAAGGTCAGCGCGCAGTCCTTTTATCAGTTCAATATCGCGCTCTTCGCACTCGGCCAGCAGGCGGAAAATTTCCCACTGAATGTCCCATTCTTGTTCAACCGCCGGGTTTTCCTTGAGCTCTTCGTCGGTCATTTCACGACCTGCCTGGGTCATTTCCAGCATCGCGACGGTGGTAATGGAGCTCTTGCTCACCTCAATGGCGTGCTCGAGAGTTTCGCCGCTCAGGCGCGAGTGAACCAGCTCGCTTAATGCGACGCAGGCATCGATCGCCGGATAGACGCCGTACATATCATAGTCGTCAGCTGCCGGGATCGCCTCTTCCAGCTTCTCCAGCTGGCTATCAAAATTCACCTTCGCGTCTTTGACCGTTAACGTTTCCCAGATCAGATCGAGGATACGGCGATACAGCTGGCCATCGGCAAATTCGGTTTGCTGGCAAAACATGGCGTAATTGGGGTACATGCGCTCACACAAGCAGGCCATAAAAGTGACGTGCTGCCAGCTTTCCAGCTTCTCCAGGCGCAGATGAATCGGGTTTTGTAACATGATGAATTCTCGAAGTCAGAAATTAGCCGCAGTTTACCTGAATCAGCCGTGATTTGCTTGCCAACGGATAAACGCCGGGCGCTCTGATGCGACCGCATCCGCCCAGCGCGTCGGCTCCGGCAGGCGATAGCCTTTCATACAGCGTTCCACCCACATTAGGGCGCTATCCAGGCCAACCCGGTGGCCGGTGCTGATAAAGAGCGGGTTACAGCGCACCTTGCTGCGCAGAACCCACGCCAGCTGTTCGTTTTTATCCATCAACGCCGTCAGCGCCCCCGGCTCATCGCCCGGGGCGTCGCATTTGCCGCACAGGCGCTTTTTCGCCACGCCGATGGTGGGCACATCCACCAGCAGCCCGAAATGGCTGGCTACGCCAAGACGGCGGGGATGGGAAATGCCGTGGCCGTCCACGAACAGCAGATCCGGTTTTTGCGAAAGCAGCTCCCACGCTGCCAGCAGCGCGGGGGTTTCACGAAAGGAGAGGAAGCCGGGAATATAGGGCATGGTGGTGGCAACGCGCGCCACCTGATATTCAACCAGCTCCAGCGAAGGCCAGGCCAGCAGCACCATCGCCGCTCGGGTGACTTCTCCTTCCTGCTCAAACCCAACATCCGCGCCGCCGATCAGCTGAGGCGGATCGCGATCCAGCCGATCTTCACGAATGACCGATTCTGCTAAATCCCGCTGCAGGGTACGTAGAGAAGCCAAATCCATAGTCGCTCCTTAGCGATGATACTGTGCTGACAGCCGGTGAACCGCCTCCACAAACACGCCAGCATGCGCAGGATCCACGTCCTGATGAATGCCGTGTCCGAGGTTGAAGACGTGGCCCTCTCCCTGACCAAAGCCGGCAAGGATGGTAGCGACTTCTTCCTCAATGCGGGCTGCGGGCGCGTAAAGCATAGAGGGATCCATATTGCCCTGCAGCGCGACCTTATGGCCAACGCGACGACGCGCATCGGCGATATCGGTTGTCCAGTCGAGGCCCAGCGCGTCGCAGCCGGTTTCCGCAATCGCCTCCAGCCACTGTCCGCCGCCTTTGGTAAACAGGGTCACCGGCACGCGGCGGCCTTCATTTTCACGCAGCAGGCCATCAACGATTTTATGCATGTAGTAGAGCGAGAACTGCTGATAATCACGGCCGGTCAGCACTCCGCCCCAGGTATCAAAAATCATCACCGACTGAGCGCCGGCTTTGATCTGGGCGTTCAGGTACAGCGTGACGCTTTTGGCCAGCTTGTCGAGCAGCGCGTGCAGCGCCTTCGGCTCGGCGTACATCATCTTCTTAATCACGGTAAAGGCTTTGCTGCTACCGCCTTCAACCATATAGGTCGCCAGCGTCCACGGGCTGCCGGAGAAGCCAATCAGCGGAACTTCACCTTTGAGCTCGCGGCGGATGGTGCGCACCGCGTTCATAACATAGCCGAGCTCATCTTCCGGATCGGGAATCGGCAGCTTATCGACATCCGCCCTGCAGGTAATCGGTGAGGTAAAGCGCGGGCCTTCTCCGGTTTCGAAGTACAGCCCCAGCCCCATCGCATCCGGGATGGTTAAAATGTCAGAGAAGAGGATCGCCGCGTCCAGCGCATAGCGGCGCAGCGGCTGCAGCGTCACTTCGCAGGCCAGCTCAGCATTTTTACACAGCGACATAAAGTCGCCCGCTTCGGCGCGAGTGGCTTTGTACTCCGGTAAATAGCGGCCAGCCTGGCGCATCATCCACACCGGGGTCACATCAACGGGCTGGCGCAGCAGCGCACGCAGATAACGATCGTTCTTCAGTTCGGTCATTTTGCAGTTCCTTCAATGCGTCAGGCCATCATTGTATCACGTCATTCATAGTCGGCCCGGCACATCGCCACCGTATCTTCAATCAGCCGGCGCGCCACGGTTCCCGGCGGCGGCAGAAGCGGTAAATCGTCGTAGCGATACCAGCCCGCCTCCAGCAGCTCTTTGCGATCGATGACAATCTCACCGCTGTCGTATTCCGCCATAAATGCGGTCATCAGCGACTGCGGGAACGGCCAGGGCTGGGAAGTCACGTAGCGCAGGTTTTTCACCTTAATGCCGCACTCTTCCATCACCTCGCGCGCCACCGTCTGTTCGAGGGTCTCCCCCACTTCAACAAAGCCGGCCAGCACCGTATGCACGCCGTTGCGGTGGCGGGTATGCTGCGCCAGCAGGATAGAGTCTTCCCGGCGAATGGCGACAATCATGCACGGTGCGATTTGCGGATAGTAGCGCTCGCGGCAGTGGCTACACAGCATCGCCCATTCGGTTTTGCTCGGGTGCATCGGGTGCCCGCAGTAGCCGCAGAACTTGTGCGAGCGATAAAACTCGGCCAGCTGAATACCGCGGCCCGCCAGCTGAAACAGGCCAGGATCCTGATCCAGCACCTGCCGCAGCGATCCCATATCCTGCCGACGATCCTGGCGTATCAGCCACACCGCGTCGCCTTGCCATTCGCCAATATGCTGCGCGTGCTGGCCGACAAGATTAAAATTTACCGCTTCGCCGTGTGGTAATTCCCCGCCGGGTAACCATAATTTTTGTTCGTGACTGACGATCCACCAGCCGCGATCTAATTTTTCAATAATACGATCCATATCTATTGCACTACCTTCGTTTTACTGGCACTTTTAACATTATATTTACATTTTGGTGAGCAACGTTATTTTCTTAATCTTGCGGAGTCAACCATGTTAAACCAGCTGGAAAACCTAACGGAACGTGTTGGAGGCAGTAATGAACTGGTCGATCGCTGGCTGCATGTACGTAAGCATTTGCTCGTGGCTTACTACAAGCTGGTTGGCCTGAAACCCGGCAAAGAGTCATTTATGCGGCTTAATGAAAAGTCGCTGGATAACTTTTGCCAAAGCCTGGTGGATTACCTCTCATCCGGTCATTTTAGTATTTATGAACGTATTATCGGGGAAATGGAAGGCGATACGCCACTTTTGGCCGCCACCAGGCTCTATCCACAGCTGGAAGCCAACACCCAGCAGATTATGGATTATTACGACACCTGCCTCGAAAACGCTATCGATCACGATAACTACCTCGAGTTCCAGCAGGCGCTCTCGGATATCGGGGAAGCCCTGGAAGCGCGCTTTGCGCTTGAAGATAAGCTGATCGCCCTGGCCGTGACCTATAACCTGAAAGACAGCGTCAGCGACAATATCGCGCCGACTGCTTGAGTTGTGAGCCGTTAACGAGTAGTTTACATACATTCCCCCTCTCCGGAGGGGGTTTTATCTTGTCGGAGTGCCCATTTTCCAAAAAGCATTCGTGATGCCTCAAGGTGGCAAGTCAGTGAACCTCCAGGAACTTACATCAGTAAGTAAACGGAGTGAGCAGACGAAGCCAACGAAGAGACAGCGCGAAGGATAAAGTGGAAAAGGCTGAGACCGTTAATTCGGGATCCGCGGAACCTGATCAGGCTAATACCTGCGAAGGGAACAAGAGTAAACTGCAAAGAGCGGTCGTCCCTCCAGGACCCATCGCATCTGTTACTCCATCCGTCGTCTGACAAGCCATCTCCTTTTCGTCTGGAATGAGCTATGTCTACAGAAAAACTGACCCGTCGACAGCAGCGCGAACGCGCCCAGCACTTTATCGACACTCTTGAAGGTTCGGTCTTCCCCAACTCACAGCGTATCTACATTCAGGGTTCGCAGGATAATATTCGCGTCCCGATGCGTGAAATCCAGCTCAGCCCCACGCTTATCGGCGGCTCCAAAGAAAATCCGCGCTATGAAGACAACGAAGCAATCCCGGTGTACGACACCTCCGGCCCCTACGGCGACCCCGATATTGCGATCGATGTCCATCAGGGTCTGGCAAAGCTGCGCCAGCCGTGGATTGACGCGCGTAACGATAGCGAGCCGCTCAGCCATCGCAGCTCCGCCTACACCCAGCAGCGCCTGGCCGATGACGGCCTCGATGAGCTGCGCTTTAGCCGCCTGCTGACGCCAAAGCGGGCCGCCGCAGGCCGCTGCGTCACCCAGCTCCACTACGCCCGCCGGGGCCTCGTCACGCCGGAGATGGAGTTTATCGCCATCCGCGAAAACATGGGCCGCGAGCGCATTCGTAGCGCAGTGCTGCGCCACCAGCATCCGGGAGAGGGGTTTGGTGCCCATCTGCCGGACAACATCACCCCGGAGTTTGTCCGTGACGAAGTGGCCGCCGGCCGCGCCATTATTCCCGCCAATATCAACCATCCCGAGTCGGAGCCGATGATTATCGGCCGTAATTTCCTGGTCAAAGTTAACGCCAATATCGGCAACTCTGCCGTCACCTCGTCCATTGAGGAGGAGGTGGAAAAGCTGGTGTGGTCAACCCGCTGGGGAGCGGATACGGTGATGGATCTCTCCACCGGCCGCTATATCCACGAAACCCGCGAGTGGATCCTGCGTAACAGCCCGGTGCCTATCGGTACGGTGCCGATCTACCAGGCGCTGGAAAAAGTGAACGGCATTGCCGAGGACCTGAACTGGGAAGCGTTTCGCGATACCCTGCTGGAGCAGGCGGAGCAAGGCGTTGACTACTTCACCATCCATGCCGGCGTCCTGCTGCGCTACGTTCCGCTGACGGCTAAACGCCTCACCGGTATCGTCTCCCGCGGCGGTTCGATCATGGCGAAATGGTGCCTGTCGCACCATCAGGAAAACTTCCTCTATCAGCACTTCCGCGAAATCTGCGAAATCTGCGCCGCCTACGACGTCTCGCTCTCGCTGGGCGACGGTCTGCGCCCCGGATCTGTCCAGGACGCCAACGATGAAGCGCAGTTTGCCGAGCTGCGAACCTTAGGTGAGCTGACGAAAATCGCCTGGGAGTACGACGTGCAGGTGATGATTGAAGGCCCGGGCCACGTGCCGATGCAGATGATCCGCCGCAACATGACCGAAGAGCTGGAGCACTGCCACGAAGCGCCGTTCTATACCCTCGGGCCGTTAACCACCGATATCGCTCCGGGCTACGATCACTTCACTTCCGGCATTGGCGCCGCGATGATCGGCTGGTTTGGCTGCGCGATGCTCTGCTACGTGACGCCGAAAGAGCACCTCGGGCTGCCGAACAAAGAGGACGTGAAGCAGGGGCTGATCACCTACAAAATCGCCGCCCATGCCGCCGACCTCGCCAAAGGCCATCCCGGGGCGCAGATCCGCGATAACGCCATGTCCAAAGCGCGTTTTGAGTTCCGCTGGGAGGACCAGTTCAACCTCGCCCTCGACCCCTTCACCGCCCGCGCCTATCACGATGAAACTCTGCCGCAGGAGTCGGGAAAAGTCGCCCACTTCTGCTCCATGTGCGGACCCAAATTCTGTTCAATGAAAATCAGCCAGGAAGTGCGCGACTACGCCGCCCGCCAGGATATCGAAAGCGGAATGGCCGATATGTCGCAGGACTTCCGCGCTCGCGGCGGCGAAATCTATTTACGTAAGGAGCAAGCCTGATGTATCAACCCGATTTTCCACCCGTCCCTTTTCGTTTGGGACTCTACCCGGTCGTGGATAGCGTGGTGTGGATTGAACGTCTGCTGAAAGCGGGCGTGCGCACCATCCAGCTGCGAATCAAGGATAAGCGTGAGGCCGACGTTGAGGATGACGTTATCGCCGCTATCGCGCTCGGCCGGCAGTATCACGCCCGGCTGTTTATCAACGACTACTGGCAGCTGGCCATTAAGCATCAGGCCTGGGGCGTGCACCTCGGCCAGGAGGATCTGGAGACGACGGACCTGAACGCGATTCGCCATGCCGGGCTGCGCCTCGGCGTCTCGACGCATGATGATATGGAGATTGACGTCGCCCTGGCGGCACGTCCTTCGTATATCGCATTAGGCCACGTTTTCCCGACGCAAACCAAGCAGATGCCCTCCGCACCGCAGGGGCTGGAGCAGCTGGCGCACCATATCAGCCGGCTACAGGACTACCCAACGGTGGCGATTGGCGGCATCAGCCTCGAACGCGCGCCGGCGGTCCTTGGCACCGGCGTTGGCAGCATTGCCGTGGTCAGCGCGATTACCCAGGCGGCGGACTGGCAGCAGGCCACCGCGCAGCTGCTGGAAATGGCGGGAGCAGGCGATGAATGATAGCGATTTTATGCGCTACAGCCGCCAGCTGATGCTGGAAGATATCGCCATCGAAGGCCAGCAGAAGCTGCTGGCCAGCCGGGTGCTGATCGTCGGACTCGGCGGGCTCGGCTCCCCCGCGGCGCTCTATCTGGCGGGCGCCGGTGTCGGTACGCTGGTCCTCGCCGACGACGACGATGTTCACGTCAGCAACCTGCAGCGGCAGATTTTGTTCACCAGCGACGACATTGCCCAGCCGAAAGCGACGGCCGCCCGCCAGCGGCTGACGCGGCTCAATCCGCAAATCGATGTTATCCCCCTGCGGCAGCGGCTGAGCGGCGAAGCGCTGCTGGCGGAAGTGGCGCAGGCCGATCTGGTGCTGGACTGTACCGATAATATGGCGAGCCGCCAGGCCATCAACACCGCCTGCGTAACCCGCACAACGCCGTTAATTACCGCCAGCGCCGTCGGGCTTGGCGGGCAGCTGATGGTTCTGACCCCGCCGTGGGAGCAGGGCTGCTATCGCTGCCTGTGGCCGGATACGGCCGAACCCGAGCGCAGCTGCCGCACCGCAGGCATTATCGGGCCGGTGGTCGGCATGATGGGTACGCTGCAGGCGCTGGAGGCGATCAAGCTGCTCTCCGGCATGGTCACGCCGCGTAATACGCTGCGGCTGTTTGACGCCCGTACCAGCGCCTGGCGCAGCCTGGCGCTACAGCGGGCGCAGAGCTGCCCGGTATGCGGAGGACAACATGCAGATTTGGTTTAACGACGAGCCGCTCCGCTGCGCCGATGCGCTCACCGTCGCCGCCCTGCTCGCTCAGCTGGAACAGCAGCAGGCGGGCATCGCGCTGGCGCTCAATCAACAGGTTCTGCCGCGCGAGCGGTGGGATCACCATCTTCTGCAGGAAGGCGATCGGGTCCTGCTTTTTCAGGTTATCGCCGGAGGCTGACATGTTACGTATCGCAGACAAAACGTTCGACTCACACATTTTTACCGGTACCGGGAAATTTTCCGCACCGGAACTCATGGTCGAGGCGATCCGCGCCTCGGGAAGTCAGCTGGTGACGCTGGCGATGAAGCGCGTCGATTTACGTCAGCACAATGATGCGATCCTCGCGCCTTTACTGGCCGCCGGCGTCAGCCTGCTGCCGAATACGTCAGGGGCAAAAACGGCGGAAGAGGCCGTATTCGCCGCCCGCCTGGCGCGGGAGGCCCTGGGCACTCATTGGCTGAAGCTGGAGATCCATCCTGACGCGCGCTGGCTGCTGCCGGACCCCATCGAAACCCTGAAGGCGGCGGAGATCCTGGTACGGGAAGGTTTCGTGGTTCTGCCCTACTGCGGCGCCGACCCGGTGCTGTGTAAGCGCCTGGAGGAGGCGGGCTGCGCGGCGGTGATGCCGCTCGGCGCGCCCATCGGCTCGAATCAGGGGCTGGAAACCCGCGCCATGCTGGAAATCATTATCGCCCAGGCCAGGGTACCGGTAGTCGTTGATGCCGGTATTGGCGTGCCCAGCCATGCGGCGCAGGCGCTGGAGATGGGCGCCGATGCGGTGCTGGTGAATACCGCAATCGCCGTCGCCGACGATCCGGTAACCATGGCGCGCGCGTTTCGTCTGGCGGTAGAAGCGGGCCTGCTGGCCCGTCAGGCCGGACCCGGCGCACGCAGCGCCCAGGCGCAGGCCACCAGCCCGCTGACCGGTTTTCTGGAGGCGCTGGCATGAGCACCTTTAGCGATCGCTGGAAGCAGCTGGAGTGGGATGATATCCGCCTGCGCATCAACAGCAAAACCCCCGCCGACGTTGAGCGGGCGATAGCGGCAAAACAGCTTACGCGCGACGATATGATGGCCCTGCTCTCCCCCGCCGCCGCCGGCTATCTGGAGCCGCTGGCGCAGCGCGCGCAGCGCCTGACCCGCCAGCGCTTTGGCAACACCGTCAGCTTCTACGTTCCCCTCTATCTCTCTAATCTGTGCGCTAACGACTGCACCTACTGCGGCTTTTCGATGAGCAACCGCATCAAGCGCAAGACGCTGGATAGCGATGAAATTACCCGCGAGTGCGCCGCCATCCGCCAGATGGGCTTTGAGCATCTGCTGCTGGTCACCGGTGAACACCAGGGGAAGGTGGGGATGGACTATTTTCGCCAGCATCTGCCGGCGATCCGCAGCCGGTTCTCCTCGCTGCAAATGGAGGTGCAGCCGCTGAGCACCGAAGAGTACGCCGAGCTGAAAACGCTCGGCCTGGACGGCGTGATGGTCTATCAGGAAACCTATCATGAAAGCATGTACGCCCAGCATCATCTGAAGGGGAAGAAGCAGGACTTCTTCTGGCGTCTGGATACGCCGGATCGCCTTGGCGAGGCGGGGATCGATAAGATCGGGCTGGGCGCACTCATTGGCCTCTCCGATAGCTGGCGCGTGGATTGCTATATGGTCGCCGAGCATCTGCTGTGGCTCCAGCAGCATTACTGGCGCAGCCGCTACTCGGTCTCCTTCCCCCGGCTACGGCCATGCGCCGGTGGGATCGAACCGGCATCGCTGATGGATGAGCGCCAGCTGGTGCAGACCATCTGCGCCTTCCGCCTGCTGGCGCCGGAGGTTGAGCTGTCGCTTTCAACCCGCGAATCCCCCGATTTCCGCGATCGGGTGATCCCGCTGGCCATTAACAACGTCAGCGCATTTTCAAAAACGCAGCCCGGCGGCTACGCCGATAATCACCCCGAGCTGGAGCAGTTTGCTCCTCACGATGGCCGTCGCCCCGAAGAGGTCGCCAGCGCGCTGGTCGCTCGCGGGTTGCAGCCGGTGTGGAAAGACTGGGATAGCTGGCTGGGACGCGCTACGCAGTCGCCCTGAAGAGGCGTGTAACGACCTGAATAGTTTGCGAGCCTGAACGCGAGAACAAAAACGGCAGATTGCTTACCCTCTGCCGTTTTCCTATTCTGCTCCTGTCAGCAGCGGACGCTGACCAGGGCGATAATTTCTCTTCCTCATTTTCGCCCTGCCTCCTTAATGGATAACCGATACGGACAGCCGATGGAGAGCGGGCGAAACCCCAGCCACGGTGAATTTAAATCCCTTGACCTGGAAGGGCGTGGTTATAATTGACGAATAGTTACCTGATTCGCTCGGCAGGCATGCTGGCTAAACCTGCGTATTAACCTACGGTTTATACCTTCTGGAACGATTTACGACTCATGGCTCGTCACAACAGAAAACTCTCTTTTACTACGCCGATTCTGGTGGGGTTTGCGGGGATTTTACTCAGTTTTTTACTGATCGCAGCGTTCGTCATTGCCACTCAGAAAAAGAATTTTCTTGAGGACTATCACCACGTTAATCGCAACTTCACCCACAATCTGGCCATTAACTACACCGAATCGCTGCTCCGCGAAAATGATTTTATTCTCAGCCGCGCCACCACCTTTTTCTCCCGCAATGACGAGCTGAATAGCGCCGTTAATCTCGATCCGCAGAAAGGTTTACGCGAGCTGATGCAGCTCCAGGAGCTGATGCAAACCGTCTCTTCTATCTCGCTGGCGGACACCCAGGCGCACTACCTGCGCGCGCCGGAGGTGCTGGAGACGGAAGATAGCCGGACGTTCGATCCTGAATCTCGCCCGTGGTTTATCAAACAGGCGGAAGCCAGTACGTTCAGCCTCTATACCAGCCCCTACCTGGACTACTTCACCCATCGCCCCACCGTCACCCTGTACCGGCCGGTCATCTCCCCGGAAGGACGGCTCAAAGGCAGCCTCGCCTTCCATATGGACCTGACGTCGATGGGATACGCGCTGCGGCAAATGGTGGCGCCGGTGCAGGGCGAGTTTTTTGTCGTGCAGCGCGACGGCAAAGTGGTGCTCCATCCGGATCCTGGCGCCCTGTTTAAGCCCTACGTCAGCAGCCGCCTGATGGATGACATGACCAGCGCAGAGGGCCAGCTGTACGATACCGCCAGCGATAGCTGGTATTACTACTATTCGTTTACTAATCCCGACTGGTTCGTCATCTATCGCGTCGATAATTCCACCCTGATCGACCTGACGCGCTATGAAACCGATATTGTCGCCTGGGGATTTGCCCTCGGCGCCATTGTCATTATCCTGTTCGGCCTCTACCTGCGCCACGCTTCGCGCACGGTGCTGATGAATATCATCAACGCCATTAAGACCGGCGACGTCCAGCGCGCCCCGCGGCTGGAAGCGATGCTGAGCAAGGCTATCGAAAGCAATAAGCAGCGCGAACTCACCTACGTGCGCCAGGCCACCATCGACGCCCTGACCGGCTGTAAAAACCGCCGCGCCTTCGATAGCGACATCGCGGCGTTGATGAACGATCATCAGCCGTTCGCTCTGGCGCTGGTCGACATCGATAACTTTAAATCGATTAACGACACCTGGGGCCACCTCAACGGCGATATCGTTCTGCGCAGCGTCGCCCGTGAAGGGCTGCAAATCCTGCAGCCGCTGCAGATTTCACTCTACCGCTACGGCGGAGAGGAGTTTGCCGTGGTATTTACCGCAGAGCATCTCACTCATGCCCATACGCTGCTCGAAAGCTGGCGGATTAAGATCGCCCAGCGCACCTGGCGTGAAGAAGGGCTGAGCGTAACCTTCAGCGCCGGCCTCGGCGAATGGAATATGGAGCCGCTGGATAAACTGGTGGTCAGCGTGGACGAAGCGCTCTATAAAGCGAAACAGCAGGGCAAGAATCGGATAGTCAGAACCTAAAGCGCCTACCCTTGTAAAGCCCGCTTCGGCGGGCTTTTTTGTCTTTTCAGCCCGCAAACCGAAACCGGTTTCATTATTTTGTGATGCCTTACACACAATCGCTGCAAAGCGGTTGTTCCGTCACCCTGCCCGCGCTAAAGATGGTACATCAAGGAACATAAAGGCGACGAACTATGAAGAATATCGTTTTATGCTGTGCCGCAGGTATGTCCACCAGCATGCTGGTTCAACGTATGCAAGCTGCCGCGCAGCAGAAAGGGGTGGAAGTCTCGATTAAAGCCGTGCCGGTGGCCGAATTTAAGGACAACCTGGCGGCTGCCGATATTATCCTGCTGGGCCCGCAGGTGAAATACGAGCAGGCAAAACTGCAGGCGCTGGCCGATCCGTTCGGTAAAAAAGTCGCCGTTATCGATATGATGGATTACGGCATGATGAAAGGCGATGCCGTTCTGGATAAAGCCCTGAAGTTGATGGAGTAAGAGATGGAAGATTTAGAAACGATCATTATGGAGCTGCTGGTTAACGCCGGTTCAGCGCGTAGCTCTGCATTAACCGCACTGCAGCTGGCGCGCAAAGGCGATTTTGCCGCCGCCGAGCAGGCGATGGCAGAATCTCATGAATTTGTGAAGCACGCGCACAAAATCCAGACCCAGCTTATCGGTCTGGATGAAGGGTCCGGCAAGCTTCCGGTCAACCTGATTACCGTTCACTCTCAGGACCACCTGATGAACGCGATGGTCATCCAGGATCTGGCGACCGATATGATCGAACTGTATCGCCGTATTCCGCAGTAAATGAAACCGCTTTATGCAGCAGGTGCCCGTTCGGCACCTGCTTTTTTTATTACAGAAATCCGTAGAGCGCGGCAAATATCCAGCCAAATACGCATGAGACGCTGACGCCAATTAACCCCGGCAGAATAAAGCTGTGGTTAATCACAAAGCGGCCGATGCGGGTTGTCCCCGAGCGGTCGAACTGAATAGCGGCCAGGTCACTGGGATAGGTTGGCAGAATATAATAACCGTAGCACGCCGGTGCAGAGGCCACGATATAGGCCGGATCGACGCCAATCGCCAGCGCAACCGGGACAATCGCCGCCAGCGCCGCCGCCTGCGAGTTGACGAATTTGGAGACAATCAGCAGGACGATAGCGTAGGCCCACGGATACTCTTTTACCATCTCGCCCAGCACGCCCTTAATCTCCGACATGTGCGCGCCAAACATGGTCTCCGCCATCCATGCAATGCCGTATACCGCCACAATGGCGATCATTCCCGAGCGAAATACCTCATTTTTAGAAATAGAGGCCGGATTGGTTTTGGTAATGATGATGATCAGCGCCCCGGAGAGCAGCATAAACATCTGAATAACCAGCACCATCGACAGCGGCTTGCCGTCGAATACGGGCCGCAGCTCGGAAAATGCGCCCAGCAGGGCGACCACGACAATCGACGCCAGGAAGATCCACATCGCCACCCAGTTGCTCGCCGGCAGCTTGCGGTCCAGCAGGGTTGCGGTGTCGCCGTAGACGTAGTGACGGTTTTCCGGCGTCGCGATAAATGCCTGGAACTCTTCGTCTTTATCCAAATCCTTGCCGCGGAACCAGCTAAAAATACCGATCGCCAGAATGCCCAGCAGGGTGGAAGGGATGGTGATCGCCAGCAGGTCGAGAAACTCCAGGTGCTTGCCGTTAAACGTAAAGTTACCGAGCATTGCCACCAGCGAAACGACCGCGACGGAAACCGGGCTGGCGATAATACCCATCTGTGCGCCAATGGAGCTTGCCGCCATAGGACGCTCGGGACGAATATTATTCTTAATCGCGACGTCATAGATAATCGGCAGGATGGTATAGACCACGTGGCCGGTGCCGCACAGGATAGTCAGCGTACAGGTGACAAATGGCGCAA
The DNA here is from genome assembly GCF_006539725.1 of Klebsiella terrigena. Classification (GTDB taxonomy): domain Bacteria; phylum Pseudomonadota; class Gammaproteobacteria; order Enterobacterales; family Enterobacteriaceae; genus Klebsiella; species Klebsiella terrigena. The sequence goes on along the minus strand of NZ_BJNO01000036.1, from coordinate 13,169 downwards.
CGATTGAAACGTACTTTGGATTACGCCGCAGGAGCTTTTCGGCAATCTGCAGCATCACGTCTAACCCGCCGGAAGCCTGTAGCGTCGCCGAGGCGGCCACTACCGCAATAATCACCAGCATGACATCAACCGGCGGTTTTCCCGGCTGAAGATGGAAGACAAAGACTAAAATAACCAGCCCGATGCCGCCTAAAAGGCCCAGCGCAATCCCGCCTTTTCTGGCCCCATAAAACAAACACACTAAGATAATGATGAGTTGTATAGCAAATTCCATGCATCCCCCAGAACCACTCTATTAGGTCGAAAACATCTATCGCGGTCGTCTCATTCTTATTTAGCGGCCTCCTCAATGGCGTTTTAAATAGACGAAGCGGCGCCTCAGCGGGTGAGAACTGAAAATAAGGAGAGGCGCAATCACCTGATTATCCGGATTTTTTGACTATACCTTTTTTGATTTTTAATTTTTTGATACGCGTAGAACTTTTACCCATATATTTACTATGGAATAAAAACAGGAGCGGCTGGCGGGTTTTATATTAATAGAATAAGGCTTAATTGCTGCTTAGCTATTAATGGAATGTAATCAAATATAGATTAAATAAAATTACGCGCCGTTGCGGCGGCGCAGGAATAAAAAAAGCCAGTCAGGAGACCTGACTGGCTTTTTCAGCATAGCGTCAACGATTAATCGTTGTCTGAACCGCCCAGACCCGCGTTCAGCAGCTCTGCCAGGTTGGCAGAAGCTTCTTCAACGGTAACCTGCGGTGCAGCAGGCTGTTCGCCAGCTGCCTTGCGGCGCATACGATCCTGGTGGTACGCATAGCCGGTACCAGCCGGGATCAGACGACCCACGATAACGTTCTCTTTCAGGCCACGCAGTTCGTCGCGTTTGCCCGCAACGGCTGCTTCGGTCAGGACACGGGTAGTCTCCTGGAACGATGCTGCAGAGATGAACGATTCGGTTGCCAGAGACGCTTTGGTGATACCCAGCAGGTCACGGGAGTAAGTTGCCGCAACTTTGCCATTCGCTTCCAGATCGCGGTTAGCAATCTTGACGCGGGAGTATTCAACCTGCTCGCCTTCCAGGAAGTCGGAGCTACCGGCACTGTCGATGGTCGCTTTACGCAGCATCTGACGAACGATAACTTCAATGTGCTTATCGTTAATCTTAACGCCTTGCAGACGGTAAACGTCCTGTACTTCGTTGGTGATATAACGCGTTACCGCGTGTACGCCACGAAGACGCAGAATGTCGTGCGGCGCTTCCGGACCGTCGGAAACCACGTCACCACGTTCTACACGTTCACCTTCAAACACGTTCAGCTGACGCCATTTCGGAATCATCTCTTCGTATGGATCGCTACCGTCTAACGGAGTGATGACCAGACGACGTTTACCTTTGGTTTCTTTACCGAAGGAGATGATACCGCTGATTTCTGCCAGAATTGCCGGCTCTTTCGGGCGACGCGCTTCGAACAGGTCAGCAACGCGCGGCAGACCACCGGTGATATCCTTGGTACCGCTGGATTCCTGAGGAATACGCGCCAGTGCGTCACCCGCACTGATCTGGATACCATCTTCCAGCTGGACAATCGCTTTACCCGGCAGGAAGTACTGCGCAGGCATATCGGTGCCAGGGATCAGAACGTCGTTACCGTTAGCATCAACGATTTTCAGGGCCGGACGCAGGTCTTTACCACCCGCTGTACGCTCTGCAGAATCCAGAACGACCAGCGAAGACAGACCGGTCAGCTCGTCGGTCTGACGAGTAATGGTCTGGCCGTCAATCATGTCAGTAAAGCGGATGAAACCACTTACTTCAGTGATAACCGGCATGGTGTGCGGATCCCAGTTTGCTACGGTTTCGCCGCCAGCAACCTGCTCACCATCACCTTTACCCATCACCGCACCGTAAGGAACTTTATAGCTCTCTTTGGTACGACCGAATTCGTCGATCAGCTTCAGTTCGGTGTTACGCGAGGTCACTACCAGCTTACCGGCAGAGTTGACAACCGATTTAGCGTTGCTAAGACGGATGCTACCTTTGTTTTTCACCTGGATGCTGGATTCAGCAGCCGCACGAGATGCCGCACCACCGATGTGGAACGTACGCATCGTCAGCTGTGTACCCGGCTCACCGATGGACTGTGCCGCGATAACGCCGATAGCCTCACCTTTGTTGATGATGTGGCCACGCGCCAGGTCACGACCGTAGCAGTGCGCACATACACCAAAGTCGGTGTCACAGGATACGACGGAACGCACTTTGACGGAGTCAACGGAGTTCTCTTCCAGCAGATCACACCAGTGCTCGTGCAGCAGCGTGTTGCGTGGAACCAGAATATCCGCAGTACCCGGCTTCAGAACGTCTTCAGCGGTCACACGACCCAGTACGCGATCGCGCAGCGGCTCTTTAACATCACCACCCTCGATAACCGGGGTCATGGTGATGCCTTCCAGGGTGCCACAGTCGTCTTCAGTAACAACCAGGTCCTGTGCAACGTCAACCAGACGACGAGTCAGGTAACCGGAGTTCGCTGTTTTCAGTGCGGTATCCGCCAGACCTTTACGCGCACCGTGCGTGGAGATGAAGTACTGGAGTACGTTCAGACCTTCACGGAAGTTCGCGGTGATCGGCGTTTCGATGATGGAGCCATCCGGCTTCGCCATCAGACCACGCATACCAGCCAGCTGACGAATCTGTGCCGCAGAACCACGCGCACCGGAGTCGGCCATCATGTAGATGCTGTTGAAGGAAACCTGCTGCTCTTCGACGCCGTCACGGTTAATAACGGTTTCGGTTTGCAGGTTATCCATCATCGCTTTGGATACACGATCGTTCGCCGCAGCCCAGATATCGATAACTTTGTTGTAGCGTTCGCCCGCGGTAACCAGACCGGACTGGAACTGTTCCTGGATCTCAGCAACTTCAGCTTCCGCTTCGCTGATGATCTCGTGTTTTTTCTCCGGGATGACCATGTCATCAATACCAACGGATGCACCTGAACGCGCTGCATAAGCAAAGCCGGTGTACATCGTCTGGTCCGCAAAAATAACGGTCGGTTTCAGGCCCAGAATACGGTAGCAGGTGTTCAGCATCTTAGAGATCGCTTTCTTACCCAGTGCCTGGTTCACGATTGTGAACGGCAGACCTTTAGGCACGATCATCCACAGAATCGCACGGCCAACGGTCGTGTCTTTCAGGCTGGTTTTCGCTACGAACTGGTCATTTTCGTCTTTTTCGTATTCGGTGATACGCACTTTAACGCGCGCATGCAGAGAGGCCAGGCCAGCGCGATAAATACGCTCGGCTTCTTTCGGGCCAGTCAGCACCATGCCTTCGCCTTTGGCGTTAACACAGTCACGGGTCATGTAGTACAGACCCAGTACAACGTCCTGAGACGGAACGATGATAGGCTCGCCGTTCGCCGGGGACAGGATGTTGTTGGTAGACATCATCAGCGCACGCGCTTCGAGCTGGGCTTCCAGCGTCAGCGGTACGTGAACAGCCATCTGGTCACCATCGAAGTCGGCGTTATATGCCGCACAGACCAGCGGGTGCAGCTGGATAGCTTTACCTTCGATCAGTACCGGCTCAAATGCCTGGATACCCAAACGGTGCAGGGTTGGTGCACGGTTCAGCAGTACCGGGTGTTCGCGGATAACTTCGTCCAGGATATCCCAAACGACAGCTTCTTCGCGCTCAACCATTTTCTTCGCAGCTTTAATGGTGGTAGCAAGACCACGCAGTTCCAGCTTGCCGTAGATGAACGGTTTGAACAGCTCCAGCGCCATTTTCTTCGGCAGACCGCACTGATGCAGACGCAGGTATGGACCTACGGTGATAACAGAACGACCGGAGTAGTCAACGCGTTTACCCAGCAGGTTCTGACGGAAACGACCCTGTTTACCTTTGATCATATCGGCCAAAGATTTCAGAGGACGTTTGTTAGAACCGGTGATAGCACGACCGCGACGACCGTTATCCAGCAGGGCGTCGACCGCTTCCTGCAGCATACGTTTTTCGTTGCGTACGATGATATCCGGCGCAGCCAGATCCAGCAGACGTTTCAGACGGTTGTTACGGTTAATGACGCGACGATACAAATCGTTCAGGTCAGAAGTCGCGAAACGACCACCATCCAGCGGAACCAGCGGACGCAGATCTGGCGGCAGAACCGGCAGAACGGTCAGGATCATCCACTCCGGCTTGTTGCCAGACTGAACGAAAGCTTCCAGCAGTTTGATACGCTTGGTCAGCTTTTTACGCTTGGTTTCGGAGTTGGTTTCGTTCAGCTCTTCACGCAGCTGTTCGCATTCCTGCTCCAGATCCATGCTCTTCAGCAGGGCCTGAATAGCTTCGGCGCCCATCTTCGCGTCGAACTCGTCACCGAACTCTTCCAGCGCGTCCAGATACTGCTCTTCTGTCAGGATCTGGTTGCGTTCGAGGTTCGTCATCCCGCCTTCGATAACCACATAAGATTCGAAGTACAGAACGCGTTCGATATCACGCAGCGGCATATCCAGCAGCAGGCCGATACGGGACGGCAGCGACTTCAGGAACCAAATGTGGGCGGTCGGAGACGCCAGCTCGATGTGGCCCATGCGCTCACGACGCACTTTAGTCTGGGTCACTTCAACGCCGCACTTCTCACAGATCACACCACGGTGTTTCAGGCGCTTGTACTTACCGCACAGGCACTCGTAGTCTTTTACTGGCCCGAAAATACGCGCACAGAAAAGGCCGTCACGTTCTGGTTTGAACGTACGGTAGTTAATGGTTTCCGGCTTTTTAACTTCACCGAAAGACCATGAACGGATCATGTCTGGCGAGGCCAGAGCAATTTTGATCGCATCAAACTCTTCGGTTTTAGTCTGCGCTTTCAGAAACTTTAATAAATCTTTCACGGATTTGCTCCCGTCGGAGTTAGCACAATCTGGCGCCGGGTATGACCCCGGCACCAGTGACCTGTTTGAGCGAGAGTTACTCGTCTTCCAGTTCGATGTTGATGCCCAGCGAGCGAATCTCTTTCAACAGTACGTTGAAGGATTCCGGCATGCCCGGTTCCATCTGATGGTTGCCGTCCACGATGTTTTTATACATCTTGGTACGACCGTTAACGTCATCAGACTTGACGGTAAGCATTTCCTGCAGGGTGTATGCCGCGCCGTAAGCTTCCAGCGCCCATACTTCCATCTCACCGAAGCGCTGACCACCGAACTGAGCCTTACCACCCAGCGGCTGCTGAGTAACCAGGCTGTAAGAACCGGTAGAACGCGCATGCATCTTGTCATCAACCAGGTGGTTCAGTTTCAGCATGTACATATAGCCGACGGTAACCTGGCGTTCGAACTGCTCGCCGGTACGACCGTCGAACAGGGTAATCTGACCGGAAGTCGGCAGGCCACCCAGCTGTAACAGTTCCTTGATTTCAGACTCTTTCGCACCGTCGAATACCGGCGTTGCGATCGGCATACCTTTTTTCAGGTTTTCAGCAAGACGCAGAACTTCATCATCGGTGAAGGTATTCAGATCTACCTTCTGGCGAACGTCTGTACCCAGATCGTACGCTTTCTGGATGAATTCGCGCAGTTTGGCGACTTCCTGCTGCTGTTTCAGCATGGCGTTGATTTTCTCGCCGATGCCTTTCGCAGCCATACCCAGGTGGGTTTCCAGAATCTGACCGATGTTCATACGAGACGGTACGCCCAGCGGGTTCAGTACGATGTCTACCGGCGTGCCGTTTTCATCGTAAGGCATATCTTCGATCGGGTTGATCTTAGAGATAACACCCTTGTTACCGTGACGGCCTGCCATTTTATCACCAGGCTGAATCTGACGTTTAACGGCCAGATACACTTTAACAATCTTCAGCACGCCAGGTGCCAGATCGTCGCCTTGGGTAATTTTACGGCGTTTCGCTTCGAGTTTTTTCTCGAACTCGTGTTTCAGTTCGTCGTACTGCTCAGCCAGCTGCTCCAGCTGATTTTGTTTCTCTTCGTCGGCCAGGCCCAGTTCCAGCCAGCGGTCGCGCGGCAGTTTGTCGAGCTTCTCAGCTTCAACACCACCGGAGACCAGCACCGCGTAGATACGACCAAACAGGCCAGCTTCGAAGATCTGCAGTTCTTCAGACAGGTCTTTTTTCGCCTGCTTCAGCTGCATTTCTTCGATTTCCAGCGCACGCTTGTCTTTCTCAACGCCGTCGCGGGTAAAGACCTGAACGTCGATAACGGTACCCGATACGCCGTTCGGTACGCGCAGAGAAGAGTCTTTAACGTCAGACGCTTTCTCACCGAAGATCGCGCGCAGCAGTTTCTCTTCTGGCGTCAGCTGGGTTTCACCTTTCGGTGTGACCTTACCAACCAGAATGTCGCCGCCGGTCACTTCTGCACCGATGTAAACGATACCGGATTCGTCCAGTTTGGAGAGCGCAGCTTCACCCACGTTCGGGATATCGGCGGTGATCTCTTCCGGCCCCAGCTTGGTGTCACGGGACACGCACGCCAGTTCCTGGATGTGAATCGTGGTGAAACGATCTTCCTGAACCACGCGCTCGGAGACGAGGATGGAGTCTTCGAAGTTGTAGCCGTTCCACGGCATGAACGCTACGCGCATGTTCTGACCGAGCGCCAGTTCACCGAGGTCGGTGGACGGACCGTCTGCCAGCACGTCGCCGCGCTCAATTGGCTCACCCAGGGACACGCAAGGCATCTGGTTGATGCAGGTGTTCTGGTTAGAACGGGTGTACTTGGTCAGGTTATAGATGTCGATGCCGGCTTCGCCCGGGTACATCTCGTCATCGTTAACTTTGATAACGATACGGGATGCATCCACGTACTGAACGGTACCGCCACGTTTAGCGACCGCAGTAACACCGGAGTCAACGGCAACAGCACGTTCCATACCGGTACCAACCAGCGGCTTATCAGCGCGCAGAGTCGGAACCGCCTGACGTTGCATGTTCGCACCCATCAATGCACGGTTGGCGTCATCGTGTTCCAGGAACGGGATCAGGGACGCACCGACGGAAACCACCTGCTGGGTGGATACGTCCATGTAGTCAACCTGGTCACGGCTGAACAAGCTGGATTCGCCTTTACTACGGCACGTTACCAGGTCTTCTTCAAAGTGGCCTTCGTCATCCAGGTTGGAGTTCGCCTGAGCGATGACGTAGTTACCTTCTTCGATAGCAGAGAGGTAATGAATTTCGTCGGTTACAACACCGTCAGTCACTTTACGATACGGAGTCTCGAGGAAGCCGTATTCGTTAGTCTGTGCATACACGGACAGGGAGTTGATCAGACCGATGTTCGGGCCTTCAGGCGTTTCGATTGGACATACGCGACCGTAGTGGGTCGGGTGTACGTCTCGAACTTCAAAGCCTGCGCGCTCGCGGGTCAGACCGCCTGGGCCGAGTGCAGAGATACGACGTTTGTGCGTAATCTCGGACAGCGGGTTGTTCTGGTCCATAAACTGAGACAGCTGGCTGGAACCAAAGAACTCTTTCACTGCTGCAGAAATCGGCTTGGCGTTGATCATATCCTGAGGCATCAGGGTATCCAGATCGCCCAGGGACAGACGCTCTTTAACCGCACGCTCTACGCGAACCAGGCCAACGCGGAACTGGTTTTCCGCCATTTCGCCAACGGAACGGATACGACGGTTGCCGAGGTGGTCGATATCATCGACTTCGCCAATGCCGTTACGGATACCGATGAGCTTCTTCATCACCTGAATGATGTCGTCTTTGCTCAGGATACCGGAACCTTCGATTTCGTCACGCAGCAGAGAACGGTTGAACTTCATACGACCAACCGCGGACAGATCGTAGCGGTCTTCGGAGAAGAACAGGTTCTCAAACAGGTTTTCAGCCGCTTCACGAGTCGGCGGCTCACCCGGGCGCATCATGCGGTAGATTTCTACCAGCGCGCTCAGACGATCGTTGGTCGGGTCGACTCGTACAGTCTCAGACATGTACGCACCGTGATCGAGATCGTTGGTGAACAGAGTTTCGATGCGCTTATGACCGGACTGGCTCAGTTTGGCCAGCAGATCAAGGCTCAGCTCCATGTTCGCCGGGCAGATCAGTTCGCCGGTCGCTGTATCGACATAGTCTTTAGCAGCAACTTTACCCGCGATGTACTCAACCGGAACTTCGATAAGCTTAATATCGTCTTTTTCCAGCTGGCGGATATGGCGAGCGGTAATACGGCGTGCTTTTTCTACGTAGATCTTACCGTTCGCTTCGATGTCGAAGGACGCGGTTTCACCACGCAGACGCTCCGGAATCAGCTCCATCTGCAGCTTGTTGTCGCGAATTTCAAAGACCACTTTTTCGAAGAACAGGTCAAGGATCTGCTCAGTGGTGTAATTCAGCGCGCGCAGGATGATCGTTGCCGGCAGCTTACGACGACGGTCGATACGGACAAACAGGTTGTCTTTCGGATCGAATTCGAAGTCCAGCCAGGAACCGCGGTAAGGGATGATACGTGCGTTATACAGGACCTTACCGGAAGAGTGAGTCTTACCTTTGTCACTGTCAAAGAAGACGCCCGGGCTACGGTGCAGCTGAGAAACGATAACACGCTCAGTACCGTTGATAACAAAGGTACCGTTGTCGGTCATGAGCGGAATTTCGCCCATGTAGACTTCTTGTTCTTTGATGTCTTTAACGGTGCCTTCCGGCGCTTCACGCTCGTAGATCACCAGACGCAGTTTTACGCGCAGCGGTGCCGAATAGGTCACGCCACGGATCTGACATTCTTTAACATCAAATACTGGTTCGCCCAGACGGTAGCTGACGTATTGCAGCTCGGAATTACCGCTGTAGCTTTTAATCGGGAACACGGAACGGAAGGCTGCTTCCAGACCATATTGCCCTTCAGGATCTTGCTCGATAAACTTCTGGAACGAATCAAGCTGGATAGAAAGGAGATAAGGTATGTCCAGAACTTGTGGACGTTTACCAAAATCCTTACGAATACGTTTTTTCTCGGTATAGGAGTAAACCATAGGGTTCCTCAGCTCGCTGACAAGTCGACCCGTCTGCCTCAGAAAGGCAGTTTTTTATGCAACACTATTTTGTGGACCGGAAAATGGAACACTTTCCGCAATACCTGTTGCTATCACGCTTAAACCATTTCGTCGCGATTTACACAGAGCGAGCACCCTGTCGCAGTATATTAAGTCGTCGATAGAAACATGCATTGTCAGGACAACCAGCAGTCAAACAGTGTGAAATTCTACTGGCGCCTTACAGCGCAAAAAGGCTGGTGACTAAATAGTCACCAGCCATCAGCCTGATTACTCAGGCTGCAACCGGAAAGGTTGGCTTATTTGACTTCAACTTCAGCGCCAGCTTCTTCCAGAGATTTTTTCAGTGCTTCTGCGTCATCTTTGCTGATGCCTTCTTTCAGGGCAGCAGGTGCAGATTCTACCAGGTCTTTAGCTTCTTTCAGACCCAGGCCAGTTGCGCTACGTACTGCTTTGATTACAGCAACTTTGTTAGCGCCAGCAGCTTTCAGAATTACGTCGAATTCAGTTTTTTCTTCAGCAGCTTCAGCCGGGCCAGCAGCTACAGCTACAGCAGCAGCAGCGGAAACACCGAATTTTTCTTCCATTGCAGAGATCAGCTCAACAACGTCCATTACGGACATAGCGGATACTGCTTCAATGATTTGATCTTTAGTGATAGACATTTAAATTGTTCCTGAATATCAGAATAAGTTTATACGTAAGCGAGTGCTTTATAAAGAAATCTGCGATTAAGCAGCTTCTTTCGCATCGCGTACAGCAGCCAGAGTGCGAACCAGTTTGCCAGCCGAAGCTTCTTTCATGGTTGCCATCAGGCGTGCAATTGCTTCGTCGTAGGTCGGCAGAGTTGCCAGGCGGTCGATATTCGACGCCAGGATCAGCTCGCCTTCAAAGGCTGCGGCTTTAACCTCGAATTTTGCATTCGCTTTCGCGAACTCTTTGAACAGACGAGCGGCAGCGCCCGGGTGTTCCATAGAGTATGCAATCAGGGTCGGACCAACAAACGTGTCTTTCAGGCACTCGAACTGAGTACCTTCAACGACGCGGCGCAGCAGGGTGTTGCGGACAACACGCATGTAAACGCCAGCTTCACGACCTGCTTTACGCAGTTCAGTCATTTTATCTACAGTAACGCCACGGGAATCCGCAACTACTGCAGACAGCGCGCCTTTGGCTACTTCGCTGACTTCAGCAACAATCGCTTGTTTGTCTTGAAGATTTAAAGCCATTAGCTTTGCTCCTGGATGTTTGCCAGAGCTCATGCTCTGGAACTCACTTCACTCTACTCAACGAATAGAGCGTCTTAAATACGGTGAGCAGAAACAAGCCAGAGTATCCAAAAATAATCTTAGCGTTCTGTCACCGTCTACGCAGGGCATTAAGTTTCTTACGAAACACCTGCGGTCTTCGACGGAGGCCTGGATAGGCCAGGCTCCAACGAACAAATTCTTTCTACCCTTCGCTATTCAGCGCCGTGCCGGCGTTGGCTGTCTTCGCTCACACCGGTGACATAGTTCACTATGCTCCCGGAGATTCACTCAGTTGCCGCCTTGCTACAACCTGACTATCTCGGATAGCGTTCTGCACGTAGCAGAATCGTGGGGGTAGAATTGTAGACAAATCCACCGCCCACGTAAAGCTAATCTTAGTTCGCAGAAGCGCTCAGACCAGCTTGATCAACGGCAACGCCAGCACCCATGGTGGTGGAGAGGCTAACTTTCTTGATGAAAACGCCTTTCGCCTGAGTCGGTTTTGCTTTTTTCAGCGCAACCAGCAGGGATTCCAGGTTTTCTTTCAGTTTGTCAGCGTCAAAGTCCACTTTACCGATGGTGGTGTGGATGATGCCGTTTTTGTCGTTACGATAGCGAACCTGGCCTGCTTTAGCGTTCTTAACAGCTTCAGCAACGTTCGGAGTAACGGTACCCACTTTCGGGTTTGGCATCAGGCCACGCGGACCCAGAACCTGGCCCAGCTGGCCAACAACGCGCATTGCATCCGGGGAAGCAATAACAACGTCAAAGTTCATTTCGCCTTTTTTGATCTGGTCTGCCAGATCTTCCATACCTACCAGCTCGGCGCCTGCAGCTTTAGCAGCTTCAGCGTTCGGGCCCTGGGCAAATACGGCTACGCGAACGGAACGGCCAGTACCGTGCGGCAGTACTGTTGCGCCACGGACGTTCTGGTCAGATTTACGAGCGTCGATGCCGAGGTTAACAGCAACGTCTACGCTTTCGGTAAATTTAGCGGTGGCCAGCTCTTTCAGCAGAGCAATAGCTTCGTTGATGTCGTACTGTTTAGTCACATCAACTTTGTCACGGATCACGCGCATACGCTTGGTCAGTTTAGCCATTTCTTAATCCTCTACTACCAGGCCCATGGAACGTGCAGTACCTTCAATGGAGCGAGTCATCGCTTCAATGTCAGAACCAGTCATGTCGGCAGCTTTGGTCTGCGCGATTTCCTGCAGCTGAGCGCGGGAAATTTTACCTACTTTATCTTTGTTCGGCTTACCGGAACCAGACTTGATGCCTGCAGCTTTCTTCAGCAGAACAGCAGCCGGCGGGGTCTTGGTAACAAAGGTAAAGGAACGGTCAGCGTAAACGGTAATAACAACCGGAGTCGGCAGACCTTTTTCCAGGGATTCTGTTTTGGCGTTAAACGCTTTACAGAATTCCATGATGTTCACACCCTGCTGACCCAGTGCTGGACCAACCGGCGGGCTCGGGTTTGCCATACCAGCTGCAACCTGCAGCTTGACGTAGGCTTGTACTTTCTTAGCCATTTAAATTTCCTCGTTTGGGTATAACGCCTTTAGAAAGGCTCCCCGTTATCAATATCGTCTTACGGACACAGGGTCCATAAAAACAAAAGGCGCGAAATTGTATGTCAATTTCGCGCCTCATGCAACGATTAAATCGCTGCTTTTTTGATCGTCGCTTAGGCTTTTTCTACCTGAGCAAAGTCCAGCTCGACCGGAGTCGCACGGCCAAAGATCGAAACAGAAACCTTCAGGCGGGACTTCTCGTAGTCAACTTCTTCAACAACGCCGTTGAAGTCAGCAAACGGACCATCGCTGACGCGGACCATTTCGCCCGGCTCGAACAGCGTTTTAGGACGCGGCTTATCGCCAACCTGCTGAAGACGGTTCATGATCGCGTCGACTTCTTTGTCGCTGATCGGCGCAGGACGGTCGGATGTACCGCCGATAAAGCCCATCACGCGCGGTACGCTGCGCACCAGGTGCCAGCTTGCGTCGTTCATCACCATCTGGACCAGAACGTAACCCGGGAAGAATTTGCGCTCGCTCTTGCGGCGCAGGCCACCACGGATTTCGACCACTTCTTCGGTCGGAACCATGACTTCGCCAAACAACTCTTCCATATTGTGTAATTTGATATGTTCACGCAACGAGGTAGCTACGCGACCTTCAAAACCGGAAAACGCCTGAACGACGTACCAGCGTTTTTTAGGAGCTTCAGACATCTCAGAACCTCAGGCCAGTGATAAAGGATACCAGGCGAACCAGAATACCATCCAGTCCCCACAGGATCAGTGACATTACCGCAGTTACCGCGGCAACAATCAGCGTGGTGTGCAACGTCTCCTGGCGAGTAGGCCAGATTACCTTGCGGACTTCGGTTCTCGCTTCACGGGCGAAAGCTACGGTCGCCTTACCTTTTGTAGTTAACAGCGCGACGCCACCGGCAGCAGCGATCAGAATCACCACGGCCAACGCACGCACTGCCAGCATAATGTCACGATAAAGGAAGTTGCCTACGATGGCCACAATCAGCAGCACGGCAACGATCGTCCACTTCATCGCTTCCAGGCCGCGCCCGCTCCCTTGAGCTTCGGTATTCGCACTCATAAACCAACCTGTCACAAGAATTCAGACAAATAATTTTGCCCCGCGAGAGCGAGGCAACCAAACCGAAATGCTCTGCTGCGTTTCGGATTTAACGCCCTCTACAGAGCCTGTCTCAGCAATGATTATGACAAAAAAAATCACTGATGAGCCAGGTTCTGGTTCGAAAGCGTGCAAAAAGGGCATCAAATGATGCCCTTTTATTGCGCATTGCGTCAAATGTTATCAGCGATTAGCTGAGAACTTTAGCAACAACGCCCGCGCCAACGG
>NZ_BJNO01000035.1 GCF_006539725.1 Klebsiella terrigena | reverse complement strand
GGTTTTTCCCTGTGCTGCCTCAGCCCGGACGATTTTACCGTTATCGACCACCAGGTTGATTTTGCAACCTGATGCGCAATACGGACAAACCGTGACGACTTTTTTCATCGGTCTTGCTCCCGTTAATCAGTTGGCGCATATGCGCTATCACGCCGTCACTATGCATCTTCTATGCCATATTTTCATTGTGGGTATTTCCCGATAATACGCCGGTTTTTTGGGCGAAGTGCTGACGAAAAGCAGGGCGTCGTCAGTTTTGACGTGTCGAAGCGGGCGGAGTTGTGACATGGGTTGAAGAAACGCTATCCGGCAATGGATTTGTCGGTGGCGGTTTGCTGAATTAATCATACAGAGATCATCCCCGGCGGGCAGAGGCAAGCTATGAAACCGGTCATTTTGGTTGTTGATGACGACAGCGCAATCTGCGAACTGCTGTGCGACGTGCTCAGCGCGCACGTTTTTGACGTGCTGGTGTGCCAAACCGGCGGCGAAGCGCTGGCGGTAGCGGCGCAGCGGGCGGATATTTCCCTCGTTCTGCTGGACATGATTTTGCCCGATACCAACGGCCTGCTGGTGCTACAGCAGCTACAGCGCAGCAGACCCGAGCTGCCGGTGGTGATGCTGACCGGTCTCGGGAGCGAAGCCGACGTCGTGGTGGGGCTGGAGATGGGCGCCGATGACTATATCGGCAAGCCGTTTAACTCCCGGGTAGTGGTGGCGCGAGTGAAAGCGGTGCTCAGACGCAGCGGCGCGCTGGCCGCTGAGAGCAGCAGCGGCGGCGGTGCGGGACTCATTTTTAACGGCTGGCGGCTGGACACCGGACGCTGTGAGCTGTTTAACCCCCAGCAGCAGCCGGTGCTGCTGACCCAGGGCGAGTACGGCCTGCTGCTGGCGCTGGCGCAGAACGCCCGGCGGGTACTCAACCGCGAACAGCTGCTGACGTTGACCCACAGCGAGAGCATTGAGGTGTTTGACCGGACGATTGACGTGCTGATCATGCGCCTGCGGCGCAAAATTGAGCTTAATCCGCATCAGCCGGCGCTGATCAAAACCATGCGCGGCCTGGGCTATGTGTTCGCCGCGGACGTTATCCACGGCGATAAGGCGGCGTAGCCGCGAAGTGACTAACCCCGGGGCTTCCCGGGGCATCACCTGACCGATGGCGCTTACTTCACGGTCCAGCCTTTATAGGTACCAATGTTGTTTTTATCGATCATCGTCACCGGGATCAGCACCGGGGCCGTTGGCGCCGGTTTGCCCTGCAGGATGTCGTAGCCAATTTCTACCGCCTTCGCCGCCATCACCTGCGGGTCCTGGGCCGGGGTGGCGACAAACAGCGAATTCTTACGCTTCAACGCTTCTTCCCCGTCCGGACTACCGTCGACGCCAACGATAAAGAACTCGCGGCGCTGGGCCTGTTTGGCCGCCAGGTCCGCCCCGATGGCGGTCGGGTCGTTAATGGCAAATACGCCGTCGATTTTTGGATTGGCGGCCAGCAGCGAGGTCATAATTTCCAGTCCGCCTTCGCGGCTGCCCTTGGCGTTCTGGTTATACGACAGCACTTTGATATCCGGGTGGCGCTTGAACTCCGTCTGGCAGCCTTCGACGCGGTTCTGCACCGCAGAGACCGGCGGCCCGTTGATAATCACCACGTTGCCTTTCCCTTTCAGGCGGTCGGTGATGTATTTACAGGCCATTTCGCCCGCCTGGGTGTTATCGGAGGTAATCGTCGCGTCCGCGCCTTCGGCGGCCACGTCCACTGCCACTACCACGATACCCGCGTCTTTCGCCCGCTTCACCGCCGGGCCGATGCCCTTCGAGTCGGCGGCGTTAAGGATAATCATGTCGACCTTCGCGGCGATAAAGTTATCGATCTGCGCGACCTGCTGACCGAGATCGTAGCCGCTGGAAACCAGCGTCACTTTGACATTATCTCCGGCCAGCTTGCGGGCTTCCAGCTCGGCGCCTTTGGTTATCTGAACGAAGAACGGGTTGGCCAGATCGCCGACCGTCACGCCGATAGATTTGAGTTCTTTAGCCTGGGTGAACGGCGCTGCGGCCAGCAGCGTGCCGGCACAGAGCGCGATCGCTAACGGTTTCAAACGCATATTGTCTTCCTCACTCGTAGGGTATTGGTATTGTTGTTATGCACTTTGATGGTGTCGGGTACGGTATTTGTCGATCAGTACTGCAATGATGATCACCGCCCCTTTGATCACCAGTTGCCAGAAATAGGAGACGCCCATCAGCGTCATGCCGTTATTGAGGGTGGCGATAATCAGCGCCCCCACCAGGGTACCGGTGATGGTGCCGATACCGCCGACGAAGCTGGTGCCGCCGAGGATAACCGCGGCGATGGCGTCCAGCTCATAGCCTACGCCGAGGTTGCCGTTGGCGCTGTAGAGCCGAGAAGCGCTCATCACCCCGCCCAGCCCCGAGAGCAGCCCGCTCATGCCGTAGACGAACAGCAGCACCAGCCACACCTTGATGCCGGTGAGCCTGGCGGCCTGCATATTGCCGCCCACGGCGTAGATGTGCACGCCGAGCGTGGTGCGGCGCAGAATGAACCAGCATACCGCGATGACCGCCAGGGCGATCACCACCAGCCACGGCACCGGCCCGAGGTAATCGTTGCCGATCCATTCGAAGCTGATATCGGAGTTAATCACCGTGGTGCCGTCCGCCAGCAGATAGGCGGCCCCGCGCAGCGCCGTATAGGTGCCTAGCGTGACGATAAACGGCGGCAGTCCGGCGAAGGCGACCAGCGCACCGTTGAACAGGCCCAGCAGCAGGCCGAGCATCAGCGCCGCCGGAATGGAGAGCAGGGAGAGCTCCGGTATCAGCGAGACCACCATCGCCGCCACCGCGGTGGTGCCGAGGATAGACCCGACCGACAGGTCAATCCCGCCGGTCAAAATGATAAAGGTCATGCCCGCCGCGAGCACGATGTTGATGGAGGCCTGGCGGGTAATGTTCAGCAGGTTGCTCTCGGTAAAGAAGTTCGGCGCGATAAAGCCAAATACCGCGACAATCAGGATTAAAATCGGCAGGATGCCGACCGTTTGCATCAAATCGCCCATCAGCATTTTTTTCGCCGATGCTGATTTTGCCACCGGCCGGGCGGCGGTCTCTTTTTGCGTTGTCATGGTTGTTCCGCCTTAAGGTGAGAGTCGTTAACGCCGGTGGCCAGCGTCATAATGCTTTCCTGGCCGATCTCCTCGGCCTGCAGTTCGCCGACGATTGCGCCTTCGCGCATCACGTAGACCCGGTCGCTCATGCCGACCACTTCCGGTAGTTCGCTGGAGATCATCAGAATGGCCACGCCCTGACGCGCCATCTGGTTCATGATGCGGTAAATTTCGCTTTTGGCGCCGACGTCAACGCCGCGCGTGGGTTCATCGAGGATCAGAATGCGCGGGCCGATCGCCACCCAGCGGGAGATCAGCAGCTTTTGCTGGTTGCCGCCGGAAAGGCCGCCCGCCCGCACCTGCGAATGCGGGACGCGAATATTGAGCAGCGAGATGGCGTCATCGGAGATGGTCTGCGCCTTCTTGCGGTTGAGCATTCCCCAGCTGGCGTCGCGCTCCAGCGTCGCCATCGTGATGTTTTCCTGCGCCGCCAGTTCGAGAAACAGCCCCTGCTCCTTGCGGTTTTCGGTGAGGAAGCCGATGCCGAGATCGATGGCTTCGCGCGGCGAGTGGATAACCACCGGCTCGCCGTCGACTTCAATCACGCCGCCGCTCGCCTTGCGCACGCCGAAAACCAGCTGTGCCAGCTCGGAGCGGCCGGCACCGACCAGCCCGGCGAGGCCGACGATCTCCCCGGCGTGCACCACCAGGCTGCTCGGCTTCACCTTGCTGCCGTCGGTGAGATCCTGCACCCGCAGGCGCGGCTTGCCGAGCGGGATATCGCGCTCTTTATTGAACAGATCGCTGAGCGGGCGGCCCACCATCATGCGCACCAGCTCGGAGGCGTTGAGCCTGTCGCGGGTCAGGCTGCCGACGTACTGACCGTCGCGCAGGACGCTGACGCGATCGGACAGCTCATAAACTTCCGCCATGCGGTGGCTGATATAGATAATCGCCATGCCTTCGTCGCGCAGGCGCAGAATCAGCTCAAACAGGCGCTGGGTTTCACGCGAGGAGAGGGCGGCGGTTGGCTCATCCATCACCAGAATTCGGCTGTTACGGTGCAGGGCGCGGGCGATCTCCACCTGCTGCTGCTCGGCGATGGTCAGCTTCATCACCCGATCGCTGGCCTTAAACTGGGCGCCAAGACGGTCAATCACCGCCTGGGCCTGGCTCTGCATCTCTTTGCGCTGCACCATCCCGCCGCGCGCCAGCTCGCTGCCGAGGAAAATATTTTCGGCAACGGTGAGGTTGGGCGCCAGCTGCATCTCCTGATAAATCAGCGTGATGCCTGCCGCCAGCGCGTCTTTTGGCCCTTTGATGGCGTGCGGTTTACCGTCGATCAGGATCTCGCCGCTGGTGGCGGTATAAGCGCCGGCGAGGATCTTCATGAGCGTGCTTTTCCCGGCGCCGTTCTCGCCCATCAGGGCGTGGATCTCGCTTGGCCAAACCGTCAGATCGACGCCTTTCAGCGCATAGAATTTGCCGAAGGCTTTGGCAATATTGCGCATGGATAGTACCGGCGTTGCTGGCATACAGGGTCTCCTGCGAGAGCGGTCGATAGCTGCAGTGGACCACAGGTTGATAAATGCAAAATGTCAGAAGCCGTTCATATTTGTCATATTGATGAATAGTTAATCTTGATCACAATTACGCAACGTTACTCTCCCCGTTGCCGCCGCCAGCCGTCAGGATAAACAAAAATAGCGCGGAGCCGACTATGCCATCCCATCGTTATCCGTTTTTCACCAGCGCCCGCGGACGCCTGCTTTCGTTTAACCTGCTGATGGTGGCGGTGACGCTGATGGTTGCCGGGGTGGCGATACTCGGTTTTCGCCACGCCAGCCTGCTGCAGGAGCAGGTGCAGCGGCAGACGCTGGACGATATGACCGGCAGCATGAACCTGGCCCGCGATACCGCCAACGTCGCCACCGCGGCGGTTCGGCTCTCGCAGGTGGTGGGCGCGCTGGAGTATAAAAGCGAGGCCGAGCGTCTGCTGGAGACGCAGCAGGCGCTGAAGCACTCGCTGTCCCAGCTTGCCGCCGCGCCGCTGGCGCAGCAGGAGCTGACGCTGGTCGCCAGCATTACTCGCCGCAGCAACGAGCTGCAGCAGAGCGTAGGCGGAATGCTGGAGCGCGGCCAGCGGCGCCATCTGCAGCGCTATGAGCTGCTCAGCTCGCTGTATCAAAATCAGAGCTATCTGCTCCATCTGCAGGATCTTAGCGATCGGCCCGGCGCGCCGGCGATCGCTCCGCCGCGGCTGGCGGAGATGGACCGGCTGATTACCGCCGCCATCCACACCTCAACGCCGCGTTCGATAGTGCAGCAGCTGGATGAGGTGATGGGCTTCCTGCCGCCCACCAGCGCCGACCCGACGCAGGCCCTGATCCTTGCGGATTTTAAGGCCGAGCTTGCCCGGCTGGAGCCGCTGTCGGCCCAGCTGGAGGAGAGCGATCTGGCGATCGGCTGGTATATGTTCCATATCAAGGCGCTGGTGGCGCTGCTGAACAGCGATATTAATCAGTATGTCGCCAGGGTGGCGCAGGCGTCGGAGCTGCGGGCGGCGCAAAGCCATCAGGAGCTGCGCTCTATCAGCATGTTTATTCTGCTGTCGGCGCTGCTGGCGCTGGCGATCACCGGCTGCGCCGGCTGGTATATCTACCGCAATCTTGGCTCCAACCTGACCGCTATTTCACGCGCTATGTCGCGCCTGGCCCACGGCGAGAACAACGTCTCGGTGCCCGCGCTGCAGCGGCGCGATGAGCTGGGCGAGCTGGCGCGCGCGTTCAACGTCTTCGCCCGCAATACCGCCTCGCTGGCCCACACTTCCCAGCTGCTGAAGGAGAAAAGTACCCTGCTGGAGACCACCTTCCACGCGATGCGCGACGGCTTTGCCCTGTTTGATAATCAGGGGCAGCTGGTGGTGTGGAATCCGCAGTATCCGCTGCTGCTCGGGCTGGCGGCACAGGATCTGCAGCGCGGCATGCACTACCAGCAGCTGCTGAGCCGGGCGGCGCCACTGGCGGAGCACGTGCGGGCCAACCTTGCTTCACCGCTGCCGAAGCCGCAGGAGCTGCAGCTGGCGAATGACCGGACGATTGAGCTGCGCTTCAGCCCGGTGCCGGGGCGTGGGCTGGTCAACGTGGTGCTCGATCGCACCGAGCGCAAGGGGCTGGAGCTGGCGCTGGTCCATAGCCAGAAAATGAAGGCCGTCGGCCAGCTGACCGGCGGCCTGGCGCATGATTTTAATAACCTGCTGGCGGTGATTATCGGCAGCTTAGAGCTGGTTCAGCCCCACGAGGGCGACGCGGCGCGCATCTCCAGGGCGCGCAAGGCCGCCGAACGCGGCGCGCTGCTGACCCAGCGGCTGCTGGCCTTCTCGCGCAAGCAGTCGCTGCACCCGCACGCCGTTGAGATGAAGCCGCTGCTGGAGAACCTCGGCGAACTGATGCGCCACTCTCTGCCCGCGGCGCTGAGCCTTGAGATTGAGGCGCAGTCCCCCGCCTGGCCGGCGTGGATTGACGTCGGCCAGCTGGAAAACGCCATTATCAACCTGGTGATGAACGCGCGGGACGCGATGGAAGGGCGGCCGGGGGTGATAAGAATACGCAGCTGGAACCAGCGCGTGGCGCGCAGCGACGGGCGGCGGCAGGATATGGTGGCGCTGGAGGTGGTCGATCACGGCTGCGGGATGTCGCTGGAGGTGAAAGCGCAGGTCTTTGAACCCTTCTTTACCACCAAACAGACCGGCAGCGGCAGCGGCCTCGGGCTGTCGATGGTGTATGGCTTTGTACGCCAGTCCGGGGGAAGGGTGGCCATTGAGAGCGCGCCCGGTCAGGGGACGACGGTGCGCCTGCAGCTGCCGCGCGCGGCGGTACAGGCGACGGCCAGCGGGCTGCTGCCCGAGGCCGAGCAGGAAACTGGCGCCGAGCGGCTGGCGCTGGTGCTCGAGGATGAGGCGGACGTGCGCCAGACCCTGTGCGAGCAGCTGCACCAGCTTGGCTGGCTGACGCTGGAAACCGCCAGCGGCGAGCAGGCGCTGCAGATGCTGGAGGCCTCGCCGGATATTGCGCTGCTGATAAGCGATCTGATGCTGCCGGGAAGGCTGAGCGGCGCGGAGGTCATTAACGAAACGCAGCGCCGCTTCCCGACGGTGGCGCTGCTGCTGATCAGCGGCCAGGATCTGCGCCCGGCGCATAATCCCGCGCTGCCGGACGTCGAGCTGCTGCGTAAGCCCTTCACCCGCGCCCAGCTGCAGCAGGCGCTGCGACAGGTTGCGGTAAATAGTGGTAGCGAGCCAACGCCGCCGCCCCCCGGGCACCGTTAAACGCCGAGGAGGATGCCGCAATAAACCGCACCGCCTGGTAAGGCAAGGGACGGCGAATATGCGTTTTTATCATGGCGATCAGCGTCTCGCGCGGAAAGTCGGGCATATCTATCACGCCGCCGCCGAGGATCACCGCATCCGGGTCGAAGAGGTTGATGCTGGTAGCGATGGCGCGGGCGGCATGGTGCAGAAGGGCCTGGACAAAGGGCTCCTC
Organism: Klebsiella terrigena; assembly: GCF_006539725.1. Lineage (GTDB taxonomy): Bacteria > Pseudomonadota > Gammaproteobacteria > Enterobacterales > Enterobacteriaceae > Klebsiella > Klebsiella terrigena. Next base: position 26,266 of record NZ_BJNO01000035.1, on the reverse strand, counting down.
TGCGGCGTGAACAAACAGCTCGCCAAGCTCATAGCCGCGCGGCTGCAGTTCATACCAGCGCCTGAGCGCGATACCTGAACAGACGGTCTCCAGGCAGCCGGGATTACCGCAGCCGCAGGTGAGCGCGGCGTCGCCCTGCGGAATGTGCCCCAGCTCTCCCGCCACGCCGTGGGCGCCGGTCCACGGCCCGCCGTTCAGCCAGATGGCAAAGCCCATACCGGTGCCGAGATACGCGGCTAAAACCTGCTGCGCCTGCAGGCCGTTTTCCTGCACGTCGAAAGAGAGCTGCAGATTGACATCGCGGGAGAACTCGACCGGGCAGGCCAGCGAATGTTCCAGCTCATCGGCCAGCGTCCGCACTATTTCTGGCGGTAGCGGCAGGTTGGGGGTGGAGATAATCGTCCGCTTATCCTTGCCGACCAGCGCCGGTAAGCCCATCACCAGACCGCAGCAGCGTGCCTGATAGCGCTCGAGCAGCTGCTGGATAAGCAGGGTGATGCCGCTGACCAGGCCGCCACCCGCCAGCACGTCGGCGGTGCGAAGCTTCTCGCAGTGCAGCGCCTCGCCCTGTGCGGTCTGCAGGCAAAAGCGGATATGGGTTGCCCCCATATCCACGCCCGCGACGACGTTAAGCCGTTTTTGCATGAGGGAATACCTCGTTTTTTGCCGCCAGAATTTGTTCAGCCATAACCTGCCACGCCTCGTGAATGTTATCGGCATGGTTAAACAGCCCGGAGGTGCCGACGATAAAGACGTCCGCCCCTGCCGTCATGAGGCTTTCATAGGTCGCCTTATTGCATGAGCCGTCGATCTCAATTTCGTAATCCAGCCCTTCGCGTTCGCGCCAGGCCTTCAGCTCGCTGATTTTAGCCAGCATCTCCGGGATAAACGGCTGTCCCGCGAAGCCCGGATCGACGGTCATCACCGTGATTTTGTCGGCTTTATGAATGTAGTACTTCATGGCCTCGACCGGCGTTTCCGGGTTGAGAATCAGCCCGACCTTCATACCGTGGCGGCGGATCTCCTCTATCAGGCGGAAGGCCTGACCGTTAATGGTCTCCGGATGCAGGGTGATAAAGTCCGCCCCCGCCTGCGCCAGCTGGCTGATGTAATCCTGCGGCCGGGTGACCATCAGATGACAATCGAGCGGTTTGCTTGCCAGCTTCTTCACCTGGCTGACGAAGAATGGCGATAGCGTCAGGTTAGGGACAAAGTGGCCATCCATAATGTCGATGTGAAAGTAATCTGCATGCTGGTCAATAAACTCAATCTGTTCTTTGAATTTCAGCAGGTCCATACACATTAAAGAGGGGGAAATTTTCATCATAAATTCCTTACTTACTGATAAGACGGTCGAGGGCGACAGCCGCGATAATTAATCCACCCATCACCACCAGCTGGTAGTAGGTTTGTACCTGGAGAATGTTCAGTCCGTTGTTGATGGTGCCGATGATCAGACCGCCGATCACCACCGAGAAAATGCGTCCCTTGCCGCCGAAGAAGCTGGTGCCGCCGATAATGGCGCTGGCGATGGCGTAGGTTTCAAAACCCATGCCGGCCAGAGGCTCCGCGGCGCCGAGGCGCGCCGTTGAGACCACGCCCGCCAGCCCGGCGCAGACGCCGGAAATAATGAACACCAGCAGCATGTGGAACTTGACGTCGATGCCGGAATAGAAGGCGGAGTTTTTGTTACCGCCGAGGGCGTAGATGTTGCGGCCCAGCCGCATGCGGGTGGTCAGGAACCATAAAATGACGGCCACGATGAGCGAGAAGATGACCGGCACCGGGATCCCCAGCACGCTGGCGGCAAAGAAGTTAACGAAATCAAATGAGAAGCCGTATACCGAGTTGGCATCGGAGATAACCAGGGTGATGCCGCGGAAAATGGCGTTGGTGCCGAGGGTAATAATGAACGGATGCAGGCCTGTCCAGTTGACCAGGCAGCCGTTAATCGCTCCCAGCGCGCCGCCGACCAGCACGCCGCCAATCAGCGCCGCAAGGAACGGATCGACCCCCGCCAGCATCAGCTTGGCGGTGACCATCCCGGAAAGCGCCAGAATGGCGCCGACGGAGAGGTCGATGCCGGCCACCAGGATCGCGAAGAACTCGCCCATGCCGATAAGTACCGTGACCGAGCTCTGGACAAATATTTGCGTGATGTTGTTGGTGGTCAGAAAGTATTCCGGCGACAGCGTGCCGAAAATCGCGACGATAATCGCGAGGATAAAAAAGGTGCCGTATTTATCCCAGAACAGCGCGAAGTTAAACGGCTTTTTGCCATCGGTCTCGCCTTTTACTCTTGCGGCAGTGCCCATACCATAATCTCCTCTTCGCTCATGTCGTCGCGATTGGTCAGAATTTGCGTCAGTCGCCCTTCGCAGAACACGGCAATGCGGTCGCAGACGGTGATAATTTCAGGAAGTTCGGATGACACCATCAGAATGACTTTTCCGTCATCGGCCAGCTGGCGCATCACTTTATAAATTTCGGCTTTCGCGCCGACATCGATACCGCGCGTCGGCTCATCAAAAATGAGGACTTCGGGGTTGCAGCACAGCCATTTGGAAATAAGGACTTTTTGTTGGTTCCCGCCGGAAAGCTCGCCAATGTTCTGATCGACCGAATGGCACCTCAGCGCCAGCAGCCTGCGCTGCTCTTCCGCCGTCTTGCGCTCGTCTCCTTCGCGAAATAGCCCCATCGCGCCTTTGTAGCCGCCATGCTTCAGGCTCCGGCTGACCGCCATGTTCTGGGCGATGGAGAAATTGCCGAAGAAGCCGTTATCGCGGCGGCTCTCGGTGATGTAGCCCATGCCTTTCTTCAAGGCGTCCAGCGGCGAGCGCGGGGTGATCGCTTTGCCGTTGAGGAGGATTTCACCGCCGCTACGCCTGTCGACGCCGAACAGGCAGTCCATCAGCTCCGTGCGTCCGGAGCCCACCAGACCGGCGAAGCCGAGGATTTCGCCGCGGCTCACGCTAAAGGAGATATCGCGGACCTTTTTCTTGTCCCGGCTGGTGACGTTTTTGACCTCGAAAACCGTTTCGCTTGCGACATTTCCGGCGCTCTCTTTTATCGCGTTAAAACGGTTTTGCAGCTCGCGACCGACCATCAGGCGGACGATCTCTTCGTTGTTGACCTCGCTGACCATTCCGCTGCAGACGCTGCTGCCGTCCTTCATCACCGTGTAGCGGTCGCAGATGCGGCGGATTTCCGCCAGCTTGTGCGAGATATAGACGATGGCGGTGCCCTCTTTGCGCAGCTGGTTCATGATCAGGAACAGGTAGTCGACCTCCTTGTTGGTCAGAGAGGAGGTCGGTTCGTCCATAATCAGCACTTTGGCATCCAGCATCAGCGTTTTGGCAATTTCCAGCATCTGCTTGTGGCTGATAGAGAGATTCGCCACCTTGTGGTCTAAATCGACTTTTAATCCGATGCGCAGCAGCATCATTGCCGCCCGTAAGCGCATCTCTTTCCAGTCGATAATATTGACGCCACAGACTTTTTTTGTCAGATGTCGGCCAATATATAAATTTTCCAGCACCGTTAATTCATCGATCACGCTGAGTTCTTGATAAATAATGCCGATACCAAGCCGCGCGGCTAATTTATGATCGAGCTTGTCATAATTAACGTTGTTAATCGTAATGGTACCTTTGGTCGGTTCATGGATCCCCGACAAAACTTTCATTAGCGTTGATTTACCGGCACCGTTTTCCCCGAGCAATGCATGTATTTCATGCGGGTAAACGGTTAAATCGACTGATTTTAATGCGTGAACCGGACCAAAGGATTTGCCGATCCCCGCCATTGAAATATATGGCGTGACCATAATCACTCCTTATTTATTCTTACCCGCTGGTAGCCATGAGGATAAAGGGAATTCAATCACCCAGCGGAAAGTTACTTCGTGACCAGAATCGAGTCCACCAGCTTAAATTCTGGCGTTGTATCCAGAGGAATGACTTTACCGGTCTTCGCGGCATCGACCATCATTTTCAGGCCCGTAGCGCCGATATTGGTCGGGTTCTGGGCGATGGTTGCGGTCATCTGTCCGGCAGCGACCATTTTGCGCGCCTCGGGAATACCGTCGGTGCCGACGACCAGTACCGTTTTGCTTTTACCGGCGTTGGCTACGGCCTGGGCAACGCCCATTGCCATCGTATCGTTCGCGCAGTAAAAGGCTTTCAGGTTGGGGTTACGCTGCAGAACATTGGTGGCGACATCCAGCGCTTTAATGCGATCCCAGTCGGCAGGCTGGCTGGAAACAAGCTTGATCTGGCTGGCTTTTTTGAAGGTCTCCGCCGCACCGCTGCGGCGGGCTTCCCCTGAGGCATTGCCGGCTTTACCTTCGATGATGGCCACTTCGCCGCCCTCAGCGCCCAGCTTGCCGATAATAAAGTCGGCCCCTTTCGCACCGACCGCGACGTTGTCAGTGGTGACGAATCCTTCAACGTTACCGCCGGCCTTCTTCAGGTTATCCATATCGATCTTTTCATCGAGGTTGACCAGAAAAATACCTTTCTTCCAGGCTTTGGCTACCGGCATGACCAGGTTTACCGAGGAGAGCGGGGCAAAAGCGATACCTTTGTAGTTCTTGTTGCTTAAATCTTCAAATAGCTGCAGCTGTGATTGAAAATCGCCTTCTGAGGGGGAGGCAAAAACATCGACGCTGACGCCGAGGGTTTTGGCCTCGTCTTCAATACCTTTTTTCATATCAACCCAAAACGGGTTCGATAACGTTTTTAATACCACAGCATAATCGGCGGCGGCGAAAGCGCTGGTGGATAGCATTACGCCCATAGCCACGCCGCTGAAAATTTTCAGATATTTATTCATAGTAGTATTCTCGGTGTAGGATACAATAATATTGATCCCACCATCGTGGGATCGGTTTTTTTTATTTACTTCAGCGCGCCTGGTGAAAAGAAATCAACAATAGCGCCGGTTTTTTGCATATTTAAAGTGGCCTGTTCAATATTCAGTTGGGCGACGGAAACAAAAAAAGCATCTAATAATGTTAGTTGTAATATACGCGCAGAGGCGTTTCTGCCTAATAAGGGCGTTTCTGGTGCTGGCGAGCAAATAATAAAATCAGCTAATTTAGCAATCGGCGAATGGTAGCTGTGTGTAATACAGATAATTTTAGCCCCGTTCTTTTTCGCCAGTTCGACTGCGGATTTAATATCGCTGGTGCGCCCAGAGTGGGTGACGACCAGCACGACATCGCCTTTTTTCAATAACGAGGCGGACATCATCATGATATGTGCATCCGGATAGGTCTGGCAGCGCATGCCGATGCGCAGAAACTTGTGCTGGACGTCGGCACAGATGGCGTTCGAACCGCCCGCTCCGTACAGATCGCGCTGGTTGGCCTGGGCGAAAAAGCGCGCCGCACGATGAATCTCATCGACGTTCACGATCGACTGGCCTTCCATGATGGTGCGCAGGGTAATGTTAAACACCTTATTCACCACGTCCTGCGGCGCTTCATCAAAGGAGAGCTCGGCAGGGAGTACCTGTTCAGATTGAGAGAAATACTCCACCAGGGCGCTGCGCAGGTTACGAAAACCGCTGAAACCCAGCAGTTTGGAAACCTTGACGATCATCGCTTCGGAAACCGATAGCGCTTCCGCCACATCTTTAATGGCGGGGGCATCGCTCAGGTTGCCGGGTTTAAGCAACCACTCGACGATCCGGCTTTCATTTTCGGTCATCCCTTCTTGCTTCATACGCAACCAGGGGGCGAGACCGATACCGTTGGGGAGCGAACTGGATTCTGACTGACTCATCGCTTTCTCTTGTCCATAAAATGAAGACGACACTATATCACCACACTCCAGGCAGAAAATATACAATCAACTTCACAAAAATATAAATTTTATAAAGTTAAGTTTTTTGTGAAGTTGTGCTGCGTGTGGAGATGTTTGCTTTAATTAAATCAAATTTAAAACAATCAGTTATGTTTTTATTAGCCTGGTTTGCTGCTGGCGTATGCCGTAGATAGCTCGTTTTGTACGCTTGATTTGTGAAAAATTGCCGTGTAGAAAGACGCTTAAAGGCGGTTTTTTGCGCGCTTTATCGCCGTTATTTACGGCTTAAATCACAACATCAATAGTTTTTGTAAAGTTAACAACAGGCGAGGCTAAGTATGAAAAGGATTGCCATTGGCTGCGATCACGTGGGGTTCATCCTCAAAGACGAGATCCTTATGCACCTGCAGATGCGGGGTATAGAAGCCCTGGATAAGGGGACGTGGTCGCCCGAGCGGACGGATTATCCGCGCTACGCCAGCGCCGTCGCGCAGGCCATTGTGACAGGTGAAGCGGATGGCGGGATCCTGATCTGCGGTACCGGCGTTGGGATCTCGATTACCGCCAATAAGCATCCCGGCATTCGTGCGGTGGTGTGCAGCGAACCCTATTCAGCCCAGCTTTCACGTCAGCATAACAATACGAACGTGCTGGCATTCGGCGCCCGCGTCATAGGCCTGGAGCTGGCCAAAATGATCGTTGACGCCTGGCTGGATAGTGAATTTGAAGGCGGTCGTCATCAGGCGCGAATTGACGCAATCGCGGCGATTGAGCAGCAGCAGATTTGAGATTCCTCCGCTACTCGCGGCGACGGGCGTTGATTACCGTAGGGCCAGCCCCCCGAAGAGACTGGCCCTATGAAACGCTATTTGACCGCTTTGATCCTCTGCACCCTGTCGCTGAGCAGCCAGCTGGCGCACGCCGATCTTATTGACGACGCCATCGGCAATATTCAGCAGGCGATTAGCGACGCCTACCGTCCCGGCGATAGCCGCTCCGATGACGACGATCGCTATAACGACGGCCGCGATGATGATGGACGCTACCAGGGTAGCCGTCAGCAAAGCAGCGATCGCCAGCGGCAGTACGACGATCGGCAGCGTCAGCTGGACGATCGCCGCCGACAGCTTGACGATCGCCAGCGCCAGCTGGATCAGGATCGTCGGCAGCTGGAAAACGATCGCCGTCGGCTGGACGACGACTACTGATTCTGCCCCGATCGCGCTGCTTCCTCTGCTCGTGCCGGGGTCGGGCTTAATCCAGCACGATCTCCATACCGTCATAGCCCGCCTCAAACCCCGGCGGCAGCGCGTTGTCCATCATCCAGGCATCAAACTGGTGGCCGATATGGGTGAGAATGACCCGCGGGCAGCCCACGATCAGGTTGATAGCCCGCACCGTATTTAAATCGCAGTGGTTACGCGGGGTTTGCGGACGCGGCTCGTGGCTGCAGTCGATAATCATCGCCTGCGGCTGGTTATTGAGCAGGAACTTCAGCGTCTTCTCCGGCAGCCCGGCGGTATCCGACAGCCACGCCACGCGGCTGTGCGCCGACTCCAGCAGATAGCCGAACGTCAGCTTTGAATGGTTTAGCGGCAGCGGGGTCACCCTGAGCCCCTGCAGCTCGAACATCACAAAGGGCGCAACGGTATGGCTAAAATCCAGCAGCCCGGGATGCTTAAACAGATCGTCACAGCCGGCTTCATCCGGCGGACCAAAAACCGGGATCCGCGCGCCCACGCCCCAGCGCAGCGGGAACAGGCCCTGGACATGATCCATATGGTAATGGGTGAGCAAGATCTGCTGAAAAGTTCCGGCGGGCCAGCGCTCCATCAGGTCCGGCAGGCCGGCGTCCAGCAGGGTTACGGCGTGGTTGAACTTCACCGCCGCGCTGCAGGGGCGGCGGCGGTGGGCCTCATCAGTGCGGGCACGGCGACAGGCGGCGCAGTCGCAGCCGAAGACCGGCACCAGCTGGGCGCCGCCGGTGCCGGTTAAGCGGATAGTCAGGCTCATACCTCCTCCTCACAGCGCTTTTTTAAAACCAGGATGACCTGGCGTACCCTTCGCGTCGCTGACGGTCAGGCATGCTGATTCTCTTGCCTGGCGTAGCGGCGGCGCAGAAGCGTGAAGAACTGCTCCACCGATTGCCCGAGAGTGCCGTCGTTGTTGAGCGTCAGGCAGTCCGTTGGCGCGTAGCGCGCGGCGCGCTCAAGCCGCTGGGCGATCTCCGTTTCATTTTCCCGACCGCGCTGCTGCAGACGCTGGCGCAGCACGTCCGGCGTGACCTGCAGGCAGATAGGCAGCAGGGCGTCGGCGTAGCGCGCTCGGGCCTGCGCCAGATGCGCGCGGGAGCCGTTGGCCACCACGTCGAAACCGGCGTGCAGCCAGAGGTCAATTTCGATGCCAATGCCGTAGTAATTATTATTGGCGTGCCAGCTCAGCGCAAAAAGCTGGCGCTCGGCGCGGCTAAAAAACTCCTGCTTGCTGAGGGCGATATGGTTCTCGCTCCCGGCGTTAAAGGGGCGCGTAATATAGCGATGCGCAACCAGCAGCTGCGAGTGCTCGCGCTGGCGGAGCGCCGCCAGCAGACTATCTTTTCCTGAGCCGGAAGGCCCCACCAGCCAAATCAGTTTCCCGGACATTAGAAGACCCTCTTTCCTTGACGCCAGACGTGGTCGATATGCACATGCTCCCCGCGGCGATGGGCCAGCACGAGGTCGGCGCGTTTACCTTCGGCAATGGCACCGCGGTCGCCTAGCCCCAGCGCCTGCGCCGGATTTTTGCTCACCAGGCGAATCGCCTGCGGCAGCGTAAAGCGGTTGCCGTCGTCATCGGCGATGCGGAAGGCGGCATCCAGCAGGCTGGCGGGATAGTAGTCGGATGAGAGAATATCCAGCAGATTGTCGGCTGCCAGCCGGTGGGCGGCGACGTTGCCGGAGTGCGAGCCGCCGCGCACGATATTCGGCGCTCCCATCAGCACGTTCATGCCGTGCTGACGCGAGGCCTCAGCGGCGGCTAAGGTAGTGGGAAATTCGGCGATCACGCTGCCAAGCTGGTGCGATTCGACGACATGCTCACGGGTGGCGTCATCGTGGCTGGCGAGGGCAATCTTACGCTCGCGGCAGATGGCGGCGATAGTTTCGCGGTTCGGCTGTGACCAGGTCGCCGCCAGCGCCATCTGCTCCTCTTCGAAGCGGTCCATCTCTTCGTTGGTCAGATGATATTTCCCCTGGTAGTAATCGCGGTACTTGCTGCGGTCGGCGTACTGGCGCTGGCCCGGAGAGTGGTCCATCAGGGAGACCATGCTCACCGGCTCGCGGCCAACCAGCTTCTCAAACAGCGGCAGGGTGATGTGGTGCGGCAGCTCGCAGCGCAGGTGCAGGCGGTGCTCGGCGCGGTTAACGCCGCGCTTTTGCGTCTCCTCGATGGCGTTGATCATCTTTTCCAGATTCTCCAGCCGGTCGCCGCCGTCGCGGACGTCGCCGATGGCCACTGCATCCAGTACGGTGGTGATCCCGCTGGCGACCATCAGCGCATCGTGGCTGCTCATCGCCGAGTGGGCGGGCCAGTCAACCTTCGGGCGCGGGGTAAAAAACTTGTCCAGATTATCGGTATGCAGCTCGATAAGCCCCGGCAGCAGCCAGCCGCCCTCGCCGTCGATAGCCTGGGGCAGCTGGCTCTGGTTTTCGGCAAACGCGTAAATCTTGCCCTCCTGCACCTCCAGCGAACCGTCCACCACTTCATCTTCGAGAACCAGTTTTACGTTGTTGATAATCATGCTGTTATTCCCATCGGATGCAGCCGGTCGGCCACCAGGTTGCGTATCGTTTCATCATGAAAAATGCCGACGATAGCCGCGCCGCGCGCTTTAGCCTCGTTAATCAGCTCCACCACCGCGGCGCTGTTTTTGGCGTCGAGGGAGGCGGTAGGCTCGTCGAGCAGGAGGATCGGATAGTCAACGGCGAAGCCGCGGGCGATGTTGACCCGCTGCTGCTCGCCGCCGGAGAAGGTGGACGGGGCAAGGTGCCACAGGCGTTCCGGGACGTTCAGGCGCGTCAGCAGGCGCGCGGCCTTGGCGGCGCACGCTTCGCGCGGGACGCCGAGATCCAGTAGCGGCTGCATCACCACCTCCAGCGCCGAAATTCGCGGAATGACCCGCAGAAACTGGCTCACCCAGCCGATGGTGGTTTTACGCACTTCCAGCACCTTGCGCGCCGAAGCGCTCACCAGGTCAACCCACTCCTCGCCGTGGCGGACGTGAATATGTCCGGTGTCCGGCAGGTAGTTGGCGTACAGCGAGCGCAGCAGGGTAGATTTACCGCTGCCGGAGTGGCCGTGCAGCACCACGCACTCTCCGGCGTTAACCGTTAGCGAAGCGTCGGCGAGCACCGGCAGGCGGACGCCGTTTTGCTGATGCAGGACAAAGGTTTTATGTACGTTTTCAACGCGGATGGCGTTCATTTGTTGCCTCATAGTGCCTGAGTTTTCCCGGAGGCGACGCGACGCGCCCGTCCGGGCTACCTGACCCAGCGAATGTGTTCGTGGGCTAGTTCTGCAAGACCGACGACACCAGCAGCTGGGTATAGGGATGGTGCGGATCGTCGAGCACCCGGTCGGTTAAACCACTTTCCACCACCTGGCCCTGCTTCATCACCAGCAGGCGGTGAGCCAGCAGGCGCGCGACGCCGAGATCGTGGGTGACAATCACCACCGCGAGGTTCAGCTCCACCACCAGGCCGCGCAGCAGGTCGAGCAGGCGAGCCTGCACCGACACGTCCAGTCCGCCGGTGGGTTCATCCATAAACACCAGCTTCGGCTGGGTGACGAGATTGCGGGCGATCTGCAGGCGCTGCTGCATACCGCCGGAAAAGGTGGTCGGCAGGTCGTCGATGCGCGACGCCGGGATCTCCACCTCTTCCAGCCAGCGTCCGGCGGTAGCGCGAATATTGCCGTAGTGGCGCGCGCCGGTGGCCATCAGGCGTTCGCCGATATTGCCCCCCGCTGAGACCTGGCGCCGCAGGCCGTCCATCGGGTGCTGATGCACCACGCCCCACTCGGTGCGCAGCAGGCGGCGGCGATCCGCTTCGCTCATCGCGTACAGCGAGCGGCTGTGGTACAGCACCTCGCCCTGCTGCGGCGCGAGGCGCGCGGAGATGGCCTTCAGCAGGGTGGTTTTGCCGGAGCCGGACTCGCCGACGATGCCCAGCACTTCCCCCGGGAACAGCTCAAAAGAGACGTCGCTGAAGCCTTTGCCCGGCGCGTAGAGGTGGGTCAGGTTATTGACCGCAAGTAACGGTTGGCTCATTTTTGTTGCGCCTCGCTCTGTTGGCGGCAGTAGTCGGTATCGGAGCAGACAAACATGCGCTTGCCGCTGTCATCCAGCACCACTTCATCAAGATAGCTGTGGCGCGAGCCGCAGATGGCGCAGGGCTCATCCCACTCCTGGACGGTGAACGGATGATCGTCAAAATCGAGGCTTTCCACCGGCGTATAGGGCGGGACCGCGTAGATGCGCTTTTCGCGCCCGGCGCCGAACAGCTGCAGCGCCGGCATCATGTGCATTTTCGGGTTATCGAATTTCGGGATTGGCGACGGGTCCATCACGTAGCGGCCGTTGACCTTCACCGGGTAGGCGTAGGTGGTCGCAATGTGGCCGAAGCGGGCAATGTCTTCGTACAGCTTGACCTGCATCACGCCGTACTCTTCCAGCGCGTGCATGGTGCGGGTTTCGGTTTCGCGCGGCTCGATAAAGCGCAGCGGTTCCGGGATCGGCACCTGGAATATCAGGATCTGATCTTCCGTCAGCGGCGTTTCAGGGATCCGGTGGCGGGTCTGGATCAGCGTCGCGTCTTCGGTGCGCTCGGTGGTGGCGACGCCGGTCACGCGGGTGAAGAACTGGCGAATCGATACCGCGTTGGTGGTGTCGTCGGCGCCCTGGTCAATCACCTTCAGCACGTCGTTCTCGCCAATCACGCTGGCGGTCAGCTGGATACCGCCGGTCCCCCAGCCGTAGGGCATCGGCATTTCGCGGCCGCCGAACGGCACCTGATAGCCGGGGATGGCGACGGCTTTCAGAATGGCGCGGCGGATCATGCGCTTGGTTTGCTCATCAAGATAGGCGAAGTTATAGCCGGAGAGGGTATTAGCCACGTTCGTTCTCCCGTTGCAGGCGTTTCAGCAGCGCCAGTTCGGCCTGGAAATCGACATAGTGGGGCAGCTTAAGGTGCGACACGAAGCCCGCGGCCTCGACGTTATCGGCATGGGCCAGCACAAACTCTTCGTCCTGCGCCGGGCCGGCCGCCTCCTCGCCGTAGTCCGGCGCCTGGAGCGCGCGGTCAACCAGCGCCATCGCCATCGCTTTGCGCTCGCTCATGCCGAACGTCAGGCCGTAGCCGCGGGTGAAGTGCGGGGGCTCGTCTTGCGGGGCAACGAAGCCGTTGACCATTTCGCATTCGGTCATCAGCAGCTCGCCAATATTGACCGCAAACCCCAGCTCCTCCGGAACGATCTCTACCGCCACGTAGCCGCTGCGTATTTCACCGGCAAACGGGTGGTTGCGGCCGTAGCCGCGCTGGGTTGAGTAGGCCAGCGCCAGCAGATAGCCTTCGTCGCCGCGCACCAGCTGCTGCAGGCGCGATGAGCGCGAGCAGGGGTAAACCGGCGGGCTGCGGGTGATATCGTCAGGCTCGGCGAGGGTCTGCTGCTCTGCTTTCGCCAGCCCCTGCTGGACCAGCAGGTTAAAGACGTGCGGCGTGGCTTCCGGCGGCTGCTCGGCGGTTTTCAGCGCCGGCGCCTCACCGTTGGCCAGCAGGGTAAAATCGAGCAGGCGGTGGGTGTAATCGTAGGTCGGGCCGAGCATCTGGCCGCCGGGAATATCCTTATAGACCGCCGAAATTCGCCGCTCCAGGCGCATGTTAGCGGTATTTACCGGCTCGCTGACCGCCAGCCGCTGCAGGGTGGTGCGGTAGGCGCGGAGTAAAAAAATGGCCTCGACGCTGTCGCCGCTGGCCTGCTTGAGCGCCAGCGCCGCCAGCTCGCGGTCAGCGATGCCGCCTTCGGTCATCACCCGGTCAACCGCCAGGTTCAGCTGCTGGGTAATCTGTTCAACGCTAATTTCTGGAAGCCGTCCATCGCCTCGTCGTTTGTGTTCCTGAAGGGCGTGAGCGGCGACTATCGCCTTCTCACCGCCTTTGACGGCAACGTACATTAGCAAACCTCCACGTGGGTGGTGCGCGGGATGGCCAGCAGACGTTCTCCACAGGTCAGGATCAGGTCAATGCCTAAGGGGAACGGGTGCGGGCGCTCGGTCAGTTCATCAATGATGCAGTCCGGCAGCTGCGGGGCGATCATCCGCTCTTCGGCAATGCCGGCGCCGGTCAGACGCAGCATGCGCCCGCCGCTGAGGCTCGGGAGCTGGACGATCAGCGTTACGCCGGTTTCCGGGGCGACAACGGTGCCGGCGGAGAGCTCGTTCAGCTGTTCGGCGCTGATGCGCTCGTTGGTGACGGCAAAAACCGCCTGCTGCGGCTGCTCAACCAGCGGCGCGCCGGTATGAAAACGCAGGTTCTGGCCGACAAGATCGTTATGCAGCGCAGCGGTAAACCAGACCGGCGTGTCGCGATCGGCAAGCGTCAGCAGGAGGCTGGTCGAGGCGACGTTCAGCGGCTGCCAGCCGTGCTGAAGCTGCTGCAGGGAGACGATAACGCCCGGCTCGCTCATGGCTTTCAGCAGGCGACGAAAACTGTGTTGGGCATCCTGCGCCGGTAGGGTAAAGGCGGTTTGTAAGGTCATGCGTTATCTCCGCGAACCAGAGTGAAGAAATCGACCCGGCTGGCGTTGACCTCGGCGCGTCGGGCTTCAATGCGCGCGCTTCGTTGTTGTTCCAGCGGGGTAATCAGGGTTTCCATTAAGGAATGAAAGTGGTGTGGCGACTGCATCAAGGCGTCGATGGCCGCGCAGCGTTCGGCATGGGGGCGATCGCGCCCCAGTATCCAGCTGTAGCCGAGCGTACCGTCGGCGAGGCGGATCGCCGCCCGGGTCAGGGTGGCGTCACCGGCGAAGAAACGATCGCCGATGCCCCCCATGCGCGCCTGGAGCTGCACGAGGCCGGTCTCCGGAGCGCGAATGGATTCGTACTGCGGCGTCAGCTGCAGGGTCTGCATCCGCGCCAGAAGCTCCTGCGGTTCACTGTGGGCCAGCACGGACATCCAGCGCTGGCGGGTTGCGGTATCAAAGTGCATTCAGTGCTCCATGGTGAATTCGATCATGTCCGCCCGGGTGAGGCTGACGGAGTACTCCGTCGCGTTCTGCTCGCCGGGACGGTGGTTCAGGGTTCTTACGCACAGCAGCGGCGCCATGTTGGGGATCCCCAGAATGTTGCTCTCTTTGGCCTGCGCGCGGCGGGCGCTGATTTTGGTGCGCGCGCGGGTAAGCTCGACGTCCAGCTGCTGGCGCAGAAAATCGTGCAGTGAACCCTGGCTGAAGGTTTGCAGCGCGGGCCAGAAGCGCAGGTCGGTGAAGTAGTGGTCGATCAGGCACAGCGCGACGCCGTTCACCCGGCGCAGGGTGCGCAGATGGATGACGTTATCGCCTTCGTTGATCGCGAAGGCCTCGGCGACGTGGCTGCTGGCAGGGCGCAGCACCGACAGCAGCTTTTCGCTGGTCGGATGGCTTCCCTGCTCGAGTAGGTTCTGGCTGAAGCGCGCCTGGGCGTTCAGCGGATAGTCGATCGGCCGCATCAGCACCAGCACGCCGACGCCCTGACGGCGCTGAACCCAGCCGCGTTCAACCAGCTGGTCTATCGCCCGGCGCAGAGTATGGCGGTTGACCTCAAAACGGGTGGCCAGCTGCTGCTCCGCGGGCAAATAGTCGCCGCAGCGGTAGTGGTGACGAAGCTCTTGCTCTAGCCTGGCGGCAATTTCCTGATACCGGGTAGGATAACTGGTCGGATGTCTGGATAAGTACATGTCAGTCGAGCCTCACTAAGCAGAAGAAGGGATTTCCCTCTGAGAGTGGCCCGATCCTGACCTGTTTTTGTTACATTTCGGTTAAAACATAATGACCGCAGGATGAAGAGTTAGCGCAAAGGTGATGACAGGGCGGGGGAGCCCGCCCTGAGGGAGAGGCATTAAGGCTGCTTGACGACGTTCACCATCCACGGGATGCCGAAGCGATCGAAAACTTTGCCAAAACCGTGGGCCCAGAAGGTTTCCTGCCAGGCCATTTCGATACGTCCTTCTGCGGCGAGGCTGTCAAACCAGCGTTTACCTTCATCCAGGTCCTGTGTATCCAGCACCAGCGTGAAGCCGGCATAGCGTTCGCTGTCGCTGGTGGGGCTGTCGCCCAGCATCAGCTCGCTGCCCGCCACGCGCATGCTGGCGTGGGCAATACAGTCGGCGGCGAGATGCTGACCGGAGGGGCAGCCGTCCTCGGCATCCTGCATATTCTGCGGCATCTCGCCGTAGGTGATCTGCTGGACAAGCTCTGCGCCCAGCGCCTGCTGGTAGAACGCGATGGCCGCAGCGCAGTTGCCGCTGAAGGCGATATAGGGGCTTAAAGACATAATCATGACCTCAGATAACGATTGACCCATTAAGCGTAGAGGGTGGTTGGCGATTTAAGCCAGGCGGCGGCGTCAGGAGGTGGATGAGGACAATATCTGGCCTGCGCCAGGCGCGATGCGCTCGGCAGTCATCGCCGAGGAGGCGGGAAATAGGCGGGACGATAGCGCGGAGATATATTCGTTCATTTTCCCGGCCGGCGGCTGTGGCCGGGAAAATAACGATTCAGCGAAAAGGAAATAGCGTTAGTTCTTTTTGACGAACTCGGATTTGAGCTTCATCTGACCAAAACCGTCAATTTTGCAGTCGATGTTATGATCGCCTTCTACCAGGCGGATATTCTTCACTTTAGTGCCGATTTTCAGCATCGAAGAGCTACCTTTAACCTTCAGATCTTTAATCACGGTGACGCTGTCGCCATCGACGAGTAAATTGCCGTTGGCATCTTTCACCGTCAGCGCATCATTATCTTCCGCCGGCTCGGCATTGTTCCATTCATGGGCGCATTCCGGGCAGATAAACATGCCGTTGTCTTCATAGGTGTACTCAGAATGGCATTTAGGACACTGTGGGAGTTGCATGGCGTTCCTCATGATTACTGTATAAAACAGGCCGTTGGCCCATTAAAAGGCGGCTGATAGCCGAAAGTGATTGCTATTATAGCGCAGTGACGGCCATTTGTCGGCCACTTTTTCCGATAGTACCGCTGCGGGAATATTCTCTTTATCGATCAAAAATCAGCAATATTCGATGTGCTGCCGGAGGCGGGATATCCAAAAATAAATCACTGCCTGTGCATATTCATTGAACTTATTAATGCCGCCTGGCTCTGTAATATGGCGAACAATTTTTCGTGAAGTTGATCCCAAATTTAAACGCTGTTAGGGTAAAAAGGCGAGTTCGTAAATTCATCAGGTCTATTCGTAGCTCTATTTATTGTTTCATTTACGCCAGAGCAGGCGTCAACAGGTTCGGTTGTACGGACTGTCAGCAGACAGTGCAGGCAAACCTGCTACGCTTGAAAAGAGGAGCACAGCAATTGGCCGCTCCCAACGCACGACGCAAACGGTATTGCCGTTTGGCGGAGATCTGTGCGCTCACGGCGAAGCTTTAGAGGAAAATTATGCTTAAAAGGAAAAAAGTAAAGCCAATCACTCTGCGGGATGTGACCATCATTGACGATGGCAAGCTGAAAAAAGCGATCACCGCAGCGTCGCTGGGTAATGCGATGGAGTGGTTCGATTTCGGCGTGTATGGCTTCGTGGCGTACGCCTTAGGTAAAGTCTTCTTCCCCGGTGCCGATCCCAGCGTGCAGATGATTGCCGCGCTAGGGACATTCTCCGTTCCGTTCCTGATTCGTCCGCTAGGCGGCCTGTTCTTTGGCATGCTCGGCGATAAGTACGGTCGACAAAAGATTCTGGCGATAACCATCGTTATCATGTCGATAAGTACTTTCTGTATTGGTCTTATTCCGTCGTACGCGTCGATTGGTATCTGGGCCCCGATTCTGCTGCTGCTGTGTAAGATGGCGCAGGGCTTCTCGGTGGGCGGAGAGTACACCGGCGCCTCAATCTTCGTCGCCGAATACTCGCCTGACCGTAAGCGCGGCTTTATGGGCAGCTGGCTGGACTTCGGTTCCATTGCCGGGTTTGTCCTCGGCGCGGGCGTGGTCGTGCTGATTTCAAGCGTTGTCGGCGAGGAGAACTTCCTCAGCTGGGGCTGGCGCCTGCCGTTCTTCCTCGCGCTGCCGTTAGGGCTTATTGGTCTTTATCTGCGTCACGCTCTGGAAGAGACTCCGGCGTTCCAGCAGCACGTTGAAACCCTGGAGCAGGGCGACCGCGAAGGGCTGCAGGACGGTCCGAAGGTCTCGTTCAAAGAGATTGCAACCAAACACTGGCGTAGCCTGCTGACCTGTATCGGTCTGGTGATTTCCACCAACGTGACCTACTACATGCTGCTGACCTATATGCCGAGCTACCTGTCGCATAACCTGCACTACTCGGAAGATCACGGGGTGCTGATTATCATCGCGATTATGGTCGGGATGCTGTTTGTGCAGCCGGTTATCGGGATGCTCAGCGACCGCTTCGGCCGTCGTCCGTTTATCCTGATTGGTAGCGTGGCGCTGTTCGCGCTGTCGATTCCGGCCTTTATCATGATTAACAGCAACGTTATTGGCCTGATTTTCGGCGGTCTGCTGCTGCTGGCGGTGGTGCTTAACTGCTTTATCGGGGTGATGGCTTCTTCGCTGCCCGCGATGTTCCCGACCCATATCCGCTTCAGCGCGCTGGCCAGCGCCTTTAACATTTCGGTGCTGGTTGCCGGTCTGACGCCAACTCTGGCGGCCTGGCTGGTGGAAACCACGCAGAACCTGATGATGCCGGCCTACTATCTGATGGTGATTGCGGTGATTGGTCTGATGACCGGCCTGACGATGAAGGAGACGGCGAACCGTCCGCTGAAAGGGGCGACGCCTGCGGCTTCGGATATTCAGGAAGCGAAAGAGATCCTCGGCGAGCACTACGACAACATCGAAAACAAAATCGAAGATCTCGATCAGGAAATTGCCGATTTGCAGGAAAAACGTTCCCGTCTGGTGGATCAGCACCCGCGAATTAACGACTGATTAATTTGCCTGGAATGTGAAAAATGCCGCCGCGGGCCTCCCCCGGCGGCATTTTTTATGGCCGTTTAGGCCTCATTCGGCGGCAGGTTCTGTCGGCGCTGCTGGCTGAGCCGGCGGTACTGCTGCGGCGGCATGCCGACGTACTTGCTAAAGGTGCTGTAGAAGCGGCTGCTGGAACGAAAGCCGGCGGTCAGGGCGATATCCAGGATAGTTTTATCGGTATCGCTGAGCAGGGCGCGGACGTGGTTAATGCGCATGGCGGTGATGTACTGCTTCATGGTCTGCTGCATCACCCGTTGAAAAATGCCCATCGCGTAGTTGGGGTTGAGCTTAACGTGTTCGGCAACCGCATCGACGGTCAGCGCCCGATCGTAGTGCGCGGCGATAAATTCGAGCATCTGGCTGACGTAAAACTGCGCGTGCCGCGAGACGCTGTGCTTGTGCGTGCGCGAGGTTTTGTTGACCAGAATCGGCTGCCAGCCTGAGAGGCTAAAGCGCTTGAGCATCAGGGCGATCTCTTCGATAGCCAGCTGGCGGATCTGCTCGTTGTCGCTGGCGAGCTCCTGCTGCCAGCGCTGGACTTCAAAGACGCTAAGCTGCTGCGCCGCGAGAGATTTAATGACCATGCCGTGGGTGACGTTGTTGATAAGCTCCCGGTCCAGCGGCCAGGACAAAAACAGATGCATCGGCAGGTTAAAGATGGCCATCTGCCGGCAGCTGCCGGGACGGGTGAGCTGATGCGGCGTACAGGCCCAGAACAGGCTGATATAGCCCTGCCTGATGCTCACCACCTCGTTGTTAATCAGATACTCCACGTCGCCGTCGAAGGGGACGTTAACCTCTACCTGACCGTGCCAGTGGCTGGTGGTCATGGCGTGCGGGGTGCGCAGCTCGATATCCATGCGCTGGTACTCCGAATAGAGCGCCAGCGGACTGCGGGTATTTTTCTCGTCGCTGCTGCTCATATGCGGGTCGGGAGGCTGCGGCGTAAGGTTTTTTCCCATAGGGCTTTGGATTCCTGAATCGTCATAGCTGCTGTTTTTTGCACCGATATGCGCCTATCTTAGCGGATCCAATCGCCCGTTTTCTCTGCTTTTTCGCCATTTTGTTCCCGAAAGCTCAGATTTTGTGGCGGGTAACTATGGGGTATGCGGATTTTTTTCATGCTGAGCATCGCGTTACCCTGTATTCGACGATTTACAGAACACTTCCCCCTTGATAAAAATCATCGTTGGACTTAATGAGAATTAGCATGGAGACGCTATGTACTACAGCAATGAAGTCATAAGATATTTGCAGTCTAATAAAATCCTCGCACTGAAGTTCGACCGCGCATTAACGGGTGTCGGAAAGGCTGTATCAAGTCATATTGAAACGACGGGGGCCGGTGCAAAACGCGCGCTGTACTACACATCCTGTTTTACTGATGAATATCAGGACGTTTGTCAGCAACAAAAGGCCGAAGATATACGCTTCAGGAATGGCGTTATTTATCTTATTGAGCATGGGAATGTTGTCTATGATATGCTTAAAATATATTTTTCAGAACTATTTAAATACAAAACCTCCGCTCAGATAGAACACATCAAGAAAATGTTAATGGCGGTTAATGTGCATATCGCCGCAAGCTCGCTGACAAGCGCAGGATTCGCGTTAGCGACGGCCTCTGCTATCGCCATCGGTATGAACCTAAGCCTTGATATGAGCGCCTTAGCAGGGGGCAGAGCTGCGGGGGTTGTAGCAGGGTTTGGCGTATATGGCGTCGTACAGAAGGCGGCGGATAGCGCTCATCGCCTTCATTATATCTATCCGTCCTATTACGCTGCGCTGTATGCACAAGAGCTGGAAATGATGTATTTCCTGGTAGAGCCACTGTTTGAGCGGGCAGGCGCGTTTAAGCAAGCAACATCAGATGAGGGCATTGCTGACATCATCACCAGGATGGTTCGATAATCATGATCAATTTTATTAAACGGTTTTTTAGGCGGATATTCAGAACGTTGGTTTCGTATTACGGACCCAGCGTATTAACAATCATATTCGCACTGTTACAGGGCTTATTATTCCCGGACTCTCCAGTCTGGCTTATACCTGCATTTTTCATATTCATGATATTTATATTTTATCGCTATGCGAAATGATGCTCTTCAAAAATTAGGCTTCGCTTAATCAGTAGATTAAAGCATCCATTTTCTCTGCTTTTTCGCCATTTTGTTCCCGAAAGCTCAGATTTTGTGGCGGGTAACGGTCGATCTGAGTTTCCGGGAGTGCTCTGCCGGGAAGAGGGCAGCGCGCGGCGCGTCCGGCATGTCACTCTGCGGATGTCTAATGACTTTACGGAGAGAGCACTATGTCTGCCCCAAAAATTACCTTTATCGGCGCTGGCTCAACGGTTTTCGTTAAAAATATTCTCGGCGACGTTTTTCAACGCCCGGCGCTGAGATCGGCCCATATCGCGCTGATGGATATCGACGCCAACCGGCTGGAAGAGTCGCATATCGTGGTGCAAAAGCTGATGGACTCGGTCGGCGCTCACGGAGAAATTAGCTGCCATCGCGACCAGAAAGCCGCGCTGATGGACGCGGATTTTGTGGTGGTCGCTTTCCAGATCGGTGGCTACCAGCCGTGTACGGTAACCGATTTTGAGGTCTGCAAGCTGCACGGGCTGGAGCAGACCATCGCCGATACGCTCGGGCCGGGCGGGATCATGCGGGCGCTGCGGACGATTCCGCACCTGTGGCGCATCTGTGACGATATGACCGAGGTCTGCCCGAACGCGACGATGCTGAACTACGTCAACCCGATGGCAATGAACAGCTGGGCGATGTACGCGCGCTATCCGCATATCAAGCAGGTCGGCCTGTGCCATTCCGTACAGGGAACGGCGGAGGAGCTGGCGCACGACCTCGACCTTGACCCGGCGGATCTGCGCTACCGCTGCGCCGGGATTAACCACATGGCGTTCTACCTGTCGCTGGAGAAAAAGACGGGGGACGGCAGCTATGTCAGCATCTATCCGGATATGCTGCAGGCCTTTGCCGAAGGGCGTGCGCCGAAGCACCGCGAGAACTCGCGCTGCCAGAATATTGTTCGCTATGAGATGTTCAAAAAGCTGGGCTACTTCGTGACGGAATCATCGGAGCACTTCGCGGAATATACCCCGTGGTTTATCAAGCCGGGGCGTGAAGACCTGATCGCTCGCTACCAGGTGCCGCTGGACGAATATCCGAAGCGCTGCGTGGAGCAGGTGGCGAACTGGCATAAAGAGCTGGAGACGTATAAAACCAGCGATCGCATCGACATTAAGCCCTCGCGGGAATACGCCAGCACGATTATGAACGCGATCTGGACCGGCGAGCCGAGCGTGGTGTACGGCAACGTGCGCAACGACGGGCTGATCGACAACCTGCCGCAGGGGTGCTGCGTGGAGGTCGCCTGCCTGGTGGACGCCAACGGTATTCAGCCCACCAAAGTTGGCAAGCTGCCCGCACATCTGGCGGCGATGATGCAAACCAACATCAACGTTCAGACCCTGCTGACCGAGGCGATCCTCAGCGAAAACCGCGATTACGTCTATTACGCGACGATGATGGATCCGCACACCGCGGCGGTGCTGGGGATCGAGGAGATCTATGCGCTGGTGGACGATCTGATTGCCAGCCACGGCGAGTGGCTGCCCGAGTGGGTCCGGCGTTAACTCAAACCTCAAACCTCAAACCTCAAACCAAACCCGGCCAGGCGCAGCGCCTGGCGGGCTGAGGGGTTAGCTGTGGGTCAGAAAGCGCGCCAGCTGCTGGTGCAGCAGCCGGTTTTCGCGGGTCAGGCGCGCGTTCTCATCCAGCAGCGTCAGCGCCACGGCGATGCCGGGCCAGTCCAGTTCCAGCTCGCGGCGCAGGCGCACCGCGCGGTGCATGATCGTTACCGCGCTGTCATCGAACAGCCAGACCTCGGTTTGCGGCTGGCGCGGTTCAATCATCCCCAGGCCGACAATTTCGCTAAGCTCGTCCTCAGAAATGCCGGTATGCAGACAAAACTCGGTGATTGAGAACGTCACTGTCATCTTAGCCATTATGCTTTCCCCCATGTTTTACGCGGCTCAAAGCTCGCCTCTACTTCCGCGAGCTGCTGCCAGAGCGCGCTGGCTTTTTCATTTGGTTTCGGCGGCATAACGATTTTTATCACCGCAAACAGGTCGCCGGTGGCGGTTTTGCTCGCCAGCCCCTTGCCTTTGATCCGCAGGCGTTGCCCCGGCTGGCTGCCCGGGGGGATTGTCAGCAGGATGCTCTCTTTGAGGGTGGGGACCGTCACCTTAGTGCCCAGCGCGGCTTCCCACGGGGCCAGCGGCAGGACGATTTCCAGGTTATGACCCACGATATCGAACAGCGGATGCGGGGCCAGATGGATAACCAGCCACAGGTCGCCATTCGGGCCGCCGTTTTCGCCCGGCGTCCCCTGGCCCTTCAGGCGGATGCGCTGGCCGTCGCTGACGCCAGCCGGGATTTTTACGTTCAGCGTTTTAGGCGTCTCGCTCTCGACCATGCCGAAAATGTTATACACCGGCAGCCTGTAGCTGATGGTTCGGGTCTGCTCGGCGAGGGTCTCTTCGAGGAACATCGCGACTTCGATTTCTAAATCGTGGCCGCGTGCGGCCTGCTGGCGCCGGGCGTGGTGTGCCTGTTGGCCAAACATCGATGAGAAGATGTCGTCGAAGTCCTGCTGGCTGTAGTTCTGCTCGTGGGAGGCCTGCTGTTGGCCAAAGTGCGGGTCGTTGCGGTGCTGCCAGAGCTCATCGTACTCGGCTCGGCGCTGCTCATCTTTCAGCACCTCCCAGGCTTCGGCAAGATCTTTAAACTGGGCTTCAGCATCGCTCTCTTTGCTGACGTCGGGGTGATATTTACGAGCCAGGCGACGGTAGGCGGTCTTAATGGTTTTGAGATCGTCCGTTGGCTTAACCCCTAAAATGGCATAATAATCCTTTAATTCCATATCGTTATCTCATCTTTACAGAATGGGGTGGTAACAACTTTCCCATTAAGCTTAGGGCAAATGAGCAGGCGCGTGAGAGGAATGTGCCTGAAACTTGACGCCGTCGGGATCGACGGCGAAAGAGGGTGCGATGGGCGACCCGTCGGCCTGAATTTTACGCTAGCTTCGGCGCAGCCCTTCCGCCAGCACCAGCCCGGCGCCAACGGCCCCGGCGATGGTCGGGAGCGCGTCCGGCGCCGTGGGGAACAGGCGAATAATAGTCGGGTCGGTGACCAGCATGGCGCCGGCAATCCAGCCGATTAACGCGCCGCCGAGCAGGACAACGGATGGAAAACGGTTCAGTATCGCCAGCACCAGCTTACTGCCCGCGACGATAATCGGAATGCTGATCAGCACCCCCAGCGCCACCAGCAGCAGGTGGCCTTTGCCGGCGGCGGCTACGGCCAGGACGTTATCGAGGGACATAATGACGTCCGCCACCGTGATGGTGACGGCGGTGCGCCACAGGCTGCCGGAACTGCTGACCTCTTCGTTCTCCTCCTGATTGGCGACCAGCTTGATACCAATCCACAGCAGCAGCACCGCGCCGACTATTTTTAGCCACGGTAATGAGAGCAGATAGATGGCCACGGCCAGCAGCAGCACGCGGGCCACGATGGCGCCAAAGGTGCCGATAACGATCGCTTTGGTCCGCAGGTGCGGCGGCAGCTTGCGGCAGGCCATGGCAATCACCACCGCGTTATCGCCGCCAAGCAGCAGGTCGATAGCGATGATTTGCAGCAAAATAACGGTAAAATCCCACTGAATAACTAGCTCGTTCATGCCTGACTCATCTAACCGGGAATACGCCCTTCCCGAGGATAAAAGGAGGGAAAAGCGTACCCTCGTTCGTCCGCGTTGACCACCGTTAGGGCGAATATGAACGGCGGCACGGCTGCCCTGGATTGAAAAATAAAGTTACGAATCAATGTATCGCCTGATGATTATTCGCCGGTAAAGGATGCTACTTTGTCTCAACAGACTCACCTGCCGTTTACCTATCGCAAGGATCATCCTCATGTCCGGCTCTAAAAAAATAGTGACCATCGCCTTGATTGGCGCCACGCTGCTTCCGGCCCTGGCTATGGCGGCTGACGCCCCCGCTGCCACCTTTACGCCGGAGCAGGAAGCCCGCATCGGCAAAATTGCGGCGGATTATTTAGTCGCCCATCCGGAGGTTCTGCTGCAGGCAAGCCAGAAGCTGCAGCAGATTCAGCAAGAGCAGCAGGCCAGCGCCGCGACCCAGGCGGTCATTAAGAATCAGGCCGCGCTGACGCAGGATAAAAATACGCCGACCTACGGACCGGCGGATGGCAAGGTCACGGTTATCGAATTCTTTGATTACCAGTGCATTTACTGTAGCCGTCTGGCGCCGGTGATGGCTCAGGTGATTAAGGAAAATCCGCAGACCCGTTTTGCTTTTAAAGAGTGGCCTATTTTCGGCAGCCGCTGGGAAACGTCGCTGACCGCGGCGAAAACCGGTCTGCAAATCTATCAGCAGAAGGGGGCGGAAGCCTACCTGACCTACCATAACGGGATTTATGCCACCGGGCATAACGAGGGCAAGCTGACGGCGGCGGATATTCAGCAGCAGGTGAAGAAGGTCAACTTCGACGCGAAGAAGGCCGCCGACGTTGAGCCAGCGCTTGAGGCGACTAACGAGCTGGCGCAGGCCATCGGTTTAAGCGGCACGCCGGGCGTTATCGTGATGCCGACGACCGGCGCCACGGAGGCGAATATTACCGTCTTCCCGGGCCTGGCGGATAAAGACTCGCTGGATGCGGCGATTAAGAAAGCCGGCGGTAGCTGATTGCCGGGCGGCGCCGCGAGCATGATTTAATGCGATGGCGCCGCGTTCGCTGTTCGCAAAGCGGCGTTTCTGTCTGAATCGTCCGAGCGCTATTTGGCGACAGGCTCTGGGCAGCACCGATTTAGCATGGACATAATGACCTGGAACAGCTCGTTTTTTGCCTGCTGTTCGGTGATTACGCCGCTCACGACGGCGGTGGATAAACCTTCCGCTGAGCCGATCGTCGCCAGAATCGTCGCATCGCTGAGTGGCTGCCCGCCGCAGAGCGGAGCGAACAGTTCGCGGCACTTCAGGGTAAAGGCCGCCGTGTACTCCTGCTTAATTTTTTCCAGCTCCGGCGTACCGGCCAGTGCGGCCATGACGCTGGGCATTTCGCGTCCCTGAAGCAGCACGCATTCAATGTATGACGTTGCGATCACCGACGCGAGCTTCTCCGCGTCCGGCTCCGTTTTGCGCAGGATCTCGTCCATTAGCGCCGTCTGTCGGCGATCGAACTCCCGGTAAAGGGTGGCAAAAAGCCCGGAACGGCTGTCAAAATGATCGTAAACCACCGGTTTTGTCACCCCGGCCTTTTTGGCCAGATAGCCGAGGGTCAGCGCTTCCGTCCCTTCTTCGCGAATAATACGCCACGCGACGTCCACCAGCTGTGTATGCCGCTCTTCTCTGGATAAACGCTGCCGCACAAGTGGTTCAGCCATTAGACGCATTCTCCCGTTGACATGCTTATATACCAAAGGTAAGTTACCATTGGTAGGTTACTCTTAGTATATAAGACTACTTCTGATAACGTCATCTGGCAACCGGAGTCTGCGTCATGCATGCATTAATTGTGGTATCTCATCCTCTTCCTGATTCGCTGACCCACAGCGTCGCGACGGCGATTGCGCAAGGGATTGCCGAATCCGATCCGCAGAATAGTTCTGAACTCGCCGACTTAACGCAGGAGGGCTTTAATCCGACGTTCACTGCCGAAGATATGGCGGCTTTTCACCTCACCGGCGCGACGCCCGCTGAGGTGGTTGCGGAACAGTCCCGAATCGATAAGGCCGACGCGCTGGTGCTGGTTTTCCCCGTTTACTGGTGGTCAATGCCGGGACTGCTTAAGGGCTGGATCGACCGCGTGTTTTCAAACGGCTGGGCCTATGAAGAGACGGCCGACGGCAACGTTGTCAAGAAGCTGGGCCGCCTACGGGTTCATCTGGTGGCATTAGGGGCCGCAAGCCAAAAAACCTACGATACTCACGGGTTTACCGATGCGTATAACGCGCAAATCGTGCACGGGATTTTTGACTACTGCGGCGCTACGGTGGTGAGTTCTGAGATGCTGCTGCTGCCGGATCTGGGCACGGCGGAAGCGCACCTGGAGATGGGGCACCGGCTGGGACAGGGCGTTTTTAGCCGGGGCAATAGAACCTAGTTCGATGGAGAGTCCGACTGC
>NZ_BJNO01000034.1 GCF_006539725.1 Klebsiella terrigena | reverse complement strand
AATTCACAACTCTATCAAATAATGGGGTGGCTAATGGGATTCGAACCCACGACAACTGGAATCACAATCCAGGGCTCTACCAACTGAGCTATAGCCACCACTACAAATCTTTTCACGCGGCACTGTCTTAAACAGTCCACCGCAGCTCAAGCACCGGGTTAAATGGTGCGCCCGACAGGATTCGAACCTGAGACCTCTGCCTCCGGAGGGCAGCGCTCTATCCAGCTGAGCTACGGGCGCTTAGCGCCGTTGCGGGGTCGGATATTACGGACTTCCCCCCCCGCTGTCTAGTGCCTTTTTAAATAAAATTTCCGTTTGCTCACACTTTATGCGCTTTGCTGCTTATTCAGCCGCTTTATCGACATTTCCATGCCGCCCGAGGCCAAAAACCTTATAAATAAGGGTAACCAGGGCCAGAAAAAGAATTCCGACAAACAGCGACATCCGGGTATCTTCGTTAAAACCCATGCCGATCAGCACGCAAACCAGAAACGCCATCGTAATATAGTTCGCCCATGGGAAAAGCAGCGAGCGGAACGGGTGGCTGGCCATCGCCTCCTGATGCGCGCGGCGAAAACGCAGCTGGCTAATCAGGATCACAAACCATGGCACCATACCCGGCAGCACGCTCGCGCTGTAGACGTAGACGAACACCCGCTGCGGGTTGGGAATAATATAGTTCAGGCAGGAGCCCACCAGCAGGATCAGGATCGACAGCGCGACGCCGACCGCCGGCACGCCGTTGCGGGAGACCTTGCCGACTGCCGCCGGCAGCTGGCGGTTTTTTGCCAGCGCGTAGAGCATGCGGCCACAGCTGTACATTCCGCTATTGCAGCCGGAAAGCGCGGCCGTCAGAACCACAAAGTTGATAATGCCCGCCGCGGCGGTGATGCCAATCTTCGCGAAGGTCAGCACGAACGGGCTGCCGCCGGAGCCAATCTGATTCCACGGGAAGATAGTCACAATGACGAAAATCGCGCCTACGTAAAAAATAAGGATACGCCACAGAACTTTGCCGACCGCGCTGCGCAGGGTCACCTGCGGATTCTTCGCTTCTCCGGCGGTAATACCGATAAGCTCAACGCCCTGGTAGGAGGCAACGACAATACAGAGCGCGGTCAGGAAGCCCTTCCAGCCGCCGGCAAAGAAGCCGCCGTGTTCGGTCAGGTTGCCAAAGCCGATGGAGTGCCCGCCGTTACCAAAGCCAAAGAAAATAACCCCCAGCCCGACCACAATCATCACGATGATGGTCGTGACCTTAATCATCGCAAACCAGAACTCGATCTCACCGTACAGGCGCACCGCCGCCAGGTTCGCCAACGCCACCAGCCCAACGGCAATCAGGGCCGGTATCCACTGCACCATATCGGGGAACCAGAACTGGACGTAAACCCCGATGGCCGTAATCTCCGATATCCCTACCGCCATCCACATAAACCAGTAGGACCAGGCGGTCAGATAGCCGAAGAACGGGCTCATATAGCGGTGTGCGTAAACGGCGAACGAGCCGGTTACCGGTTCGAGGAACAGCATCTCCCCCATCGAACGCATGATAAAGAAGACAAATAAGCCCGCAATAATATACGCCAGCAGGACCGACGGGCCGGCCCACTTCAGCGTACTCGCCGATCCCATAAACAAACCGACGCCAATCGTACCGCCAAGGGCGATTAGCTCAATGTGCCTGGCCTCCAGCCCGCGCTGAAGTTCCGCTTTTTTCTCAGTCATATACCCTCTTGTGTTTGCCCTGCTCCGGGTTTTACTCGTTCCCCGCCGAACGGCCTCGCTATTGGCAGCACGCACCCGTCCCTCCGTCATCATGATGGATGTCGGAAAGTCAGCTGATAAGCCGCCCTGATGCCCTTCTGAAGGTCCCGCGCATATACCGGTTATTTTTATAAATGTGTGAAAGGAAATAGCCCTGCCTGCACGCCGGCAAAGAGTGCCGGCGCGCATTAAGCATGCGAATGGTTAATGAATTTTGCCGAAATGGCAAATAAAGTATCAGCCAGGTGAATGCATTACACAGAATATGTGTGAAAACTCGCCAGTTTGCAGTGGAATATTAGAGCTGGCCGGTATAATACCAACGTAAATATCGCAGCAGCCTGATCTGTCTTTTAATCCGGCTGGGCTGTGATATCAAACGATAGAACCACTCCAGCCCCATGTTCTGCCAGAACCTGGGCGCCCGGTGAACGTGGCCGGTAAATACGTCGTAGGTGCCACCCACGCCCATATAGAGCGCCTGCGGATAGACCAGCCGACAGTCGCGCATCAGGATCTCCTGGCGCGGTGAACCCATCGCCACGGTGACAATCCTGGCCCCGCTGTCGCGGACGCGCTCAAACAGCGCCTGACGGTGGTCGGCGGAGAAATAGCCGTCCTGGCTGCCGACGATGTTAACGTTCCAGCGCTGGCGCAGCTGCGTACAGGTCTGGGCCAGCACCTCCGGCTTGCCGCCGATCAGAAAGACCGGCGTGCCCTGGGCTCCGGCGCGCGCCATCAGGGCCTCCCACAGGTCGGCCCCCGCCACGCGCGATACCTGGGCCTGAGGATATTTTTTACGTAATGAACGCACCACGCTAATACCGTCGGCATATTTAAATTCGGCCGCTTCAATCAGCGCCCGAACCTCAGGATCGTCCTCGACTGCCAGCATCTTTTCGGCGTTGATAGCCACCAGCGTACCCTGACGAATTGCGCCGTCAGCATAGAGAAAATCCAGTGCGTGCTGCATGTCGCGCCACCCGATGAGCTGTAAACCTCTCAGCAGATACAACGGCGCGGAAGTACTCTCAGACATGTTAATCCTTATCAGACCTGAGGTTGCGAAAGCGGTTTGGTCCGCTTATGAATCAGTCCTACGCTATCCAGGAACCAGTACAGCAACTTCGCCGCCAGCAGGCAGATACCAAAGATCACGAGGAAAAACACCACGCGAGAGCCGAAAGAGTCCAGCCCTTCGCGTGCCAGCACGATCATATTGAAGATAGCGCCAAAACAGAAACTATGCAGAATGGCCGCCTTGTAGCGGTTGCTCTCCCGGTTGCCAAGCTCATACAGCCAGTCAAACCACTTAATAATCAGCCCGACCGCGACCGCCCCCAGCGGAACAAACCACACCCCGCCCATCACCACCAGCGAACCAATCAGCGTTGGGGAGATGGCCAGCCCGGAGTGATTATTCAGCACTTCCCAGGTGAAGTAGTTGGCAGTATTGAGGACCATCGACGGTCGGCCGTGCCACATCCAGCTGGGGATAAAGACGTAGAAATCCCTGATCATCGGCGCCAGCCCCTGGAACGCTATCTTATCGTAGTTCTGCAGCAGCAGCGCCAGGTTCTCCCACGGCGAGAAGGTATCGCGGGTCAGGTACAGGAAGGTATAAAACGCCTCATCGCCGCTGACGTTCATCCCGTAGCGCTTCAGGGCCAGCCAGAACATACCGACAATACCCAGCACGCCGGCCGCAGCCAGCATCCACAGGCTTATCCAGCCGCGAATAATGCCGATAAACAGGAAGATGGCGAAGGCGATAATGATGTTCGCCCGCGTGCCGCCGACGATAGCGTAGGTCAGCAGGCCAAAGGCGGTGGTGCTGATAAGAAAGAAAATCCACGCCTTATAGTCCTGGCGCAGGAAGTAGACCACCAGCATCGCCGGAATAAAGAAATAGAAAAAGCGCTTCAGCGCCACGCCGGACACTTCGCTGGAGAAGATCTGGCTATAGGAGTTGAGCCTGAACAGCAGGAATCCGTTGTGGGCAAAGAAAATGCCGACGCACAGCAGCGCAACGGCCAGCAGAATCATCCATGCCAGATGGGTCTCCACGCGGTTCATGGTGAACAGCGGGCGGCGCTGGCTATCGTGAGCGTGCGAACGCAGCCGCGTTTTGTAGGTGACGTAATACACCGCGTAAAAGCACACCGACACCAGCAGGGTTTCCAGCAGCACTTCCGGCGGCGCAACGCTGACGTCAAAGCGGAAGACCAGAATGCTGGTCAGCGGGAAGCCGAAGAAGAAAGTCAGCAGAAACAGCAGCGAAAAGAAGACGTTGAAGTTAAAGCGCACCCGGCGAAACTCAAAATACGTGGCGGTGGCAATAAACAGCGACGACAGCAGCCAGACCACCAGCAGCCCGCTAAATTGCATTAATGTCATGCGCTCACCCCCGAGGCAATCTGCAATGCCCGCTGCCAGCCCGTCAGGTAGTTTGGCCGGAAGAAAGCAATCTGGTTCTTATCAACGTTCGCCAGCTGACGTTGGGCCTCGCGTACCACGGCAACATCCAGGGTATCGCCGGTAAACAGTACCGGAATATTCTGCTCCGTCATATCCTGCCAGAACGGATTCTCCCGATTCAGTACGCAGGGAATACCCGCCTGAATCAGCAGGCACAGCGTACCGATCCCCTGCTGGCGGGCAAAGAGGAAATAGCCCAGATCGCAGCGGCGCAGCAGCGCCAGGTAATCGTTGAATTCCAGCCTGTCGCTGAGCACCTGTAAATTCCCGGCGCTAAACAACGCCGCGCCCGCCGCGCGCACTTCGTTAATATATTCCGCATTGTTGGCCGGATAGCCCATCGGGACGATCACGTTTACCGTATCGCCAAACTGCTGATGAATAGCGCGCAGCGCCGCAATATGTTCATTGCTGCGATCGCCGGAGTTGCCCACCAGAATGGTCAGCGCGTCGGTGCGCGGGGCGCTATCCGCCAGCGTATTCAGCGCCGGATCCATCCGGGTCGGGAAATAGAGCAGCTCTCCCGCCACCTTTGGGTGGCGGCGGGCAAACCAGCTCAGGTCGCCGCGGGTGGCGAAAACGCGCCCCACGCGCCCCTGCGCCATACGGCGCAGCGGATAGAAAAGCCGGAACTTCAGGCTGGACGAATTCTCATACAGATCGGCGCCCCAGATATGCCAGTTGAACTGGGAAGGGCGAATTCCGCCGCCGAGCAGCGCCAGCCACAGGCCGGTATTGAACTGACCGTGGAAGAAAAAGCGCTGGCGCCGATCCGCTTTCGCCGCGGAGATGACCGCCTGCGCCAGCGATTTCTTTCCGGGATAGCAGGTGATGGATAGCGCCGGATACGCCTCGCGGACGCCCGCTGCGTCACCGACCACCATAAACGTGCGCGCCCGCGCGTCACCCGCGGCCAGCTCGTCATTAAAGAACCGCAGAACGGTCTGGTTGTGGTGCGGAATATCCGATCCCAGTACGTGTATCAGTGCTGTCATGCCCGTTTACGCCAAAGTAAAAACACGCCGCTACAAAGGGCGAAATAAACAATATACGTAGCCATATACGCCTGCGCTGCGCCAACTGCGCCGTGCGCCGGGATAAGCCAGTGTGAGAAGGCGGTCAACAGCGTGAACTGGCTGATTTCCGTCAGAATATAAAAACGCAGTGACGCTTTGGCGATCACCAGGTAGCCATAGACATAGGCCCCGACCTTAAGGACGTCACCCACCAGCTGCCAGGCAAACAGGTCACGCATCGCCGTGAAGCGTTCGGAAAACAGCAGCCAGATGGCAAAGTCGCGCAGTAGCCAGACGGTCAGGCTTGCCGCCGCCACCGCCGGCAGGACAAATTTTAGCGATTTGCCGATCTCGCGGGTAATATCCGCTTTGGCGGTTAGCCGGGAGAGCGTAGGAAGCAAATAGACGCTGAACGACGCGGTGATGAACTGCAGATAGGCGTCGGAAATACTGCTCACCCCCTGCCAGATCCCCACCGCCTCCCAGCCGTAATGCTCCGCCAGCAGGTTACGCATCATCACGTAAGCGACCGGCAGCGTTACCGAGGTAATCAGCGCCATCAGGGTAAACTTGGACAGCTGCCCGGCGAAGCCGTTATCCCAGCGCGGGCGCAGCGCGCTAAGCGGGATACTCCCCCGCCGCCACAACACGATAGCCGCCGGAACCACCACCAGCGCGGGAACCAGCGCCAGCCC
Organism: Klebsiella terrigena; assembly: GCF_006539725.1. GTDB lineage: Bacteria > Pseudomonadota > Gammaproteobacteria > Enterobacterales > Enterobacteriaceae > Klebsiella > Klebsiella terrigena. The sequence goes on along the minus strand of NZ_BJNO01000034.1, from coordinate 28,286 downwards.
TAGCAGCGCGCCCTGATAGCCGCCGAAATGGTAACAGGCATAGTATGCCACCACGCCAATCAGGCTACCGGCAATCAGCGATACCGCGTTCCCCGCCGCATCGCGGAAGCCTTTTATCAGCGCCAGCAGGAAGTTAGCCCAGGCAATGCCCATCTGCACCAGCGCTACCAGCCGCACCAGCCCCTGGTACTGCGTATGACCAAACAGCCCCTGGCTAATCGGCGCCGCGGCGAGTAAAAAGATAATCGCCAACAACGTCGAGAAGCCCAGCACCATCGAAGAGGAGGTGCCGACTACCTTATCCAACTGCTGGCGATCGTCATAATGCTGCGCAACCAGCTTGGTTACGCCGTTGAAAATACCGGCCCCGGCGAGGACGCCAAGCACGGTGACCAGCTGGCGAAAGTTACCGGCCTGGCCTACGCCTGCCGGCCCGAAGGAGACGGCCAGCAGCTTAACCACCAGCAGTCCGACGCCGATTTTGACCAGGGTAGACGCCGCGGTCCACAGCGAAGCTTTTGCCAACGACATATCAGGAGAAATAGCTCAGCAGCGAGTTAATCACCGTCCGCTGGTTAACCGCCGACAGATTGTAGAACAGGGGCAGGCGCAGCAGGCGCTCGCTCTCCTGAGTGGTAAAGCGGTCTTCCCCGCGGAACTCGCCGAAGTTCTCCCCTGCCGGGCAGCTGTGCAGCGGGATATAGTGGAAGACGGCGAGAATTTCGGCCTCTTTCAGCCACGCGATCAGCCTGCTGCGGTCGTCGATATCCCGCAGCTTGATATAGAACATATGCGCGTTGTGCCCGCAGTCGGCAGGGACAATCGGCAGCTCGATGCGCCCGGCGCGCGCCAGCGGCAGCAGCGCGTCGTAATAGCTCTGCCACAGCGTCAGGCGCTGCTGGTTAATTTTCTCCGCCGCTTCCAGCTGCGCCCACAGATAGGCGGCCTGCAGGTCTGACATCAGATAGCTGGAGCCGATATCGCGCCAGGTGTACTTATCCACCAGACCGCGGAAGAACTGGCTGCGGTTGGTGCCTTTCTCGCGAATGATTTCCGCGCGCTCGACCAGCTGGCGATCGTTGATCAGCGTCGCCCCGCCTTCGCCGCCGGCGGTATAGTTTTTGGTTTCATGGAAGCTAAAGCAGCCGATGTGCCCGATAGTGCCCAGCGCGCGCCCTTTGTAGGTCGACATGACGCCCTGCGCGGCATCCTCCACCACGAACAGGTTATGCCTGCTGGCAATGGCCATGATAGTGTCCATCTCGCAGGCAACGCCGGCATAGTGAACCGGCACAATCGCCCGGGTCTTCTCAGTGATGGCGGCTTCGATCAGCGTTTCGTCGATATTCATGGTATCGCGGCGGATATCGACAAAGACAATTTTGGCTCCGCGCAGCACAAAGGCGTTGGCGGTAGAGACGAAGGTATAGCTCGGCATAATGACTTCGTCGCCCGGCTGGATATCCAGCAGCAGCGCCGCCATCTCCAGCGAAGCGGTACAGGACGGGGTCAGCAGCGCTTTTACCGTGCCAAAGCGCTGCTCCATCCACTGCTGGCAGCGGCGGGTAAATCCGCCGTCGCCGCACAGCTTGCCGCTGCCCATCGCAGACTGCATATAATCAAGCTCGGTTCCCACCACCGGCGGCGCGTTAAATGGAATCATCATGTCACCTGTATAACCAGTACGCGGTGTTTTCCACATTCGCACCGCTGAGAATATAACGTTTAAGCGCGGCGGTATTACCCATCTGGGTCGCCACCCGCAGTGTAGAGAGCCCGCGCGATCCGGCCCAGCTTCGCGCCGCCTGCATCAGCTCAGCGCCGGCGCCGCGACCGGCCAGCAGGCCGATCCGGGCGTCCGTAGCGTTGAGCTGGCGCAGGGAGACAAAAGCGCGGATATCGCCGTCGGAGGTGCGAAAAATCAGGCACTGGTTATCAAAGGTCCCCAGCACCGCATTTTCAATCCATTGGGCGTAGAAACGGCCGCTGGCATCAGCGGCATACCACGGCGCGCGAAAGCGGCTGAGGGCAAACGCCTGCGCCGCCAGCTCCCGCAGGCGCGGGATGTCAGCGGCGGTAGCCATTTCGCACCCGAGGTCCTCGGCCGTCCCGGCCGGCAGCGCCAGATCGACTTCCCCCTCAACTAGCTGGAAGCCCAGCTGCTGTAAGGCATCCAGCCGTTCGGTATCGTCCGCCGCAATCTTCGCCTGCAGCCGCGACCAGCCGGTCAGCGCCTGGTTCGTCAGCGGCGGGGCGTCGTGGCGAAAGCGCACGATCGCGCTGTTAACGCCAAAGAAGCGATTTTCCCACTCCAGGGGTTCAATACTGGCGCGGACGGACACGGACGAGATCCAGTAAGTATTGGCCATAGCCGGAGCCAGGGATCGGGCCCTGGCTCATACCGGTGACCAGAATCGTTCTCACCGCCATACCCCTTTGGTATCGACGATAAATGCCTGGGTTACGCTGTCGCCGCCTACCGCTTTAAACTCATGGTGATCGACCAGCATCACCAGCACATCGGCGTTTGCCAGAGCATCGCTCAGCGATGCCAGGGCGCACAGACCGTCGAGCTTCTTCGGCAGTTGGTGAATATTGGGTTCAACGACCAGCGTTTCGCCGCTGTGCCAGGCCGCAATTTGCATGGCGATAGCCATCGCCGGGCTTTCGCGCAGATCGTCGATATTCGGCTTGAAGGCCAGGCCAAAGCAGGCGATTTTCAGCTCGCTGGCGCGTCGGTTGCTGGCGGCAAGACACTCGGCCACCCGCGCCTTCACCTGCTCGATAACCCATTCAGGCTTATGGTCGTTGACCTCACGCGCGGTGCGGATCAGCCGCGCCTGCTGCGGATTTTGCGCCACGATAAACCACGGATCGACCGCGATACAGTGGCCGCCAACGCCCGGCCCCGGCTGCAGAATATTGACGCGCGGATGGCGGTTCGCCAGGCGAATCAGCTCCCAGACGTTAATGTCCTGCTCGGCGCAGATCAGCGACAGTTCGTTAGCAAAGGCGATATTGACGTCGCGGAAGCTGTTTTCGGTCAGCTTGCACATCTCTGCGGTGCGGGAGTTGGTCACCACGCACTCGCCTTCGAGGAAAATTTTATACAGCTCGCTGGCGCGGGCAGAACAGACCGGGGACATACCGCCAATCACGCGGTCGTTTTTAATCAGCTCAACCATCACCTGGCCCGGCAGCACGCGCTCCGGGCAGTAGGCGATATTGACGTCCGCCGCTGCGCCTGCCTGCTGCGGGAAGCTCAGATCGGGGCGCAGCTCGGCCAGCCAGCCCGCCATCAGCTCCGTCGCCCCGACGGGGGAAGTGGACTCAAGGATAACCAGAGCCCCCTTCTTCAGCACCGGCGCTATTGATTTTGCCGCCGACTCGACGAAGACCATATCCGGCTCGTGCAGATCCTTAAACGGCGTCGGGACGGCAATCAGATAGGCGTCCGCTTCCACCGGGACGGTAGTGGCGCTTAAATAGCCCTGCTCGACCGCGGTCTTAACCACGCTGGCCAAATCCGGTTCCACAATATGAATCTCGCCGCGGTTAATGGTCTCCACCGCGTGCTGATTAACATCAACGCCCACCACCCGCTTTTGCCGGGAGGCGAACGCGGCAGCGGTTGGCAAACCGATATACCCAAGGCCAATCACTGAAATGGTAGAAAAACTCATAGCGTTACCTGATTATTTTTAAGTACGGTCACAATGCGGCTACATGCCTGCCCATCGCCGTAAGGGTTGTGCGCCCGGCTCATCGCCTGGTATGCGGCATCGTTGTTCAGCAGATTCGTGACTTCCGCGACGATGCGCTGGCTATCGGTACCGACCAGCGTAACGGTGCCTGCGGCTACCGCTTCCGGCCGTTCCGTCATCTCGCGCATCACCAGAACCGGTTTGCCCAGCGAAGGGGCTTCTTCCTGAATACCGCCGGAGTCGGTGAGGATCAGCCATGCGCGATCCATCAGCCAGACAAATGGCAGGTAATCCTGCGGTTCGATCAAAATCACGTTATCAATATGACCAAGAATGCGGTTTACCGGCTCGCTGACGTTTGGGTTCAGGTGCACCGGATAGACAATTTGTACATCGGGATGGCTGGCTGCAATTTCCGCCAGCGCGTGGCAGATCTGCTCAAACCCGCGGCCGAAGCTTTCGCGACGGTGGCCGGTGACCAGGATCATCTTCTTTCCGTTAGCCAGGAACGGATAGCGCTGCGTCAGCTCGATGCGCAGCGCCTCATCGCCCAGCACGCGATCGCGAACCCAGAACAGCGCATCGATAACCGTATTGCCGGTGACCGTGATATGGCTATCGGCAACGTTCTCCCGCAGCAGGTTCTGCCGCGAGGTCTCCGTCGGCGCAAAATGCCAGGTTGCCAGCCGCCCGGTTAACGTCCGGTTACCCTCTTCCGGCCACGGCGAACTGAGATCGCCGGTGCGCAGTCCCGCCTCAACGTGCCCCACCGGGATTCGCTGATAGAAAGCGGCCAGGCTCGCCGCCATCGTGGTGGTGGTATCGCCATGCACCAGCACAACGTCAGGCTTAAACGACTCCAGAACCGGCTTCAGCCCTTCAAGGATGCGGCAGGTAATCTCCGTCAGGCCCTGACCCGGCTGCATGATATTCAGGTCGTAATCCGGAACAATAGAAAACAGCTTCAGCACCTGATCGAGCATCTCCCGATGCTGCGCGGTTACGCACACTTTTGCCTCAAAATGAGGGTCCCTGGCCAGCGCATGAACCAGCGGTGCCATTTTGATGGCTTCGGGTCTTGTGCCAAATACAGTTAGTACTTTCACATCGATTCTCTTCGATTAGGTGATGAAGTCCGCATGACCTTCATCACAGGCCGCATTCACTGGATACGACGTCGCGATAGCGCCACGCCTGCGCCGATGAGCGCGCCCACAATCCCCCACATCACCATCAGAAATACGCGGCGCGGGCTATCGCGTTTTACAGGTTCTTCCGGCGTACGCAAATACCGGTAAGTCTGAAAACGCGGATCTAATGTCGGCCCGACGTTCAGGGTATTCAGCATCGCGCGGCTTTGGTCATAGTCAAGATCGTATTCCGGACCGACCGCCTGCAGATTTTCTAACCGCGCCTGCAGCATCGGCCTGCCGAGTAAAAACAGCTCGGAATCCGGCAGCTGATCGGCAGGAATGTCGGTCTCACTGCGGGAAATATTATGCTGCTGGGCGATTTTCAGCGCCTGCTCCACGCTGTGGGTACGGCGGTTGAAAATCTCACGCGCGACCTCTTCCTGACGCTTAACCTGCGCTTTCATCTGCACGGTACGTGCCGCCCAGGCGCCCTTGAGCTCGTCATTCAGGTGGCCCGCCGCGCGCTGGCTGGCAAATGCCACGTACTGGCGCAGCAGATTATTGGCATCCGGCGCGGTCTCGGCCGTCAGCTTGACGCTATCGTTAGTATTCTTTACCGCATCGCCCGGCATAAACTGGATATTGTTAATCAGATCGTCCAGCAGCGCGGCATCGGCGCGAGAATTACCCGACTGGCGCTGTTTGTAATAGTCGGTTTGCAGCCAGAAATCACGCCGGGTATCCCAGGACCCCTGCTGCATGATGAACTCTTTATAGGCGTCGTCCATTGCCGAAGGCTGATCGACCGAAGCCAGATTGGCTTTGATATCGAGATTGCGTAAAAACTGCTGTTGCGAGTAGTAGCTGCCCAGCATATTTACGGTTGGCCGGTCGGTAATTGCCGTCGCGCTCCACTCCTGGCGAGCAAAAAAGGCATAAACCAGTACGATCAGCGCAAACAGCACGGCCATCCCTGCTATCCAAATTTTCCCTGCCCATAAGGCGCGAAACAGCCCGCGAATATCCAGCTCATTCTCAACGTTCACTGCTTGTGCTCCCGGTAATGGTTGAGTCATCACGTCCCCAGTTCTACTTGGTTAATTTTGGATTATTGCTGCTGTGTCGCCGTATTCTGCGTCTGATGCGCTTAACCAGGCGCGCCACTTTCCAGGCGCGTTTAATGCAGTAGCCATAAAGGAAGAAGGCTAACAAAAAGAGTATTAACATCACCCATTCAGGAACGATACGGGTATATTCCGCCACCACCCCTACCAGCGCCAGTAAAGCGGCGGCCAGCGTGATCAGGACGAATGCCTGCCGGGAAGTAAACCCAGCGCGCATGATCAAATGATGAATGTGCTGGCGGTCCGGAGAGAACGGACTCATGCCCTTGCGCAGGCGACGATACATAATCGCCACCATATCCATCAACGGAATCGCAATAATCCACAGCGCGGTAACCGGGCTAATGGGATGCGTTTTACCCTGCGTGGTTTCCAGCAGGATCCAAATAATGGTGAAGCCAATCATGGTGCTGCCGGCATCGCCCATAAAGACCTTATAGCGACGGCCAAGCGCACCGAGGTTAAGTAAAATATAGGGCAGAATGGCGGCAATCATCGCAAAACACCACATTGCCAGGCTGTACTGGCCATCAAACCACAGGATGATGCCCGTTGCCGCGAAGGAGACCGATGACAGACCGCCGAGCAGGCCGTCGATGCCATCAACCATATTAAAGGCGTTAATTGCCGCCCAAACGGCAAAAAGAGTGAGGAAGAAACCGAAGGGGCCGAGCACCAGCTCCCATGAGCCAAAAATAAAACCGAGGCTGCTAAGATGCAGGTTTCCTGCCATCATCATGACGACGGCAATGGCGGCCTGCATAACCGCACGAATTTTTACGCTGATATCAAATCGGTCATCCAGCGCGCCGACCAGTACCAGAATACCGGCGCACGCCAGGTACAGCGAAGCATGGGGAATGTAATAATCTGCGATCGCAAATGTAAAACAAATACCCGCGTAAACTGAGATGCCACCCACTAACGGAACCAGACCCTGATGCCGTTTTCGATAGTTAGGCTTATCGACTAACCCAACCTTTTTTGCCGCCTTGCGAGCCACAAATATAAAAAGGGTAGTGAATAAGAAAATACTGATTAATTCAGTAATAGCAGTGAGTAAATTCACAACGCATGTGCTCTCAGCATGGTTAATCCGGGAAGTATAACGACGATGTCTCAACTCCTGAAGGGGTAATGCAGATCATTACAAATTTATTGTATAGATTTTAGTCTGTTAAAGTTATCTCTGCCAGGAGAGGCGCGTTCATCATACGATAATAACCGCTCCGGTTTCCCTTTCTGGATCATACAAATCCCAAAAACAAAACGCCACGCGGTTGCGTGGCGTTTTTCAGCTTTTTTAAACTTACGAACGCTTCATCATGTCGAAGAAGTCATCGTTAGTTTTGGTCATAGCCAGCTTGTTGATGAGGAACTCCATCGCGTCGATTTCACCCATCGGATGGATGATTTTGCGCAGGATCCACATCTTCTGCAGCTCTTCCTGAGTGGTGAGCAGCTCTTCTTTACGCGTACCGGAACGGTTGTAATCGATAGCCGGGAAGACGCGTTTTTCTGCGATCTTACGCGAGAGGTGCAGCTCCATGTTACCGGTGCCTTTAAACTCTTCGTAGATAACTTCGTCCATCTTGGAGCCGGTGTCGATCAGCGCCGTAGCGATGATAGTCAGGCTGCCGCCCTCTTCGACGTTACGCGCAGCACCGAAGAAACGCTTCGGACGGTGCAGGGCGTTCGCATCCACACCACCGGTCAGAACTTTACCGGAAGCCGGTACGACGGTGTTGTAGGCGCGAGCCAGACGGGTGATGGAGTCGAGCAGAATGATAACGTCTTTCTTATGCTCAACCAGGCGCTTGGCCTTCTCGATAACCATCTCGGCAACCTGAACGTGGCGGGATGCAGGTTCGTCAAAGGTAGAAGCAACAACTTCACCTTTAACCAGACGCTGCATCTCGGTCACTTCTTCCGGACGTTCGTCGATCAGCAGGACCATCAGCACGCAGTCAGGATGGTTGTATGCGATGCTCTGCGCAATATTCTGCAGCAGCATCGTTTTACCGGCTTTCGGCGGAGCAACAATCAGACCACGCTGACCGCGACCGATCGGCGAAGCCAGATCCAGGACGCGAGCGGTTAAGTCTTCAGTCGAGCCGTTACCACGCTCCATACGCAGACGTGAGTTTGCGTGCAGCGGCGTTAAGTTCTCGAACAGGATCTTATTGCGCGCGTTTTCCGGCTTGTCGTAGTTAACTTCGTTGACTTTCAACAGCGCAAAGTAACGCTCACCCTCTTTAGGAGGACGAATCTTACCGGAAATGGTGTCACCAGTGCGAAGGTTGAAACGGCGGATTTGGCTAGGGGATACGTAGATATCGTCGGGACCGGCGAGGTAGGAGCTGTCTGCGGAGCGGAGGAAACCAAATCCATCCTGCAGTATCTCCAGTACGCCATCGCCAAAGATATCTTCGCCACTCTTCGAATGCTGCTTGAGGATGGCAAAAATAATATCCTGCTTACGCATACGGGCCAGGTTTTCCAGCCCCATATTTTCGCCGAGAGTAATCAGCTCAGAAACCGGCGTATTCTTTAATTCGGTAAGATTCATAATGGTGTGGGTTCTTAAACTCGGGGTAGAACTCGAACTTCATGTTGTGAATGGTATGGCAGGAACATCCATGCCTGTTAGCGGCCTACATCTCGTGTCTGTACGTTGCCTGGTCACAGGAAAGAACGCAGAGCTGAAACGACAAAACGGAATGAGTGATAAGCCCGGAATTTTTAGCTTCACGCGCATTTCTGCGGGATGCTTCGGGTAAAGCAAGATTCAAACAATAAAGGTATGTTTAAAACGAAGTCTGAACTTAACTTAGCACGACTCAAGCCGGGCGTCCAGAGTTCCGCAAAAAATAGGAATCCGGACGCCGGAATGGCAAACTGATTACGCCAGATTGGCGTCGAGGAAGTCTTTCAGCTGGCCTTTAGACAGTGCGCCAACTTTGGTTGCCGCCACTTCGCCGTTCTTAAACAGCAGCAGAGTCGGGATGCCGCGGATGCCGTATTTCGGCGCGGTGCCTGGGTTCTGATCGATGTTCAGTTTCGCAACGGTCAGCTTGCCCTGATACTCGCCAGCGATCTCATCCAGAATCGGGGCGATCATTTTGCACGGACCACACCACTCTGCCCAGAAATCGACGAGGATTAGCCCGTCAGCCTTGAGTACGTCCGTGTCAAAACTGTCGTCAGTCAGGTGAATAATTTTATCGCTCATATTTAACTCCACAGGAATAAGCCTGGTGTGCTGGTGTCGCAGACATCAACGACGCGTTAATGCTACGTTATACACGTTATCCTTCAGGATGCCTCTGTAACTGACAGCCTGTGCGACCCGGTCCATCATGGACCTCGCCGTGCAGGAGTCAAAGCAAACCGTCTTCAAACCCGTTACCGGTAGATTATTCACCGCCGGTCCGCTTAGTAGTCTAAGCTTTCGAGGATTCATTCGGTTGCCGCAGAGCACCTTCAGTAATTTCGCGTATAGCCAACGAAAGGTTGACGTTATTTCAACGGATACGCTTTCTTAATGCAATAGTTAGCTGATATTCTACCACACTATGAGCAAAACACATTTAACAGAACAGAAGTTTTCCGACTTCGCCCTGCACCCGGCAGTTATCGAAGCCCTTGAAAAGAAAGGGTTTCATAATTGTACGCCCATTCAGGCACTCGCTCTTCCGCTAACGCTGGAAGGTCGAGACGTCGCCGGGCAGGCGCAAACCGGTACCGGTAAAACGATGGCGTTCCTGACGTCAACGTTTCATTATCTTCTCTCTCACCCTGCTATCGCTGAACGCCAGGTTAACCAACCGCGTGCGCTGATCATGGCGCCAACGCGTGAGCTGGCGGTACAGATCCATGCTGACGCAGAACCGCTGGCGCAGGCCACCGGCCTGAAGCTCGGTCTGGCTTACGGCGGCGATGGCTACGACAAGCAGCTGAAAGTGCTGGAGAGCGGCGTCGACATTCTGATCGGGACTACCGGTCGTCTTATCGACTACGCCAAACAAAATCATATCAACCTTGGCGCTATTCAGGTTGTCGTCCTCGACGAAGCCGATCGCATGTACGATCTCGGCTTTATTAAAGATATCCGCTGGCTGTTCCGTCGTATGCCGCAGGCTAACCAGCGCCTGAACATGCTGTTCTCCGCCACCCTTTCCTACCGGGTCCGCGAACTGGCGTTTGAGCAGATGAACAACGCCGAATACGTTGAAGTCGAACCAGAACAGAAAACGGGTCACCGTATTAAGGAAGAGCTGTTCTATCCTTCCAACGTAGAGAAAATGCGCCTGCTGCAGACGCTGATCGAAGAAGAGTGGCCGGATCGCGCCATTATCTTCGCCAACACCAAGCATCGCTGTGAAGATATCTGGGGCCACCTCGCCGCGGACGGTCATCGCGTTGGCCTGTTGACCGGCGACGTCGCGCAGAAAAAACGCCTGCGTATCCTCGAAGAGTTTACCCGTGGCGATATCGATATTCTGGTCGCGACGGACGTTGCGGCACGCGGTCTGCATATCCCGGCCGTCACGCACGTCTTTAACTTCGACCTGCCGGACGACTGCGAAGACTACGTACACCGCATTGGCCGTACCGGTCGTGCAGGTGCCAGCGGCCACTCCATCAGCCTGGCCTGTGAAGAGTACGCGCTGAATCTGCCGGCGATTGAAACCTATATCGGGCACTCAATCCCGGTAAGCAAGTACAACCCAGATGTGCTGATGACCGATCTGCCGCGGCCGCTGCGCCTGGCGCGTCCACGCACGGGCAACGGCCCGCGCCGCAACGGACCGCCTCGCAATCGCCGTCGTTCAGGCTAATAAAGTATGTCATACACAAAATCGTTCGGGATGCATCAAGGCGCCAGGTTAGCGAATCCCGAATGACTTACTTTAGTAAGTGGTTCGGGTGACAAATCTGTGTCTGACGGATTTGAACGCTGCTTGCAGCGGCCCCATCGGGGTGAGTCCCTGGGATGGGCCGAATAAGCACGCTACTTTCGCAGAGGCAATTTGAAGGATGAAGTGTATGAGTTCCACCTCGCTTTATGCAGCTATAGATCTTGGCTCTAATAGCTTTCATATGTTGGTTGTTCGCGAGGTGGCCGGGAGCATTCAGACTCTCAGCCGTATCAAGCGCAAAGTGCGGCTTGCCGCGGGCCTGAATAGCGACAACGCGCTCTCCGCGGAAGCGATGGAGCGCGGATGGCAGTGCTTACGGCTGTTCGCCGAGCGCCTGCAGGATATCCCCCCGGCACAAATCCGCGTCGTCGCGACCGCGACGCTGCGTCTGGCGGTTAATGCCGATGAGTTTCTGGCTAAGGCCAGAGATATTCTCGGCTGCCCGGTGCAGGTCATTAGCGGCGAGGAAGAAGCGCGCCTGATTTATCAGGGCGTAGCGCATACCACCGGCGGTGAAGACCAGCGCCTGGTGGTCGATATCGGCGGGGCCAGTACCGAACTGGTCACCGGAACCGGCGCGCAAACCACCTCTCTTTTTAGCCTGCCAATGGGCTGCGTTACCTGGCTGGAACGCTACTTCGCCGATCGTAACCTGACGAAAGACAACTTCGAACTTGCTGAAAATGCGGCGCGCGAAGTCCTGCGGCCTATCACCGATACGCTGAACTATCACGGCTGGAAAGTGTGCGTCGGCGCCTCGGGTACCGTTCAGGCCCTGCAGGAAATCATGATGGCGCAGGGTATGGATGAGCGCATTACGCTGGCTAAACTCCAGCAGCTCAAACAGCGGGCGATTCAGTGCGGGCGTCTGGAAGAGCTTGAAATAGAAGGCCTGACTCTCGAGCGTGCGTTAGTTTTCCCCAGCGGTTTAGCCATTCTCATCGCTATATTTAGCGAGCTAAATATTCGCTGCATGACCCTGGCCGGCGGCGCGCTGCGCGAAGGCCTGGTTTACGGCATGCTGCACCTGGCGGTCGATCAGGATATTCGTAGCCGGACGCTGCGTAACATTCAGCGCCGCTTTATGATCGATACCGAGCAGGCCCAGCGCGTCGGCCGCCTGGCGGCAGACCTGGTGAGCCAGCTGGATAGCTACTGGGAGCTGGAGCCGCTTAGCCGCGACCTGCTGGTGAGCGCCTGCGCCCTGCATGAGATTGGCCTGAGCGTTGATTTTAAGTCCGCTCCGCAGCACGCGGCCTACCTGGTGCGCAATCTCGATCTTCCCGGCTTCACGCCGGCGCAGAAAAAGCTGCTTGCCACGCTATTGCTCAACCAAACCAACGCCGTCGATCTCTCTTCGCTCCACCAGCAGAACGCGGTCAAACCTCGGGTTGCGGAGCATTTATGCCGCCTGCTACGTCTGGCTATTCTGTTTGCCAGCCGCCGTCGGGACGATCTGCTGCCGTCCGTCACCCTGACCGCCGAGGATGAAAAGCTGATGCTGAGGCTGCCGGAAGGCTGGCTGGAAAACCATCCGCTAGGCAGCGAGATGGTTGAGCAAGAGTGCCAGTGGCAAAGCTATGTCCACTGGGCCTTAGAAGTCGTCTGATACCGTCCCCCGGCAGCACGGCGCTTACCGGGGCGAGCGCGCTACTTTCCTTTCGCCTTTGCCAGCATCGCCCGGATGTTGGCGACGTTAGCCTGTCCTTTGTGCATCCGCTCTTCCGCCGAGATAACCTTGCGCTCCTGCTCCCAGATAAGATCGTCCTGCGGGAGCTCCAGCAGAAAACGACTTGGCTCCGGACGCACCAGCTCGCCGTACTGGCGGCGCTCTTTACACAGCGTAAAGGTCAGCTCTTTCTGCGCCCGGGTGATGCCCACGTACGCCAGCCGGCGCTCCTCATCGACGTTATCTTCTTCAATACTGCTCTGATGCGGCAGCAGCCCCTCTTCCATGCCAACCAGATAGACATACGGAAACTCCAGCCCCTTCGAAGCGTGCAGAGTCATCAGCTGAACCTGATCCAGCTCCTCGTCTGATTCGCCGCGCTCCATCATATCGCGCAGGGTAAAGCGGGTGACCACCTGGGTGAGCGTCATAGGCTCATCGATATCGCTGCCTTCCAGCATCTCGGTCATCCAGCTGAACAGCTGGTTGACGTTTTTCATCCGCATTTCCGCGGCCTTCGGGCCGGGCGACGTTTCATACAGCCAGGATTCATAGTCAATGCCGCGGATCAGATCGCGCACTGCGACAATCGGCTCGCTTTCCGCCAGCCGCTGAACTTCGGCCAGCCACTGCGTAAAGCCGGTGAGCGAATCATAGCCGCGCCCGGTCAGCGTCTGGGTGAGGCCCATATCAAAGCTGGCGGTAAACAGGCTTTTGTTGCGGGTCATCGCCCACTCGCCGAGCTTTTGCAGCGTTGCCGGGCCAATCTCACGCCGCGGCGTATTGACGATGCGCAGAAACGCGCTGTCATCGTCCGGGTTGGTCAACACCCGCAGGTAGGCCAGCAGGTCTTTGATCTCCGGACGGGAGAAGAATGAGGTGCCGCCTGAAATTTTGTAGGGGATGCGGTTTTGCATCAGCATTTTTTCAAACACCCGCGACTGATGGTTGCCGCGGTAGAGGATCGCATAATCCTTGTACTGGGTTTTATTGATAAAGTGGTGGGCAATCAGCTCCCCGGTCACCCGCTCCGCCTCATGCTCTTCATTATTGGCGGAGAGAACTTTCAGCTCGATGCCATAGCCCAGCTCGGAAAAGAGGCGCTTCTCAAACACGTGCGGGTTATTGGCGATCAGAATATTTGCCGCTTTCAGTATCCGGCCGGAAGAGCGGTAGTTCTGCTCCAGTTTGATGACCTGCAGCGCCGGGAAATCCTGGTTCAGCAGAACCAGGTTCTGCGGCCGGGCGCCGCGCCATGAATAGATCGACTGATCGTCATCGCCCACCACCGTAAAGCGCGCCCGCTGCCCCACCAGCAGCTTCACCAGCTCATATTGGCTGGTGTTGGTATCCTGATACTCATCCACCAGCAGGTAGCGGATCTTATTCTGCCAGCGTTCGCGGACCTCTTCATTACGCTGCAGCAGCAGCGTCGGCAGAAGGATCAGATCGTCGAAGTCCAGCACGTTGCAGGCTTTCATATGCGCATCGTACAGCTCATAGCAGTGAGCAAAGATCCGATCCCGCTCGCCCTGCGCGCTTGCCGCCGCCTGCGCCGGCGTGCGCAGATCGTTTTTCCAGTTGGAGATCGTCGAGATCAGCAGCTGAAGCACCACCTTGTCGTCTTCGATCAGCCCTTCGGTCAGATCCTTAAGCAAACCCACCTGGTCGGTATCGTCGAACAGGGAAAAGTTAGATTTCATCCCCAGCGCGGCATATTCGCGCTTAATAATGTCCAGCCCCAGCGTGTGGAAGGTGGAGATCATCAGGCCGCGTGCCTCTTTGCGTCCCAGCGTTTGCCCGACGCGCTCTTTCATTTCGCGCGCCGCTTTGTTGGTAAAGGTCACCGCCGCGATATGGCGCGCCTGATAGCCGCAGACGCGGATCAGGTGCGCGATTTTATTGGTGATAACGCGGGTCTTACCGGAACCGGCGCCCGCCAGCACCAGGCACGGTCCGGTAACGAATTCGACGGCTTGTTGTTGGCCAGGGTTTAAACGCATGGGAGTCTTGCTCAATCTTCGAACGGGGTGAGGATTGTAGCAGAAAGCCGGGAGGAGATTTACCGGCTAATGGTAAAGTGTTGGCCACATCCGTCATCCTGAGAGCGAAACCATGGCAAAGTCCGCAGCGGCCCTGCACATCCTGGTCAAAGAAGAGAAGCTGGCGCAGGAGATCCTCGCCAAACTGGAACGCGGCGTCAGCTTCGACCATCTGGCGAAGCGCTATTCACGCTGCCCCTCCGGGCGCAACGGCGGCGACTTAGGCGAGTTCCAACAGGGCGCGATGGTTGGGCCGTTTGATAGCGCGGTCTTCTCCTGCCCGCTGCTGAAACCCTACGGCCCGGTCAAAACGCGCTTTGGCTACCACATCATTAAGGTGCTGTATCGCCGTTAACGCATGCTAATATTGCGCCCTGATTCATCGCAACCTATCTAAGGCACAATCATGGCTAAAACAGCGGCAGCAATGCACATCCTGGTGAAAGAAGAGAAGCTGGCACTCGATCTGCTGGAACAAATTAAAAACGGCGGCGATTTCGAGAAGCTGGCGAAGAAACACTCTACCTGCCCGTCAGGCAAGAAAGGCGGTCACTTGGGCGAATTCCGCCAGGGTCAGATGGTTCCGGCATTTGATAAAGTGGTCTTCTCCTGCCCGGTGCTGGAGCCGACCGGCCCGCTGCACACCCAGTTCGGTTACCACATCATTAAAGTGCTGTACCGTAACTAATGCATTAAAGCCTCTCTGCCACAGAGAGGCTTTTTCCTTATTTCGCCGGCAGCGTTTTCTGTGCTTCATGACATGCATGCCGATAGCTACCTGCAACTCCTTAAACATCAGTCCGCTAATCAGCGTCGCGAAGGTGATGGTGATAAACGCCGTCATGACCCAGTCAACCCGCGCAAAGCCGCTGTTTGACAGTGCCGCCTCCCGCCAAAGACCATTCCAGTCGGCAAAAGAAGCCCTCGCATCGCTTGATGCCGTTGCCTGAAGGTTGGGAGACCGTTTTCGACGACGTTTCGCGCACGATGTACGGGCCGGAAGGCGAACAGGGAGAGGTATCGGATTCGGTGATTGCGCTAAGACGTAAATAAACAGGCCCGGTAGCGCTTACGCTTACCGGGCCTTTAGAGGATTTACTGGTCGATGCGGCCCGCGGGCCGCAGGACGGCGGAGATTAACCTGCTACAGCGATACGTTTCATATCGGTCATGTAGCCGCGCAGCTTGTGGCCGACGCTTTCGATTGCGTGGTTGCGAATCGCTTCGTTTACATCGCGCAGCTGGGCATTATCTACGGCACCTTCGGCAATCGCCTTGCCCAGGTCACCGGTCTGCAGCGTGGTCATGAACTCTTTCAGCAGCGGTACGCAAGCGTAGGAGAACAGGTAGTTACCGTACTCGGCGGTATCGGAGATAACCACGTTCATTTCATACAGACGCTTACGAGCGATGGTGTTGGCAATCAGCGGCAGCTCGTGCAGCGACTCATAGTATGCAGACTCTTCGATAATGCCGGATGCAACCATGGTTTCAAACGCCAGCTCAACGCCCGCTTTCACCATCGCAATCATCAGAACGCCTTTGTCGAAGTACTCCTGCTCGCCAATTTTACCTTCAAACTGCTCAGCGGTTTCGAACGCGGTGGCGCCGGTCTCTTCACGCCAGGTCAGCAGTTTCTTATCGTCGTTAGCCCAGTCAGCCATCATGCCGGAGGAGAATTCGCCGGAGATGATGTCATCCATATGCTTCTGGAACAGCGGCGCCATGATCTCTTTCAGCTGCTCTGACAGCGCGTAAGCGCGCAGTTTCGCCGGGTTAGACAGACGGTCCATCATCAGGGTGATGCCGCCCTGCTTCAGCGCTTCGGTGATGGTTTCCCAGCCGAACTGAATCAGTTTTTCTGCATATGCCGGGTCGGTACCTTCCGCCACCAGCTTATCGAAGCACAGCAGGGAACCCGCCTGCAGCATGCCGCAGAGGATGGTCTGCTCGCCCATCAGGTCAGATTTTACTTCCGCAACGAAGGAGGATTCCAGCACGCCCGCACGGTGGCCGCCGGTGGCCGCTGCCCACGCTTTCGCGATGGCCATGCCTTCACCTTTCGGGTCGTTTTCCGGGTGAACCGCGATCAGCGTAGGTACGCCGAAACCGCGTTTGTACTCTTCACGAACTTCGGTACCCGGGCACTTCGGGGCCACCATCACTACGGTGATGTCTTTGCGAACCTGCTCGCCGACTTCAACGATGTTAAAACCGTGGGAGTAGCCCAGCGCCGCGCCGTCTTTCATCAGCGGCTGTACGGAACGAACAACGTCAGAGTGCTGTTTGTCCGGCGTCAGGTTAACGACCAGGTCGGCCTGCGGGATCAGATCTTCATAGGTGCCGACCGTAAAACCGTTTTCGGTCGCTTTACGCCAGGAAGCGCGCTTTTCTGCAATCGCTTCTTTACGCAGAGCGTAGGAGATATCCAGACCGGAGTCGCGCATGTTCAGGCCCTGGTTCAGACCCTGAGCACCGCAGCCGACGATGACTACTTTTTTACCCTGAAGGTAGCTCGCGCCATCGGCGAATTCTTCGCGCGCCATAAAGCGACATTTGCCCAGCTGTGCCAGCTGCTGGCGCAGGTTCAGTGTATTAAAGTAGTTAGCCATGGTGATGTACTCCGTGATGTTGTGTGTCTTATTGTTCGGTTCGCTTTTGCGAGAATGAACCCACTATATGACAGGAAATTCATTGCGGAAATTGATATATTCACAACGTCATGTTGCAATATCTGCAATATAAAATCGTGGAGTGCGGCCCGTGGATTTACGCGATCTGAAAACCTTCCTGCACCTGGCCGAAAGCCGTCATTTTGGCCGCAGCGCGCGGGCCATGCACGTTAGTCCCTCGACCCTTTCACGGCAGATCCAGCGCCTGGAAGAGGACCTCGGCCAACCGCTGTTCGTGCGCGATAACCGCACCGTGACGCTAACCGAAGCGGGCGAGGAACTGCGCCTTTTCGCCCAGCAGACCCTGCTGCAGTATCAGCAGCTGCGCCACGCTATCGACCAGCAGGGACCATCGCTC
Source organism: Klebsiella terrigena (assembly GCF_006539725.1). GTDB lineage: Bacteria > Pseudomonadota > Gammaproteobacteria > Enterobacterales > Enterobacteriaceae > Klebsiella > Klebsiella terrigena. The sequence goes on along the minus strand of NZ_BJNO01000034.1, from coordinate 10,662 downwards.
TCCGGCGAGCTGCATATCTTCTGCTCCGTGACCGCGGCCTATAGCCATCTGCCGCCAATTCTCGATCGCTTTCGCGCCGCCCATCCGTCGGTGGAGATCAAGCTCTCGACCGGCGATGCCGCCGACGCGATGGAGAAGGTCGTCACCGGCGAGGCGGACCTGGCCATTGCCGGGAAGCCGGAAACGCTGCCCGGATCGGTAGCCTTCTCGATGCTGGAAAATCTGGCAGTGGTGCTGATCGCCCCGGCCTTAGCCTGCCCGGTGCGTAACCAGGTCACCCAGGAGCAGCCCGACTGGTCGACCGTGCCGTTTATCATGGCCGATCAGGGGCCGGTACGTCGGCGCATTGAGCTGTGGTTCCGGCGGCATAAAATCAGCAATCCATCGATTTATGCCACCGTGGGCGGCCACGAGGCGATGGTTTCTATGGTCGCCCTCGGCTGCGGCGTCGCGCTCCTGCCGGAGGTGGTGCTGGAGAACAGTCCGGAACCGGTGCGCAACCGGGTGATGATTTTAGAGCGCAGCGATGAGAAAACGCCCTTTGAGCTCGGCGTATGCGCACAAAAAAAGCGGCTGTATGAGCCGCTTATCGATGCATTCTGGTCGATTTTACCCAACCCGGGCCACTAGCCGGCGAGGAAAAAGCGGAATGCCGGATTGTGCGTTTCGTCGTGGCAGTCGTAGCCCAGCTCATGCAGTCGGGTTTCAAAATCCGGCTCATGATCGCCCAGCTCAAAGCCCGCCAGTACCCGGCCATAGTCGGTACCGTGACTGCGGTAGTGGAACAGAGAGATGTTCCAGTGGGTACCCAGCGTATGCAGGAACTTGAGCAGCGCGCCCGGTGATTCAGGGAACTCGAAGCTAAACAGGCGCTCCTGCAGCGGCTTCGACGGACGCCCGCCGACCATGTAGCGCACGTGGAGCTTGGCCATTTCGTCATCGGAAAGATCGACAACGCTATAGCCCCCCTCGTTCAGCAGATCCAGAATCTCTTTACGTTCTTCCAGCCCGCGGCTCAGGCGAACGCCGACAAAAATGCAGGCATCTTTGGCATCCGCAAAGCGATAGTTGAACTCGGTAACCGAACGACCGCCCAGCAGCTGGCAGAACTTCAGGAAGCTGCCCTTCTCTTCCGGGATAGTCACCGCCAGCAGCGCCTCGCGCTGCTCGCCCAGCTCGCAGCGTTCGGAAACGTAGCGCAGGCCGTGGAAATTAACGTTGGCCCCGGACAAGACGTGTGCCAGCCGTTCGCCGCGAATATTGTGCTGCGCGATATATTTTTTCATCCCCGCCAGCGCCAGCGCGCCGGAAGGTTCAGCCACTGCGCGAACGTCTTCAAACAGGTCTTTCATCGCCGCACAGATGGCATCGCTGTCGACGGTGATAATATCGTCGAGATACTCCTGACAGACGCGGAAGGTCTCGTCGCCGATGCGCTTCACCGCAACGCCTTCAGCAAACAGCCCAACGCGCGGCAGATCCACCGGATGACCAGCATCCAGCGCCGCCTTCAGGCAGGCTGAATCTTCGGCCTCAACCGCAATCACTTTGATCTGCGGCATCAGCTGCTTGATCAGTACCGCCACGCCCGCCGCCAGTCCGCCGCCGCCAACCGGCACAAAAACGCGGTCGAGATGGGCGTCCTGCTGCAGCAATTCGAGCGCCAGCGTACCCTGCCCGGCAATGACCATCGGATGATCGAACGGCGGGACCCAGGTGAAATTCTGCTGCTGCGCCAGCTCGATGGCTTTCGCTTTCGCTTCATCAAAATTAGCGCCGTGCAGCAGCACTTCGCCGCCAAACCCGCGCACGGCATCAACCTTGATGTCGGCCGTGGCGGTAGGCATAACAATCAGCGCCTTAACGCCGAGGCGAGAAGCGGAAAACGCGACGCCCTGGGCATGATTACCCGCGGAAGCGGTGATCACGCCGCGCGCTTTTTGCGCTTCATTCAGCCCCGCCATCATCGCGTAAGCGCCGCGGAGCTTGAAGCTATGGACCGGCTGCCGGTCTTCCCGCTTCACGAGAATGACGTTATCCAGCCGCGAGGAGATTTTTTCCATTTTTTGCAGCGGCGTAATCTGTGCAGCTTCATAGACCGGCGCACGGAGCACCGCTCTGAGATATTCCGCCCCCTCAGGGGCGGCGGACAGGGGTTGTGATTCGGCCATGATTAGCCCCCAAGTTTCGATTTATCGCGTACCGCGCCTTTATCAGCGCTCGTTGCCAGGCTAGCGTACGCACGAAGGGCGAAGGAAACCTGACGCTCACGCGCTTTCGGCGTCCAGGCCAGATCGCCACGGGCTTCCTGCGCTTCACGGCGTGCGGCAATGTCGGCGTCGCTCAGCTGCAGCTGAATGCCGCGGTTCGGGATATCAATGGCAATCATATCGCCGTCTTCAATCAGGGCGATATTGCCGCCGCTCGCCGCTTCTGGTGAAACGTGACCAATCGACAGACCGGAAGTACCGCCGGAGAAGCGGCCATCGGTGATCAGCGCGCAGGCTTTACCGAGGCCCATTGATTTCAGGAACGTCGTCGGATAGAGCATTTCCTGCATGCCTGGACCGCCTTTCGGCCCTTCGTAGCGAATCACCACGACATCGCCCGCGACGACTTTACCGCCGAGGATAGCTTCTACCGCGTCATCCTGGCTTTCATACACTTTTGCCGGGCCGGTAAACTTGAGGATGCTGTCATCAACGCCTGCAGTTTTTACGATGCAGCCATTTTCAGCAAAATTGCCGTACAGAACGGCAAGGCCGCCGTCTTTGCTGTAGGCATGCTCCAGAGAACGAATACAGCCTTCAGCGCGATCGTCGTCCAGCGTATCCCAGCGGCAATCCTGAGAGAACGCCTGGGTGGTGCGGATACCCGCCGGGCCGGCGCGGAACATCTCTTTCACCGCGTCGTCTTTGGTCAGCATAATGTCGTAGCTATCGAGCGTTTGCGGCAGGGTCAGACCCAGCACGTTTTTCACCTCACGGTTCAGCAGACCGGCGCGATCCAGCTCGCCGAGGATCCCCAGCACGCCGCCGGCACGGTGAACGTCTTCCATATGGTATTTCTGCGTACTCGGCGCTACTTTGCACAGCTGCGGCACCTTGCGGGACAGCTTATCGATATCGCTCATGGTGAAGTCGATTTCAGCTTCCTGAGCGGCGGCCAGCAGGTGCAGTACGGTATTCGTGGAGCCGCCCATGGCGATATCCAGGGTCATGGCGTTTTCAAACGCCGCTTTGTTGGCGACGTTACGCGGCAGCGCGGAGGCATCGTCCTGCTCGTAGTAGCGTTTGGTCAGCTCGACAATGCGTTTTCCCGCATTGAGGAACAGCTGTTTACGATCGGCATGAGTGGCCAGCAGGGAGCCGTTGCCCGGCTGAGACAGGCCCAGCGCTTCCGTCAGGCAGTTCATTGAGTTGGCGGTAAACATCCCGGAACAGGAGCCGCAGGTCGGACAGGCGGAACGCTCAACCTGGTCACTCTGTTCGTCGGATACTTTCGGGTCCGCGCCCTGAATCATCGCATCGACCAAATCGAGCTTGATGATCTTGTCAGAAAGCTTGGTTTTACCCGCTTCCATCGGACCGCCGGAGACAAAGATCACCGGAATATTCAGGCGCAGGGAGGCCATCAGCATCCCTGGGGTGATTTTGTCGCAGTTGGAGATGCAGACCATGGCATCAGCACAGTGTGCGTTGACCATGTACTCTACCGAGTCGGCGATCAGCTCGCGGGATGGCAGTGAATAAAGCATGCCCCCGTGACCCATGGCGATCCCGTCATCCACCGCGATGGTGTTGAACTCTTTAGCAACGCCGCCAGAGGCTTCAATTTGCTCGGCGACCAGCTTGCCCAGATCGCGCAGGTGCACGTGGCCAGGGACGAATTGGGTAAAGGAGTTCACAACGGCGATAATCGGTTTACCGAAATCAGCGTCGGTCATCCCGGTTGCGCGCCACAGCGCGCGGGCACCCGCCATATTACGGCCATGAGTGGTGGTGGCGGAACGGTACTTAGGCATGCTTTTACTCCCAGTGTCTGTTAAACGAGGCGCTGCGTGTCGCCCCGTCTTTTATGCTTATCTACCCTAAATAGTCCAGGCTGCAGGAGAGAGGATCTCCGGTCGGCTGCGGTAAACGAGCGCAGCCAAAGCACATGCAGCTTAAAATATGTCGGGTATTTACTGATTAACCTGATCCAACCAGCCCCATTTATCTTCGGTTTCACCGGTGAAGAGGCCAAAGAATGCTTGCTGAATACGCTTAGTCACCGGGCCACAGCGGCCTTCGCCGACCTGAATACCATCAACGCTACGTACCGGCGTAATTTCTGCTGCGGTACCGGACATAAAGACTTCATCCGCCAGGTACAGGGATTCGCGAGACAGGACCTGCTCACGAACTTCGATATTCAGATCTTTTGCCAGCTTAATGATGGCATCGCGGGTAATACCCGGCAGCGCGGAAGAGGTAAACGGCGGGGTAAACAGCACGCCATCTTTCACTTCAAACAGGTTCTCACCCGCCCCTTCGGAGATGTAGCCGTTAACGTCCAGCGCGATGCCTTCCTGGTAGCCATGTCGACGCGCTTCGCTGCCGACCAGCAGGGAGGAAAGGTAGTTACCGCCGGCTTTTGCTGCGGTCGGGATCGTATTCGGCGCCACGCGGTTCCAGGAAGAGACCATGGCATCGATCCCCTGATCCAGCGCTTCGGCGCCGAGATAGGCTCCCCACGGGAACGCCGCGATGATCACGTCAGTGGTATATCCTTCTGGCGGGTTTACGCCCATGCCCACGTCACCAACAAATACCAGCGGACGAATATAGGCGCTGGTCAGGCCGTTTTTACGAATCACTTCGCGACAGGCTTCCATCAGCTCATCAACGCTCTGCGAAACCGGGAAACGGTAGATTTTGGCTGAATCATGCAAACGCTGCATGTGTTCACGATGACGGAACACCACCGGTCCTTTGTGCGAGTCATAGCAGCGGATGCCTTCAAAAACGGAAGTACCGTAATGCAGGGCATGCGACATAACGTGGACCTTAGCTTCTCCCCAAGGAACCATCTCGCCGTTGAACCAAATGTAATCAGCTTTTTTCGTCGTCATTTTTCTTCCCTTGCGCCTATGCGCGGATTTGTTGTGATGTGGGTTGCTGGATTTCGACGCAGGCAACGTCCACCAGTTTGCTTAATTGACTAAACAGTAATTCGACGGGCCGCTGGCTGGCAACGGTCAATTCGATATTTATATCGCGGGTGTCCGCGGCGGTCTCCATATTCATGGCGCAAATCTGAAAGCCACGATGGCGCACTACGCGCAGCACGCGCTCTAAGGTTTCCGGGTTGGAGCGGGCCTGCAAGGCGACCTGATGTTGCATCATGATAATTTCTCCAGCATTTCTGAGTTACTGGCGCCGGGCGGCACCAACGGCCAGACATTCTCAAGTTCATCAATTGAGACATGAAGCAGGTATGGCCCCTGGCTCGAAAGCATGGTGTCGAGAGCCGCTTCAACCTGGTCTTTACGGGTGATATGTTGGCCAGGAATGCCGAAGGCGCTGGCCAAAGTGACAAAATCGGGGTTATCGGTGAGGATCGTTTCGCTATAACGCTCCTGGAAGAACAGCTGCTGCCACTGACGAACCATGCCTAAACGCTGATTATCCAGCAGCAGGATCTTCAGCGGCAGCTGCTTGCGTTTTACGGTGCCCAGCTCCTGAACATTCATCATGAAGGAGCCGTCACCGGAGATACAGATTACCGTATCGTTCGGACGCGCGACCTGGGCACCTACCGCCGCAGGCAGACCGAAGCCCATCGTCCCTAAGCCGCTGGAGGTAATGAAATTCTCCGGGCGAGTGTAGGTCATATGCTGTGCAGACCACATCTGATGCTGGCCCACGTCGGTGGTCACCACGCTGTCAGACGGTTTGCGATCGGAAAGCTGCTTGAGCAGCAGCGGGGCGTAGATACCTTCACCCGGGTAGTCATAGCGCCATGCATGTTCAGCGCGCAGCTCCGCGTTGTGCTGACGCCAGGCGTCAATGGCCAGCGGCTGCTGCAGTGCCGGCAGCAGCGTATTGAGATCGCCGGTCAGGGCAACGTGCGCCTGACGCAGCTTGTTCAGCTCCGCCGGATCGATATCCATATGGATAACTTTGGCATGCGGAGCAAAGGTATTCAGCTTGCCGGTTACGCGGTCGTCAAAACGCGCGCCTATCGCAATCAGCAGGTCGCACTCCTGAACCGCCAGGTTAGCCGCCTTCGTCCCGTGCATGCCCAGCATCCCCAGGTAATAGGCATAGTCAGCATCAACCGCGCCCAGCCCCTTCAGCGTGCAGGTCGCCGGCATTTGCGTGACCGCAATAAACTCGCGCAGAGCGGGCACCGCCTGCGCCATACCGACGCCGCCGCCGACGTACAGCATCGGCTTTTGCGACTGAGCCAGCATCTGCAGCGCTTGCTCAACCTCGGCGTGAGGGAAAGCAACGTCATCGGCTACCGTGGAAAAATAGGGTTCGAACTCACCTGTTGCCAGCTGGATATCTTTTGGAATGTCTACCAGTACCGGGCCTGGGCGGCCTGAGTTCGCGACCAGGAAAGCTTCAGCAATGACGCGCGGAAGCTCTTCCAGCGATTGCACCAGGAAGCTATGTTTGGTGCAGGCCAGCGATAAGCCCAGCACGTCAATTTCCTGAAAAGCATCGGTACCGATAAGCGGTGCCGCCACCTGGCCGGTAATCGCGACAACGGGGATAGAGTCCAGCAGGGCATCCGCCAGGCCGGTGATCAGGTTAGTTGCGCCAGGGCCGGAGGTCGCGATGCAAACGCCCGTTTTACCGGTTGCCCGCGCATAGCCGATGGCCGCCATTGCTGCACCCTGCTCGTGACGGCACAACAGGTGTTCCACGCCGCCGTCATACAACGCATCGTAAACCGGCATAATTGCGCCACCCGGGTAGCCGAAAACCGTCTCGACTCCCTGTGTCCGCAAAGCATGTACTACCCACTGCGCGCCATTCATAGTTACATCCCCGCCATAGATCGGAAGAAACAGAATTTTATGCTGTTATTCATTCTCTGCTCCCCGTCTGTCATTTTTAAGTTATAAAAAAACCCCCGGACCTTTCGGTGCGGGGGTCTTAGTTCGTTAAGGCTTGATTTCTATGCCTTTCCTCGTCCAAGTGCTGCCCCGCACGGTGGGATAATAATCACCACCACGCTAATCACGACCAGGCTAATCACTCGTAGAAGGGCTGTCATTTTATGTACTTTCTGGCTTCTTGTTCGAAGGAATACCTAAAGAGTTACCACAGACGTCACGTTAAACACAAGATTTTTTTATGGCTCGCTTTCTGATCACGCTAACGATTTCCAGTAAAACAATTGTTTTTAATGGAAAAAATATAAAGTGAAGATATTTCAATTTATCGCGTTGCCCTATGGCTTTTTACGACATGCTGTCCTGCCCTTGCGGCAACCTGCGAGCCGGGTGCAATAACGAAAAGTATGTAACGATCTGCGGTGAATTATCTGGAACGTGGCGCGTAAAGCACAGTTCCTGTAGGTGACTAATAGCAGGGTTGCCGACATGATGCCCACATTCAGGAGGCACTATGTCACTCGCGATCGTCTACACTCGGGCCGCTCTCGGTATCAGCGCCCCGCTTATTACTATTGAGGTTCATATCAGCAGCGGCCTTCCCGGACTCACTATGGTTGGGCTGCCGGAAACTACCGTAAGGGAGGCGCGTGACCGGGTGCGCAGCGCAATCATTAACAGTGGCTATACCTTCCCGGCGAAAAAAATCACCATTAACCTCGCACCTGCCGATTTGCCAAAAGAAGGAGGGCGGTACGATCTCCCTATCGCTCTCGCGCTTCTGGTCGCCTCCGAGCAGCTAGAGGCTCCCGGACTGAATCAATATGAGTTTATCGGCGAGCTCGCGCTTACAGGGGCCCTACGCGGCGTTCCCGGCGCTATCTCCAGCGCAATGGAGGCCATCAGGGCCGGACGGCAGATTATTGTTGCCGAAGATAACGCTGCCGAAGTGGGGCTGATTGGCGGTAGCGACTGCCTTATCGCCGGACACCTGCAGGAGGTCTGCGCCTTTGTGGCAGGACAGCATCCGCTCTCCCCTCCCGTAGCCGCAGCAGAAGATCCGCAGGAAACGCGCCACGATTTGCGCGACGTCATTGGCCAGCAGCAGGGTAAGCGCGCGCTGGAAATCGTCGCTGCCGGCGGGCATAACCTGCTGTTAATCGGCCCCCCAGGTACAGGGAAAACGATGCTTGCCAGTCGGTTACCGGGATTACTGCCCCCGCTAAGCAATCAGGAGGCGCTTGAAAGCGCTGCTATTCTCAGTCTGGTGAGCACCAACTACGCGACCACCCGCTGGCGCCACAGGCCGTTTCGCGCCCCGCATCACAGCGCCTCGGTCGCGGCTATGGTCGGCGGTGGCGCTATACCTGCGCCTGGCGAGATCTCACTGGCCCATAATGGGGTGCTGTTTCTTGACGAGCTGCCGGAGTTTGAACGCAGAGTGTTGGATGCCCTGCGCGAGCCAATTGAATCGGGGAAAATACATATTTCTCGCACCCGGGCGAAAATTGACTATCCGGCGCATTTCCAGCTGATTGCGGCCATGAATCCCAGCCCAACCGGACATTATCAGGGTCATCACAATCGCGCTTCTCCCGAGCAGACGCTACGCTATCTGGGGCGGCTGTCCGGCCCCTTCCTTGATCGCTTCGATCTCTCTTTGGAAATACCGCTACCGCCGCCCGGAGTACTCAGCCAGCAAGGCGGTGGTGGAGAAGACAGCGCGACGGTACGCAGGCGGGTTCTTGCTACGCGCGAGAGGCAACTGGCCCGACAGAATAAGCTCAACGCTGATTTAGACAATAATGAGATGAAAACCTGGTGCGCGTTGAATAAGAACGATGCCATCTGGCTTGAACAGACCCTGACGCAGCTGGGTCTCTCTATACGGGCCTGGCAACGGCTGCTTAAAGTGGCGAGGACGATTGCCGATATAAAGGACGATCCGCGTATAGAACGCCATCATCTGCAGGAGGCGCTAGGCTATCGGGCGATAGACCGGATGTTGAACCATCTGCAAAAGCTTATGCCATAAAAAAAGGGCTTTCGCCCTTTTTCTTAATCATCGCTTTCTGTGTAATCTTCAGCGCCTTCTACCTGCGGTTTACCGCCGGAGAGCGTATGGAAACGCTTTGGCCGCTTAATACGCGCCATGTACTTAATCCACACACGCTCTACTTCGGTTACCGGCTCACGTTCGCCGCGGCATACCGAAACAAACTGTTTTTCATCTTCAGTGACAGGTTCGCGTTTACCCAGTTCCAGTTCGTTAAAGGCATAACCATGCTGTTCCAGCAGTTGCGCCTCTTTGATGGTGAAATCACCATGACGGGAGAACCCGCGCGGATAATTTTTATTATCGAAAAAACGATTAGTCGTCATAAAGCTTTCCGCCATCCTACACGCTCCTGATTCTTTGGCCGAGCTATTTATGGCGCGGAGTATTAGTTACGCTTGACAGAGTGTAAAACAAAAGATTTAAATCATTACGACAAATAATTTTGCGGAGAAGAGTGTGGATACGGAATTGCTCAAAACTTTCCTTGAGGTGAGCAGAACTCGCCACTTTGGGCGAGCAGCGGAGGCGCTTTACCTGACGCAGTCAGCGGTTAGCTTTCGTATTCGTCAGCTGGAGAATCAGCTTGGCGTTAACCTTTTTACCCGTCATCGCAACAATATCCGTTTGACCCCAGCCGGAGAGAAGCTGCTGCCCTACGCTGAAACCCTGATGAATACCTGGCAGGCGGCGCGTAAAGAGGTTGCCAACTCCGCCCGACACAATGAGTTTTCGATTGGCGGCAGCGCATCTCTTTGGGAGTGCATGCTTAACGGATGGCTGGGGAAACTGTACAGGGAGCCCTATGACCTGCAGTTCGAGGCCCGTATTGCCCAGCGTCAGTCGCTGGTCAAACAGCTGCATGAACGGCAGCTTGACCTGCTGATCACGACAGAATCGCCGAAGATGGATGAGTTAAGTAGCCAGTTGCTTGGTAATTTCACCCTAACCCTTTATTGCGCTGTGCCGGTTAAAAATAAAAGCGAATTGAACTACCTGCGACTGGAATGGGGTCCGGACTTTCAACAAAATGAAGTCGGGTTGATTGGCAGTGATGACGTACCGTTGCTCACCACCAGTTCCGCTGAGCTGGCGTATCAGCAGCTCGCTCCTCTCAATGGCTGCACGTGGCTACCAACGCACTGGGCAAAGGGTAAGAGCGCGCTTTACCCGGTAACGGATGGCACCACGCTTTCACGCCCACTGTACGCCATCTGGTTGCAAAACAGTGATAAACAGGCGCAGATCCGTGAGATTCTAAAAACCAGCATTCTGGAATAAGCACATCTCTCCAGGGACGGAGAGCGTTGAGTGATTGTAACGCCAGTGAATTACAGGCAAAAAAAATCCTTTGCCGAAGCAAAGGATTATTATATGGCAGGGGCGGAGAGACTCGAACTCGCGACACCCGGTTTTGGAGACCGGTGCTCTACCAACTGAGCTACGCCCCTAAATACTGCTTATTATTAAGCCTGCTGGTTAAGCAGGCTTAATTTTC
>NZ_BJNO01000033.1 GCF_006539725.1 Klebsiella terrigena | reverse complement strand
GGAATGCAGAGAATGCAGAGAATGCAGAGAATGCAGAGAATGCAGAGAATGCAGAGAATGCAGAGAATGCAGAGAATGCAGAGAATGCAGAGAATTTTGCTCAGGTAGCCCGGGCAGAGCAATCGCCGCAGCCCGGGACTTCGCTACATTGACTACTTACTGTGCCAGTAGGCCTGGGAGCGCACCAGCTGCGGGTCAATCTCATCCCCTTTAAAGCGCTCAAGCAGCGATTTCACCACCGCGCCTTCGCCGGTCACCCAGATAAAGTAATCCTCCGCCGGGACGCGCACCTGCGCCAGACGCTCGGCCACCGCGGCGGGGTTATGGCCCACCACCCACTCAATATTGAAGCCGTCAAACTCCGCCAGATAGTCTTTATAAGCCGCATCGCCGATGGTGACGATCGCCGTTACCTGCGGCACAACCGGCAGCTGGCTTAATGCCCGCAGGCGACGAAGCAGCGCAGGCATACCGGACTCATCGCCCACGTACAGCTGCCAGGCATAATCTTCCGGCACCACCAGCGAACCGCGCGGCCCGCCAATGACCAGCTTATCGCCGACGCTTGCCGCCAGCGCCCAGCGGCTGGCGAGACCGCCGTCATGAATAAAGAAATCATAGGCCAGCTCATGGCGTTCGGCATCGTACAGCGGCGTGTAGTCGCGGCTCGCCGGGCGCACGCCCTCGCCCCAGTTAATGCCTTCATCCGTCACCTGCGGCGGCGTAAAGGTCGCGCCCTCCTGCGGGAAAAAGAGCTTGGTGTGGTCATCAAAACCCTGCGAAACGAAACCCTCCAGCGCGTCGCCTCCCAGCACGATGCGCTGGAAGCCAGCGCTCACGCGCTCCACGCGCAGCACGGTAAGTTCGCGGAAACGGAGTTCATTTTGTACGCGCTGCGGGTACTGCGTTTTTTTGAGTGTTGTCATCATCGGCGGCCTTCGTGAAGTTAAATAGATATATCTAAACCTGATGCAAATGATAATGATTGCCATTAAAAAAGAATGCAAGATCTTTTTTGATATAGTCAGACCAAAAGCCATAAAAATCCAAAAAATAAAACAAATTCATTAATTATCAGTCAATTAAAATTCACAGAATAATTATCATTGCCACGGCAAGACATTTAGATATAAATTAGATATATCAAAACTAACAGGAGATAACGATGCGAAATCATCATGAAGAGGAGCACGACTCGCGCGAACACCACGCTGAACGCGGCGGGCGCAGAGGCGGCGGGCGGCGCCAGCGCTTCTTCGGCCACGGCGAACTGCGGCTGGTTATCCTCGATATCCTCAGCCGCAGCGCCAGCCACGGCTACGAGCTGATCAAAGAGATAGAGAGCCTGACCCAGGGCAACTACAGCCCGAGCCCCGGCGTTATCTACCCCACCCTCGACCTGCTGCAGGATCAGGGGCTGATCGGCGTTGAAGAGGAAAACGGGCGTAAAAAAATCTCGATTAGCGAAGAGGGTCGTCGCCTGCACGCGGAAAACCAGCAGTCCCTGGCCGACATTCGGGAGCGTCTTCAGGCGCGGATGGTCGGCTGCGAGCTGCGTAAAAATCCGCAGATGAAGCGGGCGCTGGAAAATTTTAAAGCCGTGCTGGATTTGAAAGTGAATCAGCAGGCCATCAGCGAAGCGCAGCTAAAGCAGATTATTGCCGTCATCGACCGCGCGGCGATGGAAATTTCCCAGCTCGATTAGGCCGTCGCCGCCCACCAGCCGGCCCTCTTTTGCCCCAGCGTTGGGCAAAGCGCACCGCGGCGATGCACGCGACGCTAAGCCCGCAGAGCGCATGCTGCGTCCGCTCAGGAGTAAAGCATGCCAATAATATCGCCATAAGATTAAATATTGCGCAATTGCGCTTTCACGCTGCGTTTATCCCGATTTTCAGCTGCTGCACCGAAGTGGCGTAATCCCTGCAATACTTAATTCAGTATCATGTGATACGCCCATCCCAGGAGCCCACTTTGAACAGGTTACCTTCCAGCGCATCGGCTCTGGCCTGCAGCGCACACGCACTGAATCTCATTGAGAAGCAAACGCTCGATCATGAGGAGATGAAAGCACTTAACCAGGAGGTCAGAGAGTACTTTAAAGAGCACGTGAATCCGGGGTTTTTAGCGTATCGAAAATCTGTTACCGCTGGCGGGGATTACGGAGCCGTAGAGTGGCAGGCGGGAAGTTTAAATACGCTTGTCGACACTCAGGGACAAGAGTTTATTGATTGCCTGGGTGGCTTTGGAATTTTTAATGTAGGGCACCGTAATCCAGTCGTTGTTTCCGCCGTAGAGCACCAGCTCGCTAAGCAACCTCTTCATAGTCAGGAACTGCTCGATCCGCTGCGGGCCATGCTGGCCAAAACGCTGGCGGCCCTAACGCCGGGCAAGCTGAAGTACAGCTTCTTTTGCAATAGCGGAACCGAGTCGGTCGAAGCGGCGCTGAAGCTCGCTAAAGCCTACCAGTCCCCGCGCGGCAAATTTACCTTTGTGGCCACCAGCGGCGCTTTCCACGGCAAATCGCTGGGCGCGCTGTCCGCTACCGCCAAATCGACGTTCCGCAAGCCGTTTATGCCGCTGCTGCCGGGATTCCGTCACGTGCCGTTTGGCGACATCAACGCCATGCGCACGCTGCTCAGCGAGTGTAAGAAAACCGGCGATGACGTCGCGGCGGTGATCCTTGAGCCAATTCAGGGCGAAGGCGGGGTGATCCTGCCGCCGCCGGGCTATCTCCCCGCGGTTCGTAAGCTGTGCGACGAGTTTGGCGCGCTGCTGATCTTCGACGAAGTGCAGACCGGCATGGGTCGCACCGGCAAAATGTTTGCCTGCGAGCATGAAAACGTTCATCCGGATATTCTGTGTCTTGCCAAAGCGCTCGGCGGCGGCGTGATGCCGATTGGCGCGACGGTTGCCACCGAAGAGGTCTTCTCGGTGCTGTTCGACAACCCGTTCCTGCACACCACCACCTTCGGCGGTAACCCGCTGGCCTGCGCCGCGGCGCTGGCGACGATCAACGTTCTGCTGACGGAGAATCTGCCGGCGCAGGCCGAGCAGAAAGGCGACCTGCTGCTGGACGGCTTCCGCCTGCTGGCTCGCGAGTATCCGGAGCTGGTGAACGAAGTCCGTGGTAAAGGGATGCTGATGGCCATTGAGTTCGTGGATAACGAAATCGGCTATGACTTTGCCAGCCTGATGTTCCGCCAGCGGGTGCTGGTGGCCGGCACCCTGAACAACGCGAGGACGATCCGCATCGAACCGCCGCTGACGCTGACCCTTGAGCAGTGTGAGCTGGTGCTGAAGGCGGCGCGGAACGCGCTGGCCGAGCTGCGGGTGTCGGTGGAAGAAGCCTGACGATAGCCAACAAAAAGCCCGGTGGAAGCGATATTCACCGGGCTTTTTTACGCCTGCCGGTCAGCTTTCCAGTGTTACCGTCAGCCGAAATGTTGACGCTACGGGTAAACCATTTTCATCCGTTAACCATAAGCAGTCTGGGTTTGACATCAACAATTCTATTCGCAGAAGCTATTTATCGTACTTATCAAATCGTCCGAATAAAATTGGATGGACAATAATTAATAAGACGACAGAAACTACCGTCAATACAAACCAATAGTCAGGAACTAAATACCTGAAAAGGATTCCGCTTGCAAAGAACCAGACCACAAAAAGTATTTACGTAAAGAGTATTGATAGCAGACTATTAAACATAGCAGGGGCTCTTCAGACAATAATAAAATTCATCGTAGTTATTAAACAGGCTGAATTTAACATAAGGATTTTTTGTATGAGTTATTTATCGTACTTATCAAATCGCCCCGTAAAATTTGGCAATATAATAATTAGTACTATCACGGAAACGGCGGTTAGCGCCAGCCAATACGCCGGGAAGAACTCAAGGTAAAAAAAACCAAACCCGATAAGGCAAACCAGAAGAAGTCCTTCATTAAAAATGAGTGACAGGAGAGTCTTAAACATGACACTAACTCTTTATAGTATTATCATTTAAATAACTGATGTCTTTTATAAAGCATCTCTGCCATCAGTACAGTTAATGCCAAACATACGCTGATAAAATAAACAACTCAAATAAAAACACCGAATATGCTTTATCTATCTCGTAAATATCAGTCGCTGAATGCTAATTCATATTTTATACACCCAGGTCATTGTGGAATATATTAATGCATTGAATATATCGCAAAATAAATTCACTCACGGTCCGGCTCGCCATTGAGATAAACAGTGCACACGGCACAAAAGAAAGTTCTAAGCACGCCCCTCCAGCCATGACTTAGCCTGCGGTAATCCGTTCGCCGGATGTTTCCGCAGGCCAGTTTCCGATGCTATTCCGGCAGCAGGCCCACAAAGCTGCGCTTCTGCCGCGGCTGCGACATCATCTCATCCAGCTTCTCAACGCAGGCCAGGTAGTGCGGCGTTTTTTTGTGCGCCAGCACCGCGTCCTCATCTTTATAGGCCTCGTAGATAAAAAACCGCGTCTTCACCTCCGGGTCCTGCAGGACGTCGAAGCGCAGGTTGCCCGGCTCCTGCAGCGCCCCTTCATGGTTCGTGCGAAAGACGTCGAGAAACTCGTTAACCCGCTCCGGTTTGATATTAATTTCTACCAGCGTCACGTTCATTTCAGCTCCCCCTGCTTCTCCTCCAGCCAGAACTGATACGCCTCGCGGGCGCTCATATTCTCGTGCACCACTTTCTTCACCGCCTTCAGCATCGCGCGCGGCGCGCTGGACTGGAAAATATTGCGCCCCATATCGACGCCGGACGCGCCCTGGTCAATTGCCCGCCAGCACATCTCCAGCGCCTCCTGCTCCGGCAGCTTTTTGCCGCCGGCGATCACTATCGGCACCGGGCAGCTGGCGGTCACTTTTTCAAAGCCCTCTTCAACAAAATAGGTTTTGACGAACTGCGCCCCCATCTCGGCGGCGATGCGACTGGCCAGCGAGAAATAGCGCGCGTCGCGGGTCATCTCTTTACCGACCCCGGTAACCGCCAGCACCGGCATGCCGTAACGGTTCCCGGCATCCACCAGCTTAATAATATTGCCGATCGACTGATGCTCGTATTCGCTGCCGATATAGACCTGCGCCGCGACCGCACAGACGTTAAGGCGCAGCGCGTCTTCCATCGTCACCGCCACGCACTCGTTGGAAAGCTCGCTGAGGATCGAGTTGCCGCCGGAGGCGCGCAGCACCACCGGCTTGTTGGTGGCCGCCGGTACCGTGCTTCTTAGGATTCCGCGGGTGCACATCAGCACGTCGGTCTCATCAAACAGCGGGGCGATGGAGAGATCGATCCGCTCAAGCCCGGTGGTCGGCCCCTGAAAATAGCCGTGGTCGAAGGCCAGCATCACCGTGCGGTTGCTCTGCGGGTTAAAGATGCGCGCCAGCCGGGACTGCATCCCCCACTCCAGCGATCCGCAGCCCTTCAGTCCGTAGAGCACGTTCTGCTGCGGTCGGTCCAGGCCAAAGTCCTTCCCCTCTTTGATATCGTCTAAATCTGCCATTTCATCCCCCGTCAGAAGTCGTAGTTGTTGATGTTCTCTTTGGTGAACACCACGCGCTCCGGCAGCAGCACGATGCCGTTGCCTTTCGCCTCATACTGATAGCCCTGGACGCTGTTTGGCTCGACCTTCAGCGTTCCGATATCTTTTACCTCCACGCTGTCACCGACATTAAGATCGCCTTTTTTCAGCAGACGATCGGCGACGTTAACCGCAATTTTTCCCTGCTGGACCACATCCCACAGGCCGAAGGCTTTCACCGTGCCGCGCTCGACGTACGGGCGCATAACGTTCGGGGTGCTAAAGCCGACAATCGCCACCCCCTGACGCTTAAGGTTCTCCGCCGCCTGCGCCGCCGCCGGGAGCGCGTTGGCGTCCGGGGCGATAATGGCGTCGAGATCCGGGTAGGCTTTTAGTATGCCCTCGGCGGTTTGCAGCGATTTGGTGGCGTCGTTATAGCCGAACTGGGTGGTCACCACTTCCCACTGCGGGTGCTCTTTGGCAATCTTCGCTTTGGCCTCTTTAACCCACTGGTTCTGGTCGGTCACCGTCGGGCTGGAGTAGAAGAACGCCACCTTAGCAGCCGGTTTGGTTACCTGCTTCGAGGTCATATCCACCAGCAGTCCACCGAGCTGCTGCGGGGTGCCCTGGTTGATATAGATACTGCGGCATTCGGGTTTGGTATCGGAGTCCCAGGTCAGCACCTTCACGCCGCGCTGCATCGCGCGCTTGAGCGCCGGGCACAGGCCGTCCGGCGATACCGCGGAGACGATAATCGCGTTGTAGCCCTGGTTGACGAAGTTGTTGATCAGCTGCACCTGGCCGGAGACGCTCGGTTCGGTCGGGCCGTCGTAGGTGACATCAACCCCCAGCGCCTTGCCCGCCTCTTTGGCGCCGTTGCCGCCGCTGGTAAAGAAGCCCACGCCGACGAGTTTAGGAATAAAGGCAATGCGGTCTGCGGCCTGGGCGGTCGCCACGCTCAGCGCCAGCGCCAGGGCGCTCGTTTGCAGGATTCGTTTGGTTTTCATCGTATGTTTATGCTCCGATTGTTTTATGCGCGAGAAAGGCGTCGCCAGGTCATTCGCACCCATTCACGGTGCAGGCTCAGCGAGCGCCCCATCACCACCACAACCAACAGCGCCCCTGACAGCGCGCTCGACACCTGGTTGGGGATGCCGACCATCTGTAAACCTTGTTGTAAATATCCCACCAGCAGCGCCGCCAGCGCCGTGCCGATAATGGAACCTGAACCGCCGTAGATATTCGCCCCGCCAAGCACCGCGGCGGTCAGCGCCGGCATCAGCAGATCGCGGCCGAGGTCCGATCGCGCCGAGCCAAAATAGGAGACCATCACCAGCGCGGCGATGGCCGAGGCCACGCCCACCAGGCCATACAGCACGTACGGCATGCCGTTCACCGACAGCGCGGCATAGCGCGCGGCGCGCGGGTTTTGCCCGAGCAGAAACAGGTGGCGGCCAAAGCGCCCGCGATGGGCCAGCAGCCAGAAGAAGAAGGTGATGACGATAAACAGCACCAGCGGCAGCGGCAGGCCGAACAGGGTCAGGTTGGCGAAGGCGGTGAAGGCGTCGGGGAAGCCGCCAATCCCTTCATAGCCGGTCGCGCCCGCCATGCCGGAGAGCAACAGCGCCCCGCCGCCGTAGAGGTAGAGGGTGCCGAGGGTGATCACCAGCGGGCTAATGCCGGTGTAGTGGATCAGCGCCGCGTTAATCAGCCCGCACAGCAGGCCAAGCAGCAGGGTTAACGGGATGGCCAGCCCCATCGGCCAGCCCGCCTGCATCATCACCCCCAGCGCGATGGCGCACAGGCCGATGGTCGAGCCGAGCGAAATATCGATGCCGCCGCTAATGATCACCAGCGTCAGCGGCAGGGCCACGATGCCGATACAGATAAAATCGCTGGTGCTGAACAGCAGCATATTGATATCCAGCATCCGCGGGTTAATGGCCCCGAACAGCAGAATTTCCACCACCAGCAGCGCCAGCAGCGCGCTTTCCCAGCTGAGCTTCATCACGCCACCTCTTTGTTTTTACGCTTTGTGAACGGGGCCACGCCCTTTCCCCCCTTATTACCGGGCTGAAAGCGGGCATATTTCAGCGCTCGCTGGTGGCGGCTCAGCGCCTGGCGCAGCCGCCCGTCGAGCACCAGCACGCCGAGCAGCACCAGGCCGGCAATAAAGTCGTTCCACCACGCCGGGAGCCTGAGCAGCACCAGCACGGTATCAATCTGAGTAAGGAAGAAGGCGCCGAGGAACGCGCCGATGAGCGTCCCGGTGCCGCCGAGCAGGGAAATACCGCCGAGCACGCAGGCGGCGATGGCCTTCATCTCCAGCCCGCTGCCGGTCTGGTTGGGCACAAAGCCAATCTGGGCGGCAAAAACGACGCCGGCGCAGGCGGCCAGCATGCCGTTAAGGGTAAAGGCGAGCATCCGCGTGCGGTTCACCGCGACGCCCAGCTGGCGCGCGGCGGTCAGGTTGTCGCCGACGGCGTAGAAATCGCGGCCGGCAGCGGTGCGCGACAGCATCCAGGCGCCGGCCAGCAGCAGAACCAGCACCAGCCAGCCCAGCGGCGAGATGCCGATAAACGCCGGCTCCGAGAGCGACTTGAGGCTATCCGGCAGGCCTTCAATCCATTTACCGCCGGTCCACAGCAGCATCACCCCGCGATACAGCCCGAGGGTGCCAAGGGTGGCGACAATCGCCGGAATGCGCAGCCCCACCACCAGCAGGCCGTTAAAGGCGCCCGCCAGGGCGCCAATCGCCAGCGCAAACGCAATGGCCGCCGTCAGGCCGTAGCCGCCGTTGAGCGCCACGCCCACCGCAATGGCGCACAGGCCAACGGTGGAGCCGACGGAAACGTCGATATTGCGGGTCAGCATCACCAGCGTTGCCCCGAGCGCCAGCAGGCAGAGGATTTGCGAGCTGGCGAAGATCATGCCCAGGGTCTGCAGGCTGAAGTAGGCCGGGTTGAGCGCCACCAGCCCGGCAAACAGCACCACGATGGCGAGAAAAGCGCTCAGTTCGCGATTCTTCAATAACGTTTTCATGCCGCGCCTCCAAATGCCAGCGTCATCATGCGTTCAACGGTCACCGCCCGGCGCGCCAGCTCGCCGCTCTGTCGGCCCTGGTGCATCACCAGCACCCGGTCGGCCAGGCCCACAAACTCATCCAGATCGCTGGAGATCATCAGCACCGCCACGTTCTGCGCGGCGACGCTTTTCAGCAGCTGGTAGATATCGGCGCGGGCGGAAACGTCCACGCCGCGCGTCGGCTCGTCGACGATCAGCAGCAGCGGATTGGCTTCAAGGCAGCGCGCCAGCAGCACCTTCTGCTGGTTACCGCCGGAGAGGGTGCGCACCGGCTGGTCGCTATCGGCAAATTTGATCCCCAGCGCCCGGTGATAGCGCTCCACCACCGCCGCCTCGCGTTTATCCTGCTGCCACAGCGACGGCTGGTTAAACATCACCGTATTCCAGCGCACCGGCGCATCGAGAAACAGTCCTGAGACCTGGCGATCTTCCGGCAGATAGACCAGCCCGCTGGCCAGCCGGGCGCGGGTGCTGGCGTCGCTGATATCGCGGTTCTCCAGCCAGACCCGCCCCGCGCGCGGCGGCCGCAGACCGTAGAGAGTTTCGGCAAATTCGGTGCGCCCGGATCCCACCAGCCCGGCGAGGCCGACGATCTCCCCGGCGTAGATCTCAAGGCTTAGATCGATAAAGCCCTCGCCGGTGAGATCCTCCACCCGCAGCACCGGGAAGTCCTGCGGCTGGGTGCGTCGGTTGCCCGGCAGCGCCAGCCACAGCTTCTGCGTATCGCTGAGGGCGTGTTCCCGGTCGGCGGGCGTCATGGCGCTCACCAGCTGATTGTCGCTGTAGTCGGCAGTGTGTCCGCTCAGCACCACCGCACCGTCGCGCATGACCGAGACGTGGCTGGCGATCTGGCGGATCTCCGGCAGCTTGTGAGAGATAAAGACGATGCCGACACCGAGATCCTGCAGCGCGCGGATCTGGCAAAACAGACGCGCCGTTTCGCCCGGCGTTAAGGAGGCGGTGGGCTCATCGAGGATCAGGATCTGCGCTTGGCGCATCAGGCCGCGCAGGATCTCGACCATTTGCTGATCCGCTACCTCGAGGGTGCTGGCCGCCGCGTCGAGATTCAGCTGGCAGCTGAGCTGCTGCAGCTTTTCCTGCAGCTGCGCGGCGCTATCGGCGCGCTTCGGCAGGCGAAACAGAATGTTTTCCCGCACCGTCAGGTTAGGGAACAGCATCGGCTCCTGCGGCACCAGATAGACGCCCTGCTGATGGGCCAGCGCGGGGGTCAGGCGCGTAAAGGTGTTCCCGCCGAGGGCCAGCTCGCCGCTGTCGGGGGTTTCTACGCCGGCGACAATCTTCATCAGCGTCGATTTCCCGGCGCCGTTGCCACCCATCAGGGCGTGCACCTGGCCGGAAAATAACGTGAAATCAATCGCCTTCAGCACGCTAATGCCGGAGAACTGTTTACAGATTTGGCGGGCTTCAAGCAGTGGCTTCATTATCACGCCTCGATTTGAACAAATGATTTTTTAATTTAATAATGTTCAAAAGCGTAGACCCTGAACTATATTTACAACCGTGCGAGGATCACAGTTTTATGCTTTCGATCGTTTGAATAAAACCAGCGAACAGCCAAAGATCGGTTTTGCCGGCCGGCTCACATTTTCCGACCGTGCAATAGCGAACATATGATCTAAATTTTTATAAGAGTTCACTTTATGAGCGAAAAACGCATTACGGAAGAGAGCCGCTACGCCGGGCTGGCGTTAGCCGAGGAAGAGCTGGTGGCGCGGGTGGCCTGGTGCTATTACCACGACGGCCTGACGCAGAACGACATTGGTGAACGTCTGGGGCTGCCGCGGCTGAAGATCTCCCGGCTGCTGGAGAAAGGCCGCCAGTCCGGGGTGATCCGCGTGCAGATCAACTCCCGCTACGAAGGGTGCCTGGCGCTGGAGACCGAGCTGCAGCGGCGTTTCGATCTGAAGATTGCGCGCGTGCTTCCGGCGCTGAACACCCCGCCGATGAACACCCGCCTGGGGATCGGCGCGGCGCAGTCGCTGATGGGCGTGCTGGCGCCGGGGCAGCTGCTGGCGGTCGGTTTCGGCGAGGCGACCATGAGCTGCCTGCAGCATCTGAGCGGCTTTATCAGCTCTCAGCAGGTGCGGCTGGTGACCCTTTCCGGCGGCGTGGGCCCTTACATGACCGGGATCGGCCAGCTGGATGCCGCCTGTAGCGTCAGCATTATCCCGGCGCCGCTGCGGGTCTCCTCCGCCGACGTCGCCGAGATCCTCCGTCGGGAGTCGAGCGTGCGCGACGTGATCCTCGCCGCCACCGCGGCGGATGCGGCGGTGGTGGGCATCGGGGCTATCGACCAGCGCCGCGACGCCACCATCCTGCGCTCCGGCTATATCAGCGAAGGCGAACAGCTGATGTACGCCCGCAAAGGAGCGATAGGCGACATTTTGGGTTATTTCCTGCAGGCCGACGGCAGGCGGGTTGAGGGACTGGAAATTCACCGGGAACTGCTTGGCGTGACCCTCGACGAGCTGGCGCAGCTGCCAACCATCGTCGGCGTTGCCGGAGGAACGGAAAAAGCGCAGGCGATTTACGCGGCTCTTATCGGCAAGCGGATTAATGGCCTGGTAACGGAAGAGACAACAGCACGCGCGGTGCTCACGCTGGCCTCCTGACGGCCCTGCGCCGCGCAACACCAGCGAGGCGCATGTCATGAGTTACCTGTTAGCGTTAGATGCCGGGACCGGCAGCATTCGGGCGGTGGTTTTCGATCTTGCGGGGCGCCAGGTGGCGGTCGGCCAGGCCGAATGGAAGCACCTGAGCGTGGAAAATGTTCCCGGCTCGATGGAGTTCGACCTGATCACCAACTGGCAGCTGGCCTGCCAGTGCATCCGCCAGGCGCTCGGCGCCGCTCACCTCAGCGCGGCGGATATTCAGTCCGTCGCCTGCTGCTCGATGCGCGAAGGGATCGTTTTATATGACCGCAACGGCGAGGCCATCTGGGCCTGCGCCAACGTCGACGCGCGCGCCAGCCGCGAGGTGGCGGAGCTCAAAGAGATCCACGATTTCCGCTTTGAGTCCGAAGTATATGAGGTCTCCGGCCAAACCCTGGCGCTCAGCGCCATGCCGCGCCTGCTGTGGCTGGCCCACCATCGCCCGGATATCTATCGCCAGGCGGCTACCGTCACCATGATCAGCGACTGGCTGGCGGCAAAACTCTCCGGCGAACTGGCCGTCGACCCGTCCAATGCAGGTACCACCGGGATGCTCGATCTGTTCAGCCGCGACTGGCGTCCGGCGCTGCTGGATATGGCCGGACTGCGCGCCGATATGCTCTCGCCGGTGAAAGAGACCGGCACGCTGCTGGGGGCGGTTACCGACGCCGCGGCGCAGCAGTGCGGACTGCGGGCAGGCACGCCGGTGGTGATGGGCGGCGGCGACGTGCAGCTGGGCTGCCTCGGCCTCGGGGTAGTGCGCGCGGGGCAGACCGCCGTGCTGGGAGGCACCTTCTGGCAGCAGGTGGTCAACCTGCCGCAGCCGCGCACCGACCCGGAGATGAATATTCGCGTCAATCCCCACGTCATTCCCGGCATGGCCCAGGCGGAGTCGATTAGCTTCTTTACCGGCCTCACCATGCGCTGGTTCCGCGACGCCTTCTGCGCCGAAGAGAAGCTGGTGGCCGAGCGCCTCGGCGTGGACGCCTACTCTCTGCTGGAGGAGATGGCCAGCCGGGTGCCCGCCGGCTCCCACGGGGTGATGCCGATCTTCTCCGATGCGATGCATTTTAAGCAGTGGTACCACGCCGCGCCGTCGTTTATTAACCTCTCCATCGACCCGGAAAAGTGCAATAAAGCGACCCTGTTCCGCGCGCTGGAAGAGAATGCGGCGATTGTCTCGGCCTGTAATCTCGCGCAGATCTCCCGCTTCTCGGGGGTCACCTTCGATAGCCTGGTCTTCGCCGGCGGCGGGTCGAAGGGCGCGCTGTGGAGCCAGATCCTCAGCGACGTCACCGGCCTGCCGGTGCGCGTCCCGGTGGTGCGCGAGGCCACCGCCCTCGGCTGCGCCATCGCCGCCGGAGCCGGTGCCGGGCTGTACGCCGATATGGCGGCGACGGGTGAAAAGCTGGTGGGCTGGCATCAGGAGTTTACCCCCAACCCGGCGCATCGCGAGCTCTATCAGGAGATGATGAGCAAATGGCAGTCGGTCTACGCCGACCAGCTCGGGCTGGTAGACAGCGGGCTGACCACCTCCATGTGGCAGGCGCCGGGGCTTGAGCCGGCTGCGCGCCGCCACCGGGTCTAGCCCACCGGCCGCCGCGCCATCGCAGAGAGCCGATGGCGCCCGGCCACGCATCATTCTTTGAATCCCATCACAATCGCCGCACTCCCCTTTTCCCTTTTCGCCGGCGACGGCTAAATTAGTAACTCATCCGACCACATAACAATAATGTTACATATTCGACCCTGGAAGCCATTATGAGCCACTATCCGTCGTTATTCGCTCCGCTCGACCTGGGCTTTACCCAGCTTAAAAACCGCGTGCTGATGGGCTCCATGCATACCGGGCTGGAGGAACACGCCGACGGCGCGGAGCGGCTGGCGGCCTTTTACGCCGAGCGCGCGCGTCACGGGGTTGCGCTGATTGTGACCGGCGGCGTGGCGCCTGCCGCCTCCGGCGTTACGATGGCCGGCGGCGCGGTGCTTAACGACGCCAGCCACCTTGCGCATCACCGGCACATTACCGACGCGGTGCACCGCGAAGGCGGCAAAATTGCCCTGCAGATCCTGCATACCGGCCGCTACAGCTACCAGCCGCAGCTGGTCGCCCCTTCGCCGCTGCAGGCCCCGATTAACCGCTTTACCCCGCACACCCTGAGCCACGATGAGATTCTGCAGCTGATCGACGATTTTGCCCTCTGCGCCCAGCTGGCGCGGGAAGCGGGCTATGACGGCGTCGAAGTGATGGGCTCGGAAGGCTACCTGATCAACGAATTCCTCGCCGCGCGCACCAACCACCGCGACGACGACTGGGGCGGCGACTACGCTCAGCGCATGCGCTTTGCCGTCGAGGTCGTACGGGCCGTGCGCCAGCGCGCGGGCGCCGACTTTATTATTATTTATCGCCTGTCGATGCTCGATCTGGTGCACGACGGCAGCACCCTGCCGGAAGTGATTATGCTGGCAAAAGCCATTGAGTCGGCGGGCGCGACGATTATCAACACCGGCATCGGCTGGCACGAGGCGCGCATTCCGACCATCGCCACGCCGGTGCCGCGCGGCGCCTTTAGCTGGGTGACCCGCAAGCTGAAAGGTGCGGTGTCGATTCCGCTCATCACCACCAACCGAATTAACGATCCGCAGGTGGCGGAGGCGATCCTCGCCCGCGGCGACGCCGATATGGTGTCGATGGCCCGCCCTTTCCTCGCCGACGGTGAATTCCTGACGAAGGCGCAAAGCGGCCGGGCGGATGAGATCAATACCTGCATCGGCTGCAACCAGGCCTGCCTCGATCGGATCTTCGTCGGTAAAGTGACCTCCTGCCTGGTTAACCCTCGCGCCTGCCACGAAACCCTGATGCCGGTCACCCCTGCCGCCGCGCCGAAACGGCTGGCGGTAGTCGGCGCCGGCCCCGCAGGACTAGCCTTTGCCGTCAACGCCGCCTCGCGCGGGCACCGCGTGACGCTGTTCGACGCGCAAAAAGAGATCGGCGGCCAGTTTAATATCGCCAAACAGATCCCCGGCAAAGAGGAGTTCTATGAAACCCTGCGCTACTACCGGCGGATGCTGGAACTGACCGGCGTCGATCTGCAGCTTAATACGCCGATCGACGCCGATCGGCTAATGGCGTTTGATGAGACGATCCTCGCCACCGGTATCGCGCCGCGGATGCCGGATATCGACGGCATTACGCATCCAAAGGTGCTGAGCTATCTCGACGTGCTGCGCGATAAGGCGCCGGTGGGCGACAGCGTGGCGATTATCGGCTGCGGCGGCATCGGCTTTGATACCGCGATGTACCTCAGCCAGCCGGGGCCCGCCACCAGCCAGGATATTGCCGGGTTCTGCGAGGAGTGGGGAATTGATACCAGCCTGCAGAGCGCGGGCGGACTGCGGGCGGAAGGCGCCCGGCTGCCGAAAAGCCCGCGCAGGATCGTCATGCTTCAGCGTAAAGCCGGTAAGCCCGGCGACGGCTTAGGCAAAACCACCGGCTGGATCCACCGCGCCACCCTGCTGGCTCGCGGCGTGAAAATGATCCCGTCGGTAAGCTATCAGAAGATCGACGATGAGGGGCTGCACGTGACGATCGACGGCGAAACCCAGCTGTTCAGCGTCGATCGGGTGATTATCTGCGCCGGCCAGGAGCCGAAGCGCGAGCTGGCGGATCCGCTGCGGGCGGCGGGGAAAAGGGTGCATCTGATAGGCGGCTGCGACGTGGCGACGGAGCTCGATGCCCGCCGCGCGATTGCCCAGGGAACCCGACTGGCGCTGGAGATTTAGCGCCAATCGCCCGGCGGCGCAGCGCCTTTGTGGGCAACCGCCGCCGGCAGGTCAGTGAATCAGCGCAGCCTGCGCGCCTTCACCGCTTTCAATACCACGAACTTATTGTTGGTGGCGACGGTGGTGCAGTTGCCGAAGATTTTCTTCAGCTTATGGAAATAGTCCAGGTGACGGTTCGCCACGATGTACAGCTCGCCGTTGACCTTCAGGCAGCGGCGCGCATGGTGGAACATCTCCCAGGCGATATTATCCGTCAGCGCATGCTTCTGGTGGAACGGCGGGTTGCACAGCACGGCGTTAAAGCGGAAAGGCTCCACGCCCGACAGCGCGTTGTTAATCATAAATTCGCAGCGGTCCAGCGCTTCCGGCATGTTGGTTTCAACGTTCAGGCGGCTGGAGGCAACGGCCATCGGCGATTCATCAACAAACACCACGCTGGTCAGCGGGTTTTTCTCCAGCAGCGTCAGGCCAACCACGCCGTTGCCGCAGCCGAGATCGACAATCTCACCTTCGAGGTTGGAAGGAAGATGCTCGATAAAGAAGCGTGCGCCAATATCCAGCCCGGTGCGGGAGAAGACGTTCGCATGGTTGTGGATAGTCCAGTCGGTGCCGTCCAGCTTCCAGCTGAGGGTTTCCGGGGCATCGGCCAGCGCCGGTGCGCTGAAGGTGCAGTTGATCAGGCGCGCTTTCTTCCAGGCCAGGGTCGTGGTGGTCGGGCCCAGCACCTTTTCAAACAGCTCCAGCGTGGAGGTATGAATATCCCGCGCCTTGGCTCCCGCGATAATGCGGGTTTGCGGCGTCACCACCAGGCGCAGCGCGCGCAGCTGCTGCTCCAGCAGCGCCATCGTTTTCGGCACTTTTATCAGCACCACGCCCGGCGCCTGCGGGTATTCGGCGGTGCTGTCGAGAAACTTGACGCTGGATTCAGCAATATCGTTATGGCGCAGGTTCTCACGAGTGGCGAGCTCGGTGAGGTACGAGTCGCCGATGCTGTAAGGCGTATGTTCGGCCAGCGCGCAGCTCAAGGCGCCAAAGGTGTCGTTCAGAATCAGGACCGGGCCGTTAATCTCCGTATCGTCCAACTGCTGCAGCAGGTATTCATCCGCCGCTTCCCACGCCAGCAGTGGGTTAACGTCGTCCGTTTCCGGGAAACGTTTCAGTGTCAGTGAACGGAAACCGTTGTCTAAGTGGCTCATCGGCCCTCCTGAGTGGTAAAATTTTGGCGTTATCCCTGAAAAGGGTGCGTGAGTATACCCTTTTTATTTTTTATTTGGGGCTTTGATGAGTCAACTAACTTACCTGCAGGGCTATCCGGAGAGTTTACTCTCTCAGGTGCGCACATTAATTGCCGAGCAGCGCCTTGGCGCGGTGCTGGAAAAACGCTATCCACAGAGCCACGACGTCAACAGCGATAAGGCGTTGTATCAATATACCCAGGATCTGAAAACCCGCTTTTTGCGCGGCGCGGCGCCGGTGAATAAAGTGATGTATGACAGCAAGATCCACGTGCTGAACAACGCGCTCGGCCTG
This sequence comes from Klebsiella terrigena, assembly GCF_006539725.1. GTDB lineage: Bacteria > Pseudomonadota > Gammaproteobacteria > Enterobacterales > Enterobacteriaceae > Klebsiella > Klebsiella terrigena. The sequence goes on along the minus strand of NZ_BJNO01000033.1, from coordinate 18,389 downwards.
CATACCGCCATTTCGCGCGTGCAGGGCGGCAAGCTGAAGGCGAAGGCCGAAATTCGGGTCGCGACGGTGTTCCGCGATGCGCCGGAAGCCTTTCTGCGGATGATTGTGGTTCATGAGCTGGCGCATCTGAAAGAAAAGGACCACAACAAAGCCTTCTATCAGCTCTGCTGCTATATGGAGCCGCAGTACCACCAGCTGGAGTTCGATACCCGCCTGTGGCTAACGCACCTTTCGCTAAATCGTTCTGCGCAGTAGCGCACTGGTTTTGTCATGATGGCATGCTAGAGTGGCAAAAGGTTCCCTTTCACGGAGTTCGTCAACCTTTATGATTCGTTTCGCAGTTGTTGGCACAAACTGGATAACCCGCCAGTTTGTCGATGCCGCCCATGAAACCGGCAAGTATAAGCTCACCGCCATCTACTCCCGCAGCCTTGAACAAGCGCAGGCTTTCGCTAACGATTACCCGGTCGAACACCTGTTCACCTCGCTGGACGATCTGGCGCAGAGCGATGCCGTTGACGCGGTGTATATCGCCAGCCCGAACTCCCTGCACTTCCCGCAAACGCACCTGTTTTTGACGCATAAAAAGCACGTGATTTGCGAAAAACCGCTGGCCTCCAATATCCGCGAAGCCGAAGCCGCTATCGCCGCCGCGAAGGAAAACCAGGTGGTGCTGTTCGAAGCCTTTAAAACCGCCAGCCTGCCCAACTTCCAGCTGCTGCAGCAATCGCTGAGCAAAATTGGCCGCCTGCATAAAGCCTTTATCAACTACTGCCAGTACTCTTCACGCTATCAGCGCTACCTCGACGGCGAGAACCCCAACACCTTCAATCCGGCCTTCTCTAACGGCTCGATCATGGATATCGGCTTTTACTGCCTGGCCTCGGCGGTCGCGCTGTGGGGCGAGCCGCGCGCCGTCCACGCCAGCGCCAGCCTGCTGGAGAGCGGCGTCGACGCCCAGGGCACGGTGGTGCTGAGCTATCCTGATTTCGACGTCACCCTGCACCATTCGAAAGTGAGCGACTCGACGCTGCCGAGTGAAATCCAGGGGGAAGCCGGCGCGCTGGTTATCGAGAAAATCTCCGAATGCCAGAAGGTGTGCTTCATTCCGCGCGGCGGGAAAGCCCAGGACCTGACGCAGCCGCAGCATATCAATACTATGCTGTATGAAGCGGAAGAGTTTGCCCGGCTGGTTGAAGCCAATCAGGTTACTCACCCGGGCCTGGAGGTTAGCCGCATTACGGCGAAGCTGCTGAGCGAAATTCGCCGTCAGACCGGGGTCGTTTTCCCGGCGGATAGCCTGCCTGCGGCGTAAAAGAGTGTAAGGTGCCGTCAGCGACCATTGACGCCATTTATGACTTGTAATACTTTGTTACGCGCAAAGGGGAGTAACTTCCTTGCCGGTGGATCGTCATTACGATGCGTGTCAAAGCGCATCCGGTCGCCGGGCAACGGTAAAAGGCCGCGTCCTGTGGGCGAGTCCTTTTACCGTTGTAAGTGAGACCTTGCCGGAAGGCGAGGTCTATGCATAAACACGCAGCGGCTGCCGTCTTCCGACGTCAGCCGTTTTGTTTTTATGTAAGGAATATCGTAATGAATAGTGTCGGCACACCGTTGTTATGGGGCGGATTCGCTGTTGTCGTGACGATCATGCTGGCTATCGACCTGCTGCTTCAGGGACGTCGCGGTGCGCATAGCATGACCATGAAGCAGGCCGCGGGCTGGTCAATTTTGTGGGTCACGCTCTCCCTCCTCTTTAACGCCGCTTTCTGGTGGTATCTGGTACAAACCGAAGGACGCGCGGTCGCCGATCCGCAGGCGCTGGCCTTCCTCACCGGCTACCTGATCGAGAAAGCGCTGGCCGTTGATAACGTCTTTGTCTGGCTGATGCTGTTTAGCTACTTCGCCGTACCGCCTGCGCTACAGCGTCGGGTGCTGGTATACGGGGTTCTTGGGGCGATCGTGCTGCGTACGGTGATGATTTTCGCCGGCAGCTGGCTTATCTCCCAGTTTGAGTGGCTGCTCTATATCTTCGGCGCATTCCTGCTGTTTACCGGCGTGAAGATGGCGCTGGCGAAAGAGGATGATTCCGGCATCGGCGATAAGCCGCTGGTTCGCTGGATCCGCAGCCACCTGCGGATGACCGATAAAATTGAGGGCGAGCACTTCTTTACCCGGCAAAACGGCGTGCTGTTCGCCACGCCGCTGCTGCTGGTGCTGATCCTCGTGGAGATAAGCGACGTCATTTTCGCCGTCGATAGCATTCCGGCTATTTTCGCCGTCACCACCGATCCGTTTATCGTCCTGACCTCGAACCTGTTCGCGATCCTCGGCCTGCGCGCGATGTACTTCCTGCTGGCAGGCGTGGCGGAACGCTTCTCGATGCTGAAATACGGCCTGTCGATCATTCTGGTCTTTATCGGTATCAAGATGCTGATCGTCGATTTCTACCATATCCCGATCGGCATTTCGCTCGGTACGGTCGGTGGGATTCTGGCGCTGACGCTGCTGATCAACGCCTGGGTCAACCAGCAGCACGATAAGAAAAAGCGGCTGCAGTAAGCCGCTCATGGGCCGGGTGGAGTCCCCTTTCCCCCGGCCCTTCGCCTTTACCGCGCATTATTTTACCAATGTCACAAAATCGTTAAAATACAGTTAAAAAATCAGATCCCGCCGCAATAAGCAGCATTTTACGCTTCCTCCCTGGCGCTGTTTCCGTATACTCAACCAGGCAAACATTTACTTACATCCGGACATAAACGTAACAAATAATACGCCCCGGAGCGGAAAGCCACATCACTGGAAGGAATAAATCATGACGACTCACACTCCCCCATCAGGCCTGCTGAAGCGCCTGTCCCAGGGTAGCCTGGTGAAACAAATTTTACTGGGTCTGGTTCTCGGCGTGCTGCTGGCACTGGTGTCAAAACCTGCCGCAATCGCCGTTGGCCTGCTGGGAACGCTGTTCGTCGGGGCGCTGAAAGCCGTCGCCCCGGTGCTGGTTCTGATGCTGGTTATGGCCTCAATCGCCAACCACCAGCAGGGGCAAAAGACCAATATTCGCCCGATTTTATTCCTTTATCTGCTGGGCACCTTCAGCGCCGCGCTGACCGCCGTGCTGTTCAGCTTTATCTTCCCTTCCACGCTGCATCTGACCACCGCCGCCGACAGCATTACGCCGCCCTCCGGGATCGTAGAAGTGCTGCGCGGGCTGCTGATGAGCATGGTGGCAAACCCCATTGATGCCCTGCTCAACGCCAACTATATCGGGATTCTGGTATGGGCCGTGGGTCTGGGATTTGCGCTGCGCCACGGTAACGAAACCACGAAGAATCTGGTTAACGACGTCTCCAACGCGGTGACCTTCATCGTGAAGGTGGTGATTCGTTTCGCGCCGCTGGGTATCTTCGGCCTGGTCTCCTCGACCCTGGCGACGACCGGGTTTGATACGCTGTGGGGCTACGCCCAGCTGCTGCTGGTGCTGGTAGGCTGTATGCTGCTGGTCGCGCTGGTGATTAACCCGCTGCTGGTATTCTGGAAGCTTCGCCGCAATCCCTATCCGCTGGTATTGATGTGCCTGCGTGAAAGCGGCGTGTACGCCTTCTTTACCCGCAGCTCCGCGGCGAATATTCCGGTCAATATGGCCTTGAGCGAGAAGCTGAACCTGGATCGTGACACCTATTCGGTTTCTATCCCGCTCGGCGCCACCATCAATATGGCCGGAGCCGCCATCACCATTACGGTGCTGACGCTGGCGGCGGTTTATACCCTGGGTATCCCGGTCGATTTACCTACGGCTCTGCTGCTCAGCGTCGTGGCTTCCCTGTGCGCCTGCGGCGCTTCCGGCGTGGCGGGCGGCTCGCTGCTGCTGATCCCATTAGCCTGCAACATGTTCGGTATCCCGAACGACGTCGCCATGCAGGTCGTGGCCGTCGGCTTTATCATCGGCGTCCTGCAGGACTCCTGTGAAACCGCGCTGAACTCCTCCACCGACGTGCTGTTTACCGCCGCGGTCTGTATTGCCGAAGACGAGCAGCTGGCGAAAAACGCTCTGCGCAGCTAATCCGCGGCCCCAGTAAGGGCCTGTAAAACACAACGGCGTATCATCATCTGATACGCCGTTTTTGCATCGCCTTGCCCACTCTTTAACTCCGCAGTTTAGCCCTTCGCGGTCGCTAAACGGAGCCAACGCCGCGGCGGCGTAAAGAGTGACGCGTCATTAGAGAGTGACGCCGCTTTTAAAGATCGCCAGCTCGCGGAAGTCGTTGCGTTCGTTGCAGGTCTGCCTGCCGCTGGCAATCTCGGCGATTGTGTCGACAAACTCCTCCAGCAGCTGCGGCATGGCTTTACCGTGAATCAGCTGGCCGGCATCGAAATCAATCCAGTGTTTCTTTTTCGCCGCCAGCTCGCTGTTGGTGGCGATTTTTACCGTCGGCACGAAGCCGCCGTAAGGCGTACCGCGCCCGGTGCTGAATAGCACCATGTGGCAGCCGGCGCCGGCCAGCGCGCTGGTCGCCACCGCGTCGTTGCCCGGCGCACTCAGCAGGTTCAGGCCGTGCACCTTCAGGCGCTCGCCGTAGCGCAGGACGTCCACCACCTGGCTGGAGCCCGCTTTCTGCGTGCAGCCCAGCGACTTATCTTCGAGGGTGGTGATGCCGCCCGCTTTATTGCCCGGCGATGGGTTCTCGTAAATCGGCTGGTTGTGTGCAATGAAGTACTGCTTAAAGTCGTTCACCATGGTGACCAGCTTGTCGAAGGTCGCTTCATCGCGGCAGTGGCTCATCAGCAGCTGCTCGGCGCCGAACATTTCCGGCACCTCCGTCAGTACGGTTGTGCCGCCGTTAGCGATCAGGTAGTCGGAAAAACGCCCCAGCATCGGGTTGGCGGTGATCCCCGACAGCCCGTCCGAGCCGCCACATTCGAGGCCAAACTTCAGCTCGCTGAGCTTGCCCGGTTCGCGCTTGTCCTCGCGCATCGCCTGATAAAGCTCGTGGAGATGTTCGATCCCCGCCTCTACTTCATCTTCCTGGGCCTGGCAGACCATAAAGCGCACGCGCTGCGGGTCGAAGTCGCCCAGCGTCTCCCGGAAGGCAGCGACCTGATTATTTTCACAGCCGAGGCCGATCACCAGCACCGCGCCGGCGTTGGGATGACGCACCATATTTTGCAGCATGGTGCGGGTATTGATATGGTCATCCCCCAGCTGCGAGCAGCCGTAGGTGTGGCTGAAGAGGAAAACGCCGTCGGTGCCTTCCGCGTCATGGGTCTCTTTCAGGAAGCGATTCTGAATCTGACGCGCAATGCCGTTGACGCAGCCAACGGTCGGCAGGATCCACAGCTCGTTGCGCACCCCGACATCGCCGTTAGCCCGGCGATAAATCTGCACCTCGCGATCGGCAGGCTGCGCCGACGGCTCGGCGAGATCCGGTTGATAGCTATACTCGTCAAGGTCGCTCAGGTTGGTCCGCGTATTGTGGGCGTGAATATGCTCCCCTGGCGCGATATCCGCCAGCGCATGACCAATGGGCAAACCATACTTAATGACGTTTTTTCCCTTCGCAATGCCGCATAGCGCGAACTTGTGCCCGCGGACGATATCCTGGCCTAGCGTGACTACCGCATCGTCGATAGTGACCGTCGTGCCTGCCGCCATATCAGCCAACGCCACCGCGACGTTGTCCTGCGAATGGATTTTAATGTATTGCATATCAACCGACCTCTGGTCTTAGTTCAGTTCAATGGCGAAGTAATCACGCGCATTGTTAAAGCAGATGTTTTGCACCATCTCGCCCAGCAGCTGAATATCCGCCGGCGCTTCTCCTGCCTCTACCCAGCGGCCGATCATCTGGCACAGGATGCGGCGGAAATATTCATGGCGCGTGTAGGAGAGGAAGCTGCGGCTGTCGGTCAGCATGCCGACGAAGCGGCTCAGCAGGCCAAGCTGAGCCAGCTGGGTCATTTGACGCTCCATGCCGTCTTTCTGATCGTTGAACCACCAGCCGGAACCGAACTGCATCTTGCCCGGCATCCCCTCGCCCTGGAAGTTACCGATCATGGTGCCCAGTACTTCGTTATCGCGCGGGTTCAGGCAGTAGAGGATGGTTTTCGGCAGCAGGTTCTCTTCATTCTGCTTGCTCAGCAGCTTCGACAGCTCTTCCGCCATCGGCCGATCGTTGATGGAGTCGAAACCAACGTCCGGCCCTAACAGCTTGAACTGGCGCTGGTTGTTGTTACGCAGCGCGCCGATGTGGTACTGCTGTACCCAGCCGCGGCGGGCGTACTCTGCGCCGAGGAACACCAGCACGGCGGTTTTGAACTGCGCGACTTCGCGCTCGCTCAGGACGGCACCGGTCAGGCGGCGGGCGAGGATGCTATCCAGCTCGGCCTCGCTGGCTTCGGCAAACAGCACCACGTCCAGCGCATGGTCGGAGACTTTACAGCCGTGGGCCGCGAAGTGATCGAGACGCTTCGTTAACGCAGACTGCAGGTCGGCAAAGCGGCGAATATCGGTATCGGATACTTCGCCCAGCGTCGCCATATAGTCACTGAAGGTCGCCTGTTCGATATTAAACGCCTTATCCGGACGCCAGCTCGGCAGGACTTTGGTGGTGAAGCTCGCGTCTTTTGCTACCGCCGCGTGGTGTTCCAGCGAATCAACCGGATCGTCGGTCGTCCCGACCATTTTCACGTTCATCTGCTGCATGATGCCGCGGGCAGAAAAACGCTCCTCCGCCAGCAGCGCGTTGCACCGATCCCAGATCTCATCGGCGGTAGCCGGAGACAGCACCTTACCTGTAATACCAAAAGGACGACGCAGCTCAAGATGCGTCCAGTGGTATAACGGGTTGCCAATGGTATGCGGCACGGTAGCGGCCCAGGCGGCAAACTTCTCGCGATCCGACGCATCGCCGGTACACAGGCGTTCAGCAACGCCGTTTGTGCGCATCGCGCGCCATTTGTAATGATCGCCTTTCAGCCAGATGTCATACAGATTTTTAAAACGATAATTTTCGGCAATCTGCTGCGGAGGCAGGTGGCAGTGATAGTCGAAAATCGGCTGTTCTTTGGCGTAGTCATGGTACAGACGGCGGGAAAATTCGGTATCAAGCAGAAAATCTTCAGTCATAAACGGTGTCATTTTCTTTTCCTCTTCGCCCCTTTGCGGAGCCCTTCAGATGATTGACTATCATGCTGACAAAGTTATCACACCAATTTCCAGAGACCGAAATCTTTTTCGTGAGTTAGATCAATAAACGCTGACAAAAAAATTACCGCCAAAGGAGTAAAAACTTCGCCAGGCCGCGCCAGTACTGGCTTTGCTCGCAGAGGATAATACCCCCATAAACTTTCCCACTTTTGTGACGGCACTCAACCTTTGAAGTTGTATGACAAGTTATCTTGCTTTCGTCGAAACATATGAACCGACGGAATGTATTACCGATGACGACAGGCATCGGATTGAACGGTATGGATGCCGGATTAAACATAACGATTGATGGCAAGGTTCGGGCCATATGGGTTTCCCACCCTGAGCCCTCCGTTCTCCCTCTTCATCGCCGTTACGGGGCTGAAGATGGCCGCACTCGCTGCGGATATAAAACAAACGATGAGGTTTTACATGCGTAAAATTAAAGGGTTACGTTGGTATATGATCGCACTGGTGACATTGGGCACCGTGCTGGGGTACCTGACGCGTAACACTGTGGCTGCGGCTGCGCCAACTCTGATGGAAGAGTTACACATCTCCACCCAACAGTATTCCTATATCATCGCGGCCTACTCGGCTGCTTATACCGTTATGCAGCCTGTTGCGGGCTACGTGCTGGATGTTCTCGGTACCAAAATCGGCTACGCCTTCTTCGCTATCGCCTGGGCTATTTTCTGTGGCTCAACGGCACTGGCAGGCAGCTGGGGCGGATTAGCCCTGGCGCGTGGCGCCGTGGGTGCCGCTGAAGCCGCCATGATCCCAGCGGGCCTGAAGGCCAGCTCGGAATGGTTCCCGGCCAAAGAGCGCTCCATTGCCGTTGGCTACTTCAACGTTGGCTCCTCGATCGGCGCGATGATCGCGCCGCCGCTGGTGGTCTGGGCGATTGTGATGCACAGCTGGCAGATGGCGTTCATCATCTCCGGCGTCCTGAGCTTCGCATGGGCTATGGCGTGGCTGGTGTTCTATAAGCACCCGCGTGACCAGAAAAAATTAACCAGCGAAGAGCGCGACTACATCATCGGCGGCCAGGAGTCTCAGCATCAGACCAACAACGGTAAGAAGATGTCGCCGTGGCAGATCCTGCGCAACCGTCAGTTCTGGGGTATCGCCCTGCCGCGCTTCCTTGCGGAGCCGGCCTGGGGGACCTTCAACGCGTGGATCCCGCTGTTCATGTTTAAAGTGTATGGCTTTAACCTGAAAGAGATCGCCATGTTCGCATGGATGCCGATGCTGTTCGCTGACCTCGGCTGCATCGTGGGTGGCTACCTGCCGCCGCTGTTCCAGCGCTGGTTTGGCGTCAACCTGATCGTCTCGCGTAAAATGGTCGTCACCATGGGCGCCGTACTGATGATTGGCCCGGGTATGATTGGCCTGTTCACCAGCCCGTTCGTGGCTATCGCCCTGCTGTGCGTCGGCGGCTTTGCTCACCAGGCGCTGTCCGGGGCGCTGATTACGCTCTCTTCCGACGTATTCGGTCGTAATGAAGTGGCGACCGCTAACGGCCTGACCGGTATGGCAGCCTGGATGGCGAGCACCATGTTTGCGCTGGTGGTCGGCGCGCTGGCGGACACCATCGGCTTTAGCCCGCTGTTTGCCGTGCTGGCGGTCTTCGATCTGCTGGGTGCCATCGTCATCTGGACCGTACTGAAGAACAAATCGGCGGACGACGATCCCACCCCGCTCAGCACCAGTAAACCGGTGACGCAAAGCTAGCGACTGCACCGCAAGATTGACCCGCTCAAGCCGCCTCGATAAAGGCGGCTTTTTCATGCCTGGCAGTGGTGGGATGCGCGTAAAAGTGGTATAACAAATCCAATATTGTCGCCATCTTCCGGGAGCGAATATGGAAATCACAGAACCACGTCGTTTGTATCAACAGCTGGCCGCAGAGTTGAAGGCACGTATTGAACAAGGTGTCTACCTGGTGGGCGATAAGCTGCCCGCAGAGCGGTTTATTGCCGACGAGAAAAGCGTTAGCCGTACCGTGGTTCGCGAAGCCATTATCATGCTGGAAGTCGAAGGCTATGTGGAAGTGCGCAAAGGCTCGGGCATTCACGTTATCTCCAATCATCCGAAGCACCAGCAGCCGATCGACGAGACCCTGGAGTTCGCCAACTACGGTCCGTTTGAGCTGCTGCAGGCCCGACAGCTGATTGAGAGCAATATCGCCGAGTTTGCCGCCACCCAGGTGACCAAGCAGGACATCATGAAGCTTATGGAGATCCAGGAGAACGCGCGCAAAGAGAAGTGCTTCCGCGATTCCGAGTGGGACCTCCAGTTTCACGTTCAGGTTGCGCTGGCGACCCAGAACTCCGCCCTCGCGGCGATTGTCGAAAAAATGTGGACCCAGCGCGTGCACAACCCCTACTGGAAAAAACTGCACGACCATATCGACATGCGCACCGTCGATAGCTGGTGCGACGATCACGATCAGATCCTTAAAGCGCTGATTCGTAAAGATCCGCACGCCGCGAAGCTGGCGATGTGGCAGCACCTGGAAAACACCAAGCTGATGCTGTTCAACGAAACCAGCGATGATTTTGAATTCAACGCCGATCGCTACCTGTTTGCGGAAAATCCGGTTGTTCACCTCGATACCGCCGCCAACGGCGTAAAATAAGCGATTATCCTCATTCCGGGCCGACGACCAGCGTTCGCCCGCCATCCTGACCAGGTAAGCAAACATCTATAGTGTCAGCCTGTGTAAAGACACTCGCCACTCGCCGCCGCAATCAGCAAAATCAACAAGCAACAAACTGCAATTTATCTGCCGTAAAGTCAGCGGTTTTGTTACAATTAGATGCATTTCGTCGTTCTGCAGCTCGCATTTGCTTATCTTTATCTGATGCACGCCTATCCCTTCAGGGTACGTGCAGAGAGCAAAGGAAGAGATACCCGGTAGCGTGGATAGCAATAGCGGCTGGTTTTTCCGCGCAAAAGTAGCCTGGAACGACCTGAAGAAGATGATGCCAGACAGGGATCCGTTCAGACCGCATCAGCAGCGACCATAATCCAATAACAACCTATGTCGCTATATTTACACTGCGTTCAGACGTACCGTTAACCGATGTACCAGGAATCGTGAATGGAACTATTAACCCAATTGTTAAATGCTCTATGGAGCCAGGATTACGAAACTCTCGCCAATCCCTCCATGATTGGCATGCTGTATTTCGTCTTATTTATGATTTTATTCCTCGAAAACGGCCTGCTTCCGGCCGCTTTTTTACCGGGCGATAGCCTGCTGGTTTTGGTTGGCGTCCTGATTGCTAAAGGCGCAATGGGCTTCCCCGAAACGCTGCTGCTGCTCACAACGGCCGCCAGCCTCGGCTGCTGGCTGAGCTATATTCAGGGCCGCTGGCTGGGCAACACGCGGATTGTGCAGAACTGGCTTTCGCATCTGCCGTCCCACTATCATCAGCGCGCGCACCATCTGTTCCATAAGCACGGGCTTTCCGCGCTGCTGATTGGCCGCTTTATCGCTTTCGTTCGTACCCTGCTGCCGACCATTGCCGGCATCTCGGGGCTGAACAATGCGCGCTTCCAGTTCTTTAACTGGATGAGCGGCCTGCTGTGGGTACTGATTCTGACCTCCCTGGGCTACCTGCTGGGCAAAACGCCGGTATTCCTGAAATATGAAGATCAGCTCATGTCCTGCCTGATGCTGCTGCCGGTGGTGCTGCTGGTATTTGGCTTAATCGGCTCGCTCGTGGTGATGTGGAAGAAAAAACACAGAAGTCGGGGCTGATGATGGTTAATAAACGCCCTTCTCTGCGTAAGTTGGGCTGGATGCTGGGCGGTTCACTTTTGCTGTGCGCCCTGTTCTGGCTATGGCTGGCGGCGCAACAGCAGGAAGCCACCCTCGCTATCCACCCCGCAAGTCAGGATGTTGGCATGCCGGACGGCTTTTCCGTCTGGCACCATCTTGATGCCAACGGTATTCGTTTTAAAAGCATCACGCCGCAAAAAGATGGCCTGCTGATCAAATTTGATTCCAGCGCCCAGGGAATAGCGGCGAAAGAAGTGCTGGGACGCGCCCTGCCGCACGGCTATATTATTGCTTTGCTGGAGGAAGATAACACGCCGACAGCATGGCTCTCCCGCCTGCGCGATACGCCACACAGGTTTGGATAATTTCCAAAATTCTGAATATTTTCACGCAGTTTGGTGATTTCCTGTTTTCCTTACTATGCTTAAGACTGCGGGAGCCACCGGGCTGACGTTAATCAACTGGATCGGGTCTATCCTACGGATATGCCCTCACACAATGGAAGGTAGCATCCATGAAACACCGCATCGCTTTGATCCTGGTTTTAACTTCGCTTAGCTCCAGCGCCTTTGCCATCTCCCCCTGTCAGGAAAAAGAGCAGGATATCCAGCGGGAGATTAGCTATGCCGAGAAACATCATAATCAGAACCGTATTGATGGCCTCAATAAGGCGCTGCGTGAAGTTCAGGCCCACTGTAGCGACAGTAAGCTCAAAGCCGATCACCAGCAAAAAATCGCTAAGCAGCGGGAAGAGATTAGCGAACGTCAGCGCGATCTGCGCGAAGCCGAACAGAAAGGCGATGCTGAGAAAATCAGCAAGCGCCAGCATAAACTTGATGAAGCGCAGCAAGAGCTGAAAGCGCTTGAGTCACGTGAGTACTAGTATGTATATGGACCACTCTACAGGAGAGAAAGATGCCTAAAGATAACGTTGCAGACGACCTGCGTGCAGAACTGAAAACTCTGGCTGATACCCTGGAAGAAGTGCTGAACTCCTCCACGGATAAATCGAAGGAAGAGATAGGCAAGCTGCGTAGCAAAGCAGAAAGCGCGCTGAAAGAGAGCCGCGTACGTCTGGGTGAAACCGGCGATGCCATCGTCAGGCAGACCCGTGAAAGCGCCGCGCGCGCCGATGAGTACGTTCGCGAAAATCCGTGGACCGGCGTAGGTATTGGCGCAGCCGTTGGGCTGGTGCTGGGTGTCCTGCTGACGCGTCGCTAATTATGGCGGACTCTCAACGCACGCAAGGACCGGGTCAGAGCGTTTTCGGCATCGGCCAGCGCATCGTATCGCTGCTGGTTGAAATGGTGGAAACGCGTCTGCGTCTGGTGGTCGTGGAGCTGGAAGAAGAGAAGGCTAACCTCTTCCAGCTGTTCCTGATGCTGGGGCTGACCCTGCTGTTCGCCGCGTTCGGCTTGATGAGCCTGCTGGTGCTCATTATCTGGGCCGTCGATCCGCAGTATCGCCTGAACGTCATGATCGCCACCACCGTCGTGCTGCTGCTCGCTTCGCTGATCGGCGGTATCTGGACGCTACGCAAGGCCCGGCGTTCGACGTTCCTGCGCCATACCCGCACGGAGCTGGCTAACGACAGAGCGCTGCTGGAGGATGATTAACCGTGAGCAGTCAACAGGAACGTGAGCGGCGCAAGACGCTTCTGCTGCGCCAGATCCAGCAGCAGCGGCTGGATTTAACCGCCGGCCGCCGCGACTGGCTGGCAGCCACCGCCCCGCTCGACCGGGGCTGGCTGACGCTGCAAAACCTGCGCTCGTGGGCGCTGGTCGGCAGCGGCGTGATGGCCATCTGGTCCGTTCGCCACCCGCGCTTTCTTATGCGCTGGACCCGGCGCGGCGTCGGCGTCTGGAGTACCTGGCGCATGGTTAAAGGCCTGCTGCGCCAGCAATCATCGCGCTAGGCACACCGCGCTGAGTTCCCCCACCTGCTTTGTTCTCAGGACCTTAACCGGTCCTTTTATTTGCCTGTCTCCCGGGCAGTTACTCAGAATTCTTGATGAAGATCTACAGTTTTCCTTGCTAACAATTCCCTCAACGTCTCGCTAATATTCACTCCATCGACAGCAACCCCGCGTAACTACGCAGGATTGCACCAAAAAACAAAACCGCCGCCCTTTGGGTTTTCTGGAGTAAGAAATGAAAAAATTAGAAGATGTTGGTGTACTGGTAGCACGTATCCTGATGCCAATCCTGTTTATTACCGCAGGCTGGGGAAAAATCACCGGGTATGCAGGCACTCAGCAATACATGGAAGCCATGGGCGTCCCGGGTGCATTACTGCCGTTAACCATTCTGCTTGAGTTCGGCGGCGGCCTGGCCATCCTGTTCGGCTTCCTGACCCGTACGACCGCGCTGTTCACCGCCGGTTTTACCCTGCTGACCGCGTTCCTGTTCCACAGCAACTTTGCTGAAGGCGTGAACTCGCTGATGTTCATGAAAAACCTGACCATCGCAGGCGGCTTCCTGCTGCTGGCTATCACCGGTCCAGGCGCATTCAGCATCGACCGCGTGCTGAATAAAAAGTGGTAAGCACACTATACTGAATCAAAAAGCGAGGAGATATCTCCTCGCTTTTGCTATCTACAGTCTGAAGGAGGAAACGATGGGACAATTAGTCGACGGCGTCTGGCACGATACCTGGTATGACACCAAATCCACCGGAGGACGATTCAAGCGTTCCGTTTCGGCCTTCCGTAACTGGCTGACCGCCGATGGCGCACCCGGACCGAGCGGCGATGGCGGCTTTGCTGCCGAAAAAGATCGCTATCATCTGTACGTCTCCCTCGCCTGCCCCTGGGCGCATCGCACCCTGATTCTGCGCAAGCTAAAAGGCCTGGAGCCATTTATCTCCGTCTCGGTCGTCAATCCCCTGATGTTCGAGAACGGCTGGACGTTCGATAGCAGCTTCCCGGACGCCACCGGCGATACGCTGTATCAGCACCAGTTTCTCTACCAGCTCTATCTGCATGCCGACCCGCAATATACCGGGAGAGTGACGGTGCCGGTCCTGTGGGATAAGAAGCTGCAAACTATCGTCAGCAACGAGTCAGCTGAAATTATTCGTATGTTCAATACCGCCTTCGACGGGCTGGGGGCAACCGCCGGCGATTACTACCCGCCTGCATTGCGCGAGAACATCGATGAGCTGAACGGCTGGATTTACGACAGCGTGAATAACGGCGTTTATAAAGCCGGGTTCGCCACCAGCCAGCAGGCTTATGATGAAGCCGTTGATGGCGTATTTGCTTCGCTGGAACGCCTGGAGCAGATCCTCGGCCAGCACCGTTACCTGACGGGCAGCCAGCTAACCGAAGCCGATATTCGTCTGTGGACCACCCTCGTGCGCTTCGACCCGGTGTATGTCACCCACTTTAAGTGCGACCAGCGGCGCATCAGCGATTACCCAAATTTGTACGGCTTCCTGCGCGATATCTATCAGATGCCGGGCATTGCCGAGACCGTCGATTTTGGCCATATTCGCAACCACTACTACCGCAGCCATAAAACCATCAACCCGACCGGAATTATCTCCGTCGGTCCGCAGCAGGATCTGCACGAGCCGCACGGCCGTGACCTTCTTTTCCGCTGATATATCGGGCGCCCCCAGCGGCGCCTGAAATTTCACAGCCGCGATATTTACCCGCCTTTCATTCCCGTCTATTCTTATTACGATCGCTTTAAAAACAAGTGATTGACGGCTAATCGAGGCATAGACATGGACTGGTATCTACAGGTAATAAGAAACTATATTGGCTTTGGCGGTCGCGCCCGTCGTAAAGAGTACTGGATGTTTATTCTGGTCAATATCATCCTCACCGGCGTGCTCAGCATTATCGATAAAATGCTGGGCTGGCAGCGAGCGGGGGGTGAAGGCATCCTGACGACGATTTACGGCGTGCTGATCTTTTTGCCATGGTGGGCGGTGCAGTTTCGGCGTTTGCACGACACGGACCGTTCGGCGTGGTGGCTACTGCTGCTGCTGATCCCGGTCATCGGCTGGCTGGCGATTCTGGTCTTCAATTGCCAAAGCGGAACGCCCGGAAATAACCGCTTCGGACCCGACCCTAAACCCCTTTCATAGCTCATTATGCGCACCGCCTTCGCGCGGTGCGCAGCGCTGATTTACTTCCCGGTAAACAGTCTGGGAATTTCCCGCAGGCACCAGGATTTGGCCTCGCCCATGCTATCGCGGCGCCAGGCCATAATAATGTCAATCTCATTGGTATATTCCGGGCTGACAACCCGTAAGCGCCCTTCGGCAATATCCTGCTCCACCAGCGGATAGGGCATGGTCGCCACTCCCAGCCCTGCCAGCAGCGCCTGGCGCTTATCTTCAATGGTGCTGACCGTTAAACGCGGCTGCTTGTCGAGCAGCTGCACCGTCAGCACCGGACGCTCACGCGCGGTATCCGCTACCGCCACGCCGCGATACTTCACCCGCGTGACTTCGGAAAGCGGCTCCGGCTCCTGATGAATAGGGTGATTCGGCGCGGCAACATAGACATTCAGCACCGAATAGAGCTTACGCGAGTTAATTTCCGACGAAGAGCGAAAATGCATATCCGGCGCAACGACGATATCCGCCCGTCCCTGCTCCAGGCGCTCCCATGCGCCGGCGAGCACTTCGGTAATGACCGAGAGCTGGGTGTTCGATTTGGTCGCCAGCTTTTCAATCAGCGGGAAGAAATCGGTGGTCGGCACCAGCGCTTCGGTGACGATGGTCAGATGCGTTTCCCAACCGCGGGACAGCGCTTCGGCATCGGTGGTGAGCTTATCCGCCGCCTCCAGCAGGACCCGTCCGCGCTCCAGCAGCATGCGGCCCACGTTGGTGAATTTTGTTCGATGACCGGAGCGGTCAAACAGCACCACGTCCAGCTCCTCTTCCAGTTTTTGCATCGTGTAGCTGAGTGCAGAAGGGACGCGTCCCAGCTCGTCAGCCGCGGCGGCAAAGCTCCCGCGCCGGTCGATCGCATCCATTACGCGCAACGCTTCCAGCGTTAATGCTCTCTCTCTGGCCATAGCACTCTCATTCAGGAAATTTGAATATACCGGGCAGAATATCTGGCTAACAATACAGCGTCCATACCTTTACCATTGTTTTAGTGTAAAGAGAGGTCAAGACAATGATTACTACCCGAACAGCCAAACAATGCGGACAAGCAGATTTCGGCTGGCTGCAGGCCCGCTACACCTTTTCCTTTGGACACTACTTCGACCCTAAACTGTTAGGCTACGCCTCCCTGCGCGTGCTCAACCAGGAAGTTCTGGCACCGGGCGCATCGTTCCAGCCGCGCACCTACCCGAAGGTCGATATCCTGAACCTGATCCTGGAAGGGGAAGCGGAGTACCGCGATAGCGACGGCAACCACGTGCAGGCCAAAGCCGGCGAAGCGCTGCTGATTTCGACCCAGCCGGGCGTCAGCTATAGCGAGCATAATCTGAGTAAAGATTGTTCGCTCACGCGGATGCAGCTGTGGCTGGATGCCTGCCCGGAGCGCGAAAATCCGCTGGTACAGAAGATGAGTATCACCGAGGGTCCGCAGCAGCTGCTGGCTTCACCGGACGGCGCGCAGGATAGTTTGCAGCTACGCCAGCAGGTCTGGATCCATCATCTCGATCTGGCGAAAGGCGAGAGGATTAACATGCAGCTTCACGGACCGCGCGCCTATCTGCAGTCTATTCACGGGACCGTGCACGCCGTAGCGCATGAAGAGGAAAAGCAGGCGCTGACCTGCGGCGATGGCGCCTTTATTCGTGATGAAGCTAACATTACCCTCGTTGCCGATACGCCTTTGCGCGCTTTACTGATAGATTTACCGGTGTAAAAACGGGAGTCATGGAGCTTATCAGTGAGTAAGAAGAAACCGAAGAAGACCGCATCGCCGATTCAGCCGACCTTGCCGGAAACAACCCACGTCGTCGGCTTTGGCTACGAAGAGATGCTCAGCGAGCTGGAGGCTATCGTCGCCGATGCGGAGATACGACTTCAGGATGAAGAAAACGCCGCCTGATGCCAAAAATCGGCTCCTGCCGGGGCCGACTCTGCTTCCGCTGTTATTATCTGCGCGAGAGGTTATGACGCGCGCTGAATAAGCGCCTGCTGGGATGAATTCACCAGTTGAATATCCATCCTCGGGCCCGGCAGCACAATATTATGCTCATCCAGCGACTCTTTAATGGTCTCCAGCAGATCGAAATAGGTATCCCAGTATTCAACGTTTTTCACCCACACGCGGACGGTGAAGTTAAGCGTTGACGGCCCGAGCTCAATAAGGCGCACCGTCGTGCCGCGGGATTTATCAATACGCGACTCTTTATCAACAACGTTCTGAATAACGTTTTTGACCTCCGCAATGCGGCTTTGATACGCCACGCCCAGCAGCAGATCGATACGACGATACGGATGACGGGAGTAGTTCACGATGCTGTCGGCAATGATTTTGCCGTTGGGGATCACCACTTCTTTATTATCAACGGTGAGCAGCGTCGTTGAGAAAACGTGAACCGTTTGCACAACCCCGGACACCGCGCCAACCTGGACAAAGTTACCCGCGCGGAAGGGGCGTAGCGTGACCAGCAGCACGCCGGCGGCAAAGTTCGACAGCGACCCCTGCAGCGCAAGGCCAATCGCCAGGCCAGCTGCGCCAATAACGGCAATAATCGACGAGGTTTCGATACCGACTCTTCCCAGCGCCGCCACGATGGCAAACGCCATCGTAATATAGCGAACGATCGCCGCGAAGAAATGAACCACCGTCGCGTCGACGTTTCTGCGCAACAGGAGCCTTTCGATAGTCTTTGATAATAATTTAGAAACCAGTTTACCCACAAAGAGTAAAATAACCGCGGCCGCAATATTCCAGCCAAACTGCATAATCGTATCGCCATGACCTTCCAGCCATGCAATTGCGTTTTTAACCTGTGGGAATAAAACAAAGTCTTTCATAATAAGCACTCCGGACTCAGGCTAAGAAAAATTAATATGCCATCCATTAGTACTTAATAGTGCAAAGCACCTGTCAGGGACAGTAGATAAAATGGATAAAACACGCCAATACTAAGCCAGACAGTATCCCCGAGCGCGCCATCAAAAACAGCAATAAAAATGTTTAATTTTATACAACCCGCGCCATCCGTTATATATCCCGGCGGCCCGCGGTGAAGAATAATATCACGCCGGCGCGGTGCCAAATTAAAGCTGCAGGTCATGGCGTGTCGAATGAGTTGAAGCTGGCCGCTAAGCCGCGTTCTTTCCATGAAGAGCGTCGTGGACAGTCATTCGCTCTTTCTGCCCCATCCTTTTCTTTCTGCCTAATCCTTTGCGCAGAAAGCAAAAACCCCGCCGAAGCGGGGTTTTCTGAAGAGTTGAAGCTGGCCGCTAAGCCGCGCTCTTTTCATG
>NZ_BJNO01000032.1 GCF_006539725.1 Klebsiella terrigena | reverse complement strand
CGGGTATATTCATTGCTTGCATTCGACAGGAGGAAGGATTATTCGGAGCTGAAGCTCCTCACCCTTCGGGCCGTTGCCTGCGGCAACGTTCTCTCGCTTTCGCTCGAGTCGAACCTTAAAGTCGACGACCGCAGATTTGCAGTCAACTCCCTTATTAACGCTCGGGAACCCCAACACGGGGTAATGCTAATACTGGCCTGCTTCCTTCTGGGGAAGCGGGGCGCATCATACCAAATGACGCGCCCCTGTAAAGCATTCCGTTGATAAAAATAAACTGGTTGCCTGCTTTTTGCGCGCAAAGACGCAAAGCTAACCAGCTAATTTATCTATCGATTAAAGAATAATCGTTCGGTTGCCGTAAACGAACACGCGCTGCGCCAGCACCTGATACAGAGCACGGCTCAGCACGTTCTTCTCAACATCGCGGCCGGCACGCATCATATCTTCCGCGGTGTAGGTGTGATCGACATGAATCACGTCCTGCATAATGATCGGGCCTTCATCCAAATTATCGTTTACATAGTGCGCGGTGGCGCCGATGATTTTCACACCGCGCTCGTAGGCCTGATGATACGGACGTGCGCCAATAAAGGCTGGCAGGAATGAGTGGTGGATATTGATAATCTGGTTCGGGAAGCGGGAGACGAACTCTGGCGTCAGCACGCGCATATATTTCGCCAGCACCACATAGTCCGGCGCTAACGCTTCGATAGCATCGCCCATCTGCTTATCGTGCTCTTCACGCGTCAGGCCTTCATGGCTGACCAGCTGGAACGGAATATCAAAACGTTCAACCAGCGTACGCAGCGTCTCGTGATTACCGATAACCGCGGCAATCTCCACATCCAGGCCGCCGTAGTTAGCTTTCATCAGCAGATCGCCGAGGCAGTGTGCTTCTTTGGTGACCAGAATGACCACGCGGCGGCGACCCGCAGGCGTCAGCTCGCGAATCGAACCCTCCGGCAGAGCGCTATCCAAATCGGCCAGCAGAATGGCATCATTGAAAATACCTTCCAGCTCGGTGCGCATAAAGAAGCGGCCGGTCCGGTGATCGACAAACTCGTTGTTTTGCACGATGTTCAGCTCGTGCTTGTAGCAAATGTTGGTGATACGCGCGATGAGTCCTTTCTGATCAGGGCAAATAGTGCGTAGTACTTTACGTTGTAATGAATGCATCGCGGGGGAAATCCTGTAGTGTTTGCTATTGCTGACGCCGGTTTACTGGCCGCAGCATTTTTTAAATTTTTTACCTGAGCCACAAGGGCAGGGGTCGTTACGACCAACCAGCGGTCGCGTGCCGTCGATATAGTACCACTGTCCATTTTCTTTTAAGAATCTGGAACGTTCAATAATTACGCCGCAACGGTTATCGTCGTTAAATCGTGCAATAAAGCTGACGAATCCTTCATCGGGATTTCGCCCTTCATCTGCGGCAAAGACGCTCAGGCCCAGCCAGTGCGTTTTGGCAAAACCGCTCTCCAGATCCGCGCGGAACTGCTGCGCATGGCAAGAGGGGTGCCAGGTTTTAATCAGATAATCGGCATCTTTCATAACAAACGCGCTGTAGCGGGATCGCATCAGCTGTGACGGGCCTGGCGCTGGCAGCGCGCCGTCCAGATAACGCTGGCAACATGCGCTATACTGCAGAGCGCTGCCACAGGGACATAATGGCGACAAAGCGGCCTCCATGGAAAAAGAATGACGGCGCATCGACGCCAAAGTGTTTTATGTTAACTGAGCTGTGGCGATGATGCCATGTTCGCGGTGGAAGGATGTGTATCGGTAATAATGAGAAAGCTTAAGATTGGTCTGGCCTTAGGGGCGGGAGCTGCCCGAGGGTGGTCGCATATTGGTGTGATTAAAGCGCTACAGCGGGCAGGTATTGAAATTGACGTTGTTGCAGGATGCTCTATCGGATCGCTGGTTGGCGCGGCCTACGCCTGCAACCGTCTTCCGGTACTGGAACGATGGGTATGTTCGTTTAGCAACTGGGACGTGCTGCGGTTAATGGATCTCTCCTGGCGTCGCGGCGGCCTGCTGCGCGGGGAGCGGGTATTCAATCAATTTCGACTAGTCCTGCCTACCGCCGAAATTGAACGCTGCGATCGCCGGTTTGCGGCGGTGGCAACCAATCTGAGCACCGGCCGCGAACTGTGGTTTACCGAAGGCGATTTGCATCTGGCGGTACGCGCCTCCTGCAGCATGCCCGGCCTGATGTCGCCCGTCATGCACAATGGCTACTGGCTGGTAGACGGCGCCGTCGTCAATCCCGTCCCGGTCTCTTTGACGCGCGCGCTGGGGGCCGACATCGTCATCGCCGTCGATCTTCAGCACGATGCGCATCTGATGCAGCAGGATTTATGGTCTATCGAGAAGCCGCGAGCTGAAGATGAAAAAGACTTTTCCTGGCATTCGCGCCTGCGCGCTCGGCTGACGGGAATGACCTCCCGGCAGACGACCACCGCTACGCCTACGGCAATGGAGATTATGTCCACCTCTATTCAGGTGCTGGAAAATCGCCTGAAGCGCAACCGTATGGCGGGTGACCCACCGGATATTCTGCTACAGCCCTTTTGCCCACAAATATCTACTCTTGATTTTCATCGCGCCGGTGAGGCGATTGCTGCCGGTCACCTGGCGGTGGAAAAAAAGATGGATGAACTATTACCTTTGGTGCGCGCCTCGGCGTGACGCCCTTGACTTAGACTTCAGTAAATTCTGACAGGCGATAGTGTGAATTGCATGCCAATATTTAATTATCGTCAGCCAGAGGAGAGATCATGACGCAGCCATTGGCGGGGAAACAAATTCTGATCGTTGAAGACGAGCCCGTTTTCCGCACTCTTTTGCACTCCTGGTTAACCTCGCTAGGCGCGACGACCGTGCAGGCTGAGGATGGCGTTGAGGCACTACAAAAAATGGCCGAGTCAAAGCCCGACCTGATGATCTGCGATATCTCGATGCCGCGCATGAATGGACTCCAGCTGGTGGAGTATCTGCGTAACCAGGGCGAACAGATGCCGATTCTGATGATTTCAGCGACGGAAAATATGGCGGATATTGCTAAGGCGCTGCGTCTTGGCGTGCAGGATGTTCTGCTTAAGCCGGTAAAAGATTTTAACCGCCTGCGTGAAACGGTTTACGCCTGCCTCTATCCCCACATGTTCAGCTCGCGTGTGGAAGAGGAGGAGCGGCTGTTTGAGGACTGGGATGCGCTGGTCAGCGACCCGAGCGCCGCGTCCAGGCTGCTACAGGAGCTACAGCCTCCGGTGCAGCAGGAAATATCGCACTGCCGCATCCACTATCGCCAGCTGGTCACCGCTGACAGGCCTGGCCTGGTTCTCGATATTGCGCCATTATCAGAAAATGATTTGGCATTTTACTGTCTGGATGTCACACGAGCAGGTGATAATGGCGTTCTCGCGGCGCTGCTGCTGCGCGCGCTGTTTAACGGTCTACTTCAGGAACAGCTTGCTCATCAAGGCCAGCGCCTGCCGGAAATGACCGGGCTGTTAAAGCAGGTCAACCAGCTGCTTCGTCAGGCGAATTTGCCGGGGCAATTTCCGCTGCTGGTGGGTTATTACCACAGCGGGTTGAAAAATTTGATTTTGGTATCGGCGGGGTTAAACGGCACGCTCAATACCGGAGAACATCAAATACAGATTAGTAATGGTGTACCGCTTGGCACATTAGGTAATGCTTATCTCAACCAAATTAGCCAGCGCTGCTCCTCGTGGCAGTGCCAAATTTGGGGGGCTGGCGGCCGTTTACGCCTGATGTTGTCTGCGGAATGAACAGTTAAGTTTATTTTCACGCTGGTAGGATTACCGCTCTCTCTTTGGCAGTGATACTATCGATGGGTTTTATACGTATAAGTCCTAATTCGAGAAAATCCGCACCTTTCAGACCAGGCTTACCTGGATGGGCTGATATACTGGGTGCGTTATTATTATGGCTAGTTTAAAAAACATACAGTCCAGGAGATTTCAATGGCTGCCGTTAATTCTAAAGTAAGAAAAGCTGTTATCCCGGTTGCGGGATTAGGCACCAGGATGCTGCCCGCTACCAAGGCTATTCCGAAAGAAATGCTGCCACTGGTAGATAAGCCTTTAATTCAGTATGTTGTTAACGAATGTATTGCGGCCGGGATTACTGAAATTGTTCTGGTAACGCACTCTTCCAAAAATTCTATCGAAAACCATTTCGATACCAGTTTTGAACTGGAAGCAATGCTGGAAAAACGTGTAAAACGTCAGCTTCTGGAAGAAGTCCAATCTATTTGTCCGCCGCACGTCACCATTATGCAGGTTCGTCAGGGCCTCGCTAAAGGCCTTGGCCATGCCGTGCTGTGCGCGCATCCGGTCGTGGGCGACGAGCCGGTAGCGGTTATTCTGCCGGACGTTATTCTGGATGAGTTTGAATCCGACCTGAGCCGCGATAACCTGGCGGAAATGATGGCTCGTTTCGACGAAACCGGATCCAGCCAGATTATGGTTGAGCCGGTAGCCGACGTCACCGCCTATGGCGTTGTTGATTGCAAGGGACTGTCCCTGCAGCCGGGCGAAAGCGTGCCGATGGTTGGCGTGGTGGAAAAGCCGAAAGCCGACGTTGCACCTTCCAATCTGGCCGTCGTTGGTCGTTACGTGCTGAGCGCGGATATTTGGCCGCTGCTGGCTAAAACTCCTCCGGGCGCAGGCGATGAAATCCAGCTGACTGATGCCATCGATATGCTGATCGAGAAGGAAACGGTTGAAGCCTACCATATGAAGGGTAAGAGCCATGACTGTGGTAATAAACTCGGTTACATGCAGGCTTTCGTTGAATATGGCGTGCGCCATAAAACGCTCGGCGCAGATTTTAAAGACTGGCTGGAAAAAGCAATCGCTAAGTAAGTAATCGTTATCTTTAGATATCAGAGCCGGGGTGCAGGTATTGTTCCCCGGCTTTTTTATCGCCGCAAGTTAAGATAAAAAAAATCCCGCCGAAGCGGGATTTTTCAAATCTGACGATTTATTACAGCAGGAAATCGTCCAGAGATTTGCCCTGCTCATCCATCGCTTTTTTGATCACTGCCGGGGTGCGGCCCTGACCAGTCCAGGTTTTGGTTTCGCCGTTTTCATCAACGTAGCTATATTTCGCCGGACGTGCTGCGCGTTTGGCTTTGGTGCCCGCTTTAACTGCAGCCATGGTGCTCAGCAGTTCATTCGGGTCAATACCATCAGCGATCAGCATTTCACGGTATTGTTGCAGTTTACGAGTACGCTCTTCAATTTCTGCAGCCGCAGCGCTTTCTTCTTCGCGACGTTCGTTAACGACAACTTCTAATTTTTCCAGCATTTCTTCTAGCGTTTCAAGGGTGCATTCTCTCGCCTGCGCACGAAGAGTACGGATGTTGTTCAAAATTTTAAGTGCTTCGCTCATTGTAGTAATCTCAAACTTATATTGTGGGGTGGTTTGTTGAACTAATAATAGAGCGATATAATCAGATGTGCAATAGGGTAGAATGTAAGGAATTCAAAATTACTTGTTATTTGTCCCGGTAATTAATTAATTTAAGTTAAATTTTTCGTGCCAGTTCACATCTTTCTCGCTTATAGCTTAACCGGCACCGCAAGCTAAAACCCTGAGATAGTATGCTTTTCCCAGCGGACAGGGAGTAAAATTATACTTTGCAGGGATAAATATCCCCCTTCAGTATTAGCGCATTAGTTACAGTGATGTTTAATATAAAACGCTGAACAAAATCCGTTATAACCGCCTGCAAAATGCACCGATTCGCACGAAAGGACAACTGCTCCAGCCGGTTGCACCCCGCGGTGAGGGCAAATAACCGATGGCATGATTGTATTAAGAGGCTTAATCTTTCAGAAGCCGGCTGGCGCAACATACACCTCCCGCCCATCCCTGAAGGGGCCGACAGCGGCAGAAAATATGCTACAATCCTGCCGCGATTAAACACATTTATTGGGGTTATGCAGCCGATGGCACAACTTTATTTTTACTATTCTGCAATGAATGCAGGTAAGTCGACTGCGCTACTGCAGTCCTCATACAATTATCAGGAACGAGGCATGCGTGCCTTAGTTTATACGGCTGAGATTGATGACCGCTTTGGTTCCGGTAAGGTCAGTTCAAGAATTGGACTCTCATCGCCGGCCCGGCTGTTTAACCCGCAGACTTCATTATTCGCCGAGATTAGCGATGAGCACGCAAAGCAGCCGGTTCATTGTGTATTAGTCGATGAGAGCCAGTTTCTGACCCGTGAGCAGGTGCATGAGCTATCCGAGGTTGTTGATGGGCTGGATATCCCGGTGCTGTGCTACGGCCTGCGTACTGATTTTCGCGGGGAGCTGTTTATCGGCAGCCAGTATTTATTAGCCTGGTCAGATAAGCTGGTTGAATTAAAAACGATCTGTTTTTGTGGCCGTAAGGCGAGTATGGTGCTGCGCCTCGATCGCGAAGGGCGGCCGTACAACGAGGGCGAGCAGGTAGTTATTGGCGGCAATGAACGCTACGTATCGGTCTGCCGTAAACATTATAAAGAGGCCTTAAAAGAAGGTTCTCTAACGCTTGTGCAAAACAAGCAGCGCTCCTGCTAACCTCCCTCCGTCGGCCCCACTCAGGCGCGCACCAGGCGCCTGATGACGTCCCAGTATAATTCCCGCATATATTGACGGTCTGTTGCTTCAGCGTCGCTCTGCGTCGGTTGCGCGACCCCTGGCAAAATAGTGGCGAAAAAAAAGCCTCATCAAAAGATGAGGCCTCGTATTGATTACCGGCGTAAATTAAGCGGATTTTTTCGCTTTTTTATCGGCTTTCGGTGCTGCAACAGTCTCTTTCTTAGCGGCAGCTTCGCCTTCGCTGAACTCGTTACCGTAGAAGGTATCGAGCAGAATCTGTTTCAGTTCGGCAATCAGCGGATAGCGCGGGTTAGCGCCGGTGCACTGGTCATCGAATGCATCTTCAGACAGCTTGTCAACGTGGGCCAGGAAGTCAGCTTCCTGCACGCCAGCTTCGCGGATTGACTTAGGAATACCCAGTTCAGCTTTAATGCTTTCCAGCCATGCCAGCAGTTTCTCGATTTTCGCTGCAGTGCGGTCACCAGGTGCGCTCAGGCCCAGGTGGTCAGCAATTTCTGCGTAGCGGCGACGAGCCTGCGGACGGTCGTACTGGCTGAATGCGGTCTGCTTGGTTGGGTTATCGTTCGCGTTGTAGCGGATAACGTTACAAATCAGCAGGGCGTTCGCCAGGCCGTGCGGGATATGGAACTGAGAGCCCAGCTTGTGCGCCATCGAGTGACATACGCCGAGGAAGGCGTTCGCAAACGCGATACCGGCAATAGTCGCTGCACTGTGCACGCGTTCACGCGCTACCGGGTTCTTAGAACCTTCATGGTAGGACGCCGGCAGGTACTCTTTCAGCAGCTTCAGCGCCTGCAGAGCCTGGCCGTCGGAGAACTCAGATGCCAGTACGGAAACGTAGGCTTCCAGGGCGTGAGTAACGGCATCCAGACCACCGAAGGCACACAGGGACTTCGGCATATCCATGACGAGGTTAGCATCGACAATCGCCACATCCGGAGTCAGCGCGTAGTCTGCCAGCGGATATTTCTGACCGGTCGCATCGTCGGTAACGACCGCAAACGGGGTCACTTCAGAACCGGTACCGGAAGTGGTAGTGACGGCGATCATTTTCGCTTTCACGCCCATTTTCGGGAACTTGTAGATACGTTTACGGATATCCATAAAGCGCAGCGCCAGGTCTTCGAAGTGGGTTTCCGGATGTTCGTACATCACCCACATGATTTTCGCCGCATCCATCGGGGAACCACCGCCGAGGGCGATGATGACGTCCGGCTTGAAGGAGTTGGCCAGGTCTGCACCTTTACGTACCACGGTCAGAGTCGGGTCAGCTTCAACTTCAAAGAACACTTCGGTTTCAACGCCGGATGCCTTCAGCACGGAGGTGATCTGGTCAGCATAGCCGTTGTTGAACAGGAAGCGGTCGGTCACGATCAGCGCGCGTTTGTGACCATCAGTAATCACTTCATCCAGTGCGATTGGCAGAGAGCCACGACGGAAGTAGATAGATTTCGGAAGTTTGTGCCACAACATGTTTTCAGCTCGCTTAGCAACGGTTTTCTTGTTGATCAGGTGTTTCGGACCAACGTTTTCAGAGATGGAGTTACCACCCCAGGAACCACAACCCAGAGTCAGGGAAGGCGCAAGCTTAAAGTTATACAGGTCACCGATACCACCCTGAGAAGCCGGGGTGTTAATCAGAATACGTGCGGTTTTCATCATCTGGCCGAAGAAGGCCACGCGAGCAGGCTGGTTATCCTGGTCGGTGTACAGGCAGGAGGTATGACCGATACCGCCCATCGCCACCAGTTTTTCAGCTTTATTCACGGCGTCTTCGAAGTTTTTGGCGCGATACATTGCCAGGGTCGGAGACAGTTTTTCGTGAGCAAACGGCTCGCTTTCATCAACGTCGGTCACTTCACCAATCAGAATTTTGGTGGTGGTCGGAACGGTGAAGCCTGCCAGTTCGGCAATTTTGTATGCCGGCTGACCAACGATAGCGGCGTTCAGCGCGCCGTTTTTCAGGATGATGTCCTGAACCGCTTTCAGCTCTTTGCCCTGCAGCAGGTAGCCGCCGTGGCTGGCGAAACGTTCACGAACGGCGTCGTAGACGGAATCAACAACGACAACGGACTGTTCAGATGCACAGATAACGCCGTTATCGAAGGTTTTGGACATCAGTACCGACGCAACGGCACGTTTAATGTCAGCGGTTTCGTCAATAACAACCGGCGTGTTACCAGCACCTACGCCGATAGCCGGTTTACCGGAGCTATAGGCCGCTTTAACCATGCCCGGACCACCGGTCGCAAGGATCAGGTTAATGTCTGGGTGGTGCATCAGGGCGTTGGAGAGCTCAACGGAAGGCTGGTCGATCCAACCGATCAGGTCTTTCGGTGCGCCGGCAGCAATCGCAGCCTGCAGAACGATGTCAGCCGCTTTGTTGGTGGCATCTTTAGCACGCGGATGCGGAGAGAAGATGATCGCGTTACGCGTTTTCAGGCTGATCAGTGATTTAAAGATTGCTGTAGAAGTTGGGTTCGTCGTTGGGACGATACCGCAAATAATACCGATAGGCTCTGCGATGGTGATGGTACCAAAGGTATCGTCTTCGGAGAGAATACCGCAGGTCTTTTCATCTTTATAAGCGTTATAGATGTATTCAGAAGCGAAGTGGTTTTTGATCACTTTGTCTTCGATAATGCCCATTCCGGATTCGGCAACGGCCATTTTTGCGAGAGGGATTCGAGCGTCAGCGGCGGCCAGAGCGGCTGCACGGAAGATCTTATCAACTTGTTCTTGAGTGAAACTGGCATATTCACGCTGGGCTTTTTTTACGCGCTCTACAAGTGCGTTAAGTTCAGCGACATTAGTAACAGCCATAATGCTCTCCTGATAATGTTAAACTTTTTTAGTAAATCAGTAGCTCGATTCGACAGTATAGACAGGCGGTTAATAGCTTGCATCTAAATGTTAACGTATCGAATTTTGCTCTGCTGACTTCACCGATTTACTAAAGAAGCTTTATTTCTTTATCCTCAGGTACTGCCGGCTTGCACTCTTTGGTGTGAACAAGATTACTCACTTCTGAGTACGATTTATGTGATTTAGATCAATTTTATGTCAAGCTGACACCTTTCAGCAGGCTATTTTATGAGCGCTTAGATCAAGTGTAATGAAAAGGTATGCTGAATAAATGAATAAAACGTCTAAAAGAAACAAGTATATAACATACACACTTTATCACTAAGCTATGCATTTTTGAGATGAATTATGCTGTTAAAAAGCGTATCTTCTGCGCGAATATTTTATGACACCCACTGTCAACAGCCATATTTAATGATGCTGCGGAGCGCACTGTGACTCTACCGTTGTTTGATTTTTCAGCTTATTTCAAGTTTTTCATCGGGTTATTTGCACTGGTTAACCCGGTTGGCATCATTCCGGTCTTCATTAGTATGACCAGCTACCAGAGTGCGGCGATCCGTAACAAGACCAACCTGACGGCGAACCTATCCGTCGCCATTATCCTGCTGACCTCGCTGTTCCTCGGAGACGGTATTTTACAAATCTTCGGTATCTCCATTGATTCATTCCGTATTGCCGGGGGGATCCTCGTCGTCACCATCGCGATGTCGATGATTAGCGGCAAGCTCGGGGAAGACAAACAGAATAAGCAGGAAAAGTCAGAGACGGCTATCCGCGAAAGCATTGGCGTAGTGCCGCTGGCATTACCGCTGATGGCCGGCCCAGGGGCGATTAGTTCCACCATTGTTTGGGGAACGCGTTACCACACCGTTGCCCACCTCTTTGGCTTCTCGGTGGCGATTGCGCTGTTTGCCTTGTGCTGCTGGGGGATTTTCCGCATGGCACCGTGGCTCGTTCGCCTGCTTGGGCAAACCGGGATTAACGTGATAACGCGTATTATGGGGCTGCTGCTGATGGCACTCGGGATTGAGTTTATCGTTACCGGTCTGAAGACGCTTTTCCCGGGTCTTCTGGTCTGATGTACCGCGTTGCGCGGGGCCTGAGGCTCCGCGCTTGCTCTATTATTAGCAAAACATATCAATAAAGCGGATATAGACGAGAAGAATAACTTTCCGTGATGATGTTTTATTTCTTTTAATATCAATTTGTTAGATGTTTTCTCCGCGTTCTTCCCTCTCTTTTCCGCACCGCCACCACTGTTATTTTCTTCACATCATTCTCTGGTGCTTGCCGTCAGATAATTGAAATGATATTAGTAATTTCATAACAGCGGCAGATGAATGTGCTAAATAATAACCGATTGTTAAATTTTCGTACAAAAAAGCGCCTTTTCACCCTTTGGCGGCATGCGGAACGACATATTTTTTGTATGTAAATGATAAATAACTACTTTAGTGCTCCTCGCGCGGAAGTGACCGGCAGAGTCCTGCCGCGGCAGGGGCAATAAAAGAGAATCCGGTAACATATTTGCAAATTGCATTGGCGGATGAGAAAGCCTTTTGGTACTTTCCGGCGTTATCGCTCACTGAATAACAGACGTAAATGAGAATTATTATTAAATAACTCGTTGCGTCAAAGCCGCCCCAGGACAGGGGGGTAAAGAATCGACGTCAAGGCTGCCGTTTGAGCGGTCGTAATAAATAAGTCGGTGATAGCAAGCAGTAAAGTCTGACAGCAGCAAAAACTCCTGCACTGTACAGAATCCCGAATAAGGGAAAAAAAGAGGCTGGTTAAATAGCCAGTAATTATAATGAGTGGAGTAACAACACAATGACCATCATCACCAAAAAAAATCTGGTAGCCGCGGGGATTTTCTCTGCGCTATTTACGGCGAACGTTGCTATGGCAGCAGATGTACCTGCAGGGGTGCAGCTGGCGGATTCACAATCGCTGGTACGTAATAACGGAGCAGAGGTTCAATCTCTGGATCCGCACAAAATTGAAGGTGTTCCTGAATCCAACATTAACCGCGACCTGTTTGAAGGTTTAGTGATTGGCGATATTCAGGGCCACCCGATTCCTGGGGTTGCCGAATCCTGGGATAATAAAGATTTTAAAGTCTGGACCTTCCATCTGCGTAAAGACGCTAAATGGTCCGACGGCACGCCGGTAACCGCACAAGATTTCGTTTATAGCTGGCAGCGCCTGTCCGATCCGAAAACCGCCTCACCGTACGCGAGCTATCTGCAGTATGGCCACGTTGCCAACGTTGATGAAATTATCGCCGGCAAAAAACCAATCACCGATCTGGGCGTTAAAGCGCTCGACGATAAAACTTTCCAGGTTACTCTGAGCGAGCCGGTTCCTTATTTCTATAAACTGCTGGTGCACCCGTCCGTTTCACCGGTGCCAAAAGCGGCTATTGAAAAATATGGTGAGAAATGGACTCAGCCGGCCAATATTGTCACCAACGGCGCCTATAAGCTGAAGGACTGGGTCGTTAACGAACGTATCGTTCTTGAGCGTAATACTCAGTACTGGGATAACGCGAAAACCGTTATTAACAAGGTAACCTATCTGCCTATTTCTTCAGAAGTCACCGACGTTAACCGCTACCGCAGCGGCGAAATCGACATGACCTATAACAATATGCCGATTGAGCTGTTCCAGAAGCTGAAAAAAGAGATCCCGAAAGAAGTTCACGTCGATCCGTATCTCTGCACCTACTACTACGAAATTAACAACCAGAAAGCGCCGTTTACCGACGTCCGCGTGCGTACCGCGCTGAAGATGGCGCTGGACCGCGACATTATCGTTAATAAAGTGAAGAACCAGGGCGATCTGCCGGCATACAGCTACACCCCGCCTTATACCGACGGCATGAAGGTCGTTAAACCAGAATGGTTTACCTGGACTCAGGATAAGCGTAACGAAGAAGCGAAAAAACTGCTGGCTGAAGCCGGATATACCGCGGATAAACCGCTGACCTTTAACCTGCTGTACAACACGTCCGATCTGCATAAAAAGCTGGCCATTGCCGTGGCATCCATCTGGAAGAAAAACCTGGGCGCCAACGTGAAGCTGGAAAATCAGGAATGGAAAACCTTCCTCGATAACCGCCATCAGGGTACCTTTGACGTGGCGCGTGCGGGCTGGTGTGCCGACTACAACGAACCCACCTCATTCCTCAATACCATGCTGAGCGACAGCTCAAACAACACCTCGCACTATAAGAGCCCGGCGTTCGATAAAATTATCGCTGAAACGCTGCAAACCAATGATGACGCCAAACGCGCAGATCTGTATGCACAGTCAGAGCAGCAGCTGGATAAAGACTCCGTCATTGTGCCGGTCTTCTATTACGTCAACGCCCGTCTGGTTAAACCGTGGGTAGGCGGCTATACCGGTAAAGACCCGTTAGATAATATCTACGTTAAAAACCTGTATATTATCAAACATTAATGGCAAGACGTGGGGCAGGCATCGCTTGCCCCACCGTGTCTGAATTCATCGCATACGATAGGCACACGCCAGAAGGTACGGGCAATGTTAAAATTTATTTTTCGTCGCTGTCTGGAAGCGATTCCGACGCTGTTTATTCTTATAACTATCTCTTTCTTCATGATGCGCCTTGCGCCGGGAAGTCCTTTTACCGGCGAACGTACGCTGCCGCCAGAAGTGCTGGCGAATATTGAAGCAAAATATCATTTAAATGACCCCATCATGACCCAGTACTTCAATTATCTGAAGCAGCTGGCGCACGGTGATTTCGGTCCTTCTTTTAAATATAAAGACTATTCGGTGAACGATCTGGTGGCATCAAGCTTCCCGGTCTCCGCCAAATTAGGCTTTGCCGCCTTCCTGCTGGCGGTGGTTCTCGGCGTGAGTGCCGGCGTTATTGCGGCCCTCAAGCAAAACACCAAATGGGACTATGCGGTGATGGGGGTGGCAATGACCGGCGTCGTCATACCCAGCTTCGTAGTCGCGCCGCTGCTGGTGATGATTTTTGCTATCACCCTGCACTGGCTACCCGGCGGTGGCTGGAACGGCGGGGCGCTGAAGTTTATGATCCTGCCGATGGTGGCGCTGTCGCTCGCCTATATTGCCAGTATCGCGCGTATCACCCGTGGTTCGATGATTGAAGTTCTGCACTCTAACTTTATCCGCACCGCGCGGGCGAAGGGGCTGCCGATGCATCGTATCATCCTGCGCCACGCGCTGAAGCCTGCGCTGCTGCCCGTCCTCTCCTATATGGGCCCGGCGTTCGTTGGCATTATCACCGGCTCGATGGTTATCGAGACTATCTACGGTCTCCCGGGGATCGGCCAGCTGTTCGTCAACGGCGCGCTTAACCGCGACTACTCCCTGGTACTCAGCCTGACGATTCTGGTCGGCGCGCTGACCATTCTGTTTAACGCGATTGTTGATGTGCTGTATGCCGTTATCGATCCGAAGATTCGCTATTGAGGCCGGGGTTCGCCATGATGTTAAGTAAGAAAAACAACGAGGCGCTGGAGAACTTCAGTGAAAAGCTGGAAGTCGAAGGGCGTAGCCTGTGGCAAGATGCCCGCCGCCGCTTTATGCATAACCGCGCGGCCGTGGCCAGCCTGGTGGTGCTGATCGTTATCGCACTGTTCGTGACCATTGCGCCGATGGTGTCGCAGTTTTCCTACTACGACACCGACTGGGGCATGATGTCCAGCGCGCCTGATACGGCGTCCAGTCACTACTTCGGTACCGACTCATCCGGTCGCGACCTGCTGGTGCGCGTTGCTATCGGTGGGCGTATCTCGCTGATGGTTGGCGTTGCCGCCGCGCTGGTGGCGGTGATCCTCGGTACGCTCTACGGCTCGCTTTCCGGCTATCTCGGCGGTAAGGTCGACTCCGTCATGATGCGTCTGCTGGAGATCCTCAACTCCTTCCCGTTTATGTTCTTCGTCATCCTGCTGGTGACCTTCTTTGGCCAGAACATACTGCTGATCTTCGTCGCCATCGGGATGGTTTCCTGGCTGGATATGGCGCGTATCGTGCGCGGCCAGACGCTGAGCCTGAAGCGCAAAGAGTTTATCGAAGCGGCCCAGGTCGGCGGCGTCTCGACCTTCAGTATCGTGACGCGTCACATCGTGCCTAACGTCCTGGGCGTGGTGGTGGTGTATGCCTCGCTGCTGGTGCCGAGCATGATCCTGTTCGAATCCTTCCTGAGCTTCCTCGGTCTGGGTACTCAGGAGCCGCTCAGCAGCTGGGGAGCGCTGCTGAGCGATGGCGCAAACTCAATGGAAGTGTCGCCGTGGCTGCTGCTGTTTCCTGCGGGTTTCCTGGTGGTAACGCTGTTCTGTTTTAACTTTATCGGCGATGGCCTGCGTGATGCCCTCGACCCGAAAGACCGCTAAGGAGCGCCGTCATGAGCATAATTGAAACGGCAAAAGCGCCGCAGGCGCAGCAACAATCCGGGCTGCTGCTGGATGTTAAAGATCTCCGCGTGACCTTTAAAACGCCGGATGGCGACGTCACCGCGGTCAACGACCTCAACTTTAACCTGCGGGCCGGGGAAACGTTAGGCATCGTAGGTGAGTCAGGCTCCGGTAAGTCGCAGACCGCCTTTGCGCTGATGGGGCTGCTGGCAGCCAACGGCTATATCGGCGGCTCGGCGACCTTTAACGGCCGGCAGATCCTTAACCTGCCGGAGCGTGAGCTGAATAAGCTGCGCGCCGAGCAGATTTCGATGATTTTCCAGGACCCGATGACCTCCCTGAACCCGTATATGCGGGTCGGCGAGCAGCTGATGGAGGTTCTGATGCTGCACAAAGGGCTGGGGAAAGCCGAGGCCTTTGAAGAATCAGTGAAGATGCTGGATGCGGTCAAGATGCCGGAAGCGCGCAAGCGGATGAAAATGTATCCGCATGAGTTTTCTGGCGGGATGCGCCAGCGCGTGATGATCGCTATGGCGCTGCTGTGCCGGCCAAAGCTGCTGATCGCTGATGAGCCGACGACGGCGCTGGACGTGACGGTGCAGGCGCAGATTATGACCCTGCTGAATGAACTTAAACGCGAATTCAATACGGCGATCATTATGATTACCCACGATCTGGGCGTGGTCGCCGGGATCTGTGACAAAGTTCTGGTGATGTACGCCGGCCGCACCATGGAGTACGGTCACGCGCGCGATGTCTTTTATCATCCGTCGCATCCGTACTCTATCGGCCTGCTGAATGCGGTTCCGCGCCTGGACGCCGAAGGCGATGCGCTGTTAACCATCCCTGGTAATCCGCCGAACCTGCTGCGCCTGCCGAAGGGCTGTCCGTTCCAGCCGCGCTGTCCGCATGCGATGGAGATTTGTAATAGCGCTCCGCCTCTGGAGGAGTTTGCCCCTGGCCGCCTGCGTGCCTGCTTTCAACCGGTGGGAGATCTGCTATGAACGCCGTGACTGAACAAAGAAAAGTCCTGCTCGAAATCGCCGATCTAAAAGTCCATTTTGATATTAAAGATGGCAAGCAGTGGTTTTGGCAGCCGTCTAAAACGCTGAAGGCGGTTGATGGCGTAACGCTGCGTCTGTATGAAGGCGAAACGCTGGGCGTAGTGGGTGAGTCCGGCTGCGGTAAATCGACCTTTGCCCGCGCGATTATTGGCCTGGTGAAAGCGACCGAGGGCAGGGTAGCGTGGCTTGGCAAAGATTTGCTCGGCATGAAGCCGGATGAGTGGCGCGACGTGCGCAGCGATATTCAGATGATTTTCCAGGATCCGCTGGCGTCGCTGAACCCGCGCATGACCATCGGCGAGATTATTGCCGAGCCGCTGCGCACCTATCATCCGAAAATGACGCGCCAGGAAGCTCGCGATCGGGTGAAGGCGATGATGATGAAGGTTGGCCTGCTGCCCAACCTGATTAACCGCTATCCGCACGAGTTTTCCGGCGGCCAGTGCCAGCGTATCGGTATTGCCCGCGCGCTGATCCTTGAGCCTAAGCTGATTATCTGCGATGAACCGGTGTCGGCGCTGGACGTGTCGATTCAGGCCCAGGTGGTCAACCTGCTGCAGCAGTTGCAGCGCGAAATGGGTCTGTCGCTGATCTTTATCGCCCATGACCTGGCGGTGGTGAAGCACATCTCCGATCGCGTGCTGGTGATGTACCTCGGGCACGCGGTGGAGCTGGGCACCTACGATGAGGTGTACCACAACCCGCTGCACCCTTATACCAAAGCGCTGATGTCTGCGGTGCCGGTTCCCGACCCGGATCTGGAAAAAAATAAAACCATCCAGCTGCTGGAAGGCGAGCTCCCTTCGCCGATTAATCCGCCGTCGGGATGCGTTTTCCGCACGCGCTGTCCTCTTGCCGGGCCGGAATGTGCTAAAACGCGGCCGGTGCTGGAAGGAAGTTTCCGTCATGCGGTTTCCTGCCTGAAGGTAGACCCGTTATAATCTCCGGGGCTGACGCTGGTCAGCCCTTTTTTTTTGTGAGGTTAACGTGGCTGTCAATATTCACGCCGCCCGTCAGCGGCTATTTCATGTGCTCTTCGATCAGCATCAGCGATCCGGGCGCCGCTTTGAAGGGCTGTGCGGCATTTTTGCACTCCTCAGCGTGGTGGTTATTTTTGTCGAGTCGGGTCTGGGAACTCAGTACCACCTGACCATCGATGAATGGCATATTTTCGTCTGGCTGGAGCTGTTTGTTACCGTCGTTTTTACTCTCGAATATATCCTGCGCATAGTCAGCTGGCCTAATCCGCTCAGGTATATTTTCAGCTTCTGGGGGCTAATTGATTTAGCGACGATTTTACCGCTGTACGTGATGTGGCTGTGGCCGGAAATAAGCATTAACTACGTCTTTGCCTGGCGCGCGATGCGTGCGATCCGAGCCTTGCGTATTCTCAAGCTGCTGCGCTTTATGCCGTCGTTGAATATCTTCTGGGCTGCTATCGTCAGCGCCCGCCATCAGCTGATACTGTTTTACTCATTTATTGCCATTGTGATGGTTATCTTTGGCTCGCTGATGTATCTGATTGAGGGGCCGCAGTACGGATTCACCACGCTTAATGCTTCGGTGTACTGGGCTATCGTGACGATCACCACGGTAGGTTATGGCGATATTACGCCGCACACGCCGCTGGGAAGAATTCTCGCATCGGTGCTGATATTAATCGGCTATTCCATTATCGCCATCCCAACCGGGCTGATTACGACCCATATGACCACCGCCTTTCAGAATCGCCGCAGCCAGCGGATCTGCCAGAACTGTCAGCACGGGCCTCATGATAAAAACGCGCGGTACTGCAACGCCTGCGGGAGTGCGCTTGCGCAGCAGGCGGACGGGTAAATAAAAATGCCTGCCGGTCGTTAAACGGGCAGGCATTTTTCAGGCCAGCAGAGGCCGGAATAAAATCTTATTCACGCCACAAAATATGGCACAGCTTGTGATCTTTCTCGCGGCACAGCAGGACGCGGGCGAAGATATCGTTGATTTCGCCACCGTCGGTATCGGCAAGACCAATCACCACCTCGGCGAAGAAATCCGGGTTGAGATCGAAATCGACGTGCTCTTCCCAGTCCTCTGCCGGGTCAAAGAGCTCGGCGCCGCCGCGCTCTTCAAACTGCAGGTTAAACAGAATGACATCCGCCGGGTCGAGGTTGTCGACCGCCAGCTCGAGAAAGATATCGTAAGCCTGCTCAAGCGTTTCATCTTCGGTCAGGCGATTGTTTAAATCCATATCCATGATAGCTACCCGTTTAACATCTGATTGGCACGTTTTACAGCAACGGACTGAAGAAGTAAAACAGTCGCTCCGCTATCCGCTGCCAGAGCGGACGTTTTAACCATAGGCGGGCGTCGAGCAGGCGCGAGCGGGAGATATAATCATCCTGGACCGCCGCCAGATCGCTGCCAAAACCGGCGTCATCAATCACCAGCGTAATCTCGAAATTGAGCCACAGGCTGCGCATATCGAGATTGACGGTCCCTACCAGGCTCAGCTCGCCGTCGACCAGCACGCTTTTAGTGTGCAGCAGCCCGCCTTCAAACTGATAAATTTTCACCCCGGCTGCCAGCAGCTCGGTAAAGAAGGCCCGGCTGGCCCAGCCGACGAGCAGCGAGTCATTCTTGCGCGGCAAAATGATGCTGACATCAACCCCGCGCTGGGCGGCAGTGCAGATAGCGTGCAGCAAATCGTCGCTGGGCACGAAGTAGGGGGTGGTCATGATCAGATATTCTTTGGCGGAATAGGCGGCGGTCAGCAGCGCCTGGTGAATCAAATCTTCCGGGAAGCCTGGGCCCGAGGCGATGGTATGGATGGTATGTCCGCTGGCCTCCTCAAACGGCATAATATTGAGGTCCGGCGGCGGCGGCAGGATCCGTTTACCGGTTTCGATTTCCCAGTCGCAGGAGTAAACGATGCCCATCGCCGTGGCAACCGGGCCCTCCATGCGCGCCATCAGATCGATCCACTGGCCAACGCCGGAATCCTGTTTAAAGAAGCGCGGGTCCACCATATTCATACTGCCGGTATAGGCAATATAGTTATCAATCATGACCATTTTGCGGTGCTGACGCAGATCCATCCGGCGCAAAAACACGCGCATCAGATTAACCTTCAGCGCTTCGACCACCTCGATGCCGGCGTTGCGCATCATCGCCGCCCACGGGCTGCGGAAGAAGGCGACGCTGCCGGCGGAGTCCAGCATTAAGCGGCAGTGAACGCCGCGTCTGGCGGCGGCCATTAGCGACTCTGCAACCTTATCGGCCATCCCGCCGGGCTGCCAGATATAAAACACCATCTCGATATTGTGGCGAGCCAGCTGAATATCGCGGATCAGCGCCTGCATCACGTCGTCAGACTCGGTGAGCAGCTGCAGCTGATTGCCCTTGACGCCGGCGATCCCCTGGCGGCGCTCGCAGAGTTGAAACAACGATTCGGCGACCGGGCTATTATCGTCGGCAAAGATATGCTTGCAGGCCTTGAGATCGTTGAGCCACTTGGCGGTGGAGGGCCACATTGCCCGCGCCCGTTCGGCCCGGCGCTTGCCGAGATGGAGTTCACCAAACGAGAGATAGGCAATAATTCCGACCAGAGGAAGAATATAAATAACCAGCAACCACGCCATTGCTGAAGGGACGGCGCGCCGTTTCATCAATATGCGTAATGTTACACCGGCGATAAGTAACCAGTAACCGAGGATGACTAGCCAGTTCACCACCGTGTAAAAGGTTGTCATAGATGAAAAATCCTTTTGAATGACTCTATTTTATGAGTTTACGCATCAACATCCATCTGGCAAATAAAAACGCAGCGAAAGCGTTGGTCAGCCGGATTCATAGGCCTATAATGCAGGCTGTTTTTCACTTGTAGAGTAGTAGCAATGAAGCGTAGTAGAACGGAAGTAGGGCGCTGGCGCATGCTAAGACAGGTGAGCCGCCGTAAGTCACGCTGGCTGGAGGCCCAATCGCGCCGCAATATGCGCATCCTCGCCATCCGCAAGGAGCTGGTGAAACGACAGCGTCATTCCCTGTTGTTCGTCTTCACTGAGTACTGAGATCGCTAAGTACTGAAATAAAAGGCACCGCATGCGGTGCCTCTGTGTTTTTGACGACGGCTGGCCCTAAAATACCTTTTTGTAAGGCTTCACCGCGACGTTCTGGTACACACCGGCAGCAATATAAGGGTCGTCGTTCGCCCATGACTGCGCGGCTTCCAGTGATTCAAACTCGGCAATAACCGTTGAACCGGTGAACCCCGCAGCGCCAGGTTCGTTGCTGTCTACGGCAGGCATTGGCCCGGCGGTCAGCAGGCGACCTTCATCATGTAGCAGTTGTAAACGCGCCAGGTGGGCGGGACGGACCGACGACCGCTTTTCCAGAGAATCGGCGATGTCTTCAGCGTAGATTACGTAAAGCACGGCAAGGCTCCTTATCAATAAATGGGCGAATCACGTTAAGTGAATCCGGCCTTGACTGCAATGCAAAGATGCTCAGCGGGTTAAAATGCCCGCTGCCGGGCTTTTTTTTAGCGGAAAGACGGCAAATTTTGATGCAAGCCAATAAGGCTTATTGAATATGATTGCTATTTGCATTTAAAATCGGGGCATCATTTTTCAACTGAAACGACTATGAGCGCAATGACCATTGATTTACCTCGCCGCTTCCCGTGGCCGACGCTGCTGTCCGTGACTA
Organism: Klebsiella terrigena; assembly: GCF_006539725.1. Classification (GTDB taxonomy): domain Bacteria; phylum Pseudomonadota; class Gammaproteobacteria; order Enterobacterales; family Enterobacteriaceae; genus Klebsiella; species Klebsiella terrigena. Next base: position 20,735 of record NZ_BJNO01000032.1, on the reverse strand, counting down.
TCCACGGTGCCGTTGTGGCGGGGTTGCTTTATACCTCGGTACATCAGGTTATTGAACAGCCATCTCCCTCCCAACCGATCGAGATAACCATGGTGGCACCTGCGGATCTCGAGCCTCCTCAGGCGGCACAGCCGGTCGTTGAACCGGTTGTTGAGCCGGAGCCAGAACCCGAACCTGAAGTCGTGCCAGAGCCGCCGAAGGAAGCGCCGGTAGTCATTCATAAGCCTGAGCCGAAACCCAAGCCGAAGCCAAAACCGAAGCCGGAGAAAAAGATCGAGCAGCCGAAGCGTGAGGTTAAGCCTGCGGAAACGCGTCCGGCATCGCCGTTTGAAAATACCAACACTGCGCCAGCGCGTACGCCGCCATCCACATCTACGGCCGCCGCGAAGCCAACGGTTACCGCACCGAGCGGCCCGCGGGCGCTCAGCCGTAATCAGCCAACTTATCCGACTCGCGCCCAGGCGCTGCGTATTGAAGGTGTGGTGCGCGTGAAGTTTGACGTCACGCCGGACGGCCGCCTGGACAACGTCGAGATCCTTTCCGCGCAGCCGGCGAATATGTTTGAGCGTGAAGTGAAAAGCGCCCTGCGTAAGTGGCGCTACGAGCCTGGCAAACCGGGCACCGGCGTGACGATGACCATTAAGTTCCGTCTTAAAGGCGTTGAGATCAACTAACCGCCGTCAATAAGGCCCCTTACGGGGCCTCCTCTGCGAACACATCGTCGAGCGCCTTTTGCGCCGTCACCAGGTGCTGACCGCCGAACAAGATCGCCCGGTTGAAGAGCGTATAGAGTTGGTAAATGGGCTGGCGATCGAGGAACCCGGACGGCAAAGGCGAGACCGACTGATAGCCGTCGTATATTTGCGGCGGCTGCTCAGGATGCAGCGGCAACATGGCGAGGTCGCACTCCCGGTCACCCCAGTAGCAGGCCGGATCGAAGATATAGGGTCCGTTCGGCCCCAGCGCGCAGTTGCCGGACCAGAGATCGCCGTGCAGTAAAGAGGCCTGAGGCTGATGGCCGCTGAGGCGCTGCTGCACGTACTCAACAATGGTATCGATATCGCCGAAATGCAGCCCTTTCTCTGCCGCCAGCTCAAGCTGCCAGCCGATGCGCTGCTCGGCAAAGAATGTCGACCAGCGGCGTTGCCAGGCGTTGGGCTGGGGAGTCGTGGAAAGGTCATTATCAAAATCGAGCCCAAACTGCGGCTGATCGCTCCACTGATGCAGATGTGCGATTTGCTGACCGAGCAGAAAAGCGTTATGCGCGTCGAGCGGGCGAGGGGGCAAATACTCCATCACCATAAAGCTGTAGTCGCGGTCGCTGCCGACGGCAAATACCTGCGGTACGTGAACGGTTTTACTCCGCGACAGCAGCTCGAGCTGATCCGCCTCGGCGGTAAAGATAGGCAGTAGCTCACGTTCGTCACATTTCACGAAGTAGTCCTTCCCACCGAAGCGCAGGTGCCATGCTGCGTGGATTTCTCCGCCGGGCAGTTCGTTTCGCAGTTCGATTTCAGCTGCTTCAGTATGCCACTCGCTTAACAAATTGCTGATAGCCTGCCACATGCCGTCTCTCCCCATGTTTTCCACCATTTCATAAGGTTAGCGCATAACCTCGGCGTAAAATTCGAACTGACGCACAACTGACGCTTTCCACCGGGCCAATCGCACTTATTGAGCTTTCAGCCACTGAGAAAATGTGGTTACCGTGACTTCAGCAGGCCGCCCCAGCGCCGTTTCCGCTAATCCCGCGCTCAGGTCCTGCACCTCTTGCGCGCTTTGCGGAGAAACCAGGCCAAAGGTATTGGTTCCCAGCTCGTGAGGTTTTCCCTCGTCGTCATTCAGTACAAGGGTGAAGCCCGCGCGGGTAAGGTGATTGCTTAGCTCGTTAATCTCGGTAAGCGTCTCTTCGTGAAAACGGATCGTCACGACATGGGTTTGAATTTCGGCGCTCATTTTTCACCCCGTTGTTATCCATGGAATTTTCAGCATAGACCATGCTGGTCATTTGGCGACTCCCTCTGCCTGAGCAGAGGGAAAGGATTAGCGATCGCACAAATAGGCGTAAATTTTATGCGTGTTCTCCTGCGAGCAGAGGCGGGTGCCCTGATTGACGGTAGCGGCGCTGCCCGCCGCGACGCCAAAGCGCACCATGTCCTCAAGCCCGGCATCTTCGGCGAGGCGCAGAGTCATTGCGCCCACCATGCTGTCGCCTGCGCCGACGGTGCTTTGGCTTTTCATCGGCGGAGGGACAACCTGCACGCTGCCGCTGCTATCGACACCCAGCGCCCCCTGCGGGCCGAGGGAGACGACGACTCTTCGGGCTTTGCCCGAGCGGATCAGCTCCTGTGCCGCCTGTCGAACGTCGTTCGGCTGGCTCAGATCGCGCTGGACGAGCGCGCTCAGCTCTTTTTGGTTAGGTTTGACGAGCTCAATGTTGCCCACCTCAAGCGCGGCCGCGAGCGCTTCTCCGGAGCTGTCGATAATGCAGCGCAGCTGGTGCTGCTGTGCTTTTTTTACCAGCTGGGTCAGGTTTTCAATATCGATCCCCGGCGGCAGGCTGCCGCTGATCACCAGCAGCGAGCCGGGCTCAATCGCCAGCACCTTCTCCTCGAGAAGGCGGAACTCCTGCTGGGTTAGCGCCGCGCCGGGCATCACGAAGCGATACTGTTCGCCGCTGGAATCAACGTGGACGTGCAGATTTTGCCGCGTCCAGTCGCCGGTCTCGACGGTTTCTACGGGGACCTGCTCATCGGCAAGCAGGGCGGTGAGATGTTCCCCGGTTGCGCCGCCGGCGGGGAAAATTGCCGTGGCGTGGCCGCCGAGAAAGGTAATTGCGCGGGCGACGTTAATGCCGTCGCCCCCGGGTTCGAAAACCGGTGCGCTGCAGCGTAGTTTACCTTCCGGATAGATCTGCGGGGTCTGGGTGGCGCTGTCGAGCGAAGGAGCCAGAGTAAGCGTATAAATTTTGGTCATCAAATTTCCTCCATGATACGAGTCGGCTGTTCTTTTTTTAAGCATGGCACTTCTTATTGCTAAGGGAAAGCATATGCGGCGGGGATTTGTCGGGAAGAGGCTATTTTCATTATAAAATAAAGATAGTTCTGAGGGCCGTCTTATTCAAAAAATGAAAGAGTAATTGATTGCTATGTTAATCGTGCTTTTTTATAATTTACCGCCTTTCATTGGACCAGCAGCAGCGATCCTCGCGAAAGTTTCCGGGACCATCTGGGTCTCTCTTTTTGTTGTACGGACTCTAAATTAAATGAAGCTTTTGAAGACAGTACCCGCAGCGGCTATGCTGGCGGGGGGGCTATTTGCGTCTGCGTGCGCAATGGCCGACGATTCCGTTTTTACTGTTATGGATGACCCTTCCACTGCCAAAAAACCTTTCGAAGGTGCTGTTAACGCCGGCTATCTGGCGCAGTCCGGAAATACGAAAAGTTCCTCAATGACCGCGGATTCAACGCTCACCTGGTATGGCAATACGACAGCATGGTCGCTGTGGGGCAACGCCAGCAACACCTCGTCTAACGACCAGCGCTCTTCCGAGAAGTACGCGGTCGGCGGCCGTAGCCGTTATAACATGACCGACAGCAACTACCTGTTCGGCCAGGCCAGCTGGCTGACCGACCGCTATAACGGTTACCAGCAGCGCGATGTGCTGACCGCCGGTTACGGTCGTCAGATTCTGAACGGGCCGGTGCATAGCCTGCGTTTTGAATTTGGTCCTGGCGTGCGCTACGACGAATATACCGATGGCGACAATGAGACTCAGCCGCTGGGCTACGCTTCAGGCACCTGGGCATGGCAGATGACCGATAACGCCAAATTCACCCAGGGCGTTTCCGTATTCGGTTCCGAAGATACCACGCTCAACTCAGAAAGCGCGTTCAACGTCGCTATCAACGCCCACTTTGCGCTGCGTGTTGCCTATAACGTGACCTGGAACTCCCAGCCGCCGTCATCGGCGCCGGAGCACACCGACCGTCGTACGACGCTGTCGCTCGGCTATAAGATGTAATATTTTCAGGCCGGTTATTCCGGCCTGATTGTTTTAAATTTAGCAATAAGTGACATTATTATTTTTGGTCTTTTGTTTTGTTTTTTATAAAAAGAAAATAACCTCCATAATTTCCTCATAATTGATTATCTTGATAAAGATTTAACTTTTTTGACACGAATAGCTAAATATTTAGTCGGACAAAAATGTGATCTGGATCTATACTATCCGTCACAGGCAGAGAGGATATCTTTGCTCGAAATCCTTACGTAAATAAGAGAATCATCACTATGAAAAATAGCAAAATCGCAACTGCGGCCGTGATGCTGTGCGCGCTCTCGTTCGGCGCCTTAGCCGCTAATCCAGTCCCACAGCCGGGCAGCAAGGACCATACCCAGGTCGGCATTGCTAAAGCGACCGACGTTGAAGCCGGCTCTAATATTGCCCCGGGATCGCAGTCCACGGGTCAGACAATGGGCGATGCTTTTAATGTTCATAAACTCGTTGCCGGCGAATGGTCCTGATATTTCATTCGTCCGTCGGGCTGTCTCTTATATTTTGAGAAATATAAAGCCGGGTAAAGATGTACCGGTTTGACAGGCATATGTTTGGCTCCGCGTTTTGATTTTGCCCGCTACCCACTACCGCTCGTAAGCAATACGGCGCGGGTGCCTATTTTTGTCCTTTTTATCTCAATCCGTCGTTCCTGGCGATCTTTCGCCCCTTCCTCCTTGTTTTATCATTAATAGCAGCCATTTAGTGGGTTGTGACTTTTATCACGCACTAATGATGTGTAAACTAAAGCCCGGTGTTATCAGCAGGCGGCTGCAGGTGAGAACGGTGGGGTTACCCTCGTGCTCATATTTTCGCAGAGTGAAGCGGGAGCTCGGTCTGAACTTGTTGATAATTATGATTATATTGTTTTGTATGTGCTCTTTCGTGTGGGGCACCACTGCAAATAAGGACATGAAATGCCTGTAATTACGCTTCCTGATGGCAGCCAACGCCATTTTGACCACGCGGTTAGCCCGCTTGACGTTGCCCTCGACATCGGCCCTGGCCTGGCGAAAGCCACCATCGCTGGCCGTGTGAACGGCGAGCTGGTTGATGCCTGCGATCCCATCGAAAACGATGCAACGCTCTCTATCATCACCGCTAAAGATGAAGACGGCCTGGAGATTATTCGTCACTCCTGCGCGCATCTGTTAGGTCATGCGATTAAGCAGCTGTGGCCGAACACCAAAATGGCTATCGGCCCGGTTATCGATAACGGCTTCTATTATGACGTTGATATCGATCGTACGCTGACCCAGGAAGACCTCGACGCGCTCGAAAAACGTATGCACGAGCTTGCCGAGAAAAACTACGACGTCATCAAGAAAAAAGTCAGCTGGCATGAAGCGCGTGAAACCTTCGTGCAGCGCGGCGAGACCTATAAAGTGTCGATCCTTGATGAGAATATTGCTCATGATGACAAGCCCGGCTTGTATCATCATGAAGAGTACGTCGACATGTGCCGTGGGCCGCACGTGCCGAACATGCGTTTCTGTCATCATTTCAAACTGATGAAAACCGCTGGCGCCTACTGGCGTGGCGATAGCAACAATAAGATGCTGCAACGTATTTATGGCACCGCGTGGGCGGATAAAAAGGCGCTCAACGCCCATCTGCTGCGCCTGGAAGAAGCATCTAAGCGTGACCACCGTAAGATCGGTAAGCAGCTTGACCTGTATCATATGCAGGAAGAAGCGCCGGGTATGGTATTCTGGCACAACGATGGCTGGACTATCTTCCGTGAACTGGAAACTTTCGTCCGCTCTAAGCTGAAAGAGTACCAGTATCAGGAAGTCAAAGGCCCGTTTATGATGGACCGTGTGCTGTGGGAAAAAACCGGCCACTGGGACAACTACAAAGATGCGATGTTCACCACCTCTTCTGAGAACCGTGAGTACTGCATCAAGCCGATGAACTGCCCGGGTCACGTGCAGATCTTTAATCAGGGCCTGAAATCCTACCGCGATCTGCCGCTGCGTATGGCGGAGTTCGGTAGCTGCCATCGTAACGAGCCGTCAGGCGCGCTGCATGGCCTGATGCGCGTTCGTGGTTTTACTCAGGATGACGCGCATATTTTCTGTACTGAAGAGCAGGTGCGTGATGAAGTTAACGCCTGTATTCGTATGGTCTACGATATGTACAGCACCTTTGGCTTCGAAAAAATCGTCGTCAAGCTCTCAACTCGTCCGGAAAAACGTATCGGAAGCGACGAGGCCTGGGATCGTGCTGAGGCGGATCTGGCAGTCGCGCTGGAAGAAAACAATATCCCATTTGAGTATCAGCTGGGTGAAGGCGCGTTCTACGGTCCAAAAATTGAATTTACTTTGTATGACTGCCTCGATCGTGCATGGCAGTGCGGAACGGTACAGCTGGACTTCTCTCTGCCGCAGCGTTTAAGCGCCTCTTATGTAGGCGAAAGCAACGAGCGACAGGTACCGGTAATGATTCACCGTGCTATCCTTGGTTCTCTGGAGCGCTTTATTGGCATCCTGACCGAAGAGTTCGCCGGCTTCTTCCCAACCTGGCTTGCGCCAGTGCAGGTCGTGGTCATGAATATTACTGATTCTCAGGCCGATTACGTTAACGAATTGACGCGTAAACTACAAAATGCGGGAATTCGTGTAAAAGCGGACTTGAGAAATGAGAAGATTGGCTTTAAAATCCGCGAGCACACTTTACGTCGTGTCCCGTACATGTTGGTCTGTGGCGACAAAGAAGTCGAAGCCGGTAAAGTAGCCGTGCGTACCCGTCGCGGGAAAGACCTCGGCAGCATGGACGTAAATGAAGTGATCGAAAAGCTGCAACAAGAGATTCGCAGCCGCAGTCTTCAACAACTGGAGGAATAAGGTATTAAAGGCGGAAAACGAGTTCAAACGGCGCGTCCGAATCGTATTAATGGCGAAATTCGCGCGCAAGAAGTTCGCTTAACAGGTCTGGAAGGCGAGCAGCTTGGTATTGTGAGTCTGAGAGAAGCTCTGGAAAAAGCTGAAGAAGCCGGAGTAGACTTAGTCGAAATCAGCCCTAACGCCGAGCCGCCGGTTTGTCGTATCATGGATTACGGCAAATTCCTCTATGAAAAGAGTAAGTCTTCTAAGGAACAGAAGAAAAAACAAAAAGTTATCCAGGTTAAGGAAATTAAATTCCGACCTGGTACCGATGATGGCGACTACCAGGTAAAACTCCGCAGCCTGGTTCGCTTTCTGGAAGAGGGTGATAAAGCTAAGATCACGCTGCGTTTCCGCGGTCGTGAGATGGCTCACCAGCAGATCGGTATGGAAGTGCTTAACCGCGTCCGTGACGATCTGAGTGAACTGGCAGTGGTCGAATCCTTCCCATCGAAGATCGAAGGCCGCCAGATGATCATGGTGCTCGCTCCGAAGAAGAAACAGTAAGGCCTTCAAGTAGCAATTCCTGTGGAGCCTCTGGGCTTCGCAGGGACTGTTCGCCTACGTTTCGTTTATTAACAATGCGAAGTGGAAGTTATTAAAATGCCAAAAATTAAGACCGTACGCGGTGCTGCTAAGCGCTTCAAAAAAACCGGTAAAGGTGGTTTTAAGCACAAGCACGCTAACCTGCGTCACATTCTGACCAAAAAAGCTACCAAGCGTAAACGTCACCTGCGTCCGAAAGCCATGGTTTCCAAAGGCGATCTGGGCCTGGTAATCGCGTGCCTGCCGTACGCATAAGTCGTTAACCCTTTTAACTTTTTAATTAGAATAGATACAGGAGAGCACATATGGCTCGCGTAAAACGTGGTGTAGTTGCCCGTGCACGTCACAAGAAAATTTTGAAACAAGCTAAAGGCTACTACGGTGCGCGTTCTCGCGTATACCGCGTTGCCTTCCAGGCTGTTATCAAAGCAGGTCAGTACGCTTATCGTGACCGTCGTCAGAAAAAGCGTCAGTTCCGTCAACTGTGGATTGCGCGTATCAACGCAGCAGCACGTCAGAACGGTATTTCTTACAGCAAATTCATCAACGGCCTGAAAAAAGCCTCTGTTGAAATCGACCGTAAGATCCTGGCTGACATCGCAGTATTCGACAAATTAGCGTTCACCGCTCTGGTCGAAAAAGCGAAAGCAGCTCTGGCATAAGCCAGTTGAAAGAGGGAGCTTGTCTCCCTCTTTTTGTTTCAACTCTATCAATACATTGACTTTTATTGCTGTAAGCTTTTCAATACAGGTCTTACGTTTCGTGCCAGACAAGGTAATGCAAGCATGAATGCTGCTATTTTCCGCTTCTTTTTTTACTTTAGCACCTGAACTCAGGAGGCTAGCGCGTGAGAAAAGAAACGAAAAACAGCGCCAGAAAGCCTCCCACCGTGGAGGCTTTTTTCGTATATGAACTGGCTCGTTCTATTTCAAGCTGCAGGTGCGTGGCTTAATGCGCGTCATCCCGCCGGAATCTTCGTGCTGGATAACGGCTTGACCCGCTGCCTGCGACTCGAAATAGTCAGAGCAAAATAATGACCATAACCGGTGTCTGCACCGACATAATGAGGAAAACCATGTCACATCTCGCAGAGCTGGTTGCCAGTGCGAAGGCAGCCATTAATGAGGCATCAGATGTTGCCGCGCTGGACAACGTCCGCGTGGAATACCTGGGAAAGAAAGGGCATCTGACTCTTCAGATGACGACCCTGCGTGAGCTGCCGCCAGAAGAGCGCCCGGCTGCAGGCGCGGTGATCAACGAAGCCAAAGAGCAGGTCCAGCAGGCGCTCAACGCGCGTAAAGCCGATCTGGAAGGCGCCGCGCTGAATGCGCGTCTGGCCGCTGAGACCATTGATGTCTCGCTGCCGGGGCGTCGGGTCGAAAACGGCGGCCTGCATCCGGTTACCCGCACTATTGACCGCATCGAAAACTTCTTCGGCGAGCTCGGCTTTACGGTGGCAACCGGTCCGGAGATCGAAGATGACTACCATAACTTCGATGCGCTGAATATCCCGGGCCACCACCCGGCGCGCGCTGACCACGATACCTTCTGGTTTGATGCCACTCGCCTGCTGCGTACCCAGACTTCCGGCGTACAGATCCGTACCATGGAACATCAGCAGCCGCCGATTCGTATTATCGCCCCTGGCCGCGTTTATCGTAACGATTACGATCAGACCCATACCCCGATGTTCCATCAGATGGAAGGACTGATTGTTGATAAGAATATTAACTTCACCAACCTGAAAGGGACGCTGCACGACTTCCTGCGTAACTTCTTTGAAGAAGATCTGCAAATTCGTTTCCGTCCGTCCTACTTCCCGTTTACCGAACCCTCTGCTGAAGTTGACGTCATGGGTAAAAACGGCAAGTGGCTGGAAGTGCTCGGCTGCGGCATGGTGCACCCGAACGTTCTGCGCAATGTCGGCATCGACCCGGAAGTCTATTCCGGCTTCGCCTTTGGTATGGGCATGGAGCGTCTGACCATGCTGCGCTATGGCGTAACCGACCTACGCGCGTTCTTCGAAAACGATCTGCGTTTCCTCAAACAGTTTAAATAAGGGCAGGACAGAACAATGAAATTCAGTGAACTGTGGTTACGCGAATGGGTTAATCCGGCGATCGACAGCGAAGCCCTGGCGAATCAGATTACGATGGCCGGCCTCGAAGTTGACGGCGTTGAGCCGGTTGCCGGCAGCTTCAACGGCGTCGTCGTCGGTGAAGTCGTGGAGTGCGGCCAGCACCCGAACGCTGACAAGCTGCGGGTGACCAAAATTAACGTCGGCGGCGAACGCCTGCTGGATATCGTGTGCGGCGCGCCGAACTGCCGCCAGGGTCTGAAGGTTGCGGTTGCTACTATCGGCGCCGTACTGCCGGGCGACTTCAAAATTAAAGCGGCAAAACTACGCGGCGAGCCTTCCGAAGGGATGTTGTGTTCGTTTTCCGAGCTGGGCGTTTCCGACGATCACAGCGGAATTATCGAACTTCCGGCAGATGCGCCGATTGGTACCGATATCCGTGAATATCTGAAGTTTGACGACAACACCATCGAAATCAGCGTGACGCCGAACCGTGCCGACTGTTTAGGTATCATCGGCGTCGCTCGCGACGTGGCGGTACTGAATAAAGAGCCGCTGAACGCGCCGGAAATCACGCCGGTTGCGGCGACGATTGCCGATACGCTGCCGATCACCGTTGAGGCGCCGGACGCGTGCCCGCGCTACCTGGGACGCGTTGTTAAAGGCATCAACGTTAAAGCGCCCACTCCGCTGTGGATGAAAGAGAAGCTGCGCCGCTGCGGCATCCGCTCTATCGACGCGGTGGTGGATGTCACCAACTACGTTCTCCTCGAGCTCGGCCAGCCGATGCACGCCTTTGACCGCGATCGCATCGAAGGCGGCATCGTGGTGCGGATGGCGAAAGAGGGCGAAACGCTGGTGCTGCTGGATGGTTCCGAAGCCAGGCTCGACGCTGACACTCTGGTTATCGCAGACCACCAGAAGGCGCTGGCGATGGGCGGTATCTTTGGCGGCGAGCACTCCGGCGTGAACGACGAAACGCAGAACGTGCTGCTGGAGTGCGCATTCTTCAGCCCGCTGTCTATCACCGGTCGCGCGCGCCGTCACGGCCTGCACACCGATGCCTCCCACCGCTATGAGCGTGGGGTCGACCCGGCGCTGCAGCACAAGGCCCTGGAGCGTGCAACCCGCCTGCTGATCGATATCTGCGGCGGCGAAGCCGGCCCGGTGATCGACGTGACCAACGACGCGACCCTGCCGAAGGCGGCAACCATTATCCTGCGCCGTAGCAAGCTGGATCGCCTGATTGGCCATCACATTGATGATGCTCAGGTCAGCGATATTCTTAGCCGCCTGGGTTGTGAAGTGACCGCGGGCGAAGGCCAGTGGCAGGCCGTCGCGCCGAGCTGGCGTTTTGATATTGCGATCGAAGAAGATCTGGTTGAAGAAGTTGCCCGCGTATACGGCTATAACAACATTCCTGACGAACCGGTCCAGGCTGGCCTGATTATGGGCACCCATCGTGAGGCGAACCTGTCGCTTAAGCGCGTGAAAACCCTGCTCATCGACAAAGGCTATCAGGAAGTTATTACCTATAGCTTCGTTGACCCGAAAGTACAGCAGCTGATTCACCCGGGTGAAGAGGCGCTGATCCTGCCAAGCCCAATCTCCAGCGAAATGTCGGCGATGCGCCTGTCGCTGCTGACCGGCCTGCTGGGCACCGTGGTGTATAACCAGAATCGTCAGCAGAGCCGCGTGCGCATCTTTGAGAGCGGTTTACGCTTTGTTCCTGATACCGAGGCTCCGCTGGGGATCCGTCAGGACGTGATGCTGGCCGGCGTAATTTGCGGCAATCGCGTTGATGAGCACTGGAACCTGGCAAAAGAGTCCGTCGATTTCTATGATTTAAAAGGCGATCTGGAGTCCGTTCTCGACCTGACCGGTAAATTATCCGCCATCGAATTCCGCGCAGAAGCGAACGCCGCGCTGCATCCGGGACAGTCGGCAGCGATTTATCTGAAAGGTGAACGCATTGGTTTCATTGGGGTTGTTCATCCTGAGCTGGAACGTAAACTGGATCTGAACGGTCGCACTTTGGCGTTTGAGCTGGAGTGGAACAAGCTTGCAGACCGCGTGGTTCCTCAGGCGCGCGAGATTTCTCGTTTCCCGGCTAACCGTCGCGACATCGCGGTCGTCGTCGCTGAAAACGTACCCGCAGCTGATGTTTTGACCGAGTGTAAGAAAGTTGGCGTAAATCAGGTAGTTGGCGTAAACTTATTTGACGTGTACCGCGGTAAAGGCGTTGCAGAAGGCAGTAAGAGCCTTGCAATCAGCCTAATCCTTCAGGATACCAGCCGTACACTCGAAGAAGAGGAGATTGCCGCTACCGTCGCCAAATGTGTAGAGGCATTAAAAGAGCGATTCCAGGCCTCATTGAGGGATTGAACCTATGGCGCTTACAAAAGCTGAAATGTCAGAATATCTGTTTGATAAGCTTGGGCTTAGCAAGCGGGATGCCAAAGAACTGGTAGAGTTGTTTTTCGAAGAGGTTCGTCGTGCTTTGGAAAACGGAGAACAGGTAAAACTCTCCGGGTTCGGCAACTTCGATTTGCGTGATAAAAACCAGCGCCCGGGTCGTAACCCGAAAACGGGAGAAGATATTCCGATTACAGCCCGGCGCGTGGTGACCTTCAGACCCGGCCAGAAACTTAAAAGCCGCGTCGAAAACGCTTCGCCCAGAGACAAATAATCTGAACTAACTAAAAAGGCCGCTGATGCGGCCTTTTTTCTTTTCATTTTCAGGATCAGGCTTTTACGGCATTGACCATCACTTCGACGAGAATATCCGGGCGCGCCATCTCTGCCTGGACGGCCGCGCGCGCCGGGCTGTGGCCTTCCGGCAGCCAGGCAACCCAGGCTTCGTTAAAACCGGCAAAATCGCGGGCCATATTTTTCAGCCACACCTGCGCGGAAAGAATGTGGCCGTTGTCGCTACCGGCTGCCGCCAGCAGGGCGTCGATTTTCTCTAAGACTTCCCGCGTCTGCTGCATAATATCCTCCTCGCTGCTTTTCGGCGTTTGCCCCGATAAAAAGATCAGGTTGCCATATTCGACGCTGGCGGAAAGACGCGGCTGCGGATTGTTACGGATAATGTTCATGCTGATTTTTTCCATGTCAGGCCATCTAAAGCGATGGCGGGGTTTTCGCTATCGAGCAGGGCACCGAGCACCGCCGCGCTGCCGGCGGCGAGGGTGAAACCCAGGCTGCCCTGGCCGAGGTTCATCCACAGGTTTTGGTAGCCGGCGCGTCCCAGCAGCGGAGGGCCGGCTGGCGTAGAAGGGCGCATACCGCTCCAGGCCTGCGCATCCTCAATGCCCTGGAGCTCGGGGAAGCTGCCGGCAACAATTTTTTTCAACGCCGCAATACGCTCAGGACGCAGTCCGTCGCCGTCGTAGCCGATATCAACCATCGCGGCGATACGCAGCTGCTCTCCGAGGCGGGCATAGACAATTTTGTGCCCATAGTCGGTGACGCTGATATCCGGCGCGATCCCGGCCTGGGCCGGATAGGGCAGCGTCAGGCTGTAGCCTTTCAGGCCGCAAAGCGGCACGTGAATTCCGGTGCCAGCCAGTAACGGGCTGCTGCCATTGCCGGCGGCAACCACAAAATCATCGCCGACAATCGTTCCCCGGCTGGTTTCCGCCGAGTGAATACGACCGCCTTTTTTATTTAGATGGCGAACGTCACAGTCGCCAGTGAGGGTAAAGCCGGCGCTGGCGTTGAGTTTCTCCAGCAGCGCCAGGCAAAACTGATGGCAGTCAGCGGTTTCGTCGCCGGGCGAATAAATACCGCCGCAGAGCGAGGCGCGGATATGCTTGAGCGCGGGTTCAAGTTCAATACATTCGGCTCCGCTCAGGGAGCGCTGATATTGCGGATTGATCCCTGTTTCCGCTTTATTCAGATCGTACTCCCGGCGATGGACGACTAATTTCCCGCAGCGTCGCCAGTGAAAGTCGCTCAGATTATCCTCATTCAACCACGCCTGCATAACCTGACGGCTGAGCAGCGACAGGCGAAGAATATGATCGCCGTTAACCTTATTGGTCCGGCTGTTGCAAGCGCGCAGGAACTGCAGCAGCCAGCGCCACTGGTCTGGAGACATCCGCAGGCGCATATTGAGCGGCGAGTCGCTCCTGCCCATCCACTTTATTCCCTGTAGCGGCACGCCGCGGTCGGCCAGCGGCGCGACGTAGCGGTAGCTAAGCTGGCCGCCGTTAGCAAAGCTCGTCGCTAGGCCAGGGGTCGCATTGCGCTCCAGCAGCTGGACCTCGTGGCCGCGCTTAATGAATACGTAGGCCGTCGCCAGCCCGATAACGCCGCCACCGATAATAACAATGCGCTTTTTCATAACCTGAGATATCCACCGCTGATAAATGCAATGGCGTTATGTCAAAGCATTTACCCCTGCGGCGCAATTGACTTTTTATTTTCAGGGTATAACCCCAGGTTAATTTCCTGCAGCTGTTTACGCAGCTGCCGGCAGATAAAATCGACAAATTTATGCGCAATCGGACTCAGGGAAACATCCGCCCGACGCAGCAAGCAGAGAGGGATCGTCATCGGCGGCGAAATAGGGTGGATCATCGTCGGGGTCAGGTTATGACGCGCGGAAAAAATATCGGTAATGCTGCAGCCCATGCCGCGTTTAACAAATTCAGTTGCCATGTAATAGGTCTGAACGTTGAGGCGAGTCGTCGAGAAGTCGCGACGGGTAGCAATGGCGGCCGACAGCGAGTGGGGGCCGGGAGAGATCCAGCGCTGCTGGTCTATCTCATCAATCACCACCACGCCCTGGCGGTAGTCACGGTCGATGTAGACCAGCGGCACTTCGGCAATGGTGGTGGTGATGATTTCGCCCTGCTGAACCGGCTGGAGCGTCAGCGCCAGATCGATCTCGCGCAGATCCAGTTTCTTGACCAATGTCTCAGTATGTTCCGTGGTCAGGGTCATCACCAGATTCGCGTTTTGCTGATAGAAGTCGGTCACCATTTCCGGCACCAGGCTCAGCCCGAGGCTGGGTAAACAGCCGAGACTAATTTTCGCCCGCGGGTCGCGCGCCAGGTTGTCGGCAAGCAGGCGCAGATTATCCAGATCCTGGTAGATATTCTGCGCCTTCTCGAACAGCGTCAGCGCTTCGCTGCTCGGCAGCAGCTTGCCGCGAACGCGCTGAAAGAGTTTAAAACCCAGCTTCATTTCGGCGTTTTTGAGCGCCTTACTGGCCGCCGGTTGAGAGATATTCAGCGACTCCGCTGCTCGTGAAAGGGTGCCGCAGGTCATCACGGCGTGGAAGATTTCCAGGTGACGCAGTTTCATCAGGGGTTAACTCAGGGTTATAGGGGCCAGATAAAAATTCATTTTCTAATAACAATAAATTAACATAAATTCAATTCACAATCAGCGTTCTGTTTACTTATTGCGCTTTTTGCCCCGCCGGCAGGCGGATAATCCGATTCTCAGAACAATACCTGTTGTCCCTACGCAAACCCTCAGGCCTTGGCGCCAACAATTATAACGAGGGGGATATTTTCTGAGCTGGCCCAAATGCGCTGACCTGAAATAGCGGTTGGTTTTATTGGCATCAAGGAGTTGTATGAGTGACTCAACGCTCTCCGGTAATCCTGTTACCCGAAGAACTATTACCAGAAAAAATATCGTTATTGGTCTGCTGTCAGGGCTATTTTTACTGATCGCCTTTTGGTGTCATGGCCGCCCCAGCGCAGAGCTGGGACTTCTCAGCTTTACCCCGCTGGTAGCATTAGCCGTGCTGTCGCTTATTGGCGTGGATATCGTGCTGGCGGTTATTTCATCAATTATTATTGCGATGATCATGACCTCTACCGGGTTGCCGGAAATGGGCACGATGCTGGCGAAATCGACAGGCTCTTTTATTGCCACCGTCGGGCTCATCATTATGCTCGGCGCCGGGGTGGGGGAAGTGGCTACCCGCACCGGCGCGGCGGTAGAGCTGGTGAAATTCGTGGTTCATCGCATCGGGCTGTCCAGCCAGACGCGGGTGAAATTTGGTATTGTCGCCTCCTCGATTCTGATTTGCGGCGCCCTGGGCACCATGGCCGGCGGTAACGCCATTATCGTCGCGGTGATTATTCCCATCGCCGCAGCGGTGCGCCTGACGCCGCCCACGGTGGCCGCGCTGATGATGACCGCCGGTTCCATCGGGCTGTTTACCGGCCCCTTTACCCCGAGTACGGTGACTATTCTTAAGCTCGGAGGCCTGAGCTATCCGGACTATTTACTCTATGTCGGTCTGCCGATGAGCGCCGTCACGCTGCTGGCCGGCTGGGTCATGGCGGGGCGTATTCAGAAGATGACCGAGGGTAAGCTGCGCTATGAGGTTAACCTTGCTGAGCAGCCGCAGGATGAGGATAACCCGACTCTTGCCCGCCGCAGAAAGCTGAGCGCGCTGGCCTTTGCGGCAACGATTATCGTGATGGCGGTGGTGGGCGTGGTCATTAAGGCCGGCTTTAGCTTCGCTATTATCGTGATGCTGCTGGTGGCGCTGATTACCGGCCTGGTCGGGGGGCTGCGGCCAACGCAGATCCTGCAGGCGCTGTATCACGGCTGCGGTCGGCTGGTGTGGATGTTCCTGCTGTACTGGCTCTACAACCCGATTCTTGAACTGATGGACGGGCTGCACGCTTACCAGGGGCTGCTGGACTACACCCAGCCGCTGCTCGAGGGGATCTCTCCCGCCTGGCTGTGCTTTAGTATTTTTGCTTTCAATATTATTGGTCATGTCCCCGGCGCGGCGGTAGCGCAGATGACTTTTACCCATAAAATCTTCGGCCCGATGCTGATGGCGGCAGGCGTCCCGCCGCAGGGGACAACCGCCGTGCTGCTGGCATCATCGCAGGTTGACTGGTTCGGCCCCTTCCCGTCGTCGGATATGTTTGGACAGATGGGGCTGGCGCAGTCCACGCATTTGAAATATATGCTCTACAACGGCTGGGCCATCGTTCTGGCTAATATTGTTCTCTTCGCCGTTCTGTTCCAGGTCCTGGTGTAGCAGCTGCGCGAGCGGGCAGTGCGATTCTGCCCGCTCGCGTCCGCCGATATGCGCCATGCGCCGATGTTTTGCTTTTCTCCCCGCAATACCCACCGTAAAATCAAATACATCTCTTTCTTGCATCCCGGTATTTATGCAGACCTTTGCTCAAATTCAACAGCGCCGCAGCCGGCGCTGGCTCGTTGCTTTACTGCTGCTGCTGCTGGCGATGATGGCCGCCAGCCTCTGCGCGGGCGATCTCTGGATCCCGCCGCAAGAGTGGTTCAGCGCCAGGGGGCAGCTCTTCATCTGGCAAATTCGCCTGCCGCGCACCCTGGCGGTGCTGCTGGTGGGCGCCGCTTTAGCGCTCTCCGGAGCGATCATGCAGGCGTTGTTCGAAAACCCGCTGGCGGAGCCGGGGCTGCTGGGGGTCTCTAACGGCGCGGGGGTCGGGCTCATCGCCGCCGTGCTGCTGGGTAAAGGATTCCTTCCTGGCTGGGTGCTGGGGCTGTGCGCCATTGCCGGCGCGCTGGTTATCACCTTTATACTGCTGCGCTTTGCCCGTCGGCATCTGTCAACCAGCCGTCTGCTGTTGGCAGGCGTAGCGCTGGGCATTATCTGCAGCGCGCTGATGACCTGGGCCGTCTATTTTTCCACCTCGTTCGATTTACGTCAGCTGATGTACTGGATGATGGGCGGCTTTGGCGGCGTAGACTGGCAGCAGCTGTGGCTGATGCTGGCGCTTCTGCCGGTGCTGGCCTGGGTGGGGCTACAGTCGCAGCCGCTGAATATGCTGGCTTTGGGAGAGGTATCGGCGCGCCAGCTGGGCTTACCGCTGTGGCTGTGGCGTAAGCTGCTGGTGGTCGCCACCGGTTGGCTGGTGGGGGTGAGCGTGGCGCTGGCCGGAGCCATCGGTTTTATTGGCCTGGTGATCCCGCATATCCTGCGGCTATGCGGCTTAAGCGATCATCGCGTTCTGCTGCCGGCCTGCATGCTTGCCGGGGCCAGTGCGCTGTTAGGCGCCGATATCGTCGCCCGCCTGGCGCTGTCGGCGGCGGAACTACCGATCGGCGTGGTGACCGCGACGCTGGGCGCGCCGGTGTTTATCTGGCTGCTGCTGAAGTCCGTGCACGCGCAATAAGCGCCGAATCCAGGCGCATCGGCAGGGCGTCTATCGTCTGCCGATGCGCAGCAGATTAAGTGCTATTACCACCCTTTGATGGCATCACCTTTATAAACTTCCAGCGCTTTGTCGGCGACTTCTTTGGTCTGGAACGCCTCTTTCAGCTCCTGAACTTTTTTGCTGTCTTTATTATCTTCGCGAGACACGATAGCGTTTACGTACGGCGAGTCCTGGCCTTCCATAAACAGGCCATCCCGCGCGGCGGACAGGCCAACCTGCGCCGAGAAGTTGGTGTTAATAATCGACAGGCTAACGTCAGGATCGTCCAGGGTACGCGGCAGCTGCGGGCTGTCCACTTCGACAATTTTCAAATGCTTAGGATTGTCGATAATGTCCAGCGCCGTTGGCAGGTAGCCGACGCCATCTTTCAGCTTGATCAGGCCCTGCGCCTGCAGCAGCAGCAGGCTGCGCCCCAGCGTCGTGGTCTCGTTGGAAATAGACACCGTCGCTCCATCCGGCAGCTCGCTGATATTTTTTATCTTGCGAGAGTAGGCGGCGATAGGGAAAACAAAGGTTTTGCCGACGATGGCAAATTTGTAGCCACGCTCTTTCGACTGCGCTTCGAGATAGGGCAGCGTCTGGAAGGCGTTAGCGTCGACGTCTTTATTATTTAACGCTTCGTTAGGCAGGACGTAATCATTAAAGGAGATCACCTCGACGTCGAGGTTATATTTGTCCTTGGCAACCTGCTCAACGACTTTCCAGATAGCCTCATCCGGACCGGTATTGATCGCCACCTTGACCTTATTATTATCGTCAGGGGAGCAGGCCGATAACAGCACCACCGATGAGGCAATCAGCACCGAACTCAACAGCTTCTTCATCTATAAAACTCTCTTAAATTAATCATTAACGAAATGCTATTACATCCATTTAACACTGTACACTGAATTGCGCGACGTCCCTATTGAGAGGAATTCATGTTGCCGTATGAGCACGGTACGGTATGCCGGTCAGATGATTCAAAGTACAATGACCGCGCCTCAATCCGCTACAGTAGATAGGGATCACCTGAACCAGAAATCGCTTTTATTCACAGAGGGAAGGCTATGCAACACACTATTCTTGATACCGAAGTTACCACTATCGATGGCGAGAAAACGACGCTTAACACCTATGCGGGCAAAGCGCTGTTAATCGTTAACGTGGCCTCAAAATGCGGCCTGACGCCGCAGTATGAACAGCTGGAAGCGCTGCAGCAGGAGCTTGAGAGCGACGGCTTCACGGTGCTGGGTTTCCCCTGTAACCAGTTCCTTGGACAGGAGCCGGGCAGCGAGGAGGAGATCAAAACCTTCTGTAGCACCACCTATGGCGTGACCTTCCCGCTGTTCAGTAAAGTTGACGTTAACGGCGAACATCGTCATCCGCTCTACCAGAAGCTGGTTGAGGCCGCCCCGCAGGCCGTAGCGCCGGAAGGCAGCGGCTTTTACGAGCGAATGGCAAGCAAAGGCCGCGCGCCGCAGAACGATGGCGATATTTTATGGAATTTCGAAAAGTTCCTGCTGAGCGCCGATGGCCAGACAATCCAGCGCTTCTCGCCCGATATGACGCCGAACGATCCGCTGCTGCTGGCGGCGATTAAAGGAGCTTTAGCGAAATAATGCCGTTTTTGATGCAGCTACAGGACGTAGAAGAGCCGGGGCGGCTGGCAGCGTTTAGCGCCGAGGTTCGACCGGGAGAAATGATCCATATCGTCGGGCCAAACGGGGCCGGGAAGAGCACGCTGCTCATGCGCATGGCCGGCCTGACGACGGGACCCGGGCGCATCATCTTCAACGAACGACCGCTAAAGATGTGGCCGGCCTCCGAGCTGGCGCGACATCGCGCTTACCTCAACCAGCATCAGGCGCCGCCCTTCGCGATGCCGGTCTGGCACTACCTGTCGCTGCATCTGCAAAATAACGCGCGGAGCGATCTGCTCGGCGCGGTAGCCGAGAGGCTGGGGCTGAGCGATAAGCTTGGGCGCCAGGTCAATCAGATTTCGGGCGGCGAGTGGCAGCGCGTGCGGCTGGCGGCGGTCATTCTGCAAATCGACCCGCTGGCCAACCCCGCGGGACAGCTGCTGCTGCTCGATGAGCCGATGAACAGCCTCGACGTGGCGCAGCAGGCGGCGCTCGACGGCGTTCTCAGCGAACTGTGCGCGACGGGGATCGCGGTGGTCATGAGCAGTCACGATCTCAACCACACGCTACGGCATGCGCAGCGGGCGTGGCTTATCTGCCGGGGAAAAACGATAGCCTGTGGTTATACCTCAGAGGTATTGACCGAAGAGAATTTAACCGCCGCCTATGCGATTTCTTTCCAGCGGGTGGCGTTTGGCGGTCATTTTATGCTCATCGCGTCACAGTAGCGCGAAGCAAGCTTGCCAGTTCATTGATAAACCAGCTAAATTATCCTGACAATAAGATAAGGAACAGAGGAATCGTCTGAGATGCGTTTGTGGTTCATTCTTTTGACGGCACTATTTCTGGCAGGCTGCAGCAGCCACCGGGCGCCGCCGCCCAATCCCCGGCTTGCGGATTCTATTACCGTCATCGCTAATCTTAACGATCAGCTGCGGAACTGGCGGGGTGCGCCGTATCGCTACGGTGGGATGACGCCGCGCGGGGTGGACTGTTCCGGCTTTGTGGTGAGAACCTTCCGCGATAAGTTTTCCATGCAGCTGCCGCGTGAAACCCGCGAGCAGGCAGAGATCGGCACCCGCATTGATAAAAGCGAACTGCTGCCCGGGGATCTGGTGTTCTTCAAGACCGGCTCCGGCGAGAGCGGTTTGCACGTAGGGATCTACGATACCGATAACCAGTTTATCCATGCTTCGACCAGCAACGGCGTTACGCGCTCGTCGCTGAATAACGTGTACTGGAATAAAAAATTCTGGCAGGCGCGCAGAATATAGCGTCACGCGCGGTTTGCCGGGTTCACGTCGGTCGGCTGTGAGGTGTTCCGTTCACCGGACGCTTTGCAGAACATGCTGCCTTGATGCC
>NZ_BJNO01000031.1 GCF_006539725.1 Klebsiella terrigena | reverse complement strand
AAATTTAAGAAGCCTGCTTAGGAAACTAAGCGGGCTTTTTGTCGTTTGCAGCGCTGTCGTTTCACGGGGGAAACTGGCCTTCGTACGCGATTTCCCGCCTGCCCGCGCCCGGTCTCAAACGGGTTCGGACGGCGGGCGCCTGTTATTACCCTCGCGGTTCGCTACCCGCGCGCTCATCTTTCCCGCGTCGGCCATCGAACTGCAGCAGCCTCCCGGTATTCAGCAGCACCAGCAGGGTGCTGAGATTGTGCAATATTGCCGCTACCAGGGCTCCCGCCGCGCCGAGCAGCCCCATCGCCGCGGCAATTACGATTAAAATCGTCCAGCCAAGGCCGATAAAGACGTTGACCCGCAGGGTGGCGCGGCATCGGCGACTGAGCCTTACCGCCAGCGGCAGACGGCGTAAGTCGCTGCCGGTCAGCACCACGTCGGCGGACGCCAGCGCGATATCGGCGCCGTTGCTGCCCATAGCAATACCGACGGCGCCGGCCTTGAGCGCCAGCGCATCGTTGATCCCGTCGCCAACCACCATTGGGCGCCATCCCTCACTGACGGCCCGCTGCACCTGCTGCAGCTTTTCGGCCGGCAGCATTTCGGCCGCCAGCTCGTTGATTCCCGTCCGTTGCGCCACGCGCTGCGCGACGGCCAGACGATCGCCGGTCAGCAGCAGGAAGCGGCCAATGCCGAGGTTTTGCAGCATCCCGATGGCCTCCGGCGCCTCGGGGCGGATCGTATCATCGAGCAGCAGCCAGCCGAGAAAAACGCCGCCTTCCGCGAGACCGACCGTCGGGCCGTCGTGGTCGGGGAGCGATGCGACCGCGATCCGATAGCGGTCAAAGAGCTCTTTTCGCCCCAGCAAAGCCCGGCCGGCAGCGGTGGTGGCGACGACACCCAGCCCCTGAATCTCCTCCACGTCGCGCAGCGTCATCTCTTCATCATCTGCAGGTGCAGGTGCAGGAAGGGTGCCAACCATCGCCCGGCTCACCGGATGATTACTCGCCGCGCCCAGCGCCGAGGCCAGCCGCAGCAGAGACTCGCGAGGGCGCGCGGTTGCCGGGATAACGTCAACCAGCCGCAGCCGCCCCTGGGTCAGGGTGCCGGTTTTATCAATAATGACCGCATCAACGTCCGACAGCTCCTCAAGGAAGGCCGCGTTGCGGATCAGGATGCCGTGCCGGGCAGCCACCGCGATCCCCGCCATCGAGGTGGCCGGGGCGGAGAGCACCAGGGCGCAGGGGCAGGCCGCGACCAGCACCGCCAGCATCGCCTGGCTGTCGTAGGTCAAAAACCAGGTCGTTGCGGCGATCAGCAGCACGAGGATCAGATAGTGTCCGGCGTAGCGTTCCAGCATTCGGGTGATGGGCGGTTTTGCCTGCTCGGCGTCCTGCATCAGCGCCAGCACTTTCCCGAGGGTGGAGTGCTCGCCCGTATGGGTAATCTCGACGCGCAGCAGGCCGTTGAGATTTAGCGTGCCGCCGAAAACCGACATTCCGGGGCAGACCTCCGCCGGCACCGATTCACCGGTAATGGACGCCACATCGAGGCTGGCGTTACCGGAGAGGATCTGCCCATCGGCGGGAATTTGATCGCCAGGGCGAACCTCAACCACGTCGCCGGGGCGCAGCTGCTGGCTGCCGATATTTTCCAGCGATCCGTCCTGGCGCAGGCGTCTCGCCCGGCTATGCGCCAGTTTGCTCAGCCCGGCGATGGCCTGGCGGGTTCCCATGACGCTGCGCTCTTCCAGAATATGGCCGAAAATCATGATCACCGGCAGCAGCGCGGCGGTCATCAGATCGCCCAGCGCCCACGCGCCCAGCATCGCCAGTACGATAAGCAGGTCGGTCACCCCGTGGAGATCCGGATGCAGCAGGCTGTGCCAGCCGGCGCGAAATACCGGCACGGCAACCAGCAGCCAGGCCACGCCGGCCAGAATATCGCCGATCGCCGGCTGATCCGGCGCCACGGCGCGCCAGAGCAGGCTGAGCAACAGCAGTCCGATAGTTATCATCGCCAGCGTCAGCCGACGCGCCATCCGCCGCTGCTCCGCCGGGGTCTGGAGATGATTGCTGAAGTGAATATGTCCGTGGCTGCACGACTGGCTCATGGTGATTTCTCGCTGGCCGGCGGCGTGGCCGGCTGGGGTGGAAGGCCCTGGAGGATCAGGCGGCTGTCGTCTCCGGGGGCGACGGTAATAACCTGTCCGGCCTGCGACAGAATGCGGCTGACCGCGTCGCGCCACAGGCGCAGCAGCAGTCCGCCATCGCTGCCGTCGCGCCGGGTTTGCGCCAGCTGCAGGATGGTTCGGGTATCAACGCTGGCCTTCGCCAGGGTCTCCTGGCGGCCGGCTTCTGCCTGCTGGATGGTGCGATCCGCCTGCTGCTGCGCCTGCTGGCTCAGCAGCGTGGCTGCGGTTCGCGCGCTGGCTATCTCTTTATCGGCCTGCTGGCTGGCGGTCAGCACGGCGTTGAAGGCCGCCACCGCGTTAGCCGGCAGGGATGAAACGATATCGACGCGCTCAATGACGATGCCCGGATCGTTGCCGCTGGCGGCCATCTGCGCCAGGCTTTGCGCCATGTTATGCCTGAAGTCGCTGCGCAGACGGATGCGCTCCTCTGCCGAGTGACGGTCGTTCTGCCGGCTCTCCGGTCTGGCAACCAGAATCGCGTCCAGGCCGCGCTCCATGCAGACGACCGCGGCGGCGCGTTCGGTCAGGCGATCGATCAGCGGCGCGATATGCGCACGCTGTAGCGCGAAACGGACAGGGTCGCTGACCCGCCAAAATACGCGGACGTCCAGCTGCACCACGCCTTCGTCGCCGGTTAAAAGATAGCCTGCACCGGCGCCGGCATCGCCGTCGCGCTCCCAGTTGTTGATCTGCTCCAGCTGCTGGTCGCGGCGCAGCACCGCCACGTCTCGTTCGAGAATGCGTTCGGCGGCCGGCACCAGCTCAATGCTGTTGACGGGATGCGGCCAGGCAAACAGCAGTCCCGCGTTCGCTACGCGGATCGGCCTGCCAAACTGAAAGACCACCGCCCGGCTGTCGGGGGCCACCGAATGGATACAGGAGAACAGCCACGCGCCGGCGGCGAGGATCGCTGCGCCGTACAGCGTAAAGAAGGCGATGCGGTACGACTGTCCCCAGGGCGTTGAGCCCGGCGATGCTGGGGTCATGGCTGCGGCGTCCCGGTCAACGGCGTGGGGCCCTGCACCAGGGTGCGGAACGGCTCCGCGTCGGTACGCAGCACCAGACGGGTGCTGGCGTTAACAATCGTGCTCAGCGTATCCAGCGAACGCAGCAGGTCGTACAGCTGCGGGTCGCTGGCCCGCGCCTTGCCGTAGATGCTGGCCGCGTCGCGCTGGGCGTCGGCGCTGATGGCCGCCGCTTTCACCGCGGCGTCGGCCTGCAGAATGCGCGCATCGCGATCCGCCCGGGAGTGGATTTCAGCGGCCTGACGTTTGCCTTCGGCGGTGCGTTCGGTGGCGATGGTTTCGCGCTCGGCGCGCATGCGGTCCACCGTGGCGTTCAGCGTGACGGCCGGCAGGGTCAGGCGCTCGATCCCGGTCTGGATCAGCTCAATGCCGTAGCTTTTCAGCAGCTGGGCCTGCAGCTGCGACTGCAGCTGGCTCTCCAACTGGGCTATTTTGACCTTTTTAGCATCGACGTTAACGATGTCCGACAGCGCGTAGCTGCTGGCGGTGGTCTCCAGCGCGGAGCCGACAAAGGTGCGGATTTGGCGGGCGGCCTCATCCGGCTGGTTCTGCACGGCGCGGATAAAGCGCAGCACGTTATCGTTATCGGGTTTGACCTTCCAGATAACCCAGGCCTGCACCAGCACCCGCAGGCCGTCGCGGGTGCCCACGTCCTGCAGGCCGCTGGAGGTGGAGCGAATGCGCAGATCGACGTCGAGCGGCGTTTCAAAAGGTGCCGGCAGCCGCCACGCCAGACCGGGCGCGAGCAGGACGCGTACCGGATCGCCAAAGCGGGTCACCACGGTGGCGCTTCCGGCGCGGACCTCCAGCAGGCAGGCGGTTAGTACCGCCAGCGCGACCAAAAATGCCGCCACGGCAAGGCGAATACCGCGCCTGCGGCGCTGCGGGGCGGGCGGAGCGATCTGCCGCTTAACGGCGTTTGGGGGGACGTGGGTGGCGGCTATCGCGCGGATCTTCATGGTGTGCTGGCCTTCTGTGGGGCGGTACTGTCGGATAAAGCGGGATACTGACGGAGATCGAGCACCGGCTCGCTGCTTCCCTGGAGATGGCTATCAAGGATCAGCAGCGGCGTATGGGCCAGCGCCTGGCTCAGTATGTGATAGCGTCGCTCGGTAATAAACGCCTCGCCGGCCTGCTGCCACGCCTGCCGTTCCGCGGTGAAGGTCACCGCGGCGGCCCGGGCCTGAGACAGGTTTTCGGCGGCGGAGGCCTCGGCGTTATTCAGGCCGGTCAGGGCATTACGCTGCGCCTCGCGGCTGACCTTCTCCGCATAGCCCTGTTCGCGCGCAATCAGCGCGTTTGCCGCGATCTGCGCGGCCTGCACTCCGTGGTAGGCGTTGGCCGCCCCGGCGGGAGGATGAATGGCCTCTATGCGGGTGAACAGCAGCTCCACGCCGGTATGCAGGGCGGTAAGACGCTGCTGGATTTGCCGGCTGAGCTCGCTAGCCAGCGTCGCCCGCTGCTCGTCAAGCAGTTCATCCAGCTGCTTGCTGGCAAACTGGGTCACCAGAATCTGCCGGGCGAGGCTGCGAATCATCCCCGCCAGGTCTTCGGTCTGGTACTGGCTGTTAAGCGCATCGCGATCGCTAAGGCCAATGCGCCAGATCACGCGGATATCCATATTCACGATCTGGAAGTTCTGCTGGTCCATGGCGGCGCTGGCGATGACCTGGGACTGGTCCGTGGCGTGGCTGCTATCCCACAGCCGCCAGCTGCTCTGCGGCGCCGGGCCTTCCGCGGCGTCGTCGGGCTGGCGATCCGGCTGCGCTGCCTCGGTGAGATCGCTGAGCTGGAGTTCATGCACCGCGCCGTTCTCAACGGCGACCACCCGGCCAAAGGGCCACGGCAGTCCGGCATGCAGGCCGGGAGCCAGCACGGCGATCGGCCGGCCAAAACGCTCGTATATCCCGCGCTGATGCAGCCCCACCTCCGTTAGCCCGCTGAGCAGCCAGCCCAGCACCGCAATGCCCAGGGTCACCGGTACAAGCCGGCGGCCCATCAGACGAAAGGCGTGGATCTGACGCAGATCGACGCCAAAGCGCTGCTGAAAAGAGTCCAGCGCGTGCAGCAGCGGCCGCGGCGGCCACTGATACTGCGCGGCCAGCAGGCTGCGGGTCAGAAAGCGGGGGGCGGAGTCCGGCGCAGGGGGAGAGGCCAGCGCGGCCAGGGCGCGCAGCGCATACTCCAGCGCCACCAGTAGGATCGTCAGGCTCGCCAGCTTAATGCCCCACAGCGCGGGGACGGGGAACGCCATCGCCGCCAGCAGGGAGAGGGTGAGCAGCAGAAAGAGGCTGAGCATCAAGCGGGCAAGCCCCACGTACTGCTGCCGATGAGGCCAGCCGCGAAGGGGGCGGAAGCTGAGCATGCGTTCGAGCAGTAGCAGCGTAAAGCAGAGCACAATAAACGCGCCGACGGCGATCGGCCGCGGGGCGTCGGCCAGCTCAACGGGCCGGGCATCCGCGATATTGGCGATGGCAAAGGCGCTGGCGAGTGCAGCGGCGAACAGGGTGGTGGCCAGATGCTGATGAAAATGGCGAAGCCAGACCTGCACGCTTTCCGGCAGCAGCCGGCGCAGAAGCGTCGGCTCGTCCTCCGGGCTCCCGGCGGGCGGTGGGGCCTGCCTCCCACCGCCTTCGCAGCGCAGCGCGTTTTCGACAAACGCCAGCGCGACCAGCACCGCGGCGAGCATCAGGCGCGTGACGGGAAGCCAGAACCCGGTGACGGAAAACAGCGCCAGGAACAGATAAATCGCGCCAGCGACGGCGAGAAGGCAGTACAGAATGGCCTGCGCGATAAGCAAACGTCGGCTTCGCGAAGCGACCCGAGGGCGACTCTCGGGTGAGGGGGGCTGCGCCATAGACTCTCCAGTTGATCCGTCCCTGCCCGACGCAACCCGGGCAAACGATCTGCTGAAGTCACCGCTGAGACGAAGAACCGATGGTGTTATGTGATAACATCCGCAATATAAACAAAGCGCTCCCTCCTGGATAGTCTGCACCCCGCGTAAAGGTGGATGTTATATTGTAACAATGTATTTATTGTGCAAGATAGCGCTGGCACCGAACGGGCGCTGTGGTAGGGTTTTCGCATCAATAACTGGGCCGGGACGCGTTTCTAAGATGAAAATTTATCGCATAGTACTTTTAACCGTTGCCGTGAGTTCCCCGGCCGCCTGGGCCTTCCAGGCTAAGAGCGTGGCTTCTGCCGAGGTTAACTCCGCCCAGTTGAAAAAGGCGGAAGAGAGCCTCGTCAGCAACTTCTACAGCCACAACGCCGCCGGCTTTCAGACCTCAATACTGGGAACCTGCAGCGCAACGCCGGTTCCCGGCTGCCACTGCGCCTTCTGCACGATGCTGCGCGGCGGCGCGTAACCCGTTTTTCTCCTTAGAGCCTGGAGCCTTAGCGGTTATCGCTGATCGCAGGATTCGCTTTTTCTCAGATGGCGTGCGGATTGAACGCCGGAACCGTTGTACCCGACTCCGGCGATGCGAATCGCGGTGATTTTTAGTCGCTATCCCGGCGGGGCTGCTTCGCCACCGGCCCGGTTGAGCCGCGAAGCCGCAGGTGCAGATCGAGGCCCATCTGGTGAATCCGGACAGCCGGGGGCGATTTACAACCTCGGCTGCTATCCGGCTTCATTAGCGCATCTGGTGATGCAGCACCGCCTCGGCGACCCTCTCCGGCGGCTCGCTGCTGGCCCGGCAGCGGGCCAGCAGCTGCTGATATTGCTGCGGGGTATCAACATCCCAGTGAATGCCATTTTCTGCCACGCCGACCGCTTGGCTACCAAACTGACGCACAACCGTTTTGAGGCTATCGTCGGCGCCGGCAGCGACTATTTTGTCAATAATCGAAAACGGCAGCAGTACTGGATGACCCCGACCCTGCTGATACTCGGGGATCAGGCACGTCTCTTTGCGCTGCCGCCACAGGGTTGCATAGACGCCAGAGCCGGTAGCCGGCATATCGCCGAGGGCGATAAAAAAATGGCGCGCTTTAATGTGCTTCACGCCCGCCCGGATAGATGAAAACATCCCCTCCTGATAGTTCGCGTTATGAACCAGCTCAATACCTGGATGCTGCGCGTAGCGCTGATGCAACTCGGCCCCTCTGAATCCGGTCACCAGGATAACCCGATCGCAGAATGAGAGCGCATCGGAGATGGCGCCATCGAGGACGGTCCCCTCTCGCCATGGCAGCATCATTTTCCAGGTCCCCATTCTGGTTGACATTCCCGCCGCCAGAATCAAACACTCTTTAACAGGCATAGGTCCTCCGCCACTATCGGCGCCCCGGATATCAGCTCGTCCGGGGCGTCGCAAACTCAGGCCTTCAGAATCGCTTTTATCGAGGTGATAATCGGCTGATAGCCGGTGCAGCGGCAGAGGTTACCCTCCAGCGCCTCGCAAATTTCGCTATCGGAAGGTTGAGGGTTTTGATCTAACAGGGCCTTCGTGCTCATCAGTACCCCCGGCGTACAGAAGCCGCACTGGACGCCGCCGTGGCGCACGAACGCGTTTTGCAGCTTCTTCCCGACGGCGTCATGCTGCAGGGCCTCAATCGTGGTGATTTCCGCGCCGTGGCACTGGGCGGCCAGCAGGAGGCACGAGCAGACCGATTTTTCGTTCATAATCACCGTGCAGGCCCCGCACTCGCCGACGGAGCAGCCCTCCTTGGTGCCGGTTAGCCGCAGATCCTCCCGCAGGAAATCCAGCAGGCGGGTGTTATCGTCCACTTCGCGACTGATGCGAATGCCATTAACCTTCAGCTCAATTCGGTTCATTTTTTTGCCACCTTCTGCTCTGCCAGCGTTTCCTGCATCATTTGTCGGAACATATCTTCAAATACCGGTATTTTGTAAGGGGCCGACCAGCGTCCGCCTATCGCCTCATGCATGATTTTGTTCAGCGCCTGGACCGCATCCTCAATTCTCTTCTCGTCGAGGACAAACCCCGTCAGGCAGGCCTCAACTTCCGTCAGGCGCTGTGGTTTGCTGAGCAGAGCGCCATCCACCAGGCGGCAGAGCGCCAGGGTGCCATCGGCAGAAAAGGTGAACAGGCCCGTCAGGCTTTGGCGGGTGATATTCAGCGCGTTGCGGCGGCCCAGCTGTAAATAGCGCTGCTGTGATAGCGGCGCGGGCGGGGCTGGTAATATGACTTTGGTGACGATTTCGCCTTGCTTCAGCGCCGTGCGGTAGCCGCCGACGATAAAGTCGCTGAGCGCTATCTGCCGCGCGCCGCTGGCGCTTTGCAGCTCCAGTCTGGCGTCATAAATAATCAGCGGTGGAACCGAGTCGGCGCAGGGCGCGGCGTTGACGATATTCCCGCCAACCGTCGCCTGGTTGCGCAGCTGGAGAGAGCCAATAGTTTTGCAGGCCGTGACCAGCAGCGGGTAGCGCGCCTTGATCTGCGGGTGCCTGACCAAATCGGTAAAGCAGACCCCTGAGCCGATAATCAGCTCGTCGTTAAGCTCTTCTATCTGCCTGAGCTCCTGAAGCCCCGCAATATTGACCAGCCCGACCTCGTCGGTTTTCAACCGCGCCTGTACCAGAACGTCGGTCCCGCCGGCGATGGGCTGGCTATTTTCCCGCGCCAGCATCTGCAGCGCCTCGTCCAGATTTTTCGGTGTCGCCATTCGCAGCGTATTGAGGCGCAGAACCTGCTTATGCTCCGCTCCCTCCGCCATGAGTTCGCTCTGGCGCTCGGGTTTTTTCAGGTTATAGCCGAGGCGCACGCGCTCGAGGGTCAGGGGAAGCTGACGGTTGCGTTTCTCCAGGGCGAAGCTGACCGCGTTGTTAAGCGCCGCCGCTCCCAGCTCAAGGACCGGCTCGCCGATAACCTTGGCGCCTAAAGGCCCGGCGCGGTCGTGGTTTTCGACGGCGATAATATCGATATTGGGCATATCCTGGATGGTGGGCAGCAGATAGGTGTCAAAATTCTCGGATTTCACGGTCCCGTTTTCGGTATTAAAATCCTCCAGCATGCCGTATCCCACCATCCCCTGCAGCACGCCGCCGTAGACCTGACCGGCAAAGCCGACGGGATTTATCACCTTACCCACATCGTGGGCGGCGACGACGTGATTGATGGCGATCTTGCCGGTGCGGGTATCCAGCGCAATATCGGCGATCTGGCAGCCATAGACCCAGGTGAAATAGGGGCTGCCGCAGCCTTTTTCCTCATCCCAGTGGATAGCCGGCGCCACGTGCCAGCCGTAGGAGGAGAGGTTGGCGCCCGTCGCCCGGGTCAAATCGACAACCTCCTGAAAGGTCAGGGTAGTTTGCGGCTGGTGCCGATTGAAGACTTTCCCCTCTTGCCACACCAGATCGTCTATACCGGCGGCCCCAAGCCGCTGGCTGACGGCGTTGGCCATCCGTTTCTTGATTTTATTGGCGGCGCTCAGGATGGCCTGACCGCCCATCAGCGTGCCGCGGGAGGCGACGGTAGAGCCGCCGTCGGCGATCATCGAGGTGTCAGGCTCAGAGAACATCACGCGATCCAGTCCGATGCCAAAGGCTTCCGCGGTAATCAGCGACATGGTGGTTTGCAATCCCTGGCCGTTTTCAGAGACGGAGGTCGAAATGTTGATGCTGCCATCGGCGTTCACCTGCATCAGCGCCGATGAGGCGTCTAGGCCCTCCGCGCCGAGGGAGCACCCGCGGTGGCTGAGCGCCAGGCCGATACCGTAGCGCACCGGTCCGCCCTCGGCGTTGAGCTTGCGATAGTGCTCACGCCTGGCGACGAACTCCGCTTTCGCCATGGCTTTTTCGAGGACCTCCTGCGCGGAGACCGTATGATTATCAAACACCTGCCCGGCCATGCTGGTATCGCCCTGGCGGAGAATATTGCGCAGGCGCAGCTCGACCGGGGAGAGACCCATCGCTTCGGCGACCTCATCCATCAGCGATTCATTGGCAAAAATCACCTGCGGAGCGCCGTAGCCGCGATAGGCGGAAGTGTAGTTATTGTTGGTATAGACCCCCGTCACGTCGACCCGCACGTTGGGAATGTTGTAAGGCCCGGCGGCCTGCACGGAGCTGCGCCAGGTCACGAACATGGTCTGTCCGGAGTAGCTGCCGCCATCGGCGATAATATCGACCTTAATCGCCTGAATGCGGGCCTCATCATCGAGGCCAATCTTGTACTTCATCTTATAGGGATGGCGTTTATAGCTCTCCCGCATCGACTGTTCCCGATTGTAGGAGATCTTGACCGGGCGAGAGGTAAGATGCGCCAGCAGGGCGGCCCGGCAGGCAATATTGTCGATAATATCGTCCTTGCCGCCAAACGACCCGCCCAGTATCGAGCGCTTAACGTTGACCCGCGACTGCGGAAGGGCGAGGTATTTTGCCACGATCCCACGTATGCGGTGGGCGTTCTGAATCGAGCCGGTAAGGGTCATCACCTGCTCGTTATTATCGATCCAGGCCGTGATGGATTCAGGCTCTATATAGCCATGTTCCTGAAACCCCACCTCGTACTCGCGTTCAAAAATATGCGTAGAGGCGGCAAAGCCGCTGTCGATATCGCCTTTGACGGTGTGGTGGTGATTAATAATATTGCTGTCGAGTTCGCTATGAATTAAGCGTGCTCCGGGCTTCATGGCCTCTTCTGGCGACACGATGGGCTGCCATGGCGTATAGGTTATGGCGATCTTTTCTGCGGCAAGGCACGCCGCTTCATAGGTTTCGGCGGCGACGACCGCAATCACATCACCGCGATAAGCAATTTCATCGCGGATGATGGGGGGATAGTCGGGAATGATAACGCCAAGGCTCTTCTCGCCGGGAATATCCTCCCACGTGGCAATACGCACCACGCCAGGAACGTTTCTCGCCTCAGATAAGTCGAGTGAGTCAATGCGTCCTGCAGGAATATCGACAAAGCGACAAACGCCGTACAGCATATTTGCCATTTTAATATCATCGCCGTAAATAGCCTTGCCGCTCACCTTGGCCAGGCCATCAACGCGCGCGACTTCATTGCCAACCAGCGTAGTGGTCATATTTTTCTCCGTTTCCAGGGTCCTGTCCCTTATACGAACGACGCCCGACGGATGGTGTCACCGTAGGTCGCACTGCCGCAGCTGCGGGGGATGTCTGTTGCGCGGCATAACGATCGTAAAGACGTTTTTGCCTATCGGGCGAGAAGTAGCAATAGGTATGCCAGCTCAAAGGAATGGCGTTTTCGGGGTTGCCAACTGTGATGCCGATCGAACTTATTGGCGAAACGACGCTGCCTGCGAGAGAGGCTGCTGCCGTTGCCGCGGGATTATCATCTGCCGGGCGATAATTATTATCATAATGATAAAGGACGGTGATGAAGAGATAGCCTTTCGGCGCTCCGCGGGCGTTTCTGGAAATGAGTGCCCCTGGGCGCCGGGTTGCGCCCAGGGGAGTACGGGGAAGGGAGGCTAGCGGAAAGGCGGTTCGTTGAAGGTGCGCAGCTTGCGCGAATGCATATGATCGCCTTCGGCCCGCAGGAGGTCGATGGCCTTAATGCCAATCTGCAAATGCTCTGAAATAGCCCCTTCATAAAAACGGTTGGCCTGGCCGGGGAGCTTTATCTCACCGTGCAGCGGTTTATCAGAGACGCACAGCAGGGTGCCGTAAGGGACGCGGAAGCGGTAGCCCTGAGCGGCGATAGTCGCGCTTTCCATATCAATCGCGACGGCGCGGCTGAGGTTGAAACGCAGCGCCGAGGCGGAATAGCGCAGCTCCCAGTTGCGATCGTCGGTGGTGACCACCGTCCCGGTGCGCAGCCGCTGCTTAACCTCTTCACCCGGCATGCCGCTGATCTGCTTGGTGGCGTCGTACAGCGCGCGCTGGACCTCGGCGATGCTGGGGATCGGGATATCCGGCGGCAGCACCGCATCGAGCACGTGGTCGTCGCGCAGATAGGCGTGCGCCAGCACGTAGTCGCCGATGGTCTGGCTTTCGCGCAGGCCGCCGCAGTGGCCAATCATCAGCCACACGTCAGGGCGCAGCACCGCCAGATGATCGCAGATATTCTTGGCGTTAGAGGGGCCAACGCCGATGTTAATCAAGGTGATCCCCTGGCCATCTTTGGTGATCAGGTGCCAGGCGGGCATCTGGTGCTTTTTCCATGCCAGGTCGGACACGGCCTGCTCCGGCGCTTCGGTATCGGCGGTGATCCAGATCCCGCCGGCGCAGGAGAGCGCGATATAGGGGCTGTCGGGATCGAGGATCTGGCTGCAGCCCCAGCGGACGAACTCATCCACGTAGCGGGTGTAGTTGGTGAACAGGACGTACGGCTGGAAATGATCGACCGGCGTGCCGGTGTAGTGGCGCAGGCGGGCGAGGGAGAAATCGACGCGTCGGGCATCGAAGTGGGAAAGCGGGTGGTTTTCGGTCGGGTGGAAAATCCCGTCGGCGGTTTCATCGCCAATCTGCGACAGCTCGGTGGTCGGGAAATGGCGAGTCAGGCCCGCGCTCATCGAGCGATCGAGGGTCAGCTCGGAACCGTCGATCACGTAAGGGTAGGGAATTTCATGCTGCGAAAGCCCAACGCTAATGTGCGCGCCGTAATCCTCATACAGCAGGGTGAGCTGTTCGAGGAGGTAGGTGCGAAATAGCTTAGGATTGGTAATGGTGGTGCTGTAGCAACCGGCGTGGGTGAAGCGGCCCCAGGCGCGGGTTTTGAGGGCCTTGTGATCGGCGCCATCCCAGGATACGGACAGCAGGGGATAGACAAACAGCCCCTGGGCACGGACGGTCTCGTCAGGGAGCTCGTTGTGGTTGATGTACTCGCCAATGGCTTTACGTAGCGCATTGACCGACTGCTCATACTGCGTTTCTAGCTGACTCAGCGCTTGTTCCGGGGTCAGACTGGCGGCCTTGTGGTTCATCATTCGCTCCTTGTTTCAGGTCTGCTGACGTGTTCGATAGTATGTCACAGACCGAAAAGAGCGAAGGGGAATTTCACCGGCTGAGCGATGAAAATACTGCAAATAGAAACAGTTGGTGATGATTACTGGCGGCTATTCGGCGACGGAATGCGCGCTATCGGCCCAGCGCTCGGCGCTGAAGTGCGTCGCCTTTTGCACCTTCAGGGTTACCGCGGGATCGTCGTTGATGCTGTAGCGGGCGTTCGCCAGCGGCGTGAGCTTATCGCCGATTTTTAAGCCGCAGCGGCAGGGTTCAATCTCGGCAATGATCAGCAGCTGGCCGCTTTGTAAAACCACGCGGGTCGTTTCGGTGCAGACCTTTTTTACCCACCACTCCATCTCTTTCTCCCTGGCCTGTTATATTCCTGGCGATAATTGTCTTTTGCTGCTCTTCTGACAATAAGAATAGCCTTTCGGTTTAGTCTATGTTTAAAAAGCGTCTCGCAGGCTTTAATCACATAGACACCAATGCGCTAATGCGCAAACGGTCGTCATATACGGCAAAGAAAATGGACAGCGATATGGCAATGATGCGCTTTACCCGATACCTGAATAAAGCTGGTTTAAAAGTCGCCTCGCTGGTGAAAAAAATCGCCGTGGGCCTGCTTATCGTGATTGGCGTTTTTTTTGCCGGACGTATTTATGAAACCCAGCGCGGGCCTGCGCTGCATTCGTGGCATACCTGGTCCGCCGATGAAATGTCGGCGGCTGAGATTGACCGCACCACCTTCGCCGGATATCTGGCGCGGGAGGGGGCTATTTTTCAGCAGATGAAAACCCAGCTGACCGATGCGCTTCCTGATGATGAAAAAACGCCGCTCAACCGTTTTTATGCCCAAAGCGAGGTCTACCCGGAGAAGTTTCAGCCTAACTGGAACCGCTCCTTCGTGCTGCTGCCGGAGGGAAAGCCGCGCGGTACCGCGGTGCTGCTGCACGGGCTGACGGACTCGCCCTACAGCGTGCGCTATCTGGCAAAAGCCTATCAGCAGCAGGGGTTCGTAGCGGTGGTGCCGAGGCTGCCGGGACACGGCACCGCGCCGGGATCGCTGACCGCCGTTGACTGGCAGGCGTGGATGGCGACAACGCGGCTGGCGGTACGCGAAGCGACGCGGCTGGGCGGGCCGAAGGTACCGCTGCACGTGATCGGCTACTCCAACGGCGGCGCGCTGGCGCTGAAGTATGCGCTCGATGCGCTGGATGATAATGCCCTGCCCGAGCCGCAGCAGATAGTCCTGCTATCGCCGATGATCGGGGTGACGGCATTTGCCCGTTTTGCCGGGCTGACGGGGCTGCCGGCGGTGTTTCCGGCCTTTGCCCGGGCGGCATGGCTGAACGTGGTGCCCGAGTTTAATCCTTATAAGTACAACTCGTTTCCGGTGAAGGCGGCCCGCCAGTCGTGGCTGTTAACCCAGGCGCTGCAGGAGCAGATAGTCCAGGCCTCCCGCAGCCAGCGGCTTGCCGCGCTGCCGCCGGTGCTGACCTTCCAGTCGGTCATGGACTCCACGGTGAGCACCCGGGCGGTGGTTGATTCGCTGTATCGCTACCTGCCGCAAAACGGCAGCGAGCTGGTGATTTTTGATATCAACCAGGCCGCCAACCTGCGGGCGCTGTTCCGTCCTGCGCTCTACTCTGCGGTCAGCGCGCTTCTGCCGCCCGCGCCGCGGCAATACAGCACCACGGTGATCACCAACGCCTCGCCCATCACCTATGAGACGGTGGCCCGCACCACGCCGGCAGGAGAAAAAGCGGAGCGGGTGACGCCGCTGAACCTGGCGTGGCCGCAGGATATGTATTCGCTCTCGCACGTGGCGGTGCCGTTCCCGCTGAACGACTCCCTGTACGGCCGCGAGCCGACGGAGAAGAACCTTTACGGTATTAGCATCGGTACGATTTCGCTACGGGGAGAGACCTCCAGCCTTAGCGTCGGGCTGGATACGCTGATGCGCGTGACCTCCAACCCGTTCTTCCCGTTTATGATGGCGCGCATCGACCAGCGCATCGGCTGCGGCTTCCAGCCTGATATGCGGGCCTGTCTGCAGCCTGAAGCGCGGGTTGAGGCCTCAAAATAGCGAGACGTGCATCAGGGTGCGCACCGCGATGCCAACCATGGCGCCAGGCGCGACAAAGCGGAACAGGCGGACAAACCGCGAGCTGACGCCAAGAAAAATGCCGATTCCCGGCAGATCGAAGGTTTGAATCAACAGCCCGGCGGAGGCGTTAATTTGGCTGGCGGTGACCTTGCCCTGCTGAAGCAATTCAGAGATCACGCCAAAGTAGGCCGTGCCGCCGGCCACGCATTTGACCAGCGCCGGCAGGACGAAGTTTTCCGGGATATGCAGCCACAGCAGCAGCGGCATCAACAGGCGCTGCAGCATATCAATCAGCCCGGCAGCCTGCACCAGCCCGACGATGGTGAGCGACAGGATCAGCATCGGCACGGCGCCGAGGGCCAGGCGAATCGCGTCGGAGCCGGCGCTGTTGATAACGGAAATGATCCCCTGGCTATTTTGCTCCGCGGTGGGTAGCGCCTCCGCGCGGGCGTTTTCGACGGTCGACAGCCGCCGGCCGGTGAAGTACCAGGTTGCCGCGGCCGCGCACAGCCCGCCAACAATCGAAATGATTATCGAGGCCATCCAGTGCAGGCCGAAGGGCGCGAGAGGGTAGAAGACGTTGCCTTGACCCATAGCAAAGACCATGGCCAGAGTCGCGGCCATCTGCCGGTCCGAGACGCCGCGTTTATCCATAATCGACAGGGTTGCCAGCGGGGCGGCAAAGCTGACAAAATTCATCTGGATCAGGGCAAAAGCGCTCATCCCGGTTAAACCAAACGGCTTGAGCAGCGGCGCCACCCAGCGGACGATAACGTCGAGCACCCCGCGCACTTCCAGATATTTCATGATGATCAGCATCACTACCATAATGGGTAGCAGGGTATAAAGCGCGACGTTAACCGAGGACTTTCCCGCCGACATAATAATGCTTATGACATCCATTTATTTTTCGAGCACCGCCTGCAAAATCATTCATTAGCGTCATGATAATCCCCGCTGCTATGAAATGATATGTTCTGCTGCTATTGGCAACTGCCCTGCCGGTTGTTATATATACTGATCATAAGGGGCGCGTATTACCGGTAAAATGCCGCCACGACATTTGCAAAGCGCGGTTATTATTCCCGGAATAAAAACCCAGTGGAAATTATCTATAAGGAAAAGCCTATGCAACGTTGTCGGCTGATGGTATTGGCAGCTCTGATTATTTTTGCCTCTGCGGCGCGGGCTGAAAAGGGCGTTTACGGTGAACAGCGCATCAGCGGCTGGTGGGACTGGTTAAAAAATGATGTTTCGCAAACCTGGAATGAGCCGCAAAACTATGACCTGTATCTGCCGTTTCTTAGCTGGCATAACCGCTTAACCTACGATAAAGAGAAAACGGATAACTACAACGAGATGCCCTGGGGCGGCGGCTTCGGCTTCTCTCGCTACCACGATGACGGCGACTGGAGCTCGCTGTACGCCATGATGTTTAAGGATTCGCATAACGAGTGGCAGCCCATCATCGGCTACGGCTGGGAGAAGGGCTGGTATCTGGATAGCGCCCGCGATTTCCGCCTCGGGCTCGGGGTGACCGCCGGAATTACCGCGCGCGATGATTTCGCTAATTACGTGCCGCTACCGATTATCCTGCCGCTATTTTCCGCAAGCTATCAGCGGCTTAGCGTGCAGTTTACCTATATTCCCGGCACCTATAATAACGGTAACGTCCTCTTTGCCTGGCTGCGCTATGGTTTTTAAACCCGGCGCCAGGCCGGGGCGGAAGGCTTAAAGGGTGATCACCTTTTTAGCGACCGGGTTTGATAACACCAGCATTGAAATCAATACCGAGGCGACAAACGTCAGGGCAATCAGCATTAATTTTGTGCTCAGCGAACCGATCGGGATAAGGGAGCTCAGGAGATGAAAAACTGAGTAGTGGAGGATATAGACCCCGGTCATCGTTTTGCTGATTGCCGCCAGAATACTCTCCTTAAACTCGCTGTTTTTACGAAAACGAACGCCGTTAGCCGCAATAACCAGCGCCACCACCAGAATATAAATTTGCGAACCGGTGAGCAGGAACGCATTTCTGTCGGCCTTAAACAGGGCGAAAAAGAAATGGCGTTCGTAAAACCAGGTGAAAAGATAAATAAACGGTATGGCACACATCGCGGCTTTTACCACTTTATCGCGAGTCAGCCAGCGCACGACCATTGGCTCGTTAAACAGCTGGCCGGTTAAATAGAACAACAGCCAGGTCCACAGGCGATACTGCGGCGCCAGGCTTAGCACATGAACGTCGGGATAGAGTGCCGCCAGCAGATCGTAGCCGTAGGAGAACAGCAGCAGGGCAAACACCGCGCTAAAAAAGATCCTTCTGCGCAGGCTGAGCCACTCGATCAGCGGGTGGAAGGTATAGATCACAATAAAGGTAAAGACAAACCACGGCTGAATCAGATAGCCGCGCTGGTAGGGCTCAAAGAGGTAGTAAATCGTCATCCAGAAAAGGAAGACGATAACCACGCTTTTAATTTTGCCCATCTGCCAGCGCTCGCCGTGCCGGGACTGGGCGTCGAGATAGCCCGCCACCACAAAAAATAGCGGAGTGGCGATGGTCGAGACAAACGTCAGAAAGCCGAGGATCCAGTGATAATCGTAATCATACAGATCCCAGGTGTTATAGATGGTAAAGAACGTTACCGCCGTCATGCATCCCAGCGTTTTAATAATATTTAACCCGGTGGTGTTCATTGTGCTTGCTGCATATCCTTAGGGTGGAAACAGGCGTAAATAACCGGAAGAACCAGTAGCGTCAGGATGGTCGCAAAACCCAGCCCAAACATGATAACAACCGCCATGCTCTGGAAGAAGACGTCCAGCAGCAGCGGCGCCAGCCCGAGCACGGTGGTGAAGGCCGTGAGCAGTATAGGGCGTAAGCGCGAGGTTGCGGCATAGATAATTGCCTGGTGCTGCGGTTTTTCCTGTTTCTGCTGTTCAATCTCTTCCACCAGCACGATGCCGTTGCGGATAAGCATTCCGCTCAGGCTGAGCAAACCGATCAGCGCCATAAAGCCGAAAGGTATGCCGGTAATTAAAAAGCCCGGGGTCACGCCGATAAGCGCCAGCGGCACGGTCAGCCAGATGGCAACCGCATTTTTCAGCGAGCTGAACATCAGCACGGTGATGACAAACATCACCAGATAGCCTAGCGGCAGGGTGGTGAAGAGCCCCTGCTGCGCTTCGCTGGAGTTCTCGGCATCGCCTCCCCACTCAATGCTGTAGCCGTGCGGCAGGCTGATCGCGTTAATCTGCGGCTGCACCCGCGCCAGAATATCCCCCGAGGTTTGGTTGCTCAGAGGGTCGGGGTCGGTCATCACCGTCAGTACGCGGCTGCGGTCGCGGCGCAGAATCAACGGATCTTCCCATTCAAGGGTAAAGTCGCTGACCACGTTGCTCAACGGGATGTACTGCTGCCGGCTCTGGCTCCACACCAGCACGTTGTTGAGATGGTTAGCATCCTGACGTTCGGCGGCCGGCGGACGGACCACCACCGGCAGCAGATCGGCGCCTTCGCGGTACAGCCCGACGCGGCTGCCGGTGAAGTTCATCTGCAGCGCGCTGTCGATATCCTGTTTATCCACTCCCAGCTCGCGCCCGAGGGTGGTCGAGTACTGCGGTCGGATCGTTTTACTGCGGTTCTGCCAGTCGTTACGCACGCTGCCGGCGGCCGGATCCGCGGAGAGGATGGTGCTCACCTGGCTGGCTATCAGCCGTAATCTGTCGGGATCCGGGCCTTTGATACGCACCTCGATCGCGCTGTCGCCGGACGGACCGAACATCACCCGCTTGCTGCTGGCGTTGACCTGCGGATAGTTGCGCGCAATATAGGCGTCAACGTGGCGCGTCAGGGCGTCGATGCTGCGCCGATCGTCCATGCGAACCATAATCTGCGCATAGTTGCTGTACTGCCGCTGGCCGCTGTAGGTGAGGATAAAGCGCATGCTGCCCTGACCGACGGTAGCCACGGTGGTGACGACCCCAGGCTGGCCGTTAATCGTCGTTTCGATATCGCTGGCCATTTTTTCGGTTGCCGCAATATCGGTACCGTAGGGCAGCCACAGGTCAACGAAGAAGATCGGCGTGTTTGATGAAGGGAAAAAGTTCTGCCGCACCGAACCGAATCCCCAGATAGCGCCGCCCAGCAGCGCCGCCATCAGCACGAGGGTGATGGTTTTGCGCATCAGCAGGGCGTTAAGGATCTGCTGATAGCTGCGGTAAAAGCGCCCGCGGTAGGGATCGGCCTCGGCGGCCGGCGTCGGGGACGCCGCGCCTTTAAACAGCCACCATTTGATCAGCACCGGGGTGATGGTGAGCGCCGAGAACCAGCTGAGCATCAGCGAGATTAACAGCACCTGGAACAGTGACTTACAGTATTCCCCCGTCGAGTCCTGCGACAGGCCGATCGGCGCGAAGGCGAGGATCGCAATCACGGTCGCCCCCAGCAGGGGCAGGGCGGATCGGCGGATAACGTAGTTAACGGCGGTCAGCAGCGTCGATCCCTGCTGGCGGGCAATCAGCACCCCTTCGACGATGACGATGGCGTTATCGACCAGCATGCTGAGGGCGATAATAAGCGCGCCCAGCGAAATCCGCTGCAGCTCAATGCCCCACAGGTACATAATTAGCAGCGTGCCCAGCACGTTAAGCGCCAGCGAGAAAGCGATAATAATGCCGCTGCGCACGCCCATGAAGATCAGCAGCACGCCGACAACAATGGCCAGCGCCATCAGGAAGTTGGTGATAAAGCCGCTAACCGACTGGCCGACTTCGGCCGCCTGATCGTAGAACAGATCGATTTTAATCCCGGCAGGTTTTTCCGCCGACATTTGCTCAAGCCTCGCCTCCAGCGCGTGGCCAACGTCGATGACGTTGACGCCGGGGATGAACGAAACGCCCATTGTCACCGCCTGGCGACCGTTGGCGTGGTAGATGCTGGAGGGCGATTCGCTCAGCCCGCGCGAGAGGGTGGCAATATCCCGCAGCCGGGTCGTCGCCCCGGTGCCGTGGGGGTTGATGGGCAGATCGCCCAGCTCGTCGAGATTCTCAAATTCCCCGGTCGGATGCAGGCGAATGGACTCGCTGCCGGATTTAATCTCCCCGGCGCTGGAGACGACGTTCAGGCGGCTGAGAATGGCGGAAAGCTGATTCAGCGTAATGCCGCGGGCCGCCATTTTGGGCAGCGAGATATCAATATTAATTTGCTGCGGGATCGCGCCGCCGATGGCGACCTTGCCGA
Organism: Klebsiella terrigena; assembly: GCF_006539725.1. Taxonomy (GTDB): domain Bacteria; phylum Pseudomonadota; class Gammaproteobacteria; order Enterobacterales; family Enterobacteriaceae; genus Klebsiella; species Klebsiella terrigena. The sequence continues at coordinate 25,015 of NZ_BJNO01000031.1, read as the reverse complement.
CGCCGGGTACCAGTACCAGCTCCCGGCGCAGCTGCTCGGCATAGCGAACCAGTTCCGGATTGGTAAAGCTGTCGCCGGAAATAGCAAAGAAAAAGCCAAACACATCGCCGAAATCATCGTTTACGAAGGGGGCAACCACGCCGGGCGGGAAGAGCCGGGCCGCGTCGCCCACCCGGCGCCGCAGCTCGTCCCATATCTGCGGCAGCTCGCTGGAGTGATAGTTCGAGGCGATGTTTACGGTTATCTGCGACAGCCCGTTGGAGGAGATAGAGCTGACGTTATCCAGGTAGGGCAGCTGCTGCAGGGCATTTTCCAGCGGCAGAGTGACCTCTTCCTCGACCTGCTGAGCCGATGCCCCCGGATAGTGGGTAATGACCACGGCGGTTTTAATCGTAAACGCCGGATCTTCCAGACGGCCGATATTGAGCAGGGCGAAAATACCGCCTACGCCCAGCAGCAGAATGGTCAGCCAGACGCGGACGGGATTATTGATAAACTGGCGGGATATATCCATTAAAGGCCTCGTTCACGCGTCCAGATTCGAACCGGCTGCTGCGCATGCAGTTCGCTTACGCCAGCGGCCACTACGCGCTCGCCGGCGCTGAGCCCGTCGGTAATGACGACCCCCTGAGTTGTCACCTGCCCGACGCTCACTTTGCGATCCTCAAGATGCAGCTGCTCGCCATCGCCTTTAATCACCCACACGTGTGGCTCGTTGCGCTGATGATTATCGGGATTGAAGACCGCCTCAACCGGCACCACCAGCGCCTCGCGGCCAGCGTTGGCGGGGAGGTTTGCCAGGTTTATCGTCACGGTTCCGCTAACGCCGCCGACCGTTGGGAAATCGGCCGGGCGCGGCATGGTCAGGATCACCTGCCAGGTGAGGCTGCTATTGTCGCTGCTGCCGGAATGCTCTTTGTACTGCGCGGTGAACTGGCGGTCCGGAAGGGAGTTGATTCTGACGATCGGGCGATACTGGGCGTTGCGAATATCAAAGGCGCTAAAGAGGTTTTCCGGGATGCTAAAGACCACGTCGAGCAGATCGGTGCGCGTCAGGGTCACCACGGTTTGCCCGGCGGCGACGACCTGATGATTGCGCACCGGCACGCTGGCCGCTACCCCGCTAAAGGGCGCGTTGAGCGTCATCTGGCCGAGCTCTTCACGGGCAATTTTCAGCGCGGCGTTGGCCGAGTCGCGGCTGGCGCGCTGAACGTCCATTTCCGCTTTTGAAATAGCCTGACGGCCGGCGAGGGTCTGGAAGCGATCGAACTGCCGCTGCGCAAGCGTGGCGGCGGTTTGTCGTTCATTGACGCGCTGCTGGGCTTCGCGCGCGTTGAGCCGGGCGAGGACCTGCCCTTGCGTAATGTTCGCCCCCTGGCGAACGTCGAGCGATTCAACCTGGCCGCCGCGTTTAAAGGAGAGTTCCGTGGAGTCCCCGGACTCGATGCGCGCGGGGAAAATACGCTGCTGTGAATCACCCACCGCGGCCACCTCAGCGGCTTTCACCATCCGCGGCAGCGGCGTAACCTGCGGCGCTTTCTGGTCGCAAGCTGTTGTTATTAAAATAACAACAGGAATGAGAGAAAAATAACGGTTCACTGTATTCCCCTCAGAGCTAAAAGATTTATTTTAAATGTTAGTGACAAACGTCGAACTTATTCAGCCAGGGCAGAGACGACGACATAGGTGAATAATCCTGTAGCCGTACAGGCAATTATTGCCAGGGCAATAAACAGGCTCAGGCGAAACAGGCTATAGCCAAACATCGTTCCTCCTAATAGTACTGGTTATAGAGTAAGTAAAGTCTTATCTACCTAATTCTTGAGTGGTTTTCAGAAGCTCCAGAGCTCCTGATAATGAGCATAGTCGCAGAAAAGCGGAAATGTTAAAAAGAGTAAAAATTGCCCTTATGTCGACGGTTTAGGGTGGTTTGCAGATGAATTGTCTGAGGGCGGCTATCTCCGTGATATTTTTCAATATATTAATTGGTGGCTTAAAAATGTTAACAGTCCTGTGCTACGTTTAATCATACCGACTTCTGTGCCCGCTTTCGTTCCTGAGATTTTCCTCAACGCGTCTCGTTGGGAGATATTTGCGATCTATTCTATTGGTAATAAAAGGATTGTCTGTATGTATAAAAATATTCTGGTCCCGGTTGATGTCTTTGAAATCGGCCTTGCCGACAAAGCGCTATCCCACGCTCAGTTCCTCGCACAAAGCTCTGCCGGGAAAATTCACCTGGTGCACGTAAATCCTCTCTTTTCCCCGGCGCTGACGCGGGGATTTATTTCCGATGCGCGAAAAATGGAAGACTATCTTGTTAAAAACTCTCAGGAAAAACTTGCTGAGCTCGTCAAAAAGTCGGGACTGACGGAAGGTGACGTTGAGATTCACGTTCGCAGCGGCAACGTTCGTGACGAAGTGACGAAGCTGGCCGACGAGCTGCAGGCGGATGTGGTAATTATTGGCTCGCGCAACCCCAATATTCAGACCCATTTGCTGGGTTCCGAGGCGGCCAGTATCGTTCGTTATGCTCACGTTCCGGTTTTTGTTGTGCGTTAAGGGCGGCCTGATGCTGTTCTGATTTCCGTTACAGGAGTGAGGAGATAACTATGAGTACAGACAAACCGGGCGGCCCGTTCTACAAGCTCTCCGTCGATGAAACCCTGTCCAGCACCAACAGCTCCCCCGAGGGGATTAGCAGCGCGGAAGCGGCATCGCGACTCCAGAAATTCGGCGAGAACGCGTTACCGCAAAAGCCGGGCAAACCCGCCTGGCTGCGCTTCCTGGCCCACTTCAACGATGTTCTGATTTACGTCCTGCTGGCGGCGGCGCTGCTGACCGCAGTCATGGGCCACTGGGTCGATACCCTGGTGATTCTGGGCGTCGCGGTGATCAATGCCCTGATTGGCCATATTCAGGAAAGTAACGCCGAAAAATCGCTGCAGAGCATTCGCAATATGCTGTCCAGCGAAGCGGTGGTGATCCGCCAGGGGAACCATGAAACGATTCCGACCACCGCGCTGGTGCCGGGCGATATTGTGGTGATCCGCGCGGGCGACCGTATTCCTGCCGACCTGCGGGTTATCGAAGCCCACAACCTGCGCGTGGAGGAGGCGATTCTCACCGGTGAATCAACGGTGGTTGAGAAAAGCACCGAGGCGCTGAGCGGCGAGCTTCCTCTCGGCGACCGCACCAACCTGCTGTTCTCGGGGACCACGGTGAGCTCCGGCGGCGGTAAAGGCCTGGTGGTGGCGACCGGCGGTGATACCGAGCTGGGCCATATCAACCAGATGATGGCGGACATTGAAAAGCACCGCACGCCGCTGCTGGTGCAGATGGACAAGCTCGGGAAAGCCATTTTTATCATCATTCTGGTGATGATGGCCGCGCTGTTTGTCTTCAGCCTGCTGTTCCGCGATATGCCGGTTTCGGAGCTGATGCTCTCGCTGATTAGCCTCGCGGTGGCGTCGGTGCCGGAAGGGCTGCCGGCGATCATCTCGATTATTCTCTCTCTGGGCGTGCAGACCATGGCCCGGCAGAAGGCGATTATCCGCAAGCTGCCGACCGTTGAGACCCTGGGTGCGATGACGGTGATTTGCTCGGATAAAACCGGGACGCTGACCATGAACGAGATGACGGTCAAAGCCGTCATTACCGCGGACACCATTTATCGGGTCGAAGGGGATAGCTATGAGCCGATCGGTAATATCCATCCGGTAGATGATTCCGGGCCGGTGGTGGTGGCGCCGGGCACGCTGCTCGAGCGCTATCTGCGGACCATTGATTTATGTAACGACAGCCAGCTTATCAAGGATGAAAGCGGATTATGGAAAATTACCGGCGGCCCGACGGAAGGGGCGCTGAAGGTGCTGGCGGCGAAGGTCGCGCTGCCGGCGGTGGCGACCGAGCTGCGGAGCAAAATTCCTTTCGACTCGCAGTATAAGTATATGTCGACGCTCTACCGCATCGGCGACGAGGAGATGATCTTAATTACCGGCGCCCCGGACGTGCTGTTCCGGCTCTGCCAGCAGCAGCAGACCGATAGCGGCCTGCAGCCGCTCGATCAGCCGTACTGGGAGGCAAAAATTGAAGAGTACGCACGGGAAGGGCTGCGCATGGTGGCGGCGGCGTGGAAGCCTGCGGCCAGCGGTCAGACCGAGCTGACCCACCAGGATTTGCAGGAGGGGGTCATTCTCCTCGGTATTGCCGGGATGATGGATCCGCCGCGTCCGGAAGCCATTACGGCGATCGGCGACTGCCTGCAGGCGGGGATCCGCGTGAAGATGATCACCGGCGATCACCCGCAAACGGCGATGAGTATTGGACAAATGCTGGGCATCGGCAACGCCGGCACGGCCATTACCGGGCGCGAGCTTGAGGTAATGGACGACCAGCAGCTCAGCGAAGCCGCGCAGAAGTTTGATATTTTTGCGCGTACCAGCCCGGAGGATAAGTTCCGCCTGGTGCAGGCGCTGCAGAGTAAAAAAGAGGTGGTCGGGATGACCGGCGACGGGGTGAACGATGCGCCGGCGCTGAAGCAGGCCGACGTTGGGATCGCCATGGGCATCAAGGGTACCGAAGTGACCAAGGAAGCGGCCGATATGGTGCTTACCGATGATAACTTCGCCACCATCGCCAGCGCGGTCAGGGAAGGGCGGCGGGTGTATGATAACCTGAAGAAAACCATCCTCTTTATTATGCCGACTAACCTGGCGCAGGGGCTGTTGATTATTATTGCCCTGCTGGCGGGGAATTTAATTCCGCTGACTCCGGTGCTGATCCTGTGGATGAACATGGCGACCTCGGCCACGCTGTCGTTTGGCCTGGCGTTTGAGGCCGGCGAAAAGAATATCATGAAGCGTCCGCCGCGCGATCCTAAGCTGCACGTTATGGACGGTTTCGCTATCTGGAGGGTCATTTTCGTCGGCTCGATGATCGCCGTGAGCGCTTTTGTACTGGAAGCCTGGCTCCAGCCGCGCGGCTACTCGCCGGAGTTCATTCGTACCGTCCTGCTGCAAACGCTGGTCACCGCCCAGTGGTTCTATATGCTCAACTGTCGCGTTGCCGACGGTTTCTCTCTGAGCAAAGGATTACTGGCCAACAGAGGCATCTGGATCGTCAGCGGCGTTCTGCTGGTGCTGCAGCTGCTGATCATCTACGCGCCGTTTATGCAGATGCTGTTTGGTACCGCCGCGCTGCCGTTCCGCTACTGGGTGATCACCTTCATCATCGGATTTGTGATGTTCCTGATTGTCGAAATCGAAAAACCGTTAACCCGGAAATGGCGTACGTCCTGACGGGCGGCGAGCAAGGTTAAAAACGCACCTTTCAACTTAAGGGGGCAGGCCGTCCGGTCGCCCCCTTCTTAATCAGATCTGGCCGCTCGGTCGCTCCCTTCTCAATCAGAGCGGGTATCCTCCCCGCTGGCAAACATGCTTATGCGGCCCGCGTCGCAAGGCGACGATCGGTTTTCATCTTATTCAATCAATGACTGGAATATGCCTTCCTTTTGCTGGCAAAAAGGTATGCGTTGCGTCCGGCCAGGCGTCATTATCTTCACTATTGTTTTGCATCTATATAGTTTGCGATCTATATTGTGAGGAGGTCCCGTGTGGATAATTAAGACGACGGATCGGTTTGACGGCTGGTTTAGTGCGCTTTGCGCAACCGATCGGGCATGTGTACTGGCATTGCTGCTGGTTCTGCGGGAAAGAGGGCCGGGCTTGTCCAGACCTTATGCCGATACGCTCAAAGGCTCATGCTACGGCAACATGAAAGAGCTGCGTGTTCAGAGCCGGGGCGATCCCATCCGGGTGTTTTTCGCCTTCGACCCATGCCGGGCCGGCATCCTGCTCTGCGCGGGTCACAAGGTCGGTAATGAAAAACGCTTCTACGAGCAGACGATCCCAATTGCCGACCGGGAATTCACAGATTATTTGAATACGTTAGATGATAAGGAGTAATGCAATGGGCAGAACGCTCGAACAGCTTCTTGCGGATGAGAAACCGGAGGTGGTGGCCGACGCGCAGGCGATGGCGACGGACATCCTGCTCAACATCCATCTTGCCGAACTGCGTGAAAAGGTGCAGAAAACGCAGGTAGAAATGGCGCAGGCCCTGGGCATCCGGCAGCCTACCGTCGCCAGCATGGAAAAGCAGGGGCGCGATTTGAAACTCTCCACCCTTAAGCGTTACGTTGAGGCGGCAGGCGGTAAACTGCGTCTTGATGTGGAGCTGCCTGACGGCTCTCACTTCGGCTTTGCTCTGTAAAGACCGTTCAGCGCCACGCCCGGTGCAGCAGGCTCTGGCTCACCTGGCTGTGCATCTGGCCGCTGAAGTACAGGAAGATTAATCCACAACTGGAGCCGCGATGAAAACGATGGGTTATGCCGCATCTGGACGCAGGGAAAACGTAATTATCAACAAGCAAAATTAAGCCGTAAGTATCAATGCGCGTTTTGCTCCGGCGGAAGTCCCCCGCCGGCCTTTGCCAGAGGGGGAACTGAACAATTATTCCCAGCGTTTCAGCAGCAGGCTGGCGTTGACGCCGCCAAAGCCAAAACCGTTCGACAGCGCATAACGCATCTTCTGCGGGCGGGCCGCCAGCGCCACCAGGTTCAGGCCTTCCGCGTCTTCATCGGGGTGATGCAGGTTCAACGTCGGCGGCACCATCTGGTCACGCAACGCCTGAATGGTAAAGATGGCCTCAATCCCGCCGGCCGCGCCTAACAGATGGCCGGTTGCTGATTTCGTCGACGTAACGGCGACGGGATGCGTGCCAAACAGGTTTTTAATCGCCGCCAGTTCGCCTTTGTCGCCTACCTGAGTCGAGGTGGCGTGGGCGTTGATATGGTCAATCTCCTCTGCTGTGACCCCCGCCTGACGAATGGCAGTTTCCATGGCCCGACGCGCGCCGTTACCGTCTTCCGGGCCAGCGGTCAGGTGATAGGCATCTGCGCTGGTGCCGTAGCCGACCAGCTCTGCCAGCGGCGTGGCACCGCGCGCCAGCGCGTGCTCCAGCGACTCAATCACGATTAGCCCGGCGCCTTCTCCCATCACAAAACCATCGCGGTCGCGGTCAAAGGGGCGGGAAGCCGCTTCCGGCTGGTCATTGGATGCGCTGGAGAGCGCCCTTGCTGCGGCAAATCCGGCAAGGCTAACGCGATGAATCGCTGCTTCTGCGCCGCCGCAGAGGGCGATATCCGCCTCGCCGCTGCGGATCATCCGTGCAGCATCACCAATGGCCTGAGCGCCTGCCGCGCAGGCGGTTACCGGCGCGCCGATGGGGCCACGGAAACCGTGGGCGATAGACACATGCCCGGCGGCCAGGTTGGCAAGAAAAGAGGGGATAGTGAACGGAGACAGGCGACGCGGCCCGCGCTCATCCGTCGTATGTACCGCATTGGCGATTTCGCTGAACCCGCCGATCCCGGTGGCGATGACCGTTGCGGTGCGATCTTGTTCTGCCGCTGATGCAGGCGACCACCCGGCCTGCGTCAGCGCTTCACGCGCGGCGACCAGCGCAAACTCGATAAAGCGATCCATCTTTTTGCGCTCCTTGGCCGGGATGGTTGCCAGCGGATCGAAGCCGTGCAACGGATCGCATTCAATGGACGGAACCTGTCCGGCCACTTTGCAGGGAATATCTTCGACCATTTGCTCGCTAAGCTTTGTAATACCTGACTTCCCTGCCAGCAGTGACTGCCAGACGTGCTGTACGCCGCAGCCCAGAGGGCTAACAATCCCCATCCCGGTCACGACAATGCGTTTAGCTGAAACGCCCATAATAAACTCTCCTGTAATATCAGTGTGCCGGCGGCTTTTTCATCAATGGAACCAGCAGCGCGGCAATCAAAAAACCGATCATGATGAGGTAAAAAGCATCGGAAAATGCCTGTGTTCGCGCCTCCCGCAGCGTCAGAGCGGAAAGATTCTTCAGCGCCGCCGTATGAGCGGCATCCGGCGAGATCCCCTGAGTGACAAAGTTTGCCGCGCTGCGCTGAACAAAATCGCTCATGGCCAGGTTGGCGTTATTCAGACGATCCGCCAGGCGGCTGTAATGCAAATTGGTCCTGTCGTTAAGCACCGTTCCGCACAGGGCGATGCCGATGGCGCCGCCGAGGTTGCGCATTAAATTAAACAGCCCGGAGGCCAGCTTAAGGCGCGCGGGAGGCAGGCTGCCCAGCGTCAGGGTCACGGTAGGCGCGACGGCAAACTGCTGCGCCAGTCCGCGAAAAGCCTGTGGTAGCAGCAGCTGGTCCGCACCCCAGTCGTGGGTTATCGGGACAAAGCTGTACATCGAAATCGCAAAGCCGATCAGCCCGGCCATAAGCAGCCAGCGCAGATCGACGCGGTTGGCGAGCCACGAATAAAACGGGATCGACATGACCTGGAACAGGCCGGTGGAAAATACCGCCAGGCCAATCTCCAGCGCGCTGAAACCGCGCACGCTGCCGAGGTACAGCGGGGTTAAATAGATGGTGGCGAAGATGCCGACGCCGGCCATAAACGAGAAATAGCAGCCGAGGCTGAAGGTTCGGTCCTGCAGGGCCCGGAGATCCATGACCGGCTGCGGATGGCGCAGGGTGCGGATAATAAACGCCACGCCGCACAGCAGGGCGACCCAGGCGGTCATCGTCAAAGTCGCGTCGTCAAACCAGCCCCAGCGCGGGCCTTCTTCCAGGGTATATTCCAGGCAGCCGAGCGATAGCGCCAGCAGCAGAATACTGAGGTAGTCTGCACCGCGCAGCAGCGAGAAGTCGGCGGTATCCACTTTCACCAGCAGCGGTACGGCAACCGCGATGTAAATCCCCGGAATAACGTTGATAAAAAACAGCCAGTGCCAGCTGAAGTTTTCGGTGATCCAGCCGCCCACCGTTGGGCCAAGCGTGGGGGCCAGGGAGGCCAGTCCGCCGATCGTCGCGGCGGCAATGACCCGCTGTTTGCCCTGGAAAAAGGTGAAGGCGGTGGTGAAAACCAACGGGATCATCGACCCGCCAGCCAGTCCCTGCAGGGCACGGAAGGCGATCATACTCTGGATGTTCCACGCCCAGCCACACAGCAGGCTCATCAGCGTGAAGCCCGCCGCGGAAGCAGCAAACAGCCAGCGCGTCGACATGACCCGTGCCAGCCAGCCGGAAAGCGGGATAATAATGATCTCGGCGATCAGGTAGCTGGTTTGTACCCAGACGGTTTCATCGTCGCCCGCCGACAGGCCGCCGCCGATATCCCGCAGCGAGGCAGACACGATCTGGATATCGATAAGCGCGATAAACATCCCCACGCACATGCTGGCGAAAGCGAAGATCTTCTTAGCCATCGGCATCGACAGACCCTGCGGGGCGGACAACGCCTGAGCGGTGCTCATCGGCGGCTCTTTTCGTTCACTGTGACGATCGCCGATAGCCCCGGGCGCAGTACGTCAAGTTTTGCCCCTTCTCCTTCCAGCGCAATGCGGACCGGCACGCGCTGAACGATTTTAGTGAAATTCCCCGTCGCGTTCTCTGCAGGAAGAATGCTGAAGCGTGAGCCGGTCGCCGGTGCCAGGCTGACAACATGGCCCTTAAAGGTATGGTTCGGCAGTACATCGGCCACGATGGTCACCGGTTGGCCGGGACGCATATGCGCCAACTGGTTTTCCTTGAAGTTGGCGTCAATCCACAGGCCGTGCGCGGGAACCAGGGAAAGCAGCTGCGTGCCGCTGCTGACGAACGAACCGGACCACGCGCGTCGGTTGCCAATCACCCCATCGAACGGCGCGCGAATTTCGGTATAGCTGAGATTCAGCCTGGCCATCTCGAGGCTAGCCTGGGCCTGCGCCAGGGCGGCCAGAGTTTGTTGCTGGCGGGCATCCAGCACCGCCAGCTGGCGTTCAGCCGCGGTTTTATCCGCTTTTGCTTTATCCTGCTCGGCGTGCGCCCGGCGGTAATCGGCGGAGGCGTTATCGCGAATTTGTGCGGCAATCGCGCTCGACGCGGCCAGGGCGTTATAGCGCCGGTTGTCGTTAGCCAATTTTTCGGCCGCCGCCGTGGCGGCCTGTAACGAGGCCGCAGAGCCGGCAATCATCGCCTGTTGTAGCTGCCGGGTGGCAATGATATCGGCCAGCGCGGCCTGCTGCGCCGCCACTTCTCCGGCGGCTTTTGCCAGGGCGGCGCGATAATCGCGGTCGTCAATGCGAATCAGCAGGTCGCCTTTTCTCACCGCCATATTGTCCTGCACCGCTAGCTGCTGGATATAGCCGGAGATTTTGCTGGAGATGGCGCTAATGTCACCGCCAACATAGGCATCATCGGTCGTCTGCATAAAGCGCCCGGTATGCCACCAGTAAGCGCCGTAGCTCGCTGCCGCCAGTAAGGCGACGCCGACCGCCGCCAGGACGAAGGCTCTTTTCTTACTGGCCGGATTCATTGCTGGCATCTCTGTAGGATTCGGGTTGGAATTTTTGCCCGCTATCGCCCTCGCGTTTGCGTAGCAGATATTCGTGACGGTATTTCATCATCGGCGAGGCTGCGGGCCCCGGCACCATGATGTATTTACCCGGGATAATCTCTTCGCCGGTCGCTTTATCGACCATGATCGGCTCCACGCGCCGCTGGGTTTCACTTTCCACCAACTGCATCTGACGGCCTTCGGGTGCGAAGTGACGGTTTCCCCATTCCGCCAGCGCCAGCAGTACCATGCGAAAATCGCGGCCGCTTGGCGTGAGGTGGTATTCATAGCGCGGCGGTGTGCTGCTGTAGCAAACCTTCTCCAGCAGTCCGTCGTCTACCAGCGCCTTCAGGCGGCGCGAAAGAATATTGGGCGCGACGTTGCTGCTTTTCTGGAACTCGTCAAAGCGGGTAAAGCCCGCGAAGGCGTCGCGCAGGATCATTATGCTCCAGCTGTCACCGATGCGGCCAAGGCTGCGGGCGATGGGGCAGGGAGCGAGGCAAAGCGGTTCATTTTTCATCGGCTGGCCTGGATGGATTGGTGGCTTTCGGGAGCAAATTGCCATAGTAACTATCAAAATGCAAGTTACTTGAAAACGATCTCTCAGCAGATTCATGCGCAGGGGCTAAGGTAGAGAGGCGATACACCTTAACGGGGTGATCATACCGTTTAGCGGCAGGAACAGGCTTATTATCAGCGGGGTATGGATTTCGAGGATTAAGTTAATGATCAGACGCCAACGCAAACCAAAAGCATTCATGGAACGGATTTGTTAATCCGGCATCTGACCATCGATTTTTTTAAAAAGAGATATTTTGCCGTTACTCTGAAAGGCACGGTTTTCTTAATCGCCGGCAGCCATGTTATACAGGCCAGTTGAGAGCTCGATTGTTATCAATGATATTTTCATGAGTCGGTGCCTCCCCCAGCTTACCGAAACTGGCATAAAGTGAAGGCAGACGGGCCAGGCCTTCTCCCTTTTTCGCCAGAGGGAAAGCACGCAGCATGGTAGCAGCCTCCCAGTCGCAGCAATAGGAAGGTGTGCATGGCTGCTGACGCCATGATTCAGCGACAGACCCGGAAAAAACGGGGTCAAAGCCGGTATCGTTAACCAGCGACATAGTGACCTGTACTGCGGCTGGATGATCTCCTGCTACTGCAATCGCCAGGCGACCGCGGCTCCCCTCAGGCAGTCCCAGTCCTGCCAGAGAGTCGGCAAGTATATTGTTAAAGGCTTTGATAACTGGATGCCCAATCTGCTCCTGAACCCATTCGCTTTCCGTCTGACCTTCATCCAGTGCAGCAATCTGCGGATCGCGTAGGCCTGGATAATAGTTGCTCGTGTCAATTACAGGGACATGTGGAGGTAAACCCGAGAAAAGCTCATCAGGCAGACTACTCAGCGCCGGGAGTGGAATTGACAGAATAATGGCATCCACGTCAGTAACTACACCATGTATGTCCGCGGGCACTGCGTTAATTTCACGGGCAAATTCCCTTACAGCGTCTAAACCGCGTGAATTCGCCACTTTTACCTCATGCCCAGCTTCGCTTAGCTTACGTGCAAGCGTACCGCCAATATTGCCTGTACCAATTATGCCGATTTTCATATTTAACGCCTGAAGTTGAATGCAATAGGGGATACACTAATTCCTTACTGTAAAAACGACAAGAACACACAAAATAGTGGGTTGCTTACTTTGAGGTAAGTATGGAAAGAGACTGGCGTTGCGATATACCTGAACAACGACTTGTATGGGCGCAGGCTACCAGCGAAGCACTGAAGATTATTGAAGGCAAATGGAAGACAATAATCTTATGCCAGCTTTTCGCCGCGAAAGCCCCACTGCGTTTTTCTGAGCTTGAACGTAGGATAGAGGGCATAAATCAAAAGATGCTCATACAGCAGCTTAAGCAGCTGGAAAAAGATGGGATTGTATTACGTACGCTTTACCCTGAAGTCCCACCTCGTGTTGAATACTCCCTCACGCGTCTGGGAATAGCACTGGGTCCATCTATGGCTGCACTGATTGAATGGGCTCTGCTGCGTCGGGAAACTCTTGGCCTTGAGCCTGGTTGAGATTATCAGGCCGGTATATCCCGACTTGTTTATATTTTTCGCAATAATCTTCGAGACTTTTTCGTGATAACCGACGTCCGCCCCTCGCTCAAAGTGGCCCGTCAACGCCTGCCTGCTTCAAAAACGGCTTAGCGTCGGATGTTTTCCGTTTTCTACGCGGATCCCTTAAACTGCATCCCGCAGGTCATAACATAGGGATAATGACCATAAACGGCTCTAATCCTGGGTGATTAAACCAGGGAGGTCGCCCCACTGGCAGAATGTTCATCAGTGTCTGTTTATCAGATCCCTCTATCCGATTCGCGCTGACGCGCCAGGTGCCCCGACGAAAGAAGATGGTGGGCAGCTATTCATACGAAGGAAGTAAGATGCTTTTGCCAGATTCAAGCTTTACAAAAACCCTGTATCAATCGTCATTTGCAGTATGAGTCGTCAGCTGTTTGTTGCTCTGGATGGGCCCAAGGGAGCCGGTAAAACCACGCTGTTGGAAGCCATTACGAAGGTACTAAGGGCAGACAACAAGAAGGTCATCCGACTTTGCGAGAAAAAAAGCGATCCCTACAGGGGGGAAACAATGGCCCTCGTTAACAAACTCGCCAGAAACCCCGCCCTGGATTTGGAATGGGAGGTCTGTGAGCGCTTTGCTGATAGCCGTGCATGGATTTCCCGGCAGGTGCTGACGAAACAGCCAGCGGACAGCATTATCCTGATGGATCGCTGGTATCCCTCGGATGCCGCGTTTCGTCGGTTGGTGCCATTTGCCGAGATTTTACAGCTTAATATGGAACGAAACGTGCGCACGCCGGACCTGCATGTCGGGGTGGTTACTGCGCCTGATATCTCATGGGCGAGGGCCGCAGGCCGATCGCGTGGGCTAAGTAGTACGGTGATTCATAAGCTGGAAGAGCACGTTGCTTGCACCCGGGCGTTTGAGCGAGAAATTGCACATCACGGCTGGTTTTTATGCCGTAATGAAGGCGCGATCGAAGACGCAACGATGCAGGTGGTTTCTGAGATCTACAGAGTGGCTGGATGCCCATAGCTATCGGTTTTGCAGGCAGAGCTTCCGCGACTCTTCACCTCTGTGTGAGCCGCAGATTTGTGTTGCGTCAACAAAATCTGACTCCGTCAAAGAGGCAATAATCCAGAACAGCAAGAAGCCCGCTTAGTTTCCTAAGCGGGCTTCTTTAATATGGAATATGGCTCCTCTGACTGGGATCGCCTTTGCCATTAACTGTCTGATTGATAAGCTAAACCTGAATTCCTTGCTTGTCAAAACCACCAAAATGACCACCAATGGAATGCAATGAAAAACAGATAAAATTACCCCACATATTTCTTGGCAAAACTAGCTAACTCCTGCGCTCTGACTGGGTCCCAGCCATTGTTGACTGCAAATTGTCTGATTGCTTCTTCAGATGCTTTAAGTCCTTGCTTTTTCAGGTCAGCAAAAATTCGTTTTGCCCTATATTTATCAGATGGGTGGCTAAGCCCTGTTGACATGTTGATGCAGCGACCGAGTCTTAAAATTTCATTACCAATAGGGTCTGGCAATTCTGGTTTTAGGATTTTCCAGGTAGATGGGCCAACTATTTCAGGCTCCCATGTAGATAGCCAGCGTTTACCTTCCTCCTCTGACCAAGGTAAAAAGACGATACTATTGATGTTTTGAACACTATCAACAATATCCATGTCTTTATCTGTTAAATATGTAGCTAATACAATGTTATGATTTCCATATATTGGAAAATTTTTAGGGATATTAAACTCTAGCTGAACCTTGTTACCCAGATCGATGGTTTGACCTTTTATCAATGCCTTTGTTGCCTGCGTTCCAAGGAATGTTGCTATATCAGAATGAGAAAACGTTCCTTTCGCAGGAAATAGCAGAGATACTCGTTGAAGTCCCGCATCTTTGCAGAGATGGTAGGCCTTACTTAAGGCTCTTTTTATATTATCTTGATTTGAACCATTATTTTCGATTAGAAATCTGGAAATTGACATAAAAACTCCTTTTAATAAACATTAGGAATAGTAGAAAAGTCTTGGGTTAGTCTGTTATGTGGTCTGTCTTGCGAGCCGTCCCCAGTGCTAAAGCAAGTCATATCAAAAGTCTTCGTCGTCATCCGTTGGCTCATCCTCAATTGCTGGTAAGGCTTCAAGCTGAGATTTGAGTTGTTCGTTTAACTGGGAGCCCAATAAGAGAAAAGCTTCAAGCCTTTTTTGCCTTTTTTCCAGTATTCTCCGTTGTGCATTACTGGGATTGTCTGTATTGGCTGGGGTACCTCGTAACTGAAAGATACGAATTTCAAGCAGATCAACATCTTTGTTCAATCCAGCTTTCTGTGCTAATTCCACCCATTCTTGGGATTTATCGATAGCATTTTCTGCTGCTAACGATAAACAGTAATCAATCAGTATTTTTGCTGCAGAATCAATATCCTCAGCGGCGGTTAGCCATTTTTGGACCTCACTGGTTTCTTTTTCTACATTAATTATATCTCGGTAAGGTGAAAAAAATCTCGGTTGCTCATTTTCAGGATCAAGACCTTTTAAGGTTCTTAGAATAGGTTCGAGCTCCTGAAATGGTCTGCTACCAATTGGCAATTCGTATCTGTTAGACCAGAATGACCAGATAGAGTCCCTAATCTCCGCTTGTTTAGCTGTGCGGACGATGTCGTCTGTACAATGTTCAGCATCATAAATGAGCTCTGCGATATGATGAGCCATCCATCTGCTTAATGTATCAACAGAGTCATTTAGCTCAAGCTCATCAACTAGTTTTTTCCCCATTTCTATAATTGCCGTATAGCGTGTGGATGGTTCCGTCATGTCGGAAGAGGAAGAGTCGAGTGCTTGAAGGGATATTGTCGAGCTCATTTTCATTATTCCGTTCATATCTGCTGTTCCGTGAATAGCGATCAACATCAACCTCTAAAATGAGATCCATGTTGAATGTTTCTAATGCTGATTTTATGAAGTGTATTGAAGCACATAGCCTATAACCATGTGATTTTTCCTCATCATTTTTACCTGATAGATGGCCCCAGATACTGGAAATCATCGCCGGTTCAACATCAGAAGGTGAATACCATACCCGATGATCTTTATCAGTAGTTAATTTCATCGCATCAATGATAAATGAGGCTGGTTCTGGGATTGGAAACCTTACATTACCTGCCCAAGGATCAAACTCATCAATTCCACAGTATTCAGCAATATCTTTAATCCATCCTTTTAGCTGATAGTGTGCGTGATCTATTTCAAGATTATCTCCAGCATCAGGGATTTTATAGTCATATACGTTTTTAGTTGTTTGTAATGCTCTGAGGAGCGATAAAGATCGCTCCGGCGATACTAACGCAGAATGGACAACAATAGATTCTTTTCGATCTGAACAAACGTCAGACCAACGTCCCCATAGCGTTAATAGTCCGGGGCTGGGACATAGTGTTTCGTTAAATACATTTTCAGAGATTGACGCCAGCCATTCATCCCTATTGTCAGAACTGCTACTAAGCCAACTGGAGCGCTCTTTGGGGGGAATATCTCTCCGATCGGCGAGCCAGCGATGATCGTTCCGAGAAATATCATGTCTTCTTAACCAGTCCTGGAAAACATCCTCGACATCGTCGTAGTCACTAGCAACTAATGGTTTTGTCGCTAATAACTGCCCAGCGGTCATGAACATTGCATGGTATGACAAGTAAAAATGGTAGTCATCGACCCGTGGATAGGAACCATGACTGTGATGATTATCTCTGTCTTGATAATAGCGTCGTTTATTACGCTCATCCTCATCCCAGTTGCGGCTACCTTTAAAACCAAGGACATCACGAATAATGCGAAGCATTTCAGGTTCTAACTGTTTTTGAGATACACCGAAACAACGTCCCAGAGGTTTTAGCCAGTAAGGGCCGAAGTCGATACCAAAAGTATATGAATCTTCACCTCTATGATCTTCAACTTCATCAAGCACAGGGAGAGTCGTAGACTGGTTTATATTTCGGAGTTTATCCGCTTCTTGTGCTGGGATAGAGATCAGGCCGCTATCATGCAGCGCAAGTAAAGTTCTGGCAGCAAAAAGACGGATTAATACATGCGGCTGATCAGTAGTGGCATAACGGTAGAAATAATCAATATTGGGAATCAGCGATTTTCCATCATCCAGCGCAACCCTTGCAGCAGCGATCATCAACCACAATTGAGCATGAAGGGTATAAAAGGGCAGATTGCGATCACAAAAAGGTAAAGTGGTAGCATTTATCGCGTGCTGGAAAATTCCTTGTATAACGCTTGTACGATTCATTCGACATAGTACAAGAACCGCATGTGCTGCCTGCCAGCGCATTTCTGCCTCCGGAGAACCCAGCCGCGCCCAAATATAGCCTGCAAGTGAATCCTCTACATGAGTTGGCGGAGATAATTTCTCGTTCCATGGGCCGTCACCATCCTCATCTTTTAGCACCTCGTCGAATAAATCCAAGGCATAAGATAATACATCTAACGCTTCATTACTCTCCAGTTTACTAACAAGAAGGCCAGGAAGGCTAAATAAACGGTCAGAGTTTGCGGGCTCTGGCGATTCCGCAATGGCCTCTAGGGCAATACCGAAAATCTCTTTTTCACTTATACCAGAAAGCCTGCTGGCCAGACTGAAGGGAAAAATCTCGTAAACGCGACTTTTTCTGATTCGCATACAGAAGCGTTGGCAATATTCTTTTATTAAACCTGCTAGGGTGGTTTTAATGCTTAAACGAGATGTCCATTCGTCGGGTATAGATTCAAGAATATATTTAAAATCATAAAGCCCCCAGTGAAATATAGCACCAATGGCAGTAATGAAACTACATTCTTTGCCCGTCTTAACTCGGCTTATTGCTTTCTTGATGAAGGTTTCTTTGGAATAGAATTCAGGAACATTACGAAATTTTTCGTATGCTGCACTAATACCATCAATAGACGATAAATCACAATCTTTAAAAATGGACTCCCATTCCTGGTCATGGCCTTGCTCATTATCATTCGATGAGAGACTGGATTTTTTTGAAACCGCCTCAGTATGTTGTAGACCTGAAATTTTTTCTTTCAGCTCTGATTGTTCAGTACCTAATGATGTAGCAATAGCATCCAGCTTTTTAAGATTTTGGATATTTTGCAAATCAAATTTTGTATATTGATAAACCACTTCGAATGCCATGCTCGTATCTTTGTCATCAGTACACGAGGATAAAACTGAGTCAAGCAAGCCGCATTTATGCCAACCATTCTCAAATGTGATTAAAGGAAGTGCATCGAGTGCATTAATTTTATTTTTCTTTACAAGATGCTCAATGGTCCATGCCAGTATGCTTCTATGATTGCCAAATGTACGGTCACGCCAACGACTTATTATTGCTATGGCTGAAGATGGACATAACTCAGCCAAAATCTCAACAGTATCACTCCATGCAAAATGTTTATCACGATCAACATATTCTCTGGTTAGTTCCGCACATCGGGCTAGTTTATAGGAAATTTCAGGAGGGACTTGCGCTTTACCAGCAACATATTCAGCAAGATCAAGTATCGCTTCCCATCGACTTAAATTTTCATCGCCTAACTTATTTGTAACTTCAATCGCCTGGTTAAAGTATTCTTTAGCTTCTGGTTCATCAAGTGAAATGAGTGAACGGGAAAGGTCTATATAGCCGTCAGCTTTGATCTGAGCATCAGAGTGCTCATCCCTCCATAAAGATAAGGCAAGTTCTGCGAAGTGATATGAAAGCTCTTTAAGCCCTGAAATCTCTGCACATACAGAACTGAAACGGTGAAGCGTTGGTGTGAATACTCTATTCCCTTTATGCTGACTCCATTTGATGATGTTTTCCACATCGTCTTTTGATACATTACCTGCTTCGATCAGAATATCAAACCATACATTTGCGATCTCATTTGATGATAATGAATGCTCAGAGTAAGAATGACCTTTAATAGCCGTCGATTCTTTTTGAGTATCACTTAGCTCACTTTCTAAGTCTGCTTTCCTTGTTTTACCAAGAATTACTTTGGCCCATAAATTATACCAAGGGATTAATACTCCGCTGTACTGCTTCAGTTGACGCAGGTCATCAGATTCGCCGTGGCGTTTTTCAGCCATAAGTTCTTTTTTAACCTCTGTGGAGGCTAAATCGCTAAGCGCTAATTGAGAGCCCATCAGGTTTGCCTGCAGAGCATATGCCCGGACGTAAGCAACTCTTTCTTTACTATACTCAGAAGTCAGAGCATAGGGGGGAACCTTTGGTAAATAACGATCCAACAACTGGATGCTTTCTGATTCAGTACAAACAGATTGGATAAGTACCATTTCAACCATGCCAGTGATTGCTGCTATTGTCTGGTTATTAGCGTGGTTTCTGTCTTTAATGCTGACTCGCTGACTTTTCAACAAGCGCCAGGTTCTTCTGATTGCTTGTTCAGCGACTGGACGGTGAAGTTTTCTTGCTTCCAGTACAATTCCCATAACCAGGCTGATATCGTTTCCAGCCGCAATAGCCAACTGATCAAGTTCATCATAACGGGCGTGGGCCAGTAACTGCATGGCAACAATTTTTCCAGCTTCAAAAGATAGTTCTCGAGGCCGCCACCTTCTGAGCTCCCTTGCTGCCGCTTCCGCGCCATGAATATTCAGGCAGGCAATGAGCATTACCGCTCTGTCCTGATCGGTAACATTTTGCCTGCTCCGCTCATCATCTGGTAATTGACTCCAGTTTGTTAACCACTCCATGGTGAGTCGAAGGCGACTGCGGGCCTCTCCTGAGAGTTCAGAATATTCGGAAAGTATTGCGGCATAATAAGCATTTCTGGAGCCAGGCCAGCCAGTATCTGGAAATGCGTTACGGGAAACCAGTTCCTGAACGCCGTTGCTTCCCACAAATTTTGCTGCCAGATCGATATTGTCCCTCAACAGGACTCTTTGCCTGTTGTCACCCGCACATTCTCCACCAGCTTTCAGTGCCAGTTTAGCCGCATCCTGGTATCGACCTGTGCGTAAGGCTGCTTTTAACGCAAACTGTAATCTTTGAAGTTCTATGTCCCTGCGTTCAACCGCGCTGGTTTCAGGCAGAGCTTGTGAGGATATTGCTAGCTCGATCAGTTCAGAAAGCTGGTTTCCTTCCAGCATCAATGCAGGTAAAACTGATGCTGCATAGGAACTATCTTTTGTTAGTGGTCTCAGTTTAGTAATAAACTGATGCAGAGCAGCGGCCGATGGCCTAAAGCGCCTCTGAAACCATGTTTCGGCCGGTTCATCAAAGAACTGAATAGTCTCGCCACTAACGATTAATGGACGTCCCAGATCAAGTGCGAAACTTTTAATAGCAGAGCCAGCTACTCCGGAAATGGCAGATAGCACAGATAATGGAATTAATGGACGCAATATTGCCAGTGCGGAACAAATAGTATCAATTTGAGCACGTTCAGATATTCCGGCTGTATCACGTAAGCGTGCAATGGATTTTTCCAGCACTTCACCAATAGTATCTTCTACCGTTTTGGGATTTGGCCCCAAAAGTCTCAATGTGTCGTTCAGTGGAAGATTTTGTGATAATGACAGAGCCTGAACCCGGGGATTGCAAGAGCTTAGACGATGGAACTCGTCAACATCACTTTCGCTGGCATCTGGAAACTTTTGATGAAGATGAGCGGCTGTCTCATCGCGATCAAAAGCTTGTAGGGATAATGTGAGTGCTTCAGGAGGTGGATCAAGCAATTCCCGTCTATAAGGTCGGCAAAGTGCGACAAGGCAGACTCCATCAGGAAGCTTTTCTCTAATTAAATCTTTGATAAAAGAACGCGTTTCACCGATTTCTTCTGCCGCCATCTGTGCGTTGTCTGCAGCATCAATAATAATACACAATACGGCGAGGGGCTCAGAGGCCCGGAGTATTGAAATGCTCTGAGAAAGGCGATGCAGAAACGCACGCATATACTGGGATATGCCAGTACCAGCATTTGGGATCAATGGATGACAGAGACCACGAGATGCCATTTCATTAGCCATCTGAACCAATGCTGTACGATGGTGGTGGCGGTAAGAAGAAGCGTTACGGTACTGACCCAGTCCGAAACAGTCATATAAGATGCTAACTGAACCAGTGGGAAGATGCTCCCCTATTTGAGTAGAGAAAATTGATTTCCCCACACCAGCATCGGCATGGATGATCACAGGTGCGCCGGATGCTTCAACAACACGTTGAACCAGCGTCGCCTCTTGAGTTCTTGAGACGGAATTTTCTATTCTTTCAATACGACAGGGCGCAGGAAAAAGATCTGTCTCATCCACTCCCAAAGCACGCAACACATCCATTCTGGTAATTGAAGGATTTGCGGCGCTTTCGGTTAACGCTTTTCTGTTAACCAGTTCTTTTAATTTCAGAGGGGCTTCAGTATCCAGATCGGGGAGATATCCCGCTGATTCTCTTAGCAGGATATTTCGCTGACTCCATAAATCGTCCTGCTGACCTTCTATATATAAAAGCTGGCAGAATATCGATAGTTCAGCGCCTTGAAGCCCGGTAAATTTCTCAAGTTTCGCCAGATCACGTGGATGACGTGCAACGTGTTGGCTTGCGGCATCATTGATCGCTTTACTGAAGCTGCTACTGACTGGACGGTTCGTCACAAACCAGAACTCCAGTTTAGTGCGCAACGTTTCTACCGGTATTTTTTGTATAAGTGCCTTATAACGAGTGGCAAAACCTTCAATGGTTTTTTGTAACCCACTAGGGGAAAATGGAGTATCTGAGTGCAGCGTTGAATGCTTTAGCTGCATGTAACGAACGGTTGTTGCTGTTGCAAGCTCATTACTGCCATAATATTCAGCAATATCAATCAGCTCCTCCCCATCCTCAACCACTGGATGAGAGCCCATTTCCGTCGCTGATGCCCCTTCAATGGTCAGGGCAACAAGAGTTGACTGAGGTTCCAGTAGTCGAAGGGCACGGCGAGCCGCCCAAAGATAATGAAACTGATCGCCATCTCTGCTGGTGCGAACAAGCAGGCTGTCAGACATTGAGCATCATCCTTATGTCGGTTAGGCTATGAGGATTATAACTCCTTATTTTTTAATACTCTATAACCAGAGTGTATGGAGGGAAAATGCTTTCCAACTAAGAATGACCAGAGTTTCAGGAAAGCATCTTATGGCAAAAAATTGTTCAACTATTAATTTTTTCGATGATACAGGCCAGTTTTTGTCTGTCTTCTTGCAGTATCGTTTTCACGGTACTGCGACTTCTGGCTCTGGAGCGAGTGTCGAAGCCATCCTTCCTGAATATATCTTCTAAGCCGCTCAAGCGTTTTTTACCTAATTTCTCTGATAACCATGTATCCAGTTGCCGATTATAAATCGGGAACGCGTCTGAAGATGAGCGACGTAGAGCAATAGCGCGCAGTTCTGTTAACTGAATAATATCCATAATATCGCGATCAAATGTAATTAAGTTGGCGATGTAAAATGAAGAATTTGTGTGATCCGAGATAGAGTTTGTTAGCTGATCCATGCTCCTGAGCATATTTAAATCTCTGGCGCAGTTTCTCAGTTCATCGAAGGGTCTCTTTTTCTTTTGTAAGCCATCGAGTTTTTGTGACATCTGTGATTTTCCTTCACGGAAGAGGATGTCGGCACAAACAAGTAATTCGCGAATCATCATGGTAGATAATTCATCATGCATGAATTGCAACAGTTCATTCAATTTGTTTTGGGCTGATCTTTTGGAAGACAGTTCGATTAACTTCGTTCTTAACAGCATAGCTTCCAGTAGGTCAACCTGGTCTTCGATCGCCTTTCCTAAACCGGCATCTAAGTTCTGGTAAAATTGATACAGAAAACGGTCAGCCTCTGCTTCCGCCTGCTCTTGGTATAATTTCCTGTACATTTTTCCCCATTCTGCATTCAGGGGTTGTTTAATCCAGGAAAGGGCAAACAATGCAGCCATTGTTTCCCGGATCCCAGTTACCGTTTCTGGCGATCTGTCTCTCTGTGCTTCCCATAAATAAAGATAGGGATTAATGTTGGATAGTTCATCGAATGAGAATGAATCTGAAAGCATTCGACAAAAATTCAACAGATGTTCTTTAGGCTCTTCACGATAGGCCAAAGAACGAATAAAACTTGCTGCATTAGAATCAATATAAGTACCATAGCCAACCTGAAACATCATGGTATCTGATGATGAAATGACATCATCATCCAGAACCCATAATGAATGCCCAGAGAATAACGTTGATAAAAAACCTTTTTCAGAAAATTGAGCTCGCCTAAGGGAGAGCGGTCCTGCTTTACTCTCGTCGGCATACAGGATCCTCCAGTCTTTTAATAAATGATGATTTTCCTCAAAACTGGCAAGAGCTTCACTACGTGTCGGAGCTGTACCGACTGCGTAAAGAGCTTGTTGAATTGCATATTCTGTAGAATGCACTTTCTCTCCTTGAAATAAATTTTCGTAACCTTCTAAGTATGCTGAATGATTTAATAAACACTGTAAGACAGGAAATAACAAGTTGTTTTAGTAAGTTGTGAGCCTCACTTCAGAAAGTGCTACTTGCCGCCCACTCCCAATAGCAGTATCCTTACTCCGCACCTGCAAAATCAGGTGCCGGGATTGGAACCTTGGTTAACTTCACTGACGATACAAGGCGCGTATGCGCTTTTTTTTGTCGTTAGCTTAGCTACATCTCAATGGTGGGCCGGGCGGGGGCGTCGTAAGACGCGTCGGTGGCAGTGAGGCCGGTAGTTCCAATCACCATGAGATTGGAACCTCTGGTGGTGGGTTTTAAACCCGTTACAGGAGGCTGCCTCTATGGCTACGATCCCCACTCAAGAACACCCGTCACTTGCTGTTCCTTTCAGCGCTACTACGGATTTCACCGTACTCGCTGGTCACTGCGAAACTTTGCCGAAACCCTGATTGAAAGCAACGATCCCGCGCTGAAAATGGCGCTCTGCGGCGGAATCAACGCCTGCCTGACGCTACTGCAACCCACGTTGTTAGAGCCAGTTCCTCCCCATCTGGTTGCAAGCTTGACCGTTGACACGCTGCCTGCCAGTTCTCCCCGTTTCGATCCTGAATGTACTGAGCTTTGTCGTTAATGTCTTGCTATCACGCAAACCCTGTCGGGGCTGGGATTTGCTTCTGAAACGGAGAAGTACCTTAGCTGGATGCTGTACTACCTGATTAACTACTTCGCTGCGGAAATGAATGCCCCGCGCTGGCTCCGTACCGCTGGCGGCGCGAAGTTTATCGACAGTGTGGAGGTCAAAGCATGATGCAGTCTGACTGGCATCCCGCCGACACTATCGCCGGGCTGAAAAAACGTGGCACTTCGCTGTCAGCGCTTTCCCGTCATGCAGGGCTGGCATCCTCCACGCTGGCAAATGCGCTCACTCGGCGTTGGCACAAAGGCGAAAGATTGGTTGCTGAAGCGTTAGATGTTGTGCCTGAGAACATCTGGCCATCATGCTACCGCTGAGGTTCCTACGGCGCAGACCATATACGGAAGCTGCGCCGCATTTCGTTTATCCGATCCGCGATAATCCTTTGAACCACAAAAACAGTTTTCTATTATCGGCCTTCTTTGTCACGCACTCAGCTCCCGCCTGTACGAATTGCTTCATGATCTTAAAGAAGCGCCTGATGTATCTGGATGGTCGCCGTTTTACCGGCAATGCCGCCTTTGAAAACTGCCGGCTCTGCCCTTTGATGGATAACACCTTTATTCATGCTTTATTACGCAAAGGAAATCACCATGAATCTGATGAATAATTGTGCATCGCCTGCCACAGATGTTATATTAAAATATAATATCCGGAGGTGTTCTATGTATACAACTCGCCTGAAAAAAGTCGGCGGATCCGTCATGCTGGCGGTTCCTCCCGCCGTGCTGAAAACGCTGGCGCTGTCGACGGACAGCGAAGTGGGTATGACCATTGATAATGGCTGCCTGATTATTGAACCCCAGAAACGGCCCCATTATTCGCTTGAGGAGCTGCTGGCGCAGTGCGATCCACACGCCGAAATGAGCGAAGAGGATCGGGAATGGATTGATGCGCCTGCGGTGGGCAAGGAGATCCTGTAGATGGACAGAGGGGAAATCTGGCTCGTTTCACTGGATCCTATTGCAGGCCACGAGCAAAGCGGAAAACGTCCGGTACTCATCGTATCGAGGGCATCGTTTAACAAGCTGACCAGGCTACCCGTCGTTGTTCCCATCACCAGCGGCGGAAACTTTGCTCGCACAGCAGGTTTCACCGTTTCACTGGAAGGGGCAGGAACAAAAACGATTGGCGTTATTCGCTGCGACCAGCCCAGAACCATTGATATGGCTGCCCGGAACGGCAAGCGGCTGGAACGCATACCAGACGCTGTGATAAATGAAGTGCTTGCCAGGCTGGATGCTATTTTGAGTTAACGCCAGGATGCAGAAAAGCAAAAAGCCTGCTTTAAAAGCAGGCTTTTCAAATTT
>NZ_BJNO01000030.1 GCF_006539725.1 Klebsiella terrigena | reverse complement strand
ACGAGCAGAACCACCGTAGGTTTTAGCCAGAACGGTAGTGATTGCAGCGGTCAGAGTAGTTTTACCATGGTCAACGTGGCCGATAGTACCGACGTTGACGTGCGGTTTTGTACGTTCAAATTTTTCTTTAGACACGGCTATATTCCTTACTATAGCGCTCTCCCCTTCAGGAGAGAGCACGGGATTTTGGTTTAACCCTACGGCTTATTTACCACGGGCTTCGATTACGGCCTGAGCAACGTTGTTCGGTGCGTCATCATACTTCAGGAACTCCATGGAGTAAGAAGCACGACCTTTGGTCAGAGAACGCAGCTGAGTTGCATATCCGAACATTTCAGACAGCGGAACTTCAGCGTGAATCACAACGCCAGTAACGTTGGATTCTTGACCACGCAGCATACCACGACGACGGCTAAGGTCACCGATGACGTCACCAGTGTTCTCTTCCGGAGTCTCTACTTCAACCTTCATGATCGGCTCAAGCAGAACTGGTTTCGCTTTCTTAAAGCCATCTTTGAAGGCAATAGAAGCGGCCAGTTTAAACGCCAGCTCGGAGGAGTCAACGTCATGGTAAGAACCGAAGTGCAGACGCACGCCGAGATCAACTACCGGGTAACCTGCCAGCGGACCAGCTTTCAGCTGTTCCTGAATACCTTTATCAACGGCAGGGATGTATTCACCAGGAATTACACCACCTTTGATGTCGTTGATGAACTCGTATCCTTTCGGATTTGAGCCCGGCTCCAGTGGGTACATGTCGATCACAACGTGACCATACTGACCGCGACCACCAGACTGCTTAGCATGTTTACCTTCGATATCGGTAACTTTAGAGCGAATCGCTTCGCGGTAAGCAACCTGAGGTTTACCGACGTTCGCTTCAACGTTGAATTCACGCTTCATACGGTCAACGATGATGTCGAGGTGCAGCTCACCCATACCGGCGATAATAGTCTGGTTAGTTTCTTCGTCAGTCCATACGCGGAATGACGGGTCTTCTTTAGCCAGACGGCCCAGAGCCAGACCCATTTTTTCCTGGTCAGCTTTGGTTTTTGGTTCAACGGCGATCGAGATTACCGGCTCCGGGAACTCCATACGCTCCAGGATAATTACATTATCCTGGTCACACAGGGTGTCACCGGTAGTCACTTCTTTCAGACCAATCGCTGCAGCGATGTCGCCCGCACGAACTTCTTTGATCTCTTCACGTTTGTTGGCGTGCATCTGTACGATACGGCCCAGACGCTCACGTGCTGATTTCACCGGGTTGAACACGGTGTCGCCAGAGTTAACAACGCCAGAGTAAACGCGGAAGAAGGTCAGGTTACCAACAAACGGGTCGGTAGCAATTTTGAACGCCAGCGCAGCAAACGGCTCGTTGTCATCAGAGTGACGAACTGCCGGAGTGTCTTTACCGTCGTCCAGGATACCGTTAATCGCAGTAACATCAGTCGGCGCTGGCAGGTATTCAACAACCGCATCCAGCATCGCCTGAACACCTTTGTTCTTAAATGCAGAACCACAGGTAACCAGGATAATTTCGTTGTTAAGTACGCGCTTACGCAGAGAAGTTTTGATCTCTTCTTCAGTCAGCTCTTCGCCACCAAAGAATTTCTCCATCAGTTCGTCAGAACCTTCAGCAGCGGCTTCAACCAGTTTCTGGCGCCATTCTTCAGCCAGTTCCTGCATATCAGCTGGGATCTCTTCGTATTCGAAGGTCACGCCCTGATCGGCTTCGTTCCAGTTGATAGCTTTCATTTTCACCAGGTCAACAACACCGGTGAATTTCTCTTCTGCGCCGATAGCCAGCTGCAGAGGGACCGGGTTCGCGCCCAGACGCTTTTCAATCTGATCAACAACTTTCAGGAAGTTAGCACCCATACGGTCCATTTTGTTAACGAACGCGATACGTGGAACTTTATATTTGTTTGCCTGACGCCATACGGTTTCAGACTGTGGCTGAACACCACCAACAGCACAGTAAACCATTACCGCACCATCAAGAACACGCATGGAACGTTCTACTTCGATAGTGAAGTCAACGTGCCCTGGGGTGTCGATGATGTTGATGTGGTGTGGTTCGAACTGTTTAGCCATTCCTGACCAGAAACAGGTAGTCGCAGCGGACGTGATGGTAATACCACGTTCCTGCTCCTGCTCCATCCAGTCCATGGTGGCTGCGCCATCATGAACTTCACCGATTTTGTGGTTTACACCAGTGTAGAACAGAACACGTTCGGTAGTTGTTGTCTTACCGGCGTCGATATGAGCGCTGATACCAATGTTACGGTAGCGCTCAATGGGTGTTTTACGAGCCATTTGATTCCTCGTTTGTTTCTTTAGGCGTTCAGTTAAGTTATCCAAAACGGGCGACTTACCTGAAGCGCCCGTCTGGTGACTATGACTCCGAAGGGATTACCAACGGTAGTGAGCGAACGCCTTGTTGGCTTCTGCCATGCGGTGTACGTCTTCACGTTTCTTAACTGCAGTACCTTTGTTGTCTGCAGCATCAGAAAGTTCGTTCGCCAGACGCAGAGCCATGGATTTATCACCACGTTTACGAGCAGCTTCAACGATCCAACGCATTGCCAGGGCATTACGACGAACCGGACGGACTTCAACTGGAACCTGATAAGTAGAACCACCAACGCGGCGGGACTTAACTTCTACAGTCGGGCGAACGTTGTCGAGAGCGACTTCGAAAGCTTCCAGTTCATTTTTACCAGAACGCTGAGCCAGGGTCTCCAGCGCGCTGTATACGATAGCTTCTGCAGTAGATTTTTTACCATCTACCATCAGGATATTTACAAATTTTGCCAGCAGTTCTGATCCGAACTTAGGATCCGGAAGAATTTTACGCTGACCAATGACGCGACGACGTGGCATGGGAATACTCCGTTGTTAATTCAGGATTGTCCAAAACTCTAAGAGTTTAGTTTGACATTAAGGTAAAACAGTTTGGCCTTACTTAACGGAGAACCATTAAGCCTTAGGACGTTTCACGCCATATTTGGAGCGAGATTGCTTACGGTCTTTAACGCCGGAGCAGTCAAGCGCACCACGAACGGTGTGGTAACGAACACCCGGAAGGTCTTTTACACGACCGCCACGGATCAGGATCACGGAGTGTTCCTGCAGGTTGTGACCTTCACCACCGATGTAGGAAGTCACTTCAAAACCGTTGGTCAAACGCACACGGCATACTTTACGCAGTGCGGAGTTTGGTTTTTTAGGAGTGGTAGTATATACGCGAGTACATACGCCACGTTTCTGCGGGCAGGCTTCCAGTGCAGGCACGTTGCTCTTTGCAACTTTGCGTGCGCGTGGTTTGCGTACCAGCTGGTTAATTGTTGCCATTAAATAGCTCCTGGTTTTAGCTTTTGCTTCGTAAACATGTAATAAATCGCCTCAGATAATATGAGGACGCAGAATTCTAGGGCGGTGCCGAAAAGGTGTCAAGAAATATACAACAATCCTGCCATTACCAGGCCAACTGTCCAGGGTGTTTGAGCACAAGTCTGACGAAGTCAGTATAGCCAACCCTGATGACACTGCCCGCAATTTGCCCGGTCAGGCCGCGGGCTTCAATATCATCCTGCAGCGCATGGATGGTTATGGGGGCGGAAAGCAGGATTTCAAGGTAGCGCCCGCCGTCGGCTGCCGCGATGACGCCATCGGAAAGCAGCAGCAGATCGTCGCCATCCTTTACCAGACGCAGCATCGCTGCCAGATCGGTATGCCATGGGGAAACGCTGAGAGTGTGGAGCATAGTGGCCTCAGAAGCGCAGTATCACGTTGAAATCATCGAGTCGGGCACGTAGCGCCTCTGGCTCCAGCCACTCGCCATCTATGACCCACCGCGTGGAGGGCGACAGGCCGCGCTCGCGGGCAGAAGCGGCGCACATCCAGCACTGTTCGATATCGTACAGGGAGAGGAGCTTAAAGGTTGCGATATAGTCGCGAGCCAGAATGGCGCCTGGCCGCTGCTCCGGCAGCAGCTGAAACACGCCGTCGCCGATAAAGAAAACGCCGAGCTCATCGGTCAGCGCTGAGGTAGCCAGCAGCGCATCCAGGCCTTCCCGGCCGGACGCGGAGCCATGAGGCGCGGAGGAAAAAACAAAGGCAACGCGTTTCATCAGAACTGCACCATCCGATCGCAGGTTAATGCAGCTTCCGCCAGCGCCCCAAGGCCGCTGAGCGTGAATCCAGGTTGCAGATTAGACGCAGACAAACCAAGCTGCTGCGCTTCATGTTCGTCCGTCACTCCGCGTCGCAGCGCCGCCGCAACGCAGATATGCAGCGAGACTGCATGCGCTTCGTGTAATGTTTGCCATGCCCGCACGAGGTCAAACTCATCGCTGGCGGGAGCGGTCAGCTGGTTCGCGTTATAGACGCCTTCGCGATAGAAAAAGACGCAAATCAGCTCATGCCCCTCCTCCAGCACGGCCTGCGCAAACTGCCAGGCGCTGCTGGCCTGCTGCGTACCGTAGGCCGGGCCCGTCACCGTAATGGCAAAACGCATTACTTATCCAGCCCCTGGAAATCACCGCTTTTGAACTGGCGGATATAGAGATACACCGTGTGCTTCGAGATATTCAGGCGATCGGCAACCTGGTTGATAGCATCCTTGATATCAAAGATCCCTTTCTCGTAAAGATTCAGGACGATCTGACGATTTTTGGCGTTATTGGAAACGTTGCGATCGGCGTTCACTTCTTCAATCGTAAACTCGAGGGTTTGCGCGACCAGATCGTCAACCGATGAGGCAAAGTTGACCTGCGAGTTCACTTCCGGCGTTTCCGGCGGAATAAAAGTACTCATAATCTGGGAGAACGGGACATCGAGGTTCATGTTAATGCACAAAAGGCCGATCACCCGGTGCTCGCGGTTGCGTATCGCAATCGTCACCGACTTCATCAGCACTCCGCTTTTAGCACGAGTAAAATAGCATTTGGAAACGCTGCTATCAGCTCCAGTCATATCGTGCAGCATACGCAGCGCCAGGTCAGTGATTGGCGAGCCGATTTGACGACCGGTATGTTCACCGTTGGCGATGCGAATGGCGGAACATTTCAGATCCTGTAAAGAATGCAGCACGATTTCACAGTGGGAACCAATGAGCATCGCTAACCCGTCCACCACCGCTTCATAGGATTTTAGGATATCGAAGTCGGTCTGGTCGAAAGGACGTTGATCCAGCAGGTCAAGCTCGCTGGTTTCGTTGGTTAAAAGCGACCTGGACATGAAAAAAAGCACTCCTTTTCAGGAGCCTGTCATTTTTTACACAAAACCGTTCAAGGTACGCCGCGGCGGCAAATCTGAGACAAATTCGTCAACAGCGAATTTGACCAGCCGAAGGCTGGCTCTTGTAAGAGACAAGGTTGTCTCCTATCGATACCCAGGACCGAATCCAGTAAGAGGCTGGAGTCAGCAAATGCAGCCAGCTCAGAGGCAGCTTGAAGGATGAGGTGTAGCTTGTCAGGGCAGGCTCATCGTCATTAATAAGATTAAGCTATCTAAAGTAATACAGCGCTTGAGGCACTTTCCAGTTTTAATTATATCTGCCCCAAATAAAAAAGCCGCCGCCTTTGAGGGCGGCGGCGTCAATTCCATTACTTCTTAGCGTCTGCGCTTGCTGCATCCGCTTTTGCGTCAGCGGCAGCTTCAGGCTTCGCATCCGCTTTCGGAGCCGGTTTGATATCCAGCAGCTCTACGTCGAAGACCAGAGTAGAGTTAGCCGGGATACCCGGAACGCCGGTTTTGCCGTATGCCAGATCCGGTGGGATGACCAGCTGGATTTTACCGCCTTTCTTAATGTTCTTCAGGCCTTCAGTCCAGCCCGGGATCACGCCGTCCAGACGGAAAGAGAGCGGCTCGCCGCGGGTATAGGAGTTATCGAACTCTTTACCGTCGATCAGCGTCCCTTTGTAGTTCACAACCACGGTATCGCTGTCTTTCGGTGCGTCACCGGTACCGGCTTTCTCGACTTTATACAGCAGGCCGGATTTAGAGGTTTTCACGCCCTTCTCTTTAGCGAAGGTGTCGCGATAGGCTTTACCTTTAGCATCGTTCTCAGATGCATCTTTTTCCATTTTTTGCTGAGCAGCGGTTTTCACACGAGTTTCAAACGCTTGCAGAGTCTGTTCGATTTCCTGATCGGAGAGTTTGCTCTTATCGGCAAACGCGTCCTGCACGCCAGCGATCAGCTGATCTTTATCCAGTTTAATGCCCAGTTTTTCTTGTTCTTTCAGGGAGTTTTCCATGTAACGTCCCAGCGATGCACCCAGCGCATAAGCAGATTTCTGATCGTCATTCTTAAATGCCGATTTGCTTTCCGTTGCAGGTGCCGTCTTTGCAGCGGTATCCGCAGCAAAGGTCAGCGGTGCATTCAGCGCGACGGCCATCGTGGTCGCCAGCAGCGTTACTTTAAACAGTGATTTCATCCATTTCTCCAGGGCCGGGGCATCTCACCCCAGGGTTAGCGTAAAAAGCAAAAAATGTACTATAGAACGTTGCAGGACAAATCTACATACGGACGTACCTGAATATCGCCTCTTTTCAGACTATTTTTGTATGAATTAGTTTCCTGTCGGGCGTTACGATGCTGCACGAATGCTGAAAATTCAGTAGAATCCGCCCGCGAGATAAGACAGAAGAGGTTACTCATGCACGATAGCAAACTGGAGACTCGCCTGGCGGAGCTGGAAAGCCGGCTGGCGTATCAGGAAATCACCATTGAAGACCTCAACAAGACCGTTACCGCCCATGAGATCGAAATGGCAAAGATGCGTGAACATATGCGTCTGATGGTAGAAAAGCTGAAGGCGACGCAGTCATCGTATATCGCATCGCAGTCTGAAGAGACGCCGCCTCCACATTATTGAGGCGTAAAAAAAGCGGGTTTCCCCGCTTTTTTATAGCCGGCAGCGCTAGCCAACGCGCCTGCGGCTTGTAAGACGACAGGTCTTAGTGACAGCCGCAGCCGCCGTTACCGCCACAGCCGCCTTTGCCATGTTCGTGACCGTGGTCGTGGTCATGGCTGTGACCGTGGCCACCGCAGCATCCGTCATGATCGTGGTCATGGTCGTGATCGTGACCATTCGCGCCGTGTACATGACCGTGCTCCAGCTCTTCAGCCGTTGCTTCACGAATCGCCACAACTTCAACGTTGAACTTCAGGTTTTGGCCAGCCAGCATGTGGTTACCGTCAACAACTACGTGCTCGTCGTCAACTTCGGTAATTTCAACCGGTACCGGACCCTGATCGGTTTCCGCCAGGAAACGCATGCCAACCTGCAGCTCATCAACGCCCATGAAGACGTCTTTAGGAACGCGCTGAACCAGGTTTTCGTCGTACTGGCCGTACGCATCGTTCGCGCCGACAGCAACATCAAATTTGTCGCCCACTTCATGACCATCCAGCGCAGTTTCCAGGCCGGAAATCAGGGAGCCGTGACCATGCAGGTAGTCCAGCGGCGCGCTTACCGGAGACTCATCAACCAACACACCGTCTTCTGTACGTACCTGATAGGCCAGGCTGACCACCAGGTCTTTTGCTACTTTCATGATATCTCCTGAGCATGGGAAGAATAGTGGCGCAGATTGTAGCGGAATTCTGCAGCCGTGTACCCTCTAGCTTAAAAAAAGGCGACAGATAACGCTAGTCCGGATGAAAAATGCCGATCACTTGTTCGTCTTTACGTACGTGCTCGCGGGCCTCTTTATCCGCCTCGCGCATCTGGTGTCCGCACTTAACACACTCAACAATATCGACATTATTTTCCCGCCACATTGCCAGAGAATCCTGGGCCTGGCACGCCGGGCATTTTGCCCCGGCGATAAAACGTTTACGCACTGCCATAATGATTTACCCTTTATTCAAACTCATCCCAGCCGTCAAGCTGCCTGCTCTCTTTCTGCATTTCACGCTGAAAAATCTCCTCCAGCTCCCGCCGCGCTTCCCGCACGCGCGATATCTGCAGAGTATCAGTATGTACCGGCATTAACTCTCGCAGCATTCGCATATCCAGACGACGGAAGTGCAGCTGCGCGCGCTGCGCCTGATGCGGATGCATTCCGACGCTGACCAGCGCCTTGCGCCCCAGCTCCAGCGCGCTGGAGAAGGTTTCGCGCGAGAACTGCGCCACCCCGGCCTGCAGCAGCTCATGGGCTTCAACGCGGCCCCGCGCTCGCGCCAGAATGTGCAGATGCGGAAAGTGCTGCTGACACATCTCAACCAGCTTCATGGTATCTTCCGGCTCGTTGCAGGTAATCACGATTGACTGCGCGTCCTCCGCTCCCGCCGAGCGCAGTAGCTCCAGCTGCGTCGCATCGCCGAAGTAAACCTTATAGCCATATTTACGCATCAGGTTCACCGCGCTGATATCGCGCTCAAGCACGGTAATGCGCATTTTGTTGGCCATCAGCAGACGGCCAATGACCTGCCCAAAGCGGCCGAAGCCGACGATAATCACCTGCGGTTTATCATCCTCAACCCACGGCGCTTCGTCCTCTTCCTCCGGCTGGTTAAAGCGTCGGGAGAGCACGTAATCTATCAGGGTCATCAGCAGCGGCGTGGTCATCATCGACAGCGTAACCGTGACCAGCAGCAGCGCCATCTGGTCATTTTCGAACAGCCGCAGCGAAGCCGGTAACGAGAACAGCACAAAGGCAAACTCCCCGCCCTGGCTCAGGACTCCGGCAAACTGCATCCGCTCCGAGCTGCGAAGGCCGTACACCCGCGCCAGAACGTACAGCACGAGCGCTTTCACCATCACCAGCGCCGCGACGCTGGCGGCGACCCACAGCAGATGGGTGTAGAGAACGCCCAGATTCAGCGCCATGCCAACGGAGATAAAGAACAGGCCGAGCAGAAGACCTTTAAAAGGCTCAATGGCGATTTCCAGCTCGTGGCGATATTCGCTTTCAGCCAGCAGTACCCCGGCGATGAAGGTTCCCAGCGCCATCGACAGGCCGAGCGCATCCATAAACAGCGCCGAACCCAACACCAGCAGCAGCGTCGCGGCGGTAAAAACCTCCCGCACGCCGGAGGCCGCGATAAAACGGAACACCGGCCGCAGTAAAAAGCGGCCGCCGATCAGCATGCCGGCAAAGGCCAGCACCTTCATCCCTATCGTCACCCAATCAAAGCGATCGTCGCCGGAGCCGGCCAGCAGCGGTACCAGCGCCAGCGCGGGGATCACCGCCAAATCCTGAAACAGCAGAACGGAGAATCCCAGCTGGCCGGACTCACTGCGGCTCATCCCCTTCTCGCGCATCAGCTGCAACGCCATCGCCGTAGAGGACATCGCTAAGCCAATCCCGCCGACAACCGCCGCCTGCCACGTGAATCCGGTGACCATCAGCAGGCCGCCGAGGATTGCCGCGCTGCATAAAACCTGGGCCGCCCCAACGCCAAAGATGGAGCTTCTCAGGCGCCAGAGCTTCGACGGGTTGAGCTCGAGCCCGATGATAAACATCAGGAACACCACGCCCAGCTCGGAGAAATGAAGGATTTCATCGACGTCGCTGATGAACCCCAGCCCCCACGGGCCAATGGCGATCCCGGCGAGCAGATAGCCGAGTACCGCACCAATGCCCAGCCGGGCGGCCAGCGGTACCGCGACAACGGCGGCGAACAGAAACAGCACGCCAGCCAAAAGCAGATCAGCTCCCTCCATTTATGATTCCTCCTGACGCGATGGGGTTGGCCAACCAGTCACGATAAGCGCGCGCATGGCTTTTCAGATCGGCGGGCGATTGCCGACGGGCCCAGTAGACAATAATCGGGCTCATCCAGTGCATCCGGCACATGCCGGCGGTCAGTTCGAAAGGTCGGAGAATATCGTTCATTGGATAGCGGTTAGCGTCGCGACGGTAGGCGCTTTCCGGCTCGCCGGTGGTGATCACGCTACGCCAGTACTTTCCCGCCAGCTGATTCCCCCCGGCACCGCTGGCAAAACCGCGGCTCAGCACTCTGTCCAGCCACTCTTTTAGCAGCGCCGGGCAGCTCCACGTATAGAGCGGATGCTGGAAAACAATCACCTCATGCTGACGCAGGAGATCCTGCTCCCAGGCAATATCGATAAAAAAATCGGGATAGTGTGCGTAAAGATCGTGCACGGTGACGTTCGGCAGCTGTAAGGCCGGTTCAAGCAAAACCCGGTTAGCCACGGAATCCTGAGATTCTGGGTGGGCATACAGCAGCAAAACCTTCGCTGTCTGAGACATCATTCCCCTCCCAACGTCTTGTAGTGGCCTGAACAACGGCTGCGCCTCAACGCAACCAGAATGACTTTGTGTATCGTCTTCATTTTGGGCTACCATTGCGGCCCGGTGGAGCTATTTGCTACCACATTACATTATCATAATGACAAATTAACATAGTCTGAACATACGGCGCCTTATGATTGTTTTCTCCTCGTTACAAATTCGTCGCGGCGTACGCGTCCTGCTGGACAACGCCACCGCTACCATCAACCCTGGCCAGAAGGTCGGTCTGGTGGGCAAAAACGGCTGCGGTAAATCCACGCTGCTATCGCTTTTGAAAAACGAGATTAGCGCCGACGGCGGCAGTATGACCTTTCCGGGCAACTGGCAGCTGGCGTGGGTTAATCAGGAAACCCCTGCGCTAGCGCAGCCGGCCATTGATTATGTTATTGACGGCGATCGGGAATATCGCCAGCTCGAGGCCGATTTAAATCAGGCCAACGAGCGCAATGACGGTCACGCCATTGCGACGGTTCACGGCAAGCTGGATGCCATTGACGCCTGGACGATCCGCTCACGCGCCTCGAGCCTGCTGCACGGCCTGGGCTTCAGCAACGAACAGCTGGAGCGCCCGGTGAGCGACTTCTCCGGCGGCTGGCGTATGCGCCTGAACCTGGCGCAGGCGCTGATTTGTCGCTCTGACCTGCTGCTGCTGGATGAACCGACTAACCACCTCGATCTCGATGCGGTGATCTGGCTGGAAAAGTGGCTCAAAAGCTATACCGGCACGCTGATCCTTATCTCGCACGATCGCGATTTTCTCGATCCGATCGTCGATAAAATTATGCATATCGAACAGCAAAACATGTTCGAGTACACCGGCAACTACAGCTCGTTCGAAATACAGCGCGCCACCCGTCTGTCGCAGCAGCAGTCGATGTATGAAAGCCAGCAGCTGCGCGTCGCCCATCTGCAAAGCTATATCGATCGCTTCCGCGCCAAGGCCACCAAGGCGAAGCAGGCCCAGAGCCGCATTAAAATGCTGGAGCGTATGGAGCTTATCGCCCCGGCCCACGTCGATAACCCGTTCCACTTTAGCTTCCGCGCGCCGGAAAGCCTGCCCAACCCGCTGCTGAAGATGGAAAAAGTCAGCGCCGGCTACGGTGAACGCATTATCCTCGACTCGATCAAGCTGAATTTGGTTCCCGGCTCACGCATCGGCCTGCTGGGACGCAACGGCGCCGGTAAATCGACGCTCATCAAGCTCCTGGCCGGCGAGCTGCAGCCGCTGCAGGGCGAAGTGGGGCTGGCAAAAGGGATTAAGCTGGGCTACTTCGCTCAGCATCAGCTGGAGTTCCTGCGGGCGGATGAATCACCGCTGCAGCACCTGGCTCGCCTGGCGCCGCAGGAGCTGGAGCAGAAGCTGCGCGACTATCTCGGCGGCTTCGGTTTCCAGAGCGATAAGGTCAACGAAGCAACCCAGCGCTTCTCCGGCGGCGAAAAAGCGCGCCTGGTGCTGGCGCTGATCGTCTGGCAGCGCCCTAATCTTCTGCTGCTCGATGAACCGACTAACCACCTTGACCTCGATATGCGCCAGGCTTTAACCGAAGCGCTGATTGATTTCGAAGGCGCGCTGGTGGTGGTCTCGCACGATCGCCACCTGATCCGTTCGACCACCGACGAT
This sequence comes from Klebsiella terrigena, assembly GCF_006539725.1. Classification (GTDB taxonomy): domain Bacteria; phylum Pseudomonadota; class Gammaproteobacteria; order Enterobacterales; family Enterobacteriaceae; genus Klebsiella; species Klebsiella terrigena. The sequence continues at coordinate 37,480 of NZ_BJNO01000030.1, read as the reverse complement.
CTCTATCTGGTCCACGACGGCAAGGTTGAGCAGTTCGACGGCGATCTCGAAGATTACCAGCAGTGGCTGAGCGACTCGCAGAAACAGGAGAGCCAGTCGTCTGACGCAATCAAAGATAACGGCAACAGCGCCCAGTCCCGCAAAGACCAAAAGCGGCGGGAAGCGGAGCTGCGCACCCTGACTCAGCCATTGCGTAAAGAGATTACCCGTCTTGAGAAAGAGATGGATAAACTCAACGCCCAGCTCGCGCAGGCGGAAGAGAAACTGGGCGACAGCGGCCTGTATGACGCATCCCGCAAAGCGGACCTGACCGCCTGCCTGCAGCAGCAGGCCAGTGCCAAATCGGGCCTGGAAGAGTGCGAAATGGCCTGGCTGGAGGCGCAGGAACAGCTGGAGCAGATGCTGCAGGAAGGCTAAGCCCTGCGGGCCGAGCGCGCGGCCTCGACGGTTCACTGGCAATGAGCTTTCGGGGCCACTCTTCATGCCACAAAAGGCCCTATAGCGCCCGCTCTTTTTCGCGTAATCTCCACCAGCTGGCCATAAGATCACATATTGGCTAACCTGCGCACTTCATGCGCGGTATAGTGTTTATAAGTTTATTAATTGCTCTGGTGCTATGGTTGAAATCACCCCTACAGAAATGACGCCCCCCGAAGACGACTCGCGCGAGTTTCACCCAATGCGCGGCGTGGGCAATCGTCATCTGCAAACCATGCTGCCGCGACTGATCCGCCGCAAACTGGGCTTTACTCCACACTGGCAGCGCCTTGAACTCCCCGACGGTGATTTTATCGATTTGGCCTGGAGCGAAGATCCCGAATCAGTCCGCCATAAGCCGCGGCTGGTGGTATTTCACGGTCTGGAAGGAAGCCTGCACAGCCCTTACGCTCACGGTCTGATCCACGCGGCAATGCAGCGCGGCTGGCTCGGCGTGGTGATGCATTTCCGCGGCTGTAGCGGCGAGCCTAACCGTAATAACCGCATCTACCACTCCGGAGAGACGGAAGACGGCACCTGGTTCCTGCGCTGGCTGCAGCGCGAATTTGGTCCCGCGCCCACGGCCGCCGTCGGCTATTCGCTGGGCGGCAATATGCTCGGCTGCCTGCTGGCAAACGAGGGCGACAGCGTCCCGCTCGACGCGGCGGTCATCGTGTCGGCCCCGTTCATGCTGGAGGCCTGCAGCTACCATATGGATAAAGGCTTCTCTCGCGTCTACCAGCGCTATCTGCTGAACCTGTTAAAAGCGAACGCCGCTCGCAAGCTGAAAGCCTACCCGGGCTCTCTGCCGGTTGATTTACGCCAGCTCAAAGGCATGCGGCGCATTCGCGAGTTTGACGATACCATCACCGCCAAAATTCACGGCTTTGCCGATGCGCTGGACTACTATCGCCAGTGCAGCGCGATGCCGCGTCTGAGCGATATCACGAAACCCACGCTGATCATTCACGCGAAAGACGATCCGTTCATGGACCATCATTCTATTCCGCCGCAGGAGCAGCTACCGGCAAACGTCGAGTACCAGCTGACCGAACAGGGCGGGCACGTCGGGTTTGTCGGCGGCACGTTGCGCAGGCCTGAGATGTGGCTGGAAAGACGGATCCCGGACTGGCTAACGCGCTGGCTGGAAGGAAAAAAATGATTATTCCCTGGCAGGATCTGGATCCCGAAACGCTGGATAACCTAATTGAAACCTTTGTGTTGCGCGAAGGCACCGATTATGGTGAACATGAACGCTCGCTGGCCGATAAGGTCGCCGATGTAAAACAGCAGCTGAAAAGCGGAGAAGCCGTACTGGTGTGGTCAGAGCTGCACGAGACGGTCAACATCATGCCCCGCAAGCAGTTCCACGGCTAAGGCGGCGCCACACCATCGTTTAATCTGGGAGTTGATATGTCTGCCAAACATCCGGTGATTGCCGTCACGGGCTCCAGCGGCGCGGGAACCACCACCACCAGCCTCGCCTTTCGCAAAATCTTCGCCCAGCTGAACCTGCGTGCCGCCGAAGTCGAGGGCGATAGCTTCCATCGCTACACCCGCCCGGAAATGGACATGGCGATCCGCAAAGCGCGGGATCAGGGGAAACACATCAGCTATTTTGGCCCGGAAGCAAACGACTTCGGCCTGCTGGAAAACACCTTCCTCGAGTACGGACGCAGCGGAACCGGCCAGTCGAGAAAATATCTGCATACCTATGACGAGGCCGTGCCGTGGAATCAGGTACCGGGCACCTTCACGCCCTGGCAGCCGCTGCCGGAGCCGACCGACGTCCTGTTTTACGAAGGGCTACACGGCGGCGTTGTCACCCCGCAGCACAACGTGGCGCACAATGTTGACCTGCTGGTGGGCGTCGTGCCCATCGTCAACCTGGAGTGGATCCAGAAGCTCATCCGCGATACCAGCGAGCGCGGGCACTCTCGCGAAGCGGTGATGGATTCGGTCGTCCGCTCAATGGAAGATTATATTAACTTCATTACCCCGCAGTTCTCGCGTACCCATATCAACTTCCAGCGGGTTCCCACCGTTGATACGTCGAACCCCTTCGCCGCTAAAGGTATTCCCTCGCTGGATGAAAGCTTTGTGGTGATCCACTTCCGCAACCTGCAGGATATCGACTTCCCGTGGCTGCTGGCGATGCTGCAAGGGTCGTTTATCTCGCATATCAATACGCTGGTGGTACCGGGCGGCAAAATGGGGCTGGCGATGGAGCTGATCATGGCGCCGCTGGTTGAACGGCTGATGGCGGGGAAAAAGATCGGTTAAGCCGGTAAACACCCCGGCTGCACGACGCAAACCGGGGCCACGGGCTGGCCTTTCGGCTTAGCCCTCGATAACTTCGTACGAATGCGTGATATTTACCGCTTTTTGCAGCATCAGCGCCACCGAGCAGTATTTCTCCGCCGACAGGTCTACCGCTCGCGAAACGACCGCATCCTTCAGCTCGCGGCCGGTCACGATAAAGTGCAGGTTGATGTGGGTAAACAGGCGCGGCGCCTCTTCCCGACGCTCTGAGGTCAGCTTCACCTCACAGTTGGTCACATCGTGACGTCCTTTCTGCAAAATTGAGACCACGTCGATGGCGCTACAGCCGCCGGCGGCCATCAGCACCATTTCCATCGGGCTCGGCGCTTTATCCCCGGAGTTACCGTCCATCAAAATCTGGTGGCCGGAAGCCGACTCACCGATGAAGGTTAACCCTTCCACCCATTTCACACGAGCTTGCATAAAATTTAACTCCAAGGTTGCAATTTTCCTGACAGATTACGCGTACATAACAAATCTCGCAACGGAAGGCGACCTGCATCATGCTGAAGCGAGACACCAGGAGACACGCGGCAAAAGCTATGCTAAAACAGTCAGGATGCTACAGTATTACATTGATGTACTGCATGTATGCAGAGGAATTCACATTACAGGCTGAAGAAAAATCACCAGCCAGCTTCCCAGGCATAGGGAAACAATACGATTGCATGCCCGGATGCCGTGTAGTGTCGGCACCCGGAGATAGCTTATAACAGAGGATAACCGCGCATGGTGCTTGGCAAACCGCAAACAGACCCTACCCTCGAATGGTTCTTGTCTCATTGCCACATTCATAAGTACCCATCTAAAAGCACGCTGATCCACCAGGGTGAAAAAGCAGAAACGTTGTACTACATCGTCAAAGGCTCTGTGGCTGTGCTCATCAAGGATGAAGAAGGTAAAGAGATGATTCTCTCTTACCTCAACCAGGGCGATTTCATCGGTGAATTAGGCTTGTTCGAAGAAGGCCAGGAGCGTAGCGCCTGGGTACGTGCGAAAACCGCATGTGAAGTGGCCGAAATCTCCTATAAAAAATTCCGTCAGCTGATCCAGGTTAACCCGGATATTCTGATGCGTCTCTCGTCGCAGATGGCCCGCCGTCTGCAGGTTACCTCTGAGAAAGTCGGTAACCTTGCCTTCCTCGACGTCACCGGCCGTATCGCCCAGACGTTGCTGAACCTGGCAAAACAACCTGACGCTATGACCCACCCGGACGGTATGCAAATCAAAATTACCCGTCAGGAAATCGGTCAGATCGTCGGCTGTTCACGTGAAACCGTTGGCCGTATTCTGAAGATGCTGGAAGATCAAAATCTGATCTCCGCACACGGTAAAACTATCGTCGTCTACGGCACGCGTTAAGCTGATAAAACGGCGTGTTGCTCCTGCAATACGCCGTTTTTGTTTTCCCTCTATGTGGCGCAGGCTGATTTACCACCCGGAAGTCAACTACGCACTGCGGCAAACGCTGGTGCTGTGTTTGCCGGTCGCAATAGGCCTCCTTCTCGGCCATCTGCAGCAGGGTCTGCTGTTCTCGCTGGTTCCCGCATGCTGCAACGTCGCCGGTCTTGATACACCGCATAAGCGCTTCTTTAAACGCCTGATTATTGGCGGCTCGCTCTTTGCCGGCTGCAGCCTGATCGTTCAGCTCCTTCTCCAGCACGATATCCCGCTCCCTTTAATTCTCAGCGGCCTGACCCTGCTCCTTGGCGTCACGGCAGAAATCAGCTCGCTGCACGCGAGGCTGCTGCCCGCCTCGCTGATTGCCGCCATCTTTACTCTGAGCCTCGCCGGCAATATGCCGGTCTGGGAACCGCTGCTGATCTACGCGCTTGGCACGCTGTGGTACGGGCTATTCAACTGGTTCTGGTTTTGGCTGTGGCGCGAGCAGCCGCTGCGCGAATCGCTAAGCCTGCTCTACCGGGAGCTGGCCAACTATTGTGAAGCCAAATACAGCCTGCTGACCCAGCATATCGACCCGGCAACCTCGCTGCCTCCGCTGCTGACCCGTCAGCAAAAGGTCGTCGACCTGATCACCCAGTGCTACCAGCAGATGCATATGCTGGCGGCCAATCAGCGTAGCGACCATAAGCGCCTGCTGCGGGCGTTTCAGGTTGCCCTCGATCTGCAGGAACATATTTCCGTCAGCCTGCATCAGCCGGAAGAGGTGCAGAAGCTGGTCGAACGCAGCCACGCGGAGGCGGTAATCCGCTGGAATGCGCAAACCGTCGCCGCGCGGCTAAGGGTGCTGGCGGATGACATCCTGTACCACCGCTATCCGCAGCGCTTTAACATGGATAAGCAGATCGGCGCCCTGGAGAAGATTGCCTCTCAGCACCCCGACAACCCGGTCGGGCAATTCTGCGCATGGCACTTCAGCCGCCTTGCCCGGGTGCTGCGCACCCAGCGTCCGCTGTACCCACGTAACCTGATGGCCGATAAGGAACGGCGCCTGCCGCTGCTGCCTGCGCTGAAAAACTATCTCTCTTACAAATCGCCAGCTTTACGCAACGCCGCCCGGATCTGCGTGATGCTCACCGCCGCGAGCCTGATGGGCAGTGCGCTAAACCTGCCCAAACCCTACTGGATCCTGATGACGGTGCTTTTCGTCACCCAGAACGGCTACGGCGCAACGCGGGTCCGCATCGTCCACCGGGCGGCAGGGACCCTCGCCGGCCTGGTGATTGCCGGACTGACGCTGCACTTTCACGTCCCGGAGGGCTATACGCTGACCGCGATGCTGATTATCACGCTGTTGAGCTATCTGATTATTCGCAAGAGCTACGGCTGGGCGATGGTGGGCTTTACCGTCACGGCGGTTTATACCCTGCAGCTGCTGACGCTTAACGGCGAGCAGTTTATTGTCGCCAGGCTTATCGATACGCTTATCGGGTGTCTGATTGCCTTCGGCGGGATGGTATGGCTGTGGCCACAGTGGCAAAGCGGCCTGCTGCGTAAAAACGCCCACGACGCACTGGAGGCGGACCAGGAGGCCATCCGCCTTATTCTCAGCGACGATCACCAGGCGCCGGCGCTGGCCTATCGGCGGATGCGCGTCAACCAGGCGCACAACTCGCTGTATAACTCGCTGAATCAGGCGATGCAGGAGCCCGGCTTTAACTCGCAATATCTTGACGATATGAAGCTATGGGTCACCCATAGCCAGTTTATTGTCGAGCATATCAACGCCATGACCACCCTGGCCCGCGAGCACAATATGCTGACGCCGGATCTGGCCCGGCGCTATCTTGAATCCTGTGAGATTGCGCTGCAGCGCTGCCAGCAGCGGCTGGATACCGACGGGCCGGGTAGCGCCGGCGAGGTGAATATTATGGAGTCGCAGGATGCGGACGTGCCCCGCGGCCCGCTGAGCACTATGGAGCAGCACCTGCAGCGGATCCTCGATCATCTGAACACCATGCACACCATCTCATCGGTGGCATGGCGTCAGCGCCCGCATCACGGCATCTGGCTACGCGCAACTAAGCGCTAAGTACGCGCTGTACCGCCTGTGCAAAGCGCGCCATTCCTTCGTCAATATCGCTATCGTCAATGACCAGCGAAGGCACAAAGCGCATCACGTCAGGCCCGGCATTGAGCACCATAACCCCCGCTTCCGCCGCGGCATACAGGAAATCACGCGCCCGGCCGTGATGCTGCGGCTTCAGCTCCGCACCGATCAGCAGCCCCATACCGCGAATATCGCTAAACAGATCGAAGTGGGCGTCAATCTGCTGCAGATGCTGCACAAAGCGTTCGCGCTTCGCATTGACGCCGTCCAGTACCTCAGGCGTATTAATCAAATCAAACGCCGCACCGGCGACGGCGCAGGCGAGCGGATTACCCCCGTAGGTTGAACCGTGGGAGCCGGCATGGAACGCGCTGGCGATATCGTGGGTGGTCAGCATGGCGCTAATCGGGAAACCGCCGCCGAGCGCTTTCGCGCTGGTCAGGATATCCGGCGTCACGCCGTAATGCATATAGGCGAACAGCGAACCGGTACGCCCCATTCCGCACTGCACTTCATCAAACACCAGCAGCGCCTGATGCCGATCGCAAAGCTCACGCAGCCCTTTGAGGAACTCCGGGGTCGCAGCCATCACGCCGCCTTCGCCCTGAATCGGCTCAACCACCACTGCGCAGGTGTGATCGTCCATGACCGCCTTCACCGCGTGCAGGTCGTTGAACGGTACGTGAATGATATCCGCCGGCTTCGGCCCGAAGCCGTCAGAATATTTCGGCTGCCCGCCAACGGAGACCGTAAACAGCGAACGACCGTGGAAAGCGTTATGGAAGGCGATGATTTTGGTTTTATAGGGGCTATGGCGGGTGATCGTGTAGTTGCGCGCCAGCTTGAATGCCGTTTCGTTAGCTTCAGTGCCGGAGTTCATAAACACCACGCGGTCGGCGAAGGTGGCATCGACCAGCTTTCGGCCCAGGCGCAGCGCCGGTTCGTTGGTGAAAACGTTGCTGGTATGCCACAGCGTTTCCCCCTGCTCATGCAGCGCCGCAACCAGCGCCGGATGGCAATGACCGAGCGCCGTGACGGCAATACCGCCCGCAAAATCAACGTACTCTTTGCCCTGCTGATCCCATACGCGGCTACCTTTACCTTTTACCGGAATAAATTCTGCCGGTGCATAAATCGGCAAAATAACCTCATCGAACGTGGCGCGGGTAATTGCCGGTTGCTCAGTTGCCATGTGATGCCATCCTTCTTCGTTATGCAAAAATGATTATGATATTATAATCACAAAATATGCATAAAAAATCAGTCAATGGCAACTACAAATCAACGCTTGAGGAAGTTTGCCAGCAGCTGATGCCCCTGCTCGCTGAGAATGCTTTCCGGGTGAAACTGCACCCCTTCGAGATCCCACTCACGATGGCGAATGGCCATAATCTCTCCGCTCTCGCTGCGGGCCGTCACGTCGAAGCACTCAGGCAGGGTATCCGGGTCAATGACCAGAGAGTGGTAGCGGGTCACGGTGAGGGGATTGTTTAATCCCTGAAACACGCCGCGTCCGTCGTGGCTGATGGGGGAGGTTTTTCCGTGCATGACTTTGGCGGCACGGACGATGGTCGCCCCGAAGACCTGGGCGATAGCCTGATGCCCCAGGCAGACGCCCAGCAGCGGCACCTTCCCGGCATAATGCCCGATGACGGCCAGGGAGATCCCCGACTCATCCGGCGTGCAGGGCCCGGGTGAGATAACGATTTTCTCCGGCGCCAGCGTCGCGATCTCCTCCAGCGTCAGCTCATCGTTACGCTTAACCAACACCTCGGCCCCCAGCTCGCAAAAATACTGGTACAAATTCCAGGTGAAAGAATCATAGTTGTCGATAAGCAGGATCATAGCGGCTCCGGAAAAAACAAAACCGGGCTATTCTACTCAGATTCTCACGCTTCGCTTACCACTTTGGCAAAGATCGCTTCCAGCGGCTGCGGATCGCCCATGGCCCCCAGCTGATTAGCCCGGCTCCACGCCTCAGGATCGATATCGCGCCAGTCGAGAATAAAGCCGGCATGAATGGCCAGCTGCTCAAAGAAAATGCGCTGCGCCAGCCCGCTGCCGAGGCGAAAAGGGTGTAGCACATTGATTTCACCGTAGTACCAGCTCAGGCGCGTAATAAAAGCGCTGCGGTCGAGGCCGCTAAGATAGTTCTCCTCTTCCAGAGCCCGCATCAGCGCGTTACCTTCCTTTTCAATCCATGCGAAATGACAAAAAGGCGTATCTCCCTGATAGATATCAATCTCCCTGAACCGTCCGGCCCAGGCAAAAATATCCTGGTAGAGCTGATGGTGAATCGCGCAGAGATAGGGTAGCCCGCGCCCGCGCGGCCCCAGGGGAATCGTCGCCGCACGTAGGGAGGTTATCTCCAGCATGACCTGCTCGAGCCGCCGGGCCTGGCGAATACCGGGAAGATTGCGCAATACGTCGAGTACGGGGTAGAGATAGGGATCGCGGCCATCGCCAAATTTACTGCTCATGACGCCTCCTTAGCTCAGCAAGGCGTGCCAGCGCTTCATCGGCGCTTAGCGTCACCAAAGGCACAGCGGCGCCTTCCAGCCGACGGCTGGCCTGAAAATTCACGCTACGAGTCTGTTCCCAGAGCCGGGATTTTTGCTTATCGGTGAGTGAACGCATGATCGCCTCTCTTGTCGTCCCCTGTGCCACAAGTATAAGCAGCAATTTCGGGTCACGCAGAAAGGCCGAAACAACGGCGCGAGCGTGGGCCGCCCGCGCGCGGAAGAGCTTAAGGCAGAACCTTCGCGGAGAGGATCACAACGGGTTTGGACGGTACATTCTGGTACGGCCCAACGTTATGCGTCTGGACCTGGGAAATCTTGTCGGCGACGTCCATTCCTTTGACAACTTTACCGAATACCGCGTAGCCAAAATCGCGCTGTCCGTGATCGAGGAAGGCGTTGTCGGCGATGTTGATGAAGAACTGGCTGGTCGCGCTGTCCTGATCGGCGGTGCGCGCCATCGCGATGGTGCCGCGGGTGTTACGCAGGCCGTTATCCGCTTCGTTCTTGATTGGCGGGTTCGGCTGCTTTTGCTGCATCTGTTCGCTGAAGCCGCCGCCCTGCACCATAAAGCCGGGGATCACGCGGTGAAAAGTGGTGTTGTTATAGAAGCCGCTGTTCACGTACTTCAGGAAGTTATCGACGGAAATCGGTGCTTTCTGGCTATTTAACTCCAGCTCAATATTTCCCGCAGAAGTCGTCAGCAAGACATGAGGATCGCCCTTTGCTGCCATGGCCGGGGAGAAAGCGGAAATAGCGAAAACGGCAACCACCGCCGCCAGAGTTGATTTGAGCATCGAGATTCCTTAACGGAGCAGAAAAAAAGCAAGTGCATTGATTCTAAAGAGCCTTTGCATCCTGGGCCAGCCTTTTACCTAATTTTACGTAGCTGAAACAGTTGTAACGAGGCGCACTTCGATCGGCTGAATCTATAAAAGAGATCCACATCACACTAATCCGTGCAAAAAGATCTACATTTCATAATAAACGTTTGCTTACATCACTCGAACGAATAAAATCTGTCCGCCCTGGCGCAGAGTCAACGCGCTTTACATTTCTATTCACAGGCCAGTCATGACTAACAGCAATCGTATCAAGCTCACATGGATCAGCTTCTTCTCCTACGCCCTGACCGGCGCGCTGGTGATCGTCACCGGGATGGTGATGGGCAATATCGCCGATTACTTCCATGTGCCCGTTTCGAGTATGAGCAACACCTTCACTTTCCTCAATGCCGGGATCCTGATCTCTATCTTCCTCAACGCCTGGCTGATGGAAATCGTACCGCTGAAAACGCAGCTGCGGTTTGGCTTTATCCTGATGGTACTAGCGGTCATCGGGCTGATCTTTGGCCACAGCCTGACGCTGTTCTCCGCGTCGATGTTCGTGCTGGGTCTGGTCAGCGGGATCACCATGTCGATCGGCACCTTCCTGATAACCCATATGTATGAAGGCCGCCAGCGCGGTGCGCGCCTGCTGTTTACCGACTCCTTCTTCAGCATGGCGGGAATGATTTTCCCGATGGTTGCCGCCTATCTGCTGGCGCGCAGCATCGAGTGGTACTGGGTGTATGTCTGTATTGGTCTGGTTTACGTCGCCATCTTCGTTCTGACCTTCGGCTGTGAATTCCCGGTGCTGGGTCAAAAAGCGCAGCAGGACAGCCAGCCGGTCGTCAAAGAGAAATGGGGTATCGGCGTACTGTTTCTGTCCATCGCCGCGCTGTGCTATATCCTTGGCCAGCTGGGCTTTATCTCCTGGGTGCCGGAATATGCCAAGGGCCTGGGCATGAGCCTTGGCGACGCGGGTAAGCTGGTGAGCGATTTCTGGATGTCGTACATGATCGGTATGTGGTCATTCAGCTTCATCCTGCGTTTCTTCGACCTGCAGCGCATTCTTACCGTTCTTGCGGGCCTGGCAACGGTGCTGATGTACCTGTTTATTAACGGTTCGCCGGAACATATGCCGTGGTTTATCCTGACCCTTGGCTTCTTCTCCAGCGCTATCTACACCTCGCTGATTACCCTGGGTTCGCAGCAGACCAAAGTCTCCTCACCGAAGCTGGTTAACTTTGTGCTCACCTGCGGCACCATCGGGACGATGCTGACCTTCGTGGTCACCGGTCCTATCGTTGCCGCCAGCGGCCCGCTGGCAGCGCTGCAAACCGCTAACGGCCTCTATGCCGTGGTATTCGTGATGTGCATTATCCTCGGCTTCGTCTCCCGCCACCGCCAGCACGGCGCGCAGGCAGGGTCACACTAAGCCACGCTAGCCCTTTGGCCCCTTTGCATCCGCAGAGGGGCTATTGCGAGTAAAGAACAGCTCCTCCCCGCCTCTATCGGTCTGTATCCAGGTCTGCGCCAGCTGCGTGGTGGCAATAACCCGTCCCTGACGAATCGACCAGCGTACCGGCACCTGGCAGCGCACGGCTTCAAAACCGTTTTCCGCAGGCAGAATAATCAGGTTGGCGGTATTACCCGTGCTGATGCCGTAGTCGCTCAGACCAAAGGTGCGGGCGCTGTTGTCGGTAATCAGCTTCAGGCCGTCGTTAATCTGCTGATAGCCCATCAGCTGACAAACGTGCAGACCCATATGCAGTACCTGCAGCATATTGCCGGTGCCCAGCGGATACCACGGGTCGAAAACGTCGTCGTGACCAAAGCACACGTTAATCCCTGCGGCCATCAGCTCTTTTACCCGGGTAATACCGCGCCGCTTGGGGTAATCATCGAAGCGTCCCTGCAGGTGGATATTCACCAGCGGGTTAGCGACAAAGTTGATCCCCGAGAGCTTCAGCAGGCGAAACAGCCGTGAGGTATAGGCGCCGTTATAGGAGTGCATGGCGGTGGTATGGCTGGCCGTAACCCGCGGGCCAATCCCCTCTTTTAACGCCAGGGCCGCGACCGTTTCGACAAACCGCGACTGCTCATCATCGATTTCATCGCAGTGGATATCCAGCGGACGCTGATATTTCTGCGCCAGGCGAAAGGCGATATGCAGGGACTCAACGCCGTACTCGCGGGTAAACTCGAAGTGAGGAATAGCTCCCACCACGTCGGCGCCAAGGCGCAGCGCCTCTTCCAGCAGGGCCTCCCCATTGGGGTAGGATAAAATCCCCTCCTGTGGGAAGGCAACTATCTGCAAATCTACCCACGGGGCTACCTCCTGCTTCACTTCCAGCATCGCTTTTAAGGCGGTCAGCGTCGGATCTGAAACATCGACATGCGTGCGCACAAACTGGATGCCGTTGGCAATTTGCCACTTCAGGGTTTTCCACGCCCGGGCTTTGACATCCTCATGGCTCAGCAACGCCTTGCGCTCCGCCCAACGCTCGATACCCTCGAACAGCGTCCCGGATTGATTCCAGCTCGGCTCACCGGCAGTTTGCGTCGTATCCAGATGAATATGCGGTTCAATAAACGGTGGAATGGCCAGCCCACCGCGGGCGTTGAGCACTTCAAGACTCTCGCCGCGCGCGTCGCCCATCGGGGTAATATCGCCAAAGCAGCCTTTATCTATTGCTATCTGCCATAGCCCGTCGCGGCCGGGCAGGCGCACGTTCTGAATCAACCAAAGTGGTGCTGCTGTCATCTTGATGGCTCCCGTTAAAATTGCTTAATTTTCATCCAACCCGCCCCCGCGTTCCCCTGCCATTTTTGTACATAAAAGCAACAAAAAGGAAAAGCCTGAGTTTTCCACAACTTAGAAAAACCTAAATAAATCATGATAATACCCATTAAGGGGTAGGCAGGATTGAATTTGATTTGCATCAATAAGTGTACCGGCTGAATCGTTAAGGTAGGCGGTATTAGAAAAGAAATCGAGGCAAAAATGAGCAAAGTCAGAATCGCTATTATCGGTAACGGCATGGTTGGCCATCGCTTTATCGAAGAGCTTCTTGATAAGGCGCCTGCCGGAGAGTTTGACATTACCGTGTTCTGCGAAGAACCCCGTATCGCTTACGACCGCGTCCACCTGTCATCTTACTTCTCCCATCATACCGCGGAAGAACTTTCGCTGGTTCGTGAAGGATTTTACGAGAAGCACGGCGTTAACGTCCTTATCGGCGAGCGCGCGATTACGATTAACCGCCAGGAGAAGGTCATTCACTCCAGCGCGGGACGCACCGTATTTTACGACAAACTGGTGATGGCAACCGGCTCCTATCCGTGGATCCCGCCGATTAAAGGCGCGGAAACTCAGGACTGCTTCGTTTACCGCACGATTGAAGATCTCAACGCTATCGAATCCTGCGCCCGCCGCAGCAAACGCGGCGCCGTCGTCGGCGGCGGCCTGCTGGGCCTCGAAGCCGCAGGCGCGCTGAAAAACCTCGGCGTTGAAACCCACGTTATCGAGTTTGCGCCAATGCTGATGGCCGAGCAGCTTGATAATATGGGCGGCGAGCAGCTGAAGCGCAAAATTGAAAGTATGGGCGTGAAGGTTCATACCAGCAAAAATACCAAAGAGATCGTCCAGCAGGGCACCGAAGCGCGGAAAACTATGCAATTTGCCGACGGTAGCGAGCTGCAGGTCGATTTCATCGTGTTCTCCACCGGTATCCGCCCGCGCGACAAGCTGGCGACCCAATGCGGTCTGGCGGTGGCACAGCGCGGCGGCATCGTCGTGAATGATACCTGCCAGACCTCCGATCCGGATATCTACGCCATCGGCGAATGCGCCAGCTGGAACAACCGCGTCTATGGTCTGGTCGCGCCGGGCTACAAAATGGCCCAGGTGACCGTCGACCATATCCTCGGCACGGACAACGCCTTCACCGGCGCCGACCTCAGCGCCAAGCTGAAGCTGCTCGGCGTTGACGTTGGCGGCATCGGCGATGCGCATGGCCGCACGCCTGGCGCACGCAGCTACGTCTATCTCGATGAGAGCAAAGAAGTCTACAAACGCCTGATCGTCAGCGCAGATAACAAAACCCTGCTCGGCGCGGTGCTGGTCGGCGATACCAGCGACTACGGCAACCTGCTGCAGCTGGTGCTCAACGCTATCGAACTGCCGGAAAACCCGGACGCGCTGATCCTGCCGTCCCATGCCGGCAGCGGCAAGCCTTCTATCGGCGTCGATAAGCTGCCGGACAGCGCGCAAATTTGCTCCTGCTTCGACGTGACCAAAGGCATGCTGATCTCCGCCATCAATAAGGGCTGCCATACCGTCGCCGCGCTGAAAGCTGAAACCAAAGCCGGTACCGGCTGCGGCGGCTGTATTCCGCTGGTGACCCAGGTACTGAACGCCGAGCTGGCAAAACAGGGTATCGAAGTTAACCATAACCTGTGCGAGCACTTCGCCTACTCGCGTCAGGAGCTGTTCCACCTGATCCGCGTCGAAGGCATCAAAACCTTCGATGAGCTGCTGGAAAAACACGGCAAGGGCTACGGCTGCGAAGTATGTAAACCTACCGTTGGCTCACTGCTGGCCTCCTGCTGGAATGAGTACATCCTCAAACCTGAGCATACGCCGCTGCAGGAGACCAACGATAGCTTCCTCGCCAATATCCAGAAAGACGGGACCTACTCGATTATCCCGCGCTCCGCAGGCGGCGAAATCACGCCGGAAGGGCTGGTGGCCGTCGGCCGCATCGCGCGCGAATATAACCTCTACACCAAAATCACCGGCTCGCAGCGTATCGGCATGTTTGGCGCTCAGAAAGACGATCTGCCGGAAATCTGGCGTCAGCTGATTGAAGCGGGCTTTGAAACCGGCCACGCGTACGCCAAAGCTCTGCGTATGGCCAAAACCTGCGTCGGCAGCACCTGGTGCCGCTACGGCGTGGGCGACAGCGTAGGCTTCGGCGTCGAACTGGAGAACCGCTATAAAGGCATCCGTACGCCGCATAAGATGAAGTTTGGCGTGTCCGGCTGTACGCGTGAATGCGCGGAAGCGCAGGGTAAAGACGTCGGCATCATCGCCACCGAAAAAGGCTGGAACCTCTACGTGTGCGGCAACGGCGGGATGAAGCCTCGTCACGCGGATCTGCTGGCCGCCGACCTTGACCGTGAAACGCTGCTTAAGTATCTCGACCGCTTTATGATGTTCTACATCCGCACCGCCGATAAGCTGACGCGTACCGCGCCATGGCTGGATAACATGGAAGGCGGCATCGATTATCTGAAGCGCGTCATCATCGACGACAAGCTTGGTCTGAACGAACACCTGGAAGAGGAGCTGGCCCGCCTGCGTGCAGCCTTCGCCTGCGAGTGGGCTGAAACCGTCAACAGCCCGGCAGCGCAGACCCGATTCAGGCACTTTATCAACAGCAGCCAGCGTGACCCGAACGTTCAGGTTGTGCCGGAACGTGAACAGCATCGCCCGGCTACGCCGTATGAGCGTATTCCGGTGACTCTGGTGGAGGAAAACGTATGAGCCAGTGGATAAACATCTGCAAGATTGACGAAATCCTGCCGGCAACCGGCGTCTGCGCCCTGCTTGGCCAGCAGCAGGTTGCCGTCTTCCGCCCTTATCATGACGAGCGGGTTTTTGCGCTCAGCAACATCGATCCGTTCTTTAACGCCAGCGCCCTCTCGCGCGGCATCATTGCCGAACACGAAGGCGATCTGTGGGTCGCCAGCCCGTTGAAAAAGCAGCGCTTCCGTCTGCGTGACGGCGTCTGTATGGAAGATGAGAGCCACTCCATCGCCCATTTTGACGCGCGGGTAAAAGACGGAAAAGTTCAGCTTAAAGCCTGACGTCCCGAGGTTCCCTCTGGTCCTCAGAGGGAACCATACATTCTGCTTATGCCCACTAAGCGGTAAGCACCGGAAAAGTCGTATATTTTGTCGCTCCTCCGCTGCTATGCTACGACGGCTCACAATCTCTCATTGCCCTGCTGCGAGGATATTCCGTGGATCACTTACCCATTTTTTGCCAGTTGCGCGATCGCGACTGTCTGCTGGTCGGCGGCGGGGATGTTGCCGAACGTAAGGCGCGGCTGCTGCTCGATGCCGGAGCCAAATTAACGGTTAACGCCCTCGAATTCTCGCCACAGTTTCAGGTGTGGGCGGATGAGCAGATGCTGACGCTGGTAAAAGAGAGCTTTAATCCCGCACTGCTCGACTGCTGCTGGCTGGCGATCGCCGCTACTGACGACAACGACGTTAACCAGCAGGTTAGCCAGGCGGCGGAAGCGCGACGCATCTTCTGCAACGTCGTGGATTCGCCGCAGCAGGCCAGCTTTATTATGCCCTCGATTATCGACCGCTCGCCGCTGATGGTCGCCGTCTCCTCCGGCGGGACGTCGCCGGTGCTGGCGCGGCTGCTGCGCGAAAAGCTGGAGTCGGTTCTGCCGCTGCATTTAGGCCAGCTGGCGCACTATGCCGGCCAGCTGCGGGCGCGGGTTAAAAAACAGTTTGCCACGGTGGCCGAGCGTCGACGCTTCTGGGAAAAGCTGTTTATGAACGACCGCCTGGCGCAGTCGTTAGCCAACGAAGACCGGCAGGCGGTGGCGGATACCACCGAGCAGCTGCTGAACGAACCGCTGGATCACCGCGGTGAAGTCGTGCTGGTCGGCGCCGGACCGGGTGATGCCGGCCTGCTGACCCTGAAAGGGCTGCAGCAGATCCAGCAGGCGGACGTCGTGGTTTACGATCGTCTGGTCTCAGACGATATTATGAATCTGGTTCGCCGCGACGCCGACCGGGTATTCGTCGGCAAGCGGGCGGGATACCACTGCGTACCGCAGGATGAGATTAACCAGATCCTGCTGCGGGAAGCGCAGAACGGCCGCCGCGTTGTGCGTCTGAAGGGCGGCGATCCGTTCATTTTCGGCCGCGGTGGCGAAGAGCTCGAAACCCTGTGTAATGCAGGTATTCCCTTCTCGGTAGTTCCGGGGATCACCGCCGCCTCCGGCTGCTCCGCCTATTCGGGTATTCCGCTGACCCACCGCGACTTCGCCCAGGGCGTACGCCTGGTCACCGGGCATCTGAAAACCGGGGCCGAACTGGACTGGCAAAACCTGGCGGTAGAAAAGCAGACGCTGGTGTTTTATATGGGCTTAAACCAGGCGCCAGCGATCAGAGAGAAGCTTATTGCCCACGGCATGGCGGCAGATATGCCGGCGGCTATTGTTGAAAACGGTACGGCGGTCAGCCAGAAGGTGGTGACCGGCACCCTGGATCAGCTGGACGTGCTGGCGCAGCAGATGGCGAGCCCGGCGCTGATTATCGTCGGCCGCGTGGTGAGCCTTCGCGACAGGCTCAACTGGTTCTCTAACCACTAAGATTCGCCGCGCCTCTGCCCGCAGCGTGCTGAACGGGCGAGTAGCGACAACGACAGAAAACAAAAGGGCGGGATTAACCCGCCCTTTTTTTCGGCTTTATGCGTGCGGTCTTTATCGCCGCCGCTTACGGCTTCGCAACAAAACCAATGGCTTCGTATACCGCTTTCAGCGTTTGTGAAGCGCGAGCGCTGGCTTTGTCTGCCCCGTCTCTCATCACCTGATTGAGGAAGGCTTCATCGTTACGGAAGCGGTTATAGCGCTCCTGCAGCTCAACCAGCATGCCGGACACCGCATCGGCTACTTCGCCCTTCAGATGACCGTACATTTTCCCGTCGAAGTGCTGCTCCAGCTCCGCAATGCTCTGGCCGGTCACGCCGGAGAGAATATCCAGCAGGTTAGATACGCCAGCTTTGTTCTGCTGGTCGTAGCGCACTACCGGCGGCTCGTCGGAATCCGTAACCGCACGCTTGATCTTTTTGACGACCGATTTCGGGTCTTCCAGCAGGCCAATCACGTTGTTGCGGTTGTCGTCCGACTTGGACATCTTTTTCGTCGGCTCAAGCAGCGACATGACGCGAGCGCCGGATTTCGGAATAAACGGCTCAGGAACCTTGAACACTTCGCCGTAGATTGCGTTGAAGCGCTGCGCGATATCGCGGCTCAGCTCCAGGTGCTGCTTCTGGTCTTCGCCCACCGGCACCTGGTTGGTCTGATAAAGCAGGATGTCTGCCGCCATCAGCACCGGATAATCAAACAGGCCGGCGTTAATGTTTTCCGAGTAGCGCGCGGACTTGTCCTTGAACTGGGTCATGCGGCTCAGCTCACCAAAATAGGTGTAGCAGTTCAGCGCCCAGCCCAGCTGCGCATGCTCCGGCACGTGCGACTGAACGAAGATGGTGCTTTTCGCAGGATCGATACCGCATGCAAGGTAAAGCGCCAGCGTATCCAGCGTGGCCTTACGCAGTTTCTCAGGATCCTGACGCGCGGTGATGGCGTGCAAATCGACGATGCAGTAGATGCAGTGATAGTCATCCTGCATGCCCACCCACTGACGCAGCGCACCCATGTAGTTGCCAATGGTCAATTCACCTGAGGGCTGTGCGCCACTAAAAACGATGGGCTTAGTCATTTTTTAATTCCTGAGTTTCACTGTACGGTAACCCGAGAGCGGGTAAGAGTTCGTTAAATTGATCAAAGACGTAATCCGGCTCGCTGAGCGCGATCGGCTCACCGTAGTTGTAGCCGTAGGTCAGGCCAACTGAGCCAAAGCCGGCCGCTTTCGCCGCCATGACATCGTTACGCGAATCGCCGACAAACAGCAGCTCAGCGGGAGCCAGCCCCAGCTTTTCCGCAACCCGCAGCAGCGGTTCGGGATGCGGCTTCTTGTTCTGTACATCGTCACCGCCGATAACCACGGTAAAATATTTAGCGATATCCAGCGCGGCCAGTATCGGCGCAACGAACGGCGTCGGCTTGTTGGTGACCAGCGCCAGCGGCAGCCCTTTGGCGTGCAGAGCGCCCAGCGTATCGGCAACCGCCGGGAACAGGAAGCTGCCCTCTTCCGCGGCTTCAGCGTAGTAGCGGTCAAACAGCTTGCGCAGCAGCGCCAGCTGCTCGGCCTGCGGGATATCATCGCGATCGGCGGAAGGTTTCCCCCCGGCCGCGCGCAGCGTCGCGCGCTCCTGGCGTGCCCAGGTAAGGGCGCGCTCCATCAGAACGTCCGCGCCGTTGCCAATCCAGGTGACAACGCGATCCTCTCCCGCCATCGGGAGTTCTAAAGCGTAAAGCGCGCTATCAACGGCCGCCGTCAGACCCGGCGCGCTGTCCACCAGCGTGCCGTCGAGGTCAAACGCGATACCGCGAATAGCCTGTAACTTATCCATGACTAACCTTCGCTAATTCACTGCGCATTTGATCGATGACTGTTTTATAGTCCGGCTGGTCGAAAATGGCCGAGCCGGCAACGAACATGTCCGCCCCTGCGGCCGCAATATCCGCGATATTGCTAACTTTTACGCCGCCGTCGACTTCGAGGCGAATATCGTAGCCGGAGGCATCAATGCGCTGGCGAACTTCACGGAGTTTGTCGAGAGTCTGCGGAATGAAAGACTGGCCGCCGAATCCCGGGTTGACGGACATCAGCAGGATCACATCCAGCTTATCCATCACGTAATCAAGGTAGCTCAGCGGGGTCGCAGGGTTGAATACCAGGCCGGCCTTACAGCCGTGCTCTTTGATGAGCTGCAGGCTGCGATCGACGTGCTCTGACGCCTCCGGATGGAAGGTGATGATGCTGGCGCCCGCGGCGGCAAAATCAGGAATGATGCGGTCGACCGGCTTAACCATCAGGTGCACGTCGATAGGCGCAGTGATGCCATAGCCGCGCAGCGCTTTCAGCACCATTGGGCCGATAGTCAGATTCGGCACGTAGTGGTTGTCCATTACGTCAAAGTGCACAACGTCTGCACCTGCAGCCAACGCTTTGGCGGTATCTTCACCCAAACGGGCAAAATCAGCCGACAGAATCGAAGGGGCAATCAAATACTGCTTCATCCGCATCTCCTTGAAAATTATTTAGTCTTCGGCGGACGGTAAAGAGCAAGAAGCTCGTCCACCTTCTTTCGGGTACCACCGTTGCTGCTGATACTGCGTCGAACTTTGACGACGTGCAGTTTAGCCAGACGATACCATTCGCGGGTAAGCGCGGTATCGTGGTTAGAAATCAGAACCGGAACCCGCTGCTCGAACAGATTCTCCGCCAGCTGCGCCAGATGGGCCTGCTGTTCGGAATTAAAGCTGCTCGTATGGTACGCCGTAAAGTTCGCGGTAGCAGACAAAGGCGCGTACGGCGGGTCGCAGTAGACCACTGAAGTCCCGTCGGCTCGCGCCATGCTGTCGGCGTACGACTCGCAGTAGAAGTAGGCATTCTGCGCCTTCTGCGCAAAATGATACAGTTCAGCTTCGGGGAAGTAGGGCTTCTTATAGCGGCCAAAAGGCACGTTGAACTCACCGCGCAGGTTGTAGCGACACAGACCGTTGTAGCCATGGCGATTCAGATACAGGAACAGCACCGCACGACGAAGTGGGTCCTGGCTTTGATTGAATTCAGCCCGGAACTGGTAGTATCTCTCCGCCACGTTATTCTCAGGCGTAAACATCTCCTGCGCCGCGGCAACATAATCATCCGTCTGCGATTTGACGATGTTGTAAAGGCTAATCAGATCGCTGTTGATGTCCGCGAGGATATAACGAGAAAAGTCGGTATTAAGAAATACCGACCCGGCGCCCACAAAGGGCTCAATCAGACAGTCGCCCTGCGGCAAATGTTTTTTTATATCGTCAAGCAGGGGGTATTTCCCCCCCGCCCATTTCAGAAAAGCGCGATTCTTTTTCATGCTGCCTAAATAATTACACATTCTCCGGCTGTGGAGAAAGCTCCGACAGCACCCTGCGCTTAAGACTACGCCGCAGCTTACTTCAGGTCAGCCTGGACCTGATGCAGCGGTTTTGCCCACGGGTTTTTCGCCTGCACGTCCGCTGGCAGAGTCGCTACAGCGCGTTTAGCTTCATCTTTCGAAGCGTAAATGCCGCTGACCAGCACATACCAGGGCTGACCGTTACGGGTAGTCTCATAGACGACGTACTTATCCAGCTTCTCTTTCTTCGCCCAGCTACTCAGATTGTTGTAGTTGGAGGAAGAGCTGAGCTGCAGGGTGTAGTTGCCGGACGGAGCGGCTTTCATCGAGCCTACGTCACCGGCAGTTTTGCCAGCAGAAGCGGCCGCTGTCGCCGCCGGAGCAGCGGTCGCTGCAGCAGTAGCGGTTGCAGCTGGCGCGGCGGCCGGAGTCGGCTTAGCCTGGGCAGTAGCGGCAGGCTTAGCTGGCTCGACGGCAGGCGTTTTCACCGGTGCCGCAGCGGCAGTGCTTTCAACACGCTTCGGCTGTGCCGGCTTCGACTCAACCGGTGCTTTCGCGGTAGCCATCGGCTTCGGCTCAATAACGGTGTGCTTACGCTCGACCGGACGCGGTGCGGCGGCGGCTGCGGTCTGCGTCTGGCGCTCGGTGGTTGCCTGACGCGGAGCCGTACCATTGCGCATCGGGGCGACGGTTGCAGGTTCGGTCGGTAACGTCGAGCTTGCCACGGCGCTGTCAATCTGGCCCTGCTGCTGAGTCAGCGCGTTGTTCAGATCGCCCTGAACCTCGACGCGCTGCTGTCCCTGCGGCTCAGCGGTAGTCTGGCCCTGGGTTGGGTTAGACGCAATTGGCGGCAGAGAAACGTCCTGCTGCTGGGCGTTACCCGCGGTCTGGTCCTGCGTGGCAGGCTGAGCGCTGTTGTCCTGCGCGTCTGACAGATTGATACTCTTCTCACCTGTCGCCGCTTGTTCGTTCGAGGAAGATGGTGACTTCAGTGCAGAACCGATGCCGACAATCAGCAGCAGCAGCACGAGGATCCCCACCCCCATCATAATGTACTGGCGAGAGGCAGGCTTCGCTGGCGCTTTCTTACGCTTACGCGGACGGCGCTCAACCTGCTGCTCTTCGACCTCGTCTTCTTCAGACTCCAGGTCTTCTTCATACTCTTCTTCATCGCGCTCACGGCGTGCTTTACTGGCGCGCGTCGGACGGCTCTCGTCCGCATCAAGATCGACATCATCAAAATTGATCTGCGGATCGCTTTCGCGCTCGGAAGACTGACGGGAACGACCAGCACGACGATCGTTGCGATCGGCTTTCAAATCGTCTTCTGGTTTTAATTCATCCATTTAACACCCCACTAAAAGGCTTATGCTCACGACTATTGCATGTCACCTGAAATGATAACGCCGCGCGGACGCGGCTAGA
Source organism: Klebsiella terrigena (assembly GCF_006539725.1). Classification (GTDB taxonomy): domain Bacteria; phylum Pseudomonadota; class Gammaproteobacteria; order Enterobacterales; family Enterobacteriaceae; genus Klebsiella; species Klebsiella terrigena. Next base: position 15,586 of record NZ_BJNO01000030.1, on the reverse strand, counting down.
CCTTCTTATTGTTGCGCCTGCTCAGTATCAGCAATCGCGCCAAGAACTACATCGTGCGACACTCCGCCGCGAACCTCGCTTTTCCCTATAGCGAGCGGTAGCACCAGCCGCATTTCGCCTGCCAGCACCTTTTTATCACGCATCATGTGGGGCAGATACGCCTGCGCGGTCATCTCCTGCGGCCCACTGACCGGCAGACCCGCACGCTGCAGCAGCGTAATAAGACGCTGCGTATCCTGCGCGCTGAACTGCCCTAATCGTTCGGACGTACGCGCAGCCATGACCATACCGGCAGCGACAGCCTCGCCGTGCAGCCAGTTACCGTAGCCCATTTCGGCCTCGATAGCATGACCAAAAGTATGTCCAAGATTCAGTAAAGCACGTAACCCGGTTTCACGCTCGTCGGCGGCAACAACTTCGGCTTTCAGCTCACAGCAGCGGCGAATACAGTACGCCATTGCTTTTTCATCCAGCGCCATCAGCGCATCGATGTTGTTTTCCAGCCAGTCGAAGAATTCACCGTCAAGGATGACGCCGTACTTAATGACTTCAGCCAGGCCGGAAGACAGTTCGCGCGCCGGCAACGTCTTAAGACAGTTGAGATCGACAACGACAGAAACTGGCTGCCAGAAGGCACCAATCATATTTTTACCGAGAGGATGATTGACGGCAGTTTTACCACCGACCGAAGAATCCACCTGCGACAGCAGGGTGGTTGGAACCTGAATAAAACGCACACCGCGCTGATAGCTAGCCGCAGCAAAGCCGGTTAAATCACCGACCACGCCGCCGCCGAGTGCTACCAGTGTGGTGTCACGGCCGTGCGGTTTTTGCAACAAAGCGGTGAAGACCGTATCCATCACCGTCAGGCTTTTGTACTGCTCGCCGTCGGGTAAAATAACACTGTCTACCTTAACACCCGCCTGCTCCAGAACGGAACGAACGTTATCCAGATAAAGCGGCGCCAGCGTTTCATTGGTGACCAGCATAACCTGGTCGCCTGATTGCAGTGGCTGAAAGGAAGCTGGATCGTTAAACAAACCAGCCGCGATGGTAATCGGGTAACTACGTTCCCCGAGAGTTACAGTAAGCCTCTCCATAACGCGACGTCCACCTCAGTTGCTTTTACTCTGACGCACTTTATTAAGCCAGAATCAATTGCTTTCCAGCATATGAATAATCTGGTTTGCCACCACTTTCGCACTCTGATCGTCAGTACGAATAGTGACGTCAGCAATCTCTTCATACAGCGGGTTGCGCTCGTCTGCCAACGCTTCAAGCACTTCGCGAGGCGGCGCTTCAACCTGTAATAGAGGACGCTTTTTATCGCGCTGCGTACGGGCAAGCTGTTTTTCGATCGTTGTTTCCAGGTAGACCACCACGCCGCGGGCGGAGAGACGGTTACGCGTTTCACGGGATTTTACAGAGCCGCCGCCTGTTGCCAGCACAATTCCCTGTTTTTCCGTCAATTCATTGATGATTTTTTCTTCACGATCGCGGAAGCCGTCTTCGCCTTCAACATCGAAGACCCAGCCAACGTCAGCGCCGGTGCGTTTCTCAATCTCTTGATCGGAATCGTAAAATTCCATGTTGAGCTGTTGGGCTAACTGGCGCCCAATAGTGCTTTTGCCGGCACCCATAGGCCCAACCAGAAAGATATTGCGTTTCTCTGCCATTTTTTCGGTACTACTAAGACTATTCGTTAATGATAAACCCGCTTCGCGAATACCCAGCGCAGCAGGACATGAACTGAAACCTCATATGCAATAGAGCGAGAGTCAGACTAAAAATTATCTCAATACTCCGGCAGGTTTGGCAACTGAATATACGCTTCATTATTCAAACTACCTCACCGTTGGCTGCACTTATTCGCCTCCAGGTGCATAGCTAGCTATGTTTCTGGGGGTGAACTTGCTTACCGCCTCAATACGTCTTGAACGATTATGAGAATAAATCACCGGACAAAAAGGGAGGATTGATGCCGAACCCGACTCTCAAATCGGTACCCCTTGTATGCTAAATCCGTCCTCACGTCAAACACCTGAAACGTGTTTAGCAAGAAAAACGCCTAATGCACTGCCAGAATCCGTGGGGTAATGAAGACAACCAGTTCGCGTCGCTCATTATCTTTCCCGTCCCGGCGAAACAGATGACCCAGCAGAGGAATATCGCCGAGTAGCGGAATACTGTCGCGGGCAGATTTGTTTTTTTGTGAAAAAATCCCTCCCAGCGCCAGGGTTTCACCGCTGTTCACCTCAACCTGGGTTTCAATTTCCTGCTTATCGATCGCCAGCACCTCGCCATTTTCCTGCTGCAGCACCTGACCCGGCGTATTTTCACTGATTCGCAGCTTCAGGCGCACGCGGTTCTGCTGCAGCACCGTTGGCGTGACCTCCATTCCCAGCACGGCCTCTTTGAACTCGACCGACGTTGCGCCGTTCTCTCCCCGGGAAACCTGATAGGGTATCTCGCTCCCCTGCTTGATGCTGGCGGGCTGCATATGGGAAGCCAGCAGCCGCGGGCTGGCGATGATGTCGACCTGCTGCTTTTGCTCCAGCGCCGACAGCTCCAGCGCCAGCAGGCGCCCGTTGATGCGCCCGATATTAAAGCCCGTGCGCGTACTGGCATTGCCTACCGCCAGCTGGCTGCCCAGCGCAGTGAACTTGCCTGAACCCGGCACGCTGCTGGCTTCAGCCAGGCTCCATTTTACCCCCAGCTCGCGCAGGCTGGTTTCACTCATTGAGACAATATGCGCCGCCAGCTCTACCTGACCGACGGGCAGGTCCATCTCCAGAGCCCAGGCCTTCAGCGCGGTCAGATGCTCAGCGTCATCCCGAATCAGCAGCCGGTTGGTGCGCTTATCGACGGTCAGGCTACCGCGCAGGCTGAGCAGCCTGTCGCCATCCTTCGCCAGCTCGCCCGCATCGGCATAGCGCAGCACGATGCTATGCCGCTGCAGAGGGAGATTCTGTTTTCGCTTTGCGCGATCGGATTCAAGCTGCGCCTGCTGTGCTTTTTTCCACGCCAAAGTATGCACGTACAGAATCGTTCCCTGCTGGCTGAACGTCAGCCCGGCGCTATCGACGACTGACCGCAGGGCCTGCTGCCAGGGAACGTTGTGCAGCTGCAGCGAGAGCGTCCCGCTCACGTCGGAAGCGACCACCAGATTCTGCTGCCGCAGCGCTGCCAGCGTTTGTAGCACCTGAACCACCGGGGCCTCATCGACCACCAGAGAGATCGGCGGCTCTTTCCTGGCCGCTGCTGCCGCCAGCGGCAGCAGAAATAACAGGCTTATCCATCGCATCTTTTTTTTCCTCACGCAGCCAGCGCCAGTGCAGAGGGTCGCATCCCGGCCCTGTCGTTATTTCGATTTTTTCCGCCGTCAGCAGGCTTATCTTCCAGCCGGCCACGAGGGTGTCGTTTACCCTCACCCGACGCCACTTTCCCGCGCTGTCCTGCAGGATTCCGATCCACAGCTGCGGGGAGCCTATCGCCCCGCCGTAGCGCCACTGCGTCAACGCCGCCACCTGACAGCGATCTTCCGCCGGCTGGAAGGGGTCACGCGCCTCGCCGGCCAGCGGCAGAGGCACAGACAGCAGCAGCGCCAGGCGCCACCATTTACTCCGCATCTTCGGCCTCCAGCTGCAGGCTCAGCCGCAGCACCCGCTTCTGCGGCTGTAGCGAAAACGCGGCAACCCGCATCCCGCAGTCTGCCAGCCAGGAAAACAGCGCCGGTACCGACGGCCAGCGAAGCTCAAGCACCATCTCCCCGCCTCTTCCTGCGGGCTTCCAGGCAATTAGCGCCGCCCCATCGACCGGCAGATGAAGCGGGGAAAAAACCCGCTCCGCGGGCCCGGCGACCTCCTCCCGGCCAAGGGCTACCCGCAGCGGGAGCAGCTTCAGCCACTGCTGGCGCAGACGATCCGAGCGAACGCTTTCCTGCGCCGGCGGCGGAGATATCAGCCATAAACCGGCGGCGAGGGTGAGCGGCAAGGCGACTGCCAGCGTTAGCCAGCCGCCGCGCAGGCGGAAAAGTGATGCCATCCCGCGCTCAATAAGTGCCAGCATAATGGCTTTCTCCTGCAAGGGAAAAACTAAACAGCCAGCGGCCACCGGTATCACGCCGGGTTTCACCGGTTTTGGCCGGCCGAAATCCATCGACCGTCTTCAGCGCGGTTTCCAGCGCCGATAAGGCGTTCAGCCGTAGAGTCAGGCCGCTGAGGGTCAGGGTGTTTTGCTGATACTCCAGTCGGGTTAGCCAAGCCTGTTCCGGCATCAGCGACGCAATCCTGCGAAGCCGCGGCTGCCAGGCTCGGGTCAGCTCCCGCTGCTGGTGGCGCAAGCGCTGCTTTTCATGCTGCTGGAGCTGCTCCTGCATCAGGCGTTGACGCTGCTGGAGCGCCGCATAAAGCTGATTTTCGGCAGCTGATCTCACCGCTGTGAGCCTGTCGTCAGCCTCGCGCGACGCCCGGGAAACCGACAGCGCCAGCAGCAGACCCAGCAGCAGCCCGCCGGCGGAGAGTAGCCAAAGTCGCAGCCGCTGCCGCCGACGGGCTGCTCGCCAGGGAAGAAGATTGATAGCCTGCGCCACGCTCAGTGCACTCCCAGCGCGAGGCCCAGCGCCACGGCGAAGCTGTCGCCGCAGGCGGGGAGCGGAGGCTGCAGGCGATGTATCACGCTCCACGGATCAAAGCGACATTCGTCGGCAGGCCGGGTCGAACAAAGCCCGAGCTGCCGGGCGTTTAATCGCGCAGAGAGCTGAGCAAATGCGGCCACTTCAGCCCGCGGGCAGCTGCCCCAGCTATCCGGCAAAGCCCATATCCAGTGCATTTCATCGTGCCACGCCAGGCCTGAGAGTTCCGCCGGTAGCCAGGGGAAAAAGGCGCTCAGCGCGCTGGCATCGGGGACAATGGCGCTCACCCTGAGCTTTAGCCGGGCGGCAAGCTGGCGCAGCGCGTCGATATCGAGTCGCTGAGCGGCGGTGACCCGCCACTCGCTGGCGTCCGGGGATGCGCTATAATCGACGCATAACGAAGATACGGGCATTTCCAGCTGCTGCGCCATGGCGCTGGCCGCCCACATCGCCTGCTCGCTTTCACGCAGAGAGAGCTGGGGAGACGGGACTCTTTTTTGCAGCGTTCGGCTGGCCGGAAACGCGATACTCACCTGATGCTGTAACGGCAGCTCTCGTCGCCAGCCGCGCAGCCGCTCGGCCAGCGCTATGCCGTCAGCCACCTGTCCATTCCGGACGATGCCGGGTGCCAGCGCGATATGCCACCAGCGACACAGCGCCCAGCGGGAGCGCTCAAACCGCAGCGCCACGATCGCTATCTTATCCTGCTGGATGTGCATCCCTATTCGCCAGTTCCTGAAAGCCATGGTGATATCTCCTTATCCGCCGTTACGGTTGAGCTCTATCAATGCACCAGGCTTGCCTTTATACTACCGCGCGTTTGTTTATAAACTGCCCAAATAAAACTAAATGGGAAATCTCCGGTGAAGTTCGTAAAGTATCTATTCATCCTTGCAGTCTGTTGCGTTCTGCTGGGTGCAGGCTCGATTTTTGGCCTTTATAAATATATTGAGCCACAGCTCCCCGACGTCGCGACCCTGAAGGATGTGCGCCTGCAGATCCCGATGCAGGTCTACAGCGCGGATGGCGAGCTTATTGCGCAATATGGCGAGAAGCGCCGTATTCCCGTAACCCTGCAACAAATGCCGCCTGAGCTGCTCAAAGCGTTTATTGCCACCGAAGACAGCCGTTTTTACGAGCATCATGGCGTCGACCCGGTCGGTATTTTCCGTGCGGCCAGCGTCGCCATGTTCTCTGGCCATGCGTCGCAGGGCGCCAGCACCATCACCCAGCAGCTGGCGCGTAACTTCTTCCTGAGCCCGGAGAAGACGCTGATGCGTAAGATCAAAGAGGCCTTCCTCGCGATCCGCATCGAGCAGCTGCTGAGCAAAGATGAAATCCTTGAGCTGTACGTCAATAAAATCTACCTCGGCTATCGCGCCTACGGCGTTGGCGCCGCGGCGCAGGTCTATTTTGGTAAATCGGTCGACCAGCTCAGCCTGAGCGAAATGGCCGTCATCGCCGGTCTGCCGAAGGCGCCGTCGACCTTTAACCCGCTGTACTCGCTCGACCGCGCGACCGCCCGCCGCAACGTGGTGCTGGCGCGTATGCTGAGCGAAGGCTATATCACGCAGCCTCAGTACGACCAGGCGCGCGGGGAAGCGATCGATGCCCGATACCATGCGCCGGAAATCGCCTTCTCCTCGCCGTACCTCAGCGAGATGGTGCGTCAGGAGATGGTTAACCGCTACGGCGAAAAGGCCTATGAAGACGGCTATCGCGTCTACACCACGATCACCCGTAAAAACCAGCAGTCCGCCCAGCAGGCGGTACGTAATAACGTGCTGGACTACGATATGCGCCACGGCTACCGCGGGCCGTCAGCCGTGCTGTGGAAAGTGGGTGAAACCCCGTGGGACAACAAGAAAATCATCGCGACCTTAAAAAATCAGCCCGGCTCCGGGCCGCTCTCTCCGGCGGTCGTGACGTCGGCTAATCCGCAGGAAGCCGTTGCGCTGCTCGGCGACGGCACCTCGGTGATGCTGAATATGGAGGGCGTTCGCTGGGCTCGTCGCTTTATCTCCGATACTCAGCAGGGCGCTACGCCGCGCAAAGTGACCGATGCAGTGCAGACGGGACAACAGATCTGGGTCCGCCAGGTGGGCAGCAGCTGGTGGCTGTCGCAGGTACCGGACGTGAACTCGGCGCTGGTCTCCATTAACCCGCAAAATGGCGCCATTATCGCGCTGGTCGGCGGCTTCGACTTTAACCAGAGCAAGTTTAACCGCGCCACTCAGGCTTTGCGTCAGGTGGGGTCGAACATTAAGCCGTTCCTCTACACCGCGGCGATGGATAAAGGCCTAACCCTGGCGAGCATGCTCAACGATGTGCCCATTTCCCGCTGGGATGCCGGCGCGGGTTCTGACTGGCAGCCGAAAAACTCCCCGCCGCAGTACGCGGGCCCCATTCGTCTGCGTCAGGGACTGGGACAGTCGAAAAACGTGGTGATGGTTCGCGCGATGCGCGCGATGGGCGTTGATTACGCAGCGGAATATCTGCAGCGCTTCGGCTTCCCGGCGCAGAACATCGTGCATACCGAATCGCTGGCGCTGGGCTCTGCCTCCTTCACGCCGCTGCAGGTTGCCCGCGGCTACTCGGTGATGGCTAACGGCGGTTTCCTGATTACACCGTTCTTTATCAGCAAGATAGAAAACGATCAGGGCGGCGTCATCTTCGAAGAGCGGCCGAAAGTTGCCTGCCCGCAGTGCAACTCCCCGGTGATTTACGGCGATACGCCGAAGTCCAACGTTCTGGAGAATAAAGACGTCGAAGAGGTCGCGACCTCGGAAGATCCGCAAAACCCGGCAGTGCCGCCGCAGCCGCAGCTTGAGCAGGCGAACCAGGCCCTGGTGGCCCAGAGCGGAGCGCCGGAGTACGCGCCGCACGTGATTAATACGCCGCTGGCCTTCCTGATCAAAAGCGCGCTGAACAGCAACATCTTCGGCGAACCGGGCTGGATGGGAACCGGCTGGCGCGCCGGCCGCGATCTACAGCGCCACGATATCGGCGGCAAAACGGGGACCACCAACAGCTCGAAAGATGCGTGGTTCTCAGGCTATGGCCCAGGCGTCGTGACGTCAGTATGGATTGGCTTTGACGACCACCGACGCGATCTGGGCCGTACAACCGCTTCCGGCGCCATTAAAGAGCAGATCTCCGGTTACGAAGGCGGGGCAAAAAGCGCCCAGCCGGCCTGGGATGACTTTATGAAGAGAGTGCTTGAAGGCGTGCCGGAAGAGCCGCTAACGCCGCCGTCTGGCATCGTCACGGTGAATATCGATCGCAGCACCGGCCAGCTGGCCAGCGGCGGCAATAGTCGTGCGGAGTACTTTATTGACGGCACGCAGCCCACCCGGCAGGCGGTTCATGAAGTGGGGACGACCCTCACCGACGGTGGGGGAGAGACCCACGAGCTGTTCTGACAAAAAAAGCGCCTGCGGGCGCTTTTTCTTTTTCATCCATTCGTACGGGCGATGCCCAGAATCGCCTCGAGGGGCGTCTTCGGACTACAGTCGCCCCTGCGCCTGCAGCCATTCGCGCAGCAGGAACAGCGCGCTGACGTTTCGCGCTTCGTTAAAATCTTCTTCGTCCAGCAGCGTCATCAGCTCGGAAAGCGGCCAGCGCACCTGCGGTAAAGGTTCCGGCTCATCGCCAGGCAGCGACTCAGGATAGAGATCTTCGGCAACCAGAATATTCATTTTGCTGGAAAAGTAGGACGGCGCCATGCTCAGCTTTTTCAGAAACGTCAGCTTCTGCGCGCCGAAGCCAACCTCTTCTTTCAGCTCGCGGTTGGCCGCTTCCAGCACGCTTTCACCCGGATCGATCAGCCCTTTCGAGAAACCTAACTCGTAGGACTCCGTTCCTACCGCATATTCGCGAATCAGAATAATATGGTCATCGACAATCGGCACAATCATCACGGCTTCACGCGTAGAAGGCCGCATGCGTTCATAAACGCGGCGCACGCCGTTGCTGAATTCCAGATCCACGCTTTCAACGTTAAAAAGACGCGAACGCGCTACCGTTTCAACATTGAGAATGGTGGGTTTTTGTAATGATTTGCTCATCGTCATCGGTCTATGCTGTGATTACAGAGGTCATTGTGCGATATGGAGCACGCTTTCGGCAATTCAATTCGCCACTAATTTACATAGTTGCAACGTATTAGCGCTCAATGAGAGAATCATAAAGATAAAAAAGTCAATAGGTTGAAATGTATTTGAGAATTTACCGATTCCTGCATTTTAAGGTTTTTGATAAGCTTGTATGCTGCTGTAACGCACAATAAATTTTCCCTTACTTACACAATATCTGCCGGTAGCAAACAGCAGGCTCACGCGACGAGCCTCTCCCGTCGGGCGTAAGTGTCGCCGGCAGTCTGAGCGGATAGCGCGCAGAAACCGAAGCGTACCCAGCGTACCCGAGGATTTCTCGCTCTTCCCAGGCCCATAATCGCAGGTAACATAATCCTGAAGGATGGCTTTTGAGTGTTAATGGCAGCCAACGATACCGCTAAGAAAAGAATAACTATGATGGGATGGGCATGGGCACCTTTCTGATTTTCTTCACGGCACTGCTGCTCTGCGCACTGCTGATCGGGTGGTGGTATCGCGCGCATGCCAGGCGTCGTCGCCTCCCTTTACTGCACGCCTTCAGCGATGCCGCTACGCGCAAGCTCTCCGCCGAGGAGCGCCGGGCGGTAGAAAAGTACCTCGAAGGGCTCAGCCAGGCGCAGAAGATACCGGCCACCGGTGCCAGCGTTGCGCCGGTCTCTCTGACGCTGAACGCACAGAGCGAGACCGTTATTACGGTAACCCGGGCCATCACCCGCTATGGCATCACCACCGACGATCCGAACAAATGGCGCTACTTCCTTGATTCGGTGGAGGTTCACCTGCCGCCTTTTTGGGAGCAGCACATCAACGACGAAAATAGCGTCGATCTGATCCCAACCGACAGCCTGCCGCTGGTTATTGCCCTCAACGGCCACGCGCTCAGCGACTACCCGCAGGAGGCCCGCGGCTACGCGCTTGAAAGGGCGTCGGCTACCCAGGCCTCCATCCGCGGTGAAGAGAGTGAGCAGGTAGAGCTGCTGAATATTCGCCAGGAGACCGCCGAAGAGCACGCGCTTAGCCGCCCCGATGGTCTGCGCGAGGCGGTACTGATAGTGGCCGCGTTCCTGCTGTTTTACTTCAGCCTGATCAGCCCCTACGTTTTCACGCCCTGGCTGCTCGGCGGCGGGCTCCTGCTGCTGCTCGCTGGCCTGTGGGGAATCTATGCTCCGCCGCGTAAAAACGCGCTGCGGGAGATCCACTGCCTGCGGGGAATGCCAAAACGCTGGGGTCTTTTTGGTGAAAACGATCAGGAGCACATCAATAATATCTCCCTCGGGATCATCGACCTTATCTATCCCCGCCACTGGCAGCCCTGGATTGCCCAGGATCTCGGCCAGCAAACGGATGTCGATATCTACCTCAGCCGTCACGTCGCGCGCCAGGGACGCTTCCTGTCGCTACACGATGAGGTCAGGCACTTCCCGCTCCAGTACTGGCTACGCAGCGCCATTATCGCCGCCGGCGCCCTGCTGGTGGTGGTGATGCTGTGGGCCAGCGTGCCGCTGAATATGCCGTTTAAATTCACGCTTTCGTGGCTCAAGGGCGCGCAGACCATAGAAGCGACGACCGTCGCTCAGCTAGAGAAGTCGCAGGTCCGCATCGGCGATACCCTGCGGCTGAAGGGCACCGGCATGTGCAATATCCACACCCCGGATACCTGGACGGCAAAAAAAGAGAACTCGCCGTTTATGCCGTTTGACTGCTCGCAAATCGTCTGGAACGATGCCCCTCCCCTGCCGCTGCCGGAGTCCGACATCGTCGGCAAAGCCACCGCGCTGATGCAGTCCGTCCAGCGCCAGCTGCATCCTGACCCGGACGACGATTCACGCGTTAGCCCGGCGCTGCGCTCGGCCATTCAGAAATCGGGAATGGTGCTGCTGGATGATTTTGGCGATATCGTTATCAAAACCAATAGCCTGTGCTCGGCACAAGATGACTGCACGCGCCTGAAGAATGCGCTGGTCAACCTTGGCAATACGCGCAGCTGGGATGCCCTGACCAAACGCGCCAGCTCGGGCAAACTGGACGGCATCAACGTGCTGCTACGCCCGGTCAGCGCCGAGTCGCTGGAAAACCTGGTGACCACCTCCACGGCGCCGTTCGTGATCCGCGAAACGTCGCGCGCGGCGCAGGCGCTGAACAGCCCGGCTCCCGGCGGTTTTTTAATCGCCAGCGATGAGGGCAGCGATCTGGTCAATCAGCCGTGGCCAACCGTCAGCCTGTATGATTACCCTGCCCACGAGCAGTGGGGCGAGCTGCAGCGGCTGGCCGCAATGCTGATGCATACGCCTTTCCACGCCGAGGGCATCGTCACCAATCTCTATACCGATGCCAACGGCACGCAGCATATCAATCTGCACCGCATTCCCGATCGCTCAGGGCTGTGGCGCTATCTTGGCACGACGCTGCTGCTGCTGGCGATGCTCGGCTGCATGTCGTGGCACGGCGTGCTGGCGATCCGCCGCTACCAGCGCCATCGCCAGCGGATGGAAGAAATTGAGAAGTATTATGAAAGCTGCCTGAACCCGGTACTCATCTCCCCACCGGAACATCACGAGTAATCCTTTGCGCGACGGGGTGTGTTAACCTGTCGCGCATTTCCCCTCGCTGGAGACTCACCATGCACTTTGATATCGCCTGGCAGGAGGTTGATACCGTTCTGCTGGATATGGATGGCACCCTGCTCGACCTCGCCTTCGACAACTATTTCTGGCAAAAGCTGGTTCCGGAAACCTGGGGAGCCGCCCGCGGCCTTAGCCTGCAGGAGGCCAGAGAAGCAATGCACCAGGAGTATCACGCGGTGCAGCATACGCTAAACTGGTACTGTCTTGACTACTGGAGCGAGCGCCTGAATTTGGATATTCGTGCGATGACCTGCGAGCAGGGGCCGAAGGCCGCCCTGCGCGAAGATACCGTGCCGTTCCTTGATGCTCTCAAAGCCAGCGGCAAGCGGCGGATCCTGCTGACCAACGCCCATCCCCACAACCTGGCGGTCAAGCTCAAGCACACCGGCCTTGATGCACACCTTGATTTATTGCTTTCCACCCACACATTTGGTTATCCGAAAGAGGATCAGCGCCTGTGGCGTGCGGTGGCTGAGGAAACCGGCTTCGATGCGCATAAAACGCTGTTTGTTGATGACAACGAGGCGATCCTCGATGCGGCAGCGCAGTACGGCATTCGCTACTGTCTTGGGGTGACCAATCCTGATTCCGGGCTGGCGGAAAAGCGCTACGCCCGCCATCCCGGCATGAATGATTACCGGCGCCTGATCCCCTCGCTGACGCAATAAGGAGAGGCCATGAAAGAGAAGCCCGTCGTCGCCATCAGGCTGGACAAATGGCTTTGGGCAGCCCGCATCTATAAAACCCGTGCGCTGGCGCGCGAGATGATTGAAGGCGGCAAGGTGCACTATAACGGACAGCGCAGCAAGCCTGGAAAAATCGTCGAGCTGGACGCCACCCTGACGCTACGCCAGGGCAACGACGAACGCACCGTCGTCGTAAAAGGTATTACTGAACAGCGCCGGCCCGCCAGCGAAGCCGTCGCGCTGTACGAAGAGACGGTAGAGAGCATCGAGAAACGCGAAAAAATGGCGCTGGCGCGCAAAATGAACGCGCTAACCATGCCGCATCCCGACAGACGTCCGGACAAGAAAGAGCGCCGCGACCTGATGAGATTTAAACACGGCGATAGTGAATAACGGCCTGAACCCAGGCAGCGCTGTTGCCAGCAAGAGAGACTATTATGACTCAACACGATCAATTACATCGTTACCTGTTTGAAAACTATGCCGTGCGCGGCGAGCTGGTAACCGTTTCAGAAACGCTGGAACAAATTCTGGCTAACCATAGCTACCCGCAGCCGGTCAAAACCGTGCTGGCGGAGCTGCTGGTTGCTACCAGTCTGCTGACCGCAACGCTGAAGTTTGCCGGCGATATTACCGTGCAGCTGCAGGGTGACGGTCCCCTCTCTCTGGCGGTGATTAACGGCACTAACCAGCAGCAGCTGCGCGGCGTTGCGCGCATCCAGGGCGAGATCCCGGAAGATGCCGATCTGAAAACGCTGGTGGGTAACGGTTATCTGGTCATTACCATCTCTCCGGATGAGGGCGAGCGCTATCAGGGCGTCGTCGGTCTGGAAGGTGATACCCTGGCCGCCTGCCTGGAAGATTACTTCCAGCGCTCGGAGCAGCTGCCGACCCGCCTGATCATCCGCACCGGCGAACATGACGGAAAACCAATGGCCGGCGGCATGCTGCTGCAGGTGATGCCGGCGCAGGACGCTCAGGCCGCTGATTTCGAGCACCTGGCGACCCTGACGGAGACCATTAAGGCCGAGGAGCTTTTCACCCTTCCGGCCAACGATGTCCTGTGGCGCCTGTATCATGAAGAAGAGGTCACGGTTTACGATCCGCAGAACGTGGAGTTCAAATGTACCTGCTCCCGCGAACGCTGTGCGGGTGCGCTGAAGACCCTGCCGGATGAAGAAATTGATAGCATCCTGGCCGACGAAGGCGAAATTGATATGCACTGCGATTACTGCGGCAATCACTATCTCTTCAACGCCATGGACATTGCTGAAATCCGCAATAACGCTTCCCCGGCCGATCCCCAGGTTCACTAATCGTCCCCTCCGCCAGGCGCTTCGCCGGGGGTTTTCTCCCCCGCCGCTCCTGGCGTCAATTTTTTTACGCGCGAGATGAATCGATTCCCACTGAAAGGGTTACGTAATTTTCTTTCAGGAAAGCGATTACATTCACAGTTCGGCAGTTTTTTTAATTACTTTTTAACCATTAAGAAACATCTATCCCCACCAATAGCCAATTTCCTGAGATAATCCACCCGTTTCGTGACAGGAGTCACCGTGTTTTCCGTCAGCAAGGCGTTTGTCGAGATACGTAAATCTATGAGCCTGGTCGCGGTCTATACCCCTCAATAACCCCTACAATTTAAAGCAGTATATATTGGCTAAGGAGCAGTGACATGCGCGTTAATAATGGTTTAACCCCGCAGGATCTCAAGGCTTATGGTATCAACAACGTCCAGGATATCGTCCACAATCCCGACTACGACACACTGTATAAGGAGGAGCTCGACCCCAATCTGGAAGGGTATGAGCGTGGCGTATTAACCAATCTTGGTGCTATCGCTGTCGATACCGGTATTTTCACCGGCCGTTCGCCGAAAGATAAATATATCGTTCGTGACGATACGACCCGTGACACCGTCTGGTGGTCTGATAAGGGTAAGGGCAAGAATGACAACAAGCCGCTCTCACAGGAGACCTGGCAGCACCTGAAGGGACTGGTTACCCATCAACTCTCCGGCAAGCGTCTGTTTATCGTTGATGCCTTCTGCGGCGCCAATGCCGACACCCGCCTAAGCGTACGCTTTATTACCGAGGTGGCCTGGCAGGCGCACTTCGTCAAAAACATGTTTATCCGCCCGACGGATGAAGAGCTGGCGGTATTTGAGCCGGATTTCATCGTGATGAACGGCGCGAAATGCACCAACCCGCAGTGGCAGGAGCAGGGACTGAACTCAGAGAACTTCGTCGCCTTCAACCTGACCGAGCGGATCCAGCTGATTGGCGGGACCTGGTACGGCGGCGAAATGAAAAAAGGGATGTTCTCGATCATGAACTACCTGCTGCCGCTGCAGGGCATCGCGTCAATGCACTGCTCGGCTAACGTCGGTGAGAAAGGCGATGTCGCCGTCTTCTTCGGCCTCTCCGGCACCGGTAAAACCACCCTTTCCACCGATCCAAAGCGTCGCCTGATTGGCGATGACGAACACGGCTGGGACGACGACGGGGTGTTTAACTTCGAAGGCGGTTGCTACGCGAAGACCATTAAGCTTTCCGAAGCCGCCGAGCCTGATATCTACCACGCCATTCGCCGCGACGCGCTGCTGGAAAACGTCGTCGTTCGCCCGGACGGCACCATCGATTTCGATGACGGCTCAAAGACCGAGAACACCCGCGTCTCCTACCCGATCAATCACATCGAAAATATTGTTAAGCCGGTCTCTAAAGCGGGCCATGCCACCAAGGTTATCTTCCTGACGGCCGATGCCTTTGGCGTACTGCCGCCGGTATCGCGCCTGACCGCCGATCAGACGCAGTACCACTTCCTCTCCGGCTTTACCGCCAAGCTCGCGGGCACCGAGCGCGGCGTGACGGAGCCGACGCCGACCTTCTCCGCCTGCTTCGGTGCTGCCTTCCTGTCTCTGCACCCGACGCAGTACGCGGAGGTGCTGGTCAAGCGTATGCAGGCATCCGGCGCGCAGGCTTATCTGGTGAACACCGGCTGGAACGGCACCGGCAAGCGTATTTCGATTAAAGATACCCGCGCGATCATCGATGCGATCCTTAACGGCTCGCTGGATGACGCGGAAACCTTTACGCTGCCGATGTTCGACCTGCAGATCCCAACCGAGCTGCCGGGCGTGGATACCCATATCCTCGATCCGCGCAACACCTACGGTTCTCCGGAGCAGTGGCAGGAAAAGGCCGAGCAGCTGGCGAAGCTGTTTGTGGAAAACTTCGAGAAGTATACCGATACGCCGGCGGGCGCGGCGCTGGTTGCCGCAGGGCCGAAGCGCTAAGCATGAACGCGCGTTAAGAAAAAGCCGGGTAATGCCGGGCGGTTAAACGCTTCGGTGATTGTACAGGAATCCGTAATTTCACAGAGATTACGGATTTTTTTTATGCTGTGCAGTCAGGTTTCAGGGGGATTTCTTTTTTACGGTAGTTTGAGCGAAAGCTGTTTTCTTAGCCCGTGCAGTGGAATGTTCCGTTCACGGTGAATCCGACGTTTTTCTCACACCCGCTGCGT
>NZ_BJNO01000029.1 GCF_006539725.1 Klebsiella terrigena | reverse complement strand
TCATCCACGTAGATATCGCTCGCACTGTGCGAAGGTGGCGGAATTGGTAGACGCGCTAGCTTCAGGTGTTAGTGTCCTTAGGATGTGGGGGTTCGAGTCCCCCCCCTCGCACCACGACTTTAAAGAATTGAACTAAAAATTCAAAAAGCAGTATATCGGCGAGTAGCGCAGCTTGGTAGCGCAACTGGTTTGGGACCAGTGGGTCGGAGGTTCGAATCCTCTCTCGCCGACCAATTTTGAACCCCGCTTCGGCGGGGTTTTTTGTTTTCTGATATCGCAAAAAATCCTCGTATCTCCCTGATTTAAAAAATAAAACCTCCCTGCTTCTACCACTATTATTTGTCCAGAAAACTCCCAATTCACCCTCAGGGGAGATGTCATCTCCACAGAACCTGTGCGATAATAAACGGGTAGATGCTCATTCCATCTCTTATGTTCGCCTTAGGGCCTCATAAACTCAGGAATGACGCAGAGCCGTTTACGGTGCTTATCGTCCACTGACAGATGTCGCCATTATCTGGTCTCATCAAACACCATGGACACGACGTTGAGTGAAGCACCCAATTTGTTGTCAAACAGACCTGTTTTAACGCCCGCCCTGATTATCAGTGCGGGCGTTTTTTTCTTTCAGGGGCTGGTAAGAAAAGGGCAGGGGATAAACGGAGAAGGCGGCGTGCAGAGAGAAGAGCGCTGTCGCCCCGGATGAGGCGACAGCGGCAGGGACGGCTACTGCGGCGTATTGTTCTGCAGGGTTAGCAGCAGGCCATCGCGGCGCAGAGTGGCGGCCTCTTCCGGCTGGTGCAGCCGGTCGAGCGTATCGGCCAGCCAGGCGTAGTCAAACGCATCCGGGCGCTGCTTCAGGGCGGCGCGGAACGCGATGCTGGCTTCCTGCCATTCGCCATGACGCATCAGCGATTGCCCCAGCGTACTCCACAGCAGCGGACGATCGCCGACGGCTTTGATCTGCTGGCGCAGCACTTTTTCCAGCTGTTCCGGATTGTTGGTCTTCAGGCGCGGGATAAGCATCACCAGGCGATCGTCATACTGCTTTTTCAGACCGTCGATAATAATCTGCTGCGCGGTATCGTGGTCATCGCTCTCGATGAGCAGATTGGCCATCGCCACCTGCAGCGCGACCTGGCCACGCGTTTTGCGGCTTTGGTTTTTCCACCATTCGCGCAGGCCTTCGCTGCCCCGATCGGCCAGCGTCTTATCCATTAATCCAATCCACGCCTGCTGCTCCAGCGCGGCGCGATGCTCTTCATCGCTGACGTTGGCTTTGGCCATCGACGGGATGATGTCCAGCAGCGAGTGCCAGGCGCCGGTGCGGGTGTAGGCCTGCTCCGCGAGACGCAGGACTTCAGGATGGCGGGGAGTGATTTCCAGCAGCTTATCAATACCGTGGCGCGCCGCATGATTTTCATTGCGCGCCAGCTGCAGGCGCACGCGGGCAATCTCTACCGGGATCAGATCGTCACCGGCGAGCTCCGTTGCGCGCTCAAGATGCTGATTGGCGCGGGCTTCATCGCCGCGCTGCTGGGCCGCTTCCGCCGCCAGGAGATAGTTAACCACCGGCTGCTCGGCATGATCGGCATTTTTGGCCATCAGCTTTTCAACCTGCTGATAGTCGCCTTCCGCCAGTTTTAGCAGCGCCTGCTCGGTTTGCTTGCGCGCGCGGCGGCGTTTACGTCCTACGAACCAGCCGCGAGTATGGGCGCTGGTGCGAAAAATACGCCGCAGCAGCCATTCGATGGCAAACAGCACCACCATTGTGAGGATCAGTACGATCGCCAGACCGGTGACGCTGGTTTCAATGTTGTAGTTATCGGTTTGGATCAGCACGTAGCCCTGATGGCCAGAAATGATCGGACCGATAACGATCCCGGCGATCAGCAGTGCGAAGAGTAAGAGAATTTTCAACATGCGTTACTCTCCTTGTGGCGCAGGGGCTGGTGCCGGCACGGCTGGCGTCGGGGCGGGAGCCGGAGCACCGCTCTGCGCGACGGCGGGTTGTGCCATCAGGTTACGCACTCGCGTCTGCATCAGCTTCTCGAGTATGGCCTGACTCTGCAGATTTTCCGGTACGCTCATGGTGATGCTCTGCTGGCTCAGCTTATCGACTTCCTCAAGGAAGGCTTTGGTGGTGGCATCGTCAGTATCGTAATAGGCGCGAACCCAGGTCGATACGTTTTCCAGAGCCTGCTTGTACGTCTCTTCCTGGTGGCGCGGAACCGCCTGCGCGGCGACCAGCAGGCGGGAGCGAATATTCTCGCGCAGGTAGACGTCCTGGTTTGGCGCCAGCAGCGGCACTGCCGTTTCATCGCGGCGGCGGATGGTGATAAAGCTGTCCATAAAGCTCTGCCAGCTCTTCTGCAGGTTAATGCGCCACTCGCCGATTGAGCTGGACAGCTCTTCGCTGTCGGAATCCATCGGGGAGTCGTCGTCGTTATTATCCGCCAGACGCAGATTGTCTATCTGATTAGCGAGCTGATTCACTTTGAGAATGATGCCGTCGTAGTCGACCTGGCTTACCGCCGAGAGCGAGGCGATATCGTCGGTGATGGCGCGGCGGGCGCCAATCAGGCTGGGGTCGTTCATGTCGGCGAGGCTGGCATCGGCGCTTTTGAGCAGCGCGGCGGCGGTGGTGACGTCCTGATCGCTCCACAGCTTGCGTCCGGCAACTTTCACCAGGAAATCAGCCTGCGCCAGCAGCCAGGTTTTAGCGTCGCTGCCGGAGATAACGGCCACTTTCTGCTGCACTTCTTCCAGCTGCTTCGCCAGCGCATCCTGCTGACTTTTGGCTGCGGTCAGCTGGTCAGCCTGCTGCCTGATGATGCCTTCGAGTTCGGTTTTTTGGCCTTCCTGCGATTTCTGCAGGGCCGCAATCTGCGCGGCTAATGCTGAGCTGGCCGCGTTCTGTCGGGATAGCTGCTGCTTGTGCACGCTGTACAGACCCACGCCGGCGGCGAGGGCAATAGCGATAGCGACCGCGCTCAAAACAAGACTGGTTTTATTCCCGCCCTTTTCCTTCCCGGTTTTCTCTGGCTGTGGCGTCTTTTCCACGGCCTCCCTGGTCTCTTCAACCACGGCGGATTGATTTTGTTGTTCCGTCATTATGGCTTCCAATGTTGAGAGTTATTGTAATGCGCGTAGCAGCGTATCGTTGTCGGCGCTTTCGGCAACCTGGATATCCTGCCAGCCCAATTCCCGTGCCTGCTGGGCCAGGCGCTCGCTGACAACTAAAATGCGACAGCGGAGGAGCCACCGTTCTCGATACCATTGCGGGATCAGCGTCCAAAGCTGTTGCAGCATCTCACCGCTGGTGACGACCAGCGTGGAGACGCCGCGAGACTGCCAGCGCATTGCTTCTTCTGCACCATCATAATGCTTTGCACAACGTTGATAGCACTCACAAAAAGTGACATCAGCGCCGCGCTCGCGGAGCGTTTCGCCGAGTAATTCCCGGCCGCCGTTGCCGCGAAGCAGGAGGGCCTTCTTACCAGCAATGTTTTGTAATTCAGGTAATTGTAGCAAGACTTCGCTGATTTCCCGATCTAATGGGTAGCGAATATTCTGGCTGCTGACCTTATGCAGGGTCAGCGCCGTGGTGCGGCCAATGGCAAAATAGCCGGGAGCCAGCGGCCAGCGCAGGCCCTGCTGCTGCAGGTGAGCGTGGGCAAACTCCACGGCGTGCTGCGAGAGGGCGAACAATAGATCGCCCGCGGAGAGGGCCGCCAGCCGGTCGCCGAGCGTGTGCAGCTCGCGGCCGGGCGTAAATTCAATCAGTGGAAAGCTCCAGGCCACGCGTCCCAGCCCGCGCAGGCGGCTGACCAGC
This sequence comes from Klebsiella terrigena, assembly GCF_006539725.1. Lineage (GTDB taxonomy): Bacteria > Pseudomonadota > Gammaproteobacteria > Enterobacterales > Enterobacteriaceae > Klebsiella > Klebsiella terrigena. The sequence goes on along the minus strand of NZ_BJNO01000029.1, from coordinate 50,872 downwards.
TCTTCGCCCTGCGGCAGCGGACGGGTGACCAGGATACTCATCGTGGTGCTTCTCCAGCATAAACGGCGGTCAGGATCTCCCGGGCACCGTTATCCAGCAGCTCTTCCGCCAGAGAGACGCCAAGGCGCTCGGCGTCTTCAGGGCGCCCGCGGCGTTCGCCGTGAACCAGCTGTGAACCGTCCGGCGCGCCGACTAGCGCGCGTAGCCACAGCTCGCCGTCAATAAGCTCGGCGTAGCTGCCGATCGGCACCTGACAGCCGCCCTCAAGGCGGGTGTTCATCGCCCGCTCGGCGCGAACCCGTATCGCCGTTGGCGTATGGTTCAGCGGCGCCAGCAGCGCCTGCGTCCACTCGTCGTCAAGGCGGCACTCAATGCCGACTGCGCCCTGCCCGACGGCGGGGAGAGATTGTTCTGGGCTTAACGGCTGGCGAATACGCGCTTCGAGCCCGAGGCGTAGCAGCCCCGCCGCGGCGAGAATAATCGCGTCATACTCACCGCTATCCAGTTTGCCCAAACGGGTACCGACGTTACCGCGCAGGGAACGAATCTGCAGATCCGGGCGCCGTGCGGCCAGTTGACACTGGCGGCGTAAACTTGATGTGCCAACGATGCTGCCCTGAGGCAACGCGTCAATAGAGGCATAGTGATTTGAGACAAAAGCGTCGCGCGGATCTTCTCGCTCACAAATCGTTACCAGCCCGAGGCCCTCGGGAAACTCGACGGGAACATCCTTCATAGAATGGACGGCGATATCGGCGCGCCCTTCCATAATGGCAAGCTCTAACTCTTTGACAAACAGGCCCTTGCCACCCACTTTTGCGAGGGGTGTATCAAGGAGCACGTCGCCGCGAGTGACCATTGGCACCAGTTCAACCTTGAGCTGCGGATGGCAGGACTCAAGGCGCTCTTTCACATAATGCGCCTGCCATAGCGCAAGTGGGCTTTGCCTTGTGGCAATTTTCAAAACTTTGTCTAACATGCTTGTTACCGTCATTGTCGACCACAAACCATCCTAACATTGTTGTCTTATGGATGTTAGTTTTGTGGGTCAGGGCCTTGGCCATCTCTTTATTGGCCTTTTATGCGCATACCGGTTGCCGAACCGTAGAGAGGAATTTACACGCAGTAAACGGTGCTACACTTGTATGTAGCGCATCTTTCTTTACGGTCAATCAGCAAGGTGTTAGATTGATCACGTTTTAAACCATTTGTCCGTCAGCAGTTCATCACAACCACACCGACGACGAATGGTGACGGTTTTTGTTGAAATACTGAAACCCGGTACTGGCTATGGTACGTCGGGTTTTTGAACATCAGGCGATATGTCTTGTACCTCTATATTGAGACACTGAAACAGAGACTGGATGCCATCAACCAACTGCGCGTAGATCGCGCGCTTGCTGCCATGGGACCCGCTTTTCAGCAGGTTTACAGTCTACTGCCGACATTACTACATTATCATCACCCGTTGATGCCGGGTTACCTTGACGGTAACGTTCCCCGAGGCATTTGCCTTTACACGCCTGATGAAACCCAACGCCACTACCTTGACGAGCTTGAGCTAAACCGCGGAATGCTGACGCAGGAGCCGCCGAAAGGCGAGCTGCCGATTACCGGCGTTTACTCCATGGGCAGCACCTCATCCGTCGGCCAAAGCTGCTCTTCCGACCTTGATATCTGGGTTTGCCACCAGGCCTGGCTCGATACCGACGAGCGCCAGCTGCTGCAGCGTAAATGCAGCCTGCTGGAGAGCTGGGCGGCGTCGCTTGGCGTGGAAGTCAGCTTCTTCCTGATCGATGAAAACCGCTTCCGCCATAACGAAAGCGGCAGCCTGGGCGGCGAAGACTGCGGCTCCACGCAGCATATCCTGCTGCTGGACGAATTTTACCGCACCGCCGTGCGCCTTGCCGGCAAGCGTATTCTGTGGAACATGGTGCCGTGCGACGAAGAAGAGCACTATGACGATTACGTCATGAGCCTCTACGCGCAGGGCGTGCTGACGCCGAACGAATGGATGGATCTCGGCGGCCTGAGCTCGCTGTCGGCGGAAGAGTACTTCGGCGCCAGCCTGTGGCAGCTGTATAAAAGCATTGATTCGCCTTATAAAGCGGTGCTGAAAACGCTGCTGCTGGAAGCCTATTCCTGGGAATACCCCAATAACCGCCTGCTGGCGAAAGATATTAAACAGCGCCTGCACGACGGCGAGATCGTTTCCTTCGGTCTCGATCCCTACTGCATGATGCTGGAACGCGTCACGATCTACCTGCAGGCCATCGAGGACGAGACGCGCCTCGACCTGGTACGCCGCTGTTTCTACCTGAAAGTATGCGAAAAGCTGAGCCGCGAGCGCGCCTGCGTGGGCTGGCGTCGCGAGGTGGTGAGCCACCTGGTGAAAGAGTGGGGCTGGGATGAAAAGCGTCTGGCGATGCTGGACAACCGGGCCAACTGGAAGATCGACGAAGTACGCAAAGCGCACAACGAACTGCTTGATGCGATGATGCAGAGCTACCGCAACCTGATTCGGTTTGCGCGTCGCAACAACCTCAGCGTTTCCGCCAGCCCGCAGGATATTGGCGTGCTGACCCGCAAGCTGTACGCGGCGTTTGAAGCGCTGCCGGGGAAAGTGACCCTGGTGAACCCGCAGATATCGCCGGATCTCTCCGAACCGAATCTGACCTTTATCCACGTGCCGCCGGGCCGCGCTAACCGCACCGGATGGTATGTCTATAACCGCGCGCCGGATATGGAATCGATCGTTAGCCATCAGCCGCTGGAATATAACCGCTATCTGAACAAGCTGGTGGCATGGGCGTGGTTTAACGGCCTGCTGACGTCGCGCACCCGCTTGTTTATTAAGGGCAACGGCATTGTCGACCTGGCGAAGCTGCAGGAGATGGTGGCCGATGTTTCTCACCACTTCCCGCTGCGTCTGCCTTCGCCTACGCCGAAAGCGCTGTATAGCCCCTGCGAAATCCGCCATCTGGCGATTATCGTTAACCTTGAATACGATCCGACCGCCGCGTTCCGCAATCAGGTAGTGCATTTTGACTTCCGCAAGCTGGACGTATTTAGCTTTGGCGAAGAGCAGAAGTGCCTGATAGGCAGCGTGGATCTGCTGTATCGCAACTCGTGGAACGAAGTGCGAACCCTGCACTTCAACGGCGAGCAGGCGATGATCGAAGCGCTGAAGACCATTCTGGGCAAAATGCACCAGGACGCGGCGCCGCCGGATAGCGTTGAAGTGTTCTGCTACAGCCAGCATCTGCGCGGGCTCATCCGCACTCGCGTGCAGCAGCTGGTCTCCGAGTGCGTTGAGCTACGCCTCTCCAGTACCCGTCAGGACACCGGCCGCTTCAAGGCGCTGCGCGTCTCAGGGCAGACGTGGGGCCTGTTCTTCGAACGTCTTAACGTCTCGGTGCAGAAGCTGGAAAATGCCATTGAATTCTATGGCGCTATCTCGCACAACAAGCTGCACGGTCTGTCGGTTCAGGTAGAAACCAACCACGTCAGGCTGCCGCAGGTGGTGGATGGCTTTGCCAGCGAAGGGATTATTCAGTTCTTCTTTGAAGAGGCGGATAACGACAGCGGGTTTAATATCTATATTCTCGACGAGAGCAACCGCGCCGAGGTTTACCATCACTGTGAAGGCAGTAAAGAGGAGCTGGTGCGTGACGTTAGCCGCTTCTACTCCTCCTCGCACGACCGGTTCACCTACGGCTCCAGCTTTATCAACTTCAACCTGCCGCAGTTCTATCAGATCGTTGACGTTGACGGCCGGCCGCAGGTCATTCCCTTCCGTAGCCAGGCCATCGGCGCCGTGACGGCACCGGTCAATCAGGATGCCGCGGCGTCGCCGATGCTCCAGCAGCACTACTCCTGATATCGCGTCCTGATATCGCGAAGTATTCCCCGGCTGCGCGCAGCGTACCGGGGATACCGATGAGCGTAGCCAGCTAGCCCGCTTTAACGGAAGCTCACCGCTTCGCCTGCCTGATGCGTTGCCGCCTGCTCCAGCAGATCCCAGAAGGTTTCGCCGCTGCGATCGCAGATCCACTCGTCGCCTTTGAGGTCAAAATGGTAGCCGCCCTGCTTGGTCGCCAGCCAGACCTGATGCAGCGGTTCCTGACGGTTAATAATGATTTTGCTGCCGTTTTCAAAGCTAATGGTCAGCACGCCGCCGTTAATTTCACAATCGATATCGCTATCGCCGTCCCACTCGTCCAGGCGCTCTTCGATAGTCATCCACAGGCTGTCGGCCAGGCGATGGAATTCACTGTCATTCATGGTTCTACCCTGCTTTTTTGAAGATGGCGGCAGTATAGCGCGAAACAAAAGCGCGCGCAGTCGGATGCTAAACGCTTGCTTTTACGTCTTCTCCTGCGATGATAGAAAGCAGAAAGAATGACTCACGGGCAACTATCAATGAAAAACGTTTTTCCTACGCTTGCCGTTCTGCTGGCGATCTTCAGCCTCACCGGCTGTGGTCTGAAGGGGCCGCTCTATTTCCCACCGGCGGATAAAACGGCACCGCCGCCGACTAAACCGGTCGATAGCGGTATCCAGAGCGCGACGCCGGATCGTAACGATCGCGGCGATAGCGGTGGCCCGACCCAGGTAGACTACTGACGCTACTCCCCGGGACGAACGGCCTGCCGTCCTCCTGAAACGCAAATTAGTTAGAGTACAGATGATGCAGTTTTCTAAGATGCATGGCCTGGGTAACGACTTTATGGTCGTTGACGCGGTAACACAGAATGTTTTTTTCTCTCCGGAGCTGATTCGCCGGCTGGCAGACCGGCATCTTGGCGTGGGCTTCGATCAGCTGCTGGTTGTCGAGCCGCCCTACGATCCGGATCTGGATTTTCATTACCGCATCTTTAACGCTGACGGCAGCGAAGTGTCGCAGTGCGGCAACGGCGCGCGTTGCTTTGCGCGGTTTGTACGTCTGAAAGGCCTGACCAATAAACGTGATATCCGCGTCAGCACGGCGAACGGTCGTATGGTATTAAGCGTAACGGAAGACGATCTGGTGCGCGTGAATATGGGCGAGCCGAACTTCGAGCCGTCCCAGGTCCCGTTCCGCGCGAACAAAGCGGAAAAGACCTATATTATGCGCGTCGCTGAGCAGACAGTATTGTGCGGCGTGGTCTCAATGGGGAACCCGCACTGCGTCATCCAGGTCGATGATGTGGAAACCGCGGCGGTGGAAACGCTTGGCCCGGTGATGGAAAGCCACGAACGCTTCCCGGAACGCGCGAACATCGGTTTTATGCAGATAGTCGAGCGTCATCGCATTCGCCTGCGGGTCTTTGAACGCGGCGCGGGCGAGACCCAGGCCTGCGGCAGCGGCGCCTGTGCGGCGGTCGCGGTCGGTATCCAACAGGGGCTGCTGGCCGAGGAAGTACGCGTGGAATTACCAGGCGGGCGTCTTGATATCGCCTGGAAAGGCCCGGGTCAACCGTTGTTTATGACTGGCCCGGCGGCACACGTCTACGACGGATTTATTCATTTATGAAACAACTCGGGGAAGAACAGCAGGATACGATCGGCGCGCTGGATGACCGTGCGGTGGTGGACTATCTGTTGCAACATCCTGAATTCTTTATTCGTAATGCCGCTCTTGTGGAGCACATGCAGGTTCCTCACCCAGTTCGGGGGACGGTTTCGCTGGTCGAGTGGCACATGGCACGCGCACGTAATCATATCAACGTGCTGGAAGAGAACATGTCGCTGCTGATGGAGCAGGCGACGGCCAACGAAAGCCTGTTTCAGCGGCTCCTCCATCTGCAGACGCGGCTGGCGGCGGCAGAAAGCCTCGATGAGATGCTCAATCGCTTTCATCGCTGGGCCCGCGAGCTCGGCCTGGCCGGCGCGACGGTGCGCCTGTTCCCCGACAGCTGGCGGCTCGGCGCGCCCTCAAAATTCACCCACCTTGCGTTGACCCGACAGGCCTTTGAACCTGTGCGCATTCAGCGTCTCAGGCAGGAGCGCCACTACCTCGGTCCGCTGAACGGACCGGAGCTGCTGGTGGTGCTGCCGGAGGCGAAAGCCATCGGCTCGGTGGCGATGTCGCTGCTGGGCGGCGATGATGCGCCCGGCGTTATGCTGTTCAGCAGCCGCGATGCGCAGCACTATCAGCAGGGGCAGGGCACACAGCTGCTTCAGGAAATTGCCCTGATGCTGCCAGGCCTGCTGGAGCGCTGGGTTGAACGCGCATGACCGACTCTCCGCTGTTTACCGCCGTTGCCCGCTTCCTGCGCTATCTTGGCGTGGAGCGTCAGCTTAGCCCGATTACGCTGCTTAACTACCGACGACAGCTTGATGCGCTGGTGGCGCTGGCTGAAAACGCCGGCTTGAAAAGCTGGCAGCAGTGCGATGCGGCTCAGGTGCGCGGTCTGGCGGTGCGGAGTCGAAAACAGGGGCTGGGCCCGGCAAGCCTGGCGCTGCGCCTCTCGGCGTTGCGCAGCTTCTTTGACTGGCTGGTGGCGCAGGGCGAGCTGACCGCCAACCCGGCAAAAGGAATTTCGGCGCCTAAAATACCGCGCCATTTACCGAAAAATATCGACGTCGACGACGTTAACCGCCTGCTGGATATCGATCTGAACGATCCGCTGGCGGTACGCGACCGGGCGATGCTGGAAGTGATGTACGGCGCGGGCCTGCGTCTTTCTGAGCTGGTGAACCTCGACATTAAGCACCTCGACCTGGAGTCAGGAGAGGTGTGGGTGATGGGGAAAGGCAGCAAAGAGCGCCGCCTGCCGATTGGCCGCAGCGCGGTGGCGTGGATTGAGCACTGGCTGGATCTACGCGGCCTCTTCGGCACCGATGACGATGCGCTGTTTTTGTCGAAGCTTGGCAAACGCATCTCCGCGCGCAATGTTCAAAAACGTTTTGCCGAGTGGGGAATTAAGCAGGGGCTGAACAGCCACGTTCATCCGCACAAGCTGCGCCACTCCTTTGCCACGCATATGCTGGAATCGAGCGGCGATCTGCGCGGCGTGCAGGAGCTGCTGGGCCATGCCAATCTCTCCACCACTCAAATCTATACCCATCTTGACTTTCAACACCTTGCCTCGGTGTACGATGCGGCGCATCCGCGCGCCAAACGGGGGAAATAATGCGTTTTTACCGACCTCTGGGCCAGATTTCAGCACTGACGTTTGACCTGGACGATACCCTTTACGACAACCGCCCGGTCATCGACCGGACGCTGCACGAGTCGCTGGCCTTCGTGCGCAGCTACCACCCTTCGCTGAGCCAGTTCGACGCCCATCACCTGCAGCAGCTGCGCCAGACGCTGCTGGAGACCGAGCCGGATATTTACCACGACGTGACCGAATGGCGACGGCGTGCTCTGGTGCTGGGGATGATGAACACCGGACTCTCTGCCGCGCAGGCCGAATCCGGCGCCGATGCGGCGATGGCGAACTTTGCCCACTGGCGCAGCCTGATTGACGTACCGCAGGAAACCCACGATACCCTGGCCGCGCTGGCGGAGAAGTGGCCGCTGGTGGCGGTGACTAACGGCAATGCGCAGCCGGAACTGTTCGGCCTGAGCGACTATTTCCGCTTTGTGCTTCGCGCCGGGCCGGACGGGCGTTCTAAGCCGTTTGCCGATATGTATCATCTGGCGGCGGAGCGTCTGGCGCTGCCGCTGGGGCAGATACTCCACGTCGGCGATGACCTGACCACCGACGTGGCGGGCGCTATCCGCTGCGGCATGCAGGCCTGCTGGATTAAGCCCCAGGGCGCCGACCTGATGCACACCACCGACAGCCGGCTGCTGCCGCACATTGAAATTTCGCGGTTGGCATCTCTGACCTCGCTGATATAATCACCATTAGTTCTGTATATATTAACAGTATGCCCGCCAGGCTAAGCGCTGCCGGGCTGCTCATTTCCGGCGGTGCCAATGGACGTTTCTTACCTGCTCGACAGCCTTAATGATAAACAGCGTGAAGCCGTCGCGGCCTCGCGCACCAATATGCTGGTTCTGGCTGGAGCGGGCAGCGGTAAGACCCGCGTACTGGTGCATCGCATTGCCTGGCTTATCAGCGTAGAAAACTGTTCGCCCTACTCCATTATGGCGGTGACCTTTACCAACAAAGCGGCGGCGGAAATGCGCCATCGTATCGGCCAGCTGATGGGCACCACCCAGGGCGGCATGTGGGTAGGCACCTTCCACGGCCTGGCGCACCGTCTGCTGCGTGCCCACCATCTTGATGCCGGGCTGCCGCAGGATTTCCAGATCCTCGATAGCGAAGATCAGCTGCGCCTGCTGAAGCGGCTGATCAAAGCGATGAACCTCGACGAGAAGCAGTGGCCGCCGCGCCAGGCGATGTGGTACATCAACAGCCAAAAAGATGAGGGGCTGCGCCCGCACCATATCCAGAGCTACGGCAATCCGGTGGAGCAGACCTGGCAGAAGGTGTATCAGGCCTACCAGGAAGCCTGCGATCGCGCAGGGCTGGTGGATTTTGCCGAGCTGCTGCTGCGCGCGCACGAGCTGTGGCTCAACAAGCCGCATATTCTTCAGCACTACCGCGAACGCTTTACCAATATCCTCGTCGACGAATTCCAGGATACCAACAATATTCAGTATGCCTGGATCCGTCTGCTGGCGGGCGATAGCGGCAAGGTGATGATCGTCGGCGATGATGACCAGTCGATCTACGGCTGGCGCGGCGCGCAGGTTGAGAATATCCAGCGCTTCCTGACCGATTTCCCCGGCGCTGAGACCATTCGCCTGGAGCAGAACTACCGCTCAACCAACAATATCCTCAGCGCCGCCAACGCCCTGATTGAAAATAACAGCGGACGTCTGGGCAAGAAGCTGTGGACCGACGGCGCCGACGGCGAACCGATCTCCCTGTACTGCGCCTTTAACGATCTCGACGAAGCGCGTTTCGTGGTTAACCGGATTAAAACCTGGCAGGAAAACGGCGGGGCGCTGGAGCAGTGCGCCATCCTTTACCGCAGCAACGCCCAGTCGCGCGTGATGGAAGAAGCGCTGCTGCAGGCCAGCATGCCGTACCGTATTTACGGCGGCATGCGCTTCTTCGAACGTCAGGAGATCAAAGATGCGCTCTCCTACCTGCGCCTGATTGCCAATCGCAACGATGACGCCGCGTTTGAGCGCGTGGTCAATACGCCGACCCGCGGCATCGGCGATCGCACCCTGGACGTGGTGCGCCAAACGTCGCGCGACCGCCAGCTGACGCTGTGGCAGGCGTGCCGCGAGCTGCTGAAAGATAAAGCCCTCGCGGGCCGCGCCGCCAGCGCCCTGCAGCGCTTTATGGAGCTGATCGACGCGCTGGCGCAGGAGACGGCGGATATGCCGCTGCACGTTCAGACCGACCGGGTGATTAAAGATTCCGGCCTGCGCATCATGTACGAGCAGGAGAAGGGCGAAAAAGGCCAGACGCGTATCGAGAACTTAGAAGAGCTGGTGACGGCAACGCGCCAGTTTAGCTACAACGATGAAGATGAGGATTTAATGCCGCTGCAGGCGTTCCTTTCTCATGCCGCGCTGGAGGCGGGCGAAGGGCAGGCTGATACCTGGCAGGATGCGGTCCAGCTGATGACCCTGCACTCGGCGAAAGGTCTGGAGTTCCCGCAGGTGTTTATCGTCGGCGTGGAGGAGGGGATGTTCCCGAGCCAGATGGCGCTCGACGAGGGCGGACGCCTGGAAGAAGAGCGGCGTCTTGCCTACGTGGGCGTAACCCGCGCGATGCAGAAGCTCACGCTGACCTACGCCGAAACCCGTCGCCTGTACGGCAAAGAGGTTTACCATCGTCCGTCGCGTTTCATCGGCGAGCTGCCGGAGGCGTGCGTGGAAGAGGTGCGCCTGCGCGCCACGGTGAGTCGTCCAGTGAGCCATCAGCGCATGGGCACGCCGATGGCGGAGAACGATACCGGCTACAAACTGGGTCAGCGCGTGCGCCATCCGAAATTCGGTGAAGGCACCATCGTGAATCTGGAAGGCAGCGGCGAGCATAGCCGTCTGCAGGTGGCTTTCCAGGGGCAGGGCATCAAATGGCTGGTGGCGGCCTATGCGCGGCTGGAAACAGTGTAACAGTAAGAAAAGTATCGTTTTTTTGTAATAATCTGCTAGCCTTATATGCTAAAGGGCAGGATTTGCTCTTTAGCGTTTCGTTGCGTGTTGACGCCGTTTTTGCGCTGGCGTAACATGCGCGCACGATTACGCTAAGAGGACATTCGCCTTGGACACACCCAGTAGATGCTGGCTCAACTTCCTGTCCGTCAGGAACAACTCCTAAGGCTATCCTCTTATGCTGATAGCCTTAGCGGTTGTCAGCGACCCGTCATTCCCGTCGCTCTGAGTCAGGCTTAATGGTCTGAAACCCCTTTTGTTTCTGTGTGCCCACCGAACTGTCCGATAATTTTTTTGCATTGGGAGTCCCGGTCATGCTGAGCGCATTTCAACTGGAAAATAATCGTCTGACGCGCCTGGAAGCCGACGAGATCAAGCACCTTGCCAGCTCGGTGTGGGTCGATCTGGTCGAGCCTGACGATGAAGAACGTAGCCGCGTGCAGACGGAACTGGGTCAGAACCTGGCAACCCGTCCGGAGCTGGAAGATATCGAAGCGTCGGCGCGTTTCTTCGAAGATGAAGACGGTTTACACATTCACTCATTTTTCTTCTTTGAAGATGCAGAGGATCACGCCGGTAACTCCACGGTGGCGTTTACCATCCGCGAAGGGCGCCTTTTTACCCTGCGCGAGCGTGAGCTACCCGCATTCCGTCTCTACCGCATGCGCGTGCGCAACCAGTCAATGGTTGATGGTAACGCCTACGAGCTGCTGCTCGATCTGTTCGAAACAAAAATCGAACAGCTGGCGGATGAAATTGAAAATATCTACAGCGACCTGGAAAAGCTGAGCCGGGTGATTATGGAAGGTCGCCAGGGCGACGAGTACGATGACGCGCTCTCTACCCTGGCGGAACAGGAAGATATCGGCTGGAAGGTGCGCCTGTGCCTGATGGATACCCAGCGGGCGCTGAACTTCCTCGTGCGCAAGGCGCGCTTGCCGGCGGGCCAGCTGGAGCAAGCGCGTGAGATCCTGCGAGATATCGAATCGCTCCTGCCGCATAACGAATCGCTGTTCCAGAAGGTGAACTTCCTGATGCAGGCGGCGATGGGCTTTATCAACATCGAGCAGAACCGCATCATCAAGATCTTCTCGGTGGTCTCCGTGGTCTTCCTGCCGCCAACCCTGGTGGCATCAAGCTATGGGATGAACTTTGAGTTTATGCCTGAGCTGCACTGGAGCTTTGGTTATCCGGGGGCGATCGTCTTTATGATGCTGGCCGGCCTGGCGCCATACCTCTACTTTAAGCGTAAAAACTGGCTTTAAAACAATAAATTATATCAAAACCGGCTGCCTTATAAGGTGGCCGTTTTTTTTCGCCTTTATGTCAGCCGCCGCGCCGGAGAACGGAAACAGGCTGTGATTATCGCGAGTGACTTAATTCTCTACGCATCATAAGTGTGGGCAATAAGTCACATAACGGCTGAGGGATAATTGTTACCATCGCAATATTCCCAATAAAAAAAAGGTGAAATTTTAGAATGAAAAGTATCTTTACACTACCCTTCCTGGCCCTTGCCTGCCTCTCCCTTAATGCACACGCTGTTGAAAAACTTGCTGGTAATGAGATTCTTGCGGTTCAAAAAGGCGGCGTTGCGGATAAGGTCTACGCCGAGAATTATCCTCAGCTGAAGATTGCGACCTATAACATCGGCAAGAATGAAGCTTCCGATAACGCGGCGGATTTTACCTCACTCAATTTAGCGATTAAGCACATTGGCGCCGATATTATTGCGGTTCCGGAGGTCGATAATAAAACCGCCAGAAGCCAAAAGATCGATCAGCTAAAAACTATCGCGGACGCCAACCATTATTACTATGCCTTCGGCAAGGCGCTGGATTTCGACGGCGGAGAATATGGCGTCGGTATTCTGTCCAAATATAAAATTGACCACACCCAGGTGATTAAGCTGCCGTCGGGGGATGCCGAGCAGCGAATCGCGCTGTTGGCGCAAATCGCCGTTCCCGGCTTTGACAGCCCGGTGCTGGTGATGGTGACCCATCTCGACTGGCAGAAGGATCCGACGATGCGCGTGGAGCAGGTTCGCCATCTTCTGGACGTGAGCATCGGCGATGCCCCATCCGACTTTAAAGATATCGCCTCATCGATCAAAATCCTCGCGGGTGATTTTAACTCCACGCACGATGAGCAGCCGTTAAAAGAGGTGGGTTATTTCTTTAACCCCGTAATGAAGCAGGGGACGGATTACCGCACCTGGCCCGCGGTTAACCCGGCAATCGATATTGACCATATTTTTACCTTCAAGGGGCAAAAATGGAATGTGAAAAAAATCGAGGTGCCGCATAACTCGCCGGCCTTTGCCTGGTCATCCGCCAGCGATCATTTACCCCTGATTGCCGAGCTGGAGCTCACCGAGCAGTAAAAATAACGCGCCGGCCTCTGTGGATGAGAGGCCGACGCGTGATGCGGGCGCGACGACGTTAAGCCCGACGCAGCCGGCGCTGGGTGTACAGCGCGTCGACGATAAATACCGCCAGCGCGACCCAGATAAAGGCGAAGGTGACCATCTTATCTGCCCCCGGAACTTCCCCGTAAAACAGCACCGCCAGCAGGAACATCAGCGTTGGGCCAATGTACTGGAAAAAGCCCAGCGTGGAGAGGCGCAGGCGGGTGGCCGCGCCGGTAAAGCACAGCAGCGGGATAGTGGTCACGACGCCGGCAGCCATCAGCAGCAGGTTCAGCGACCACGGGTTTTGGCCCATATGGCTGGTGGGGCTATCGGCAATACCGAACAGGTAAAGGGCGGCAACCGGCAGCAGCCACAGGGTTTCAAACAGCATCCCGGTTTGGGCATCAACGGCAATCTTCTTGCGCACCAGCCCGTAGAAGGCAAAGCTAAACGCCAGTCCGAGGGCAATTATCGGCAGCGAGCCAAAGGTCCATAGCTGCACCAGCACCCCGCAGAACGCCAGCAATACCGCCAGCCACTGCATGCGGCGAAAACGTTCACCGAGGAAAAGCATCCCCAGCACAATGTTGACCAGCGGGTTAATAAAGTAACCCAGGCTGGCTTCCAGCATATGGTGGTTATTCACCGACCAGATGAAGAGCAGCCAGTTGCCGCCAATCAGCACCGCCGACAGCGCCAGCAGGAGCACCTTTTTTGGCGTCTGCAGCAGCTTTCTCACCTGCGGCCACTGGCGGCTAAGGCTGATAAGCGCCAGCATAAAGAAGAAGGACCAGATCACGCGGTGAGTCAGAATTTCATCTGCGGGAACGTAGTAGATAAGCTTGAAATATGCGGGTGCAATACCCCAGATAAAATAGGCGGCAAGAGCCAGAATAACGCCAAGCCGCGTTTGTTTTGCATCCATCGGTAAAATCCGTTACGCCAAAACAGCGATGTTACTCGATTTACGCCGATCAACCCACCATATACGTCGCCGTGGCGCTGGCGATATAAACCTGATCTTCGTTATGTAATTCTACGCGGGCGACCGCCACTTTATTCCCGGCGCGCAGCAGGCTGCTGGTGGCGGTGAAGTGCTCTCCGCGCCCCGGCCGCAGGTAGTCGACGCGCAGGTCGATGGTGCCCATACGCGACAGGCGCTGGCGCAGCTCTTCTTCGTTAATGGTCTCATGGCGGGTCAGCGTACTGCCGACGCACACCAGGCCGGCGGCAACGTCCAGCGCCGAGGCGATCACGCCGCCGTGCAGAATGCTTTGCGCCCAGTTGCCGACCATCATAGGCTGGTTTTTAAAGCTCAGCTGGGCGAACTCTTTTTCGTAACGCTCCAGCTTCAGGCCTAAGGCGCGGTTAAACGGCATATGGTTGACAAAAATTTCTCCCACCAGCTTTAGGGCGGCTTCGGAAGTGAGTTCAGACATAGCGGGTGTATCCATTCGTTAATGAGATGTTGATTTTATGCCTCTAAAATATTGATTTCCACTTTCGGAACGGATAACCGAGCAGGGAGTCGATAAACAGGTAAAATAAGCCCGGTGTAAAATAGAAATAAAAATCACTCTTTCAGGAGAACAGTAATGCGTATCTCTTTGGCCTGGCTGCTGGCGCTGGTTGCGCTCCCGGCCGGCGTTTTGGCGCAGGACGCGCCGATTAATCATCAGATCCACGATACTCCCGCGGTGCGCGGTAGCATTATCGCTAACCTGCTGCAGGATCATGATAATCCGTTCCTGCTCTATCCCTATGAGAGCAACTATTTGCTCTATACGTGGAGCAGCGATATCAACAAGGAAGCGATCTCCAGCTATGACTGGGCCGAAAATGCCCGCAAGGATGAGGTGAAGTTCCAGCTCAGCCTCGCCTTCCCGCTGTGGCGGGGGATCCTCGGTGATAATTCGCTGCTCGGTGCTTCCTATACGCAGAAATCCTGGTGGCAGCTCTCAAACAGCAAGGAGTCTGCACCGTTTCGCGAAACGAACTATGAGCCGCAGCTGTTCCTCGGCTTTGCGACGGATTATCGGCTTGCCGGCTGGACGCTGCGCGATATTGAGGTAGGCTATAACCACGACTCCAACGGCCGCTCCGATCCCACCTCCCGCAGCTGGAATCGCCTGTATACCCGCCTGATGGCGCAAAACGGCAACTGGCTGGTGGAAGTGAAGCCCTGGTACGTTATCGGCAGCACCGATGATAATCCGGACATCACCAAATATATGGGCTATTACCGGCTCAAAGTTGGCTATCAGCTAGGCGATGCCATCCTCAGCGCGCAGGGGCAATATAACTGGAATACCGGCTACGGCGGCGCAGAGGTTGGCGTCAGCTATCCGATTACCCGCCACGTGCGTTTTTATACCCAGGTCTACAGCGGCTATGGCGAGTCGCTCATCGACTATAACTTTAACCAGACGCGCGTCGGCGTCGGCGTGACGCTCAACGATCTGTTTTAATCGTTGCACTCTGGCTCACGGGCGCTGAAAATAGCGCCTGTTTTTCTTTTCAGGCAGACGGGGTCAATGTGGCACAGGCGGAAGTATTGAATCAAACATTGCTGGCAAAGCAGGTTTTACAGGAAACCTTCGGCTACCAGCAGTTCCGCCCGGGTCAGGAAACCATTATCGACACGGCGCTGCAAGGGCGTGATTGCCTGGTCGTGATGCCAACCGGCGGCGGCAAATCGCTGTGCTATCAGGTGCCGGCGCTGGTGCTGGGCGGCCTGACGGTGGTGGTATCGCCGCTGATCTCGCTAATGAAAGATCAGGTCGATCAGCTGCTGGCGAACGGCGTGTCGGCGGCCTGCCTGAACTCAACCCAGAGCCGCGAGCAGCAGCAGGAGGTCATGGCCGGCTGCCGCAGCGGACAGATTCGCCTGCTCTACATCGCCCCTGAACGCCTGATGCTGGATAATTTCCTCGAGCATCTCAGCCACTGGAACTTGTCGATGCTGGCGGTGGATGAGGCGCACTGCATTTCCCAGTGGGGGCATGATTTCCGTCCGGAATACGCCGCCCTGGGGCAGCTGCGTCAGCGGATGCCGCAAATCCCGTTTATGGCGCTGACCGCCACCGCCGATGACACCACCCGTCGCGATATCGTTCGCCTGCTGGGGCTGAACGACCCGCTGATTCAGGTCAGCAGCTTCGATCGCCCCAACATCCGCTATATGCTGATGGAAAAATTTAAGCCGCTGGACCAGCTGATGCGCTACGTGCAGGACCAGCGCGGCAAGTCGGGCATTATTTACTGCAACAGCCGCTCGAAAGTAGAAGATACCGCCGCGCGCCTGCAAAGCCGCGGCGTCAGCGCGGCGGCCTACCACGCCGGGCTGGAGCATCAGGTCCGTGCCGATGTGCAGGAGAAGTTCCAGCGCGATGACCTACAAATCGTGGTGGCGACGGTGGCCTTCGGAATGGGCATCAATAAGCCGAACGTCCGCTTTGTGGTGCACTTTGATATTCCCCGTAACATTGAGTCCTACTATCAGGAAACCGGCCGCGCCGGGCGTGATGGCCTGCCGGCGGAGGCAATGCTGTTTTACGATCCGGCCGATATGGCGTGGCTGCGCCGCTGCCTTGAGGAGAAGCCCGCCGGGCCGCTGCTGGATATTGAACGCCATAAGCTGAACGCCATGGGGGCCTTTGCCGAGGCGCAAACCTGCCGCCGCCTGGTGCTGCTGAACTACTTTGGCGAAGGGCGTCAGGAGCCGTGCGGCAACTGCGATATCTGCCTTGACCCGCCGAAGCAGTACGACGCGTTAATGGATGCGCGCAAGGCGCTGTCGACGATTTATCGCGTCAACCAGCGGTTCGGGATGGGCTACGTGGTGGAGGTTCTGCGCGGCGCCAATAACCAGCGTATTCGCGATATGGCCCACGATAAGCTGCCGGTTTACGGTATTGGTCGCGATCAGAGCCACGAGCACTGGGTGAGCGTGATTCGCCAGCTGATCCACCTCGGGCTGGTGACGCAGAATATCGCCCAGCACTCGGCGCTGCAGCTCACCGAAGCCGCTCGCCCGGTGCTGCGCGGCGAAGTTCCGCTACAGCTGGCGGTGCCGCGCATCGTGGCGCTGAAGCCGAAAGCGATGCAAAAATCATTTGGCGGCAACTACGACCGCAAGCTGTTTGCCAAGCTGCGTAAGCTGCGTAAAGCCATTGCCGACGAAGAGAATATCCCGCCCTATGTCGTCTTTAACGATGCGACGCTTATCGAAATGGCCGAGCAATCGCCGATTACCGCCGGCGAGATGCTCAGCGTCAACGGCGTCGGTACGCGCAAGCTGGAGCGCTTCGGTAAAGAGTTTATGGCGCTGATCCGCGCGCATGTTGATGGTGAAGAGGAGTAGTCAGGCGGGCGAAAAGGTGCCAGGATGTTCTCTTCATCCTTCAAGCTGCTCTGCGTTGACTGCGCTCACTCACCCTCGTCGCCGGCTGTTTTTCGCGCCTGGGAATGTCCTCATTTGTCACCCTGACGCATCTTGATCACTCTATTCCAGTGGGTTAACTATGCTGATGCTTTTTCTTACCGTCGCGCTGGTGCACATCATCGCGCTGATGAGTCCGGGCCCGGACTTCTTCTTCGTTTCGCAAACTGCCGTCAGCCGCTCGCGCAAAGAGGCGATGATGGGCGTACTCGGGATCACCTGCGGGGTCATGGTCTGGGCGGGCGTGGCGCTGCTCGGTCTGCACCTGATTATTGAAAAAATGGCCTGGCTGCACACCATTATTATGGTCGGCGGCGGGCTCTATCTCTGCTGGATGGGCTATCAGATGCTGCGCGGCGCGCTGAAAAAGAGCGAGGCACCTGCCGCAGAACCGCAGGTTGAACTGGCCCGCAGCGGGCGTAGTTTCCTCAAAGGGCTGCTCACCAACCTGGCTAACCCGAAAGCGATTATCTACTTCGGCTCGGTTTTCTCGCTGTTTGTTGGCGATGACGTCGGCGCGGGCGAGCGCTGGGGTATTTTCCTGCTGATCGTCCTGGAAACGCTGGCGTGGTTTGCGGTCGTGGCCAGCCTGTTTGCGCTGCCGGCGATGCGCCGCGGCTACCAGCGGATGGCGAAGTGGATTGACGGCGTGGCCGGCGCGCTTTTCACCGGGTTTGGCATTCACCTGATTATTTCACGCTAAGTCCGAAGACCCGCCAGGCTGCGCCTGGCGGAGTTATTCACCTCAGGCGTGGCGTGCCGAAGCCAGCAGCGCGCCAACCAGCATAAACAGCGATCCAAAGACCTTGTTCAACGCCGTCATCTGCTTCGGCCCCTTAATCCATGCCGCAATGCGCTGTGCCAGGGTGGCATAGCCGATCATCACGATGATATCGACCACAATGGTGGTGACCCCCAGAACCAGATACTGCATCACCTGGGGCTGATGCGGCACGATAAACTGCGGGAACAGGGCCGCGAGGAACACGATGCTCTTCGGGTTGGTCAGATTAACGAAAACCGCCCGCTGGTATAATTTCCCCTGGGTTTGCGCCTTAGCCAGGGTGGTCAAGTTGATTGCCCCCGCGGCCCGCCACTGCTGAATGCCCAGCCAGATAAGATAGGCCGCACCCGCCCATTTCAATACTTCAAAGGCCAGCACCGAGCGGGAAAACAGCGTTCCCAGGCCAATACCCACCAGAACGATGTGAATCGCCAGCCCGGTCTGCAGGCCGGCAATCGAGGCCGTTGCCCCGCGGTAGCCGTGGCTGATTGAGGTGGTCATGGTATTAATCGCCCCTGAACCCGGGGACAGGCTGAGAATAATCGATGTCAGCAGATAGGCGAACCACCACTCGAACGTCATGAGAAACTCCCTGGTTGTCTGTTTTTATGCCACAATACGCTATTGTGTAAGCCTTGTGTGATACACGGTAAAAAAACGATTTCTGGCGGTTAACAGGGGTGTAAACCCGATGTTTTGGCAGCAAAAGGATTGGGACACACGAGAAAACGCGTTTGCGGCTTTCACTATGGGGCCTCTGACCGATTTCTGGCGACAGCGGGAAGAAGCGGAATTTACGGGCGTCGACAGTATCCCGGTCCGCTTTGTTCGCTTCTGCGCCAAACAACACGACCGGGTGGTGGTTATCTGCCCTGGGCGTATCGAAAGCTACGTGAAGTACGCCGAGCTGGCCTACGATCTGTTCCACAGCGGTTTCGATGTGATGATTATCGATCATCGCGGACAGGGGCGATCGGGGCGCATATTAACCGACAGCCACCGTGGCCACGTCGTCAACTTTAGCGATTATGTTGACGATCTTGCTGCGCTTTGGCAGCAGGAAGTTGCGCCAGGCCACTGGCGAAAACGCTTTATACTGGCTCACTCAATGGGCGGCGCAATCGCGACCTTATTTTTGCAACGCCACCAGCAGCATTGTGATGCCATCGCGCTGTGCGCGCCGATGTTCGGGATAGTCATGCGCTTTCCGGACTGGATGGTGCGCCATATTCTCGACTGGGCTGAGGGCTATCAGCGCATTCGAGAAGAGTACGCCATTGGCACCGGCCGCTGGCGGGCGCTGCCCTTCTCGGTCAACGTCCTGACGCATAGCCGCCAGCGCTACCGGCGCAACCTGCGCTTTTATGCGGACGAACCCCAGCTGCGGGTGGGCGGGCCAACGTACCACTGGGTGCGCGAGGGGATCCTCGCGGGCGAAGAGGCGCTGGCTGGCGTAGAAAAAGATATTACCCCCACGCTGTTGTTGCAGGCTGAAGAAGAACGCGTGGTCGACAACCGTATGCACGAGCGCTACTGCGAACTCCGCGCTGCGGCGGGCCATCCCTGCGAAGGTAATAAGCCGCTTGTTATAGAAGGGGCATACCATGAGATCCTTTTTGAAAAGGACGCCATGCGCTCAGTCGCGCTAAATGCCATCGTCGATTTTTTCACTCGACACAATTAGAGCCTATCCCCGCAGGTGTCAATTGTTGCCGCCAGTGGGGCACGGTCAGCGCGGAACAACCGGAGCGTACAGGTCGTACGTGAGGATTGTGAGCACTGCCCAGGTCCGCAATGGCAAATAAAATAGCCTGATGGGATAGGCCCTTAATCCGACGAAGACTCTCGTCGCCCTGCTTAGAGGTTAAAATTTTTATGTACCAGGTTGTTGCGTCTGACTTAGATGGCACGCTGCTTTCCCCCGATCACACCCTAAACCCCTACGCGAAAGAGACGCTGCAGCTGCTGACCGCTCGCGGCATCAACTTTGTTTTTGCTACCGGCCGTCATTACATCGACGTCGGGCAGATTCGCGATAATCTCGGCATTAAGTCCTACATGATCACCTCCAACGGCGCGCGCGTGCACGATAGCGAGGGCAATCAGATATTCGCCCATAACCTCGATCGCGATATTGCCAGCGATCTGTTTGAGATGATGCGCAGCGATCCGCTGGTCGTCACCAACGTCTATCGCGAAGACGAATGGTACATGAACCGCCACCGCCCGGAAGAGATGCGCTTTTTCAAAGAGGCGGTGTTTAACTACAAGCTGTACGAGCCCGGCGAGCTTGATTCCCAGGGGATCAGCAAGGTGTTTTTCACCTGCGAGGATCATCAGCATCTGCTGCCGCTGGAGCAGGCGATCAACGCCCGCTGGGGCGATCGCGTGAACGTCAGCTTCTCAACGCTGACCTGTCTGGAAGTGATGGCGGGCGGCGTATCGAAAGGTCATGCCCTCGAAGCGGTTGCCAAAATGCAGGGCTACGCCCTGAAGGACTGTATCGCCTTTGGCGACGGCATGAACGATGCAGAGATGCTGTCGATGGCGGGCAAGGGCTGCATTATGCTGAATGCACACCAGCGCCTGAAAGATCTTCACCCCGAGCTGGAGGTGATTGGCAGCAACGCTGACGACGCGGTGCCGCACTATCTGCGCAGGCTCTATCTCTCCTGATAAAGATTGACGACTGGCGATTTATTATCCAGTTGTCAACCTGACTCTTCGCTACAATGAGCGTTCTTCCTCCTGAGAGACATTCATTGTGGCGCTACTGATTATTACCACCATCCTGTGGGCCTTCTCCTTTAGCCTGATCGGCGAGTACCTGGCGGGCAGCGTTGATAGCTATTTTTCGGTGCTGATGCGCGTTGGGCTGGCGGCGCTGGTATTCCTGCCGTTTTTGCGCACCCGCGGGCAGTCGCCGCGGACTATCGTGCTGTATATGCTGGTAGGGGCCATGCAGCTTGGCATCATGTATCTGCTGGCGTTCCGCGCTTACCTCTACCTGACGGTCTCCGAATTTCTGCTGTTTACGGTGTTTACGCCGCTCTATATCACCCTGATTTATGACCTGATCAGCGGGCGCAGGCTGCGCTGGGGCTATCTGCTCAGCGCCGGGCTGGCGGTGCTGGGGGCGGCCATTATTCGCTACGATAAAGTGAGCGATCATTTCTGGACCGGGCTGCTGCTGGTTCAGCTGTCGAATATCTGCTTTGCCATCGGCATGGTGGGCTACAAACGCCTGATGGAGCTGCGGCCGATGCCCCAGCACAACGCTTTTGCGTGGTTCTATATGGGAGCGCTACTGGTGGCGGTAGCGGCCTGGCTTATGCTGGGCAACCCGCACAGGCTGCCGACGACCACGGTGCAGTGGAGCATTCTGGTATGGCTTGGCGTGGTGGCTTCAGGGTTGGGGTACTTTATGTGGAACTACGGGGCGACGCAGGTGGATGCCGGAACGCTGGGCATCATGAATAACGTCCATGTTCCAGCCGGGCTGCTGGTTAACCTTGCCATCTGGCAGGAACAGCCCCACTGGCCGAGCTTTATTATCGGGGCTCTGGTGATCCTGGCCTCGCTGTGGGTCCATCGCCATTGGGTCGCTCCGCACTCCGGACAAACGGCAGATGATCGCAAGCGTGGTTCCGCGCTGAGCGAATAAATGCTTCGGTAACCGGCTGACGCTGCTCGCCGTCGCGCACGGCGGAGTATAGCCGGCTCCACAGGCCTTCACCCAGGGTTTTGGTGACCACCAGACCCTGGCGTTCAAAATTCTCCACCACCCAGTGCGGCAGCGCCGCGATGCCCATCCGCGCGGCAACCATCTGAATGAGCAGCAGCGTATTATCGACGCTCTTCAGCTGCGGGCTGATACCTGCCGGCTGCAGAAAGTGGCGCCAGATATCCAGGCGACTGCGTTGCACCGGGTAAATCAGCAGCAGCTCTGCGGCCAGGTCTTCCGGCACAATCCGCGTTTTCAAGGCCAGCGGATGATCCGGCGCCAGCACCAGGCGCACTTCAAAATCAAACATCGGCGAATAGTGCAGCCCGCTGCGCGGCAGAATATCGGACGTCATCACCAGATCCAGCTCGCCCTGCTGGAGCGCGGGCTGCGGGTCAAAGGTCACCCCGGACTGGAAATCAACCTCAACGTGCGGCCAGCTGGCGCGGAAGCTCTCGAGCGCCGGCGTCAGCCACTGTATGCAGCTATGACACTCAATGGCGATGCGCAGCCGGGTTTGCTGCGGCTCGTTACAGTCCTGCAGGGCGCGGGTGATTTGCGGCAGCACCTGGTGTGCTAGCTGCAGCAAAATTTCGCCCTGCGCGGTGAAGCGCAAAGGCTGACTTTTACGCACAAACAGACGGAAGCCAAGGCGCTGTTCCAGATCGCTGAACTGGTGGGACAGGGCGGATTGGGTCTGGTGCAGGGCCGCCGCAGCGCCCGCGAGTGAACCGCTATTCCGCAACGCCAGCAGCGTTTTCAGGTGTTTAATTTCGATCATGAAAGTCCTTCACTTCGGCATGAATAATTTGCGCTTGAGGAATATACAGTAACCGCCAATTATGGATGTGTAAACATCTGGACGTCTAAATCCTTTATCTTTCGAATTTATGGTGCGTTGGCCGCACTTCCTCACCCCGGTCACTTACTTATGTAATCTCCCGGGGATGAGCAAACTTGCCGCCTTCTCTGAATTTAAAATCCTTAGGATTGGCACATCATGAGGCTCAAAAAATGACAATTATCAATCACACCCTCGGTTTCCCTCGCGTTGGTCTTCGCCGCGAGCTGAAAAAAGCGCAAGAGAGCTACTGGGCGGGTAACGCAACCCGTGAAGAGCTGCTGGCAGCGGGCCGTGAGCTGCGCGCTCGCCACTGGGATCAGCAAAAGCAGGCGGGTATCGATCTGCTGCCGGTGGGCGATTTCGCCTGGTACGACCATGTTCTGACTACCAGCCTGCTTCTGGGCAACGTGCCGGCTCGTCATCAGAACAAAGACGGCTCCGTCGATATCGATACGCTGTTCCGCATTGGCCGCGGCCGCGCGCCGACCGGTGAGCCGGCGGCAGCGGCGGAAATGACCAAATGGTTTAACACCAACTATCACTACATGGTGCCGGAGTTTGTGAAAGGTCAGGCGTTCAAACTGACCTGGACCCAGCTGCTGGACGAAGTTGACGAAGCGCTGGCGCTGGGCCATAAGGTGAAGCCCGTGCTGCTTGGCCCGGTTACTTATCTGTGGCTGGGTAAAGTGAAGGGCGAGCAGTTCGATCGCCTGGCGCTGCTGAATGACATTCTGCCGGTCTATCAGCAGGTGCTGGCTGAGCTGGCAAAACGCGGCGTTGAGTGGGTGCAGATTGATGAGCCGGCGCTGGTGCTGGAGCTGCCGCAGGCGTGGCTGGATGCCTTCAAGCCGGCATACGACGCGCTGCAGGGCCAGGTTAAGCTGCTGCTGACCACCTATTTTGAAGGGGTTAGCGCCAACCTCGACGTCATCACCGCGCTGCCGGTGCAGGGTCTGCACGTTGACCTGGTTCACGGTAAAGATGATGTTGCCGGGCTGCACGCGCGCCTGCCGTCAGACTGGCTGCTCTCCGCGGGCCTGGTCAACGGTCGTAACGTCTGGCGTGCAGATCTCACCGAGAAATATGCGCAAATTAAAGAGATCGTCGGCAAACGTCAGCTGTGGGTCGCCTCCTCCTGCTCCCTGCTGCACAGCCCGATCGACCTGAGCGTGGAAACCCGCCTGGATGCGGAGGTGAAAAGCTGGTTTGCCTTCGCTCTGCAAAAATGCGCCGAGCTGGCGCTGCTGCGCGATGCGCTGAACAGCGGCGATACCGGCGCCATTGAGGCGTGGAGCGCGCCGATTCAGGCCCGCCGTCACTCAACTCGCGTACACAACGCCGCGGTGGAAAAACGTCTGGCGGCCATTACCGCCCGGGACAGCCAGCGCAACAGCCCGTACGCAGAGCGTGCCCAGGCCCAGCGCAGCCGCTTTAACCTGCCGGCGTGGCCGACCACGACCATCGGCTCTTTCCCGCAGACCACCGAAATTCGCGGCCTGCGCCTGGACTTCAAGAAAGGCAATCTCGACGCTAATAACTACCGTACCGGCATCGCGGAGCATATTAAGCAGGCGATCGTTGAGCAGGAGCGTTTAGGTCTCGACGTGCTGGTGCACGGTGAAGCCGAGCGTAACGACATGGTGGAGTATTTCGGTGAGCACCTCGACGGCTTTATCTTTACGCAAAACGGCTGGGTGCAGAGCTACGGTTCGCGCTGCGTCAAGCCGCCGGTGGTGATTGGCGACGTCAGCCGCCCGGAAGCTATCACCGTTGAGTGGGCGAAATACGCGCAGTCTCTTACCGACAAGCCGGTGAAAGGCATGCTCACCGGTCCGGTGACGATCCTGTGCTGGTCATTCCCCCGCGAAGACGTCAGCCGCGAAACCATCGCGAAGCAGATTGCGCTGGCGCTGCGTGACGAAGTGGCGGATCTGGAAGCGGCCGGTATCGGCATTATCCAGATTGATGAACCGGCGCTGCGAGAAGGCCTGCCCCTGAAGCGGAGCGACTGGGATGCATACCTGCAGTGGGGCGTGGAAGCCTTCCGTATCAACGCCGCCGTGGCGCAGGATGATACCCAGATCCATACCCATATGTGTTACTGCGAGTTCAATGACATCATGGATTCTATCGCCGCGCTGGATGCGGACGTGATTACCATTGAGACCTCGCGTTCCGACATGGAGCTGCTGGAGTCGTTCGAGGAGTTCGAATATCCGAACGAAATCGGCCCGGGCGTGTATGACATCCACTCGCCTAACGTCCCGAGCGTGGCGTGGATTGAAGCCCTGCTGGAGAAGGCCGCTCAGCGCATCCCGGCGGAGCGTCTGTGGGTTAACCCGGACTGCGGACTGAAGACTCGCGGCTGGCCGGAAACCCGTGCGGCGCTGGCGAACATGGTCAAAGCCGCGCAGAACCTGCGTCAGGCGTAATGTAGCGCTCGCAAGAAGTTGCTCGGCGGTGCGGCGCTTGCATCGGCCCACGGGAATCGCATAATCCATTGATATTGCAGTTTTTAGGCGGTAGGTCAGGCGCCATCCGGCAGAGATTCGGGCGACGGTAGCCCAGCCAAGCGCAGCGCGACCCGGGTAATGCCAGCCCAATATCCCACATCTACTTCAGGAGGCTTCGGCCTCCTTTTTCGTTTCTTCCCCCAATAGCGATCGTTAATTCGCCTTTATGACACCCTTCACAAACATGATAACATTATATTGTTATAACAATTGCCGCCAAAATAATAAAGGAACCTCTGTATGGACTACAACCAGGTGGGAAACGCGATTGTGAAGCACTGTGGCGGCTTATCCAATTTGCTGCATGTCACTAACTGTATGACCCGCGTGCGGATAACTATCGGTGACCAATCACTCGTGGATATCACCGCGCTTAAAAGTATTGCAGGCGTGCTCGGCGTGGTGGAGGACGACACCTTGCAGGTTATCGTCGGGCCGGGTAAATCGTCGAAGGTTGCCAATGTGATTAACGACCGGCTCAAGGGGCAACCGGCGGATGATACCCCGCTCAGCGCCGTCGAGCTAAAAGCTAAGCAGGCGCGGGAAAAGGCGAAAAAGCAGACCCGGACTAAAATCATTCTCAAACATATCGCCAATATATTCGTGCCCATCCTGCCGTCATTGATTGCTGCCGGTATCCTGATGGGCATTAACAACATGCTGTCGAACTCTGCCGCCTCCTGGGCGCTGGCACATCATGTGGCGGCGTTGGGCGATCTGTCGCCAACTCAGGTGGTGCTCGATCAGCGGCACATGCTGGGCGTCAGCCAGTTCCTTGATATCGTCTCTAAGGCGCTGTTTGGTTTCCTCTCCATCTATACCGGCGTGACGGCGGCGAAGGAGTTTGATGGCAACGCGGTGATGGGCGGCCTGCTGGGGGCGATCACCATCGTGCCGCAAATTACCGCGCTGGGGCTGATCCCGGGGCAAGGTGGGCTGGTTGGCGTCATTCTTTGCGCCTGGCTGATGTGTCTGCTGGAAAAACAGGTCCGCCGCTTTGTCCCGGATATTGTTGATGTCGTGGTGACTCCGACCATTGTTCTGGTGGTGATGGCGGCGGCGTTGCTGTTCGTAATCATGCCCGTTGCCGGAGTCGTTTCCGACGGCATTCTTCATAGCCTGAACGGCCTGCTTGCTGGCGGCGGTATCGCTGCAGGCTTTGTTCTCTCTGCACTCTTCCCGTTTTTAATCTCTCTTGGCCTGCACCATGGCCTGTTTCCTATTCATATTGAAATGATTAACGCCACCGGCCACGCGCCGCTGTTCGCCATCCAGATTATGTCCAACGCCGGAATGGTTGGTGCGGCGACGGCGGTACTGCTGCTGACGCGTGACCCGATGATGAAGAAAATAGCCAAAGGGGCGATCCCGACCTCCATCCTGGCTGTCGGTGAACCGACTATTTTCGGCGTCAATATTCCGGCCGGATTCGCTTTTATTACCGGTTCTATTGGGGCGGGCTTCGGCGGGATGATGGTGGTGCTGCTGGGCGTTTCGACTAATGGCATCGGGGCGGCCGGACTGTCCGCACTGCCTCTCATCGCAGACGGTAAATATTTACAGTACATCATGTCGTGGTTAACCGGCTGTGCCGCAGCCTTCGTGCTGACATATATCGTCGGAAAAATACGTGGTTACGATAAAGAAACGGCGTGAACGAAAAACAAGGAGTAAAGCATGAAAGCGATTATGTTGATGTTTGATTCGCTGAACAAACGTCTGTTGTCAGCTTACGGCAGCGATCGGGCGATCACGCCGAATTTTCAGCGACTGCGGGAGCGCACGGTGCGTTTTGATAACTTTTACGTTGGCAGCATGCCGTGTATGCCTGCCCGTAGAGAGTTGCATACCGGGCGCTACAATTTTCTCCATCGTGGCTGGTCGCCGCTCGAGCCATTCGATGATTCTGTCCCGGAAATACTGAAGAAAAAGGGTATTCACACTCACCTGGTGACGGACCATAAGCACTACTGGCGAGATGGCGGGGCGACCTATCATTCGCGCTACAGTTCTTTTGAGTTCGTGCGCGGGCAGGAGGGCGACGCCTGGAAGGGGGTCGTGAAGAAACCAGAATACCGCTACGAATCGGGTGAACCGAATGAGATTAAGCAGCGACGAATCGCCAGCCGGGTGCAGCACCAAATTAACGTGCAGTTTATGCAGAACGAAGAAGACCACCATCTGGCGAGGACGATCGGCAAGGGGCTTGAGTTTATTGATACCAACCATGCCAGCGACAATTGGTTCTTGCAGCTGGAGTGTTTCGATCCGCATGAGCCGTTTTTCGTGCCGGAAAAGTACCTGAAGATGTACGGCATTGATGATCCTGCGCAGTTCGACGGCTGGCCGCCCTACTATTTTGTCACCGAAACTGCCGAACGTAAGAGTGTCATCCAAAAGTATTATATGGCGCTGCTGACTATGGTGGATACGTATGTTGGCAAAGTTCTGGATTATATGGATCGTTACGATCTGTGGCGCGACACCATGCTTATCGTCAACACCGACCACGGTTTTCTGCTCGGCGAGCACGAATGGTGGGGGAAAAATATTATGCCGCTGTATAACGAAGTCGCGGATATACCCTGCTTTATCTGGCATCCGCAGTACGGCGGCGCGGGGGAGTCCCGCCAGGCGCTGGCGCAAACTATCGATATTCCCGCAACGCTTCTCGACTGTTTCGGTGTCGATAAACCGGCGGATATGCAGGGCATGTCGCTGCTTCCCGTGCTGCGCGATGATACGCCGGTACGCGACTATGCCCTGTTTGGCTATCATGGTTGCCATATCAATATTACCGATGGGCGCTATGTTTATATGCGCTCGCCCGTTGAGAGGGGCATTGATGGCCTGTTCGAATATACCCTGATGCCGACCCGTATCAATCGCCGCTTTACGCCGCAGGAACTACGTGAAACGACCCTGCATCCACCGTTTCGTTTTACCAAAGGCTGTCCGGTAATGAAAATCCCCGTCGAGTCGGTGATGACTCGCAGCGTCGATCGCTTTGGCCACCGTTTATATGATTTAGAGACCGACCCGACGCAGCAAACCCAGTGCCGTGATGAACAAGCGGCACAGAGGCTGCGAGAAAATATGATTAGGATCATGCAGGAAAACGATACGCCCGGTGAACTGTACGTGCGCTATGGCCTGGATGATAAACAGAGCCCGCTGTTGGGGCTGGACCCGCATCTGTTGCCAGAACTGGCCGACTTTGAACCGCAGGTGCGCTATGGCCTGTTTGCGTTGTTCCAGCATCTGGAGGGGAGCGGTCAGCAGGCGCTGGCGGCAAAACTACGGGCTACCTGCGAAGCTGAATGGACTCGCGAAAATCTGTGGACCTTCGTACAGAACGAGGTTCCGGAGGAGCAGCATCAGAGTGTGTACTATAAGATGGCGTTAGAAATGCGACTTGATTGAGTGGTATCCCCGGCTGAGGCCGGGGTAACGGAGTGAGAAGTTTATGAAAGAAGAGCTGGATTATTCTCGTGGTGCGAAACCTTTATACGCCCAACTATACGACATTCTGCTGAAGAGGTTGAAAACCGGCACCTACAAAAAAAATGATGTGCTGCCGACTGAAGCGGAGTTTGAAGAGTTGTTTGGTGTGAGCCGCATTACGGCTCGGCGGGCGCTGGCCGAGCTGGTGGCGAAAGGGTTGGTAAAACGCCAGGCGGGCATTGGTACGATGGTTATCAGCACCTCTGAGAAACAGGGGGTGAAAACTCGAATTCGATTAGTGGATGGGCAACAGCAGCATCCTATTTCACGTAATAACCTGAAGCTGGAGCGGCTGTTGCCGCCGGAGCCGATCGCACGCGAGTTCGATCTGAATGCTGGAACCATGATCTATCGGCTGACCAGGACAATCTTCCGGCAAAATGAGTTGCCTGCACAGGTGAACTATATCTGGCTAACCCCGCGTCTGGGTCAATTGACGTTGGAGGCATTTGACGGCGGCTTGTACAGCATGCTGGAGGAAAATAACGAAAATATTGAAAGCTTCCAGGACATTATTACCGCGGAGCTTCCCACGGAAAGCGATAGTGAAATTCTGCAAATCAGCGCGTCAGAGCCTCTGCTGGTAAAAAACCGCCGAGGCTATAACGAGCGAGGGGAACTGGTGGAGTTTGGTATCGCTAAGCATATCGCCAGCTGCTACCAGTATATCGTCGAGAATAGCCGATGAAATGGATAAGCGAGGGCAAAGCGCCTGACTACCGTTTTTCATTGGCGAATGAACGCACGTTTCTGGCCTGGATTCGTACCGCGCTGGCGTTTATGGCAATGGCTATTGCTGTCGACCAGTTCGCGGAAAATCTCGCTTCCTCTAATGTGCGTGAGCTGCTGGTGGGCGTGTTGAGTCTCACGGCAGCCCTGCTTTCCTGGTACGCCTATCGCCGCTGGTCGGGTAACGAGCGCGCGATGCGTGAAGGTACTGATTTAGCCTATCCCGGAGTGCTGGTCTGGCTCAGTAGCGGGCTGGCGGTGACCATATTACTTACCCAGGCAATATTACTTCTGCTATGACGACGAGACGACGTCTCCGCGACCCGGGGCTTCAGCCTGAGCGAACGGCTCTTTCCTGGCAAAGAACGACATTTTGCGTTTTGATCCTTGCGCTGGCCGTGAGTCGTGGCGGTTTCTCCCGTGGAGATGCGGTAGTCGCAGGTCTTGGGAGCCTCGCATCAGGGTTGGCCCTGGCACTGGTGGTTATCTCGTATTATCGGCAGAAAAAAACGGTGCGGGATGAGGAGTTAACAACACGTTCTTCGGTTCAGATTAAACGGCTGCTGAGTTTTATTCTCAGCCTTATAGCGCTGTCGCTGGTATTCCCGATATTTCTCAGACTGCAATAACAAGGATTTTTCTGACATGGCGATAAGCGGCTGTCACGTGATGGCGAAGCCCACGGGTTCGGTATGTAATATCGATTGTGCCTACTGTTTTTATCTTGAGAAAGAAGCACTTTACCCGGAGCGTAATGCGAACTGGCGTATGTCCGATGAGACGCTGAAAAATTATATTCGTCAGCATATTGAAGCCCAGTCGGGTGATTCGGTTACGTTTGCCTGGCAGGGGGGAGAACCGACGATGATGGGGCTGCCGTTTTTTTATCGCGTCATCGAAATATGTAACGAATATGCCGGCGGGAAAAAAATAACGCACGCGCTGCAGACGAACGGAATGCTGCTTGACGAGTCGTGGGCCTGCTTTTTTGCCGAACATCGTTTTTTGGTGGGGCTGTCGATAGATGGTCCCGCGCAATTACATAATCAGTATCGTGTTAATCGCGCGGGAAAGGGCACTCATGAAAGGGTGATGGCGGCGATGTCGTTACTGAAGGCACATCATGTTGAGTTCAATACGCTAACCGTTGTCGGTAAACATAACGTTGAGCATGCCCGCGAGGTCTATGAGTTCCTGCTGGCTGCGGGTTCGCGCTACATGCAATTTATACCTCTGGTAGAGCGTCTTAGCAGCGACTCATCGTCGTCGTTACAGCTGGTATTGCCCGGTGAAAGTGCTGCAAAGCTCGCGCCCTGGAGTGTACCTTCGTGGCAGTTTGGTGATTTTCTTCGCCAGATTTTCGATGTATGGATACGACGTGATGTTGAGCGAGTCTCGGTACAGATGTTTGACGTCGCGCTGGCGGCCTGGACCGGGCAACCGCCCGTGCTATGCGTTCATTCGGCAACCTGCGGACACGCTTTTGCGTTGGAATCAAACGGCGATCTCTACAACTGCGATCACTATGTTTACCCGGAACATAAGCTGGGGAATATTCATCAGAACAGTATCCATGAGCTTAATCATAGCGAACGGGCGATCGCTTTTGGCGAGGCGAAAGAAACGACGTTAACGGCGGATTGTCGTCGCTGCGAATTCCGGCCAGTATGTCATGGCGGCTGCCCAAAACATCGTTTTGCGGTGTCGCCGGGCGGTCATCCTGGTCACAACTATTTGTGTGCGGGCTATAAGCATTTTTTCAAACACATCACGCCTTATATGAATGTCTGGCAGCAGCTTCTGGAAAGCGGCTACCCGTCATCGGCGATCATGCAGTGGCTGGCCGAAGAGGAGCAACAGACGTTAGCGGCAGCGTGTCGAAACGATCCCTGCCCGTGCGGAAGTCGGCGAAAGTATAAAAAATGCTGCGGGACATAACCTGAAAGGCGTTATGTGCGCTCCGCAACAGGCAGAGCATTATGAATTTATTCTTCGCGGCCTGACAACACGGCTGGAGGACGGGATGATTGCCGAAATGATTAACTGTCATAATCGGCAATCAAGAGCGGTTTAGGTGCGCTTCCCGCCATACTGAGCAAACCACGCCAGCATGCGCTGCCAGCCGTCCTGCGCCGACTCTTCATGGTAGCTGGCACGATAGTCGGCATTAAACGCGTGGCCGGCCTGCGGGTAGACCACGATCTCTGCCGTCGCGTTGGCGGCGCGCAGCGCCTGGCGCATGGTTTCTACCGTATCCTGCGGGATGCTGTCATCCTTCGCGCCGTAAAGTCCCAGCACCGGGGCGTTAAGATCGACGGCGACGTCCACCGGATGCTTCGCGGAGTTCAGCGTTTTCTGCCCGACCAGCTTGCCGTACCAGGCGACGGCGGCCTTCAGCTGCGGGTTATGCGCGGCATAGAGCCAGGTAATGCGTCCACCCCAGCAGAAACCGGTGATCAGCAGGCGATGAGCATCGCCCCCGTGACGTCCCGCCCAGCTGGCGACATGATCAAGGTCTGCCAGCACCTGCGAGTCCGGGACTTTGCTGACCAGCTCCTGGAATAGCGTCGGGATATCGGTGTACTCGTTCGGATCGCCCTGGCGAAAGTACAGCTCTGGGGCGATCGCCAGATAGCCTTCCAGCGCCAGACGACGGCAGACGTCGCGGATGTGCTCATGGACGCCGAAAATTTCCTGCACCACGATCACCACCGGAAGCGGGCCATCGCTATTTTTCGGCCGGGCATGGTACGCCGGCATGTTCTCGCCCTGAGAAGGGATCGAGGTTTCTCCAGCGGTAATGCTCTCTTCCGGCGTATAAACGGCGGTAGAAGCGTGCGGGGTGGCTGCAGGTGCAAAGCCGGGTTGCTTGGTTGTGGTCATGGTATTCTCCGTACCCTTAATTTATTAGCGCATCGATAACTATAGACTCTTAAGACCGGACGTTAACAAATCACAGTGCCCGAAACAGGCTATCTTTTGTTCAGGCACGGTGAATATAACTTGTTAATGTGACGTAACTCACTATTTAATGGAATATTGTTGCAATGATTTTCATTCATGGTGATTGGTGTCACAAAATTAAGCGGATGGCTTCTGTAAAGTACCGTTTTGCTTCTGCTGATAATTCGACCCACAGAGGAGTTTTTTATGTCTAAGTCTGATGTTTTTCATCTCGGCCTCACCAAAAACGATTTACAAGGGGCTACGCTGGCTATCGTCCCTGGCGATCCGGAGCGTGTGGAAAAGATCGCCGCGCTGATGGATAAGCCGGTCAAGCTGGCATCGCACCGCGAATTTACCTCCTGGCGCGCCGAGCTTGACGGCAAGCCGGTGATCGTATGCTCTACCGGTATCGGCGGCCCGTCGACGTCGATTGCCGTTGAAGAACTGGCTCAGCTGGGAATCAATACCTTCCTGCGTATCGGCACCACTGGCGCCATCCAGCCGAATATCAACGTTGGCGACGTGCTGGTGACCACGGCATCCGTGCGCCTTGACGGCGCGAGCCTGCACTTTGCGCCAATGGAATATCCGGCCGTCGCTGACTTTGCCTGCACCACCGCGCTGGTGGAAGCGGCTAAATCAATCGGCGCAACGACCCATATTGGCGTGACCGCCTCTTCCGACACCTTCTATCCGGGCCAGGAGCGCTATGACACCGTTTCCGGTCGCGTGGTGAGCCGTTTTAAAGGCTCGATGGCAGAGTGGCAGGCGATGGGCGTCATGAACTACGAAATGGAATCCGCCACGCTGCTGACCATGTGCTCCAGCCAGGGCCTGCGTGCCGGGATGGTTGCCGGGGTTATCGTTAACCGTACCCAGCAGGAAATTCCTAACGCCGAAACCATGAAGCAAACCGAAAGCCATGCGGTGAAAATTGTCGTTGAAGCGGCCCGCCGTCTGCTGTAGTTCCTCCCCTTATCGTGAAGGCCGGCTCGCCCGGCCTCTCTTTTTTGCGCTGCGCCTCGCAGGAAATTCCTTTTAAACTGGACGTTTGTACAGCACAATTCTATTTTTGTGCCGTAGGCGGTTGCAGTAGCAGGGGGCGTTGTGGATATCTCAATTATTATAAGTGCCATCGCGGCGCTGGTCGTAGGGCTGGTCGTCGGCTGGCTGGCGACGAAGGCCGCTGCCGATCAAACGCGTGCCGACCTCATCGAAGAGCGGCGCGAGCTGGATATTGAGCTGAGCTCGGCCCGCCAGCAGCTGGTGCAGGCGGCCCACTGGCGCGATGAGTGCGAGCTGCTGAATAATGAGCTGCGCAGCCTGCGCGATATCAATAGCTCGCTGGAGGCTGACCTCCGTGAAGTCACCACCCGCCTCGAATCCACCCGGCTAAATGCGGAAGAGAAAGTTCGCCAGATGGTGAACAGCGAACAGCGCCTCAGCGAGCAGTTTGAAAATCTGGCGAACCGCATTTTCGAGCACAGCAACCGCCGGGTTGATGAGCAGAATCGACAAAGCCTGCACGGCCTGCTGACGCCGCTGCGTGAACAGCTGGACGGCTTTCGTCGCCAGGTACAGGACAGCTTCGGCCAGGAGGCGCGAGAGCGCCACACGCTGGCCCATGAAATCCGCAATCTGCAGCAGCTGAATACCCGGATGGCGCAGGAAGCCCTGAACCTGACCCGCGCGCTTAAGGGCGATAACAAAACGCAGGGCAACTGGGGGGAAGTGGTTTTAACCCGCGTGCTGGAGGCTTCCGGGCTGCGGGAAGGCTACGAATACCAGACCCAGGTCAGCATTGAAACGGAAAACCGCTCGCGGATGCAGCCGGACGTGATCGTCCGTTTGCCGCAGGGAAAAGACGTGGTCATTGATGCCAAAATGACGCTGGTGGCCTATGAGCGTTACTTCAACGCTGAAGATGATTACGCCCGCGAGGCGGCGCTGCAGGAGCACATTGCCTCGGTGCGCAGCCATATCCGCCTGCTTGGCAGGAAAGACTATCAGCAGCTGCCGGGGCTGCGATCGCTCGACTATGTCCTGATGTTTATCCCCGTTGAGCCCGCATTTCTGCTGGCGATAGACCGCCAGCCAGAGCTTATCAGCGAAGCGCTGCAGCACAATATTATGCTGGTCAGCCCCACCACGCTGCTGGTTGCGTTACGCACGATAGCCAACCTCTGGCGCTATGAGCATCAGAGCCGCAATGCGCAGAAAATTGCCGAACGCGCGGGCCGCCTGTACGACAAGATGCGGCTGTTCGTCGATGACATGTCCGCAATAGGCCAGAGCCTCGACAAAGCGCAGGATAATTACCGCCAGGCGATGAAAAAGCTGGCCTCCGGTCGCGGCAACCTGCTGGTGCAGGCTGAAGCCTTTCGCGGCCTCGGGGTGGAGGTTAAGCGCGGGATTAATCCGGACTTAGTCGAACAGGCAACCGCCCAGGACGACGAATACCGGCTGGACGACGATGATAACCCATCGGAAAGTAACGGTTTTTCATCCGAACCTTCCGCCGCATCGATGGCGGGCGAGGGTTCTCAGCCGCGTTGAACCGTATGGGAAATGCGCTAAATCTGTTACACTCGGCGAACATTTTCTTGATAAGCAAGCAGGCATTGAGATGGTTGAGGATTCACAAGAAACGACGCACTTTGGCTTTCAGACGGTTGCCAAAGAGCAGAAGGCGGACATGGTTGCGCATGTATTCCATTCTGTGGCCGCGAAATATGATGTGATGAACGATTTGATGTCGTTTGGTATTCATCGTTTGTGGAAGCGTTTCACCATCGATTGTAGCGGCGTGCGTCGCGGGCAGACCGTGCTGGATCTGGCCGGCGGCACCGGCGACCTGACGGCAAAATTCTCCCGCCTGGTCGGTGAATCTGGCCGCGTCATGCTCGCCGATATTAACGATTCAATGCTGAAAATGGGCCGCGAAAAGCTGCGCAACGTCGGCATCGTCGGCAACGTTGAGTACGTTCAGGCCAATGCCGAAGCGCTGCCGTTTGCCGATAACACCTTTGACTGCATTACTATTTCATTCGGCCTGCGTAACGTCACCGATAAAGAAAAAGCGCTGCGCTCTATGTACCGGGTTCTGAAGCCGGGCGGACGCCTGCTGGTGCTGGAGTTTTCAAAACCGATTATTGAACCGCTGAGCAAAGCGTACGACGCCTACTCCTTCCATATCCTGCCGCGCGTGGGCGAACTGGTAGCCAGCGACGGCGAAAGCTATCGCTATCTGGCGGAATCTATTCGCATGCACCCCGATCAGGACACCCTGAAGGGCATGATGCAGGATGCGGGCTTTGAAAGCGTCGACTACTACAACCTGACGGCAGGTATCGTGGCGTTACACCGCGGTTATAAGTTCTGACAGGGGGGACGCTATGCCTTTCAAACCACTGGTAACTGCGGGTATTGAGACGGTTCTGAATACCTTTCTCTGGCGTGATAAAGCCTTAAAACCGGCGCGTCAGCGTCTGTCAGGGAAAGTGCTGCGCGTGGAGCTGCAGGAGCTGGCGACGCCGGTGGTTCTGGCCTTTAGCGAGCGCCAGATCGATGTGCTCGGCGCGTGGGAAGGCGAAGCAGACTGTACCGTCATCACCCGCCTGAGCGTCCTGCCGCAGCTGCGCAATCGTCAGCAGCTTACCGCGCTTATCCGCAGCGGTGACCTGCAGGTGCAGGGCGATCTGCAGGTGGTGCAGAATATGGTGACGCTGTGCGATCTGGCGGAGTTTGATCCCGCTGAGCTGCTGGCCCCGTATACCGGCGATATTGTCGCCGAGGGCGTCAGCAAAGTATTCCGCACCGGCGCTCGCTTCCTGCTGCACGGCGCGCAGCGCCAGCAGCGGTATGTTGCTGAGGCGCTCACCGAAGAGTGGCGTCTGGCGCCGGGCCCGCTGGAAATGGCCTGGTTTGGGGAAGAGACCGCCGCCGTGGAACGCGCCGTGGCTGCGCTTGAAAAACGGCTGGAAATGCTGGAGGGCAAATGACGCCAGGAGAATTACGGCGCCTGTATCTTATTATCCGCACCTTTTTGAGCTACGGGCTCGATGAGCTGATCCCCAAAATGCGTATCACGCTGCCGCTGCGTATCTGGCGGCGTACGCTGTTCTGGATGCCAAATCGTCACAAAGACAAACCTCTCGGCGAGCGCTTACGCCTTGCGCTGCAGGAGCTGGGGCCCGTGTGGATCAAATTTGGCCAGATGCTGTCAACCCGTCGCGACCTCTTTCCTCCGCAAATTGCCGATCAGCTCGCGCTCCTGCAGGATCGCGTGGCGCCGTTTGATGGCCAGCTGGCTAAAAAGCAGATCGAGCAGGCGATGGGCGGCCTTTCGGTTGATGCCTGGTTTGATGATTTCTCGATTGAGCCGCTGGCCTCCGCCTCGATTGCTCAGGTGCATACCGCGCGCCTGAAAGAGAACGGCAAAGAGATTGTGATTAAGGTTATCCGCCCGGACATCGTGCCGGTTATCAAAGCGGATATGAAGCTTATCTATCGCCTGGCGCGCTGGGTACCTCGCCTGCTGCCCGACGGCCGCCGCCTGCGCCCGCAGGAAGTGGTGCGCGAGTATGAAAAGACGCTGCTCGACGAGCTCAACCTGCTGCGCGAATCGGCAAACGCCATCCAGCTGCGGCGCAATTTTGAAGATAGCCCGATGCTCTACGTTCCGGAGGTTTACTCCGATTACTGTAGCGAAGGCATGATGGTGATGGAGCGGATTTACGGCATCCCGGTTTCCGATGTCGAGGCGCTGGAAGCTCAGGGCACCAACATGCAGCTGCTCGCAGAGCGGGGCGTGCAGGTCTTTTTCACCCAGGTATTCCGCGACAGCTTCTTCCATGCGGACATGCACCCGGGCAATATTTTTGTCAGCTATGAGCATCCGGAGAACCCGAAATATATCGGCATTGACTGCGGTATCGTGGGCTCGCTGAATAAAGAAGATAAGCGCTATCTGGCGGAAAACTTCATCGCCTTCTTCAACCGTGACTATCGCAAAGTTGCCGAGCTGCACGTCGATTCCGGCTGGGTGCCTGCGGATACAAACGTTGAAGAGTTCGAGTTTGCCATCCGCACCGTCTGCGAACCTATCTTCGAAAAGCCGCTGGCTGAAATCTCCTTTGGGCATGTACTGCTGAACCTGTTCAATACCGCCCGACGCTTCAATATGGAAGTGCAGCCGCAGCTGGTATTGCTACAGAAGACATTACTTTACGTAGAAGGGGTAGGTCGCCAGCTCTATCCTCAGTTAGACTTGTGGAAAACGGCGAAGCCTTTCCTTGAGTCGTGGATTAAAGATCAGGTCGGCATTCCGGCGCTGGTACGCGCGTTTAAAGAAAAAGCGCCGTTCTGGATTGAAAGAATGCCGGAGATACCGGAACTGGTGTACCAGAGCCTGCAGCAGAGCAAACAGCTGCAGCACAGCGTTGATACGATTGTCCGCGACATCCAGGTGCGACACGCTCGCCAGGGAGAGTCCCGTTATCTGTTTGGTATAGGCGCCGTTTTGTTACTCAGCGGTACGCTGTTATTTATCCACCGGCCGGAGTGGGGCCTGATGCCCGGCTGGCTAATGGCCGGTGGCGTTGTGACCTGGCTGATTGGCTGGCGGAAAACGCGCTAAGCGGTATGGCCTCCATCACGGCGCATTCGTTCTTGCGCGAAGTCATGCGAGCGGCCTGACGAAGAGGCAGCCCGCAGGATGACGTGTATAATGCGTCCCATTAATTCATCATCTGTCATAGGGGAATGTGTATGGGTGGTATCAGTATCTGGCAGTTATTAATTGTTGTCGTCATCGTCGTTCTGCTTTTTGGGACAAAAAAGCTGAGCTCGCTGGGGTCGGATTTAGGCGCATCAATCAAAGGCTTTAAAAAGGCGATGAGTGATGATGAAAAGCCTGAAAACGGAACTCCGGACGCGGATTTTGCGGCGAAATCTATCGCTGACAAGCAGGATGATGCGAAAAAAGACGAGACAAAACGCCACGACAAAGAGCAGGTGTAATTCGTGTTCGATATCGGTTTTAGTGAACTACTGCTGGTGTTTGTGATTGGCCTCATCGTACTGGGGCCACAGCGACTGCCTGTAGCGGTAAAAACGGTGGCTAGCTGGATCCGCACGCTGCGGTCGCTGGCGGCCACCGTGCAAAATGAGATCACTCAGGAACTAAAACTGCAGGAGTTTCAGGAAAGCCTGAAGAAAGTCGAAAAGGCGAGCCTGGATAACCTGACGCCTGAGCTGAAGGCCTCAATGGACGAGCTGCGTGAAGCCGCCGAATCCATGAAACGCTCCTATTCCGCGCACGATCCTGAGAAAGCCAGCGACGAAGCGAACACTATCCATAACCCGGTGGTGAAAGGCAGCGAAGAACAGCGCCAGGACATCACGCCAGCGACGGCTGAACACCAGGCCAGCGCACCGGTTCATGCGCCAGCCAGCGCTGTCGATGAGCCGCTGACGCCGTCGAGTGAGCTTCCTGAAGCCAAAGAAAAGGCTGCCGTAAAAGCTACCGATTCCTCCCCCGCATCGAGTGATAAACCGTAAACATGGGCGTAGACGATACTCAACCGCTAATTTCGCATCTGATTGAGCTGCGTAAGCGTCTGATCAACAGCATTCTCGCGATTCTGGTGATTTTTCTGGCGTTGGTTTACTTTGCCAACGACATCTATCAGCTGGTTTCGGCCCCGCTTATCCGGCAGATGCCGGTTGGCGCGACGATGATCGCCACGGACGTAGCCTCTCCTTTCTTTACGCCGATCAAGCTGACATTTATGGTCTCGGTCATTTTGTCGGTGCCGGTCATTCTTTATCAGGTCTGGGCGTTTGTGGCGCCGGCCTTGTATAAGCATGAACGCCGGCTGGTGATGCCGCTGCTGATCTCCAGCACGCTGCTGTTCTACATCGGTATGGCCTTCGCCTACTTTGTGGTGTTCCCGCTGGCGTTTGGCTTCCTGACGCACGCGGCGCCGGAAGGCGTGCAGGTCTCCACCGATATCCGCAGCTATCTCGACTTCGTCATGGCGTTATTTATCGCTTTTGGCGTCTCGTTTGAAGTGCCGGTGGCCATCGTGCTGCTGTGCTGGATGGGCGTCACCACGCCGGACGATCTGCGCAAGAAACGGCCCTATGTGCTGGTCGGCGCCTTCGTTGTGGGTATGCTGCTGACGCCGCCGGACGTATTCTCGCAAACGCTGCTGGCGATTCCGATGTACTGCCTGTTTGAAGTTGGGGTCTTCTTCGCCCGCTTCTACACCGGAAAACGCCTGACGCGCGATGAAGATGCCGCCGCCGAAGAGGCGGGCAGTAAAGAAGAGTAACTAACCGCCCGTCAGGGCGGTTGTCATATGGGAGGGGCGATGTTTGATATTGGCGTAAATCTGACCAGTTCACAGTTTTCTCGCGATCGTGATGAGGTCGTTGCCCGCGCTCAGGCAGCCGGCGTGACCGGCATGCTGCTGACCGGTACCAATCTTCATGAAAGCGAACAGGCGCAGCAGATGGCGCGGCGCTATTCCCGCTGCTGGTCAACCGCAGGCGTGCACCCGCATGACAGCAGCAGCTGGACGGAGTCGGTCGCGGTGGCGATCGGCGAGCTGGCACGCAGGCCGGAAGTGGTGGCAATCGGTGAATGCGGCCTCGATTTCAACCGCAACTTTTCGACTCCGGCGGAGCAGGAAGCGGCGTTTAGCGCCCAGCTGGCGCTGGCGGCCGAGCTTTCTCTGCCGGTATTTTTGCACTGCCGCGACGCCCACGAGCGCTTTCTGACGCTGCTCGCGCCGTGGCTGGATAAGCTGCCCGGAGCCGTGCTGCACTGCTTTACCGGCAGTCGTGATGAAGTACGCGCGTGTCTGGAGAGAGGTTTGTATATCGGGATCACCGGCTGGGTATGCGACGAGCGTCGCGGCCTCGAGCTGCGCAATCTGCTGACGGAAATCCCGGCCGATCGCCTGCTGATTGAGACCGATGCGCCCTATCTGCTGCCGCGAGACCTGAGCCCTAAACCCAATTCCCGGCGCAATGAGCCCGT
Source organism: Klebsiella terrigena (assembly GCF_006539725.1). Taxonomy (GTDB): domain Bacteria; phylum Pseudomonadota; class Gammaproteobacteria; order Enterobacterales; family Enterobacteriaceae; genus Klebsiella; species Klebsiella terrigena. Next base: position 10,816 of record NZ_BJNO01000029.1, on the reverse strand, counting down.
GCACCTGCCGCACATTCTGACCCGAGTTGCGGGCTGGCGCGGCGAGGAGGCTCAGCGGCTGGAGGAGGTGACGGACGCCAACGCCAGAACGCTCTTTGGCGTTCGCTTTTAACCGCGCCGTCAGATTTTATGGAAATCGGTATTTTTGACGCTCTGCAGCACCTGCTTGTTAAGCAGGTTCAGCAGCAGCATAGAGCGAGTTTCGCCATCCGGCTCGCTGAAGATTGCCTGCAGGCCTTCGAACGCGCCGTCGGTAATCAGCACGCTATCGCCGCCATGCGGCGTTTCCGGATCCGTAATGCCTTCCGGTTTATAGATAGAGAGCTGATGGATAACCGCCGACGGTACGGTAGCCGGCTGGGCGCCAAAGCGAACGAAGCTGTTCACGCCGCGCGTAGCGCTAATGGTCGTGGTATGGATAACTTCCGGATCGAATTCGATAAACAGATAGTTAGGGAACAGGGGTTCGCTGACCGTAGTGCGTTTACCGCGGACGATTTTTTCCAGTGCGATCGTCGGCATCAGGCAATTGACCGCCTGCCGTTCGAGATGTTCCTGGGCGCGCTGAAGCTGCCCACGCTTGCAATACAGTAAATACCAGGCTTGCATAATAACTCTTTCCACTCGATTAGTAGCAAGCATAACAAAAGCCTGGAGCGATCGCGAAAGCCATTATAAGTGAAAACTAAAATTCTATATTCTTTCACGCTAATTTAACAAAAGTACAGCATGGCACCGGCGAACACCGTATAATCAGCCGCCTGTATAGAGGTCAATAACAACTCCATGAAATACCACGATCTACGCGACTTTCTGACATTACTGGAGCAGCAGGGGGAACTGAAAAGGATATCCCTGCCGGTCGATCCTCATCTGGAAATCACCGAAATTGCCGATCGCACTTTACGTGCCGGCGGCCCGGCTCTGCTATTTGAAAATCCTAAAGGTTACACCATGCCGGTGCTGTGTAATCTGTTTGGCACGCCTAAGCGCGTGGCGATGGGCATGGGGCAGGAAGACGTTAGCTCGCTGCGGGAAGTGGGCAAGCTGTTAGCTTTCCTCAAAGAACCTGAGCCGCCAAAAGGCTTTCGCGATCTCTTCGATAAGCTGCCGCAGTTCAAGCAGGTACTGAACATGCCGACTAAGCGCCTGCGCGGCGCTCCCTGTCAGCAGAAAATTATCGAAGGCGAGAGCGTCGACCTGACGCAGATCCCGATTATGACCTGCTGGCCGGATGATGCCGCGCCGCTGATTACGTGGGGGCTGACGGTCACCCGCGGCCCGCATAAGGAGCGGCAGAACCTGGGCATCTATCGCCAGCAGCTGATTGGCAAAAATAAGCTGATTATGCGCTGGCTATCCCATCGCGGCGGCGCGCTGGATTTCCAGGAGTGGTGTGCGGCGCATCCGGGAGAGCGTTTCCCGGTCTCCGTGGCGCTTGGCGCCGACCCGGCGACCATCCTTGCGGCAGTGACGCCGGTTCCCGATACCCTTTCAGAGTACGCTTTCGCCGGCCTGCTGCGCGGAACGAAAACGGAAGTCGTGAAGTGTATTTCTAACGATCTGGAAGTGCCCGCCAGCGCTGAAATTGTGCTGGAAGGGTATATTGAGCCAGGTGAAATGGCGCCGGAAGGGCCGTATGGCGATCATACCGGCTATTACAATGAAGTGGACAGCTTCCCGGTGTTTACGGTGACCCATATCACCCGACGCGAAGATGCCATTTACCATTCGACCTACACCGGAAGACCGCCCGACGAGCCTGCCGTATTAGGCGTGGCGCTAAACGAAGTCTTTGTGCCGATTCTGCAAAAGCAGTTCCCGGAAATTGTCGATTTCTACCTGCCGCCGGAAGGGTGCTCCTACCGCCTGGCGGTCGTCACGATGAAGAAACAGTACGCCGGACATGCTAAACGCGTGATGATGGGCGTATGGTCCTTCCTGCGCCAGTTTATGTACACCAAATTCGTTATTGTCTGCGATGATGACGTTAACGCGCGCGACTGGAACGATGTGATCTGGGCGATTACTACCCGGATGGACCCGGCTCGTGATACGGTACTGGTAGAAAATACGCCAATTGATTATCTGGATTTTGCCTCGCCGGTTTCCGGCCTGGGTTCAAAAATGGGGCTGGATGCCACAAACAAATGGCCAGGCGAGACCCAGCGAGAATGGGGTCGCCCAATCAAAAAAGATCCTGAGGTGACGGCGCGCGTCGACGCCATCTGGGACGAGCTGGCTATCTTTAAATAACAGTAAGCGGGGCTAACGCCGCTGTTTTGCTCTATAGACCCGACAGAGGGGACGCATGACAACCTTAAGCTGTAAAGTGACCTCGGTGGAGGCGATTACCGATACCGTGTATCGCGTTCGATTAGTGCCAGAAGCGGCTTTCTCTTTCCGCGCCGGCCAGTATTTGATGGTGGTAATGGATGAGCGCGATAAGCGTCCGTTCTCTATGGCCTCTACGCCAGCGGAACAGGAGTTTATTGAACTGCATATCGGCGCTTCTGAGCTAAACCTGTATGCGATGGCGGTCATGGATCGCATCCTGAAAGAGCGTGAAATTGAGGTTGATATCCCGCATGGCGAAGCCTGGCTGCGTGAAGATGAGGATCGTCCGCTCATTCTCATTGCCGGGGGAACCGGTTTTTCATACGTGCGTTCCATTTTGTTAACGGCTCTGGCCCGCAATCCGAATCGTGATATTGCCATCTACTGGGGCGGCCGCGAGGCGAAGCACCTCTACGATCTGTCTGAGCTGGAAGCGCTGAGCATTGAGCATCCTGGCCTGCGCATCGAGCCGGTTGTTGAACAGCCGGAAGAGGAGTGGCGCGGACGTTCCGGGACCGTGCTGACCGCGGTGCTGCAGGATTACGGCACTCTGGCGGAGCATGATATCTACATCGCCGGTCGCTTCGAGATGGCTAAAATTGCCCGCGACCTGTTCTGTAACGAGCGCCAGGCGCGTGAAGATCGCCTGTTTGGCGATGCCTTCGCGTTTATCTGATTATCGGCGCCCCGTTCTTGCGGGAAGGGGCGGCTGATGGTGAATTGCAGAAATAAAAAACCCGCCCCTGACAGGCGGGAAGAACGGCAACTAAACCCCTCCCCGTCATAATTCGCGCGGTCTCTTTGTTGGCTGGCCTTGTTCACCCCGGTCACATAGTTATCTATGCTGCCGGGGATTTACCTGGTTACCGCCGCGATGCCGCAAGAATTATTCAGGGATTAACTCTGTAATCAAACCCGCTCAAATACCGTCGCAATCCCCTGACCTAAACCAATGCACATGGTGGCCAGCCCAAACTGCGCGTCTTTGCGCTCCATCTGATTAATTAACGTGGTACTGATACGCGCGCCGGAGCAGCCCAGCGGGTGGCCCAGGGCGATCGCACCGCCGTTAAGGTTGATCTTTTCGTCGATCTGCTCCATCAGGCCCAGATCTTTTATGCACGGCAGGATCTGCGCGGCAAACGCTTCGTTCATTTCAAAAACGTCGATATCACTGGCGCTCAGTCCGGCCTTTTTCAGCGCCAGCTTTGATGCCGGAACCGGGCCGTAGCCCATGATGGACGGATCGCAGCCAACAACGGCCATTGAGCGTACGCGGGCGCGGGGTTTCAGCCCCAGCTCCCGGGCGCGGCTCTCGCTCATTAGCAGCATGGCGGCAGCGCCGTCGGAGAGGGCGGAAGAGGTACCTGCCGTGACGGTGCCGGTGACCGGGTCAAAGGCGGGCCGCAGCGCGGCCAGCGCCTCCACGGTGGTTTCCGGGCGAATAACTTCATCATAGTTAAATGATTTCAGTACCCCGTCGGCGTCGTGACCGCCCGTGGCGACAATCTCATTTTTAAAGGCGCCGGATTGCGTCGCAGCCCATGCGCGAGCGTGGGAGCGTGCGGCAAACTGGTCCTGCATTTCGCGGCTGATGCCGTGAAGACGCGCCAGCATTTCTGCCGTCAGGCCCATCATGCCGGCCGCTTTGGCGACGTTACGGCTAAGGCCCGGGTGGAAATCGACGCCGTGGCTCATCGGGACATGGCCCATATGCTCCACGCCGCCAATCAGGCATACGCTCGCATCGCCGGTCATGATCATGCGCGCCGCATCGTGCAGCGCCTGCATCGATGAACCGCACAGGCGGTTAACCGTTGTCGCGGGTACCGAGTGCGGGATCTCCGCCAGCAGCGCAGCGTTACGTGCGATGTTAAAACCCTGCTCCAGCGTTTGCTGTACGCAGCCCCAGTAGATATCGTCAATCGTGGTCGCGTCGAGCGCCGGATTGCGCGATAGCAGGCTACGCATCAGGTGTGCGGAGAGGTCTTCCGCACGAACGTGGCGAAACGCGCCGCCTTTTGAACGGCCCATCGGGGTACGAATTGCATCGACAATGACAACCTGTTCCATTGTGACTCCTTAAGCCGTTTTCAGAACACCCGCCGGGCGGGCTGGTTCTACCGGAGGATAATACGGTTCGTTATGGCGTGCTTTGCTGCGCAGACCTTCCGGCACCTCATACAGCGGGCCGAGGTGCTGATACTGCTGTGCCATATCGAGATATTTTGCGCTGCCCAGCGTATCCAGCCAGCGGAAGGCTCCGCCGTGGAATGGAGGGAAGCCGAGGCCATAAACCAGCGCCATATCCGCTTCCGCCGGGCTGGCGATAATGCCTTCTTCCAGGCAACGCACCACTTCGTTGACCATGGGAATCATCATGCGGGCGATAATTTCTTCGTCGCTGAAGTCGCGCTTTGGCTGGCTTACGTCCGCCAGCAGGCCGTCAACGACCGCGTCCTCTTCTTTCTTCGGTTTGCCTTTGCTGTCCTGGGTATAGCGCCAGAAGCCAAGGCCGTTTTTCTGGCCGAAGCGGGTTGCGTCGAACAGGGCGTCAATCGCATCGCGATAATCTTTCTGCATGCGCTGCGGGAAGCCGGCGGCCATCACCGCCTGCGCGTGGTGAGCGGTATCGATGCCGACCACGTCGAGCAGGTACGCCGGGCCCATCGGCCAGCCGAACAGCTTCTCCATGACCTTATCGACTTTGCGGAAGTCCGCGCCATCGCGCAGCAGCTGGCTGAAGCCGGCGAAGTAGGGGAACAGCACGCGGTTGACGAAGAAACCGGGGCAGTCGTTAACCACGATCGGCGTTTTGCCCATCTTGCTGGCCCAGGCCACCACTTTGGCAATCGTCTCGTCCGAGGTTTTTTCGCCGCGAATCACTTCAACCAGCGGCATACGGTGCACCGGGTTAAAGAAGTGCATACCGCAGAAATTCTCCGGACGCTGCAGAGCGTCCGCCAGTTCACCGATCGGGATCGTTGAGGTGTTGGAAGCCAGCACCGTATCCGGGCGCACTTTGCCTTCGGTCTCAGCCAGCACCGCTTTTTTCACTTTCGGGTTTTCGACAACGGCTTCAACGACCACGTCCACGCGCTCAAAGCCAGAGTAGTCCAGCGTTGGCTGAATGGTGCCGATGACGCCAGCCAGCTTCAGGCCGTCAATCTTGCCGCGCTCAAGCTGTTTGTTAAGCAGCTTGGCGGCTTCATTCATGCCGAGCGTCAGCGATTTGTCGTTAATATCCTTCATGATGACCGGCACGCCTTTCCAGGCAGACTGATAGGCGATACCGCCGCCCATAATCCCGGCGCCCAGCACGGCGGCCTGTTTCGGGGTTTCAACGTCTTTGGTGAGCTTCTTCGCTTTGCCTTTGACGTACTGATCGTTGAGGAAGATGCCGACCAGCGCGCGGGCTTCTTTGGTGTGCGCCAGCGGGACGAAGCTTTGATTTTCCAGCTTCAGCGCCTCATCACGGCCGAGTCGGGCGGCAGCTTCGATGGTTTTGACGGCAGTCATCGGCGCCGGATAGTGTTTCCCGGCGGTCTGGGCAACCATGCCTTTCGCAATGGTGAAGCTCATGGTCGCTTCGATTTTGCTGAGCTTCAGCGGCTCCAGCTTCGGCTGGCGCTTCGCCTGCCAGTCGAGATCGCCGCTAATGGCCTGGCGTAAAATGCTGAGCGCGCCGTCGCGCAGTTTCTCTGGCTTGACGATGCCGTCGACGAGACCGATTTTCAGAGCCTGATCTGCACCGACGTCTTTGCCGGCGGCGATAATTTCCAGCGCGCTATCGGCGCCGAGTAGACGCGGCATACGCACTGAACCGCCGAAGCCCGGCATGATGCCCAGCTTAGTTTCCGGCAGGCCGATGCGCAGGTCCGGCGTAGCCAGACGATAGTCCGTTGCCAGCACGCACTCGCAGCCGCCGCCCAGCGCATAGCCGTTGACCGCTGAAACGGTGGGCACCGGTAAATCTTCGAGGCGGTTGAAAACGCTATTGGCAAAATGCAGCCATTGGCTCAGCTGCTCCTGTGGGACCAGGAACAGGGAGAGAAATTCGGTTATATCGGCACCGACGATAAAGGCCGCTTTTTCAGAGCGCAGCAGCAGCCCTTTAAGATCTGTTTGCTTTTCGAGCACGTCCAGCGCATGGCCGAGGCTGGCTACGGTTGCGGTATCGAGCTTGTTCACCGAGCCGGGGGCATCGAACACCAGTTCGGCAATGCCATCTTCCAGCCAGTCGAGGTACAGGTTGTCGCCTTTGTAGAGCATGTCAGTCTCCTGAATCCAGCAATATGATCTGGTCGTACCAGATGAGTCGGAGTGTGGGATTTATGTTAAAGAATTGCAAACAAGTCTTTAAATAAATGCTGGTTGGATCACACCCGGCGGAAATCGCCCTGCCTGAAGTCGATGTGCTAAGATGCGGAGAGTCACGATCTAATAAAATCAAAGGATAAATAGATGGAATCACTAGCCGCGCTCTATAAAAACCATATTGCTACCCTACAAGAACGTACCCGTGATGTTTTATCTCGCTTTAAGCTCGATGCCTTACTGATTCACTCCGGTGAGCTGGTTAACGTTTTTCTTGACGATCATCCCTACCCGTTCAAGGTCAATCCGCAGTTTAAAGCGTGGGTGCCCGTCACGCAGGTTCCTAACTGCTGGCTGTTGGTGGATGGCGTCAATAAGCCGAAGCTGTGGTTCTACCTGCCGGTTGATTACTGGCATAACGTTGAGCCGCTGCCGACTTCATTCTGGACCGAAGAGGTAGACGTGATTGCGCTGCCGAAGGCGGATGGTATCGGTAGCCAGCTCCCGGCGGCGCGCGGCAACATCGGCTATATCGGCCCGGTCCCTGAGCGCGCGCTGGGGTTAGAGATAGCCGCGGATAAAATCAACCCGAAAGGGGTTATCGACTATCTGCACTACTACCGCTCCTATAAAACGGATTACGAGCTGGCCTGCATGCGCGAAGCGCAGAAATCAGCGATCAACGGTCATCGGGCGGCGCATGAAGCCTTCCTGTCCGGGATGAGCGAGTTCGATATCAACCAGGCCTATCTGACCGCGACCGGCCACCGCGATACCGATGTACCGTACAGCAACATCGTGGCGATCAATGAGCACGCCTCCGTGCTGCACTACACCAAACTGGATCACCGAGCGCCGGCGGAAGCGCGCAGCTTCCTGCTCGATGCCGGTGCGGAATATAACGGCTATGCGGCGGATCTCACGCGTACCTGGGCCGCGCACGGCGATAGCGACTTTGCCCAGCTGATTAAGGACGTTAATGACGAGCAGCTGGCGCTGATTAGCACGCTGAAAGTCGGCACCAGCTACGTGGATTACCACGTCCAGTTCCATCAGCGCATTGCTAAGCTGCTGCGTAAACATCAGATCGTCACCAACATGAGCGAAGAGGCGATGGTCGAAAACGACCTGACCGGGCCGTTTATGCCTCACGGCATCGGCCACCCGCTGGGCCTGCAGGTGCATGATGTCGCCGGCTTTATGCAGGATGATGCCGGTACACATCTGGCGGCGCCGTCTAAATATCCGTACCTGCGCTGCACGCGCGTGATCCAGCCGCGTATGGTGCTGACCATAGAGCCGGGTATCTACTTTATTGAATCCCTGCTGGTGCCGTGGCGCGAAGGGCAGTTCAGCAAGCACTTCAACTGGCAGAAAATTGAAGCGCTAAAACCGTTTGGCGGCATTCGTATCGAAGATAACGTCGTTATCCATGAAAGCAGTGTCGAAAATATGACGCGTGATCTGAAACTGGCCTGATGGACAGCTGGTTGATACCGGCCGCGCCGGTGCGCTTTGTCGAAGAGATTAAGAAGAGCCGGTTTATTACGCTACTGGCGCATACCGATGGCGTAATGGCGGCAAAGGCGTTTGTTGAATCAGTAAGAGCGGATCACCCGGACGCTCGCCACCACTGCGTGGCGTGGGTGGCCGGGCCGCCGAATGATTCACAACAGCTGGGTTTCTCCGACGATGGCGAACCGGCGGGAACGGCAGGTAAACCGATGCTGGCACAGCTTATGGGCAGCGGTGTCGGTGAGATAACTGCCGTCGTAGTGCGTTACTACGGCGGTATTCTGCTGGGTACCGGTGGTCTGGTGAAGGCCTATGGCGGTGGCGTACACCAGGCGCTTGCTCAGCTGACAACGCAGCGCAAGACGCCGCTGACCGCATATACTTTGCAGTGTGAATACGGGCAATTAGCCGGTGTTGAAGCGCTGTTGGCCCAGTTCGCAGGGCACATTGTCGAAAGCGAATATCAGGCGTTCGTCCAGCTGCGTGTTGCGCTTCCTCAAGCTGAAGTGGCGTCATTTTCAGCAAAACTGGCTGATTTTAGCCGTGGCTCGTTGCAATTACTGAAGATTGACGAATAATCCCCACCTGATTTTTTGCATATCAAAGGAAGCGCCAGAGATGCATTTTCGCGCGATTACCCGAATCGTTGGACTGCTGGTCATTTTATTTTCGGGGACCATGATCCTCCCGGGATTAGTGGCCCTGATATACCGTGATGGTGCCGGGCGGGCGTTTACCCAGACCTTTTTCGCCGCTTTAGCTATTGGCTCTCTATTATGGTGGCCGAACCGCCGTGAAAAGGGTGAGTTGAAATCCCGCGAGGGCTTTTTGATTGTCGTCCTCTTCTGGACCGTGCTGGGCAGCGTCGGTGCGCTACCGTTTATCTTCGCCGAGCAGCCAAACCTGACGGTAACCGATGCGTTTTTTGAATCCTTCTCTGGCCTCACCACCACGGGCGCAACCACGCTGGTTGGCCTCGACTCGCTGCCCCATGCCATCCTTTTCTATCGCCAGATGCTGCAGTGGTTTGGCGGTATGGGGATCATTGTGCTGGCGGTCGCGATCCTGCCGATACTCGGCGTCGGTGGGATGCAGCTGTACCGGGCGGAGATGCCCGGGCCGCTGAAGGATAACAAAATGCGCCCGCGAATTGCCGAAACGGCAAAAACGCTGTGGCTTATCTACGTTCTGCTAACCATCGCCTGCGCGCTGGCGCTGTGGTTTGCCGGGATGCCGGCGTTTGACGCCATCGGTCACAGCTTTTCGACCATCGCTATTGGCGGCTTCTCCACGCATGACGCCAGCGTCGGCTACTTTGACAGTCCGACGATTAACTCGATTATCGCGGTCTTCCTGCTGATCTCCGGCTGTAACTACGGCCTGCACTTTTCATTACTCAGCGGACGAAGCCTGAAGGTGTACTGGCGTGACCCCGAATTCCGCATGTTTATTGGCGTACAGCTGACGCTGGTGGTGATTTGTACGCTGGTGCTGTGGCTGCATGATGTCTATAGCTCCGCGTTAACCACCTTGAACCAGGCGTTCTTCCAGGTTGTCTCAATGGCCACGACGGCGGGCTTCACCACCGATAGCATTGCACGCTGGCCGCTGTTCCTTCCGGTGCTGCTGCTGTGCTCGGCATTTATCGGCGGCTGTGCCGGTTCGACGGGCGGTGGTCTGAAGGTTATTCGTATCCTGCTGCTCTTTAAGCAGGGGAACCGCGAGCTGAAACGTCTGGTACACCCGAATGCGGTGTACAGCATTAAGCTGGGCAACCGCGCGCTGCCGGAACGCATCCTCGAAGCAGTATGGGGATTCTTCTCCGCCTATGCGCTGGTGTTTATCATTAGTATGCTGGCGATTATTGCTACCGGTGTCGATGACTTCTCCGCATTTGCTTCGGTCGTCGCAACCTTAAACAACCTGGGGCCGGGCCTGGGGGTCGTGGCGGATAACTTTGCGACGATGAATCCGGTCGCAAAATGGATCCTGATTGCTAATATGCTGTTTGGTCGTCTGGAAGTGTTCACCCTGTTGGTGCTGTTTACTCCCACTTTCTGGCGTGAATAGCTGGAGTATTTGTGAAAACGTTGATTCTATTTTCCACCCGTGATGGGCAGACTCGTGAAATTGCCTCCTTTCTGGCATCCGAGCTGAAAGAGCTGGGCGTCGATGCGGACACCCTAAACCTTAACCGCGCCGATGCGGTTGCATGGCACGACTACGATCGCGTGGTGATTGGGGCATCCATTCGCTATGGCCACTTTCATCCTGCGGTTGACCGCTTCGTGAAGAAACACCTGCAGTCGCTGAACGCGCTGCCCGGTGCGTTTTTTTCGGTTAACCTCGTGGCGCGTAAACCTGAGAAGCGTACTCCGCAAACCAATAGCTATACGCGCAAGTTCCTGCTTAGTTCACCGTGGCAGCCGCAGCGTAGCGCGGTGTTTGCCGGTGCGCTGCGCTATCCGCGCTATAGCTGGTACGACCGCGTAATGATCCGCCTGATTATGAAGATGACCGGCGGTGAAACGGATACCAGTAAGGAAGTGGTCTATACCGACTGGCAGCAGGTCGCTAATTTTGCGCGAGAGATCGCACAAATGAACAGCAAATAGCGGATAAAATCACCGTGATGATGGCAAACTGA
>NZ_BJNO01000028.1 GCF_006539725.1 Klebsiella terrigena | reverse complement strand
TATTCTTACTCTCCCCTGAATTACCCCATCAGCCTTAAATTCAACGTCATCAGCATAATCCCGCTGACCAACGCCACGCATGACGGCAGCAACACGAAATGACGCAGCTGTCGGTGCCAGATCATCACGGCAGACATCAGCAGTCCCAGGGTTACCAACCCGCGCCAGGCATCCAGCGACAAATCAGCAAATCCAAGAGCAGCAATGACTGCGCCCGGAAGCAGCACGCCCCACCCGCTGCCTAAAGTCCGCTGCAACATGTTTTCACCTCTCATAACGATAATGATAACCAATATCATATGATAGCTTTTATCATTTGTCATGTTAACCAGAACGGATACTTTATTCTTTACGTTTGCGGTAATGACATACATTCATGAAGGTGATAAATTAAGCGCAAAACGCTTATATATTAAAACATTTGATTATTTCGCAAAAACCTTATATTGCGCATTGCTTTTTATTGTTCATTTTTGGCAGCCATCATTTTGAAATTTAACGACTAATAATGATATCCCCCATATGACTGCACAATCCTGGCGAGCTCATTACGAAAAAAAATATCAGTATTCCTTACGGCTTTTTTTAGTCCTTAATTTGATTTCAGCTTTCTTATCCCTGGCCAGCCCGCTCTTTACCGTCGTGAGCTTTACCCTGCCCTGCACCCTGATTTTCGCCTGCAGCGCCGGTTTATTGTTATGGCACTGGAAATTCGCCCAGCGCAGAATAAATATTTCCTTTATTTCTCTGATATTTGGTCTGCTGTGGGCCTGGCACGTTTGCGAAAAATCATCAATGATGCCGCCACCGCATTTTAACTTTCTGGTGATCGCCCTGTTAAGCGTCCTGTTTATTGGCGCAATTGCTTTTTCCAATAATATCATTGCGTTTACCCTGCACTCCTTCCCCACTTTTATTGCCTGTCTGATCCTTGCGGAAGGCGAGCAGTGGCTGCGCATGCTCTACTGCTTTATGCTGCCCATTGCCGGCATCACGATGCAAAACCTGATTCAGAAACGCAGCGATACCTTTACCCAGGGGCTGATGGATAAGCTGCTGAAGGAACGTAATACGCTGAATGACCTGAGCATGCTCGACCCGCTTACCGGGCTGTACAATCGCCGCGGTTTGCAAAACCGGCTGGATACCCTCCTGGCCCTGGATGGGAATAGCCATCATGTGCTGCTGCTGGATATCGATCACTTTAAAGCCTACAACGATCACTACGGGCATATGATGGGCGACCAGGCGCTGATTCAGGTCTCCGCCGCGATCCGTAACGCCGTTCGTTCACGGGATATTGTGGCCCGTTTCGGCGGGGAGGAGTTTATGGTGCTGCTGACCAACAGCACGGCGGAAACCGCTCAGCAGGCAGCGGAACGGATCCGCCAGCGGGTCTACGATTTGAAAATCGCCCACATGTTTAATGAAAGCGTCGCCACCAACGTTACCATCAGCATCGGGTTGACGCCGCTCGTCGATGCCGATATCGACGGCGCGCTGAAGCGAGCGGACAGCGCGCTCTACGAAGCCAAAAAACTGGGCCGTAATATTATTCTCGCCAGCTAACCCCACCTCCGCGCCGTCAGGGAAGCGCCGCGCGGACAAAGATCTTGCCATCCTTTACGCAAGCAACTAGTATCAGCAATCATTATCATTTAGATTTGTATCTGGCGATCTGATGGCTTACCGTTCAATTCCATTCAGCAACGACATTATCTGGCAGGCCCCGTTTCAGCCGGCTGAGCATGCGCTGGCGGATGCCATCCGGGAAAAAATCACCGCCTTGCGCCCGCATCTGCTGGATTTTCTCCGTCTGGATGAAGAGGCCCCGCCCTGCGCGCTGACGCTTGCAGAGTGGTCCTCACCGGCTACCCTCAGCTCCCTGCTGGCCACCTACTCCGATCATATCTATCGCCATCAGCCAACGCTGCCGCGGGAGCAAAAACCGCTGCTCTCGCTGTGGGCGCAATGGTATATCGGCCTGCTGGTGCCGCCGCTGATGCTGGCCGTGTTAAGCGAAGAGCAAACCATCAGCCTGGCGCCGGAACATTTCCGCGTCGAGTTCCATGAAACCGGCCGGGCGGCCTGCTTTTGGATCGACGTCCACTCCGCAACCACCGGTAGCGGGCAGTCGCCGCAGTCGCGGATGGAAACGCTGGTCAATGACGCCCTGCAGCCGGTGATTCAGGCGCTGGAAGCGACCGGAGATATCAACGCGAAGCTTATCTGGAGCAATACCGGCTATTTGATTAACTGGTATCTGGGTGAGATGAAGACGCTGCTGGGAGAGGAGCGGGTGGCGGCTCTGCGCCAGCACTGCTTCTTTGAAAAGCAGTTTGCCGATGGCCGGGATAACCCGCTATGGCGTACGGTCGTTATCCGTGAAGGCGCGCTGGTACGGCGTACCTGCTGCCAGCGCTACCGCCTGCCGGACGTCCAGCAGTGCGGAGACTGTACGCTAAAATAATCCGCTTTTTCACGCGGGCGGCCTTAGCGCCGCCCGCCTGCTTTTATGCCGTTTGCTGGCTCTCTTCCGCCACGCGCTGGGCCTCTTCCGCCTCCTGCTCTAACAGCTGTTTCTCGTATACCTTAAAGAACGGGAAGTAGATGATGGCTGAAACGCAGGCCAGAAGAATCACCAGGATCGCCGCGCGGAAATCCCAGCCCAGCGCCCATGCTGCGCCAATCGGCGCCGGAGCAGTCCAGGGGACAACCGAAATAACCCGGCCAATCAGATCCAGCTTCATTGCCGCCCAGGCGAGCACGGCGTTCACCATCGGCGACAGCAGGAACGGAATAAAGAATACCGGGTTCATGACGATTGGCGTGCCGAAAATAACCGGTTCGTTAATGTTAAACAGGCTCGGTACCACGCTCAGACGGCCAATAGACCGCAGATGGGCCGAGCGGCTGCGCAGATAGCAGATAACCAGCCCCATGGTGGCGCCAGAGCCGCCTATCACAATGAAGAACGTCCAGAACGCCTCCATAAAGATGTGCGGTAAGGGCGCGCCCTGGGCCAGAGCCTGCTGGTTCATACCCAGGTTGGTCAGCCAGAACATCTGCAGCATACCGGAGACAATCGCCGCCCCGTGGATCCCTGCAAACCACAGCAGATGACCGATCAGCACCGCCAGTAAAATTGCCGGCAATGAATCCGCAGCGGAAACCAGCGGTTTAAAGACGGACATAATGGCCTGCGGAATAAGCATGTCAAACTGATGCTGAATAAACAGGCTGAGCGGATAGAGCGTCAGCACCACCACCAGCACCGGGATCAGCAGGTCAAACGAGTTTTTAATCATCGGTGGAACCTGATCCGGCAGGCGGATCCCGATGTTATGCGCCTTCAGAAAGCGCATCATCTCAACGCAATAGATCGCGACCAGGATCGCGGTAAAGATCCCCGTTCCGCCGAGGCTATCCACCGGTAAAGTGCCGCTGGTTTTCGGTGCCGCGACCAGCAGGAATGCCATAATTGACAGCATGCTGCACATAAAGGGATCGAGCTGGTGAGATTTTACGTAATGCTTACCGAGGTTATAAGAAATCGCCGCGCAGATGTAGATAGACATAATGCCCATCGTCATATCGAACGGCGTCAGAATTCGTCCTTCAAACTCTTTTGCCAAATCCAGCCAGGCGCGCGCGAAGCCCCAGGTGGTATCCGGGGAAAACGGCGGATAGGCAAACACCAGCAGAAATGAGCCGACTATCATAAACGGCATGGCCGAGATGAAGCCGTCACGAATAGCCATCACGTGGCGCTGCGACGAGATTCGCCCGGCGACAGGGCTAATATAATTTTCTACAAAGCGGAATATCAGATTAAACGCAGCATGGTTAGCAGACATAGCAGCCCTCCTGACAGGCTATAGAAACAGGCCCAACAACGATTATCCTGCCGTTGTGATGAAACATGTTCTGTGAGCGAAAAAGCACATTAGCCATTCGCCCAGCTATACTGCTCAAGTCAGTACGATTCATACACGGCTCTTTGTTATAAGTGACGCAGGGAAGTTACCCATTCAGTATTCATCTGAGCGACCATAACCGCAACCGGTTACAGTAACCGGTTGCGGTGATTGTGAAGAAGATCCAGAAATTGGAAAAATTCTCGATTATCAGCCGGCAATATTTACACTCCGCGAGGCTTATGCCAGATTAAAACGGGCATTAATCAGGAGATCCTAATGAGTCTGCAGTCCGTACGGCAGTTTTTTGCCGAACACGCCCCCGATATCGAAATCATCGAGCTCACGCAAAGTACCGCGACCGTGGCCCTCGCCGCCGCCGCGCATCACGTTGAGCCGGGACAAATCGCCAGGACCCTGTCGTTAAAGGTGAAAGACCGGGTGATACTCGTCGTCTCTCGCGGCGACGTGCGTCTGGATAATAAAAAGCTGAAGGACGCGTTTGGGGCGAAGGCCCGCATGCTGAGCAGCGATGAGGTCGTCACGCTAACCGGGCATCCCGTTGGCGGCGTATGCCCTTTCGGCCTGGAAAATCCGCTGACGGTCTATTGCGATATTTCGCTGAAGCAGTATCAGGAAGTCCTGCCCGCGGCCGGCGCCATCCACAGCGCGGTACGCATTTCCCCTGACCGGATGGCCCAGCTCACCGGTGCGACCTGGGTTGACGTTTGCCTGTAAAAACGGGCGGAGGCTTACCCGAGACACTCCTCCGCCGCGTCCTCGTCGAGGGCCGATAAATGCATCAGGATATCGGCCGCGCTCAGCAGGCCGAGATCTGAACTGACGCCGAGCTTATTCATGGCGTTGAACTTATGGGCGCGGATGGTTTTGATATTACGATCCAGCCGGGCCGCTATTTCTGGCAATGAATAGCCGTAGGTCATATAGCGAAGAATATGCTGTTCCGTTGGGCTCAGAATTTGGCTGCCGAGGCCCGGTCCTGGGCTAATCAGCGCCTCGTCCGCCTGCGGCGTCGGGTTAATCAGCTGAATAAGCTGCTCCTGCAAGCGCAGGCGGCAGATCGATTTATTCAGCACGCCGTGCAGCATGGAGGGCGTCAGCTGGCAGACTAAACGCGCTTCAGCGCTATCATGCGCTAAAACGATGCGCCGTATTTCAGGACTGGAACAGGCGATTTCATGAAGAAAAAGCAGGCTCTCCATGCGGAAGAGGCGATTGCTGAAAAGTGAAAAAATAACGGCGATAGCGTTTGTCGACTGCAGCGTCCGGCGCAGCGATTGGGTATCTTTAAAAAACCGCACAATATAATTACCCGACCCCGCGCCGGTTAATATATGGCGCAGCGCCAGTTCGGTCAGCATGCATTTTTCTACGACAGCGACATATCGAGGTGAGGTGTTTTTTTCCATTGCTTTTGTTCTCCAAAAGCGGCGTAGATATTCAGCTCCTTCATTCCCTGAGCGCTATTAATCCAGGCATACATCTGCGCATTGCTGCGCAAAGAGAGGCGGCGCATAGCGCTATTTTTCTGCGCGCTAATCGTTTTATTACTCTTTTTCAACAGCGCGGCAATTTGGTTAATTCCCCAGCCTTTCGCCAGCAGACGTAAAACCTTACGTTCAGAAAGCGTCAGAAAAATTGCCGTTGGCCGATTTTCTTCACTATTTCCTGACGCGGCGGATAAGAGCGTCTGGCTGATTCTCTCCCGCGTCGTGCCATCCGCGTGAATAACCTCAAGCAGATGTTTTACGGAGTCGTGGCTGGAAACGAGGGTGCTTTGCGCGCAGACTAATATCTCCATGGCCTGGAGATCGCAGGCGTGGCCAATCATATAGACCCAATGAATATCGCTATATTGGGTCATCAATGAGTGATACTCCCCGCACACCTCGCGGAGCTGATGGCTTTCACCTGATAAATCAGCGATAACCAGCACTGCCTGCCGTAGCTGAAGCAGAGTCAACTCCTCCGGAGAGCCGCAAACGCCGAAGGCGTATTCGGGAAGATGCTCCCCGGCAATTGCCTTCAGCCCACGCTGCATAACCGGTATTTTACTGATAATAATGCCGTATTTACCTTTTCCCGGTAACATAAACCCTCCGCTTCCCATCGAAGACTCGCGCCTTTAACAATAAAGATAAATAATTTGGCGGCCGTTATATTACTGTGCCAGATAGATCTTTATTAGTCTGGCGAGGAATTGAGTCTGACCTTGCCAACCATCAACGCTAACACAGGCAATAACGCTCAATAAGTTAGAAAAATTTAAAATCAAAGTTAGAAAAAATAATTTATTGCGGGGCAGAATAACGCTATTTCATTTGATGCAATTTCTGAAGGCCTTTGGCGACACGCCGCTGTAGCGTCGGAAAAAACGAGAGAAGTAGGTTGAGTCGGAAAATCCTAAGTAATCAGACAGTTGAGATATCGTCATCCCGGTATACTGCAGATTACGCCGCGCTTCAAGCATCAGCCGATGATGCAAAACCTCCAGCGCGCTGCGGCCATGAAATTCACGGCACAAATAATTAAGGTGCGTCGCCGATATCCCCACCCGCCTGGCGTACTCTGCCAGCGGGAGATGTTCGCGATAGTGGCTCTCAATCAGACGAGAAAAGTGACGCATGGCGCTGCGTTTCCTCTCCGCTCTGTCTGCCGTTACCGGAGCCGGGAGGCAGCGTCGGTTCAGCCACACCAGCAGCGCGCCGAGCAGCGAATGGAGCATCATTTCACGCGCATCAAGCTCTTCACAGTACTCCTCGCGCAGCGCCGTAAACAGCGCCCGAACGTGGCCTCGGGAGCGCCTGACCGGCACGCACTGCGGCTGGCTAAGCACATCGAGCTGGCGGCCAAACTGGTTTTCAAAACGGCTGAGCAGCGGCAGCGCCAGCGAGAGCACAAATCCCTGGGTGCCCGGTGAAAAGCGAAATCCGTGAACGCACAGCGCCGGTACCACCTGGATGCAGGCTTCCGTCATCACCGTGGTCACGCCCTCAATCTCGATCTCAGCGCTTCCCTTATGGAGATACAGCAGCTGCACCAGCTCGGCGTGCTGATGCATGCGGATGTGCCATTCGTACAGGCTGCTGCGCTGCAAAATAGACTCACAGTGCAGCAGATCTGGCGTCGGCCAGTCTCGTTCTTCCCCATACAGCTTAAACACGGGAACGCTATTCGCTGCCTGCATCACGACTCCTGCCCTTTTCAACGCTACGCCACGCGCTCCATTGGCAGACCGACATAGTTTTCCGCAATGGTGGTCAGCCCGGCACGTGAGCCAAAATAGTAGCGGCGATCGGCCGCCTGCATTTTTTTATCAAACTCGCTCTGCTGCGGGAAATCATGCAGCAGGCGGGTCATAAACCAGCTGAATCGCTCGCCTTTCCACACGCGATCCAGCGCGAAACGCGAGTAGCTCGCCAGCAGGTCGTCACGACCGTGGTGATAGTATTCGCGCAGGATCCGCCACAAATAGTTGACGTCTGAGGCGGCGAGATTCAGCCCTTTCGCCCCGGTTGGCGGCACGATATGCGCCGCATCCCCGACGAGGAAAAGCCTGCCGTACTGCATCGGCTCCACCACGTAGCTGCGCAACGGCGCGATGCTCTTCTCAAGTGAGTGACCAGTCACTAACTTTGTAGAGAGCTCGTCCGGCAGGCGGTTCTTCAGCTCTTCCCAGAAGCGTGCGTCCGACCACTGCTCCACCTTATCGCTGAGCGGTACCTGTAAATAGTAGCGGCTACGAGTTAGTGAGCGCTGACTACATAGTACAAATCCGCGTTCATGATGGGCATAAATCAGCTCGGGGTTTACCGGCGGCGTATCGGCCAGCATCCCCAGCCAGCCAAACGGCCAGACGCTTTCATACTCTTTAAGAAGCTCACGCGGAATGCTTTGCCGCGACACGCCGTGAAAACCATCGCAGCCGGCGATGAAATCACAGCTCAGCCGGTGCGTTTCCCCGCCGCTGACGAAGGTGATGGCCGGCCGATCGCTTTTCGCATCCTGAATCACCACGTCGCTGACGCCATAAACGATCGGCGCCCCGCACTCGGCACGGGCCGCCATTAAATCCCGGGTCACCTCGGTCTGGCCGTACACCATCACGCTTTTCCCACCGCTGAGCGCCGTCAGGTCGAGCGGAACGCGCTGTCCCTCAAACAAAAACTCAACCCCGTGATGCACCAGCCCTTCCGCGTCCATACGCTGCGCCACGCCTGCTTCACGGAGCAGATCGACGGTGCCGCTTTCGAGGATACCTGCCCGGATCCGCCCGAGGACGTATTCAGGCGTCTGCCGTTCGAGGATAACGGTTCGAATCCCCGCATTATGCAACAGCTGCCCCAGCAGCAGCCCGGAGGGGCCGGCACCGATTATCGCGACCTGAGTTTTCATAGGGGTGTCTCGCTCTCGAATGGTTAATTATTTGTTTGTTTTTTGTTTATTAAAAGTTTTCATGTGCATTTTTGATAAGTCAGGTGGGAAAAAGAAGGCAATAACGGCGGTAAAAACTGCACTTTTCAACAGTTTTAGCAAAGTGTGGTGCAGTTCAAAATTTATCCATACCGCCGGGAGCCGGCTTTTTGCACATTGTTTGATCCCGACCCCCTCAGGCAAAGCGAGAGTTCAGGTTAAAGTAGCGACGGACACTACGGCATCGGGCGTTACTGACGGCAGGTATTTATGCAAGCAGATCGGACAGTTCAGCGCACAATTACGCGATTGTGCATTCAGTGTGGTCTTTTCTTACTGCAACACGGGGCGGAGAGCGCGCTGGTTGAGGAGCTTTCTACTCGCCTGGGGCGGGCGTTAGGTATGGACAGCGTCGAGAGCGCCATTTCCTCGAATGCGATTGTCCTCACCACCATCAAAGACGGCGAATGCCTGACCTCAACGCGCAAGAATGTCGATCGCGGTATTAATATGCACGTAGTGACCGAAGTGCAGCATATTGTGATCCTTGCCGAGCATAAGCTGCTGGATTATAAAGATGTGGAAAAGCGCTTCACCCAGATAAAACCGCTGCGCTACCCGCGCTGGCTGCTGGTGCTGATGGTCGGGCTCTCCTGCGCGTGCTTCTGCAAATTAAACAACGGCGGCTGGGACGGCGCGCTGGTCACCTTCTGCGCCAGCACTATCGCCATGTATATCCGCCAGCTGCTGACTCACCGCTCGATGCATCCGCAGATTAACTTTTGCATTACCGCCTTTGTGGCCACCACTATCTCCGGGCTGATGCTGCGCTTGCCGACGTTTGCCAGCACGTCCACCGTGGCGATGGCCGCCAGCGTGCTGCTGCTGGTGCCCGGCTTTCCGCTGATCAACGCCGTGGCGGATATGTTCAAAGGGCATATCAACACCGGCCTTGCGCGCTGGGCGCTCGCCAGCCTGCTGACCCTTGCCACCTGCATTGGCGTGGTGATGGCGATGACCATGTGGGGGCTGCGCGGATGGGCATAATCACATATCTGTTTGCGCTGGCTCAGGACATGGCGCTGGCGGCCATCCCTGCCGTCGGATTCGCGATGGTCTTTAACGTCCCGCAGCGGGCGCTGCGCTGGTGCGCGCTGCTGGGTGCCATTGGTCACGGTTCACGAATGGTGATGATGACGGCGGGCTTTAACATCGAGTGGGCCACCTTCCTTGCCGCCCTGCTGATTGGCTGTATCGGCATTCAGTGGTCGCGCTGGTACCTGGCCCACCCGAAGATCTTTACCGTTGCCGCGGTGATCCCGATGTTCCCCGGCATATCCGCCTATACGGCGATGATCTCGGCGGTCAAAATCAGTCATTTTGGTTATTCTGAAGAGATGATGATTATGCTGTTAAGCAATTTTTTAAAGGCGTCGTCTATCGTTGGTGCGCTCTCTATCGGCCTTTCTATTCCTGGCCTGTGGCTGTACCGCAAGCGTCCGCGGGTATAGCAAGCGGCGCCGCCGGGATGGCTCAGCCGCTCCATCCCGGCCGGGCGCTGTGCTACTATATGTGCTATTCCCCCTCTCTATCGTTGTTCAGAGTTGAGATAGTGTTATGTCTTCGCGAATTTTAACTACCGATTTTAGCGGCCTGGATGATTTCATTCAGGATCCTGCGGCCATTCTCGCAAAATCGGCCGGCGGTGCCGTTGCCGTTTTTGCCAACAATACTCCCGCCTTCTACGCGCTGACGCCGGAACGCCTGGCCCAGCTGCTTGAACTGGAGAGTAAGCTGGCACGCCCCGGCAGCGATATCGCGCTTGATACGCAGTTCTTTGACGAGCCGACCGCCGCGCCGGCCGCAATCCCTATGGGGAAATTCGCCATGTACGCCGACTGGCAGCCGGACGCCGATTTTCAGCGCCTCGCGGCGCTGTGGGGTATCGCCCTCAGCCAGCCGGTGACGCCGGAAGAGCTGGCGGCATTCGTTGCCTACTGGCAGGCGGAAGGCAAAGTTTTTCATCACGTGCAGTGGCAGCAGAAGCTGGCGCGTAGCGTGCAAATCGGTCGTGCCGGCAACGGCGGCCAGCCGCGTCGTGATGTGAATACGGTCAGCGAGCCGGATAACCATATTCCACGAGGGTTCCGAGGATGAGCATGAAAAACGTTGGCGAACTGATGAAGCGCCTGCAAAAAATGATGCCTGCTCATGTCGAACCGGCGTTTAAAACCGGCGAAGAGCTGCTGGCGTGGCAGAAAGAGCAGGGCAAGCTGCGTTCCGAAGCCCTCGAGCGGGAGAACCGGGCGATGAAAATGCAGCGGACGTTTAACCGCTCCGGCATCCGCCCGCTGCATCAAAACTGTTCGTTTGAGAACTACCGGGTCGAATGCGAAGGCCAGATGAACGCGCTCTCCAGAGCGCGCCAGTACGTTGAAGAGTTCGACGGCAACATCGCCAGCTTTATCTTTTCCGGCAAGCCTGGCACCGGTAAAAACCACCTTGCGGCCGCCATTTGTAACGAGCTGCTGCTGCGCGGCAAATCGGTGCTGATCATTACCGTCGCCGACATCATGTCGGCAATGAAGGACACCTTCGGCAACCGGGAGATCAGCGAGGAGCAGCTGCTGAACGATCTCAGCCGGGTCGATCTGCTGGTGATCGATGAGATCGGCATGCAAACCGAATCGCGCTATGAAAAGGTGATCATCAATCAGATCGTCGATCGCCGCTCCTCATCAAAGCGCCCGACCGGGATGCTAACCAACAGCAACATGGACGAGATGAACAAGCTGCTCGGCGAGCGCGTGATGGACCGCATGCGCCTCGGCAACAGCCTGTGGGTGATTTTCAACTGGGATAGCTATCGTCACCGGGTCACCGGCAAAGAGTATTAAGACATTTCCGATCTCAGGCGGCGTTATACTCAAGAAATTCTTATATAACGACGAAGAGTACCGTTTATGAAATCTGCTAAATCCTTGCTCCGCTGCAGCGTCGCTGCCGCGGCATTTCTTGTCACCGGCGCGCAGGCGGCCTCGTGGCAGGACTCTCTCTCCAGCGCCGCCAGCGAGCTCAGCAGCCAAAGCGGCTCGCAGCAAAGCGGCGCGCTGTCGATGTCCTCGCTGACCAGCCTGCTGAACGGCGGGAGCCAGTCGCTGACCGCCAGCAGCATGAATAATGCCGCCGGCATTATGTCGTACTGTGCGAAGCAGAAGCTCTCCTCGGTGACCAATACCGAAAACGTCAAAAACCAGGTGCTGGATAAGCTCGGCCTCGGCACCCCGGAAAAACAGAAAGAGGACACCGGCTATCTTGAAGGTTTGCAGGGTCTGCTGAACAGCAATAACGGCCAGCAGCTGAACCTGAGCACCCTCGGCAGCAGCCCGCTGGCGGAAAAAGTCAAAACGCAGGCCTGCGATCTGGTTCTCAAACAGGGCGCGAAATTCCTCTCCTGATCCTCTCCCCAGATGCCGCGTTTGGCGCCTTTGCCTGGCCAACGCGGCCGCAGCCCCATTTTTTAACATTAATGGTCTCATTTTCCCCCGTAGGGAAGGATGAGACGTCGCTCAAAAATACCAATTTATAAACCAATTCTGAACCACAGCACAGTTTCATGACTCTACAATTGCAGCAGTATGGCGCTGCCATTACAGTATATCGTGGAAAGTGATCTATTCGGCTAGCGGTCAGCTGGCGCTAATGAGGGTAAGCTGTGTCAGAGTTGTTATCCATCGCCCTGTTTCTCACCTCGGTGGTGATTTATGCCTTGAAGGCCGGTCGCAATACCTGGTGGTTTGCCGCTACGCTAACGGTGCTGGGCCTGTTTGTGGTCCTCAACATCACTCTCTACGCCAGCGATTATTTCACCGGCGACGGCATTAATGACGCGGTGCTTTATACCCTGACCAACAGCCTGACCGGCGCGGGCGTCGGCAAATATATCCTTCCCGGCGCCGGGATTGTCGTGGCGCTGGTGAGCGTTTTCAGCGCCCTGGGCTGGATACTCCGCCGACGCCGTCATCATCCTCACCACTTTGGCTATAGCCTGCTGGCGCTGGTTCTCGCGCTGGCCTCCGTTGACGCCAGTCCGGCGTTCCGCCAGATTAGCGAGCTGGTGAAATCCCAGTCCCGCGACGGCGATCCGGATTTTGTTACCTACTATAAAGAGCCGTCGAAAAGCATCGCCAACCCCCAGCTCAACCTGGTCTATATCTACGGCGAAAGCCTTGAGCGCACCTATTTTGATAACGAGGCGTTTCCCGACCTGACGCCCGAGCTTGGCAAACTGAAAAGCGAAGGCCTCGATTTCAGCAACACCGCCCAGCTGCCTGGCACCGACTACACTATCGCCGGGATGGTCGCCTCGCAGTGCGGCATCCCGCTGTTTGCGCCGTTTGAAGGCAACGCCTCGGCCTCGGTCTCCAGCTTCTTCCCGCAGAATATCTGCCTCGGCGACATTCTGAAAAACTCCGGCTACGAAAACTATTTTGTGCAGGGCGCCAACCTGCGTTTCGCCGGAAAAGACGTGTTCCTCAAGTCTCACGGCTTCGATCATCTGTACGGCGCTGAAGAGCTGAAAACCACGGTTGCCGACCCCGCCTACCGCAACGACTGGGGCTTCTACGACGACACCGTGCTGGATGAAACCTGGAAAAAATTCGAGCAGCTTTCGCAGTCCGGTAAACGCTTCTCGCTCTTTGCGCTAACGGTGGACACCCACCATCCTGACGGTTTTATTTCCCGCACCTGTCAGCGAAAAAGCTATGAAATGGGCGGTAAAAAGAACCTCTCTTTCAGCGCGGTAAGCTGCAGCCAGGAACACATCGCGGCGCTTATCGAGAAGATCAAAGCCTCGCCCTATTTCAAAAATACGGTGATTGTGGTCTCTTCCGATCACCTGGCGATGAAAAACAGCGCCTGGGAATACCTGAACAAGCAGGATCGCAGCAACCTGTTCTTCGTACTGCGCGGCGACCAGCCGCAGCAGGATACGCTGGCGGTGAAGCGTAATACCATGGACAACGGCGCCACGGTGCTGGATATCCTCGGCGGCGATAACTACATCGGCCTTGGGCGCAGCAGCCTCTCCGGGCAGTCGCTTTCCGGCATCTTCCTCAATATGAAAGATAAGGTGCTGGCCTGGAAGCCGGACGTCATCCGCCTGTGGAACTT
This sequence comes from Klebsiella terrigena, assembly GCF_006539725.1. GTDB lineage: Bacteria > Pseudomonadota > Gammaproteobacteria > Enterobacterales > Enterobacteriaceae > Klebsiella > Klebsiella terrigena. The sequence continues at coordinate 50,951 of NZ_BJNO01000028.1, read as the reverse complement.
CCCGAAAGAGATGAAAAACTTCACCGTGGACCCGCAGAAAAGCATGGTCTCCTTCTCCGGCAGCCACTTCCGTCTGCCGCTGCTGCTGCGGGTCTCCGATAAACGCGTCGAGCCGCTGCCGGAGAGCGAATACTCCGCGCCGCTGCGCTATCAGCTGGCTGATTTTGCCCCGCGCGATAACTTTGTCTGGATCGACCGCTGCTACAAGATGGGCCAGCTGTGGTCCAGCGAGCTGGCGCTCTCGACCGACTGGTGCGTATCGCAGGGCCAGCTCGGCGGCGAGCAGACCGTACAGCGCGTCGATAAAGCCCAGTGGCAGGGGAAAACGGCGTTTAAAGATACCCTTATCGATATGGAGCGCTACAAAGGCAACGTCGATACGCTGAAAATTGTCGATAACGATATTCGCTATAAGGCCGATAGCTTCGTGTTTAACGTCGCCGGCGCGCCGGAAGAGGTGAGGCAGTTTAGCGGCATCTCCCGGCCGGAATCCTGGGGCCGCTGGTCCAACGCGCAGCTCGGCGGCGAAGTCAAAATCGAGTTTAAGAACCCGCTGCCGGAGAAATTCGATCTGGTGATCACCGCCAAAGCCTACGGACCCAACGCCAATAAGCCGATCCCGGTTCGCGTCGGGGATAGCGAACAAACGCTGACGCTGGCCAATGACGTCTCCACCACCACGCTGCATTTCGACAACCCGTCGCGCAGCGATACGCTGATCATCGTCCCGCCGGACCCGCAGTCCACCAACGAAGGCAATATTCTCGGCCACGCGCCGCGCCAGTTGGGCATCGGCATGGTGGATATAAAAATCGTCAAGCGCGAAGGCTAAGCCCGGCCGTCCGGCTCTCTGAGGGCCGGACGGCGCGGTGTAAAACCGCCGCCGACCCCATCTTATTACCGCCCGGCAGAAGCCTCGCCGGGGAACTCCACGCTCATCTCATACTGCTGCAGCGCCATGGTGGCATATCCCGCGGCGCTGAACAGCGGCGTAAACGACTGCGGAACGCTGACCGAGGTGCCAAGACCGGGGAACTGCCGGGCAAGGGCAATAAGCAGCTCGCGCGCCAGGCCGCGGCCGCGGGCGGCAGGTTCGACCCACAGCAGCTGGAGCTGCGGCTTAGCGGTGAGCGTCGCCAGCACCGCGAACGCCTGCTGATTAAGCGTCAACGCGCGGCACGGCAGCGTATTGAAGGTCATCGGGTCCATCAGCCACGGCAGCCGGCCGTTGATTTCCGCCCCCGCCCTGCGCGTCAGCGCCAGCACATCGTACGACTGCAGCAGCGGCGCGCCCTCGCCCTCCGGCTGCGCGCTCAGATAGCCGCAAAGCCCGTGACGAACGCGAAAGCCCAGCGATTGATACAGCGCAACCGCGGCGTGATTATTACGGATCACCTCCAGCCACATCCGCCGCACGCCCCGGGCCTGTAACGAGGCCATCAGCGACACCATCAGCGCACGGCCGGTTCCTTTTCCCCGCCATGCCGGCCGCACGGCGAAGGCCGCCAGCCTGGCCGCATCGCCACGGCGGGTGATAATGGCGATTGCCGCCGGCGTATCTCCCGCCAGCCAGACGCAGGAATCCAGCAGGCTCAGCCCTTCAGCGCTGAAGCGCTGCACAAACACCTCGACCGACAGCGAAACGGGCACCAGATAATCTTCAAAACAGTCGCTAAGGATCGTCGTCAGCTGTTCGCTGCTAAAGCAGGTGGCGGGAACGGCAGTCAACTCCATACGTTTCTCCCAAAGGTGCTATGCTGAGGCAATGAAAACTAACACTATAACTGCCGAAGTGACATTGCGCCTGACCGGGGAGAGCGATATTCCCCGGCTGCCCGCTATTGAGCGCTCGGCAGCGCAGGCTTTTCGTCAGATCCCCGCTCTCGCCTGGCTGGCAGACAGCGCGGTCATCAGCGCCCGGGAGCATTATCAGTATCTCGAAACGGACCACAGCCTGCTGGCCATCGGCGGCGGCGAGCCCGTTGGCTTTCTGCTGAGCGAGCCGCTCGATGATGCGCTGTTTATCGTGGAGATCGCTGTCCATCAGCAGTGGCAGGGGCGCGGCATTGGCCGGATGATGCTGACGCGGGTCGCCGACACCGCCCGCGCTATGGGCTATCCGGCTCTGACGCTGACCACCTTCCGCGAGGTCCCGTGGAACGCCCCGTTCTACACCCGCCTGGGATTCTGCATGCTCGATGAGCAGCACCTGCCGTCCGGGCTGGCGGCCAAAAGGGAGCGGGAAACGGACCACGGCCTGCTGCCGGAGACCCGCTGCACCATGCGCCTGGCGCTGTAGCCCACATTGCCGCTCCGGCGCTGCTTTTTCCACCCTGAATATGGTACAAAGTATCATTACACATTTAGCGACTGATACCCGTATGGCCTACTCGATCGATATCATCTCCTGCATCACCGATCGCTTTCTCGAGCTGACCGTTACCGAAAAGCGGATTGCCCAGTTTATTCTCGACGACGTCGCCGCCGCGGCCGAGCTGCCGATTGCCGAAATTGCCCGCCTGACCAGCACCAGCCAGGCCTCCGTCACCCGCTTTGCGCGGGCGCTGGGGTGCAAGGACGTCCGCGAGCTAAAAATGAAGCTCGCGCAGTCGCTAGCGGTCGGGCAGCGCTTTATTCTGGATGTCCCGGACCTGGAGGGCGTACAGGGGATCTACGAGTCAATTATTGGCGTCCTCGAGACCAATCGCCGGGCGCTGGATATTAACGCGCTGAAGCGCGCCGTCACCTGGCTTAGCGACGCCCGGCAAATACTGGCGCTCGGGATGGGCGGCGGCTCGACCATCTGCGCGCAGGAGATCCAGTATCGCCTGTTCCGCCTCGGCCTGCCGGTCGTCAGCCAGAACGACGGCCTGCTGGTGCGCATGATGAGCTCGGCGGTAACGCCGAAGGACGTGGTTATCGTGCTGTCGCTGGGGGGCTATACCACAGAGATTATTGAAAGCGCGGCTATCGCCAGGCAGTACGGGGCGAAGGTGATTGCCATCACTCCGGCGGATACGCCGCTGGCGGAGCAGGCCGATCTGCTGCTGCCGCTGCTGGTGCGCGAAAACGACTATATTTTCAAACCCAGCACCTCGCGCTACGCCATGCTGGCGATGGTCGACGTACTGGCTACCGAGCTGGCGATGGCCAACAAGCCGCAGGCAAAAGACCGCCTGCGGCGCATCAAGCTGGCGCTCGACAGCCACCGCGGCGGCGTCGACCGTCAGCCGCTAGGCGACTAGCTCCCGGCCGGCGGCAATAAAGCGCTGCGCCTGCTCGCGGGTGCGCGCCGCCGGCTGACCGGCGCGGTAGAGATCGCTCCCCAGCCCCGCGCCGGCGCACCCGGCCTGCACCCAGGTCGCGAGGTTATCCGGCGTCACGCCCCCCACCGCCAGCACCGGCACCTCCGGGGGCAGCACCGCCTTCAGCGCCCGAATATAGTCGGGGCCAAACGCGGAGGAGGGAAAGATTTTCAGCCACTGCGCGCCGGCGTCCAGGGCGTTAAACGCCTCCGTCGCGGTAGCGCACCCGGCGCAGACCAGCATCCCCTGCGCCACCGCCCGGCGGATCACCGCTGACTGCGTATTCGGCGTCACCACCAGCTTCGCCCCCGCTGCGGCAAGAAAGTCCACCTGCTCGACGTTAAGTACCGTCCCCGCGCCAATCACCGCCTGCTCGGCAAAGCGGCCGACCATCTGCGGAATACTCTGCTGCCAGTCCGGTGAATTCAGCGGGATTTCAATATAGCGAAAACCGGCATCCACCAGCGTCTCAACGTGTTCCGCCGCTTCTGCGGGGCCAATACCGCGCAAAATCGCGACCAGCTTAACTGCGTTCATCCATTATCCTCGCCATACCGTTCAAGAATGCCTCATCGCCGCTACAGCTCTGTACCACCCGACCTTGCGCCGACATTGCCCGCTGGTAGCGGGCAGTCAGCGCCGGATCGCCCACCAGGGTGACGGCGGCGCTGCGGTAGCGCTCGCCAAAGGCCGCCACCTCGGCGCCAATCAGCAGCCCGGAGAGATAGTCGCTGACCGAAGCCGGCGCCAGCGCCCCCAGCAGCCGGGCGGCGCGAGCGGTGAACAGCTCGCCCGCCAGCGCCGAGGTCATGCCTTTTTCCAGCCCCTGCTCAAAAGCGGCGTCGTCCGGCCGCTGCTCGGGAAGCTGCCTGCCAATCAGCGACTGGCTCAGCAGCAGATGATGCAGCTCCCCGGTCATGGCGGTGGAGAAATGCTGCACGACTCCGCGCTCTACCTGCACCCACTTGCTGTGGGTGCCCGGCATAATGTAGCAATCGGCGGGGGCGATTTGCCCGGCGCCCAGCAGCTGGGTCTCTTCACCGCGCATCACGCCGTAGTCCCCGGCCAGCTCGACCTTGAGACCGGGCACAATCCACACCTTTTCGGCGACGCTGAACAGCCGGCGTCCCGGCGCGTCGATGGCTGCCGGACAGGCCAGGTACGGGACCGGGCACCAGCCGGCATCGCTGCCGACCATCCCGGCCATTAATACCGGCAGCGCCCGTTCGCCGCGCCAGGGCGCCAGATGCTGGCGGAATATCTCCGCCGGCGCCTCGCCGTTAAGCCGGGAGATCCCCAACGGCAGCTGCTTCGTTGCCACGCATTTCCCGTCGCGTATCAGCCAGCCGCGCAGCTGCGTTGAGCCCCAGTCGACGGCAATATAGTCCTGCATCTGCGTCCCCTTAGCCCTGCGACGTATTGCGTTTGCCGATCGCCAGCGGCGGTGCCGCCGGGGTGCTTTCCCGCTCGCAGGTGATCATCTCCAGCGCCTCTTCACGGCTCATGCTGCTCGCCGGCGTCAGCAGCGTAACGACCACCGAAGCCACCAGGCTGGTGAGCACCGACGGAATACACGGGTTGCCCCAGAACGCCAGCCAGTCGCTGTCCATCAGCACGGCGACCGATGCGCCGGCGCCGCCGGCCAGCGCGGCAACCGCTCCCTGCCAGTTAAAGCGCGTCCAGAAGCGGCCGAGCATGGTGCAGATAAACATCCCGGACATAATCATCGAGATCATTTTGGTGATGTAGCTAATGATGTCGTTGGAGGTCAGGGCGAATACCAGCGCCAGAGCGATAACCAGTACGAGGAACATCCGCGACAGGCGAATCGCCCTCTCCGGTGCGGGCATATGGCCGGTCACCAGGGTGTAAAGGTCGCGCAGCATAATCGAGACGGCGGCGATGGCGTCAGAGCTGCCAGAGGACATGTTGGCCGACATCCCGGCGATCAGAATCGCCATCGCCAGCACCGGCGGCAGGACCTGGGTGGCGAACAGGAAGGCAAAGCCGCTGTTTTCGAGATTGGCGTTCATCGTCCACACCGCCATGCCGATAATCGCCGGCAGGAACGAAAAGCCGAGATAGAGCAGACCGGTGATGGTGAACGACTGGCGCACGGAGGAGACGGTTTTTGCTGAGTAGATACGCTGGCGGTAGGACGGCGTTGCCAGAACCCCCACGCCAATCACCACCGCCAGAGAGAGCGCGGGAAGCACGCCGAGCTTATCGACGGCAAACAGGCTCTGGGCCGCCGGGTCAACCGCCTGCTGAATATGGCTCCAGCCGCCAACGTGATGGACCGCGAGGATCGCCATTAAAATAAAGCCGACGAACAGGACAATCGATTGAATGGTGTCGATCCACACCACCGCCGAGTAGCCGCCGATACCGACGTAAACCACAAAGGCCAGCGCAATAATAATTTTGGCGACGTTGATATCAATTCCGCTGGCCCACGCGAGGTACAGACCGCCGCCCAATATATGGGCGCCGAGCCAGCCGATCGAGGCAATAAAAATAAGGATCGCCACCAGGTTTTTAATAATTTTACTGCCGCCGGTGTAATACGACATCTCTTCGCTCATGGTCATAAAGCGAAATTTACGCACCGGGGCGAAGAGCCACGCCACCAGCAAAATACCGACCGCACCGCCGAGGCCGTACAGCATCCCCGCCCAGCCGTTGCTGTAGCCAAAGCCCACGGCGCCTACGCTGGAGCCGGTACCGACCATGGTGCCGACCGTCGACCCCAGCGTCAGGAACATCGGCAGGGAGCGCCCGCCCAGCAGAAAGTCGTCGCCGTTCTTTTGCTTGCGCGAAACGTACCAGCCTAAGGCGATCATCGCGCAGGCATAAACGGAAAACCAAATCAGGAATGACATATTATTCATTGCTCACATCCAGGCGTAATAAATAATATTCGTACCGCTGAATATTATGAGTTAATAGTAACGATGCCGAAAAAAGGCAAAGCAATCCTGGTCGCGCCGGGCGATTTATTCGACCTGGCGCTACTCTCACATTGTTATGGGCTGCTCCCCGGCCAGCGGCGGGGAGCTATTATTTAAACGCGGGCAGCGTTATAGCAGGTCACATCCACTTCAACTTTGCAGTCCACCACCAGATCGGCCACGCAGCAGATCCGCGCCGGCGGGTTATCGCCAAAGAACTCGCGGAACACTTTGTTGAAAGACTGGAAATAGCGCGAGTCGGTGAGGATCACCTTCACGTGCACCACGTCGGCAAGGGTATAGCCCGCTTCGCTCATGATATCGACGCAGTTCTGAATCGCCAGCCGGGACTGATCGACAATGCCGCCCTCCACCACTTCGCCGTTTTTCATCGGCGTCTGGCCGGAAACATACAGCCAGCCGCCCGCTTCCACCGCGCGGGCAAACGGCAGATGCTGCCCGCCGGTGCCGGTTCCACCTTCCACGCCGTAACGTTTAATGCTCATATTCAACTCCTTAGTCCATCCGGCGGCGCAGGAAACGCCCCGCGCGCCCGGTAATTTTTTTATCGCTGCCGTAGCTCATGACGCCGTTGACCATCACCGCTTCAATGCCGTCCGCCGGCTGCTTGGGGTCGGCAAAGCTGGCTACATCGCGCACCGTCTGTGGGTCAAACAATACCAGATCGGCAAAGTAACCGATTTTAACCAGCCCACGTTCCGGCAGCTGGAAGCGCGCCGCCGACAGCCCGGTCATTTTGTGAATGGCGGTGGTCAGCGGGAACAGCTGCTCGTCGCGGCTGTAGTGTCCCAGCACCCGCGGGAAAGCGCCCCACAGCCGCGGATGCGGCATCGGATCGTTCGGCAAGCCGTCGGAGCCGATCATGGTAACCGGATAGCGCATCACCCGCCGCACGTCCTGTTCGTCCATGTTGTAGTAGATAGCGCCCGCCGGCATCAGCTGCGCCGCGGCGTCGTGCAGGCTCACCTGCCACTCGTCGGCAATCTGCCGGAGCGTTTTTCCCGCCTGCTCCGGCCGGGACTCGGACCAGGTGATCACGATGTCGAATTCATCGGTCACCTGCTTCATATCCAGCGTCGAGGAGCTGGCGGAATAGGGATAGCAGTCGCAGGCGATCTCCTGGCGCTGGCGCATCTCATCGAAGAAGGCCAGCGTCTCGCGCGTGCGCCCCCAGTTCTTCGCTCCGGCGCACTTGTGATGAGACACCACTACCGGAACGTTGCCGTGACGGCCGATGCGAAACGCTTCGTCGAGAGCCTCGAGGATAGGCTCAAACTCAGAGCGCAGATGGGTGGTGTAGATCCCCTTCTCCGCCGCCAGCTCTTCCGCCAGCGCCATCACCTCTTCGGTGGTGGAGTGGAACGCGCTGGCGTAGGCCAGGCCGGTGCTCAGGCCCAGCGCCCCTTCACGTAGCGCGTCGCGCAGCTGGACGCGCATGCCGGCAATCTCCGTCTGCGTCGCCGGGCGGAACAGATCGTCCATATGGTTATTACGCAGCGCGGTATGACCAATCAGCGTGCCGACGTTGAGCGAAGGCCTGGCCACCTCCACCGCGTGGGCATAGGCCTGCACGGTGGGATAGATAAACTGCGCCTGCTCGCCCAGCAGGTTCATCGGGTCAGGCACCGCGCCGCGCATGGTCGCCATTGCCGCGCTGATCCCGCAGTTGCCGACGATCACCGTCGTCACGCCCTGGCTGAGCTTGGGCAGATATTCAGGCATCCGGATGACGTTGATATCGTCATGGGTATGCACATCGATAAAGCCGGGCGCCAGCACGCGCCCCTGGCCTTCGATTTCGCGCTCTGCCGCCACCTGCAGCGCCGGAGCGATAGCCACAATACGATCGCCCTTCACCGCCACGTCGCCGCGATACTGCGGCCCGCCGCTGCCGTCAATGACCGTGACGTTCTTAAAAAGCCAGTCAACCTTCATAGCAATTACTCCCTTTCGACTATGCCGACAAGTTAACCATTTACACGGCGTAAAAACAGTGGAAAACTACGCAAAACCCAGATCGTTTTGTGATACTTTTATTCACAACGAATAATGATTAAGTATTAAAATAATATTTATCAATAATTTATAACTGATACCCATTCCAAATCCGAACGTAAAACCTGAAAGGATAGTGTTATGAAATACCACCACACAACGCTTGTCCCGCATAAATCAGCGCCGATGACATCGCCGGCAAACCTGCTGGCGGAAGAGGTCTGCCTTCCCGCCGCGCTGCTGAAAAAAAGCGCGCTGGAAAACAATATTGCCTGGATGCAGCGCTACGCCGACGCCCGCGGCGTCTCGCTGGCGCCGCACGGCAAAACGACGATGACGCCGTGGATTTTTCAGGCCCAGCAGCGGGCCGGCGCCTGGGGTATCGGGGTCGGCAGCGCCTGGCAGGCCGCCGCGGCGATGGCCAGCGGCATCCAGCGCGTGTTGATGGTTAATCAGCTGGTCGGCAAGGCCAACATGCAGACCGTTTCGCAGCTGAAAACCCACTACCGCAGCGTCGATTTCATCTGCTGCATCGATAGCCTCGCTAACGCCCGCGCGCTGTCGGCCTTTTTTGCCGAACGCCGGCAAACCCTGGATGTGCTGATTGAGCTTGGGGTGCCCGGCGGGCGCTGCGGCTGTCGCAGCGTAGAGGACGCGCTGGCGCTGGCACAGGCCGCGGCCAATCTGCCGGGCCTGAAGCTGCGCGGGCTGGAGCTGTATGAAGGGGTGCTGCACGGAGACGATCCGCAGCCGCAGGTTGAAGCGCTGCTGCGCCAGGCCGCGGACCTCGCCTGCCGGATGGAGCCGCTGGTTGACGGCGAGTTTATCCTCACCGGCGCGGGCACCGTGTGGTATGACGTGGTGTGCAACATCTGGCTGGCGGCCAAAAAGCCGGCGCGCTGCCGGATTGCGATCCGCCCCGGCTGCTACATCACGCACGACAGGGGGATCTACGATGATGCCCAGCAGGCGCTGATCGCCCGGGATCCGATCGCCTGCGATCTGGCCGGCGATCTGACCTCAGCCCTCGAGCTGATGGCGATGGTGCAGTCGGTTCCGGAAGCGGATCGCGCGGTGGTTAACTTCGGCAAGCGCGACTGCGCTTTCGATGCCGGGCTGCCGCAGCCCATCGCCCACTATCGCGACGGCGAGCCGCTGGCGCTGCGCGCGGAGGAGATCGTCAGCGTCGGGATCATGGATCAGCACTGCATGCTGCGCCTGGCGCCGGGCAGCGACGTGCAGGTTGGCGATATCCTGGTCTTCGGCACCTCGCATCCGTGTCTGACCTTCGACAAATGGAAGACGCTGCTGCTGGTCGACGATGACTATAACCTGCTGGAAGAGCTGGATACGCTGTTCTGATTCAGCCCGAATGACGGCCCGCGCCGTCTCCGGGAAACCGGCCCCCTGCGAGCGCATGGCGCTAAACAGCCTCTCCGCCCGCGCCAGGTGCTCGTCCGCCAGCGGCCCGAGAAAGCGCTGCGGCGAGCGCTGATTTACTCCTCTTGCCGATCGTCGCGCGCGGCGCCGTTACGGTTGCCGAGCGCGATAAACTCCTCCAGCAGCGCGGTCAGCTGCTGCATTTTTTCGCTGGTAAACTCTTCTTCGATCAGCCGATAGGCCTCTTCAACCTGGGCCTGGGCGCTTTGATACAGCCGGGTCCCTTCCGCCGTCAGCGAAACGTACAGCTTGCGCTGGTCGCTGACCGGCTTTAAGCGCAGCACCAGGCCGTCGCGCTCCATGCGGGTCAAAATACCGGTCAGGCTCGGGCGCAGAATGCAGGCGCGGAAGGCGAGGTCGTGGAAATCCATCGACGGACTTTCGGCAAGGATGCGCACAATACGCCACTGCTGCTCGGTGAGATTATGGCGTTTGACGATCGGCCGGAAATGGGCCATCGCCGCTTCTCGCGCCTGCAACAGCGCAATGGTTAACGAATCATGCATCACATACCCTCTACATCATATTTCAGAATCTATTAACAAGTTAATAATTAGCGCTTATTTGCCGATGGCGCAACCGGTTTCTGCTGCTGAAAAGTACCAGTCCTTTTATGATTTAAAACTAATACATTGATTATAAACAATTAAATATTAAAAGTGTAAATTTATTGTTAATCCGATCACAAAACATTCACTTCTGTTTGCCAAACCCGTTCGCAAGGAATAAAAGGTAATCATTAACATATTAATGAAATCCCTTAAGCTTCAGAAATCAGTACCAGAGGAGTGGTGAATGAAAGGTACCATCTTCGCCGTTGCGCTTAACCACGGCAGCCAGCTCGACGCCTGGCGCGAAGCGTTCCAACAGGCCCCGTACAAAACGCCGCCGAAAACTGCGGTATGGTTTATCAAACCGCGCAACACCGCGATCGGCAGCGGCGACGCAATCCCTCATCCGCAGGGCGAAACCGTGCAGAGCGGCGCCACCGTAGCGCTGATCGTCGGTAAAACCGCCCGCGGCGTCTCCGTCGAAGAGGCTGCCTCCTGCATCGCCGGCTACGCGCTGGCCAACGACGTCAGCCTGCCGGAAGAGAGCTTTTACCGCCCGGCGATCAAGGCAAAATGCCGCGACGGTTTCTGCCCGCTGGGTGACCTCGTCCCGCTACGGAGCGTCGATAACCTGACCATCATCACCGAGATCAACGGTCGCGAAGCGGATAGCTGGAACACCGCCGACCTGCAGCGCGGCGCCGCCGAGCTGCTGAGCGCCCTGAGCGAGTTCGCCACCCTCAGCCCCGGCGACGCCATTCTGATCGGCACTCCGCACGCCCGCGTCACGCTGCGCCCCGGCGATCGCGTACGCATTCTCGCCGAGGGTTTCCCGGCACTGGAAAACCCGGTCGTCGCAGAAGGAGAGCCGGCATGAAACAGGCACGTATTGAGTGGCAGGGCCAGGTACGCAGCGCGCAGGTCGACGATCGCGAGCAGGTCATTCTCGATGACGGCACCCGGCTGCAGGAGGGCGAATTCCGCTGGCTGCCGCCCGCCGACGGCACCCTGTTCGCGCTGGGTCTGAACTACGCCGACCACGCCAGCGAGCTGGAATTCAAGCCGCCGGAAGAGCCGCTGGTGTTTATCAAAGCGCCGAACACCTTCCTCGGCCACCGCCAGGAGTCGGTACGTCCGGATAACGTCGAATATATGCATTACGAAGCCGAGCTGGTGGTGGTGATTGGCAAAACCGCGCGCAGGGTCAGCGAGGCCGACGCCCTGGACTACGTCGCCGGCTATACCGTTTGCAACGACTACGCCATTCGCGACTATCTCGAGAACTACTACCGGCCGAATCTGCGGGTCAAAAGCCGCGACACCCTGACCCCCATCGGCCCGTGGATCGTCAGCAAAGAGACGGTTCCGGACCCGCACAACCTGACCCTGAGCACCTGGGTCAACGGCGAACTGCGCCAGCAGGGCACCACCGCCGATCTGATCTTCAGCATCCCGTTCCTGATCGCGTATTTGAGCGAGTTTATGACCCTGCAGCCCGGCGACATGATCGCCACCGGCACGCCTAAGGGGCTGTCTGACGTGGTGCCGGGTGACGAAGTGATCGTCGAAGTCGAGGGCGTGGGCCGCCTGGTCAACCGCATCATCAGCCAGCAGGCGTATGAGGAGAAGCTGTCATGAAAAAAATTAACCACTGGATCAACGGCGAAAGCGTGGCAAGCGCGGAGTACTTCCACACCACCAACCCGGCCACCGGCGAAGTGCTGGCAGAGGTCGCTTCCGGCGGTGAAGCCGAGGTGAATCAGGCGGTCGCGGCGGCCAAAGCGGCGTTCCCGAAATGGGCCAACCTGCCGATGAAGGAGCGCGCGCGCCTGATGCGCCGGCTGGGGGAACTGATCGACCAGAACGTTCCCGAGATCGCAGCGATGGAGACCGCCGATACCGGCCTGCCGATCCACCAGACCAAAAACGTGCTGATCCCACGCGCCTCGCACAACTTCGAGTTCTTCGCCGAAGTGTGCCAGCAGATGAACGGCAAGACCTATCCGGTTGACGACAAGATGCTCAACTACACCCTCGTGCAGCCGGTCGGCGTCTGCGCGCTGGTGTCGCCGTGGAACGTGCCGTTTATGACCGCCACCTGGAAGGTGGCGCCGTGCCTGGCGCTGGGCAACACCGCGGTGCTGAAAATGTCCGAGCTGTCGCCGCTCACCGCCGACCGCCTCGGCGAGCTGGCGCTGGAAGCCGGTATTCCGCCAGGCGTGCTGAACGTGGTGCAGGGCTACGGCGCGAACGCCGGTGACGCGCTGGTGCGTCATCACGACGTGCGCGCGGTCTCGTTTACCGGCGGCACCGCCACCGGGCGCAACATCATGAAAAACGCCGGGCTGAAGAAGTATTCGATGGAGCTGGGCGGCAAATCGCCGGTGCTGATTTTTGAAGATGCCGATATCGAGCGCGCGCTGGATGCCGCCCTGTTCACCATCTTCTCAATCAACGGCGAACGCTGCACCGCCGGCTCGCGCATCTTCATTCAGCAGAGCATTTACCCGGAGTTCGTCAAGCGCTTCGCTGAACGCGCCAACCGCCTGCGCGTCGGCGACCCGACCGACCCCAACACCCAGGTCGGGGCGCTGATAAGCCAGCAGCACTGGGAAAAAGTCTCCGGCTATATCCGCCTCGGCATCAAGGAAGGCGCCACGCTGCTGGCCGGCGGCCCGGATAAGCCCGCCGACCTGCCCGCGCATCTTCGCGGCGGCAACTTCCTGCGCCCGACGGTGCTGGCGGACGTTGATAACCGCATGCGGGTTGCCCAGGAAGAGATTTTTGGCCCGGTGGCCTGCCTGCTGCCGTTTAAAGACGAAGCCGAAGGCCTGCGCCTCGCCAACGATATCGAATACGGCCTGGCCTCCTATATCTGGACCCAGGACATCAGCAAGGTCCTGCGCCTCGCGCGCGGGATTGAAGCCGGCATGGTCTTCGTCAATACCCAGAACGTCCGCGACCTGCGCCAGCCGTTCGGCGGCGTGAAGGCCTCCGGTACCGGCCGCGAAGGCGGTGAGTACAGCTTCGAGGTGTTCGCCGAAATGAAAAACGTCTGTATTTCCATGGGTGACCATCCGATCCCGAAATGGGGCTTATAAGGAGCACAAAATGGGCAAATTAGCGTTAGCCGCCAAGATTACTCACGTACCGTCCATGTATCTCTCCGAGCTGCCGGGGAAAAACCACGGCTGCCGCCAGTCGGCGATCGACGGTCATAAGGAGATCGGTAAACGGTGCCGGGAGATGGGCGTCGATACGATTATCGTCTTTGATACCCACTGGCTGGTGAACAGCGCCTACCACATTAACTGCGCCGACCATTTTAAAGGGGTCTATACCAGCAACGAGCTGCCGCACTTTATTCGCGACATGACCTACGACTACGACGGCAACCCGGAGCTGGGCCACCTGATCGCCGACGAAGCGGTCAAGCTCGGCGTGCGCGCCAAGGCGCACAACATCCCGAGCCTCAAGCTGGAGTACGGCACCCTGGTGCCGATGCGCTATATGAACAGCGATAAGCATTTCAAAGTGGTGTCGATCTCCGCTTTTTGCACCGTTCACGACTTCGCCGACAGCCGCAGGCTGGGGGAAGCCATCGTCAAGGCCATTGAGAAATATGACGGCACCGTGGCGGTCTTCGCCAGCGGTTCCCTGTCGCACCGCTTTATCGACGACCAGCGCGCCGAAGAGGGGATGAACAGCTACACCCGCGAGTTTGACCATCAGATGGATGAGCGGGTGGTGAAGCTGTGGCGCGAAGGCAAATTCAAAGAGTTCTGCACCATGCTGCCGGAGTACGCCGACTACTGCTACGGCGAAGGCAATATGCACGACACGGTGATGCTGCTCGGGGTGCTCGGCTGGGATAAATACGACGGCAAGGTCGAGTTTATCACCGACCTGTTCGCCAGCTCCGGCACCGGCCAGGTCAACGCCGTCTTCCCGCTGCCGGCTCAGGCGTAAGGAGTCCGCGATGCCACATTTTATCGCCGAGTGTACCAGCAACATCCGCGAGCAGGCCGACCTGCCGGGCCTGTTCGCCGAGGTTAATCAGGCGCTGGCCGCCACCGGGATTTTCCCGATCGGCGGCATCCGCAGCCGCGCCATCTGGCTGGATACCTGGCAGATGGCCGACGGCAGGCACGATTATGCCTTCGTGCATATGACGCTGAAAATCGGCAGCGGGCGCAGCCTGGAAAGCCGCCAGCAAACGGGAGAGATGCTCTTTGCCCTGATCCAGGCGCATTTCGCCCCGCTGATGGAGAGCCGCTACCTCGCGCTGTCGTTCGAGATTGAGGAGCTGCACCCGACCCTGAACTACAAGCAGAACAACGTCCACGCGCTGTTTAAATAATTAACGTCATCCGGCAGGCGTAGCGCTGACGCGGGCTCCCCGACGTCGGCGCTCTCGTCCGACGACCGGGAGACCCGATGGTACCCATTTGCAGGCAATGTCACAGGAAGCCCTATGCTCGATAAACAGACCCGCACCCTGATCGCCCAGCGGCTGAACCAGGCCGAAAAGCAGCGTGAACAGATCCGTGCCATCTCGCTCGATTATCCCTCAATCACCATTGAGGATGCCTACGCCGTCCAGCGCGAGTGGGTCGAGCTGAAAATTGCCGAAGGCCGGGTGCTGAAGGGCCATAAAATTGGCCTGACCTCGAAGGCAATGCAGGCCAGCTCGCAGATTAGCGAGCCGGACTACGGCGCGCTGCTCGACGATATGTTTTTCCACGACGGCGGCGATATTCCCACCGACCGCTTTATCGTTCCGCGCATCGAGGTCGAGCTGGCCTTCGTGCTGGCGAAACCGCTGCGCGGCCCGAACTGTACGCTGTTCGACGTCTATAACGCCACCGACTACGTGATCCCGGCGCTGGAGCTGATCGACGCCCGCTGCCACAACGTCGACCCTGAAACCCAGCGCCCGCGTAAGGTGTTCGACACCATCTCCGATAACGCCGCCAACGCCGGGGTGATCCTCGGCGGCCGGCCGGTTAAGCCTGACGAGCTGGATCTGCGCTGGATCTCCGCCCTGCTGTACCGCAACGGAGTCATCGAAGAGACCGGCGTCGCCGCCGGCGTGCTGAATCACCCGGCCAACGGCGTTGCCTGGCTGGCGAACAAGCTGGCGGCGCACGATGTGCAGCTGGAGGCCGGGCAAATTATCCTCGGCGGCTCGTTTACTCGTCCGGTGGCGGCGCGCAAAGGCGATACCTTCCACGTCGATTACGGCAACATGGGCGCGATTAGCTGCCGCTTTGTGTAGGGGAAAGAAGATGAATAATGCGTTTAAAGATGCGCTGCAGGCCGGGCGCCCGCAAATCGGCCTGTGGCTGGGACTCTGCAGCAGCTACAGCGCCGAGCTGCTGGCCGGCGCTGGATTCGACTGGCTGCTGATTGACGGCGAACACGCGCCAAACAACGTGCAGACGGTGCTGACCCAGCTGCAGGCGGTGGCACCCTACGCCAGCCAGCCGGTGGTTCGCCCTTCGTGGAATGACCCGGTGCAGATTAAGCAGCTGCTGGACGTCGGGGCGCAAACCCTGCTGGTGCCGATGGTACAAAATGCCGACGAAGCGCGGCTGGCGGTGAAAGCCACGCGCTATCCGCCGGCCGGCATTCGCGGCGTCGGCAGCGCCCTGGCCCGCGCTTCGCGCTGGAACCGCATCCCGGATTATCTCCACCAGGCCAACGACGCCATGTGCGTGCTGGTGCAGATTGAAACCCGCGAGGCGCTGAAAAACCTGCCGCAGATCCTCGACGTTGAGGGGGTGGACGGCGTGTTTATCGGCCCGGCGGATCTCAGCGCCGATATGGGCTTCGGCGGCAATCCGCAGCACCCGCAAGTGCAGGCGGCTATCGAAAGCGCCATCGTTCAAATTCGGCAGGCGGGCAAAGCGCCGGGGATCCTGATGGCCAACGAGCAGCTGGCAAAACGCTATCTGGCGCTCGGCGCGCTGTTTGTCGCCGTCGGCGTCGATACCACCCTGCTCGCCCGCGCCGCCGAAGCCTTAGCCGAGCGCTTTGGCGCCAGCGGAACGGCAGCCCAGTCCGGCGTCTATTAATAACGCCACATCGCGACCCTACAAAAATTCCCATCAGAGGAAAGACCATGAGCGACACATCATCAGCTATTCCGGAGACGCGCGATCCCGCCAATCAGCACAAGCAGCTGACGGCGCAGCAGCAGTCGGTTATCAATAAGCTGTTTCGCCGCCTGATCGTATTTCTGTTCGTGCTGTTTATCTTTTCATTTCTCGACCGCATCAATATCGGCTTTGCCGGGCTGACGATGGGCCAGGATCTGGGGCTCAACGCCACCATGTTCGGCCTGGCCACTACGCTGTTCTACGCCACCTACGTCATCTTCGGTATTCCGAGCAATATCATGCTCAGCATCGTCGGCGCCCGCCGCTGGATAGCCACCATCATGGTGCTGTGGGGGATCGCCTCCACCGCCACGATGTTCGCCACCGGCCCTCATAGCCTGTACGTGCTGCGCATGCTGGTGGGGATCACCGAGGCCGGCTTTCTGCCCGGCATCCTGCTCTATTTAACCTACTGGTTTCCTGCATTTTTCCGCGCCCGCGCCAACGCCCTGTTTATGATTGCCATGCCGGTGACCACCGCCATCGGTTCGATTGTTTCCGGCTATATTCTGTCGATGGACGGCCTGTTCAATCTCCACGGCTGGCAGTGGCTGTTTTTGCTCGAAGGGTTCCCGTCGGTGCTGCTGGGCATCATGGTCTGGTACTGGCTGGATGACTCTCCGGCAAAAGCCAAATGGCTGACTGCAGAGGACAAAAAGTGCCTGCAGGAGATGATGGATAACGACCGGCTGACGCTGGTACAGCCGGAAGGCGCCATCAGCCACCACGCGATGCAGCAACGCAGCCTGTGGCGTGAAGTCCTAACGCCGATCGTGCTGATGTACACCCTGGCCTATTTTTGCCTGACCAATACGCTCAGCGCGATCAGCATCTGGACGCCGCAGATCCTCAAAAGCTTTAACGAGGGAAGCAGCAATATCACCATCGGCCTGCTGGCGGCGATCCCGCAGATCTGTACCATTCTGGGGATGATTTACTGGAGCCGACACTCGGATAAATGCCAGGAGCGCAAGCACCATACCGCCCTGCCGTTCCTGTTTGCCGCCGCCGGCTGGCTGCTGGCCTCAGCGACCGATCACAACCTGATCCAGATGCTGGGGATCGTCATGGCCTCAACCGGATCGTTCAGCGCAATGGCCATTTTCTGGACCACGCCGGACCAGTCGATCAGCCTGCGCGCGCGTGCTATCGGGATCGCCGTGATCAACGCGACCGGCAATATCGGCTCGGCGCTCAGTCCGTTTATGATCGGCTGGCTGAAGGATCTGACCGGCAGCTTTAACAGCGGCCTGTGGTTCGTCGCCAGCCTGTTGGTGATTGGCGCCGTGATTATCTGGGCCATTCCGATGAAAGCCTCGCGCCCGCGCGCCACGCCTTAAGGAGCGGCTATGCCCCAGCGTTCGATCGCCAATATCGATATCAATAAAGAGTACGATGAAAGCCTGGGCACGGAAGACGTGCACTACCAGTCGTTCGCCCGCATGGCGGCCTTTTTTGGCCGCGACATGCAGGCCCATCGCCACGACCAGTACTTTCAGATGCACTTTCTCGATACCGGGCAGATTGAGCTGCAGCTCGACGACCACCGCTACTCGGTGCAGGCGCCGCTGTTCGTCCTGACGCCGCCGTCGGTGCCGCACGCGTTTATCACCGGCTCCGAGAGCGATGGCCACGTGCTAACCGTGCGGGAGGACCTGATCTGGCCGCTGCTGGAGGTACTCTATCCCGGCACCCGGGAGGCCTTTGGCCTGCCGGGAATGTGCCTGTCGCTGGCCGATAAGCCGGACGAGCTCGCGGCGCTGGCCCACTACTGGCGGCTGATTGAGCGCGAATCGACCGCGCAGCTGGCGGGGCGCGAGCATACGCTGGTGCTGCTGGCGCAGGCGGTGTTCACCCTGCTGTTGCGTAACGCCAGGCTCGACGACCACGCCGCCAGCGGCATCCGCGGCGAGCTCAAGCTGTTCCAGCGCTTTAACCAGACCATCGACAGCCACTACCACCAGCACTGGACGGTGCCGGATTACGCCAATGAGCTGCACATTACCGAATCAAGGCTGACCGACATCTGCCGGCGCTTTGCCAACCGGCCGCCGAAGCGCCTTATCTTCGACCGGCAGCTGCGCGAGGCCAAGCGGCTGCTGCTGTTTTCCGATAGCGCGGTCAACGAAATCGCCTGGCAGCTGGGGTTTAAGGACCCGGCCTATTTTGCCCGCTTTTTTCATCGTCTGGTCGGCTGCTCGCCCAGCGCCTTCAGAACGCAAAAAGTACCGGTCTCCTGAGCTTTCCCTGCCGGCGGCAGCCGGGCGATAAGCGCCAGGCCCCGACAGGCGAAGCGCGGCCGGAGAACTCCGCTGCCGCAATCCCCGGCGCGCGACGGCAAAAAAGCGAAAAACCAACCCGGATCACAGAACGCCATCCCGCCTGAAAAGTACCTGCCGTTGACCTAAAAGTCTCTTCACGGAACCCACGTAAACCGCTTCAATTAAACAACAAAAAGAAAACATAAATTTAACCTTTGTACCCTGAATGCTTCGAGCCGCAGCCGAAAAGGCGCCGCCCGAACATGACGGGATATACCGCTTAATACTGAAGAGGTCCCGATGAAACCTGAAGATTTCCGCGCAGACGCTAAACGCCCGTTAACCGGGGAAGAGTACCTGAAGAGCCTGCAGGACGGCCGCGAAATTTATATCTACGGCGAGCGCGTCAAAGACGTCACCACGCACCCGGCGTTCCGCAACGCCGCCGCCTCCGTCGGCCAGCTGTACGATGCGCTGCACAAACCGGCGCTGCAGGACTCCCTGTGCTGGAACACCGATACCGGCAGCGGCGGCTATACGCATAAGTTCTTCCGCGTGGCGAAGAGCGCCGACGATCTGCGCCAGCAGCGCGACGCCATCGCCGAGTGGTCGCGCCTGAGCTACGGCTGGATGGGCCGCACCCCGGACTACAAAGCCGCCTTCGGCTGCGCGCTGGGCGCCAACCCGGCGTTTTACGGCCAGTTCGAACAGAACGCCCGCAACTGGTACACCCGCATTCAGGAAACCGGCCTGTACTTTAACCACGCCATCGTCAACCCGCCGATCGACCGCCATAAGCCGGCCGATGAGGTGGAAGATGTCTACATCAAGCTGGAAAAAGAGACCGATGCCGGGATCGTGGTCAGCGGGGCGAAAGTCGTCGCCACCAACTCGGCGCTGACCCACTACAACATGATTGGCTTCGGCTCCGCGCAGGTGATGGGGGAAAACCCGGACTTCGCGCTGATGTTCGTCGCCCCGATGGACGCCGAAGGGGTGAAGCTTATCTCCCGCGCCTCCTACGAAATGGTCGCCGGCGTCACCGGATCGCCGTATGACTACCCGCTCTCCAGCCGCTTCGACGAGAACGATGCGATCCTGGTGATGGATAAGGTGCTGATCCCGTGGGAGAACGTGCTGATCTATCGCGATTTCGATCGCTGTCGCCGCTGGACCATGGAGGGCGGCTTCGCCCGCATGTACCCGCTGCAGGCCTGCGTACGTCTGGCGGTTAAGCTCGACTTTATCACCGCCCTGCTCAAGCGATCGCTGGAGTGCACCGGCACCATGGAGTTTCGCGGCGTGCAGGCGGATCTCGGCGAGGTGGTGGCCTGGCGCAATATGTTCTGGGCGCTGAGCGATTCGATGTGCTCCGAGGCGACGCCGTGGGTTAACGGCGCGTACCTCCCGGATCACGCTGCGCTGCAAACCTACCGCGTGATGGCGCCGATGGCCTACGCCAAGATCAAAAACATCATCGAGCGTAACGTCACCAGCGGTCTGATCTATCTCCCGTCCAGCGCGCGCGACCTCAATAATCCGCAGATCGACCAGTATCTGGCGAAATACGTGCGCGGATCCAACGGCATGGATCACGTCGAACGCATCAAGATCCTCAAGCTGATGTGGGATGCGATCGGCAGCGAGTTCGGCGGCCGCCACGAGCTGTATGAAATCAACTACTCCGGTAGCCAGGATGAGATTCGCCTGCAGTGCCTGCGCCAGGCGCAGACCTCCGGCAACATGGACAAAATGATGGCGATGGTCGATCGCTGCCTTTCCGAGTATGACCAGCACGGCTGGACGGTGCCGCACCTGCACAATAACTCTGATATCAATATCCTGGATAAGCTGCTGAAGTAATTCACAGCGGGAGGTCACAATGCAATTAGATGAACAACGCCTGCGCTTTCGCGATGCCATGTCCAGCCTGTCGGCGGCGGTGAACGTGATCACCACCGAAGGCGATGCCGGCCGCTGCGGCATCACCGCCACCGCGGTGTGCTCGGTAACCGATACTCCGCCGTCGGTGATGGTGTGTATCAACGCCAACAGCGCAATGAATCCGGTGTTCCAGGGCAACGGCAGGCTGTGCATTAACGTCCTGAACCATGAGCAGGAGGTGATGGCGCGCCACTTTGCCGGAATGACCGGGGTGACGATGGAGGAGCGCTTCAGCCTCTCGTGCTGGCAGAAGGGCGTGCTCGGGCAGCCGGTGCTGAAGGATTCGCTGGCCAGTCTCGAAGGCGATATCAGCCAGGTGCAGACTATCGGCAGCCACCTGGTCTATCTGGTCGAGATCAAGAACATCACCCTAAGCCAGGAAGGCCACGGGCTGATTTACTTCAAGCGTCGTTTCCATCCGGTGATGATGGAGATGGCGGCCGCCGTCTAGCCAGGCCCGCTCTCCCCCCTGCAGCCAGGGGGGAGAAATTCTTGTGATCTCAATCACATATTATCCTGCTGTTCATTTCCTGCCCAACCGCTTACTCCCGCAAGTGACCGCTTAACCCGCCATACAACCACTCGTTGATTTACCCAACTTTACGCGCGCAAAGTTCTGGCAAGATCCTCCCCAGCATAGTGACTCAATACCTCCTCAAAATTACGTTCAGACGGCTTCGGCCAATTATTCAACTCATAACGCCAGGTTTTACTATGGATACTAAAAAACTATTCAAGCACATACCCTGGGTGATTCTTGGAATCATCGGGGCATTTTGCCTTTCGGTCGTCGCCCTGCGTCGCGGGGAGCACGTTAGCGCCCTGTGGATTGTCGTCGCATCGGTATCGGTCTATCTGGTGGCCTACCGCTACTACAGCCTGTACATCGCCCAAAAGGTGATGAAGCTCGACCCAACCCGCGCGACGCCGGCGGTCATTAACAACGATGGCCTGAACTACGTGCCGACCAACCGCTACGTGCTGTTCGGCCACCACTTTGCCGCTATCGCCGGCGCGGGCCCGCTGGTTGGTCCGGTACTGGCCGCGCAGATGGGCTACCTGCCCGGCACGCTGTGGCTGCTGGCCGGCGTGGTGCTGGCGGGGGCGGTGCAGGACTTTATGGTGCTGTTTATCTCCTCGCGCCGTAACGGTTCGTCGCTGGGTGAAATGATCAAAGAAGAGATGGGCCCGATTCCGGGGTCGATTGCCCTGTTCGGCTGCTTCCTGATTATGATAATCATCCTTGCGGTGCTGGCGCTGATCGTCGTGAAGGCGCTGGCGGAAAGCCCGTGGGGCGTCTTTACCGTCTGCTCAACCGTGCCGATCGCGCTGTTTATGGGGATCTACATGCGCTTCCTGCGTCCGGGACGCGTGGGCGAAATTTCGGTTATCGGTATCGTGCTGCTGGTGGCGTCTATTTACTTCGGCGGCGTGATTGCCCACGACCCGTATTGGGGCCCGGCGCTGACCTTTAAAGACACCACCATCACCTTCACCCTGATCGGCTACGCGTTTATCTCCGCGCTGCTGCCGGTATGGCTGATTCTGGCGCCGCGCGACTACCTGGCGACGTTCCTGAAAATTGGCGTTATCGTCGGCCTGGCGCTGGGTATCGTTATCCTTAACCCGGACCTGAAAATGCCGGCGGTCACTCAGTACATCGACGGTACCGGCCCGCTGTGGAAAGGTGCCCTGTTCCCGTTCCTGTTTATCACCATCGCCTGCGGCGCGGTCTCCGGCTTCCATGCGCTGATCGCTTCCGGTACCACGCCGAAGCTGCTGGCAAACGAAACCGACGCGCGCTTTATCGGCTATGGCGCAATGCTGATGGAGTCTTTCGTGGCGGTCATGGCGCTGGTGGCAGCGTCTATCATCGAACCGGGCCTCTATTTTGCGATGAACACCCCGCCGGCCGGCCTCGGTATCGTGATGCCGAACCTGCATGAGATGGGCGGCGAAAACGCCGCGATGATTGCCGCGCAGCTGAAAGAAGTCACCGTCCATGCGGCGGCCACCGTCAGCTCCTGGGGCTTTGTGATTTCGCCAGAGCAGATCCTGCAAACGGCGAAAGACATCGGTGAACCGTCGGTGCTGAACCGTGCGGGCGGCGCGCCAACCCTGGCCGTCGGTATCGCCCACGTGTTCCACAAAATCATCCCGATGGCGGACATGGGCTTCTGGTACCACTTCGGTATTCTGTTTGAGGCGCTGTTTATCCTGACTGCCCTTGATGCCGGTACCCGCGCTGGCCGCTTTATGCTCCAGGATCTGCTGGGCAACTTCGTGCCGTTCCTGAAGAAAACCGATTCACTGGTTGCCGGTATCGTAGGGACCGCGGGCTGCGTAGGCCTGTGGGGCTACCTGCTGTATCAGGGCGTGGTCGACCCGCTGGGCGGCGTGAAGAGCCTGTGGCCGCTGTTCGGTATCTCTAACCAGATGCTGGCCGCCGTGGCGCTGGTCCTTGGCACCGTGGTGCTGGTCAAAATGCAGCGCACCAAATACATCTGGGTCACCGTAGTTCCGGCCCTGTGGCTGCTGCTGTGCACCACCTGGGCGCTGGGTCTGAAACTGTTCAGCACCAACCCGCAGATGGAAGGCTTCTTCTTTATGGCCCAGCAGTACAAAGAGAAGATTGCCGCCGGCGGCGAGCTTAGCCCGCAGCAGATTGCCAACATGAACCATATCGTGGTGAACAACTACACCAACGCCGGTTTAAGCATCCTGTTCCTGGTGGTGGTCTACAGCATCATCTTCTACGGCATCAAAACGTGGATCAACGTGCGTAACAATAAGGTACGCACCGACAAAGAGACCCCGTACGTGCCGGTGCCGGAAGGCGGCGTGAAGACCTCTTCACACCACTAATCCAGCCCCGTTCAGCCCCGCTTCGGCGGGGCTTTACAGTGAGCGACGCGGCATTATTGTCATCCCAGCGCAGCGGGCGCGCGCTACCTGAGAACGGCGGGCGCAACCTGGATGCAAAATGGCAGGTCACATCGCCTGCATCAGCGAACTTTATGCCTGTAAGGATAATTTGATGTTTGGTAACTTAGGCGAAGCAAAGAAGTACCTCGGTCAGGCGGCGAAGATGCTGATTGGCATTCCGGACTACGACAACTACGTTGAGCATATGAAAGCCAACCATCCGGATAAGCCGTATATGACCTACAACGAATTCTTCCGCGAGCGCCAGGAAGCGCGCTACGGCGGGAGCGGCGAAGGCGGCGTACGCTGCTGTTAATGGAGGCACGCATGACACCGATTGCAGTCACCCTGCTGACCGGATTTCTTGGCGCAGGCAAAACCACCCTGCTGCGGCATATTCTCAACGCGCAGCACGGCTTTAAAATCGCGGTGATCGAAAACGAATTTGGTGAAGTCTCCGTTGATGACCAGCTGATTGGCGATCGCGCCACCCAGATCAAAACCCTGACCAACGGCTGCATCTGCTGCACCCGTTCCAACGAGCTGGAAGATGCCCTGCTCGACCTGCTCGACAGCCGCGATCGCGGTGAGATTGCCTTCGACCGGCTGGTGATTGAGTGCACCGGCATGGCCGATCCCGGCCCGATCATTCAGACCTTTTTCTCCCATGAGATCCTCTGTGAACGCTACCTGCTGGATGGGGTGATTGCGCTGGTTGATGCGGTCCACGCCGACCAGCAGATGAATCAGTTCACCATCGCCCAGTCGCAGGTGGGCTACGCCGACCGTATTCTGCTGACCAAAACCGACGTCGCGGGCAGCAGCGAGGCGCTGTGCGAACGGCTGGCGCGCATCAACGCCCGGGCGCCAATTTACGCGGTCACCCACGGCGATATCGATCTGAGCCAGCTGTTTAATACCGGCGGCTTTATGCTGGAAGAGCGGGTGGTGAGCGCTAAGCCACGCTTCCACTTTATTGCCGACCAGCAAAACGACGTGTCGTCGATCGTGGTGGAGCTGGACTGCCCGGTGGATATCAGCGAGGTGTCGCGGGTCATGGAAAACCTGCTGCTCTCATTCGCCGAGCAGCTGATGCGCTACAAGGGGATGCTGTGGATTGACGGCGAGCCTAACCGCCTGCTGTTCCAGGGCGTCCAGCGCCTGTACAGCGCCGACTGGGACCGCCCCTGGGGCGACGACCAGCCGCACAGCACGCTGGTGTTTATCGGCATTAACCTGCCGGAAGAGGAGATTCGGGCGGCATTTGCCGGATTGCGGAAGTAACGATTTACATGCTAGCCCTCTTACCCTGGAAGAGGGCTAGCGTGAAGGCATCAGGAAGTGCAGAACTCATTCCAGGTATCACGATAAATAACGTTTCCTTCGCTGTACTTCCAGGTTATGGCCTCATAGCGTAATTCGAGCGTTTCAAGGTGGGTGCTGCTCAGGCCGTTGGGGGAAAGGTACGGCGAAACCGTGGTGATTTTGACGTTTTCGAGGATGATATTGAAATATTCAGCCTCAATGCCTGATGCCATAATACGGTACATTCTGATAATGGCTTTTTTCAGGGTCCGCCCCTCGCACACGGCGCGATAAAGAACGGGCGTCGTCCGGTCGAACTCTTTCACGACGACGATCGGCCGATGAATGCGCATACCGGTAAGCTTGCCCCGGTTTGTATCAACGGGAATGGTGACGCCGTGCGAGAATGATTTTAATTCGATGGAGCCTAAGCGCAGAGGCATTAAACAACCGCCAACAATTGGAGAACCGTTTTCATCCTCAAGCCACAGGTGTGCGGGAGTAGACATATTTCATTTCCTTATATACTCGTCATACTTCAAGCCGCATCCGCGCTGGCTTTGCGACTCGGCGCATCCATGATGCTTCGTCCTTACGGGCCGCCGCGCCGCCGCGTGTCTGCGGCTCGAAATAATTAGGGTATAAGTTAATTTGATAAAAATTTTATTTTTGGTGCTACCATTTCACGTAGCGTCCAAATATAATCATCATAAATACAAAGAATAAACCTATTGGCCACACTGGACTGGAAGGAAAGAAATACTCTTGAATCAATGCAAATATGATAGTTAGCCATGTAGGCCCATACATTGAAAATAAAATTCGACACTGCCATTTTAAAAACCTCTTTATATAATTCATCATAACAATCAACTAATGCTGACGATAACAAAGACAATGTAGATAATATGCTAATGAATAAGTGCTTACATATTCACCTGACTATTCTTACCATTTCACATAGCGCGCAAATATATAGATTATGAATATAGCGAACAAACCTACGGGCCAAATGGGGCCATCAGGAAAAAAATGAAAAAAGACAATTGCAAATACAAAAATCAGTAACGCAGGGCAATGTAGAGAAACTGAGGAACGAAATAGTCATCTGAAAAACCTTCTGATAATATTGATTATCATTATCTAATCATTCTGATGATTATATCTGCAATGTCGCCGTCCGATGCCCATTGGGCCTTAAGCGCCCCAGTTCTCTCAAACAATGGTTCTATCAGGAAATACATCATCTCCAGTTCTTTCACGTATAGTGCATCGTACAATGCGGGATATATAATGTGGAGGCGATAAGCGCTGTCAGCTGCTTTCTGAACAATTCCATACGCGCCCATTGCTATGATTCCCCTGTTAGCCCAGCGGCCTGACAAAGCACTCATATCAAGACTTACATTCAAGCCCATAGCAACAGAGGCGGCAACTGCTAAAGCAAACCCAGCATTGGTAAGGGAACTGGCAGCAATATGAACATTAGCTGCCATTAGAATTTTTTTGATGTACTCTATTTGAGTGAATGTTTTGTACTTAAATATTTCATCATAGTATATATTTAGCATGTCATAAATAACCCCTCCCCTTTCAATAAGATGAAAAACACCTTGCTTGAATCTGAGATCTTCATTTTTCTGCCGCTGACATACGTCCTGATATTCATCTGTAAAGCAGGATGCGTAATACAGCGCGCGTTTAGCGCCCGCGCCCGTCAATTTAATCTGTTCTGATACCGTCCTTCCGACGCCCGTTAATGCATGGTCAAGCTTCAATGCGAGGATTCTGTTAGCCTGTAAATAACTGATAACTTCACTTCGATAGTACATAGCCGTTCCTTGCGATCGCTAACTCCATGAACAAAGTTTAAACACTCTATATTTTCGGGTAAACGTCTATTTAGTGATAGGCTTGCGATCGCGATCGGATATTAAGCAGATAAAAATGCAGTTTAAATAACGCAACAATTACAAGATTATTACATGATTTGTTTTAGATTTCTCATGCACCAGCACATTAGGTAGGACATATTCATACCATCAATTTAATAATGACCAGAACGTTAAATAATAAAGAGATAAGATAAACTGTCACGACAACAGTAAAGGCATTAGCCGGATGCCGTTTCTTCACATCAATAAGGCTCATCACTATGCGCCATACCTCAATGGCGGAAACTGTTTAAAGGTATTGCTGAGTCATTTTTAATCACAAAAATGTAAATTTAAGTTTTTACTTGTTACTATGGAAACATTTTAGGGGATTATTAGAAAGCGAATTAGTTCAGCGCCAATCAATATCTCCCGCCTCGTTCAACTGATGTTTAGGAAAAAAATTAAACTTAGTCTAAACACCAAAACGTTAATCATTGACGCTGCGATAAATCAACTAATCAACAACATCAATAGAGGGTTTTAATAACAACCCCAGCATAAAACCGCGACAGCCATCACATTTGCAGTCGTAAACGTCGCTTGTTAGGGTGTCCTCAGATTAATTTAATGACGAGGCATAAACCATGAAAAAGCTCAATATCCTTATCCTTTCTGCTCTGACCGCCGTTTCCGGCTCAGCAATGGCGATGGGCTTTACCGTCGAACAGGGGAAAAACTTTACCAACCTCAATATGGAACTGGGTAAATCCTCGTCCGGTGTTTATGCCGAAAGCAACTGGCTCAAAAATACCGACGACGGTACTCAGACCGGCGGCGTTGGCGCGGGTTATAACCTGGAAGTTGGCCCGGTGATGTTCAATGCCGGCGCAAAAGCCATCTATCTTGGGCCGAAAAAAGGCGATAACGGCGTGGCGTTCCCAATCGGTGGCGGCGTTAACGTTGCGCTGACCGACAGTATCCACGTATTCGGTGAAGGCTATGCCGCACCGGAAGGCCTGAACAACAGCGTGAAAAACTACGTTGAAGCCAACGGCGGCGTGAGCTGGAGCCCAATTACCCCGGTGACGCTTAAAGTGGGCTACCGCCACGTGAGCGTCGACGGCAAAGACGGCCGTCCGAACCATACCCTGATCGATGGCGCCTATGTTGGCGGCGGTGTTACCTTCTAATAACCCCGATAGAAGCGCAAAAAAACCTGCCGGACGGCAGGTTTTTTTTCATCCTAACTTAGCGACGGAGCACCACCAGCTTCTGGTTCACAAACTCTCGAATCCCCAGATCCGCCCGCTATTGATGCTGTATCTAAAGTGCGTCCTACTGAGATATCCAGTTCAACTCTAAGAGATCAACAAGACCCGGAAGTTCGAGTCTATGATAGCCAGTATCCCGTTAGGCAGTGGCTCGCTCGTTCCAGCCATCTTTAAAGATGATGTTCCCATCCGTATACTTCCACTGGATGGTTTCATAACGCATTTCAATATTTTCCAGATGTGTTCCGGATGCAGACCTGGAGTGAAGCCTGTTACCTTTACATTTTCTAAAAGCATGTTGAAATACTCGACCTCAAACCCTGCCTCGTTAGTACGATACATCTTTATCTCAGCCGACTTGAGCGTAACTCCTCTGCAGATAGCCCGAGCCAACAAAGGTGTAGTGCGGTCGAACTCTTTTTGTATCAGTATTGGGGTGTGAATACGCGTACCGGTTAACTTCCCCGTGTTACGGTCAGTCGGAATAGTCAGGTGATGAGAGAGCGATTTTACCTCAATTGAACCTTCACGCCCGAGTACCATGGAACCTCCAACAATTGGAGATCCATTTTCATCGATAAACCACAAATAGGCTGGATTTGACATGCGATATCCTTAATTTATATTTTTACCTTTTTTACGATACTCGTCTAAACGATCGACGAGCTTTGATATGGCCCAGGCAGTAATGAACCATACGGTCATATAGACAAATTTCATCGGCCACACCACTGGCAGCATGATGCAAACAATAAAGCCACCGATAAAAATTACTGACTGGACAACGTCCCAGATATTTACGATGGCAAACAGCAGCATGTCTAACAAGTCGCGTGATACCTTATTGAAGGACATGTAGTTTCTCTCCAACCATATTTATTATTTTTTTAAATTCGGGCTGTCCGCGGGTAACGGCAATGTGAATCGCATCCACGAAAGGTTTGACGGCAGGTTCAATGAGGAAATATATCAGGTCGTAATCGTGTGGACGCAGTATCTCGTACACTTCTGGGGCTTCATTGGCAAGATTTTCAGAAGTCCTAATCGAGCGCTCACTCATTCCACCAATGAGCAATAGCATAGCTATTTGACCGGAGGCTCTTGCCCCACTTTTAGCGCTGACAAATGAAAGGCGTGCGAGAACGGCACCAGCAATAGTAGAGGTAATTTTCGCTGCCAGGAATCGACCTGCAATGGATGAAACAACGGCTCGATACACGGCATCTTGTTGGTGAATAGTCAGGTATTTATTAAATTTTTCGAAGATAAGCTCTACGGCATTGATGATGTGGTCATAGTTAAGAATGTCATTATGAATAGCCTGTGCCATTCTGATCCGTTGTGTCTGGTAGGCAAATCGATTATCGGTATCAAAAAAACCGCGGGCAAGGTATGCAAGATCGAGAGGTACAGTTAAAGCGCCATTTATCAGTCCCGCTATGGTATCTGGAGACAGGAAAATATTCGAAATCCTGTCCGCTATTTTTTCACTACTTCCTGTTTCCATGATGTCTCCCTCATATTTTCAATATGTTCTGACCATCCCGCCCCCCTGCTTTTACCGCACATGCTCAGTAATAGAAATATTATCCTCCACACCAGACTCATCATTTAATACTGAACTATTTAAAGGGTTACATTTTTCGCTTCGATGAATACACAGTTTGGCATTGACCAAATGACATAAGATCATCCATTCCAGTTTCATCAGCTATAGTTACCTGTAATATTAACTGGAGCATGATACATACCATAAAATATATTGAAGTAGACACAATTATTATTTTTAAGAATAACACATCTTATGATGTCGACCATTTTTACATAGCCACAAGCATTTTTTAATATACAAAACCTCATCACGCCAACTTACACAATAAACGTTCACACTTGCAAATATCATTTTCACAGTACTAATTTGACAGTTAATCGTTTATATTCCGCATAAAAATTTTCGTTTCGCATAACTCTTAATAGATCATTCTAAAAACATACAACCCGCATTAAATAAGATCTAAGTTGATGTATATCAATTAATCAAATATCAATAAAACTCTAAACAAAGAGACTGATTGATGGCACCGGTGTTGGCGATGGAGTTACCTTCCGATCGTCCCAATAGGCGCAAAAAAAACCTGCCGGACGGCAGGTTTTTCTTTTTGCATCCTAACTTAGCGACGGATCACCACCAGCTTCTGGTTCACAAACTCTCGAATCCCCAGATCCGCCAGCTCGCGGCCAAAACCGGAGCGCTTCACGCCGCCAAACGGCAGCTCCGGCGCGGTATCGGTCAGCCAGTTGATATAGACCATCCCAGTCTCAATTCGAGATGCCATCCGTTTCGCCCGCTCGGTATCCTGGCTGAATATCGCGCCGCCGAGCCCGTAGTGCGAATCGTTCGCCAGGCGGATCGCCTCATCGTCATCCTTCACCACATAAATTTGCGCCACCGGGCCGAAGAACTCTTCAAAGTACGCCGGATTATCGCGGGTGATGCCGGTCAGAATGGTCGGTGAAAAATAGTTGCCCTCGCACTGTGCCGGCTTGCCGCCAAGATGCAGCCTGGCACCATGCTTCACCGCCTCATCCACCTGTTTGGTCAGTGTCTCCAGGGCATCTTTGGAAGAAAGCGGCCCCAGCGTGGTGCTCTCATCCAGCGGATCGCCGATCTTCACCTGACGGAACGCCTCGGTAAACTGGCTCAGGAAGCGCTCGGCGATTTTTTCATGCAGGATAAAACGCTTCGCCGCGGTACAAACCTGACCGGCATTGTTGAGCCGCGCCTGTACGCCAGTCTTCACCGCCTTGTCGAGGCTGGCATCATCCAGCACCACAAAGACATCGTTGCCGCCCAGCTCAAGGGTCGATTTCTTAATGTGCTTCGCCGCCTGCGCCGCCACGACGCCACCCGCTTTTTCCGAGCCGGTTAACGCCACTCCACGCACGCGATCGTCGGCAATAATCTTCGCCACCTGATCCTGGGAGATAAACAGATTGGTCCACGCCCCCTCCGGCGCGCCGGCCTCTCGCACCAGATGAGCGAAGGTTTCGGCGCAGTGTGGAACGATGCTGGCGTGCTTGGCGAGAACCGGATTCCCCGCCGCCAGGTTCGGTGCCAGCACGCGCATCAGCTGGTAATAGGGGAAGTTCCACGGCTCCACCGCCATCAGCACGCCGATCGGATGGTGTTCAACCCACGCCTCGCCGAGCTCAGAGGGATACTTCACCGGGGCGAGAAAGCGCTCGGCGTTATCGGCGTAATAGCGGGCGATCTGCGCGCAGAGCTTCACCTCGCCGCGGCTTTGGCCGATGAGCTTGCCCATCTCCTGGCTGGCAATTTTCGCCAGCTCCTCAACCCGGCTATCGATAAGGTCCGCCAGCCTGTGCAGGATAGGTAAGCGCTGGGCAATATCGCCCTTCGACCATGCGGAGTGGTAGAGCGCATCCGCTTTCTGCAGCGCCGCCTCCACGTCAGCATCGCTGTGCGGGGCGTACTCTTTAATAAGCCGATTATTTGCAGGATTCACCGTCTGATAGGCCATGTCGTATGTCTCCTTAGTATCGTCATTAATGCAGTCATAAATACCGCTCAGGACATTAAGGTTAGTAGAGATAGCTGGACGTAAAGGTAAAGTTAGGTATTTACGGAGGATTCCGGCCGGAGATCGTCAGGTGATATCCGGCGCAGAGCGGGATTAAGAGAAATGAATCATCGCGGCTATGCCACCTAATAAAGCCGTGCCGCGACACAATCAATGCTTCGCGGCGGTAACCTCTTCTTCTGATAGACCGGTGATGCGCAGCACCGTCTCCAGAGCGATGCCGTTCGCCAGCATGGTACGGGCAATGCGCAGCCCTTCGGCTCGCCGCCCTTCAAGCCGACCTTTTCTACGCCAGACTTCCCTTATTCTTTCCGCAATCGTCATCAGCCTCTCCTTATGATGTTGCGGTGCCCGCCGGGCAAGCTCACGAATAAACCTGCCAAAACGGGGGGCATCGCCGGAATATACCAGGTAATTAAACAGCGTTTTTAGCTGGCTGTCATTAGTGTATTCCTTAACCAAAATGGCGATAATCTGTTCGACCAGCTTCGTCAAATCGCGCTGGCGGACATGCTTTTGCATGAACTCCAGCAACGCTACGCGTCGGTGCTGGACGATTTCGTCATCCGGGATCACCGTAATATCCACCAGCGGAAAAGCGGTCGCATATAACCTGCGGGCATGCGCCGGATGGGTAAAGCCATCCAGCCAGCACAGCGAGTAAGGGTAAGGCGTGGCAATACCGTGATAGAACAGCATGGGCACTACCAGCGGCAGGCGCTTGTGGCCAGCATCCAGATGGCGCTGCATCGCCGCAATGGCATAGCGCATCAGCCTGAAGGCCATATGGGCATCCGGCGAACTTTGGTGCTCAATAACAACGTAAATATAGCCTTCACCGGCGGTGGTTTTCAGCGACCAAAGCACATCGGAGTAGCAGGCACGCAGGTCCTCCTCAATAAAACTTGCTGATTCCAGCCGCAGCGTCTCCAGGTCGCAGAGCGGGCGTAGCGAGGACGGCAGGTGGATGTCCAGGAAATCCCGCGCGGTATCCGCGTGCCGGAGAAACTTTTTGAAAACCGCATCATGCGGCGTCGACGTCGGGCTTTTTTCCATTGCAATCAGCCTGCGCGGAGGAGTACTAAAGCGACTCTACCCGCCGGTCACCCAGCCCGCACGCCGCCGTTTATCTCTTTGCGTGCCGGGACGGAGGATATTTTTATCCAGAGGTAATAACGACATTTTTTCGCCTGCCCGCTCGCAAAACTCCCGCCGGAGACAGCCGCCGGTGGGCGTGCTATAAATCCATAATCCTTTCGCTACAGGAACTTTTGTGAACCACACTCGCGATATCCCGCAAACCTTCTGGCGCGACGCCGCGCTTCCCTGGCTGGAGCTGCGCAGCACCTGGGGCAGCCGCCGGGCGTATAAACGTCACAGCCACCCGCAGCTTTCGCTGGGGGCCATTATTGAGGGGGAAACGCGCTGTATCTGCGAGGGACGAGAGTACCTGCTGCAACCCGGTGACCTGATAGCGATCCCGCCCGGCGCGCCGCACAGCTGTAATCCCCTTGCGGGACGGCCGCGCAGCTACCACATGCTCTATCTCGACGTTGACTGGTGCCTGGCACAGCTTCCTGCCCTGTCCGGCGCCGTGCGGCTTGCCGCGCCACAGCCGATGCTGCGCGGCGCCGATCTTTTTCTTCAGTATCAGCATATCGTTCAGCTGACGCAGCAGCAGCGGACTGCCGAGCTACCCGCCGCCATCGCGCGGCTGCTGCGGGAGCTGCCGCTATGCCCGATGCCGCCGGAACGCCTTCACGGCAGCAGCGAACGGCTGCTCGACAGGGTGACCGCAAGCCTGCCGGTACCGCTTTCGCTGGATGCGCTGGCCGACGAATTTGCGCTGCGCAAAGAGACTCTGATCCGCACCTTTAAGCAGGATACCGGCCTGACGCCAGCCAGCTTTATCAATATGGCGCGGATCGAGTACGCCAGGCGCCGCCTGCGCGCCGGGGATGAGATAGCCGACGTCGGCTATCAGGCCGGATTTGCCGATCAGAGCCACTTCCATAAAACCTTCGTCAGCTACACCGCCGCCACGCCGCGCCAGTACGCGCTTGGCCGATCAATATCAGACAATAATTAGCGCCGAGCCTTGCGTAGGGTGATCTCAGATTTATTCCGAGGTCACTATGGACATGCTTACTTCGCTTTTCCCGCCCGCGTTTCCGGCGCTGGCGCTCTCCCACTTCGTTGCCCTGCTGAGCCCCGGGCCAGATTTCTTTCTCCTGATGGGCTACGCCATCCGCTATCGCCTGCGCGGTAGCGCCGGCCTGTGCATCGGCATCGCGCTGGGTAACGGGCTGTATATTGCCGTCGCCATCGTCGGCTGGAGCATGGTGCGTCACGCCCCGCTGCTGTTTAGCGCAATCGCGCTGCTGGGGGCGGCCTGGCTGCTGTGGCTCGGCGGCCAGCTGTGGCGGAGCCGGCCCGGCGCATTCCCCCTGGAAGCGGCGGCAGCCCTCCGCCCTTCGCTTGCCAGACAGCTGCTGCTGGGGCTGGCCTCGGCGCTGCTTAACCCCAAAAATGCCCTGTTTTATCTCGCGCTGATGACCTCCCTGCTTGGCCCGCAGGTGACCCTCGCCCAGCAGATAACCAGCGGTGTCTGGATGACCAGCGTCGTGCTGCTGTGGGATTTACTGCTGGTCTCGCTGATCGCCCTGCCGCAGGTTCAGCGCCGCCTTGGCGCCGTCATCTGGCGGGTTGAACGGGCGGCGGGCGCGGTACTGATGGGCTTTGGCGGCTGGATTATCTGGCAGTTTTTGCATGAGTTAGCCGTCAGGTTATATGCTTAAGACTATGGAAAAACTTGCTGAACTAAAACGGGCCAAACTGCTGGCCCTATCGCTGCTGCTCGTGGCGGCCGCGATTTTTGTCGCTACCCTGCTGCTGCCGCCGACGCCGTGGGTCAGCGCGCTGAAGGCTATCTCCGAAGCGGCGATGGTCGGCGCGCTGGCGGACTGGTTTGCGGTAGTGGCGCTGTTTCGCCGCATTCCGCTGCCGTTCGTCTCCCGACATACGGCGATTATCCCGCGTAATAAGGACCGAATTGCCGATAATCTCGGCTTTTTCGTGCAGGAAAAATTCCTCGACACCCCCTCGCTGGTGGCGCTGATCCGCCGCTACGAGCCGGCGCTGATGCTCGGCAACTGGTTTAGCCAGCCGGAGAACGCCCGGCGGGTGGGCCAGCATCTGCTGCAGGTGATGAGCGGCTTCCTCGAGCTCACCGACGATGCGCGCATTCAGCGCCTGCTGCGCCGTGCGGTGCACAAGGCCATCGATAAGGTCGACCTGACGCAAACCAGCGCTATGATGCTTGAAGGGCTAACCCGCGATAACCGACACCAGAAGCTGCTGGATTCCCTTATCAGCCAGCTTATCGCCCTGCTGCAACGCGACAGCTCCCGCGCCTTTATTGCCCGCGGCATCATCCGCTGGCTGGAGACCGAACATCCGCTCAAGGCCAAAATTCTCCCCACCGAATGGCTGGGCGAGCACAGCGCCGAAATGGTCACCGATGCGGTGAATACGCTTCTTGACGAGGTGAGCCAGGATCGCACCCATCAGATCCGCCAGGCCTTCGATCGCGCGGCGCAGAAGCTGATCGATAGCCTGAAAACCGATCCGCTGATGGCGGAAAAAGCGGACAACATGAAGGCCTATCTGAAAAACGACGAGACGTTTAACCGCTATCTCGGCGAGGTGTGGGCCGACCTGCGCGGATGGATTAAAAATGACGTTAATAGCGACGATTCGCGGATCAAGCAGCGGATCGCCGAGGCCGGGCAGTGGTTTGGGGAAACGCTGCTCCACGATGACGCCCTTCGCGAGTCGCTGAATGAGCATCTGGAGCAGGCGGCGCACCGGGTGGCGCCGGAGTTTGCCACCTTCCTGACCCGTCATATTAGCGATACGGTGAAGAGCTGGGATTCCCGCGATATGTCGCGGCAGATCGAGCTGAATATCGGTAAGGATCTGCAGTTTATCCGCATTAACGGTACCCTGGTCGGGGGCACTATCGGCCTGCTGCTGTGGCTGCTCTCGCAGGTCCCGTCGCTGTTTTTACGCTAAGCGGCCCGCGCTTAGCCGATAGGGGTAAAGCCAGCAGCGCGAATGCTGCCTGAGACGAATCGCCAGTGAAACGCATGCGCTCTATTTTCCCGGCAAATACGGCAATCCTAAGGTAGGATCGTTTATCGACTTTCTGGCGGCAGAGCCAGGCCCGTTACCGGCGTCGGATCGTGGGATCCCCCGCCGAGCTTGCCGCGGATCCAGAGCACTTTTTAAGGAGTAAAAATGGCTGAAATCAATCTGAGCCCCGGCGAGCGCGAGCAGCTTCGCGAAAAGCTATGTACCTACTGCGAAAGAAATTTTGACCTTGAGCTTGAGCAGTTTGATGCCGAGTTCTTCGTGGATTTTATCGCCGAACAGCTGGGCCCCCTGTTTTATAACGCCGGGATTGAGGAAGCCATTCGCACCCACGTGGCCTACAGCGAGCGGATCCAGGAAGAGATGGACGCAAAGAAAGTGTTCTGATGTTGCCCCGCAATAGGCCGACATCGGCGGGAGATCAATAAACACACACTATTGACATGGTTATAATGCGACTCTTTCATTATCTCCCGTGTACGGGGAAGGAAAACCATGTCGCTAATTACCGATCTACCCGCCATTTTTGACCAGTTCTCCGAGGCCCGCCAGAAGGGCTTTCTCACGGTGATGGACCTGAAAGAGCAAAATATCCCCCTGGTCGGAACCTACTGCACGTTTATGCCCCAGGAGATCCCGATGGCGGCAGGCGCCGTCGTCGTCTCGCTGTGCTCAACCTCGGATGAAACCATCGAAGAGGCGGAAAAAGATCTGCCGCGTAATCTCTGCCCGCTGATTAAAAGCAGCTACGGGTTTGGCAAAACGGATAAATGCCCCTACTTCTATTTTTCCGACCTGGTAGTGGGTGAAACCACCTGCGACGGCAAAAAGAAAATGTATGAGTACATGGCCGAATTCAAGCCGGTTCACGTAATGCAGCTGCCGAACAGCGCCAACGACGATGCCTCCCGCGCGCTGTGGAAAGCCGAGATCCTGCGCCTGCAGCGGGCGGTCGAGGAGCGCTTTGGCCGCACAATCAGCGAAGCCGCGCTGCGCGACGCCGTGCGCCTTAAGAACCGCGAGCGGCGGGCGCTGGCGAACTTCTATCGCGTCGGGCAGCTCAATCCTCCCGCCCTCAGCG
This sequence comes from Klebsiella terrigena, assembly GCF_006539725.1. Lineage (GTDB taxonomy): Bacteria > Pseudomonadota > Gammaproteobacteria > Enterobacterales > Enterobacteriaceae > Klebsiella > Klebsiella terrigena. The sequence continues at coordinate 14,109 of NZ_BJNO01000028.1, read as the reverse complement.
GCAGCGATATTCTGAAAGTGGTGTACGGCGCGACCTTCCGCTTTGATAAAGCCGCGCTAAGCGACGAGCTCGACGATATGGCCGATCGCGTGCGCCAGCAGTGGCAGGATGGTCAGCGGCTGGCGGCTCGTCCGCGCATTCTGATCACCGGCTGCCCGATTGGCGGCGCGGCGGAAAAAGTCGTGCGCGCCATTGAAGAGAACGGCGGCTGGGTGGTGGGCTTTGAAAACTGCACCGGCGCCAAGGCCACCGAGCGCTGCGTGGAGGAGACGGGCGACGTTTACGATGCGCTGACCGATAAGTATCTCGCCATCGGCTGCTCGTGCATCTCGCCAAACGACCAGCGCTTAACCCTGCTTAGCCAGATGGTTGACGAGTATCAGGCCGACGGCGTGGTGGACGTCATCCTGCAGGCCTGTCATACCTATGCGGTTGAATCGATGGCGATTAAGCGCCACGTTCGCCAGCGGCACAACCTCCCCTACATCGCGATTGAGACCGACTATTCGACGGCGGACATCGGCCAGCTCAGCACCCGCGTCGCGGCCTTCATTGAGATGCTGTAAGGAGCACGCGTGACTTTTACGGTAGGTATTGATTCCGGATCCACCGCCACGAAGGGCATCCTGCTGAAAGAGGGCGTTATCCAGCGACGCTTTCTCTGCCCGACGCCCTTTCGCCCGGCCGACGCCATCAACGAGGCGTGGCAAACCCTTAGCGCCGGACTTAGCGAGCGGCCATTTTTAACCTTAACCGGCTACGGCCGCCAGCTGGTGGATTTTGCCGATAAGCAGGTGACGGAGATCTCCTGCCACGGCCTCGGCGCGCGTCTTCTGGCACCCGCCACCCGCATGGTTATCGATATTGGCGGCCAGGATAGCAAGGTCATCCAGCTCGATGAAGACGGCAATCTCACCGACTTCCTGATGAACGATAAATGCGCGGCGGGCACCGGGCGCTTTCTGGAGGTTATCTCGCGCACCCTTGGCGCCAGCGTCGCGCAGCTGGATAGCATCACCGAAGGCGTCGAGCCACACGCGATCACCAGCATGTGCACGGTATTTGCCGAATCCGAAGTGATTAGCCTGCGCTCGGCGGGCGTCGCGCCGGAAGCGATTCTGGCCGGCGTGATCAACGCCATGGCCCGCCGCAGCGCCAACTTTATCGCCCGGCTTTCAGCCCAGGGACCGCTGCTGTTTACCGGCGGCGTCAGCCGCTGCGCGGCCTTTGCGCGCATGCTCGAAGGCCACGCCGGGATCGCGGTGCACACCCATCCCGATGCCCAGTTTGCCGGCGCGGTTGGCGCGGCGCTGATAGGCCTGCGCCAGAGGCGCCGCAGATGACGGAGTATCTGTTTTTATTTCACTCGACGCCGGGGGTCGTACGCACCCGCAAGGCCCTGCAGGCGGCGGGGATCGCCTTCCAGGTGAAGGATATCCCGCGCCAGCTGCGCGGCGGCTGCGGCCTGTGCATCTCTCTTCGCTGCCTGCCGGGAGAGGAGCAGCGGTGGGTCATTCCCGGCGCCACGGAGGCGATTTATCGCTACGTCGCCGAAGAGTGGCGCTGCATCGCCACCTTCCCTGCCTGATCCTATTCGCTAATAATGAACCGCGTCGGCGCAAAGCAGTTCAGGATGCGGTGGACGAGAAACACCAGCGTCAGGGTGACGATAAGCGAGATAGTGACCGAGCTTATCCGGTACAGATCGCTGAAGATCAGGTCCTGATCCGGGTGCAGGTTCTGACCAAACATGATGCCGATGGTGGTGATGCTGGCGAAGCCCACGCCGGCCCCGACTTTCTCCATCACGTGGAGGCGCGCGCTGAAGGCCAGGCCGAGCGCGATCAGCGGCATCATCAGCACCATATGGTTGCTGAAATCATAAATAAGCAGCTGCACCACCAGAATGTAGAGACAGGCCAGCACCACGCCCACCACGCGCCAGATGGAGCTGATCACCGCGCCGCGGTAGTGCATCGGGAAGAGGATCAGGATCCCGGCCATCAGCGCTGACAGCGAATCGCTGAGATCGCAGATCTGGAAAACGACGAAAATCATTGTCGCAACGCTGCCGGAAAGCAGCGATTCATGGCGAATACGGGCGGCATCCTTCTCAATCCGCGGCGGCGGCTGGCGCGGCTCAACGTCCGGGATCAGATAGTTCAGCAGCGCGCTGAGGGCCACCGCCATCACGCAGGCTTCGATATTGGAAAACATCAGCGTATGCCAGTTGCTGGTGGGATAGCTCATAAAGTTGAGCATCGTGCTTTGACAGACCACGCCCATCGAGCCCAGCAGAAACAGCGGCCCCTGGCTCATAAAACGAAAGCGCATCACGTAGAGGCCGAAGACCACCAGCGTCATAATCACCGGCCACTGCGACAGATAGCCGACGATCAGCACCATTTCCACGCAGTTTACCGCGGCGCTGAAGATAAACTGCCGCGCGACGTGGCGGTTAAACACCGGCACCAGCGACAGCAGCATCAGCGGATAGACCACGAAGAAAACCCCGTACTGCACGTCATAGAAGGTTGAAATGCTCAGGGCGACGGTTCCGGCGACGGCGATGCGCAGCGTCTGGCGAAAATCATTCGCCGTATAGACGATATTGCCGTGCGGCGTAAAAACCCGGGCCAGCGTATTAATAGACATAGTGCAGCAGGCTCACCAGATGGATCTGCACGCCAGCAAAGGTGCGGGCAAACGGACCGTCGCTGTTGTACAGCTGTACCGTCGCGCGGGCGCCGGTCGGCAGCGGTTTGTCGAGCGGCTCGTCAAGCTCGACGTGAATGCGCATCCGCTGGGCGTCACGTACCCAGCGCGTGGACTGCTCCGGCTGCGACAGCTGGCCGTTAACCTGCTCCTGGCCGGCCAAAATCCCGGCGTCGCTGCTGGTGACGTGCGCCGGGTAAACTTTGCCCGGCAGCGCATCAAAGACCACCGCGGCGTCGGTATTCACGCCGGTATGGCGCAGGCTCTTCTCGCGAAAATCGGCGACGATATCCGTATGGTTGCTCACCAGCGCCAGCAGCGGCGTGGCGGCGGTGGCATACAGGCCGGGGCTAAGCTGAAGGTTGCTGACCATGCCGTCGGTTTCGGCGTAGATCCTGCTCCACGCGAGGTTCAGCTGCGCCTCCTCCAGCGCGTTGCGGTATTTTTGCAGCGTCACGTTGTGCGCATCGTCGCGTTCGCCGCGCTGGATCAGCAGATTCTGGATGCTGGCGTTGAGCGCGCTGACCGACTGCTCGCTGGTCTGCCAGGTGGTGCGCACCTTATCCAGATCCGACTGCGAGACGTTCTGCATTGTGCTCAGGCGCTGATAGCGATCGAGCGTAACTTTGTCGTTACGGGCGGTGAACTGCGCGGTACGCAGGTTGGCGCGCGCGGCGGCGATCTGCGCGTCCAGCTGCTGGTTGCTCAGCTTCGCCTGCTCAAAGGCGATTTGCGCAGCCTGCACTTTATTGCTAAACGGCGTTGGGTCCAGCTCGTAGAGCAGATCCCCTTTCTTCACCTGGCTGTTGTTGTGCACGTGGACCTGTGCGACATAGCCGGAAACCCGCGGCGATACCGGCGTCACCACGCGCATCACCGTGGAGTCCGGCGTGAGCGGGATCCAGATATCGGCAACGATAAACCAGGCGAAGATCGCCAGGAAAGCGGCAATGCTCACCCTTACCCAGCGGGCAAATTTTTGTTCTGGCGTCATCATAGTTTTTTAGATCTTGTTATCTTCTTCGCGGATTGTCCGCAAATTGCAGGCGATTTGATTTAAGGTGGTGCTGAAGGTGGCGAGGTCTGCTTCCGGGATGGTCCGCGTGACACGGGATTGATAAGTTTCAATCACGCGATTCAGATCCTCCAGTTTCGTCAGGCCTTCCGCCGTCAGCGTCAGCAGGCGTATGCGTTTGTCATAAGGCGATGTGGAACGCAGCAGATAGCCCTGCTTTTCCAGCTGAGTAAGGGTGCGCATCAGCGGCGGCAGTTCAATGCCCTGCACCTCCGCCAGTTCGCTAACCGAGACGTTGCACCCCAGCTGATGTAGCTGCATCAGCACCGTCCAGCTTGACTGGGTCATACCGGTATCGTTGAGAGCGGCGTCGATAGTCGCACGCCACTGGCGTACCACCATTGCCATGCGCATCCCCATCGGACGGCGGGCAAACAGTTCGTCTTCGGTCATCTTTCTTTCCTCATTTAGCGCCAATCCCACCAGGCGTTGTTGGCGCGGGCAGTTTGAACGCGGACAGCGCGGAGAAACCGGAACGTACAGTTAGTACGTAAGGAGTGACTCGCTACGCTCACCCTCCGGGCCGCCCTGAAGGGCGTGCAAAATACTTTCGTATTTTGTCGAGCACAGCCCGGGTTCAAAATGACAAGCAAAATAGCCCTGGTGGCCGGGCTTGTCGCTGTGAGGAAAATAATACTTATCAGGGTAAGTATCAAGAAACGAAGGGAGAAGAAGCATTAATTGATAAATACGGTGAATGTAACCATCCCGAGTGACGCCAGCTTCCCGCCCGCGCCGGACCAGGCAGACTGCTGGCCTCGACGGGGACAGCTCGCAGCCTGCGGGGAGCAGGCCGGTCGCCCGGACAGCACGCTTGTGCCACAGTCCGGGGACAAGCGCATTTTTTAATTGAGCTGATCCCGCCGCAGCCCGACATCTTTCAGCTGTTCGTCGCTCATTCGCTGCAAAACCCGGCGCGTTTGCCTGCGCAGCCACCATTTTTTGATCGCTCTGCCCGCCAGGACAAACCCAATAAACGGCTGTCTTACGCGGTTCTCATGAAATTCCATACTCCACCTCCTCACCTTGCCAGAGGCTTTATCTTCGCGGATCTGAGGGTAAACAATACAGATTCAAAAAACTCTTTTCTTTAACATACAGATTGGCTAAAACAGTATCTGCGTGGGATTTTCACCGCCCATCTGTACTGGTTTATCAATCTGTATGGCGACAATAAGGGATACAGCATGACGCGTTACCAACATCTGGCCAGCCTGCTGGCGGAGCGTATTGAGCAAGGGCTGTATCGCCACGGAGAGAAGCTGCCTTCGGTTCGCAGCCTGAGTCAGGAGCACGGGGTGAGCATCAGCACCGTGCAGCAGGCCTATCAGACGCTTGAACAGCAGCAGATGATCGTCCCCCAGCCGCGTTCCGGCTACTTTGTCGCCCCGCGTAAAGCCCAGCCGCCGGTACCGCCGATGTCGCGCCCGGTCCAGCGCCCGGTGGAAATCACCCAGTGGGATCAGGTGCTGACCATGCTCGACGCGCGCAATGATAAAAGCATTATCCCTTTCGGCGGCGGCTCGCCTGACGTCACCCAGCCGAGCCTGAAGCCCATCTGGCGCGAGCTGAGCCGGGTTATCCAGCACAATCTCAGCGAGGTGCTGAACTACGACGAGCTGGCCGGACGCCGCGAGCTGCGCGAACAAATCGCCCGCCTGATGCTCGACGGCGGCTCGGTGCTCACCGCCGACGATCTGATCATCACCAGCGGCTGCCACAGCGCGCTATCGCTGGCGCTGCTCTCGGTGTGCCAGCCCGGCGATATCGTCGCCGTCGAATCTCCGTCCTATTACGGCACCATGCAGCTGCTGCGCGGTTTGGGGCTGAAGGCCATTGAGATCCCCACCGATCCGGACAGCGGGATCAGCGTCGAAGCCCTGGAGCTGGCGCTGGAGCAGTGGCCGATCAAGGGCGTTATCCTGGTGCCGAACTGCAATAACCCGCAGGGCTTTATCATGCCTGACGCCCGCAAGCGCGCGGTGCTGACTCTTGCCCAGCGCCACGATATCGTCATTTTCGAAGATGATATTTATGGCGAGCTGGCCACCGACTACCCGCGCCCGCGCACCATTCATTCGTGGGATATCGACGGCCGGGTGATGCTCTGCAGCTCGTTTACCAAAACTATCGCGCCGGGCCTGCGCATCGGCTGGATCGCGCCGGGCCGCTACTACGATCGCCTGCTGCAGATGAAATACGCCGCCAGCGGCACCAACGTGCCCTCCACCCAGCTGGCCGCCTGTAACTTTATCCGCGAAGGCCACTACCACCGCCACCTGCGGCGGATGCGGCAGATCTACCAGCGCAATATGGAAATTTACACCTGCTGGCTGCGGGAATACTTCCCGTGCGGCATCTGCGTTACCCGGCCGAAGGGCGGCTATATGCTGTGGGTCGAACTGCCGGAGCACGTCGATATGGTCTGCGTCGCGAAGCAGCTGTGCCAGCTGAAAATCCAGGTCGCGCCGGGCTCGCTGTTTTCAGCCTCAGGTAAATACCGCAACTGCTTAAGGATCAACTGCGCCCTGCCGCCAATCGATAAGCACCGGGAGGTGATGGTGAAGCTGGGGGACGCGGTGAAGGCGGCAATGGAGTGAGTTTTTCGCCGTAGCGAACTGGCTTGCCCCCCGGTGGCTCTGCGCTGACCGGGGCTGTGGACCCCCTCGTCCAGATAAGGCGCAGCAAGCGCCGCCTGCGGGTTTTATCTCAAATACTGCGTATGTCTCACCCTTCATTAGCTAAAACATATATGCCACTGCTCTCACCCAATATGTTGATTCATGGTCTTCGTCTCAACCTACATGTGAAGCTCAATTTTTGGCCCTAATCTCATAGGGCCATGGTCATACGAGCTATCTGACATCCCTTTCTCTCAGAATGAGATTAATTTCCTGTAAAGCATCTAGCTGTCTTTTCTCAAAAGCAGTTGGTACATCTGAGCGACAAATAGTCACGAGACTGAACAAACTGCCTGAGAACCCGGTCAAACCAGAGACCAGATCCCATTGACCATGAATATAATACCACCCTCCGGCAAAGAGCATTAAAATACCGCATCCGGTCAAAATTTTTAAGGCGAGGGTTGATTTTCTTTTCCTCTCCTTCGTCAAAACCTTTAACCGATGCTGCTCTTCTGAAAGTAATTCATCATTATCACAATGAATTAATAGCTTAAATTTATTCTCAGTTGAATGATCATTGATAGTGACATCGCCCTTAATGTCGCCCGAATTAAAATCTCGCATGTTGTTCACCTCATAATGATAACGACTCAATAAAATCCACTTCACCATTTTGCCTGAAAATCCTTCTCTATCAATGGAAAAATATAGTTGGCGCTATTTCATATACCTGATAAATGGTTAAGTGAATATATTTCGATTTTTGATATAAAATATAACCATGATCAATACTATGGGCATCAGGGAGTCAGTCAAATGGTACAAGATCCACCATCACTCGCCCCTTTCTTCAGGAACTTCGCGCAGAAAAATAATGAAAACAATGCTGAGCAGGGGTCAGGATATCGTGAGACTGTTGGTCGCGTTTAGCGATAAAACCATCATGGTTTTTGGTATACACGTGCTAACCGGGTTGCCAGCCTGCGACAAGACGGCATGTTTCATGACGAATCTACTCAAGCCCAACATGACCTTCCAGGGCTCACCAAACTCATTGCCTCCGATTGTACACCCGAGGTTTTTGAGCAGACTCATCAACATTTATAGTTACTTAAAGAACAAGACAAACTGAATAAATTCAGCCGCGTACTATGCAGTAACACCTTTGCCGATCGATATTAAAACCGAAATGGGCACATATGCGCGATAAGTATCAGTTCACCTTTGAAGAAGACAAGATGCTGGCGCTGGCGAAAGAGATGAAGGCGGTGGTCGATAACACGTCGAAGTACCCGGATTGGAGCAAGCGCGATGATATTAAAGCGAAACTGAAGGTGGAACTCATTCTGCTGCTGCATAAGCATAAGTTTCCGCCGGTGGCGAACGATGATGTGTATATGGGCGTGCTGGCGCAGGCGGAGAATTTTAAACAGCATCATATTAACACGATGCGTTAATTTTATTGCCGGATGGCGCTTCGCTTATCCGGTCTGGTTTATATTTCCCATCAATTTAATGACCAAATAAATATTTCCAGTAGCATCTTTATTATTGCCTATTTTCAGCTGGCTTTATTTTTATTTACTGGTTAGATTTACAGGTGTTATTTAGCGCAGGACGCCCGTGCAGCAACACGGGCGTCCTGCTTATCACAATCACTATTTCTAGAGGAATAGCCATCATGACTACCCCGCATTCTATTGCAGAATTCACCGATCCTGAAGTCTCCCCTACAAATAACCGTCATTTAACCGTGAGCTATGCGACGCGTCATCCTGATTACCAGCGTATTCCGGCGTTGACCATGAAGGGTCAGTGGCTGGAGGAGGCGGGTTTTGCCACCGGCACCGAAGTGGATCTTAAGGTGATGAACGGCTGCATCGTGATTACCGCCAGGCAGTCGGAGCCGGAACTCACCGCCTCTCTGCGCCAGGTCAGCAAGCTGTCGGCGCGCAAGCAGAAACAGGTACAGGTGTTAATCGACGCGATCGCCGGGCAAAAACCTAAGCTGGCATAAGCTCAATCCCCGGTGGCGCTTTGCTTACCGGGGCTACGGGTTTTCCCGGTCGCCTGCTGACTCGTCGCTCCACAAGACGCGGCAAGCGCCCCCAGTGGGGCAATCTCTATCGCGCACCGAACGTCGGGAATAGTTACAATTTCTTATTCTGCTCGCGCAGCATGGCTTCCCGCAGAATCGCGTTCAGCCGGGTTTGATAGCCTTTTCCCGGGCGTTTAAGCCACTCCATCACATCAGCGTCGATGCGGACAGAGGCCTGGGTTTTCAACGGTCGGTAGAATTTACCGCGCACCGCGTCCGGCCACTGTTCATCACCTGAAGCGGGGATATCGCTGTAATCAATTTCGCCATCCGCTTTCTTCGCCAGCGCTCTGAGTTCGTCTTCACGCTGAGCGCTAAGCCCGGCCGGATTGTCGCGCTTGTATTTAACTGTGCTCATAACGACTCCTCTCTTTGCCGTCCGCTTTCCGGGCGCTGATGATACGAATCACTTCAGCCCCGCTTTCAAAACGGACCGAATGCACCACAAGAATAACGATAATTCCATGAACAAGGCCGATGGTTTGCCATCGATGCTCACCGTTTTCATAACGATCCTGGTGGGAAAGATGCTGCGGATCGTCAAAAACCAGTACCGCTTCCTCGAACCGAATTCCATGTTTTCTTAGATTGCTTGCTGCCTTGTTTGCATCCCATTCAAACTCCATTGGCATAGCATTTATCCCAATTGTATATACAAAAACGTATAGACAATTATCAGGCAAGTATACGATCAATGTTGGAAAAAGCCTCACATTTCCAGGGGCTGTTTTGTAAAGGTTATGCCCTATTCACTCGTCGAAAAACACCATCCCTTTATACGGCTGTTCGCGACACGCCGCCAGGCGCTGGGCGAGGCTGCCGACGTGCAGCTCCAGCTTGTGCCCGTCGGGGTCGAGAAAGTAGTGCGACGCCCCTTCGCTGCGGTTCACCTTCCACACCGCCACGCCGGCCGTTTCCAGACGCGCGCTGAACCCGGCGAAATCGGCTTCGGCGACGCTAAACGCGTAGTGGGTGTAGTCGCTCTCCTCCGGTGGAGTAATGCGCCGCTGCGGATCGAGGGACAGGCACAGCCACAGGTCGCCGCAGGAGAGATAGGCGCCGCTATCCCATCGCGCGTGCAGCCTCATTCCCAGCAGCTGCTGATAAAACGCCACGCTCGGCGCCAGGCTGCTGACCGCCAGGGTCAGGTGATTCAATCCGCTTAACATGGCTCAATCCTCCAGTGAACTCACAATTTGCTGGCGCAGCCAGCGGTGCGCCGGGTCGCGATGCCAGCGTTCGTGCCACAGCATCAGCATATCAAACCCGGCAATTGCCAGCGGCGGTTCGATAACCGTCAGCCCGCTTATCCCGCGCAGCAGCCGCTCCGGCAGCATGGCGACCAGATCGCTGCTGCGCAGCGTTTCCAGCATAAACAGGAAATGTGGCACCGAGAGGACAACCCGCCGCGAAAGCCCAAGGTTGGCCAGCGCGATATCGGTCGCGGCGCTGAAGCCGCCGCCGTCCGGAGAGACCATAACCTGATCCAGCAGGCAAAACTGCGCCAGGTTCAACGACGCCGTTAGCGCCGGATGCCCCGCCCTGCCCGCCAGCACGTAGCGCTCGCTGAACAGCAGCCGCTGATGCAGCTCCGCCGGGGCGCCGTCGCGGGTATGAAAGAAGAGATCGACCTCGTCGCGCTCCGCCTGCTGTACCAGGCGCGAAGGCTGAAGATCGAAGACCGCCATCCGGCTCGACGGAGACGCGCGACGCAGGATATTCAGCGCCGGCAGCAGGATCGCCGAGGCCATATAGTCCGTCGCCGCTATTCGCCAGGTCTGCGCCGCCGTCAGCGGGTCGAAGCTGTCGGCGGGAGCGACAGCCAGCTCCAGCGCCTGCAGGGCATCACGCAATGGCCCGCGTAGCGCATCGGCGCGGGCGGTGGGCAGCATCCCGCGCGGACCGGGCAGCAGCAGCGGGTCGGCAAAAATTTCCCGCAGGCGCGCCAGCTGGATGCTGACCGACGGCTGCGACAGGTTCAGCCGCTGCGCCGCTCGGGTGACGTTATTCTCGCTCAGCAGCACGTCGAGGGTGCGCAGCAGGTTGAGATCCAGACGATGTAAATTAATCACGGCTATACCTGGGATTTAAGTAATTAATTTCTACTATAGCGGCCAGCCGCCTACTCTGCAGCTCTCCATGACTCAGAGGTGATTCTCATGAAAGTACTGCTGATTTACGCCCATCCGCAACCGCGCTCCCTGAATGGCACGCTAAAAGATTTTGCCGTCCAGCATCTGCACAATGCCGGCCACGAGGTGCAGGTTTCCGATCTCTACGCCATGCGCTGGAAAGCGGGCTTTGATGCTGACGACAGCAGCGCCCCGCCGGTCGGCGAGTTCTGGCGCTCGACCCTCGATTCAAAGCAGGCCTTTGAACAGGGAACCCAAAGCGCGGATATTGTTGCAGAACAGGAGAAGCTGCTGTGGGCGGATACGGTGATTTTCCAGTTTCCGCTGTGGTGGTTCTCGATGCCCGCCATTATGAAAGGCTGGATTGACCGGGTTTACGCCAATGGTTTTGCCTACGGCGTCGGGGAGCAAAGCGACCGCCACTGGGGCGACCGCTACGGCGAAGGCACCCTGGCAGGCAAACGGGCGATGCTGGTTGTCACCACCGGCGGCTGGGAGGAGCACTACGCCCCGCGCGGCATTAACGGACCGATTAACGATATCCTGTTTCCGATCCAGCACGGGATGCTGTTTTATCCCGGCTTTGAGGTGCTGCCACCGCTGGTGTTCTACCGCACCGAGAAAACGGACGAGCAGCGCTTTATGCAGCAGTGCCGCGAACTGGGGCAGCGGCTGGATACGCTGGCGAGCACCGCGCCAATCCCGTTCCGCCGGCAAAATTACGGCGACTATTTGATCCCATCCCTGACGCTGCGCCCGGAGCTGTCACCGGGACAGAGTGGCTTTGCGGTACACCAGCACGACGCGTAATCTGCGATGGTGATATCTCTGGCAAAGAGTATATCGCCATCATTTATATGACGAATTGTGAGCCTCCGCGCAATAACGGCATTCCACCGCCGTCCACTCCCCCGCACATTGATAGCGATCAAGAATAATCATACCGTCTGGTCGGTATGATTCAGGCCATGAACATGGAAGCCCAACACCGAAAAAAAGACCCCGTCCGCCTGCATCAGCAGCTGCTGGAATCCGCGGCGATGATTGCCGGCAGAGACGGTATCGCCTCGCTGTCGCTAAACGCCGTGGCGCGCGAAGCAGGGGTGAGCAAAGGCGGTCTTTTGCACCACTTCCCCAACAAGCAGGCGCTGATTTTTGCCCTCTTCGCCCGCCTGCTGGCGATTATGGAAGAAGCGATTTCGGCGCTGATGGCCGCCGACAATATCTCTTATGGCCGCTTTACCCGCGCCTATCTGCACTATTTATCCGACCTGACCGATACCCATGAAAGTCGGCAGCTAATGGTGCTGTCGCTGGCGATGCCGGATGAGCCGGTGCTGCGAAAATGCTGGCGCGACTGGATGCTGGATCACCTCGCGCAGGGCGATGCGCTGGACAACGGCCACACCGGCACCCTGGTACGCTACGCGGCGGACGGCATCTGGCTATCGGAGTTAACCGAGGGGCGCACCATGAGCGCCGAACACCGGCGGTCGCTGGTCAGCGATCTGACGAGGATGACGCTTCCCGCGTGAAGCACGTTGAGCCTGATAAGTCAGGCGATTAGATTGAGGCCGCGATGCGCTACAACATCAATGGCCGTCTCATTTATGATGCAACGGACGGCACACTAATCCTACCGGGAAGCGATGAGGCGGACAGCCAGCTGTCGATCACCGCCAGCGCGCTGCTGTGGTTTTTCCTGCGTCATCCGGAGATTGTTAGCCGCGATGAGGTGCTCAAAAAGGTCTGGGACGACAACGGATTAACCTCCTCGAACAGCAACCTCAATCAGTACCTGAGCATGCTGCGTAAAACCTTCCGCCACTATGAGATAGACAATATCATCGTCACCGTCTCGCGCGGGCTGCTGCAGCTGAACCCGGAAATCACCGTTCATCCGCTGGATGCCCCCGTGCCGCCGGAGCCGCAGGTGGAACCGCCGCCGTCGTCTCCGTCCGAGGAGCTGGACGCCGAATCCCCGGCGACGCGGCAGAGCCCGAAACCAACCCGGCACGCGCGCGGCACCTGCTGGTATATCGCCGGCGTCTGCCTGCTGACCATCGCCCTGCTGCTGGTGCTTTTCAGCTTCTTCGGCAGCAGCGAATCGCGCCCCATTACCCTGACGCAGATGACCCACAGCCAGTGCGAACTGCTGGCCAGCGATGAGATGCTGCGCTCCGTGGCCGGCACCGCCTACGGCAAAAACTTTGACGCCGTGCGCCAGCGGCTGAAGCTGGAGTGCAAACCCGGCGAACGTTTTGTCTTCTTCTACGGCGATCGGCTGGAGACCAACGGTCTCGGCCGCGTCTTCCTCGCCCACTGCGCGATGCATGAAGACAACCCCTTCAGCTATTGCGACAACTACTTCTACTACTCCTGGAAACCGCAATGAGACTCGCACCCCGGCCTTTTTTCGCCCTCTCAGCCCTGGCGTTTATCACCGCTGCCGGGCTCAGCGCCTGGAAGCTGCTGCCGGCGGAAAACGACGGGGTGATGAGCTGCTCGACCAAAGCCATCATGCGCTTTGAAAACATGGATAAAGAGAACGTTAACGGCAACATTCACTTCAATTTTGCCGCCCACGGCAAAGGCTCAATGGTCGTTGAAGGCTATACCGATTCCGCCGCCGGCTGGCTCTACCTGCAGCGCTACGTTAAATTCAGCTACACCAGTAAACGCATCTCCTCAACCGAGCGCCACTACCGCATCAGCCGGTGGGAATCCAGCGCCTCATCGATCGACGAATCCCCTGACGTCATCTTCGCCTACTTTATGCGCGAGATGTCCGACAGCCACGACGGGCTGTTTCTCAACGCCCAGAAGCTCAACGAGAAGGCGATTCTGCTCAGCTCGATCAATTCGCCGCTCTACGTTTGTACCCTCAAGTCCGGCAGCAAGCTCGACTGACGGCCTGCCCCGCCCGCGCCAGCCCCATCCCATTTTTTCCCGCGCCGCCTCATGCTGTAAAAGCGCACTTTTTGCGTTTAGCTCCCGGCGGAAAACATGACCATAACCACACTTAAGTGAAGGGTATATTACCCGACCCCAGCATTAAATTAGCAACCCGTTAACATTTACCGCCACCCGCCAGGATGGCGAAAAACGCGCCGCATCCGCAGCCAATTCTATCAGCCCACCTCAGCACAAAGAGATAAATACAGGCCCTTAAAACGCTAAATCACAGAGTAAAAAACTAAAAACGTAACTCTCACGGATTTAAATTTCACTTCTCCCGCCATTCCCTATAGTGAACCTCGAACGCCGCTACCGCGTGTTGACGCCGTTACGCGGACGGTTTTCCCGAATCACAAACCTGTCTGGAGGAACAACCATGGGTGATGCATTGGGGCTTATTGAAACCAAAGGCCTGGTGGCCTGCATTGAAGCAGCGGATGCGATGTGCAAATCCGCCAACGTCGAGCTGATTAGCTATGAAAACATCGGCTCCGGGCTGGTCACCGT
>NZ_BJNO01000027.1 GCF_006539725.1 Klebsiella terrigena | reverse complement strand
GAATGCTGGTATCAGAAACCAGAGCCTTACCGCTTGGCGATACCCCAACGGGTGCGTTCACAAGTGAACGACTTTTTTAAATTGGCTGGGGTACGAGGATTCGAACCTCGGAATGCTGGTATCAGAAACCAGAGCCTTACCGCTTGGCGATACCCCAACAATTTTTTTGGATTTATCGAACTGAATCAATAATTCCTTTATATGGTGGCTACGACGGGATTCGAACCTGTGACCCCATCATTATGAGTGATGTGCTCTAACCAGCTGAGCTACGTAGCCAAATCTTATCACATTCTTCGATGGCTGGGGTACCTGGATTCGAACCAGGGAATGCCGGTATCAAAAACCGGTGCCTTACCGCTTGGCGATACCCCAATAACCGTCGCGGTGAACCGCTAACCTCGAAGAAATATGGCTGGGGTACCTGGATTCGAACCAGGGAATGCCGGTATCAAAAACCGGTGCCTTACCGCTTGGCGATACCCCATCCGTGCAACGCTTTCGGTGAATGGTGCGGGAGGCGAGACTTGAACTCGCACACCTTGCGGCGCCAGAACCTAAATCTGGTGCGTCTACCAATTTCGCCACTCCCGCAAAAAAAAGATGGTGGCTACGACGGGATTCGAACCTGTGACCCCATCATTATGAGTGATGTGCTCTAACCAGCTGAGCTACGTAGCCATCTTTTTTTTCGCGTTACCTTATCGGCGTTGCGGGGCGCATTATGCGTATTGGGCCTGCGAGCGTCAACCTCTTTTTCAAGGAAAATCGCTGGAATGTGACTGTTTGGTTAGGTTGCGAGCAGCGTGGTGTAATAATCGGCAATTATTGGTTATTTATCGCTTTTAACCCGTAAATAAAGACATAAAAAAACGGACCCCGCGGGGTCCGTTTGTCGTCTGACTCGATTATTTATAGGCCGACTGGTGCACGCCTACCGCGCGTCCTGACGGATCGTTCATGGTTTTGAACGTTTCATCCCATTCGATCGCTTTAGCCGAAGAGCAGGCGACTGACGGGCCACCGGGGACACACTCCGCGGCGCTCGGCAGCGGGAACAGCTCTTCGAAGATTTCACGGTACAGATACGCCTCTTTCGACGACGGCGTGTTGTACGGGAAGCGGAAGGCGGCGGTTTCCAGCTGCTGATCGGAAATCTGCCCGGCCGCCACTTCTTTCAGCGTATCGATCCAGCTGTAGCCAACGCCATCTGAGAACTGCTCCTTCTGGCGCCACGCCACGCTTGCCGGCAGGTAGGATTCAAAGCATTCGCGCAGGATATGCTTTTCCATTTTGCCGTTGCCGCACATCTTATCCTGCGGGTTGATGCGCATGGCGACGTCGAGGAACTGCTTGTCGAGGAACGGCACGCGGGCTTCGACGCCCCACGCGGACATCGCTTTGTTCGCACGGGCGCAGTCAAACATATGCAGCGCCTGCAGTTTGCGCACGGTTTCTTCATGCAGCTCTTTGGCGTTTGGCGCTTTGTGGAAATAGAGATAGCCGCCAAAGACCTCATCTGAACCTTCGCCTGATAGCACCATTTTGATTCCCATCGCTTTGATTTTACGGGACATCAGGTACATCGGGGTCGACGCACGGATGGTGGTCACGTCGTAAGTTTCGATGTGATAAATCACGTCGCGAATGGCGTCGAGACCTTCCTGCACGGTGAAGTGGATCTCGTGGTGCACGGTGCCCAGATGGTTTGCCACTTCCTGCGCGGCTTTCAGATCCGGCGATCCGACCAGGCCGACGGCAAAGGAGTGCAGCTGCGGCCACCAGGCTTCACTACGCTCCTGATCTTCGACGCGACGGGCGGCAAACTTTTTGGTGATTGCGGAGATGACCGAAGAGTCCAGGCCGCCGGAAAGCAGCACGCCGTAAGGAACGTCGGACATCAGGTGGCTTTTCACCGACTCTTCCAGCGCCTGACGCAGCTCGTTTTTATCGGTCACGTTGTCTTTTACCGCGTCGTAATCAAACCAGTCGCGCTGGTAATACTCGCGGATTTCGCCATCTTTGCTCCACAGGTAGCTGCCGGCCGGGAACTCTTTAATGGTGCGGCACACCGGAACCAGCGCCTTCATTTCTGATGCGACGTAGAAGTTACCGTGCTCGTCGTGACCCATATACAGCGGAATGATGCCGATATGGTCGCGGCCGATCAGGTAAGCATCCTGCTCGCTGTCGTACAGCGCAAAGGCAAACATGCCCTGCAGATCGTCAAGGAAGGCCGGGCCTTTTTCCTGATACAGCGCGAGGATGACTTCGCAGTCTGAACCGGTCTGGAAGGCATAGCGGTCGCCGTATTCTGCGCGCAGCGCCTGGTGGTTATAAATTTCGCCGTTCACCGCCAGGGCGTGGGTTTTTTGTTGGTTATACAGCGGCTGAGCGCCGGCGTTAACGTCAACGATAGAGAGACGTTCATGGACCAGAATGGCTTTATCGCTGGCGTAGACGCCGGACCAGTCCGGCCCGCGGTGGCGCATCAGGCGGGAAAGCTCCAGTGCCTTTTTACGCAGTTCTACCGCGTCAGTTTTAATATCCAGTACGCCAAAAATTGAACACATAGCCTTCTCCGTTACCCTGTCGTATTTGATGTTGTGCAGACGTCGTCTTGTTGCGAGGTCTTAGTGCGTGTTTAAGAAAATGCCGCAAAGGAGAGGGCGGTGCAAGGGATTTACGGGGGCAACAGGAAAAAACGCAATTGTGATTGTTGAATATTAAAAAAAGAACATGTTTTGAGCGACTTTATTGATGAATATTCAAAAATAAGCCGCTTTCATTAGATGGCAGCTTTTCATTGCGGGCGAAAAATGAAAAACCACGTCCCGGGACGTGGTTTGGCTTAGAAAATATCGATTTCGGCCACCGATGGATAGATCCACGACGGTCGGAACGGCAGGCTGTCGATGTCGTCAAGCGTCGAGACGCCGGACAGCACGAGGATCGTTTCCAGGCCGGCCTGGAAGCCCGCCAGAATATCGGTACGCAGGTTATCGCCGACGATGACGGTTTGCTCGGAGTGGGCCTGCATCTTGTTCAGCGCGGAGCGGATAATCCACGGGCTCGGCTTGCCGACGTAAAACGGCTTGCGGCCGGAGATCTTCTCAATCCCCGCGCACAGCGCGCCGCAGGCCGGGTAGAAGCCGCGGCCGTGGGTGTCCGGATTGGTGGCAATAAAGCGCGCACCGTTTGCTACAAAGAAGGCCGCCTTGTGCATCATCTCCCAGTTAAAGGAGCGGGTCTCGCCGACGATGACAAAATCCGGGTTGACGTCGGTGATGGTGAAGCCCGCCTTATAAAGCTCGTGGATCAGCGCGCCTTCGCCCACCACGTAGGCTTTTTTCCCCTCCTGACGGCGCAGAAAGTCGGCGGTCGCCATGGCTGAGGTGTAAAAGGCGCTATCCGGGACGTCAATGCCCGCCGTGGCGAAGCGGTTGGCCAGGTCCTGGCCGGTCTGAGACGGATAGTTGGTCAACATCACCAGCGGCATCTCTTTTTCGAGAATGCGTTTGATAAATTCAGCAGCGCCCGGTACGGCCACATTGTCGTGCATCAGCACGCCGTCAATATCACAAATTACGTTTTGAATGGTCATGGACAGTCCGACATCGTTGAAGAAAGGCACAAATGGGTGAACAAAAAACAGGCTAACTTTCCAGCAGGCGCTGGAGCAGGATCCCGTTGAGCATCGCGCGTTTCACCAGCGCAAAGGCGCCGATCGCCGAACGATGATCGAGCGTGGATCGCACCACCGGCAGATTTTTGCGAAACGCTTTTAGCGCCTGGGCGTTAATGCAGCCTTCGATGGCCGGGAGTAAAACCTTTTCGGCTTCGGTGATTTCGCCGGCGATCACCACCTTCTGCGGATTGAACAGGTTAATGGCGATGGCAATGGTTTTTCCCAGGTGGCGGCCGACGTGTTCGATAACCTCGCAGGCCAGGGTATCGCCCTTATTGGCGGCTTTGCAGATGGCTTTAATATTGCACTCGTCCAGGCTAAGGCGACTCTGGTAGCCCTGTTCCAGCAGATGGCGCACCCGCTGTTCGATGGCCGCATTGGCGGCGACGGTCTCCAGGCAGCCGAAGTTGCCGCAGTGGCAGCGCTCGCCGAGCGGGTCGACCTGGATGTGGCCTATCTCACCCACGTTACCGTTGCGGCCGATAAAAATGCGGCCGTTGGAGATAATTCCCGCCCCTGTGCCGCGGTGGACGCGCACCAAAATAGAGTCTTCGCAGTCCTGGCTTGCGCCAAAGTAGTGCTCCGCCAGCGCCAGGCTGCGGATATCATGGCCGACAAAACAGGTCACTTTAAAGCGTTTTTCCAGCGCCTCTACCAGGCCCCAGTTCTCAACCTGAATATGCGGCATGTAGCGAATGACGCCGCTTTCCGGATCGACAAGGCCGGGTAAAATGACCGAGATAGCGATGAGCTCACGGATCTTGCGCTGGCAGCGTTCGCTAAAGGCGGCGATGATGTTCAGCAGCGCGTGCTCGAGGGTTTCCTGCGTGCGTTCCGGCAGCGGGAAGTGCTCTTCTTCCAGCGTCTTGCTGCTTAAATCGTACAGGGTCAGGGTGGCGTCGTGGCGGCCGAGGCGTATGCCAATGGCCTGGAAGCTGCGGGTCTCGGCAATAATGGAGATGGCGCGGCGGCCTCCGGTGGAGGCCTGCTGATCGACTTCTTTGATCAGCCCGCGTTCAATCAGTTGACGCGTGATTTTAGTCACGCTGGCAGGGGCAAGCTGGCTTTGTTCCGCGATCTGAATGCGCGAGATGGGGCCATGCTGGTCAATCAGGCGGTACACGGCCGCGCTGTTCAGCTGTTTTACGAGATCAACGTTACCAATTTGAGCATGTCCGCCTGCTGTCATACTTTTACTTACTCAGTGACGACCTCGTTACCATTAACGATGGTCTTGATGATTTTATAGTCGCGGGTAAAGGCGGTCAGGTTAGCGACCATTCCCGGCGCAATGCTGCCGAGTTGCTTTTCCACGCCAATGGCACGCGCAGGGTAGAGGGTTGCCATACGCAACACTTCTTCCAGCGCGATACCGCAATGTTCAACGAGATTACGCACGCCTTCAATCATGGTCAGCGAAGAACCACTGAGGGTACCGTTTTCATCTACGCACAGTCCGTTACGGTAGTATATTGTTTTACCAGCAAAAATGAACTGCTCAATATTGGCACCCGCCGGCGCAGTGGCATCGGTCACGAGGCACAGCTTGTCGCCCTTCAGGCGCTTCGCATTGCGTACGTTAGCATAATCAACGTGCATACCGTCGACGATAATACCGCAGTAAACGTCCGGCTCGTCAAAAATAGCGCCCGCCAGGCCCGGCTCGCGTCCGGTTATATACGGCATGGCGTTATAAAGATGGGTTGCGAAAGTGATGCCCGCGCGGAAACCGATTTTGGCTTCCTTGAGGGTGGCGTTGGAGTGCCCTGCGGAGACGACAATTCCGGCGTCGACCAGTTGGCGAATCACTTCTGGCCCGACGCGCTCCGGGGCAAGGGTCACCTTGGTGATGACATCGGCATTTTCGCACAGGAACTCCACCAGCGCGGCGTCCGGTTTACGCACGTAGTCCGGGTTGTGGGTCCCTTTTTTGACGATGTTCAGCCACGGGCCTTCAAGATGCAGGCCCAGCGCCTGGTTAGGATATTTTTGCAGGTACTCGCGCATGACGCGCACGCCCTGTTTCATCAGATCGTCGCTGGAAGTGATAAGCGTTGGCAGATAGCTGGTGCAGCCGGAGCGTTCGTTGGCCTTCTGCATGATTTCCAGCGTTTCGACGGTCACCGCATCCGGGCTGTCGTTAAACTGCACGCCGCCGCAGCCGTTCAGCTGGACGTCGATAAAACCGGGGGCGAGAACGGCGCCGTTGACCGAGCGTTGCTCAATCTCGGACGGTAAATCAGCCAGTGAACAGATCCGTTCGATAAGGCCATCAGCGATAACTATCGCATGGTCATCCAGAATTTCATGACCGGTATAGATCCGGCCTTGGGTTAATGCATACATACGACCCCCGGTTTACGCACGCTTTTCTTCAAGCCGGTCTGATGAGCAGACCGTAAACTGGCCGTTTTGCTGCCGGCTGAATGATGGCGTGCATCAAAAAAAAGAAATGTCCCGCGGGGGTAGCCGCAGGACGGGACCAGATTACAGCCCTTTGACGTTTTCGGCTTCTAATTCGTTGAAGTATTTCAGCGTCTTCACTTTCAGTTCCATGGTGGACGGCTCGTCGCAAACCACCACGGCTTTCGGGTGCAGTTGCAGACAGGTAATGGTCCACATGTGGTTGACGTTGCCTTCTACCGCCGCCTGCAGCGCCAGCGCTTTCTGATGGCCCAGCACCAGAATCATCACCTCTTCGGCATCCAGCAGGGTGCCAACGCCCACGGTCAGCGCATATTTCGGCACCAGGTCAACGTCGCCGTCGAAGAAGCGGGAGTTTGCCACGCGGGTGTCATGGGTCAGCGTTTTAATGCGGGTACGGGAAGCCAGAGAAGAAGCCGGCTCGTTGAACGCGATGTGACCGTCGTTACCCACGCCGCCCATAAACAGGTTAATTTTGCCGTAGGAGCGGATTTTCTCTTCATAGCGACGACATTCTGCATCGATGTCTGGCGCATTACCGTTGAGCAGGTTAATGTTTTCTGCCTGAATATCAACGTGATCAAAGAAGTTGCGGTGCATAAAGCTATGATAGCTCTCCGGATGCTCCTTCGGCAGGCCAACGTACTCATCCATGTTGAAAGTGACAACGTGTTCGAAGCTAACCTGGCCCGCTTTGTGCATCTCAACCAGAGCTTTGTAGGCGGTAAGAGGTGTACCACCGGTAGGCAGACCCAGTACAAACGGACGGTCCGCAGTCGGTTTGAACGCATTGATGCGGTTAACGATGTGGCGAGCAGCCCATTTACCTACTTGTTCAGCTGTTACCAGGGGAATCAGTCTCATTCTTCACCTCTATAGTTAAATTAGAACCTGGCGGATTGGCGCCAGTACTCTATGAAGAGTATTGCAGTAACTACGCCGACCGGCTCAATCCGTGTTGATTTTTTGAATGATAAAATAAGTTTTCGTTGTTAGCCAGTCCAGGGGAGGGGTTAATACGATATTTGGTGATTATAGTCACAAAAAATACGCGTTTAATTTGCGATACGAATTAAATTTTCACACACTTTGCGGGTAAGTTAAAAAACTGACCTTTTTACACAATAAAAAAATGGCTTTGAGTGAGCCTCATCGGGGTCTCATAGGGGGAATAAGATGAATATTTTAGGTTTTTTCCAGCGGCTAGGTAGGGCGTTACAGCTCCCTATCGCCGTGCTGCCTGTCGCAGCGCTGCTGCTGCGATTCGGTCAACCCGATCTGCTTAACGTGCCGTTTATCGCGCAGGCAGGCGGGGCAATCTTTGATAACCTCGCGCTGATTTTTGCGATCGGCGTGGCGTCCAGCTGGTCTAAAGACAGCGCCGGCGCGGCGGCGCTGGCCGGTGCGGTAGGTTATTTCGTATTAACCAAAGCAATGGTCACCATCAACCCAGAAATTAACATGGGCGTGCTGGCGGGGATCATTACCGGTCTGGTTGCCGGTGCCGTCTATAACCGCTGGTCCGGCATCAAGCTGCCTGACTTCCTGAGCTTCTTCGGCGGGAAACGTTTTGTTCCTATCGCGACCGGCTTCTTCTGTCTGGTGCTGGCGGCCATCTTCGGCTACGTCTGGCCTCCGGTACAGCACGCTATTCACGCCGGCGGCGAGTGGATCGTTGCCGAGGGCGCGCTGGGTTCTGGTATCTTCGGTTTCATCAACCGTCTGCTGATCCCAACCGGCCTGCATCAGGTGCTGAATACCATTGCCTGGTTCCAGATCGGTGAGTTCACCAACGCCGCAGGCGCGGTCTTCCACGGCGACATCAACCGCTTCTACGCCGGTGACGGCACCGCGGGGATGTTCATGTCCGGCTTCTTCCCGATCATGATGTTCGGTCTGCCGGGTGCGGCGCTGGCGATGTACTTCGCTGCGCCGAAAGAGCGTCGTCCGATGGTTGGCGGTATGCTGCTGTCCGTGGCTATCACCGCGTTCCTGACCGGTGTGACCGAGCCGCTGGAATTCCTGTTCATGTTCCTGGCTCCGCTGCTGTACCTCCTGCACGCCGTCCTGACCGGCATCAGCCTGTTTGTGGCCACGTCGCTGGGTATTCATGCGGGCTTCTCCTTCTCCGCAGGGGCCATTGACTACGTTCTGATGTACAGCCTGCCGGCAGCCAGCAAAAACGTCTGGATGCTGATTGTCATGGGCGTGGTGTTCTTCTTCATCTACTTCCTGCTGTTCACCGCGGTTATCCGCATGTTCAACCTGAAAACGCCGGGTCGTGAAGATAAAACTGACGACGTGGTGACTTCGGAAGCCAACAGCAACACCGAAGAGGGTTTGACCCAGCTGGCTACGCAGTACATTGCGGCCGTCGGCGGGACTGACAACCTGAAAGCGATTGATGCCTGTATTACCCGTCTGCGTCTGACCGTTGCGGATTCCGCGCGCGTTAACGATGCGGCCTGTAAACGCCTTGGCGCTTCCGGCGTGGTTAAGCTGAACAAACAAACCATCCAGGTTATCGTCGGTGCGAAAGCAGAGTCGGTCGGTGATGAGATGAAAAAAGTGGTTGCGCGCGGCCCGGTAGCCGCCACCGCCGCTGCAACCGACAGCGCGCCTGTCGCCGCTGCGGCTGCAAAACCGCAGGCCGTGGCTAACGCCAAAACCATCGCCGCGCTGGTTTCGCCGATTACCGGTGATATCGTGGCGCTGGAGCAGGTTCCGGACGAAGCGTTCGCCAGCAAAGCCGTCGGTGACGGCGTGGCGGTGAAACCGACCGATAAGATAGTGGTCTCCCCGGCTGCGGGTACCATCGTTAAGATCTTCAATACCAACCACGCGTTCTGTCTGGAAACGGAAAACGGCGCGGAAATCGTTGTCCATATGGGCATTGATACCGTCGCGCTGAACGGCCAGGGCTTCAAGCGCCTGGTGGAAGAGGGCGCGGAAGTGAAGGCAGGTCAGCCGATTCTGGAGATGGATCTGGACTTCCTCAACGCGAACGCCCGGTCGATGATTAGCCCGGTAGTCTGCAGCAACAGCGACGATTACAGCGCGCTGGTGATTCAGGCGAGCGGTAAAGTTGTCGCCGGCCAGACGCCACTGTATGAGATTAAAGGCAAGTAGGGCTCCTGAGTAGAGTTTATGCCTGTGCGGCGGGGGGAAACCTCCGCCGCTTTTTTTTGCAGCAAATGACCCCATAATCTCCTTCAGATACGTATTTTCAGTAACTAATAGTTGTCTCCACGTCCTGCTTGTAAGATCATGTCCCGTTATACGTTGTTTACGCTTTGAGGAACCCACGATGAGTGAGGCAGAAGCCCGCCCAACTAACTTTATTCGTCAGATCATCGATGAAGATCTGGCTACTGGTAAGCACACCACCGTTCATACGCGCTTCCCGCCGGAGCCGAACGGTTATCTGCACATTGGCCACGCGAAATCAATTTGCCTGAACTTCGGCATTGCTCAGGATTATCAAGGTCAATGCAACCTGCGCTTCGATGACACCAACCCGGTGAAAGAAGATATCGAATACGTTGAGTCGATTAAAAACGACGTGCAGTGGTTAGGTTTCCACTGGTCCGGGAAAGTTTGCTACTCGTCTGATTATTTCGATCAGCTGCACAGCTACGCCGTTGAGCTGATCACTAAAGGTCTGGCCTACGTTGACGAACTGTCGGCGGAAGAGATCCGCGAATACCGCGGCTCGCTGAAGGCGCCGGGCAAAAACAGCCCGTACCGCGATCGCAGCGTAGAAGAGAACCTGGCGCTGTTTGAAAAGATGCGCGCCGGTGGTTTTGCCGAAGGTAAAGCCTGCCTGCGTGCGAAAATCGATATGGCCTCGCCGTTTATCGTCATGCGCGATCCGGTGCTGTACCGCATTAAGTTCGCCGATCACCATCAGACCGGCAGCAAGTGGTGCATCTACCCGATGTATGACTTTACCCACTGCATCAGCGATGCGCTGGAAGGTATTACGCACTCTCTGTGTACGCTGGAGTTCCAGGACAACCGTCGCCTGTACGATTGGGTGCTGGATAACATCAGCATCCCGGTTCACCCGCGCCAGTACGAATTCTCGCGCCTGAATCTCGAATATACCGTGATGTCCAAGCGCAAGCTCAACCTGCTGGTGACCGACAAGCACGTTGAGGGCTGGGACGATCCGCGTATGCCGACGATTTCCGGCCTGCGTCGCCGCGGCTATACCGCCGAATCGATTCGCGAATTCTGTAAGCGCATCGGCGTGACCAAACAGGACAACACCATTGAAATGGCGTCGCTGGAATCCTGCATTCGTGAAGATCTCAACGAAAACGCCCCGCGCGCGATGGCTGTTATCGATCCGGTAAAACTGGTTATCGAAAACTATCCGCAGGGCGGCAGTGAAAATGTGACCATGCCGAATCATCCGAGCAAGCCGGAAATGGGCAGCCGCGACGTGCCGTTCAGCGGTGAAATCTGGATCGATCGCGCAGACTTCCGTGAGGAAGCCAACAAGCAGTACAAGCGTCTGGTGCTGGGCAAAGAGGTTCGCCTGCGCAACGCCTACGTGATCAAAGCCGAGCGCGTAGAGAAGGATGCAGAGGGCAATATCACCACCATCTTCTGCACCTATGATGCCGATACGCTGAGCAAAGATCCCGCTGACGGCCGCAAGGTCAAGGGCGTTATCCACTGGGTGAGCGTGGCGCACGCGCTGCCGGTAGAAATTCGCCTGTATGACCGTCTGTTCAGCGTGCCGAATCCGGGCGCCGAAGAGGACTTCCTTGCCGTAATGAACCCTGAATCGCTGGTTATCAAGCACGGCTTTGCCGAGCCGAGCCTGGCGCAGGCGCAGGCCGGTAAGGCGCTGCAGTTCGAGCGTGAAGGCTACTTCTGCCTCGACAGCCGCTATGCTACCGCTGACCATCTGGTGTTCAACCGCACCGTTGGCCTGCGCGATACCTGGGCGAAGATCGGCGCATAACCCCGCGTCCCTGCTTCGTCAGCAAAAACGCCGCCTCCCGCGGCGTTTTTTATTTCCGTCTTTCGCGGCCGAATCTGGTTATTTTCGCGATGCGAATTAATCTTGTTTACAACCTGTAATATATCCCGCCTGGCCCGTCGGCGATTATCGCGTAAAAAACCGCTGTAAGCGTTTTCATTTCCCGTTTTATCCTGATTTTGCAAACACTTCCGTACTAAATCTACGAAATTTAAGGCTGTAACAAAAAGACATAGAATATGTGCGCTTTGTCATAATCTTAAGCTTTGATCGGCGAAAGAGATTGATAATTCGCGTCACGAAAAATAGTCTATCCATAGTGGATTTGCGGACTTTTCCGCACCGCTTTTTAGCAGTCTTATTTATTTTTCGCGGCTTGCCCTTGGCTCCGCGTTTTAAAACGTCAAAGAGGATATGCACATGCGTACGTTTAGTGGCAAACGTAGTACGCTGGCGCTGGCTATTGCCGCCGTCACCGCGATGTCGAGCTGGATCGTTGTTCCGCAGGCCAGCGCAGCAGGTTTTATTGATGATTCCACATTAACCGGCGGTATCTATTACTGGCAGCGTGAGCGCGATCGTAAAGACGTCACCGACGGCGATAAGTACAAAACCAACCTTTCGCATTCAACCTGGAACGCCAACCTGGACTTCCAGTCCGGCTATGCCGCCGATATGTTTGGTATCGACGTGGCGGCCTTTACCGCCATTGAAATGGCGGAAAGCAGCGAAAGCGGCCACCCGAACGAAATTGCCTTCTCCTCTAGAAATAAAGCCTACGACGAAGATTACTCCGGCGATAAGAGCGGGATCAGCCTCTATAAAGCGGCGGCAAAATTTAAGTATGGCCCGACGTGGGCGCGCGCTGGCTACATTCAGCCAACCGGGCAAACGCTGCTGGCTCCGCACTGGAGCTTTATGCCTGGCACTTATCAAGGTGCTGAAGCCGGAGCCAACTTTGATTACGGCGATTCCGGCGCGCTGAGTTTCTCCTATATGTGGACGAACGAATACAAAGCGCCGTGGCACATTGAGATGGATGATTTCTACCAGAACGATAAGAAGACGAAAGTCGATTATCTGCACTCTCTGGGCGCCAAATATGATTTTAAAAACGACCTCGTGCTGGAGGCCGCGTTTGGCCAGGCTCAGGGGTATATCGACCAGTATTTTGCGAAGGCCAGCTACAAATTTGACGTTGCCGGTACCCCGTTAAACACCAGCTATCAGTTCTACGGCACCCGCGATAAGGTCAGCAACGGCGGCGCCAACGATATTTACGACGGCACCGCCTGGCTGCAGGCGCTGACCTTTGGCTACAAGGTTGCCGACGTGCTGGACCTGCGTCTGGAAGGTACCTGGGTTAAGGCCGAGGGCCAGCAGGGCTACTTCCTGCAGCGCATGACCCCAACCTACGCCTCCTCTAACGGCCGCCTGGACGTGTGGTGGGATAACCGCTCCGACTTTAACGCCAACGGCGAAAAGGCCGTGTTCTTCGGCGCGATGTACGACATGAAAAACTGGAATATGCCGGGCTGGGCGTTTGGCGCGTCTTACGTTTACGCATGGGATGCGAAACCGGGCAAAATGGCGACGCCTGACGCGTACTACAACGCGGACAAACGTCTGGAAGAGTCGGCCTATAGCCTCGACGCCATGTATACCGTGCAGGACGGCCGGGCAAAAGGAACGCTGTTCAAACTCCACTTCACTCAGTACGACAACCACTCCGACATTCCAAGCTGGAGCGGCGGTTACGGCAACATCTTCCAGGATGAGCGTGACGTGAAGTTTATGGTTATTGCCCCGTTCACTATTTTCTGATGCCGCAGCGGCGGGCGTAAGCCTGCCGCCAGCCTGTGAGGTTGATTATGAAAAAGCTATTGCTCATCGCCATCATGGCATCGGGTCTGGTGGCCTGTGCGCAGTCACCGGCGCCAAAAGAAGACACTAAGTTGAAGGATGCCTACAGCGCCTGCATCAATACGGCAGAAGGGAATCCGGATAAAGTTCAGGCCTGCCAGAGCGTGCTGAACGTTCTTAAAGAGGATAAGCAGCACCAGCAGTTCGCCACCCAGGAAAGCGTGCGGGTACTGGATTATCAGCAGTGTATCCTGGCAACCCGCACCGGGAACGATCAGGCGGTCAAAGCCCGCTGCGACCAGATCTGGAAAGAGATCCGCAGCAATAATACGACGCAATAAAACGGGTGACAGAGTGAAAGCGGGCGGAGCATTATCTCCGCCCGTTTGCATTTCAAAGTTTGTTTTCCGCCGGTTGATAATGGCGGCTTAGACGAACAAACAGCATCGCCGTGGCGGCGAGCCCACACAGTGCGGCGCACATCAACCACCATCCCGGAGAGCTCTTATCGCCGGTCATCTGCACCAGCGCGGTAGAGATTGCCGGCGTCAGGCCGCCGAAAATGGCGGTGGCGAGGCTAAACGCAAGCGAAAAGCCCACGGTACGCACATACACAGGCATCACCTCGGTGAGTGCGGCAACCATCGCGCCGTTGTACATGCCAAAAAAGAAGGAGAACCAGAGCAGCACCAGCGTCATACGCGTGAAATCCGGCGCGGCGGTAAGCCAGTTCATTACCGGCCACGTGGTGAGCAGCGCAAGTACGGTAATGCCCATCAGCACCGGGCGGCGCCCGATGCGATCGGAAATTGCCCCGCCGATCGGTAACCAGATAAAGTTAGAAATGCCAACCAGCATAGTGACAATCAGGCTATCCCGCGCGCTGAGGTGCAAAACCGTTCTTCCGTAGGTTGGGGTATAGACGGTAATAAAATAAAAAGTGGTTGTCGTCATCGCCACCAGCAGGGTGCCGGCGGCGATGATGCGCCAGTTTTTAGCTATAGTGGTAAAAATCTCCCGGGTGTCGGGACGGTGAGTGCGCTGTAAAAAGGCTTCCGTTTCCTGGAGCGAGCGGCGTAAAACAAAAATCAGTGGAATAATCATGCAGCCAATGAAAAATGGGATTCTCCAGCCCCATTCGGAAATCTCATCGTGGCCCAACGTGGCGTTCAGGCCATAGCCAATCAGCGCGGCAAAGACAATCGCCACCTGCTGGCTGGCGGACTGCCAGCTGGTATAGAAGCCTTTATTTCCCGGCGTGGCGATCTCAGAGAGATAAACGGAAACCCCGCCCAGCTCCACGCCAGCGGAGAATCCCTGTAGCAACCGTCCCAGTAAAACTAACGCAGGCGCCAGGATGCCGATGGTTTGATAGCCGGGAACCAGGGCTATCAGCAGCGTGCCGCAGCCCATGATCGCCAGGGTCACCATCAGCCCTTTGCGTCGGCCGATTCTGTCGATGTAGGCGCCCAGCACGATTGCTCCGATGGGACGCATCAAAAAACCGGAGCCAAAAACGGCAAAGGTCAACATCAATGCGGCGAACTCACTCTCCGCCGGGAAGAAGGTCTTCGCGATATAGGTGGCGTAAAAACCGAACAGAAAAAAGTCGAACTGTTCGAGGAAATTACCGCTGGTCACACGCAGTATGGCGCCGAACGTTCCGGCACGCGATGTGGGTTGAGTCATTGGGTTTGCTCTCCATTGTCTTTATCTTGTATTTATAGAGGTAAGAGTGTGCGGGTTAGTCGCCAGCGACCCCCGTTTGCTTTCCGCGCCGCTTCTCAATCGCCCACTTGAGTAAAGAAGCACAGCGGTAAAATCCGTGGGCAAATTTTCCGTAAGGGATAGTCAAAAAAAGTGCCATGACCACGCCAAGATGGATGGCGAGCAGAATCCCCATCCACGATGTCTCTCTTCCCGCCAGCAGTCCGAGGCCAGTCAGGCTGGTCAGCAATAACAGCAATATAAATCCGCGATCCATCGGCTTCTGCCGCGAGTCGCCATGCAGCGCCGAGCGTTTTAGATTCAGCCACAGCAGGCCCAGCGGGCCGACAACAAGACCGATGCCGCCCAGCGTGCCGAGGATCACCGGAACGCTGAAAAAGGGGTAGGGTGCTTCCCAACCGGCGAAGTAGTGATATCCCGTCGCCACCAGGGTGGCGGCGAAGCAGAGCATGAAGCCGTAGAAGGTGCAGTGGTGAAAGCGGCGGCGCATTAACGTGAAGGCATCATCGGCTTCGTTACAGCCCTTACCGTGCCCGCCATCAAGATATTTCAGCGTCAGCGCGTTGTGGGAGGCCTCGGCAATCTCTGCGGAGCGCGGCGTGCCGGGAGAGATCTCTCGCCAGAAGCGGATAACGCCCGTCATAAGTAAACCGATCGCCAGAATGAACACCGAACCAAACATCCACGCCAGCAGGCTGTGCGGGAAGATTTGGTAGAAATCACCCGCTAAGGGTGGGTGGAGCAGCGAACCTTTCAGCCCCATCGCGAGGAGCAAAAAGAGAATCAGGCCCAGGACCAGCGCCAGCGTAACGGTCACGCCCGCCCGGCGGTACAGCGCGCCGAAAGCGGCCGGCTGGGCATAGTGTTGATATGTTTCCAGCCGCACTTCTGCCATCGCCTTCGGCACGTTAATCGCAAACTCATGCGGCGACGCGTACTGGCAGGCATGCAGACAGGCACCGCAGTTATGGCACAGGTTTGCCAGATAATTGATATCTGCTTTCCCGAACTCAAGGCGCAGGGTCATCGCCGGGAACACCGCGCAAAAGCCCTCGCAATAGCGGCAGGCATTACAAACCTGCATCACCCGTTCGACTTCCGCTTCCGGTTCGGTGAGAATCTGCGCCTCGATGATTAATTTCTCAAGCGGCTTCATGGCGTGCCTCCTGACGTGCGGCCAGCGCGGCCTGTTCTCCGGCGATACGCCCAAAGGTGGTCCCGATCGACATGCCGACGCCTGCGGTATAGCCCTTACCAAGCACGTTACCTGCCATCATCTCGCCGGCCACAAACAGATTGCGGCTTGGCTGTCCGGCGAAGTGAACCGCCGCATGTTCATTCACTTTCAGCCCCAGATAGGTGAAGGTGATCCCCGGCCTCAGGGCATATCCGTAGTAAGGCGGAGTATCAATAGGCCGCGCCCAGTGAGTTTTTGGCGGCGTCAGGCCTGACGTCGCGCAGTTATCGAGGGTGGTATGATCGAATTGCCCTGGCCGGCAGGCTTGATTGTATTGATTCACCGTGCGGGTAAAGCGCGCGGCATCCAGACCTAGCTGGCGGGCCAGCTCTTCCAGGGTATTAGCCTGCGCCCCAGGGAAAACCGGCGGCATAAAGTGGCCGATGGCTTTACTGTCGATAATGGAAAAACCAATTTGCCCCGGCTGGTGGGCGACAAGACGTCCCCAGATGGCGTAACGCTTCGGCCAGAAATCTTCACCTTCATCATAAAAGCGATCCGCATCACGGTTAACCACCACGCCTAGCGAGACGCAGTCCACGCGGGTACAGATGCCACCGTCATACAGCGGCGCTCTGGCATCAATCGCCACGCAGTGCGACTGAGAAGGATCGCCGATAATATCCGCACCGGCGTCAATCATAAATTTGAGCAGCACCCCCTGATTAAAGCGGGTGCCGCGAATGAGGAAGTTATCGGCAGGCCACTCGCCGCGGTCGTTTTCACCCCAGGCCTCACGGAGCCATTGGCGGTTGGATTCGAAACCTCCGGCAGCAAGCACGCAGGTTTTGGCAGCAATGCGCTCCTCTCCCGCCAGGGCTGCGACAAACCTGCCGTTACGAAGCTCAAGCGCCTGCACCGGCGTATCGTAACGGATTTGCACGCCCAGCCTTTCCGCGCTGCGGTAGTAGGCATTCATCAGGGCCTTGCCTCCACCCATAAAAAAGGCGTTGGTGCGCGCCACGTGCAGCGCTCCGGAGAGGGGAGGCTGAAAGTTAACGCCGTGCTGGCGCATCCAGTCACGGCAGCGTGAAGAGGTACGGATCACCAGACGCGCCAGCGCTTCATTGGTATTCCCTTCGGTGACTCGCCAGAGATCTTGCCAGAACTCCTCTTCGGTATAGCTATCCACCAGCACATCCTGCGGCGCATCGTGCATGCAGCGCAGATTGCGGGTATGTTGGGAATTTCCCCCGCGCCATTCGCGAGGGGCTGCCTCCAGCAACAGCACCGACGCGCCTGCTTCGCGGGCGGTTAAAGCGGAACATAACGCAGCATTGCCTCCGCCAATCACCAGTACATCAACCATCGTAGACTCCATTACTCTTTAACTAATTGTTAAATTTGTAATTGGAATGTATACGCTGGGGCTGTGCGGGCGCTATGCTGCGTAGCTAAAGAGGGCTTTAGTTAGCGTAAAGGGTCGCTCCCGGCCAGCTGCCTGCATCCACCAGTTGGCGCATGACTTTGCTAAGCACCACGCGGGCGGCAAGACCTGCCGGGGTGAGCTCATCGTCAGACAGGCTAACCAAAAAGTTGGGGCGACTGAGTATCGGGTTGTGGACGCCGATCACTCTCAGCGCTTCTTTATCAAGATGGGAAATGGCGGCCCCGGGCTGCAGGGTGGCCCCAAGACCGCTGCGCACGGCGTGCATCAGTAGAGTCAGGCCATCAATTTCAGCGGCAATATCCAGCTTGATGGCGTGTTCCTGGCCGATCGCCTCCAGCCTGCCACGCAGGCCGTGGCCCTGGCTGGGCATAATTAAGGGAATGTTTGCCAGCTGAGAGGGGGAGATGGCGTCGTCGGCGATATCGGCCAGTACGGCGTAGGTGCCAATCAAAAATAGCCGTTCTTCGAGGATCGGTCTGGCGCTCCAGCGCAGGATTTTCTCCTTCTGGAAAACGACGGCTAAATCAATCTGGCGGGTGTTGATCATCCGCTCCAGGTTGCCGGAGAGACTTTCCACGACGTGCAGGCGAACATCGGCATAGCTTTCCCGCATCGCGTTAATAAAAGGCATCCCCAGTATCGACGCGGTGCTGGGTGCCATACCGACGCTGACGTGCCCGGACAGGCGAGCTTCGCGGGCAGCCAGGATCGCATCATCGGCATGGCGTAGCGCCAGCTGCGCCTGAAAGTAAAAGGCCAGGCCGGCGCTGGTGGGCGTGACGCCGCGCGAGGTACGCTGGAGCAGGCGAATCGAGAGTTCACTTTCCAGGCGCGTCATTTGCTGACTGAGCGCTGAGACGCCAATATTGAGATCCAGCGCGGCGCTGCCCATGCTGCCGGTTTCCACAATACGAACGAAGTAACGTAGCTGACGAAGTTCCATGTCGATTCTCGGGGTCAGGCGGGAAGGGATTTTACATTAAAGCAACATCGCGGAGGAGGGAATATGGCGCGGCGAATTCAGCGTATAAAAAAAGCCAACCGTCCGGTTGGCTTTCCTGCTGGCATCACATTACTTGGGGTCGTGCGCGTGTTCATTTTCGCGGCAGTCGCCTTCAGCACAGTGACCGTACAGGTACAGGCTGTGGTTGGTCAGGCGGATACCGTGACGGTGGGCAATTTCACGCTGACGCGCTTCGATGGAGTCATCGCTGAATTCGATCACTTTGCCACAATCGAGGCAAATCAGGTGATCGTGATGATGCTGCTGCGTCAGTTCGAAAACGGATTTACCGCCTTCAAAATTATGGCGGGTAACAATGCCGGCATCATCAAACTGGTTCAGTACGCGATAAACGGTAGCCAGACCGATCTCTTCCCCCATATCGATCAGGCGTTTGTATAAATCTTCCGCGCTGACGTGATGGTTATCCGGCCCCTGCAGCACTTCCAGAATTTTTAATCGTGGAAGTGTGACTTTCAGGCCAGCCTTCTTCAATGCGGTATTGTTGTCAGTCATGCGGAATCTGTCCTGTTGCTAAACGATCTACTTCCATTAGCGGAAGTAATACAGAGAATCACCCGATGTAACGCGTCTCATTATAGAACTGCCATGATGAAATGAAAACCGCAAGCATCGAGCCTTGTATGCTGTCAAAAACGAGGCACACGCTACAAACTGTGTCACGTCTCCTCGTTAAATCAGAGGACATTGTACAGATATGTGATTAAAAGTTAAAAACTTGTAGCTATTAGTTTTATTGCTTTT
The DNA here is from genome assembly GCF_006539725.1 of Klebsiella terrigena. GTDB lineage: Bacteria > Pseudomonadota > Gammaproteobacteria > Enterobacterales > Enterobacteriaceae > Klebsiella > Klebsiella terrigena. Next base: position 53,230 of record NZ_BJNO01000027.1, on the reverse strand, counting down.
ACCTATTAATACGACGATACCCGAAGGTATCGCCGTTTAACCATCAGGCGTTTTTGATTTCTTCGAGATGCAGTTCTTCAGAAATCTGCTTAACCCATTTCTCAACGCGCTCGTTGGTCAGCTCAGGCTGACGGTCTTCATCGATAGCGAGACCGACGAAATGGTCGTCATCGGCGAGACCTTTAGAGGCTTCGAAATGGTAGCCCGCCGTTGGCCAGTGGCCGACGATGGTTGCACCGCGCGGTTCGATGATGTCGCGAATGGTTCCCAGCGCATCACAGAAGTATTCAGCATAGTCTTCCTGGTCACCGCAGCCAAACAGGGCGACCAGCTTACCGTTGAAGTCGACCTCTTCCAGCGTCGGGAAGAAATCATCCCAGTCACACTGCGCTTCACCGTAGTACCAGGTTGGGATGCCCAGCAGCAGAATGTCATGACCCTGCAGGTCTTCTTTGCTGCTTTTGGCAATGTCGTGAACATCAGCAACGTCTTTACCGAGCTGCTTTTGGATCATTTTTGCAATATTTTCGGTGTTGCCGGTGTCGCTGCCAAAAAAGATGCCGATGATTGCCATGAGTAAAATAACCTCTTGAAACTTAATGATGTGGTAGTGGCGTAATGCCCGCAGATAACGGCAATCATAGCAGAACAGGGAAGGGCGCGGAAACAGCAATCACACCCGACTGCACACTCTGCTACATGAAAGTGTTGTTTTTGAGGTTTCTCAGACTTTACCCTGGCTATGCAGGGCTGCCAGCTGGTTCATCAACATCTCTTCAATCAGATCGCTACGGTTCATGTTGCGGGCATCAGCTAGCTCATTGAGCGCATCAACCGCTTCAGCGTTGAGCTTGAGCTCCACGCGCTTTAAACCGCGAACTTTGTCACGTTTAAGCTGGTTGCGTTTATTGATGCGCAGCTGCTCGTCGCGCGAAAGCGGATTGGTCTTTGGTCTACCCGGGCGACGCTCGGTTGCGAACAAATCTAATGTCGTACGGTCCGTTTGTTCTTTTGCCATGATTCAGAGTGACTTCGGGGAAACGAGTTGTCGGGCCATTGCCGACACAGATAGCGCGCCATAATACATCAGGCGAACCGCTGCGCCAACGACCGCGGGCATTCTGCGGCGCGGTCGGGCAGTTTTTAGCCAGTTAGGCCGCTAAAGAGGAGAGATATCGGCGAATTGCGCGCAGTACCGCCTCCGGTTTCTCCGCATGGACCCAATGGCCCGCGCCGGCAATCACGTGCGCGCGGGCCTGGGGGAACTGCGCCAGCAGCGCGTCGCGATACTCATCGGACACGTAGGGAGAGTTGCCGCCCGGGATAAACAGGACCGGATGCGGCCAGGCGGGAACCGGCTGCCAGCCAACGATATGGCTATATTGATCCCACAGGACCGGTACGTTAAACCGCCACTGGCCGTCAACGAAGGACTTCAGCAGGAACTGAATCACGCCCTCTTCCTGCAGGTGCTCGCGCATGACCGCCGCCGCCTGCTGGCGGGTTGCGGCGCCGGCGGCGGTCACGGCGTTGATGGCGGCAAAGATTTCGTCGTGGCGGCGGACGTGATAATCCACCGGCGCGATATCGATAGCCACCAGGCCGTCGATGCGTTCCGGCGCGAGGGCGCTAAGCGCCATCACCGCTTTACCGCCCATTGAGTGGCCGATAAAGATCGCTTTTTCCAGCTGCAGGTCGTCAAGGGTGTCGAGCAGATCCTGAGCCATCGCGGCGTAGGTCATCTGCGGATCGCGCGGGGAAAGACCGTGATTGCGCATATCGACCTGCAGGATATCGTAGTCGGCGACCAGGTCGCGTGCGAGGATACCCAGGTTATCAAGGCTGCCAAACAGACCGTGAACCAGGACGACAGGGGAATTATTGTGCGGATTTTGTGCAGATTGCGCGCGGCTATTTAATTTCATGGCAAAGTTCTTTTTTTCGCTCCGTCGGGTTAGGGTATTATGTTGGACATTCTGCCATCCGGCTGCAAGACCCAGAGCTATCTGAGTTTTACCGCCATCCTGGTTTGACGCTTTCCGCGGTTAGGATTTGTCCTTATAATCCTGACAACTTGTATTCAGAATAAGATATCGCACTGGATTAAGATGAAAACAATTGAAGTTGATGATGATCTCTATCGCTATATTGCCAGCCACACCCAGCATATTGGTGAGAGTGCATCCGACATTTTACGGCGCATGCTGAAATTTTCCGCCGCTTCCCAGACTGCCACTGCCGTTGCGAAAGCCGCACCGGCGCCGGCGCCGACCGCCGTTGTTGAGGTCAAGCCCGTTAACCCGGTGAAGGATAAAGTCCGCGCCGTGCGCGAACTGCTGTTATCTGATGAATACGCCGAGCAAAAGCGCGCGGTAAACCGTTTTATGCTGGTGCTGACGACGCTCTACTCGCTGGACAGCAAAGCGTTTGCTGCGGCCACCGAGTCTCTGCACGGGCGTACGCGAACCTATTTCGCTGAAGATGCCCGCATCCTGCTGAAAAGCGGCAATCAGACCAAGCCTAAGCAGGTCCCCGGCACGCCGTGGTGGGTGATCACCAATACCAATACTGGCCGTAAATGCAGCATGATTGAACATATCATGCAGTCAATGCAATTCCCTGCGGAGTTGATTGAGAAGGTTTGCGGCACGATCTAGCTTTATTCACCTTTGCATCAGAAGGATCAGGCAATGGCAATCGATAAGCGTGCGGGGCAGCCTGCACAACAGAGTGATTTGATTAACGTCGCCCAGCTGACTGCCCAGTACTATGTACTGAAGCCGGAAGCAGGCAACGCGGAGCATGCGGTGAAGTTCGGGACCTCTGGCCATCGCGGCAGCGCAGGTCGCCATAACTTCAACGAGCAGCATATTCTGGCGATTGCTCAGGCGATTGCGGAAGATCGCGCGAAGAACGGCATTACCGGTCCATGCTACGTCGGTAAGGATACCCACGCGCTCTCCGAGCCGGCCTTTATTTCCGTACTGGAAGTACTGGCGGCTAACGGTGTTGATGTGATCGTGCAGGAAAACAACGGCTTCACCCCGACGCCGGCGATTTCCAACGCCATTCTGGTGCACAACAAAAAGGGTGGTCCGCTGGCGGATGGCATCGTAATTACGCCGTCGCATAACCCGCCGGAAGATGGCGGTATCAAGTACAACCCGCCGAACGGCGGTCCGGCTGATACCAACGTCACCAAGGTGGTGGAGAACCGGGCTAACGAACTGCTGGCTTCCGGCCTGCAGGGCGTGAAGCGCATCTCCCTCGATGCCGCTCTGGCCTCCGGCCACGTGAAAGAGCAGGATCTGGTTCAGCCGTTTATTGAAGGTCTGGCCGATATCGTCGATATGGCGGCGATTCAAAAAGCGGGCCTTAAGCTTGGCGTCGATCCGCTGGGCGGCTCCGGGATTGAATACTGGAAACGCATCGCCGAGTACTACAAGCTGAATCTGACCATCGTTAACGATCATGTCGATCAAACCTTCCGCTTTATGCACCTGGATAAAGACGGCGCTATCCGTATGGACTGCTCGTCCGAGTGCGCGATGGCCGGCCTGCTGGCGCTGCGCGACAAGTTTGATCTGGCCTTCGCCAACGATCCGGATTACGACCGTCACGGCATCGTAACCCCGGCCGGACTGATGAACCCGAACCACTATCTGGCGGTGGCGATTAACTATCTGTTCCAGCACCGTCCGCAGTGGGGCAAAGAGGTTGCCGTCGGCAAAACGCTGGTCTCTTCGGCGATGATCGACCGCGTGGTCGGCGATCTTGGCCGTAAGCTGGTGGAAGTGCCGGTGGGCTTTAAGTGGTTCGTTGACGGCCTGTTTGACGGCAGCTTTGGCTTCGGCGGTGAAGAGAGCGCGGGCGCTTCGTTCCTGCGTTTTGACGGCACGCCGTGGTCTACAGATAAAGACGGGATCATCATGTGCCTGCTGGCCGCGGAAATCACCGCTGTCACCGGTAAAAACCCGCAGCAGCACTATGATGAGCTGGCCGCACGCTTCGGTGCGCCGAGCTATAACCGCCTGCAGGCATCGGCAACCTCCGCGCAAAAAGCGGCGCTGTCGAAGCTGTCGCCGGAGATGGTCAGCGCAAGCACGCTGGCGGGCGATCCGATCACCGCTCGCCTGACCGCCGCGCCGGGTAACGGTGCGTCGATCGGCGGTCTGAAGGTGATGACCGACAACGGCTGGTTTGCCGCCCGTCCGTCAGGCACGGAAGACGCCTACAAGATCTACTGCGAAAGCTTCCTCGGCGAAGAACATCGCAAGCAGATTGAGAAAGAGGCGGTAGAAATTGTCAGCGAAGTGCTGAAAAACGCCTGATAGCCTGGTGAACCCTCTCCCGATAGCGCGACGCTAGCCGGGGAGAGGGGACGCTCCCGCTCGGGCCCGGCGCTTTCGCCGCGGCCCGACGCTCTTCCAACCGAACCTAAGGCATAAAGCGATAGCCAATGCCGGTCTCGGTCAGCAGATGCTGCGGTCGCGCAGGATCAACCTCCAGCTTTTGCCGCAGATGCCCCATATAAATTCGCAGATAGTGGCTGTGCTCCACCGCATTCGGCCCCCAGACGTGATTCAGTAGATGGCGCTGGGTCAGCACCTTGCCGGCATTATTCAGCAGCGCAGCCAGCAGGCGGAACTCAATCGGGGTCAGATGAATCTCCTCCTCGCCGCGCAGGATCCGCCGCGCCGGAATATCAACCTGAATAGTGGAAAAGCGGACGATGGGCTCATCGGCCTGGGCACCGGCGTGACGGCGCAGCGCGACCCGTAGCCGCGCCTGCAGCTCGCCAATGCCAAACGGCTTGCTGAGGTAGTCATCGGCGCCGGCATCGAGGGCGGCAATTTTATCCTGTTCTTCCGTGCGCGCCGACAGCACGATAATCGGCATCTGGCTCCACTGGCGCACTTCGCGAATAAAATCGCTGCCGTCGCCATCGGGCAGGCCAAGGTCAAGGATTGTCAGGTCAGGCTTGCGGGTTGCGGCTTCGAGAAGACCGCGCTGCAGCGTTTCGGCTTCAAATACGCGCATGCCGTCGGCTTCCAGCGCGGTGCGCAGAAAGCGACGAATAGCATGTTCATCTTCAATAATAAGAACGTTGATCACGGTTCCTCGGCTAGTGCTTTCAGTCAGTTCGCGCGTCGCCGCACCACTCATCCAGCTCCGGCGGCGCCTCTCGCGGCAGTGTAACACGGAAGCAGGCGCCGCCCTCAGGGCGCGTTTGCGCGCCGATGGTGCCGCCGTGGACTTCGACGATCGCCTGGCAGATCGCCAGCCCCAGCCCTACGCCTGGGATGGCTGACTCTTTATGACCGCGGGCGAACTTATCAAAGATAGCCTGTTCCTGGCCCTGGGGGATCCCCGGACCGTTATCCCACACGTCGAGCTGCAGCTGGCGATCGTCGGCCTGCGCCGTAATGCCGATTTGCGCCTGCGGTCCGGCGTACTTCAGCGCATTCTCCAGCAGATTGATCAGCACCCGCTCAAACAGCGGCCCGTCGACGTGAACCAGCAGCAGCGGGTCGGGCAGCGCCAGATGAATATGCTGGCCGCCGAGGCCCGGCTCCAGCATCCGCAGCGCGCTGCCAACCACCTCTTCGAGAGTGAGCCACTCTTTATGTAAATTAAAGCCGCCGGACTGGATCCGCGCCATATCCAGCAGATTATTCACCAGCCGGGTGGTGTTGAGCACGTGCTGGCGAATTTCGTTGGCCTGCGGCGCGTGTTTAGACCCTTCGCTCGCCAGGTCGAGGGTCAGTATTTCCGCCTGACCGAAGAGGATCGTCAGCGGGGTGCGTAAATCATGCGACAGCGCCGCCAGCAGGGAGTTACGCAGGCTCTCGCGCTCGCTGTTGAGCCTGGCCTGCTCTTCGCTGGCGGTGAGCGTCAGCCGCTCGAGGGCGCTGGCCACCAGCAGGGTAAAGGTCTCCAGCAGCCGCTGCTGCTCGGGGATCATCAGCTGGCGCAGGTTATCCGGCTCAACCACCAGCAGCCCCCAGCTGCGGGCGGCGCTTTTCAGCGGCAGGATCTGGTAGGGAACGCCGGGCAGCGTATCGGTGCCCGCGCCGGCGGGCTGGCCTTTATCGAAGCTCCAGCGCGCAATCGCATCATCCCACGAGGTGAGCCCCGGCTGCTGGGTCAGCGGCCGCAGAGCGCCGCTCTCGTCGGGCAGCAGAAGCTGGCCCCTGGCCTGGAAAGTCGAGGCGATAAAGCGTTCGCTGGTCAGCGCGATATCTTCCCGGCTGCGTCCGACCGCCAGCGCTTTTGACATCTCATACAGATGACGGGTGCGCTGCTCGCGGTAGCGGGCGACGCGAGCCTGGTAGCGCACGCCGGCGGTGAGGTTACCGATCACCAGGCCAACGGTGAGCATCACCCCGAAGGTCAGGAGATACTGGACGTCGGAAACCGCCAGCGTGCCGCGCGGGGCGATAAAGAACAGATCGAAGCTGACGACGTTGATAACCGTCGCCAGCACCGACGGCCAGCGGCCGTACAGCAGGGCGATAACCACCACCCCGAGCAGGTAGATCATCACCAGGTTGGCGGCCTCAAAGGCCACCAGCCACTGCATAGCGACGAGCGTAATCACCGCGCAGATTGCCACGGCAACGCAGCAGCCCTGCAGCTGCAGCCGCCACTTATCCATCGTGCTGCGGCTATCGCCGGTACGGGCGGGCAGGGGGGCGCTCTTTTCATCAAGGGCGATCACCACCAGGTCGAGGTCCGGCGCGTGGCGGGCCAGACGATCGGCAAAGCCCTGCCGATCCCACCAGCGGCGCTGCCGCTGACGGCCAATAACGATTTTTCCGAGGTTATGCTCCCGGGCGTAGTGCAAAACCGCCTTCTCTTCCGAAGGATCGGACAAGGTGGCGGTCTCCGCGCCCAGCTCCTGGGCGAGCCTGAGCGCCGCGAGGATCGCCCGCCGTTTGGCTTCCGGCAGGCGATGCAGAGACGGAGTTTCAACGTAGACCGCGTGCCAGATGCTGCCGAGCCTGGCGGCGAGACGGGCGGCGGCGCGTACCAGCTTCTCGCTGCCGGTATTGTGGCCGATGCACAGCAGGATAGCGTCGCGGGTGTGCCAGACTTTCTCCTGGCCCTGACGGTCGCGCCAGGCGCGCATCTGCTCATCGACCCGGTCAGCGGTGCGGCGCAGCGCCAGCTCGCGCAGGGCAATCAGGTTACCTTTGCGAAAGAAGTTCTCGATGGCGCGTTCGGCCTGGCCGCCGATATACACTTTCCCTTCATTAAGACGCTGGCGAAGATCGTCGGGTGGGAGGTCCACCAGCACCACGTCATCGGCGGCATCAAAGAACGGGTCGGGGACGGTTTCGCGGACCTGCACGCCGGTGATGCCGCTCACCACGTCGTTCAGGCTTTCCAGATGCTGGACGTTAACGGTGGTAAAGACGTCGATGCCGGCTTCAAGCAGCTCTTCGACGTCCTGCCAGCGCTTAGGGTGGCGTGAGCCGGGGGCGTTGCTGTGCGCCAGCTCATCGACCAGAATCAGCGCCGGGCGGCGGGCCAGGGCGGCGTCGAGATCGAATTCGTGAACGTAGCGCCCGCGGTGGGAGAAACGGCGCGGGGGGAGGGTGCTTAGCCCCTCCAGCATCGCCGCCGTCTCTTTGCGCCCGTGGGTTTCCGCCACGCCGATCAGAATATCGAGCCCCTGGGCGCGAAGCCGCTGCGCCTCGGCCAGCATCGCCCAGGTTTTACCGACGCCCGCGCAGGCGCCAAAGAATACCTTTAGCTTGCCGCGATGCGGATCGGCGGCGTGTTGCAGCAGACGGTCAGGGTCCGGGCGCAGCGGCTCGTCACTCATTTTTAGTTATCCTTCAGGGCATCCAGCGCCATATTCAGCTGCAGTATATTTACCACAGGTTGGCCGAGAAAACTGGCCAGCGGTTTTTGCGTCGCCTCATTCACCAGCCGGGTGACCTGCTCGGCGCTCAGCCGGCGGGCTTTGGCGATGCGTGGAACCTGCCACAGCGCGGCCGCCGGCGTCAGGCCATTATCCAGCCCGCTTGCCGAGGTAGTGACCAGCTCCACCGGCACCCGTGGGCTGGCGTCGGGGTTGGCGCGCCGCAGCGCCTCTACGCGTTCGCCAATGGCTTTATCCAGCGCCGGGTTGCTGGCGGCGAGGTTGCTCCCGCCGGACGCCAGCGGACTATCCGCCGTCTGGGTGACGGCTGAAGGCCGCCCCTGGAAATAGCCTGCGGCGGTAAAGTTTTGCCCAATCAGGCTGGAGCCGCGCACCTCGCCATCAATGCGGATCAGCGAACCGTTCGCCTGCTGGGGGAACCACCACTGCCCGAGGGCGGTGGTCAGCAGCGGATAGAGCCCGCCGGTGAGCAGCGTTAACAGAATAAATAGCACAACGGCCGGACGAATGAATGACATGGTATTTTCCTCACACCAACCCGGTCAGGGTCAGCAGCAGATCGATGATTTTGATGCCGACAAACGGCACCAGCAGCCCGCCAAGACCGTAGACCCACAGGTTACGGCGCAGCATGGCCGATGCTGACAGCGGGCGATAGCTCACGCCCTTCAGCGCCAGCGGGATCAGGAAGACGATAATCAGCGCGTTAAAGATAACCGCGCTGAGGATCGCCGATGACGGCGAGTGCAGGCGCATCACGTTGAGCATGGCGAGCTGCGGGTAAACGGCGGCAAAGGCGGCCGGAATAATGGCAAAGTATTTCGCCACGTCGTTGGCGATACTGAAGGTGGTTAACGAACCCCGGGTCATCAGCATCTGTTTACCGATATGCACCACCTCAATTAATTTGGTCGGGTTGGAGTCGAGGTCGACCATATTTCCGGCCTCTTTTGCCGCCTGGGTGCCGGAGTTCATCGCCACCGCGACGTCGGCCTGGGCCAGCGCCGGGGCATCGTTGGTGCCGTCGCCGGTCATCGCCACCAGCCGACCTTCGGACTGGTACTGGCGAATCAACGCCAGCTTGGCTTCCGGCGTCGCTTCGGCGAGAAAATCATCGACTCCCGCTTCGGCGGCAATCGCCGCCGCGGTCAGGCGGTTATCGCCGGTGATCATGACCGTTTTGATGCCCATCTTGCGCAGCTGGGCAAAGCGCTCCTTGATCCCGCCCTTGACGATATCTTTCAGCGAAATAACCCCCAGCACGCGCTCGCCTTCGGCCACCACCAGCGGCGTGGCGCCCAGGCGGGCAACCTCTTCCACCTGTTTATCGACGTCCGCCGGGAAGTGGCCGCCGTTGGCCTCGACGTGGCGACGAATGGCATCGACCGAACCTTTGCGGATCATGCGCTGGTCGATGTTGATGCCGCTCATTCGCGTCTGGGCGGTGAAGGGTACGAAGGTTGCCTGCAGCGACTGCAGGTCGCGCTCGCGGAGGTTAAAGCGCTGTTTAGCCAGCACCACGATGCTGCGGCCTTCGGGGGTCTCATCGGCCAGCGAGGAGAGCTGCGCCGCGTCGGCGAGGGTTCGCTCCTCCACGCCGCGGGCCGGCAGGAAGGCCGAGGCCTGACGATTGCCGAGGGTAATGGTGCCGGTTTTATCCAGCAGCAGGACGTCAACGTCGCCGGCGGCTTCAACCGCGCGCCCGCTGGTGGCGATGACGTTCGCGCCCAGCATGCGGCTCATCCCGGCGACGCCGATGGCCGACAGCAGGCCGCCGATGGTGGTGGGGATCAGGCATACCAGCAGCGCCACCAGTACCGTTACGCTGACCGCGCTGCCGCTCCACGCGGAGAAGGGCCAGATAGTGGCGGTGGCCAGCAGGAACACCAGCGTCAGGGCGATGAGCAGGATTGTCAGCGCGATCTCGTTCGGCGTTTTGCGCCGCTGGGCGCCTTCCACCATCGCGATCATCCGGTCAAGGAAGGTTTCGCCGGGGTTAACGCTGCAGCGGATCACCAGCCAGTCGGAGAGAATGCGCGTCCCGCCGGTGACCGACGCGAAGTCGCCGCCGGATTCGCGGATCACCGGCGCCGATTCCCCGGTGATGGCGCTCTCATCCACCGACGCGCCGCCTTCGATCACTTCGCCATCGCAGGGAATGATATCCCCGGCTTCCACCAGCACCACGTCGCCTTTGCGCAGGTCCTCGGCCGGAATATGGTCGATCTGGGCGTCGTGCTGCGGGGCGCGCAGCTTACGGGCGAATGAGGTCTTTTTCACGCCTTTCAGGCTGTTGGCCTGGGCCTTACTGCGCCCCTCCGCCATCGCTTCGGCAAAGTTGGCGAACAGCACGGTAAACCACAGCCAGATGCTCACGGCGGCGGTAAAACCGGCGCTGCCGGCTATATGTCCGCTGGTCATGCCGACGGCGAGCAGGGTGGTGACCAGGCTGCCGATCCAGACAATGAACATCACCGGGTTACGCCACTGCACCGCAGGGTTGAGCTTTTTCACCGCGTCCAGCAGCGCCTGGCGCACCAGCGTCGGCTCCAGCAGGGCTAATTGTTTGCGACTCATAACAGGTTGCTCCGCATCGCTTAAAGTAAGGAGAAGTGTTCCGCCAGCGGGCCGAGTGCCAGCGCGGGGATAAAGGTCAGGGCGCCAACCAGCAGCACGGTACCGATCAGCAGGCCGATAAACAGCACGTCATGGGTGGCGAGCGTGCCGGTACTGGCGGGCTGAATTTTCTTGCCGACCAGCGAGCCGGCAATCGCCATCACCGGGATGATGACCGCGAAACGACCGACCAGCATGCAGAACGCCAGCAGCAGGTTCCAGAACGGGGTGGCCGCGCTCAGGCCGGCGAAGGCGCTGCCGTTGTTATTGGCCGCCGAGGTGACGGCGTACAGCACCTCGCTAAAGCCGTGCGGGCCGGGGTTAAACATCGCCGCCCGTCCGGCCTCGGTCATCATCGCCAGCGCGGTACCGAGCAGAACCAGGGTCGGGGTGACGAGGATCGCCAGGGCGATCATTTTCATCTCGCGCACGTCTATCTTTTTCCCCAGATATTCCGGCGTCCGGCCGATCATCAGTCCGGCGATAAATACCGCCAGCATGACGAACAGCAGCATGCCGTACAGGCCCGATCCGACGCCGCCGAAGACCACTTCACCGATCTGCATCAGCCACATCGGCACCATGCCGCCCAGAGCGGTAAAGGAGTCATGCATGGCGTTCACCGCACCGCAGGAGGCGGCGGTGGTCACCACTGCAAACAGGCTGCTGGCTAAAATGCCAAAGCGGCTCTCTTTGCCCTCCATATTGACGCTGCTATCGGCGCCAAGCGCCAGCAGGTGCGGGTTGCCGTGAGTTTCCGCCCACATCACTACCGCCGCGCAGACGATGAAGATAAGCGTCATGGCCCACAAAATTGCCCGGCCCTGACGGCGATCGCCCACCGCTTCGCCGAAGGCAAAGCACAGCGCCGCCGGGATCAGGAAGATCGCCAGCATCTGCACCATATTGCTTAGCGCCGTCGGGTTTTCGAACGGGTGCGCCGAGTTGGCGTTAAAGAAGCCGCCGCCGTTGGTCCCCAGCATTTTAATCGCCTCCTGCGACGCCACTGGCCCCATCGGCAGAGACTGGCGCACGCCTTCCAGGGAGGTGAACGCCTGGTACGGCAGCAGATTTTGCGGTACCCCCTGCTGAATAAAGAACAGGGCGATCAGCAGCGAGATCGGCAGCAGCAGCCAGAGCGTGATGCGGGTGAGGTCGACCCAGGCGTTGCCGAGGGTGCTCACCTGCTGGCGTGACCAGGCGCGGGTGAAGGCGAAGATCACCGCAATGCCGGTTGCCGCCGAAAGGAAGTTCTGCACCGCCAGGCCCACCATCTGGCTGAGATAGCTCATGGTGGTTTCACCGGCGTAGGCTTGCCAGTTGGTGTTGCTGACAAAGCTCACCGCCGTGTTCAGCGCCAGGTCCCAGGAGAGGCCGGGCAGATGCTGAGGGTTAAGCGGCAGCGATCCCTGCAGCATCAGCAGCGTAAACAGCGCCGCCAGCCCGAGGGCGTTAAACAGCAGAATGGCAAACAGATACTGATACCAGTTCATCTCCTGCGAACGAATACCTGCGACGCGCCAGATCCCGCGCTCTATCCCAGCCAGGCCGGGCAGCGGGGTATCGGCGATCATTCTGGCAAGCACCGTTCCCAGCGGGCGGGCCAGAACCATCAGCAGCAGAATAAAACTGGCGATAAGTAAAAATCCTTGAGCGGCCATCAGAATGCCTCCGCGTTGATCAGGGCATAAACCAAATAAGCCAGCAACAGGAACACCAGCGCCACGCCAGCGATTACGCCTGCACTCACAATCCACCTCCGGGTGTATTTACGATTTACCCGCAGGATAGGAATTACGGCGCAAAGATTTTGCAAAAATCGGCGGGGGCGGTGTAAAAAAAGTATAAAAATGCAAAAGACCATTATTTAACTAATGGTTAGTATTAATTTAACTTTTATGTAACTCAGTTACCGGATGAATGTAAATAAAGGCTAAATAGGCCGCTTTTAGTGGTCGGATGAGTAGTAAAATTACAACCAAAGCGCTATTATTTTGCACAGAGAAACATTGAAACTTTACCGGCGTTGATTGCCGGCCTGACATAAGGGAGAGAAATTATGGCGTTATACAAAACTTATCCTGCTCACGTAGTCTTCTTACGTCGTGCTTTCGCCGTCGTGGCCGGCGTTGCGGCACTGCCGGTGATGCTGTTCTGGAAAGACAGAGCCCGCTACTACAGCTGGCTGCATCGCGTATGGGCTAAGACCAGCGAACAGCCGGTATGGATGGCGCAGGCCGAAAAGGCCGCCGCTGATTTTTACTGATAGCCAGCCTGTCGACTGATAAAGCAACCGCCGGAAAACCGGCGGTTTTTTTTCGCCCGTAGTGGCTTACACTGAGAGCTCTTAACGATAAAGGAGCCGTGATGAGCGATAACTGGCTAGAGGACGATGAGCAAACCCGTCTTTACACCCTGGGCGAGCTGGATAATTTGCGCCGCGACGGGCTGACCCGCGGCCGGCTAATGGATTTTCACAGCCGCTATAAGCTGTTACTGCTGGCCCATTCACAGCCTGAATACCGCCAGATCGGTCCCTTCGTGGCGGAGATCGCCCGCTGGCCGTCGCTGGAGGAATTTTTTGTGGCCTACCGCGAGCGGCTGGTGAAGCTGCTGGCCCATCCCTCCACCCGCGCCAACCACACCAACGTGCTGATGCATGTTCAGGGCTACTTTCGCGAACATTTGACCGCGCAGCAGAAGCAGGAGCTGACGTCGCTGATCGACGAATATCGCCGCGGTCAGCAGCCGCTGCTTGCGCCGGTGAGCCTCCTCCAACACTATATGAGCGAATTTCCCGATCCCTGGCTCGCCGACCAGCGCTATTTCAAGCCCTGGCCCGAGATGCAGGGCTAACGAGACGTTATTAAGAGCATAAGAGCAGGAGTTTTATGGCCACCCATCTGGTCTGGTTTCGCGCGGATCTGCGCATTCACGATAATCTGGCGCTGGCTGCGGCCTGCCGCGATCCCGACGCTCACGTTCTGGCGCTGTTTATCGCCACGCCCGAACAGTGGCGTCAGCACGGGATGGCGCCGCGTCAGGCAGCGTTTATCGTCAGCCATCTGCGCAGCCTGCAGGCCGCGCTGGCCGAGCGCGGTATCGCCCTGCAGGTGGCGCAGGCGACAGATTTCTCCGCCAGCGTCGCCCTGCTGGCCCGCTTCTGCGAGGAGCAGCAGGTCAGCCATCTGTTTTACAACTATCAGTATGAAATTAACGAGCGCCAGCGCGACGCGGCGGCGGAGAAAACGCTGAGCCGCGTGGTGTGCCAGGGGTTTGACGACAGCCTGCTGCTGCCGCCCGGCAGCGTGCTGACCGGCAGTCGTGAAATGTATAAGGTGTTCACGCCCTTCAAAAATGCCTTTGTTCGCCGCCTGCGCGAGACGCTGCCGGAGTGCGTGGCGGCGCCGAAGGTGCGTAAAAACGGGCCGCTGACGCCCGCCGCCCTGCCGGAGATTGACTACCCCCAGACGGCGTTCGATCCGCTGCTGTTTGCCGCCGACGAAAAAGCGGCCATCGCCGGCCTGCGCGCTTTTTGCCAGCACAAGGCCGCCGATTATGACCAGCAGCGCGACTTTCCGGCGCTGGAGGGCACCAGCCGGCTTTCGCCGTGTCTGGCGACGGGCGTGCTCTCGCCGCGCCAGTGCCTGCATCGTCTGCTGGTGGAGCTGCCCGGCGCGCTGGACGGCGAGGGCGGGTCGGTGTGGCTCAACGAGCTTATCTGGCGCGAGTTCTACCGCCACCTGATGGTTTACTATCCGGGGCTGTGCAAGGGGCGGCCGTTTATCGCCTGGACCGACAGGGTGGCGTGGCGCGACGATGCGCCGGGGCTGCAGGCGTGGCAGGAGGGACGCACCGGCTTTCCGATTGTCGATGCCGCGATGCGTCAGCTCAACGCGACGGGCTGGATGCACAACCGCCTGCGGATGATTGTTGCCAGTTTTTTGGTGAAGGATCTGCGCGTCGACTGGCGTGCCGGCGAGCGCTATTTCATCAGCCAGCTGATCGACGGCGACTTAGCCGCCAATAACGGCGGCTGGCAGTGGGCGGCGTCTACCGGCACCGATGCGGCGCCCTATTTCCGCATCTTCAACCCCACGACTCAGGGCGAGAAGTTTGATAAAGCGGGACGGTTTATTCGCCAATGGCTGCCGGAGCTGGCAGCGGTGCCGGAAAAGGCCCTGCACCAGCCGTGGGTCTGGGCCGATAAGCAGGGCGTAACCCTGGCGTACCCGCGCCCACTGGTCGATCACAAGCAGGCGCGGCTGGAGACGCTGGCAGCCTGGGAAGCCGCCAGCAAAGGCGCTACTCCAGCGCCAGGCGGCGGGTCCTGACCCGCAGGGAGTGATAGAGCCAGATTGCCAGCACCAGGCCGACGCAGGCCAGCGAGCCCCAGGTAATCTGGCTAAATACGTCGATGTAGGCCTCAATCGCGTAGTGCGCCGCCCCGGCTGAATCGAACGAAGCCTGCGACGTCTGGTCGGCGATAACCCCCGCCAGATAGTTGGCGATGGCGCCGGAGAGCAGCATATAGATGCCGGTCAGCACGCCGGTGACGCCGGGTATTTCAATCCGCGTAATCTGCGACATCGCCACCGGATCGATAAACAGTTCGGCAAAGCCCATCACCGCCAGCCCCAGCACCATCAGCGGCATTGAGGAGTGGCCGTAGGTTGCCGACCAGCGGGCGCTCAGGGTCAGGATACAAAAGCCGGCGCTCATCAGGCCAAGGCCGAGCGCAAATTTGCCCCAGATGCGCACGGTGCGGTTGCCGCTGATATTCTCTTTGACCAGCCACGCCAGCACCATTCCGCAGAGCATCACCGCAAAGGCGTTCACCGACTGGAACATTGCGGTCGGGACTTCGTAGCTCATCACGTGGCGGTTAACGAAGCGGTCGATGTAGAGGCTAATGGAGCTGCCGCCCTGCTGGGCAAAGGCCCAGAACAGCAGGCTGAAGCCGGTCAGGATAATAATCAGCCGCAGATCCCGGCGCTGTTTGGCGGTATCCGCCCGCAGATAGATCCTTGCCAGCACCGCGAGGCCAATGACGGTGGCGACAATCAGCGCATAGAGCGACCACTCCTGCCAGAACAGCACCGTAATCAGCAGCGGCGTAGCCACCAGCAGCACCAGCAGCCAGCCCCAGTTCGGCAGCAGAAAGTGGCGGGCGCGCAGCGCCTCGCGATTGACGCCGGAGGTGTGGCGGAAATGACGGCTGCCGCAGAGGAAAATCACCAGCCCGGCGATCATGCCGATGGCCGCCAGCGCGAAGCCCATTGCCCAGCTGTACTCTTCCTGCACGTATCCGCAGGCGATAGGCGCGATAATCGAGCCGATATTGCCCGCGGCGTACATCAGCGAGAAGCCGCCGTCGCGACGCGGATCGGTCGGTTCGTATAGCTCACCGAGCAGGCAGCTGACGTTGGACTTAAACAGCCCGTAGCCGCAAACGATAATGGCCAGCGACAGGTAGAGGAAGGTGGGGGCGATTTCGCTGGCGCCGAGCACCAGGTGGCCAATGGCCATCAGCAGCGCGCCGATCATCACCGCCATGCGGTTGCCTAACAGCTTATCGGCCAGAAAGCCGCCGAGGATCGGCGTAACGTAAACCAGGGAACAGTAGGCGCTGAAGAGGGCGTAGGCGTGGTTGTCATCATACTTAAGCTGATTGGTGAGGTACAAAATCAGCAGCGCCCGCATACCGTAAAAACTGAAATATTCCCAAATTTGCAGCGCGACGACGTAGTAGATGGCGCGCGGCTGCGATGATTGTGTGTTCATGTAACGCTCAGTTCCTGCCGTAAAGCGAAAGTCGATCTTCCTGCATGAATAGCGCTTTAGTAGTGAAATTCATGGTCTAAAAGGCTTTCTGATTATTTAATATGCTGTAATAGTGCATAAATATACACGAATGCGCGAAGTGGCGGGTAGACAAATTGCGGCTTTAAGCTAAAAGTCAAAATAGAGCGCGTCGTGCGCGTGCTATCGACGGTCAGCGAGGTTATCGTTATGTTATCTTCGCAGATAACCTGACGACCTGATGGAGCGGCAATGAAAAATAGCGAACTGGAACAACTCATTAACGAAAAGCTCAATAGCGCGACCTTTAGCGACTATGCGCCGAACGGCCTGCAGGTGGAAGGACGCGAGACGGTGCAACGAATTGTCACCGGCGTGACCGCCAGCCAGGCGCTGCTGGATGAGGCCGTCCGCCTGCAGGCGGACGCGGTGATTGTCCATCACGGCTATTTCTGGAAGGGGGAGGCGCCGGCGATTCGTGGCATCAAGCGCCAGCGCCTGAAGACCCTGCTGGCCAACGATATCAACCTCTACGGCTGGCACCTGCCGCTGGATGCTCACCCTGAACTGGGCAATAACGCGCAGCTGGCCCAGCTGCTGGGTATTACTATCAAGGGCGAAATTGAACCTCTGGTGCCGTGGGGCGAACTGTCGATGCCGGTCTCCGGCCTCGAGCTGGCCTCGTGGGTTGAAGCGCGTCTGGGCCGCAAACCGCTGTGGTGCGGCGATACCGGGCCGGAAAAAGTCTCCCGGGTGGCGTGGTGCACCGGCGGCGGCCAGGGCTTTATCGACAGCGCGGCGCGCTTTGGCGTCGATGCTTTTATTACCGGCGAAGTGTCGGAGCAAACCATTCACTCGGCGCGCGAGCAGTCGCTGCATTTTTATGCCGCCGGGCACCATGCCACGGAGCGTGGCGGCATTCGCGCCCTCAGCGAATGGCTGACGGAAAATACCGATCTGGACGTCACGTTTATTGATATCCCCAACCCGGCCTAAGGGAGAGAGAAAAGTGCAGCGAGCGCGTTGTTATCTGCTAGGCGAAACGGCGGTAGTTCTGGAGCTGGAGCCCCCGGTGATGCTGGAAAGCCAAAAGCGCATCTGGCGCCTGGCCCAGCGGTTGGCGGACCATGAAGATGCGGTGGATGTGATACCGGGGATGAACAATATCACCGTGGTGCTGCGCCATCCGCAGCTCATGGCGTGGGATGCGATTGAACGTTTACAGCGCTGGTGGGAAGAGAGTGAAGCCCTGGAGCCTGAGTCGCGGGAGATTGCGATCCCGGTCATCTACGGCGGAGAAGCGGGCCCCGACCTCGGCGAGGTGGCGCGCCACTGCGGGCTGACGGAGAAGCAGGTGGTGGAGCTGCATTCGTCGGTGGAGTACGTGGTGTGGTTCCTCGGCTTCCAGCCGGGCTTCCCCTATCTCGGCGGCCTGCCGGAGCAGCTGGCGATGCCGCGTCGCGCGGAGCCGCGCCTGCAGGTTGCGGCGGGTTCAGTCGGCATCGGCGGCGCGCAAACCGGCGTCTATCCCCTGGCGACGCCGGGCGGCTGGCAGCTGCTCGGGCGCACGCCGCTGGCGCTATTTGATGCGCAGCGTCAAGAGCCGGCGCTGCTGCGCTCTGGCGACCGGGTACGTTTTGTGCCGCAAAAGGAGGGCCTATGTTGAAGATGATCCGCGCAGGGATGTACACCTCGGTGCAGGACGGTGGACGGGAAGGGCTGCGTCGGTCGGCCATCAGCCGCTGCGGCGCCCTGGATAAGCCGTCGCTGACGATCGCTAACCTGCTGGTAGGGAATGACGCCAATGCGGCCGCTCTGGAGATCACCCTTGGGCAGGTGGATATTGCCTTTGAACGCGACTGCTGGTTTGCGCTGACCGGCGCCGCCTGTGAGGCGACGGTGGACGGCAGGCCGGTATGGGTCGGCTGGCGGACGGCGGCGAAAGCCGGCCAGCATCTGGTGCTAAAAAACCCTCAGTACGGTATCCGCAGCTATCTGGCGGTGGCGGGGGGCATCGACGTGCCGGTGGTGCTGGGATCGCGCAGCACGGATCTGAAGGTCGGCATTGGCGGGCTGGAAGGACGACGTCTGCAGGATGGCGATCGGCTGAAACTGGGCAAAGCGTCCCGCGAGTTTAGCGGCCCGCAGGGCGTCAGGCAGCTGCCGATCGGCAACCGCATTCGCGCGCTGCCGGGGCCGGAATATCATGAATTCGACAGCGCCTCGCAGGCCTCCTTCTGGCGCTCGCCGTGGCAGCTGAGCGCCCAGAGCAACCGAATGGGCTACCGCCTGCAGGGACAGCCGCTCGTGCGCACCACCGATCGCGAAATGCTCTCTCACGGCCTGCTGCCCGGCGTGGTGCAGGTGCCGCATAGCGGTCAGCCGATCGTGCTGATGAACGATGCGCAAACCACCGGCGGCTATCCGCGGATTGCGAGCATCATTGAGGCGGATATGTATCAGCTGGCGCAAATTCCTTTGGGTCAGCCCATTCACTTTGTTCCCTGCTCGCTGGAGGAGGCGCTGAAAGCGCGCGCCGACCGCCAGCGCTACCTGGACCAGCTGGCGTGGAGGCTTAACGATGATAATTGACCTTAATGCCGATCTTGGCGAAGGCTGTGCCAACGACAGCGCTCTTTTGCAGCTGGTCTCTTCCGCCAATATTGCCTGCGGGTTTCACGCCGGCGATGCGCTGCTGATGCACCAGTGCGTGCGCGAGGCGCTCAAAAACGGCGTTGCGATTGGTGCGCATCCGGGCTATCCCGACCGGCAAAATTTTGGCCGTACCGCGATGGCGCTGCCGCCGGAGACGGTTTACGTCCAGACGCTGTACCAGATTGGCGCCCTGGCCGCGATTGTCCGCGCCGAGGGCGGCGAGCTGCGGCACGTCAAGCCGCACGGAATGCTCTACAACCAGGCGGCAAAAGAGGCTCCGCTGGCGGATGCGATTGCCAGAGCCGTTCGCGATTTTAACCCCGAGCTGGTGCTGGTTGGGCTGGCGGGCAGCGAGCTGATTCGGGCGGGCCAGCATTACCGGCTAGCCACCCGCCAGGAGGTGTTTGCCGATCGGGGATACCTGGCCGACGGCAGCCTGGTGCCGCGTTCACAGCCCGGCGCGCTGATTGCCGATGAGGAGCAGGCGCTGGCGCAGACCCTGGAAATGGTGCAGCACCACCGGGTGCGCAGCGTTACCGGCGAGTGGGCGCACGTTATGGCGGAAACCGTCTGCCTGCACGGCGACGGGGAGCACGCGCTGGAGTTTGCCCGTCGTTTACGCGCGGCGTTTGCCGGACGCCACGTTCAGGTTAGCGCGGCGGTGGAAGACCAGGTCGGTAGATAGTTACAACATACTATAACGATGCCGGGAGAGGAGAAAGGAGCATGGCGGGCGTATTGATCACCGGTTTCGAACCGTTTGATGGCGAAGCGGTTAACCCTTCGTGGGAAGTGGTAAAGCGACTCGATGGCGCTATCATTGCCGGAGAGCGCGTCGTGGCGCGGCAGCTACCCTGCGTTTTTAACGAGGCGCTGACGGTGCTTCACGCCGCGCTGGATGAACTCAGGCCCGCGTTAACCCTTGCTATTGGCCAGGCGGGAGGGCGGGCTGATATTACCGTTGAACGCGTGGCGATCAACGTCGACGATGCGCGGATCCCGGATAACAAGGGCCAGCAGCCGATCGATCGGCCGATCGTGGCCGGTGGTCCGGCCGCCTGGTTCAGCAGCGTGCCGATCAAAGCGATCGTCGCCGCGCTGCGCCAGCAGGGCATTCCCGCCTCGGTATCACAAACGGCGGGGACCTTCGTGTGTAATCACGTTATGTACGGTCTGCTGCACAAGCTGCAGGGCCAGGCTGGCGTAAAAGGCGGCTTTATTCATATTCCGTATCTGCCGGAGCAGGCTGCGGCCCATCCCGGCGAGGCGAGCATGGCGCTGGAAACGATACGAGCGGCGCTGGAAACGGCGATTGCCGTATCCTTGACTCACGACGACGATCTCAGCGTTACCGGCGGCGCGACGCACTAACAGAAGGACGATATTATGCCGGAAGGTCCGGAAATCCGCCGCGCGGCGGATAGCCTGGAATTGGCGATTAAAGGCAAACCTCTGACCGAGGTCTGGTTTGCCTTCCCGCAGCTGCAGCCTTGGCAGTCTGAGCTGGTGGGTCAGCAGGTGACGCACATTGAGACGCGCGGTAAAGCCCTGTTGACGCATTTCTCCGGCGGGCTGACGCTGTACAGCCACAATCAGCTGTACGGCGTGTGGCGCGTGGTCGCGGCGGGGGAGCAGCCGTCGAGTAACCGCATTCTGCGCGTCAGGCTGCAGACGGCGGAGAAGGCGGTGCTGCTCTACAGCGCTTCGGATATTGAAATATTGACCCCGGCGCAGCTGGCGGTACACCCTTTCTTACTCCGGGTCGGCCCCGACGTGCTGGATATGAGCCTGACGGTGGAAGAGGTCAAGGCCCGCCTGCTGTCGGCAAAATTCCGTCAGCGTCAGTTTTCCGGCCTGCTGCTGGACCAGGCATTCCTCGCCGGGCTGGGCAACTACCTGCGCGTTGAGATTCTCTGGCAGGTTGGGTTGACCGGGCGGCACAAGGCCTCGGCGCTGACGGACAGCCAGCTCGATGCCCTGGCGCAGGCGCTGCTGGCGATCCCGCGTCTGTCCTACACTACCCGCGGCCAGGTGGATGAAAATCGGCACCACGGGGCGCTGTTTCGCTTTAAGGTTTTCCACCGCGACGGCGAGCCCTGCGAACGCTGCGGCACGCTTATCGAGAGAACCATGCTCTCCTCGAGGCCGTTCTACTGGTGCCCTGGCTGCCAGCGCTAATGCGGCTTGCTAACCCTGCTCGCAGGCGGGCAGGGTTAGCGTGATTTTTTGAAGGCTGGTCGTGTCGTATTCAGGCCGCGCTCATCTCGGCGCTGATTTGCTCAAGGGATTTATCTTTGGTCTCCGTTACGCAGAAGAGATTGAGTAAAAACCACAGCAGACAGCACAATCCATAGAGCAGGAAAGGGAAACTACCGTTGAACCACTCGTTGAGCAAGCGGCTATCCGTCAGCATCGGGAAAGTCTGGGAGACAATAAAGCTACCGCTCCAGATTAAAAATGTCGCCCACGACATCAGCTTACCGCGAATAATATTCGGTGACAGCTCTGGGATAATTATCCATAGAATAGGTCCGACGGTTCCGCCAAAAAATAAAATATAGATAATCATAATCACCAGCATAAAGATGCTGGTGATGCCCATCCAGATTAAAATTCCGAGCAGCGTAAGCGATACAAAGCAGACAAACGATCCGACGACCAGGAGCTTACGTCGACCATATTTATCCACCCGATACACGGCCCATACCGCAGCGGCAAAAAATGCGATGCCGATAATAATTTGCTGATAATAGGCGGAGCGTTCGTTTGCGATGCCAATATTTTCAAGTAATACGTTGCCATAATACAGAACGGCGTTAATGCCACAAAGATTTGCCAGCAGCGCCATGACGAGGATCGTAAATGATACCCGGCGGTATTTTTTCGATAATAGTGAGGTGGTGGCTCCTGAGCTTCCGACTCCGCTAGTGGCAAATGAGCGTTTAATTTCCGACAATTCAGCGATACAGTCATAGCCCTCGCCATTAATATATTTCATTATCTTATTTGCTTCGGCATCCCTGTTTTTACCTATTAGCCAGCGCGGGGATTCTGGCAAAAAGCAGACGAGGATCATAAACAAACTGCCGGGAAGCGCCATCGCGCCTAACATAAAGCGCCATGAATATTGGGTCGCCCACGCCTGGTCTGGCGCCTGTGCGGCGACCAGCGCATTGACCAGATAAACCAGCAGGATGCCGAAAGCGATCATCATCTGGTAAAACCCCAGCGTTTTACCGCGTATTTCCTGTGCCGATATTTCGCCGATATACACGGGGGCGGTTGCCGAACCCAGACCCACGCCGACGCCACCAAGGATCCTGAACAGGATAAATAGAGTAAAGTTATAGGGGAATGCGGTGAATATCCCCGCTAAAAAAACCAGTAATCCGGAGATCAGTAATGCTTTTTTCCGCCCCAAAGAGTTATTGATAAACTGTCCGCTCAGCGCGCCTATCATAAACCCTAAAACAACCGAAGAAACCGCCCATCCGGTACCGATAGCATCGAGTGAAAAATATCTACTGAGATGAGAAATTGCCCCGGCGATAACTGCGGAATCAAAACCATACAACAACCCCGCTAATGAGGCAATGAGGGACAGTTTATAACTCATATGATGTGTTGTATTCATGTGAAGGCATCCGTTAGTAAACTTTTTTTATTTTTGGTGCGGCCTTATCGGTAATGCGCCGGGAGCGTTCAATATATTCAGGGATGATTTTCATGGAGCCGTCGAACCAGGCATCAGGATCGGTGCTGGCAACCAGCGCAAAGTTTCCCCAAGGCATCAGTGAACCGGAACGAATAGTCACTTTAGCCTGCGGATAAATATCGGTAACGAGATTGCTGTGCGGCATCAAGGTGAAGTCCGCACCACTGCCGGTAAATATCTCGGTTACGCGGGTGAGTAGTTTTGGATTATTATCCGGGACCTCATCGGCAAAAATAACTTCTTCGATGAAAATTTCATTGCGCAGAACGGCGAGAATTTCAAGGAGATCGACGCTCCCGGAATAAAAGGCAAGATCGATGCGGTTCGCATTAGCGGGAATCGGTGCGCCGGCATCGGTAACTAATATAATATCGCCATGTCCTAAACTGGCTAACGCTGAGGCGATTTGCGGATGTAGGATTTTTCCAGGTCTCATAATGTACTCCGGATAGTGTTATTTATATAAGTAAATACGGTACAGGGTGTCAGGTGGTGAAATGTTCCCGCCGTGGGCTAAGGATTATTTATGGTGTAATTCGAGCTCTATTTCCTCCAGCGTCTTGCCTTTAGTTTCAGGAACCATGGTCAGGACAAAAATTAGCGCGACCGCCGATGTGGCGGCAAAAATAAAGAATGTGCCTGCCGCACTGATATTTTCCACGAGGACCGGGAAAAAGCGCGACACGAAGAAGTTGCCTCCCCAAAGGGCAAACGTTGCGATAGAAACCGCCACGCCGCGGACCTGAATAGGGAATATTTCTGCGATGATGACGTAGGCTACGGTGCCATAAGAGACGGCGAAAATAGCCACATAGGCGAGAATACTCAGCAGCAGCAGGGTGGTGTGCGCTTCGCTGGCACGGAACAGCATCCCAATGCAGGTTAGCGCAATCGTCATACCGATAGAGCCGAAAATCAGCAGCGAACGGCGTCCGACTCTATCAATGATCCACATGGAGAGCAGGGTCGAAATAACCAGCGTCAGGCCAATCAGTACGGTAAAAGACATCGCGCCGCTGACATCCACACCCGCTGTTTTAAAGATTTCCGGGGCGTAGTAAAAAATGGCGTTAATCCCGGTAATTTGTTGAAACAGAGCCACGCAAAAGCCAACGATCAGCGCCTTACGCAGGCGGGGGGTAAACAGCTCGCTCAGCTGGGACTGGCTTTCATTTTGTAACGCGGATTGGATCGCCGCCAGCTGCTGCCTGGCCGTTGCCTCATCCGGATTAATTTTTCGCAGCACCTCGAGCCCCTTCGCATCATACCCCTTGCGCAGTAGCCAGCGTGGGCTTTCCGGCACCCATGCCAGCAGGATCAGAAAGATCGCCGCAGGGGCGATGCCGGTCGCGAAGATAACCCGCCAGCCGTATTCGATATTCCACGCTTCACTGGCGCTACTGGCGATTATTGCCGCAATTGAAAAAATAGCCAGATTGCCCACGCAGTTAAAAAGCTGATTTAACGAGACCAGTCGACCGCGAATGTGCGCCGGAGAAACCTCGGCGATGTAGAGCGGCGCGATGGTTGTTTCCACGCCGATACCAACTCCCACGAGGATGCGAAACCACACCAGCATCTCCGCCGAGGTCGCCATGGCCTGACCGAGTACGCCAAAAATAAAAATCAGCGCCGTCAGCAGCAGAACTTTTTTTCGTCCTACCGCATCGGAAAGCGGCCCCGCCAGCGCAACGCCGATGATACAGCCCACGATAATCGACGACGTCACCCAGCCGATACCGTTCGCATCAAGGGTGAATTTGCTTTGTAAAAACCCCACGGAGCCGGAAATACTGCCGTTATCAAAACCAAACAGAAACCCGCCGACGGCGGTCACAATGGAGATCAACAGAACGTTACGCATCCAGGCGTTTTTTGCTGAGATAGAGGCATGACTGACCATAATACACTCCGTTATTAAGCGGGTGAGCGTACCGCGCGTACCGCGCAGCGTTGTTGTAATACATGAAGGCTGACGTCGGCGGCCAGGCCTGCCGTTGAGCTGGCCGCATTGGCCGCGCCGCAGGCCGCCGCGAGCGTCAGGTGCGCCGCCCAGCCCGACTGCGGCCGGGCCAGCAGGCTGGCGATGAGACCGGCGCAGTACGCATCGCCGGAGCCAACCGCGCTGAGCGTCGGCACTGCAGGGGCGGCGACTGTAAAATTTCCGTCCGGGGTCAGCGCCTGGGTTGGCTGCTGTCCATCGGTAATAATCACGCAGCGCACGCCCTGCGCGAGCCAGTGGTCGGGTAAATCGTCCGCTGTCTCTGCATTGGCCTGCCGCAGCTCATCGCGGTTGATTTTGATGATGTCAGGCAGCGCGGCGGCGGATTGAAGCAGCGCGGCCCCGTGGGTATCGAGCAGCGAAAGGACTCCATGTTCGCGGGCCAGGGATATCCAGCGCCCGTACTCGTCCGGCGTCAGGTTCTGCGCCAGAGAACCGGTGCAGACAACAGCGCTGGCGCGAGGAAGCTCCGTCGCAAGCATGCTCCA
Organism: Klebsiella terrigena; assembly: GCF_006539725.1. GTDB lineage: Bacteria > Pseudomonadota > Gammaproteobacteria > Enterobacterales > Enterobacteriaceae > Klebsiella > Klebsiella terrigena. Next base: position 28,061 of record NZ_BJNO01000027.1, on the reverse strand, counting down.
CAAACGACGGTATTCCTCGGGCTGAATAGCCGGGCCAATGGCGTTGTAGACGCTGGCTTTGTCCGGAGCTTTTTGCTCCGTCACCACCTCGCAGATGCGGGTGTTGGCGGCAATCTCGCACCAGCGTCCGTCCAGCTCTTCTTCGTCCAGCAGCTCGCGACATAGCCGACCCGTCGCGCCGCCAAGAAAACCGAGCAGCAGAGGCGCCGGTGCGTTTTCCAGCTGTGGCTGAAGCTGGCGTAAAACGCGCGCCACGTTTACCCCCTTCCCGCCGGCCAGGGTTTTATCGTTCAGCAAGCGATGGACCGTTCCGGGACGCTGTTGGTCGACCAGCAACAGGCGTTCAATAGCCGTATTCAGCGAGGCGATAAGCACGTTCACAGTCGGTTCTCCCGGTGAGTGGTAATGAGCCAGCTTTCGCGAGCGATCATGGCGGCGCCCGTGGCAACCGGTTCAGCGAGCTCGCTGACGAACAGTGGCATTTTCCAACGATGTTTGCGGTGCTCAAGCATCTCCTTGCGCTGGAATAGCGAACCCATCAGCACGGCATCCTGCGGACGGATTGCGCCAATCTCGCACATCCTGGTCAGCAGTCGAAATGCGCGATCGGCGATATGATTCAGGGTCGCCTGCACGATATTTGCTGGCTGAACACCGGCAGGCAAATGGTGCAGTGAAAACAGGCCCAGAGATTCGTCTTCATTAACCGAGACCGACACGCCAGGCGTGCGCGCCTCCTCGAGCAGCTCGCGAAACAGCGGATCGTAATCCCCCTGATAGAGCAGTTCCGCCAGCGTCTGAATGATTTTCCCCGATGGCGTCGCGCAGCCCATGACAAATTCTCCCGGCTGCCAGGTTCGTTCGATATCCACGCCAAGCTGCCAGGCGATCGGCGTATCCGGGAAGTGGGGCGTCAGCACCATCAGATATTCCGAGGTGCCGATCGAATCGAAGACGTGAGTGGGCTGGCGACTCTGAACCGCCCAGGCGGCAATAATTTGATCGTGCCCGCCGGCAAAAACGCAGGCTGTGGGGTGCAGCGCTACTCCGGGAAGAGCCTGAGGGCTAATCTCCCCGCAGTGCTCGCCAGTGTTAACCGTAGCCGGGAAAATTTCGGGGCGCAGTTCGAGCCTATCCAGCGTGGGTTCATGGAGGCGCATCGATTGTAAATCGACGCACTGCGAGTGGGTTATTTGCGACGTGCAGGTCCGCCATTCGCCGGTTAAGCGCCACATGGTGTAGCTGCCGAAATCAACCCATTGGTCGATTTTCTTCCAGAGATCGGGATGCTGCTGGCGTATCCAGCTCAGCCGTTCCGGACTCTGGTTCGGGCGCGATCGCATCCCGGAAACAGAGTAATGCTCCTGACTATCCAGCCAGAGATGAACGTCGTCGGGCAGCGCAGCGGCAGGGTAGTTCTCCCACCACGCCAGCGATGGATAGATAACATCACCATAGCGATTGACCGCCACCGACTCCTCCTGGCCGAAGGTGCCGATGGAGATCGCCGCCAGCGGGCCGCAGGTACGAGCCTCGCTGCGGGAATAGTCGATGATAAGCGCCGCCACGGTTTGCCAAACCGCCTGCGCATCGTGGAAGGTCAGCCCGTCGCGCTGGAGGACGGGCGTGCGGCACTTTTTCACCGCCAGCGGCTGACCTTCTTCGTCGATGCCGATAATTTTTATATGCGTGGTGCCAATATCAATGCCGAGAAACCACATGGTGATGACCCTCAGTTAAGCGTTATAGCCCCAGTTTGCCAGGGTTGAGAATGCCGTTTGGATCGAGCGCCTGCTTGACGCGTCGCAGCAGTATATGCGCCGAACCAAGCGATTCTCGGGCATAGGGTGAGCGTACCAGTCCGCCGCCGTGGTGGTGCGAGAGCTCGGCGCCGTGCGCCAGGCAGACGCGCATCGCCTCCCGCCAGATAGTGCGCAGCTTATCGACCGCCTCGGCGTCGTTGGCTTCGTGCCCGAGAAGGATCATGTACATGGAGGTCCCCTGCGGATAGACGTGGGAGAAATGCGAGAGAACTTCGCCGGCCAGCGGCGTCAGCGCTTGATTCAGGTCGTGATACAGGCTGGCAATACCGTCCCAGGTATGAGCAACTTCGATGGTTTCGGCAAAGCCGCCGCTGCAATCCAGCAACTTTTCGACCGTTGAGAAGTCGAAGCGGCGATCCATCCACTGCAGTACGCCATGAGTACCGATCGATTTTCCGCCGTGACGCTGGACAAGGGTCATAAATGCGTCCATTTCCGCGCGGGCAACGGCCTCAACGCCCTGAGTGCCGAGGAACATCACCGGCTTGTCCTGAGCAGGATTTTGCATAGCGTGGCGGGCTTCGGTGGGATCGTACAGCCGGAGGAGGAAAGGGTGCAGTCCGGCCACCGCCTGTTCACGCATGATCTGCAGTCCGGCTTCGACGGAGGGCAGCTCCAGGGTGTCATAAAGACGCGTTTGCGGCAGCGGGAATATCTTGAGCTGCACCGAGGTTACTACGCCCAGCGTTCCTTCTGCGCCGATAAAAAGTTGGCGTAGATCCGGCCCCATCGCCGCGCGCGGCGAGGCTTTGAGCCGTACCTTTTCACCCGTTGCGAGGATAACCGTATAGGCGGTGATGAGATCTTCAATTCCGCCGTAGTAAGAGGAGAACTGGCCGGTCGCCAGGGTTGATAGCCAGCCGCCGACGCTGGACTGGTACAGCGATTGCGGTGAGTGTCCTAGCGTCCAGCCCATCTGCTGCAGTTCATCTTCCAACTGACCTCCATTGTAGCCGGCGGAGACTTCAACGGTCAGGTTGGTCGTATTGATTGCGCGCTGATGCGCCATGCCGGTGAGATCGAGGACGATACCACCCCGGGTGGGTAGCGGCTGTCCGGTGACCGAAGAAGCCAGTGCCCGAGGTGTGACCGGCGTATCGTTCGCCGTTGCCAGCGCGAGCACCTGCTGGATCTGTTGCTCATCGGTGACTTTCACCACAACGTCCGCCTGGTAATCATGGCACCCTAAGCGCCTGAGCTTTGTCGACAGTGGCCAGGTATCGTGGCTTGAGGCCTGAAGGGTTTCGCGGTCGCTCAGTACCTGCTGTTCTGGCAATATATTTTTCAAGGCGCTAATGAGATGAGAAATGTCCGGCATACCGACTCCTGCATTGACAATTGTAGAGAACATCCTGGCGGTCTGGCGGAGAGAACGCGCTCAGGGATAATTCATTGACATCGTGTTGGTGGCTAATATACGATCAATTTGCAGAAAGCTGCAAATTGCATTTTATTTTTTAGTCAACTTTGTGAAGGAGAGCAAGATGGATTCCCGTACCGGCAAGGCAGTTCGTTTAAGTCGTATTTTGCGCCCGGAAACAGGGCACGCGGTGGTCGTCGCCGCCTCTCACGGGGTGATGTCCGGCCCACCGTCGGGGCTGAAAACCCGTAGGGATATTGAAACCGTCTTTGCCCAGCTGCGCGGCGCGGATGGGGTGATGGTATCGCCGGGGATGATCCCGCTGGTGGATCAGACGTTTATGGGGCGTGACAGGCCGGGGTTTGTGCTACATCTCGACTGGAAAAACCACGCGCGTTCGATCTATACGCCGGGAAAAGATGGCCGCAGCGAAGGCGTGCTGGTGCAGCTGGCAGAAATTAGCGAGGTAGCCGCCAGCGGTATTGATGCAGTGATGACCTATATGTACCTCGGGCAGAAGGATACGGCGCTGGAACAGGCGGAAATTGCGCGCAACGCGCGTATTGTTCGCGAATGTGAACGATACGGTATCGCGGTGATTATCGAACCCCGCTCGGCGCTGGAGGGTATCGATCCCGACGCGCTTAGCGCCGGGGTGATGAGTATGTACTGCCGCATTGCCGCCGATATCGGCGCGGATCTGGTGAAAGCGCTTTGGCCCGGCTCGGTGGAGGATTTTGCTGCGGTAACAAGCACCTGCTATACTCCGGTGCTGCTGGCAGGCGGTGCGGGCGGCGAAGATCCGCAGTCAACGCTGCAGCTGGCGGCCGATGCCATGCAGGCGGGAGCGAAAGGGGTCATGTTTGGACGACGTATTTTCCGTGCGCAGCAGCCGGCCGGCGTGCTTCGCGCGCTGAATGCCGTGGTGCATGAAAACCACAGCGTTGAACGGGCGCTGCGGCTTCTGGAACAGTAAGAGTTGACGGAAACAATGACGGTTATTGCGCACGATGCGAAACAGCTTTCTCCGGTCGCATTTATTGCCCGCACGATTATCTCGCTTGGGCTATCCGGCCGTCTGCCGACCACCTCCTGGTTTCAGGAGGTGCTGGATATTGGTTCTGGTACGGTGCAAAAGGCGCTGCAGGAGCTGAAAAAAGACGGCGCGGTCAATCTCGTCTCTCGCGGGCACCAGGGGACGTTTGTGGTCTCCTGGGATTTCCCGACGCTCTGGGACGCCGCGCGCATGCCGCCGGTGCATATCCTGCTGCCCCCTGGAGGCTCCCTCGAAGCGACGCAGGTGGCCTCCGCGTTTGTACAGCAGTCCGAATGCTGGGGTGTGGTCACCACCGTCGGCTATCTGCGCGGCGCGCGTTCTCGCCTGGCCGCTTTTGAGCATCATGCGGTGGATATTGTTCTGCTCTCGTCTGGCTCTGCACAAATGCTGATGGCGGATGCCGCCGAACAGGGCTTCGAACTCTTTGACGTCGGCTACGGAAGCTACTATCGACCGGGTAGTCTGGTGGTGGTGGAGAAAACCGATGCGGCGTTATCCCGGCGCCCGCGCGTCGGTATCGATTTTCATTCCAGCGATCATCAGCGGCTGACACGAGCCCAGTTCCCGGAAGCGGATTATGAGTATGTGGAAGTGGATTTTACCCTGTTGCCGCGTTCCGTTTTTCTCGGCGAAATTGATACCGGCGTCTGGCATCAGCAAGCATCGCTGATTCCGCTGGACAAGGTTGGGTTGAACATTTGTCCGCTGGATAATCCGTCCGCGCAGGCGCTAGCCAAAGAGATTTCCAGCGCGGTACTGGTGGTCCGCTCTTCCTCTCCCGTTGCCCAACTGTTGCATCAGCTCGATCTTCCACGCCTGCAGCAGCAATCATCTCAGGCGTTCGATAGCTTCAATAACGTTCAGTTGGCGTTTCGTCTGCCCTGAGTGGGGCCCCGATAGCTGTGATATTGCAGCCATAAAAAAACGCGCCCTTAAGGCGCGTTTTTTGTTGCCGAAACCTGGCTTAGTGCTTGATGTCGCACTTGAAATCGCGCTTGTCGTAGCCGGTGTACAGCTGACGCGGACGGGCAATTTTCATGCCGTCGCTGTGCATTTCGTTCCAGTGGGCAATCCAGCCTACGGTACGCGCCATCGCGAAGATAACGGTAAACATGGAGGACGGAATACCCATCGCTTTCAGGATGATACCGGAGTAGAAATCGACGTTCGGATAGAGTTTCTTCTCGATGAAGTACGGGTCGTTGAGCGCAATGTGCTCAAGCTCCATCGCCACTTCCAGCAGATCGTCTTTGGTGCCCAGCTCTTTCAGCACTTCATGGCAGGTTTCACGCATGACGGTGGCGCGCGGGTCGTAATTTTTATACACGCGGTGGCCAAAGCCCATCAGGCGGAAAGAGTCATTTTTATCTTTCGCGCGACGAACGAATTCCGGAATGTGCTCAACGGAGCTGATCTCTTCCAGCATCTTCAGCGCTGCTTCGTTCGCGCCGCCGTGCGCCGGTCCCCACAGGGAGGCGATGCCCGCAGCGATACAGGCGAACGGGTTCGCGCCTGAGGAGCCTGCGGTACGGACGGTTGAAGTTGACGCGTTCTGTTCGTGGTCAGCGTGCAGGATCAGAATACGGTCCATGGCGCGTTCCAGTACCGGATTAACCTCGTAGGTTTCACACGGCGTGGAGAACATCATATTCAGGAAGTTACCCGCGTAGGAGAGGTCGTTGCGCGGATAAACAAAAGGCTGGCCGATTGAATATTTGTAACACATCGCTGCCATTGTCGGCATTTTGGACAGCAGGCGGAACGCAGCGATATCACGGTGGCGTGGATTATTAACGTCCAGGGAGTCGTGATAGAACGCCGCCAGCGCGCCGGTAATACCGCACATCACCGCCATCGGGTGCGAGTCGCGACGAAACGCGTGGAACAGACGGGTAATCTGCTCGTGGATCATGGTGTGGCGGGTAACGGTGGTTTTGAACTCTTCGTACTGGGCTTGATTCGGCTTTTCGCCGTTCAGCAGGATGTAGCAGACTTCAAGGTAGTTGGACTCGGTCGCTAACTGATCGATCGGGAAACCACGGTGGAGCAGAATACCTTCATCACCGTCGATAAACGTGATTTTAGATTCACACGATGCGGTTGAAGTGAAACCAGGGTCAAAGGTAAATACGCCTTTTGAACCAAGACTACGAATATCAATAACATCCTGGCCTAGCGTGCCTTTTAGCACATCCAGTTCGATAGCAGTATCACCACCTAGGGTGATTTTTGCTTTTGCATCAGACATTTATGGTCTCCTTAGCGCCTTTATTGCTTAAGACTGCCGGGGGGGATTTGCCTTCGGCTCGTGCCTGATTACGTTACCAGTTTGTTATGTTGCACACAGCTCTGCGACAGCGGAATTGGCAGGGTACAGAGCAAAGGCGCTTGATGGAACGTTTTCAGTTTACGACGAAATAACAGCAAATCAGCGTTTTAGCAGCCCGAATTTAAAAATCGTTATACCACTAATAACCGTCCTGATTACATTGGTCAATACCGTCACACTGTTGCATAACTTATTCTCAGGTGAAAGAGTGACCCCATAACTTTTGAGCATTATTGCATTTATCTGGTAATGGTTGTAACAAGAATGTTTAATATTTGTCAAATCAGGTGATTAAATTTTAAAATAATGTTGTTATCGTGACTTTGATCACTGTTCGGGACAAAACCCGACAAACTATATGTAGGTTAATTGTAATGATTTTGTGAACGGCCTATACTGCCGCCAGGTCTCCGGAACACCCTGCAATCCCGAGCCACCCAGCGTTGTTTGGTCACGTTTTCGCTCCTGAAAAGGAGTTTATTCATGACTACAGGTTATAGAAAGGACGCTGTCTGACCCGCAAGCAGACCGGAGGAAGGAAACAATAAGAACAGCATGTGGGCGTTATTCATGGTAAGAAATGTGAAAAAACAAAGACCTGTCAATCTGGATCTGCAAACGATCCGGTTCCCAATCACGGCGATAGCGTCCATTCTCCATCGCGTATCCGGTGTGATCACCTTCGTGGCGGTCGGGATTCTGCTTTGGTTGCTGGGCACCAGCCTTTCCTCTCCCGAAGGTTTCCTCACTGCGGCATCCATTATGGATAGCTTCTTCGTGAAATTCATTATGTGGGGCATTCTGACCGCATTGGCTTATCACGCAGTGGTCGGTATCCGCCACCTGATGATGGACTTTGGCTATCTGGAAGAAACCCTCGAAGTAGGGACACGCTCCGCCAGGATTTCTTTTGTTATTACTGTCGTGCTTTCACTTCTCGCAGGAGTCCTCGTATGGTAAGCAACGCCTCAGCACTGGGACGCAACGGCGTACATGACTTCATTCTGGTTCGTGCTACCGCTATCGTTCTGACCCTCTACATCATCTATATGGTCGGCTTCTTTGCCACCACGGGTGAAATCTCATGGGAAGTCTGGACGGGTTTTTTCTCCTCCGCGTTCACTAAAGTCTTCACCCTGTTGGCCCTCGTCTCCATCCTGATCCACGCCTGGATCGGTATGTGGCAGGTACTGACGGACTACGTTAAACCACTGGCTGTGCGCCTGGTTCTGCAACTGCTTATCGTCGTTGCGCTGGTGGCTTACGTTCTTTATGGATTTGTTGTGGTGTGGGGTGTGTAATGAAATTGCCTGTCAGAGAATTTGATGCTGTTGTGATTGGTGCCGGTGGCGCAGGTATGCGCGCGGCGCTGCAGATTTCCCAGAGCGGCCAGTCCTGTGCGCTGCTCTCCAAAGTGTTCCCTACTCGTTCCCATACCGTTTCCGCGCAGGGTGGCATCACCGTTGCGCTCGGTAATACCCATGAAGATAACTGGGAATGGCACATGTACGACACCGTTAAAGGGTCGGACTACATTGGTGACCAGGACGCCATTGAATATATGTGCAAAACCGGTCCGGAAGCGATTCTCGAACTGGATCATATGGGCCTGCCGTTCTCGCGCCTCGAAGATGGCACCATTTATCAACGTCCGTTTGGCGGCCAGTCGAAAAACTTCGGCGGCGAGCAGGCGGCACGTACCGCGGCGGCAGCTGACCGTACCGGCCACGCCCTGCTGCATACGCTGTATCAGCAAAACCTGAAAAACCACACCACTATCTTCTCCGAATGGTACGCGCTGGATCTGGTGAAAAACGCCGACGGTGCCATCGTTGGCTGTACCGCGCTGTGTATCGAAACCGGCGAAGTGGTGTACTTCAAGGCCCGCGCAACCGTGCTGGCTACCGGTGGTGCAGGTCGTATTTATCAATCCACCACCAACGCCCACATCAATACCGGTGATGGCGTTGGGATGGCGATCCGCGCCGGCGTGCCGGTGCAGGATATGGAAATGTGGCAGTTCCACCCAACCGGTATCGCCGGGGCCGGGGTTCTGGTCACCGAAGGCTGCCGCGGTGAAGGCGGCTATCTGCTGAATAAACACGGCGAACGCTTTATGGAGCGCTATGCTCCGAATGCGAAAGACCTGGCGGGTCGTGACGTGGTGGCGCGTTCCATCATGATCGAAATCCGCGAAGGTCGCGGCTGCGACGGTCCGTGGGGCCCGCACGCCAAGCTGAAGCTTGACCACCTGGGTAAAGAAGTTCTCGAATCCCGCCTGCCGGGTATCCTTGAACTGTCCCGCACCTTTGCGCACGTTGACCCGGTGAAAGAGCCGATTCCGGTTATCCCAACCTGCCACTACATGATGGGCGGTATTCCGACCCGCGTAAGCGGCCAGGCGCTGACCGTTAACGCGCAGGGCGAAGATGTGGTTATTCCTGGGCTGTTCGCCGTCGGTGAAATCGCCTGCGTATCGGTTCACGGCGCTAACCGTCTGGGCGGTAACTCGCTGCTTGACCTGGTGGTGTTCGGCCGCGCGGTCGGCGTACATCTGCAGGAATCTATCGCCGAACAGGGCGAGCTTCGCGACGCGACGGAAGAAGAGATCGACGCTTCCCTGGCGCGCCTCAACCGCTGGAACGGCAACCGTAACGGTGAAGACCCGGCCGAGATCCGCAAAGCGCTGCAGGAATGTATGCAGCACAACTTCTCGGTGTTCCGCGAAGGTGATGCGATGGCGAAAGGGCTTGAGCAGCTGAAGGCGATCCGCGAGCGTCTGAAAAATGCGCGCCTGGACGATACCTCAAGCGAGTTCAACACCCAGCGCGTCGAGTGCCTGGAGCTGGATAACCTGATGGAAACTGCTTACGCCACCGCGGTGTCGGCAAACTTCCGTACCGAAAGCCGTGGTGCGCATAGCCGCTTCGACTTCCCGGAACGTGACGATGAAAACTGGCTGTGCCATTCCCTGTACCTGCCAGAGTCGGAAGCGATGACGCGTCGTAGCGTCAACATGCAACCGAAACTGCGCCCGGCATTCCCGCCGAAGATTCGTACTTATTAATGCGGAGACAGGAAAATGAAACTCGAGTTTTCAATTTATCGTTATAACCCGGACGTTGACGATGCTCCGCATATGCAGGATTACACCCTGGAAGCGGAAGAAGGTCGCGACATGATGCTGCTGGACGCGCTGATGCAGCTGAAGGAAAAAGACCCGTCGCTCTCATTTCGTCGTTCCTGCCGTGAAGGGGTCTGTGGCTCCGACGGTCTGAACATGAATGGTAAAAACGGTCTGGCGTGCATCACGCCGATCTCCGCGCTGAATCAGCCGGGCAAGAAAATTGTTATCCGTCCGCTGCCAGGTTTACCGGTTATCCGCGATTTGGTTGTAGACATGGGGCAATTCTATGCACAATATGAGAAGATTAAGCCTTACTTGTTGAATAATGGGCAAAATCCTCCGGCTCGTGAGCATCTGCAGATGCCGGAGCAGCGTGAGAAACTCGACGGACTGTACGAGTGTATTCTGTGCGCATGTTGTTCAACGTCCTGCCCGTCGTTCTGGTGGAACCCGGACAAGTTTGTCGGCCCGGCAGGTTTACTGGCGGCGTATCGCTTCCTGATCGACAGCCGCGATACCGAAACCGACAGCCGCCTGGAAGGGTTAAGCGATGCTTTCAGCGTATTCCGCTGTCATAGCATTATGAACTGCGTCAGTGTTTGTCCTAAGGGATTGAACCCGACGCGCGCTATCGGCCATATCAAGTCGATGTTGCTGCAGCGCAGTGCGTAAGTAACCCGGTCTGTCCCGGATGGCGCTATCGCTTATCCGGGCTACCCGAAGCAGTAGCCCCGGCAGCGTTTGTGCCGCCGGGAAATGAATACCCTAAATAATTCGGGTTACAGGAAGGCGGCGACGCCGCGAATCCTCAGGAGCTTACTCAAGTAAGTGACTGGGGTGAGTGAGGAAAGCCAACGCACATGTAACTTGAAGTATGAAGGGGATGGCAGGAAATCTTTAAAAACCGCCAAATATGTACCAGTAATCAAGGCGTTCAGAGCGAGGTAAGGCGGCAACTGAACGCATCCCAGGGAGCATAGTGAACTGTGTGACCGGGGTAAGTGAAGGCAGCTAACGCAACCGCAGCCTGAACGCCGAAGATTAATGGCAGTTTTTAAAGGTTCCTTAGCGGACGCAGAAGCCACAACTCGTCCGTAATGAGTGAACCCCGGCACGTACAATCCATGTGCGTGGTAGTTTCTACGGCGAAATAAGCATATAAATGCTTAAGGGATCACGATGCAGAACGGCGCAATGAAAGCCTGGCTGGACTCTTCTTACCTCTCTGGTTCGAACCAGAGCTGGATAGAACAGCTCTATGAAGACTTCTTAACCGATCCTGACTCTGTTGACGCCAACTGGCGTTCTATGTTCCAGCAGTTACCTGGCACCGGAGTCAAACCGGATCAATTTCATTCCAAAACGCGTGATTATTTCCGTCGATTGGCGAAGGATGCCTCACGTTACACTTCTTCGATTTCCGACCCTGACACCAATGTGAAGCAGGTTAAAGTCCTGCAGCTCATCAACGCCTATCGCTTCCGCGGTCACCAGCATGCGAATCTCGATCCGCTGGGACTGTGGAAACAGGATAGAGTGGCAGATTTAGACCCGGCATATCACGATTTGACCGAGGCCGATTTCCAGGAAAGTTATAACGTAGGTTCCTTTGCCATCGGTAAAGATACGATGAAGCTGGGCGAGCTGCTGTCAGCGCTCAAACAGACCTACTGCGGTGCTATCGGCGCGGAATACATGCATATCACCTCTACCGAAGAGAAGCGCTGGATCCAGCAGCGTATTGAATCGGTAGCAGGGAAAGCCAGCTTTAGCGCGGCAGAGAAAAAACGCTTCTTAAGCGAACTGACCGCCGCTGAAGGTCTGGAACGCTACCTCGGCGCGAAATTCCCGGGCGCGAAACGCTTCTCGCTGGAAGGCGGCGATGCGCTGATCCCGATGCTCAAAGAGATGATCCGCCACGCTGGCAAAAGCGGCACCCGCGAAGTGGTGCTGGGCATGGCGCACCGCGGTCGTCTGAACGTGCTGGTCAACGTCCTTGGTAAAAAGCCGCAGGATCTGTTTGACGAGTTCGCCGGCAAGCATAAAGAACACCTCGGCACCGGCGACGTGAAGTACCACATGGGCTTCTCTTCCGATATGGAAACCGAAGGCGGTCTGGTACACCTTGCGCTGGCGTTTAACCCGTCGCACCTTGAAATCGTCAGCCCGGTGGTTATCGGTTCCGTGCGCGCCCGTCTGGATCGTCTTGACGAGCCAAGCAGCAATAAAGTACTGCCGATTACCATTCACGGCGACGCCGCGATCACCGGTCAGGGCGTGGTTCAGGAAACCCTGAACATGTCGAAAGCCCGCGGTTACGAAGTGGGCGGTACCGTACGTATTGTTATCAACAACCAGGTGGGCTTCACGACCTCGAACCCGCTGGACGCGCGCTCTACGCCGTACTGTACCGATATCGGTAAAATGGTTCAGGCGCCGATCTTCCACGTTAACGCGGATGACCCGGAAGCCGTGGCTTTCGTTACCCGCCTGGCGCTGGATTTCCGCAATACCTTTAAACGCGATGTTCTGATCGACCTGGTGTGCTACCGCCGTCACGGCCATAACGAAGCCGATGAGCCGAGCGCAACCCAGCCGCTGATGTATCAGAAAATCAAAAAGCATCCGACTCCGCGCAAAATCTATGCTGACAAACTTGAGCAGGACAAAGTTTCGACGCTGGAAGATGCAACCGAGCAGGTCAACCTCTACCGCGACGCGCTGGATGCCGGCGAATGCGTGGTAGAAGAGTGGCGTCCGATGAACCTGCACTCCTTTACCTGGTCGCCGTACCTCAACCACGAGTGGGATGAGAGCTACCCGAGCAAGGTAGAGATGAAGCGCCTGCAGGAACTGGCTAAGCGCATCAGCACCGTGCCTGAAAGCATTGAAATGCAGTCTCGCGTCGCCAAAATTTACGGCGATCGTCAGGCGATGGCGGCCGGCGAGAAGCTGTTTGACTGGGGCGCGGCGGAAAACCTGGCCTACGCGACGCTGGTTGATGAAGGCATTCCGATTCGTCTGTCCGGTGAGGACTCCGGTCGCGGCACCTTCTTCCACCGCCACTCGGTTATTCATAACCAGGTGAACGGCTCAACCTATATTCCGCTGCAGCACGTGCACAACGGCCAGGAGCATTTCAAAGTCTGGGACTCCGTGCTCTCTGAAGAAGCGGTACTGGCGTTTGAATACGGCTATGCCACTGCGGAACCGCGTACCCTGACTATCTGGGAAGCGCAGTTCGGTGACTTCGCCAACGGCGCTCAGGTTGTGATCGACCAGTTCATCAGCTCCGGCGAGCAGAAGTGGGGCCGGATGTGTGGCCTGGTGATGCTGCTGCCGCACGGCTACGAAGGCCAGGGCCCGGAGCACTCCTCCGCGCGTCTGGAGCGCTATCTGCAGCTCTGCGCCGAGCAGAATATGCAGGTTTGCGTCCCGTCTACCCCGGCACAGGTTTACCACATGCTGCGTCGTCAGGCGCTGCGCGGTATGCGCCGTCCGCTGGTGGTGATGTCACCGAAGTCGCTGCTGCGCCACCCGCTGGCGGTTTCCAGCCTCGACGAGCTGGCAAACGGCACCTTCCTGCCGGCTATCGGCGAAGTGGACGATCTCGACCCGAAAGCCGTGAAGCGCGTGGTACTGTGCTCTGGTAAAGTTTATTACGACCTGCTGGAGCAGCGTCGTAAGAACGACCAAAAAGATGTCGCTATCGTGCGCGTAGAGCAGCTCTATCCGTTCCCGCATCAGGCGGTACAGGAAGCGCTGAAGCCTTATGCGCAGGTGCATGATTTTGTCTGGTGTCAGGAAGAACCGCTCAACCAGGGCGCGTGGTACTGCAGCCAGCATCACTTCCGCGAAGTGATTCCGTTTGGGGCCTCTCTGCGTTATGCAGGCCGCCCGGCCTCCGCCTCTCCGGCGGTAGGATATATGTCCGTTCACCAGAAACAGCAACAAGATCTGGTCAATGACGCGCTGAACGTCGATTAATTAAAGGATACATAATGAGTAGCGTAGATATTCTGGTTCCCGACCTGCCTGAGTCCGTAGCTGACGCGACCGTTGCGACCTGGCATAAAAAACCGGGCGATAGCGTCCAGCGTGATGAAGTGCTGGTGGAAATCGAAACTGACAAAGTGGTACTGGAAGTACCGGCATCAGCGGACGGCATTCTGGAAGCAGTGCTGGAAGACGAAGGCGCAACCGTGCTTTCTCGTCAAATTCTGGGCCGCCTGCGTGAAGGCAACAGCGCGGGCAAAGAGTCCGGTGCCAAGTCCGATGCGAAAGAGTCCACCCCGGCTCAGCGTCAGCAGGCTTCTCTGGAAGAGCAGAGTAACGATGCGCTCAGCCCGGCGATCCGTCGCCTGCTGGCTGAACATAACCTCGATGCGAGCGCGATCAAAGGCTCCGGCGTTGGCGGCCGTCTGACCCGTGAAGATGTTGAAAAACATCTGGCGGCAGCGCCGGCTAAAGCGGAAACCAAGGCGCCGGCTGCGGCCGCTGCTCCGGTTGCTCAGCTGGGCCACCGCTCTGAAAAACGCGTTCCGATGACCCGTCTGCGCAAACGCGTGGCCGAGCGTCTGCTGGAAGCGAAAAACTCTACCGCCATGCTGACGACCTTCAACGAAGTCAACATGAAGCCGATTATGGATCTGCGCAAGCAGTACGGCGACGCGTTCGAAAAACGTCACGGCATCCGCCTGGGCTTTATGTCCTTCTACGTGAAAGCGGTCGTGGAAGCGCTGAAGCGCTATCCGGAAGTGAACGCCTCCATCGATGGCGACGACGTGGTTTATCACAACTACTTCGACGTCAGCATGGCCGTATCGACGCCGCGTGGCCTGGTAACGCCGGTTCTGCGCGATGTCGATCTGCTGGGCATGGCGGATATCGAAAAGAATATTAAAGAGCTGGCACTGAAAGGCCGCGACGGCAAGCTGACCGTTGACGATCTGATCGGCGGTAACTTCACCATTACCAACGGCGGCGTCTTCGGGTCTCTGATGTCTACGCCAATCATCAACCCACCGCAGAGCGCAATTCTGGGTATGCATGCTATTAAAGATCGTCCGATGGCGGTCAATGGCAAGGTAGAAATTCTGCCGATGATGTACCTCGCGCTCTCCTACGACCACCGTCTGATCGATGGACGTGAATCGGTAGGCTTCCTGGTAGCGATTAAAGAGCTGCTGGAAGACCCGACTCGTCTGCTGCTGGACGTGTAGCGATCATGGCCCGGCGGCGTTCAGCGTGCCGGGCCAATAAAAACATCATCAGCGCTGTAAACGGCGATTTATCGCCTTACAGACTAAATGATAACGATTACCTGAAGGATGGACTGAACACATGAACTTACATGAATATCAGGCAAAACAACTGTTTGCCCGCTATGGCTTACCGGCGCCGGTGGGTTATGCCTGTACTACTCCGCGCGAAGCAGAAGAAGCCGCTTCAAAAATCGGTGCGGGTCCGTGGGTAGTGAAATGTCAGGTTCACGCTGGCGGCCGCGGTAAAGCGGGCGGTGTGAAAGTAGTTAACAGCAAAGAAGACATTCGCGCATTTGCTGAACATTGGCTGGGCAAACGCCTGGTGACCTACCAGACGGATGCCCACGGCCAGCCGGTTAACCAAATCCTGGTTGAAGCGGCGACCGATATCGCCAAAGAGCTCTATCTTGGCGCCGTGGTTGACCGTAGCTCCCGTCGCGTTGTGTTCATGGCTTCCACCGAAGGCGGCGTGGAAATCGAAAAAGTGGCGGAAGAGACGCCGCACCTGATCCACAAAATTGCTATCGACCCGCTGGCGGGCCCGATGCCTTACCAGGGCCGTGAGCTGGCGTTCAAACTGGGTCTGGAAGGTAAGCAGGTTCAGCAGTTCACCAAGATCTTCATGGGTCTGGCGAATATTTTCCTCGAGCGCGATCTGGCGCTGATCGAAATCAACCCGCTGGTTATCACCAAACAGGGCGACCTGATCTGCCTCGACGGCAAGCTGGGCGCCGATGGCAATGCCCTGTTCCGTCAGCCGGATCTGCGCGAAATGCGCGACCAGTCTCAGGAAGATCCGCGTGAAGCTCAGGCTGCACAGTGGGAGCTGAACTACGTTGCGCTGGACGGCAATATCGGCTGTATGGTTAACGGCGCAGGCCTGGCGATGGGCACCATGGACATCGTTAAGCTGCACGGCGGCGAACCGGCTAACTTCCTTGACGTTGGCGGCGGCGCAACCAAAGAGCGCGTGACCGAAGCGTTTAAAATCATCCTTTCCGACAGCAATGTTAAAGCCGTACTGGTTAACATCTTCGGCGGTATCGTGCGTTGCGACCTTATCGCTGACGGCATTATCGGCGCGGTAGAGGAAGTGGGCGTTAACGTTCCTGTGGTCGTTCGTCTGGAAGGTAACAACGCCGAACTGGGCGCGAAGAAACTGGCTGACAGCGGCCTGAATATTATTGCAGCGAAAAGTCTGACGGACGCAGCGCAGCAGGTTGTTGCTGCAGTGGAGGGGAAATAATGTCCATTTTAATTGATAAAAACACCAAGGTTATCTGCCAGGGCTTCACCGGTAGCCAGGGGACTTTCCACTCCGAACAAGCGATCGCTTACGGTACGCAAATGGTCGGCGGCGTGACGCCGGGCAAAGGCGGCACCACGCATCTGGGCCTGCCGGTGTTCAACACCGTGCGCGAAGCCGTAGACGCAACCGGCGCAACCGCGACCGTAATCTACGTACCGGCTCCGTTCTGCAAAGACTCCATTCTGGAAGCTATCGATGCGGGCATTAAGCTCATCATCACCATCACCGAAGGTATCCCGACGCTGGATATGCTGACCGTGAAGGTGAAGCTGGATGAAGCCGGCGTGCGCATGATCGGCCCTAACTGCCCGGGCGTTATCACCCCAGGCGCATGCAAAATCGGCATCATGCCGGGCCACATTCACCAGCCGGGTAAAGTGGGTATCGTTTCCCGTTCCGGTACGCTGACCTATGAAGCGGTTAAGCAGACTACTGACTACGGCTTCGGCCAGTCTACCTGCGTCGGTATCGGCGGTGACCCGATCCCGGGTTCTAACTTCATCGATATCCTGAAGCTGTTCCAGGAAGACCCGCAGACCGAAGCGATCGTGATGATCGGTGAGATCGGCGGCAGCGCTGAAGAAGAAGCGGCAGCCTACATCAAAGAGCACGTAACCAAGCCGGTAGTGGGTTATATCGCCGGTGTGACCGCGCCGAAAGGCAAGCGTATGGGCCACGCAGGCGCCATCATCGCCGGCGGTAAAGGCACGGCTGACGAGAAGTTTGCTGCCCTGGAAGCGGCCGGTGTGAAAACCGTTCGTAGCCTGGCAGACATCGGCGAAGCGCTGAAATCTATCATTAAGTAAATGTAATAAAACGGCCCCTGCTATTCGATCGCTGAGAGTGAATAGCTCGGGGCCGGTCCAGTTTCGACATGGTTGGCCACCTTCCGGTGGCCTTTTTTATGCGCCGCTCCCGCTAATATTTCCGACCTTTTCCGTTACGCCGACTACGGCGATCAATAACGCCCGTGACTCGGGCCGTTTTTTTACGCGCTCTCCTCAGGAGCATCGGCTATCAATGCAGGACGAGCTGAAGGTTTAATAGCCTCATTTAAATCAATGTTAATCAAGGGGTTACTTTAATTTTGTTTGCAGGGTATAGGCCATAAATAGCGGCTTAAATAAGCCTGAGTTTATATTTTTACACGATATTTTATTTTTATCATCGATGTTAAATAACGATTTAATAACGTTGTTAAATCGTTTTAAATTAATTCTCAACGGGTATAAAACGGTGCCTGGGCGAGGGCGGTTTTCTGCATATGTTCTTTTAAACTCCGGAGGTGATGGCAGAACCCTTTGTTCTATATTTATTTTTTTGTAGCGCGGAAGAGGGGAGGGCTGACCAGCATGGGGCATGATTCATTACGCCATCAGCGTAGTGGCGCGAGGCATGGCCAGAACTTCTCGGCGGTAGCGGAGGCATCCCTGCTGCGTAGATTGTGAGATAGTTTCCCTGCGGTGTTAAGTGTTGGTAAAAACAATGATAAATAAAATAAGTTGAAAATAAACGGGTAATAACTTGATAAAAAAAATCCGTGAGCTATGCGGCATTATTTGCCGATAGTCTCCCGTCCCGGCATTGTCCCTTCCGCTTAAAAGACGATCCGGCTTTAAATAAATCGACTATCATTTTCAGTAACTGATGACACCTTCGCAAAACATATCTTTAACCTATCGTTTACTAGCGTTGCACATAGTAAACATAATTAACATTCAAAATGAAAATTGATTTAAATCAATGTTTAACTGTTGGAAAAAAATGAGAAATGGAGTTAAATTGTCGCCGATCAAATTGGCCGAAAACCGGTATTTTCGCTATAAATTGATCGCTGTCGAAAAGCGCAAATTTATCTCAATAAAAACCTATTTATTGTAAGGGATTTGCAGCGTAATATAACCACGGGATCAATTTGGGTGTTTTTTTAACATGTTTGTAACTTTTCTCCATTACCGTTTCCTCTCAGGAAGAAAGGGTACGGCGAAAAGGCGCAAATAAATTTGTATTGGGGCATGTGTGTGACCCTTTCTAACGGGGTTCACTCTCGGAGTCTTCATGCGATGAGCAAGGAGTCATGATGTTAGATATAGTCGAACTGTCGCGCTTACAGTTTGCCTTGACCGCGATGTACCACTTCCTTTTTGTGCCACTGACGCTCGGTATGGCGTTCCTGCTGGCCATCATGGAAACGGTTTACGTCCTTTCCGGCAAACAGATTTATAAAGATATGACCAAATTCTGGGGCAAGTTGTTTGGTATCAACTTTGCGCTGGGTGTAGCAACCGGTTTGACCATGGAGTTCCAGTTCGGGACAAACTGGTCTTATTACTCTCACTACGTGGGCGATATCTTCGGTGCGCCGCTGGCCATTGAAGGGCTGATGGCCTTCTTCCTCGAATCTACCTTTGTCGGTCTGTTCTTCTTCGGCTGGGATCGTCTGGGCAAAGTACAGCACATGGCGGTGACCTGGCTGGTGGCTCTGGGGTCCAACCTTTCCGCACTGTGGATCCTCGTGGCTAACGGCTGGATGCAAAACCCGATCGCCTCGGACTTCAACTTCGAAACCATGCGTATGGAGATGGTCAGCTTCTCCGAGCTGGTGTTGAACCCGGTTGCTCAGGTGAAGTTTGTCCACACCGTCGCCTCTGGTTACGTCTGCGGCGCGATGTTCGTTCTGGGCATCAGCTCCTACTATATGCTGCGCGGTCGCGACTTCGCCTTCGCTAAACGCTCCTTTGCCATCGCGGCAAGCTTCGGTATGGCCGCTATTCTCTCCGTTATCGTTCTCGGTGATGAGTCCGGTTACGAAATGGGCGACGTGCAGAAGACCAAACTCGCGGCTATCGAAGCCGAATGGGAAACGCAGCCGGCACCGGCCGCCTTCACCCTGTTTGGTATTCCCGATCAGGATGCGCAAAAAAACCGCTTCGCGATTCAAATTCCGTATGCGTTGGGGATTATTGCCACCCGTTCCGTGGATAAGCAGGTTACCGGTCTGAAAGAGCTGCTCGTTCAGCACGAAGCGCGTATCCGCAACGGCATGAAGGCCTACACCCTGCTTGAAGAGCTGCGTGCCGGTTCGAAAGATCAGGCCGTTCGTGACGAATTCAACAGCGTCAAGAAAGACCTTGGCTACGGGCTGCTGCTGAAACGCTATACGCCGAACGTCTCCGACGCGACGGAAGCTCAGATTGCGCTGGCAACGAAGGACTCGATCCCTCGCGTGGCTCCGCTGTACTTTGCCTTCCGTATCATGGTTGCCTGCGGCATCCTGATGCTGGGTATCATTGCAGCCTCCTTCTGGACGGTTATCCGCAATCAGGTCGGCGAGAAAAAATGGCTGCTGCGCATCGCGCTTTACGCTATTCCGCTGCCGTGGATTGCCATCGAATCCGGCTGGTTCGTTGCTGAATACGGCCGTCAGCCGTGGGCGATAGGTGAGGTCTTGCCGACCGCGGTGGCGAACTCCTCGCTGACCGCCGCTGACCTGATCTTCTCGATGTTGCTGATTTGCGGTCTGTACACCCTGTTCCTGGTGGCGGAGCTGTACCTGATGTTCAAATTCGCACGCCGTGGCCCAAGCAGCCTGAAAACCGGTCGCTACCATTTTGAGCAGTCTTCCGCGACTACTCAGCCGGCACGCTAAGACAGGAGTCGTCAAATGATCGATTATGAAGTATTGCGTTTAATCTGGTGGCTGCTGATCGGCATTCTGCTGATTGGTTTTGCCGTCACCGATGGCTTCGACATGGGGGTGGGCATGCTCACCCGCTTCCTCGGTCGTAACGACACCGAGCGTCGAATCATGATCAACTCCATTGCTCCACACTGGGACGGAAACCAGGTATGGCTGATTACCGCGGGCGGCGCGCTGTTTGCTGCCTGGCCGACGGTCTATGCCGCGGCGTTTTCCGGCTTCTATGTGGCAATGATTCTGGTGCTGGCGTCTCTGTTCTTCCGTCCGGTTGGTTTCGACTACCGCTCGAAGATTGAGGACACCCGCTGGCGTAACATGTGGGACTGGGGCATCTTCATCGGTAGCTTCGTGCCGCCGCTGGTGATCGGCGTGGCGTTCGGTAACCTGCTGCAGGGCGTGCCGTTCCACATGGATGAATACATGCGCCTGTACTACACGGGTAACTTCTTCCAGCTGCTGAATCCGTTTGGCCTGCTGGCCGGCGTAGTGAGCGTGGCGATGATCCTGACCCAGGGCGCGACCTACCTGCAGATGCGTACCGTCGGTGAACTGCACCTGCGCGCTCGCGTCACCTCACAGGTTGCGGCACTGGTCACGCTGGTCTGCTTCCTGCTGGCAGGCGTTTGGGTGGTCTACGGTATCGATGGTTACGTGGTGACCTCGGTTATCGACCGCGCAGCGCCGTCTAACCCGCTGACGAAAGAAGTGGCGCGTCAGGCCGGTGCGTGGATGGTCAACTTCAACAACATGCCGTCGCTGTGGGCCATCCCTGCGCTGGGCGTCGTGCTGCCGCTGTTGACTATTCTGACCTCACGGCTGGAGAAGGGCGCTCTGGCGTTTGTCTCTTCCTCCATCACTCTGGCGTGTATCATCCTGACTGCGGGTATCGCTATGTTCCCATTCATCATGCCGTCCAGCACGATGATGAACGTTAGCCTGACCATGTGGGATGCGACCTCCAGCCAGCTGACGCTGAACCTGATGACCTATGTGGCGATTGTCTTCGTGCCGATTATTCTGGGCTACACCAGCTGGTGTTACTGGAAAATGTTTGGCCGCATCACCAGAGAAGACATCGAAAAGAACACCCACTCGCTGTACTAAGGTAAGGAGCTATATATATGTGGTATTTCGCATGGATTTTGGGAACGCTTCTTGCCTGTGCTTTTGGGGTTATCACCGCGCTGGCGCTTGAGCACGTGGAAGCCACCAAAGCAGGTAAAGAAGAACACTGATGAGAGTTATCGCAACGCGATATACGAAATCAGTCGGGTTGCATCGAGGCGGCAAACCAGGGAATCCCCGGGAGCTTACGGAGGTAAGCGACTGGGGTAAGCGGACACAGCCAACAAGGAGGCAACACGAATGATAAAATATATCTATGCGATAATGGATAAGCGCCCGCTCAGGGCGCTTTCTCTGGTGATGGCGCTGCTGCTGGCGGGCTGCATTTTCTGGGATCCGTCGCGCTTTGCGGCGAAAACCAGCGAGCTTGAAATCTGGCATGGTTTCCTGCTGATGTGGGCCGTTTGTGCCGGCGTTATCCACGGCGTGGGCTTTCGTCCGCGCGCCGTTTTCTGGCAGGGGATTTTCTGTCCACTTATCGCTGATATTGTCCTCATAACCGGGCTTTTCTTTTTCTTCTTTTGAAAGATAAGAGTATAAGAGAACTCTGGTAACCTCATGGGCTTGCATAAGCCCATAAAAATTTACTCGCCGTTTACTTTCTCCCATTCCAAACCACGATTCCCGCGCGTATAGTAGCGAAGTTTGAAAGCACTAATCTTTTTTTGCATTACCGGGATGTAAAGTGAACACAACGCGATATACAACGGCATTCTCAATGCATCGCGGCGGCAGGTACGCAAATCACCGGGAGCTTACAAGAGTAAGTGACTGGCGTGAGTGGACGAAGCCAACAAAGAGGCAGCAGGAATGAATAAGTATATGTTTCGATGGCCGGTTCGGGTCTACTACGAAGATACCGATGCCGGTGGTGTGGTTTACCACGCCAGCTACGTCGCTTTTTATGAAAGAGCACGTACAGAGATGCTGCGCCACCATCACTTCAGTCAGCAGGTTTTGTTGGCTGAGCGAGTTGCCTTCGTGGTTCGCAAAATGACGCTTGAATATTTTGCGCCCGCCAGACTCGACGACATGCTCGAAATCCAGACGGAAATATCTTCGATGCGAGGCACCTCTTTGGTCTTCACGCAGCGAATCGTCAACGCCGAGAATACAGTGTTAAACGAAGCTGAGGTTCTCATTGTGTGCGTTGATCCACTCTTAATGAAGCCTCGTGCGCTTCCCAAGTCTATTGTCGCGGAGTTTAAGCAGTGACTGACATGAATATCCTTGATTTGTTCCTGAAGGCCAGCCTTCTGGTTAAACTTATCATGTTGATTTTGATTGGTTTTTCTATCGCTTCCTGGGCTATCATTATTCAGAGAACGCGTATCCTCAATACCGCAACCCGCGAGGCTGAGGCCTTTGAAGACAAGTTCTGGTCGGGTATTGAGCTTTCTCGCCTGTACCAGGAAAGCCAGGGGCGTCGCGATAACCTGGCCGGTTCGGAACAGATTTTCTATAGTGGTTTCAAAGAGTTTGCTCGTCTGCATCGCGCAAACAACCATGCGCCAGAGGCGGTGGTTGAAGGGGCATCGCGCGCCATGCGTATCTCCATGAACCGCGAGCTGGAAACCCTGGAAACGCATATCCCGTTCCTCGGAACCGTCGGCTCCATCAGTCCGTATATCGGCCTGTTTGGTACCGTTTGGGGGATTATGCATGCCTTTATCGCCCTTGGTGCGGTGAAGCAGGCGACCCTGCAGATGGTTGCGCCGGGTATCGCCGAAGCGCTTATCGCCACGGCAATCGGCCTGTTTGCAGCAATCCCGGCGGTAATGGCCTATAACCGTTTGAACCAGCGGGTGAACAAACTTGAACTGAACTACGACAACTTTATGGAAGAGTTCACCGCGATTCTGCACCGTCAGGCGTTTACCAGCAGCGAAAGCAATAAGGGGTAAGCCATGGCCAGAGCACGTGGACGCGGACGTCGCGAACTGAAGTCCGAGATCAACATCGTTCCGCTGCTGGATGTCTTGTTGGTGCTGCTGCTGATCTTTATGGCAACAGCGCCGATCATTACGCAGAGCGTAGAGGTCGACCTGCCGGATGCTACCGAATCGCAGGCGGTTAAAAGCAACGACGAACCGCCGGTGATCGTTGAAGTTTCCGGCGTCGGGCAGTACAGCGTGAAAGTTGGCCAGGAAACGCTGTCGCAGCTGCCGCCGGAGCAGGTTATTGCCGAAGCGAAGCGCCGACTCGAGGCCAATGAGAAAACGGTGTTCCTGATCGGCGGTGCGAAGGACGTACCTTACGATGAAATTATTAAAGCGCTTAACCTGTTGCATAGCGCAGGGGTTAAATCGGTTGGCTTAATGACCAAGCCTATTTAATCGCTTCAGATATGTGCGCCCGCCGGACGCAGGCGACGAGATAAACAGGCTCGTCGCCTGCGAGAAAAGCGGGAACAGGCGAACAGTTTTTGGGAACCGATAGTGTCAAAGGCAACCGAACAAAACGACAAGCTTAAACGAGCCATCATAGTTTCAGTCGTGCTGCACATCATTCTGATCGCGCTGCTGATCTGGAGTTCGTTCGATGAGCATCTGGATACTTCGTCCGGTGGAGGAGGAGGCTCTTCCATTGATGCGGTGATGGTCGATCCTGGGGCGGTCGTTAACAACTACAACCGTCAGCAGCAGCAGCAGGCCAGTTCGCGCCGCGCCGCGGAGCAACGCGAAAAGCAGGCTCAGCAGCAGGCCGAAGAGCTGCGTGAAAAACAAGCCGCAGAGCAGGAGCGCCTGAAGCAGCTGGAGCAGGATCGTCTGCAGGCTCAGGAAGCGGCTAAAGAAGCGAAAGAACAGCAGAAGCAGGCTGAAGAGGCCGCAGAGAAAGCGGCTGCAGCGGCGAAAGCGCAAGCTGACACTCAGGCGAAAGAAGCGCAGGAAGCGGCGGCGAAAGCCGCTGCCGATGCAAAAGCGAAGGCTGATGCCCAGGCTAAAGTAGCGGAAGCTGCGGCAGCCAAGGCCGCAGCCGATGCGAAAAAGCAGGCGGAAGCTGAAGCGGCGAAAGCCGCAGCTGATGCGCAGAAGAAGGCCGAGGCGAAAGCTGCGGCAGACGCGCAGAAGAAAGCTGAAGCCGATGCGGCTAAAAAAGCGCAGCAGCAGGCTGAGAAGAAAGCCCAGCAGGACGCGGCTAAACAGGCCGCCGCCGAGAAGGCTGCGGCAGAGAAAGCCGCAGAGAAAGCGGCTGCAGCCAAAGCCGCCTCTGAAAAGGCCGCGGCTGATAAAGCCGCAGTAGCAGAAAAAGCTGCGGCAGAAAAAGCGGAGAAAGCCGCTGCCGCCAAAGCTGCAGCCGCCGAAAAAGCGGCCGCGGATAAGGCTGCTAAGGCTGCCGCAGCGAA
Organism: Klebsiella terrigena; assembly: GCF_006539725.1. Classification (GTDB taxonomy): domain Bacteria; phylum Pseudomonadota; class Gammaproteobacteria; order Enterobacterales; family Enterobacteriaceae; genus Klebsiella; species Klebsiella terrigena. The sequence goes on along the minus strand of NZ_BJNO01000027.1, from coordinate 3,621 downwards.
AGCCGCAGCCGGTAAAGCCGCCGCCGCGAAGAAAGCCGCGGCAGCGAAAGAAGCTGACGGCGTTGACGACCTGCTCGGCGATCTGAGTTCGGGTAAGAATGCGCCGAAAGGTGGCGGAGCGAAAGGTCAGGGGCAGCCGTCGAACTCAACCGGCACCTCGGGCAGCAACGGCGGGGCGTCTGGCGCAGATATCAGCGGCTACGCGTCGCAGATTCGTAATGCTATTCAGAGCCGATTGTACGGTGCTGATTTGTATGCAGGAAAGTCTTGTGTGCTGCATATCAAGCTGGGTCCTGATGGGCAATTGCTTGATATACAACAGGAAGGTGGGGATCCGGCTCTTTGCCAGGCAGCATTGACTGCGGCCAAAACGGCGAGGATTCCGAAACCACCTAGCCAGGCAGTTTATGAGAAAGTAAAAGATGCCAAACTAGACTTTAAACTGTGATAGTTTTCCCCGTGAAAACGGGGCAAAACAATCTATGGTTGTTACCGGGTTTTGGTAGTTTTGTGTATTTGAGTTTGTTAACATTCTGCTAAATTATCGTGGGCCTTCCGCCCGGATAAGGGAGATATGATGAAGCAGGCATTACGAGTAGCATTTGGTTTTTTAATGCTGTGGGCAGCTGTGCTGCACGCAGAAGTACGTATCGAGATCACCCAAGGGGTGGACTCGGCACGCCCGATCGGCGTTGTACCGTTCCAGTGGGCCGGACCGGGTGCTGCACCTGAAGATATTGGCGGTGTGGTGGCGGCTGACCTGCGCAACAGCGGTAAATTCAACCCGCTGGATCGTTCGCGTCTGCCTCAACAGCCGGGAACCGCGCAGGAAGTTCAACCTGCCGCATGGTCCGCGCTGGGTATTGACGCCGTGGTCGTAGGTCAGGTCACGCCAAACCCGGACGGTTCTTACAACGTTGCTTACCAGTTGGTTGACACCGGCGGTGCGCCGGGCACGATTCTGGCACAAAACTCTTATAAGGTGACTAAACAGTACCTTCGCTATGCGGGTCACACCGCCAGCGATGCGGTATTTGAGAAGCTGACCTCTATTAAGGGCGCGTTCCGTACCCGTATTGCTTACGTTGTACAGACCAACGGCGGCCAGTTCCCGTATGAGCTGCGCGTTTCCGACTACGATGGCTACAACCAGTTTGTTGTCCACCGTTCGCCGCAGCCGCTGATGTCTCCGGCATGGTCTCCGGACGGTTCTAAGCTGGCTTACGTTACCTTCGAAAGCGGTCGTTCTGCGCTGGTCGTTCAGACCCTGGCTAACGGCGCGGTGCGTCAGATTGCCTCGTTCCCGCAGCATAACGGCGCGCCGGCGTTCTCGCCGGACGGCAGCAAGCTGGCCTTCGCGCTGTCGAAAACCGGTAGCCTGAACCTGTACGTGATGGATCTGGGCTCTGGTCAGATTCGTCAGGTGACCAACGGTCGCAGCAACAACACCGAACCAACCTGGTTCCCGGACAGTCAAAACCTGGTCTTTACTTCTGACCAGGCCGGTCGTCCGCAGGTGTACAAAGTCAGCGTTGGCGGCGGTACTCCGCAGCGTATTTCCTGGGAAGGTTCGCAGAACCAGGATGCGGACGTCAGCAGTGACGGTAAATTTATGGTAATGGTGAGCTCGGCCAGCGGCCAGCAGCACATTGCCAAACAAGATCTGGTAGCGGGTGGCGTACAAGTTCTGTCGTCAACGTTCCTGGACGAAACGCCAAGTCTGGCACCTAACGGCACTATGGTAATCTACAGCTCTTCTCAGGGGATGGGATCCGTGCTGAATCTGGTTTCTACAGATGGGCGTTTCAAAGCGCGTCTTCCGGCGACTGATGGACAGGTAAAATTCCCTGCCTGGTCTCCGTATCTGTGATAATAAATAATTGATTATTAAAGGAATCAAAGAAATGCAACTGAACAAAGTGCTGAAAGGGCTGATGATCGCTCTGCCGGTTATGGCAATCGCGGCGTGTTCTTCCAACAAGAACGCCAGCAACGACCAGAGCGGTGAAGGCATGCTGGGTGCCGGCACTGGTATGGATGCTAACGCTAACGGCGGCAACATGTCTTCCGAAGAGCAGGCTCGTCTGCAGATGCAGCAGCTGCAGCAGAACAACATCGTTTACTTCGATCTGGACAAGTACGATATCCGTTCTGACTTCGCTGCAATGCTGGATGCGCACGCTAACTTCCTGCGTAGCAACCCGTCCTATAAAGTGACCGTTGAAGGTCACGCGGATGAGCGCGGTACTCCGGAATACAACATCGCTCTGGGTGAGCGTCGTGCTAACGCCGTTAAGATGTATCTGCAGGGCAAAGGTGTTTCTGCTGACCAGATCTCCATCGTTTCTTACGGTAAAGAAAAACCTGCAGTACTGGGCCACGACGAAGCGGCTTACGCCAAAAACCGTCGCGCCGTACTGGTTTACTAAGAGAATTGCATGAGCAGTAACTTCAGACATCATCTGTTGAGTCTGTCGTTACTGGTTGGCATAGCGGCCCCCTGGGCCGCTTTTGCTCAGGCGCCAATCAGTAGTGTCGGCTCAGGCTCGGTCGAAGACCGCGTCACTCAACTCGAGCGTATTTCTAACGCTCACAGTCAGCTTTTAACTCAGCTTCAGCAACAGCTCTCCGATAACCAGAACGATATTGATTCCCTGCGCGGTCAGATTCAGGAAAGTCAGTATCAGCTTAATCAGGTTGTTGAGCGCCAGAAACAGATCCTGCTGCAAATTAACGGTATGAGCAGCGGTGGGGCTACGCCGGATGCACAGGCGCCGGCGGCATCGTCCGGCGACGCGCAGGGCGCAGCGGCCGCTACGGCGGCTCCAGCGGCGAACTCCGGCGCTCCGGCGCTGACCGGAGATGCCAATACCGATTACAACGCCGCTATTGCGCTGGTGAAGGATTCGTCCCGCCAGGACGATGCGATGGCTGCGTTTCAGAATTTCGTCAAAAAGTACCCGGATTCAACGTATCAACCGAACGCCAACTACTGGCTCGGTCAGTTGAATTACAACAAGGGGAAAAAAGACGATGCGGCCTACTATTTTGCTTCGGTGGTGAAGAATTACCCTAAATCCCCAAAAGCGCCGGATGCGATGTTTAAAGTCGGCGTGATCATGCAGGACAAAGGTGATACCGCAAAAGCGAAGGCCGTTTACCAGCAGGTGGTCGGTAAATTTCCTGGGACCGATGGCGCGAAACAAGCTCAGAAACGCCTTAACGCTCTCGGCTGATTATGCCATGACCAGAAATTGCAGTATTTCTGGTCGTGTCGCATGAATCCTAAGCAGTCAGATGTTTTTTATCGAAATACTTGTTGCGCTGAATTCTTAAATCAGTAATATATGCCGCCGTTGCCAAGGGATATCGAACAAGCCTGAAGCGATGAAAAAAGTGGGTCGTTAGCTCAGTTGGTAGAGCAGTTGACTTTTAATCAATTGGTCGCAGGTTCGAATCCTGCACGACCCACCAATCGTTCTGGTGGAACGCGATAGTAAAACGTGAAGGATAACGTTGCATTAGCAACGGCCCGTAGGGCGAGGCGCAGCCGAGTCATCCTGCACAACCCACCACTAATTAATGACTAAGTTAATTAGTAGCAGTATCCAGCGTAGTATC
>NZ_BJNO01000026.1 GCF_006539725.1 Klebsiella terrigena | reverse complement strand
TCCTCGTACCCCAGCCAATTTAAAAAAGTCGTTCACTTGTGAACGCACCCGTTGGGGTATCGCCAAGCGGTAAGGCTCTGGTTTCTGATACCAGCATTCCGAGGTTCGAATCCTCGTACCCCAGCCACTTAGTAACAAAAAAGCTCGCTTCGGCGAGCTTTTTTGTTTTTGTCGTCCGCCACTTTCAGCGCACGGTCATACCAACGCGGCTCCCCGGCTTAGCCTGTCGCGGGCCGGGGAACCTCTTAGCTACAGCCCCAGCGCGTACTTCAGCGCCTGACGCTTTAAAATACCCGCCCGCGCCGCCGCCATCAGGCCGATATTGCGCAGCGCGCGCACCGGCGCCAGATCGTTGCTGAAGCCAACGTAAAACAGATCCATCCCCGACTGCATAATGAAATTATCGGTTCTCCGCCGCGTCTGATAGCGTTTGAGCACCGGCAGGCTGTCCCACTCCTCACCGCGATCCCGCGCGCGCGTTAAGACATCCAGCATCGCATCGACGTCGCGATAGCCGAGATTCACTCCCTGCCCCGCCAGTGGATGAATGGTGTGCGCCGCGTCGCCCACCAGCGCCAGCCCCGGCTGCACGTACTGCAGCGCGTGGCGGCGGGTCAGCGGAAACGCGCCGGCGCTTAGCGGTGTCACCTCGCCGCAGCGCGACGGAAAGTGGCGCCCGATCTCCTGCTGGAGCTGCGCCATGCTCATCCCCTGCAGCTGACGAATTCGCGCGGGGGTGTCGTACCAGACCAGCGAGGCCCAGCGATCGAACAGCGGCAGAAACGCGCGCGGTCCGGAGGGCGTAAACTGCTGCCAGGTGCTGTCGCCGGGATCGTCGGCGCACTGGACGCTAATCAACATGCAGCATTGCTGGTACTGCCACGCCTGTACGCCAATCCCGGCCAGCCGACGCACCTCGGAGTTTGCGCCGTCGGCGCCAATAACCAGCTTGGCCGCGCACTCGCTGCCGTCGCTCAGGCGCAATAGCGTATGCGCAGATTCGCGCTGCAGCGCCTGCAGCGAAACGCCAACCCGCAGCGTAACCTGCTCATGCGCCTCCAGCGCCTGCCACAGAGCCCGCTGCAGCACGTTATTCTCCACCATATAGCCCAGCTCAGAGAGCGCCAGCTCCGCGGCGTCGAAGGAGACGTGGGCCGCTTCCCACTCCCAGGTCTCCAGCCGGCGATACGGATGCACGCGCATCGCGCGTATCGTCTCCCAGACGCCGAGGCTTTTTAACAGCCCGACGGAAGAAGAGCCGATCGCCGAAATGCGCACGTCCGGCGGCTGCGTCGGGTCAAAAGCCGCCGGCGCGGCCTTCTCGATGACCGTCACCGTAAAACCGTGCTGTGCCAGCCCTAGCGCCAGGGCGCCGCCGACCATTCCACCGCCAATAATGGCGACATCCGTTGCGTGAGTTGTCATGGCAATTATCCTTAAAACCTCAATCCATTCAGTTTACCGGATTTTCAGGCACCCTGCGGTGATTACGCTCGCGCTGGTCAGGGCACCCCCAAAGCATTACAATGTGCCCCCTGCAATCCTGGCTATACTCGTCGTTTTTCAAATTGCAGGTGCCCTGGCTGCACCCGCTCGCCCCAGTCGCATAGCGACCTATGATGCTGGGATCTCCCGGGCCTGCCGCCTGCAATTCGAAATTCATAGAGCGTCTGTACCCGTCATTTTGGATATCTATAATTGAGCATGAGCATGTCGATGACAAAAAAACTCCATATTAAAACCTGGGGCTGTCAGATGAACGAATACGATTCATCAAAGATGGCCGATCTGCTGGATGCCACGCACGGGTATCAGCTCACTGAAATCGCGGAAGAAGCGGACGTCCTGCTGCTCAATACCTGCTCAATTCGCGAGAAGGCCCAGGAAAAAGTCTTCCACCAGCTGGGCCGCTGGAAATTACTGAAAGAAAAAAATCCCAACCTGATTATCGGCGTCGGCGGCTGCGTCGCCTCGCAGGAGGGCAAGCTCATCCGTCAGCGCGCCCACTATGTCGATATTATTTTTGGCCCGCAGACGCTCCATCGCCTGCCGGAAATGATTAACTCGGTGCGCGGCAACCGCCGGCCGGTGGTTGACGTCAGCTTCCCGGAGATCGAAAAGTTTGACCGCCTGCCGGAACCCCGCGCCGACGGGCCAACCGCGTTCGTCTCGATTATGGAAGGCTGCAACAAATACTGTACCTACTGCGTGGTGCCCTATACTCGCGGTGAAGAGGTCAGCCGTCCTTCTGACGATATCCTGTTCGAGATTGCCCAGCTGGCGGCTCAGGGCGTCCGCGAGGTCAACCTGCTGGGGCAGAACGTTAACGCCTGGCGCGGCGAAAACTACGACGGCACCACCGGCAGCTTTGCCGATCTGCTGCGTCTGGTCGCGGCGATCGACGGGATCGACCGCATTCGCTTCACCACCAGCCACCCGATTGAATTTACCGATGACATTATTGACGTCTATCGCGACACCCCGGAGCTGGTAAGCTTCCTGCATCTGCCGGTACAGAGCGGCTCTGACCGCGTGCTGAACCTGATGGGGCGCACCCACACGGCGCTGGAATATAAAGGCATCGTGCGCAAGCTGTACGAAGCGCGGCCAAATATCCAGATAAGCTCCGACTTTATCGTCGGCTTCCCCGGTGAAACCAACGACGATTTCGAGAAGACCATGAAGCTGATTGCCGACGTGAATCTCGACGTCAGCTACAGCTTTGTCTTCTCCGCGCGCCCGGGCACGCCGGCGGCGGATATGGTCGACGACGTCCCGGAAAAAGATAAGAAACAGCGCCTCTATATTCTGCAGGAGCGTATTAACCAGCAGGCGATGGCCTGGAGCCGCCGGATGCTCGGCACCACCCAGCGTATTCTGGTCGAAGGCACCTCCCGCAAGAGCATTATGGAGCTCACCGGGCGCACCGAAAATAACCGGGTCGTCAACTTCGAAGGGACGCCGGATATGGTCGGCAAGTTTGTCGACGTCGAGATCGTCGACGTCTACACCAACTCGCTGCGCGGAAAAATCGTGCGTACCGAAGAGGAGATGGGCCTGCGCATTGTGGAATCACCGCAATCCGTTATCGCGCGGACCCGCAAAGAAAACGATTCGGGCGCCACGCTTTATCAGCCTTAATCCGTTCAGGCCTGCCGGCTCCGGCAGGCCTTGTATTTCCTCTGCCGGACCCAATATTCATAGCAATGCTTGCGCCATATTCCCGTGACGTGAATAATTTCCTTACCCGCCGGGGTATCGCCTGCAAGATGGCGGCTATACCCGTTTATCTCCCGGCAAAACGCAGATAAGAGGAACAGCTTGAACACAGAAACTCGCGAAATCACCCTGGAACCAGCGGACAACGCACGCCTGCTTGGGCTGTGCGGCCCGTTTGACGACAACATCAAACAGCTTGAGCGCCGGTTGGGCATCGAAATCAACCGCCGTGACAATCACTTTAAGCTGACCGGACGCCCAATATGCGTTAACGCGGCGGCGGATATTCTGCGCAGCCTGTACGTCGATACCGCCCCCATGCGCGGGCAGATTAACGATATCGAACCTGAGCAGATTCACCTTGCCATCAAAGAGGCCCGCGTGCTCGAGCAGAGCGCCGAGAGCGTCCCGGAGTACGGCAAGGCCATTAATATCAAGACCAAGCGCGGCGTGATTAAGCCTCGCACGCCAAACCAGGCGCAGTACGTCGCCAACATCCTCGACCACGATATCACCTTCGGGGTCGGCCCTGCCGGCACCGGGAAAACCTATCTGGCGGTTGCCGCCGCGGTCGATGCCCTGGAGCGTCAGGACGTGCGCCGTATTCTGCTGACCCGCCCCGCCGTTGAGGCCGGTGAGAAGCTGGGCTTCCTGCCGGGGGATCTGAGCCAGAAGGTCGATCCCTACCTGCGCCCGCTGTACGACGCGCTGTTCGAAATGATGGGTTTTGAGAAAGTTGAGAAGCTGATCGAGCGCAACGTGATTGAAGTCGCGCCGCTGGCCTATATGCGCGGCCGAACGCTGAACGACGCCTTTATCATTCTCGATGAGAGCCAGAACACCACCATCGAGCAGATGAAGATGTTCCTGACCCGTATCGGTTTTAACTCTAAAGCGGTGATAACCGGCGACGTCACCCAGATTGACCTGCCGCGCAGCACCAAATCTGGCCTGCGTCACGCTATCGAAGTGCTGGCGGAAGTCGATGAAATCAGCTTCAACTTCTTCAATAGCGAAGACGTCGTGCGCCACCCGGTGGTGGCCCGCATCGTTAACGCCTATGAGGCGTGGGAAGAGGCGGATCAAAAACGTAAAGCAGAACTGGCCGCCGAGCGCAAACGCGAAGCCCAGGAACAGGAGCAAAAATGAGTCAGGTTATTCTCGATTTACAGCTGGCTTGCGAAGAGAACGGCGGGTTGCCGGATGAAGCGCAGTTTCAGCGCTGGCTGGATGCCGTGATCCCTCAGTTCCAGGAAGAGTCGGAAGTAACCGTTCGCCTGGTAGACGAAGCCGAGAGCCACGAGCTAAATCTGACCTATCGCGGCAAGGATAAGCCGACTAACGTGCTGTCATTCCCCTTCGAAGCCCCGCCGGGCATCGAGCTGCCGCTGCTCGGTGATTTGATCATCTGCCGCCAGGTGGTTGAGCAGGAAGCGAAAGAGCAGGAAAAACCGCTGGAAGCGCACTGGGCGCATATGGTTATTCACGGCAGCCTGCACCTGCTGGGCTATGACCACATCGTTGATGAAGAAGCGGAAGAGATGGAAAGCCTCGAAACAGAGATAATGCTTGCTCTGGGCTATGAGGATCCGTACATTGCCGAGAAGGAATAACCTGCCGCCGGCTTTGCCGGCGACTGGCCGCTATGCCGGGCGCTGAGTACACGCGCGACGGGCGACGATTTAACTAACATGAGAACCCACACGACGCCATGAGCGACGACAACTCACACAGTAGTGACACAGTAAACAGCAAAAAGGGATTCTTCTCCCTGTTACTCAGCCAGCTCTTTCACGGAGAACCCAAAAACCGTGATGAACTGCTGGCGCTGATCCGTGATTCCGGGCAAAACGACCTTATCGACGAAGATACGCGCGATATGCTCGAAGGGGTAATGGATATCGCCGACCAGCGCGTCCGCGACATTATGATCCCCCGCTCGCAGATGATTACCCTGAAACGCAACCAGACCCTGGACGAGTGCCTCGATGTCATCATCGAATCCGCCCACTCGCGTTTCCCGGTGATCAGCGAAGACAAAGATCACATCGAAGGGATTCTGATGGCCAAAGATCTGCTGCCGTTTATGCGCAGCAATTCCGAAGCCTTCAGCATGGAACAAGTGTTACGCCCGGCGGTTGTCGTGCCTGAAAGCAAGCGGGTTGACCGCATGCTGAAAGAGTTCCGCTCCCAGCGTTATCATATGGCTATCGTTATCGATGAGTTTGGCGGCGTCTCCGGTCTGGTGACCATTGAAGACATCCTTGAGCTTATCGTCGGTGAAATCGAAGACGAATACGATGAAGAAGAAGATATCGATTTTCGTCAGCTGAGCCGCCACACCTGGACGGTCCGCGCGCTGGCCTCGATTGAAGACTTCAACGAAGCCTACGGCACCCACTTCAGCGATGAAGAAGTTGATACCATTGGCGGACTGGTGATGCAGGCCTTTGGCCATCTGCCGGCTCGCGGCGAGTCTATCGACATTGATGGTTACCAATTCAAGGTCGCAATGGCTGATAGCCGACGTATTATCCAGGTACATGTCAAACTTCCTGACGACGCACCGCAGCCGAAGCTGGAAGACTAATCACACGGGACGATTAACCTAAATGGTATTTGCCTCTCTTCTCGAACGCCAGCGCGTACGTCTGCTGCTGGCGCTATTATTCGGAGCCAGCGGAACGCTGGCTTTTTCTCCTTATGACATCTGGCCCGCGGCGATTATTTCGCTCATCGGCCTGCAGGGCTTAACCCTTAACCGTCGTCCTTTGCAGAGCGCCTGGATTGGTTTCTTCTGGGGCATGGGGCTGTTCGGCTCGGGGATTAACTGGGTTTACGTCAGCATCGCGCAGTTTGGCGGCATGCCTGGCCCGGTCAACGTATTCCTCGTGGTGCTGCTGGCAGCGTATATGTCGCTGTACACCGGCCTGTTCGCCGGCCTGCTCTCACGCCTGTGGCCTAAAACCAGCTGGCTGCGCGTCGCCATCGCCGCGCCGGTAGTCTGGCAAATCACCGAGTTTCTGCGCGGTTGGGTGCTGACCGGCTTCCCGTGGCTGCAGTTCGGCTACAGCCAGATTGACGGCCCGCTGAAGGGCTTAGCCCCGATCGCGGGCGTCGAGGCGATTAACTTCCTGCTGATGGTCGTCAGCGGTCTGCTGGTGCTGGCCGCCGTCGAGCGTCGCTGGAAACCGCTGATTATCGCCGCGGTGCTCTTCGCCCTGCCCTTCCCGCTGCGCTACATTCAGTGGTATCAGCTGCTGCCCGAGCGCGCGACCGAAGTGTCGCTGGTGCAGGGGGATATTCCGCAGGCCCTGAAGTGGGATGAAAAGCAGCTGTTCAACACGCTGAAGACCTATATGGATCTGACCCAGCCGCATATGGGCTCATCCCAGCTGATTATCTGGCCTGAATCCGCCATTCCGGATCTGGAGATCAATCAGCAGAATTTCCTCACCATGATGGATGACCTGCTGCGGTCGAAAAACAGTTCGCTGGTCACCGGCATCGTCGATGCCCGACTGAACAAGCAGAACCGATACGACACCTACAACACCATCATTACGCTGGGCAAGGATAACCCTTACAGCTACGACTCCACGGATCGCTATAACAAGAACCATCTGGTTCCATTTGGCGAGTTTGTGCCGCTGGAATCGATTCTGCGTCCGCTGGCACCGTTCTTCGATCTGCCGATGTCCTCCTTCAGCCGCGGCCCGTACGTTCAGCCGCAGCTGGTGGCGCATAACCTGAAGCTAACGGCCGCTATCTGCTACGAAATCATCCTCGGCGAGCAGGTGCGCGATAATTTCCGCCCGGATACCGACTTCCTGCTGACCATCTCTAACGACGCCTGGTTTGGCAAGTCCATAGGCCCGTGGCAGCACTTCCAGATGGCGCGCATGCGCGCGCTGGAGCTGGCGCGTCCGCTGCTGCGCAGCACCAATAACGGCATTACCGCCGTCATTGGCCCGCGGGGTGAAATTCAGGACATGATCCCGCAGTTCACCCGCGCCGTGCTCACCACTAAGGTCACTCCGACGACGGGCCTGACGCCGTACGCCCGCACCGGCAACTGGCCGCTGTGGGCGCTGACCGCGCTGTTTGGCTTTGGCGCCCTGCTGATGAGCCTGCGTCAGCGCCGCCGCTAATCCCTGCTTAGCGAATACTCTCCGCCCGCCCCGGTGATGCCCGTCACCGGGGAATTCTCCCTTCCCGCCCAATCTGGCACGCCCATTGCTTAATATACCTACGTCGCGCCGCTATGGCTGCTGGTACAACCGGGTTGCACCACAGGCAGACCAGCTGCGCGCTATTTTGGTGCAATGAACGATTTTTGCCTTTAAATGGTGCGGAGCACTTCGCAAAAATAAACAATATCACAGCAAAATCTTTACATTAAGCCAAACTAAATGCTAACAAACACATACAAACGCTGCACTTAAAGGCGGCAGCGATAATAAAGCTCACACACAATCACAATGGGCATCAATGGCGTCCCTGGCGCTGCGGATAAGGAGTTGGATATGCAATTACGTAAACTGGCCACAGCAATGCTGGTCATGGGTATGACCGCCGGCCTGGCGCACGCGGAAGATGCCGCACCGGCTACAGGCCAGAGCACTCTGGATAAAATTGCCAAAAACGGCGTAATCGTGGTTGGCCATCGTGAATCATCCGTACCGTTCTCCTACTACGATAACCAGCAGCAGGTCGTCGGCTACTCGCAGGATTACTCCAACGCCATCGTCGATGCTATCAAGAAGAAGCTGAACAAACCTGACCTGCAGGTAAAACTGATTCCTGTCACCTCGCAGAACCGTATTCCGCTGCTGCAAAACGGCACCTACGATTTCGAATGCGGCTCCACCACCAACAACCTGGAGCGGCAGAAACAGGCGGCTTTCTCTGACACCATTTTTGTTGTCGGCACCCGCCTGCTGGCTAAAAAAGGCGGCGCGATCAAAGACTTTGCTGACCTGAAAGATAAAGCCGTGGTGGTGACTTCCGGGACCACCTCAGAAATTCTGCTGCACAAGCTGAACGACGAGAAAAAAATGAATATGCGCATCATCAGCGCTAAAGATCACGGCGACTCCTTCCGTACTCTGGAAAGCGGCCGCGCGGTGGCCTTTATGATGGATGACGCGCTGCTGGCCGGCGAACGTGCCAAGGCTAAGAAGCCGGACAACTGGGAAATCATCGGCACGCCGCAGTCCAAAGAAGCCTACGGCTGTATGCTGCGTAAAGATGACCCGCAGTTCAAAACCCTGGTAGACGACACCGTTGCCAAGGCGCAGACCTCTGGCGAAGCGGCAAAATGGTTCGACAAGTGGTTCAAAAACCCCATCCCGCCGAAGAACCTGAATATGAACTTCGAACTCTCTGAAGATATGAAGGCGCTGTTCAAATCACCGAATGACAAGGCTCTTAACTAATTAAAAGAACAAGGGGCGGGAAATCCTGCCCTCCCGATTGTTGTCACAGCACGGACAGACTATACGGTGGCTGGTCGTTCCCCAGCCGCCGCGAACACCGAAGTACGCTGGGCAAGGATCTTCGAGGGTAGCGCTGCTACCCTTTTTTTTCCAGGAGTCATTTATGTCAATAGACTGGAACTGGGGGATATTCCTGCAACAGGCCCCGTTCGGCAATACCACCTATCTGGGCTGGCTATGGAGCGGCTTTCAGGTCACCGTCGCTCTGTCGGTTACCGCATGGATCATCGCTTTTCTCGTCGGCTCGCTATTCGGTATTTTACGTACCGCCCCGAATCGACTGCTCTCCAGCATCGGCACCTGCTACGTCGAACTGTTCCGTAACGTTCCGCTGATCGTGCAGTTCTTTACCTGGTACCTGGTGGTACCGGAGCTGCTGCCGGAAAATATCGGCATGTGGTTTAAATCCGAGCTGGATCCCAATATTCAGTTCTTTATCTCCTCCATGCTCTGCCTCGGGCTGTTTACCGCCGCACGCGTGTGTGAGCAGGTACGTGCGGCGATCCAGTCGCTGCCGCGCGGGCAGAAAAACGCCGGGCTGGCAATGGGCCTCACCCTGCCGCAAACCTACCGCTACGTTCTGCTGCCCAACGCCTATCGGGTTATCGTCCCGCCGATGACGTCGGAAATGATGAACCTGGTAAAAAACTCGGCCATTGCCTCCACCATCGGGCTGGCGGACATGGCGGCGCAGGCGGGCAAGCTGCTGGACTACTCCGCCCACGCCTGGGAGTCGTTTACCGCCATTACCCTCGCCTATGTGTTCATTAACGCGGTGATTATGCTGATTATGTATGTGGTTGAGCGCAAAGTTCGCCTGCCGGGCAATTTGGGGGGCAAATAACTATGTATGATTTTGACTGGAGTTCTATCGTTCCATCCATGCCGTATCTGCTGGCGGGACTGGTTATCACCCTGAAAATCACCGTTATCGCCATCGTTATCGGTATCGTCTGGGGCACCCTGCTGGCGGTCATGCGTCTGTCGAGCTTTTTACCGCTGGCGTGGTTTGCCAAAACCTACGTCAACGTGTTCCGCTCCATCCCGCTGGTGATGGTGCTGCTGTGGTTTTATCTGATTGTGCCCGGCTTTTTACAGAACGTGCTCGGCCTGTCGCCGAAGACCGATATCCGGCTTATCTCGGCCATGATTGCGTTCTCCATGTTTGAAGCGGCGTACTATTCGGAAATTATCCGCGCCGGTATCCAGAGTATCTCCCGCGGCCAGTCCAGCGCCGCGCTGGCGCTGGGGATGACCCACTGGCAGTCGATGAAGCTGATTATCCTGCCGCAGGCCTTTCGCGCGATGGTGCCGCTGCTGTTAACCCAGGGGATCGTCCTGTTCCAGGATACCTCGCTGGTCTATGTTCTGAGCCTGGCAGATTTCTTCCGCACCGCGTCCACTATCGGCGAGCGTGACGGAACCCAGGTCGAAATGATCCTGTTCGCAGGTGCCGTTTATTTTGCAATTAGTCTCAGCGCATCGCTGTTGGTCAGCTGGTTGAAGAAAAGGACTGTGTAATGATTACCCTGAAAAACGTTTCAAAATGGTATGGTCACTTTCAGGTGCTGACCGACTGCTCCACGGAAGTGAAAAAAGGCGAAGTGGTGGTGGTTTGCGGGCCGTCCGGCTCGGGAAAATCGACGCTGATTAAAACCGTTAACGGCCTCGAGCCGATTCAACAGGGCGAGATAACCGTTGACGGCACCAGGGTGAACGATAAAAAGACCAACCTCGCGAAGCTGCGCTCCCGCGTCGGGATGGTCTTCCAGCACTTTGAGCTGTTTCCGCATCTGTCGATTATCGACAACCTGACGCTGGCGCAGGTAAAAGTGCTCAACCGCGATAAAGCCGCTTCCCGCGCCAAGGGCCTGAAGCTGCTGGAGCGCGTGGGGCTTTCCGCCCATGCGGAAAAATATCCGGCGCAGCTTTCAGGCGGCCAGCAGCAGCGCGTCGCCATCGCCCGCGCGCTGTGCATGGACCCGATTGCCATGCTGTTTGACGAACCAACGTCGGCGCTGGATCCGGAGATGATCAACGAAGTGCTCGATGTCATGGTCGAACTGGCAAACGAAGGCATGACCATGATGGTCGTCACCCACGAAATGGGCTTCGCGCGCAAGGTGGCCAACCGGGTTATCTTTATGGATGAAGGGAAGATCGTCGAAGATGCTGACAAGGAAGCATTTTTCGCCAACCCGCAGTCCGAGCGCGCCAAAGACTTCCTCGCCAAAATCCTCCACTAACGATCAGGCGCGCACGGGCTCTCGTGCGCGCTGTTTACGGCGATACTCACGTGGAATATCAAGGTTCAAACGGCCGACGCTGGAACTGATCGTGGCCGCACTTCGGGCAGAGCGGCAGCACGTCCGGGGTGTAAACCGCCAGATGGTGGTGGCACTTCTCGCACACCAGATTGCCCAGCCCGACGACCTCGCCGCTCTGGTACACGCCGTGGTGATTCAGGTCCTGAAACACCTCGCGCCACTCCAGCTGGGTTTTATCGGTAATATCGGCCAGCTCCTGCCACAGGCTCTCCTTTATAACCCGCATGAATACGCTGTCCGTTAGCTCATCATGGCTCTCTTCATAGCTGCGGGCGAACTCTTCCAGATCGCGCCTTACCGCCTTAGTCAGCGTCTCAACTTCGCGATGCGTTAACTCACCGGACTGGCTGATTCTCACCCGCGCCTGCTCCACCAGCGCGTCTATATCACGCTCTCCACTGCGTAACCGTTCGCTGAGCGTTGACACCAGCTCGCGGTAGAATTGAGCAACCTTGTTCATCATTTCGCCTCCTGTGTGGTTAACTTATTCTAATAATAGACGTTATCTGTCGGTTGCTTTGCCATTCAGGCCACAGAGTCGCTAAATATTCTGCGCCGCTTTTGCCGATGTTAATGTGCGAAAGGCTGTTTTGACGTGGGCGTTTGGGCTATGCTATGCCGATCTGAGATAACACATCCATTGGCTACATTTGTAGCTGTATTGAAAACAGGACCACTGGCTGCCATGCAAGAGCAATACCGCCCGGAAGAGATAGAATCGAAAGTCCAGCTTCACTGGGACGATAATCGTACATTTGAAGTCACTGAAGACGAGAGCAAAGAGAAGTACTACTGCCTGTCGATGCTACCTTATCCTTCTGGCCGACTACACATGGGCCACGTGCGTAACTACACCATCGGCGATGTGATTGCCCGCTACCAGCGTATGCTCGGTAAAAACGTCCTGCAGCCTATCGGCTGGGATGCGTTCGGCCTGCCTGCAGAAGGCGCGGCGGTGAAAAACAATACGGCGCCGGCGCCGTGGACCTATGACAACATCGCCTACATGAAAAACCAGCTGAAAAAGCTGGGCTTCGGCTACGACTGGAGCCGTGAAGTGGCGACCTGCACCCCGGAATACTACCGCTGGGAGCAGAAGTTCTTCACCGAACTGTATAAAAAAGGCCTGGTATACAAGAAAACCTCCGCGGTGAACTGGTGCCCTAACGACCAGACCGTGCTCGCCAACGAACAGGTTATCGACGGCTGCTGCTGGCGCTGCGATACCAAGGTTGAGCGTAAAGAGATCCCGCAGTGGTTTATCAAAATTACCGCCTACGCCGACGAGCTGCTGAGAGATCTGGATAATCTGGATCACTGGCCTGATACCGTCAAGACCATGCAGCGCAACTGGATCGGCCGTTCTGAAGGGGTCGAAATCTCCTTCAACGTCAACGACTACGCCGACAAGCTGACCGTCTACACCACGCGTCCTGATACCTTTATGGGCTGCTCCTACCTGGCCGTAGCCGCGGGTCACCCGTTGGCGCAGCAGGCGGCGGCCAATAACCCGGCGCTGGCTGCATTTATCGACGAATGCCGCAACACCAAAGTCGCAGAAGCTGAAATGGCGACGATGGAGAAAAAAGGCGTCGACACCGGCTTTAAAGCCATCCATCCGCTGACCGGCGAAGCTATTCCGGTATGGGCGGCCAACTTCGTGCTGATGGAGTACGGTACCGGCGCGGTGATGGCGGTTCCAGGCCACGACCAGCGCGACTATGAGTTTGCCACAAAATATGGCCTCAACATCAAGCAGGTTATCCTCGCGGCAGACGGCTCTGAGCCCGATCTCTCCGAGCAGGCGCTGACGGAAAAAGGCGTGCTGTTCAACTCCGGCGAATTCAGCGGGCTGAGCTTTGAAGCGGGCTTCAACGCCATCGCCGACAAGCTGGCGGCGATGGGCGTCGGCGAGCGTAAGGTAAACTACCGTCTGCGCGACTGGGGCGTATCCCGTCAGCGCTACTGGGGCGCACCGATCCCGATGGTCACCCTGGAAGACGGCACGGTCATGCCGACGCCGGAAGATCAGCTGCCGGTTATCCTGCCTGAAGACGTGGTCATGGACGGCATCACCAGCCCGATTAAGGCCGACCCTGAGTGGGCTAAAACCACCGTCAACGGCCAGCCTGCGCTGCGTGAAACCGACACCTTTGATACCTTTATGGAATCCTCCTGGTACTACGCGCGCTACACCTGCCCGCAGTACGACCAGGGCATGCTGGATCCGGAAGCGGCGAACTACTGGCTGCCGGTTGATATCTATATCGGCGGCATCGAACACGCGATCATGCACCTGCTGTACTTCCGCTTCTTCCACAAGCTGATGCGCGACGCGGGCATGGTTAACTCTGACGAGCCGGCTAAGCAGCTGCTGTGTCAGGGGATGGTTCTGGCGGACGCGTTCTACTACGTCGGCGAAAACGGCGAGCGTAACTGGGTCTCCCCGGTTGATGCCACCGTCGAGCGCGACGAGAAAGGCCGTATCGTTAAAGCCTTCGATCCGCAGGGCCGCGAGCTGGTGTATACCGGCATGAGCAAAATGTCCAAGTCGAAGAACAACGGCATCGACCCGCAGGTGATGGTTGAGCGCTACGGCGCGGATACCGTGCGTCTGTTCATGATGTTCGCCTCTCCGGCAGATATGACTCTCGAATGGCAGGAGTCCGGCGTTGAAGGGGCAAACCGCTTCCTGAAGCGCGTCTGGAAGCTGGTCTACGAGCACACGACTCAGGGCCCGGCCATTGCCCTCGACGCTGCCAGCCTGAGCGAAGATCAGCAGGCGCTGCGCCGCGACGTGCACAAAACCATCGCGAAAGTGACCGATGATATCGGCCGCCGTCAGACCTTCAACACCGCGATCGCGGCGATCATGGAGCTGATGAACAAGCTGGCGAAAGCTCCGCAGGAAGGCGAGCAGGATCGCGCGCTGATGCGTGAAGCGCTGCTGGCGGTCGTGCGTATGCTCAACCCGTTCACTCCGCACGCGAGCTTCACCTTATGGCAGGAGCTGGGCGGCGAAGGCGATATCGACAGCGCACCGTGGCCGGTCGCCGACGAGAGCGCCATGGTTGAAAATACTACCCTGGTTGTCGTCCAGGTTAATGGTAAGGTTCGTGGTAAAATTACCGTACCGGTCGATGCCACCGAAGATCAGGTCCGTGCCCGCGCGGGTCAGGAACACCTGGTCGCGAAGTATCTCGACGGCGTCACCGTACGTAAAGTGATCTACGTTCCGGGCAAACTGCTCAATCTGGTCGTTGGCTAAGCGCAGGAGGAAGCGTGCGATATCTGGCAACATTGTTGTTATCTCTGGCGGTGTTAATCACCGCCGGATGCGGCTGGCACCTGCGCAGTACTACCCAGGTCCCAACCGCCATGAAAACCATGATCTTCCAGTCGGGCGATCCGAACGGGCCGCTGAGCCGTTCGGTGCGTAACCAGCTGCGCCTGAACGGGGTTGAACTGATCGATGGCAGCACGCTGCGTAAGGATGTTCCTTCTCTGCGTCTGGAATCATCGTCTATTCAGAAAGATACGGCCTCCATTTTCCAGGACGGACGTACCGCTGAGTACCAGATGGTGATGACGGTTCACGCCAGCGTGCTGATCCCGGGTCATGATATCTATCCGATCACGACGAAAGTCTACCGCTCGTTCTTCGATAACCCGCAGGCGGCGTTAGCGAAAGATGCCGAGCAGGATATGATTATCCAGGAGATGTACGACAAAGCGGCAGAGCAGCTGATTCGTAAGCTGCCAAGCGTTCACGTTGCGGATGTCGAAGCCACCAAAGGCGAGGAGAAGCCGGTCACTACGACCCCCGCTTCCTCCACCTCCGGTGGTCGCGTCTCCACCACGCTGGGTAACTGATGATTCGGTTGTACCCGGAACAGCTCCGCGCGCAGCTCAATGAAGGGCTGCGCGCGGCCTATTTACTGCTGGGTAGCGATCCTCTGCTGCTGCAGGAAAGTCAGGATGCAATTCGCGAAGCCGCTGCCGTTCAGGGCTTTATCGAACACCATACCGCGACGATTGATGCCAGCACCGACTGGCACGCTCTCTTCTCGCTGAGTCAGGCAATGAGCCTGTTCTCCAGCCGCCAAACGCTGCTCCTGATCCTGCCTGAAAATGGCCCCAATGCGGCCATTAACGAACAGCTGGCAACCCTTATCGGCATGCTGCATGACGATTTGCTGCTGATTGTGCGCGGCAATAAGTTGACCAAAGCGCAGGAGAATGCCGCGTGGGTCACCGCGCTCGCCAGCCGCGCGGTGCAGGTAAGCTGTCAGACGCCGGAATATGCCCAGCTGCCGCGCTGGCTCGCCGCGCGTGCTAAGCAAAACAACCTGCAGCTTGACGACGCGGCCAGCCAGCTGCTGTGCTACTGCTACGAAGGCAACCTGCTGGCGCTGTCGCAGGCGCTGGAGCGGCTCTCCCTGCTGTGGCCGGACGGCAAGCTCACGCTGCCGCGCGTAGAGCAGGCGGTTAACGATGCCGCCCACTTTACGCCGTATCACTGGGTCGATGCGCTGCTGGCGGGCAAAAGCAAGCGCGTACTACATATTCTGCAGCAGCTGCGCCTCGAGGGGAGCGAACCCGCAATCCTTCTACGCACGCTGCAGCGAGAGCTGCTGCTGCTGGTGAACCTGAAGCGCCAGTCGGCCCATACGCCGCTGCGCTCGCTGTTCGATAAGCATCGCGTGTGGCAAAACCGCCGGCCGCTGTTAACCGACGCGCTCACCCGCCTCGGCAGCGATCAGTTGCGTCAGGCCGTTACCCTGCTTACCCGAGCGGAGCTCACCTTCAAGCAGGACTACGGAACCAGCATCTGGCCCGAATTAGAGAGCCTTTCTTTACTGCTCTGCCACAAAGCGCTGGCGGACGTGTTTATCGATGGTTGATATGACTCAGCTTCAGGCAATGTACGGCGGCACCTTCGATCCGGTGCATTACGGTCACCTCAAACCGGTCGAAATTCTGGCGAATCAGATAGGCCTGGGAAAAGTGATTATCGTTCCTAACAACGTGCCGCCGCATCGTCCCCAGCCTGAGGCAACCAGCGCCCAGCGCTGGCATATGCTGGAACTGGCTATCGCGGATAAGCCGCTGTTCGTGCTCGACGATCGCGAGCTGCAGCGCCAGACGCCGTCCTGGTCGGCGCAAACGCTACAGGAGTGGCGCCGGGAACAGGGGCCAAAGCCATCGCTCTCATTTATCATCGGCCAGGACTCTTTGCTCACCTTCCCCACCTGGCACAACTACGCCAGCATTCTGGATAACGTGCACCTGATCGTCTGCCGACGTCCGGGCTATCCGCTGGTGATGCCGCGCCCGGAGGACCAGCAGTGGCTCGATAAGCATTTAACCCACGATGTCGAGCAGCTGCACCGCCGCCCCGCCGGGGCTATCTATCTGGCTGAAACGCCGTGGTTTGATATTTCGGCCACCCTCATTCGCCAGCGCCTTGAACGCGGCGAATCCTGTGCCGATATGCTGCCGGCGACCGTCCTGGACTACATTCATCAGCAAAAGCTTTATGGCTAACCCTCGGCGCTGCCGGGTAATTTAGCGTCTCCCCTTTCGGCTCAGTGAGGATAATCATGAGATTATGGTTAGTTCGTCATGGCGAAACCCAGGCTAACGCAGCCGGTCTGTACAGCGGACGCGCGCCCACTCCCCTCACCGAACGCGGCGAAGCTCAGGCCCTCCGGCTTGGTCAGCGGCTGCAGGCGGTGGCGTTTGACCGCGTTCTTTGCAGCGAGCTCGAGCGCACCCAGCGTACCGCCGACCTGCTGCTGGGCGAGCGGGCGCTCCCCCGCGAGCTTATCCCCGACCTCAATGAGATGTTCTTCGGCGACTGGGAAATGCGCCACCATCGGGATTTGCAGCATGAAGATGCGGAAAACTATGCCGCCTGGTGCGCGGACTGGCAGCACGCGGCACCCACCAACGGCGAAAGTTTTCAGAATTTTGCCCGACGAGTAGCGGCATTTAGCGAGGCGCTGGCGCAGTATCAGCATCTTGACCATCTGCTCATCGTCGGCCATCAGGGAGCGCTTAGCCTGTTAACCGCCCTGCTGCTGGAGATGCCGGCGGCGGCGATGTGGCGTTTCCCCATCGAACACGGCGCGTGGAGCATGCTCGATCTGCGCGCAGATTTCGCCACGCTGCGGGTACTAAATAGCCGGGCCGTCTGGCGGGCAGAAGAAGAATTCAGTCCAGACCATTGACAGGTCGGAGCAGGCTGCTATTCTCCGCAGCCTGAAGGTATCCGCCATACAGATGTTTTACAAAAATGGCGATGCAATCAACGGCGATGGATGGGATGATAGCCGCCTCCAACGCCGGTTAGCAGACATTTATCCCGACTTTTTTATGAGTTCAGGTATACTGCCAGGCTGTTTATTATTTTCACTCTTCACTCACCCAGGGGGAACTCTTGCAGGGTAAAGCACTCCAGGATTTTGTTATCGACAAAATTGATGACCTGAAAGGTCAGGACATCGTAGCCATTGACGTTCATGGCAAATCCAGCATTACAGATTGCATGATTATTTGCACCGGCACGTCTACGCGCCACGTAATGTCCATCGCCGACCACGTGGTACAAGAGTCTCGCGCCGCCGGCATGCTGCCGCTGGGCGTAGAAGGTGAAAGCGCCGCCGACTGGATTGTTGTCGATCTTGGCGACGTCATGGTTCACGTCATGCAGGAAGAGAGCCGTCGTCTTTACGAGCTGGAAAAACTCTGGAGTTAATGCGTGAAGCTGCAGCTGGTGGCCGTTGGCACCAAAATGCCGGACTGGGTTCAGACCGGCTTTAGTGAATATCTGCGTCGTTTTCCAAAAGATATGCCGTTCGAGCTGTTGGAAATCCCCGCCGGTAAGCGCGGTAAAAATGCCGATATCAAGCGTATCCTCGAAAAAGAGGGGGAGATGATGCTGGCAGCCGCGGGTAAAAACCGCATCGTGACCCTGGATATTCCGGGGAAACCCTGGGATACGCCGCAGGTGGCGCGTGAGCTGGAGCGCTGGAAGCAAGATGGCCGCGACGTCAGCCTGCTGATCGGCGGCCCGGAGGGGCTTTCTCCGGCGTGTAAAGCCGCGGCGGAACAGAGCTGGTCGCTCTCCACCCTGACCCTGCCTCACCCGCTGGTACGCGTACTGGTTGCGGAGAGCCTGTATCGGGCGTGGAGTATTACAACCAACCACCCTTACCACCGTGAATAATGATGACCAGGGTAGACTAAGCAGCGAATGAAATTACAGAATTCTTTCCGCGACTATACGGCTGAATCCTCGCTGTTTGTGCGCCGGGCGCTGGTCGCTTTTTTGGGGATTTTGCTGCTTACCGGCATACTGGTTGCCAATCTTTATAACGTGCAGATAGTCCGTTACACGGACTACCAGACGCGCTCGAACGAAAACCGCATCAAGCTGGTTCCCATCCCGCCAAGCCGCGGCATTATCTATGACCGTAACGGCACGCCGCTGGCGCTGAACCGCACCATCTATCAGCTGGAAATGATGCCGGAGAAGGTCGATAACGTGCAGCAGACGCTGGACGCGCTGCGTGACGTCATTGATCTCACCGATGATGACATTGCCGGTTTTAAAAAGGAGCGCTCGCGTTCCCACCGCTTCACCTCTATTCCGGTCAAAGTTAACCTGACCGAAGTGCAGGTTGCCCGCTTCGCGGTCAATCAGTACCGCTTTCCCGGCGTCGAAGTGAAAGGCTATAAGCGCCGCTACTATCCCTACAACTCCGCCCTCACCCACGTTATCGGCTATGTCTCAAAAATTAACGATAAAGACGTCGATCGCCTGGATAAAGAAGGCAAGCTGGCTAACTACGCTTCAACCCACGATATCGGCAAGCTGGGTATCGAACGCTACTATGAAGACGTCCTGCACGGGCAGACCGGCTACGAGGAGGTCGAGGTCAACAACCGCGGCCGCGTCATTCGTCAGCTCAAAGAGGTGCCGCCGCAAGCCGGGCGCGATATCTATTTAACCCTCGATCTCAAGCTGCAGCAGTATATTGAAACGCTGCTGGCCGGCAGCCGCGCCGCGGTGGTGGTTACCGACCCGCGCACCGGCAGCGTTCTGGCGCTGGTTTCCACCCCGAGCTACGATCCAAACCTGTTCGTCGACGGGATCTCCAGCAAGGACTACTCCGGGCTGCTCAACGATCCGAATACGCCGCTGGTCAACCGCGCCACGCAGGGGGTCTATCCGCCGGCCTCGACGGTGAAACCTTACGTTGCCGTCTCGGCGCTGAGCGCCAACGTCATCACCCGCAATACCAGCCTGTTCGATCCCGGCTGGTGGCAGCTGCCCGGTTCAGATAAACGCTATCGCGACTGGAAAAAATGGGGCCACGGTCACCTGAACGTGACCAAAGCGCTGGAAGAGTCTGCGGATACCTATTTCTATCAGGTTGCCTATGATATGGGCATCGACCGCCTGTCGGAATGGATGAATAAATTCGGCTATGGCCACTATACCGGCATCGATCTGTCGGAAGAGCGCTCCGGGAATATGCCCACCCGTGAATGGAAGCTGAAGCGCTTTAAAAAGCCCTGGTATCAGGGGGACACCATTCCGGTCGGTATCGGCCAGGGCTACTGGACCGCAACGCCGATTCAGATGAACAAGGCGCTGATGATCCTGATTAACGACGGCGTAGTAAAAGTGCCCCATCTGCTGCAAAGCACCGTCGAAGACGGCAAGCAGGTACCCTGGGTTCAGCCGCACGAGCCGCCGGTGGGCTATATTCACTCCGGCTTCTGGGAGATAGCCAAAGACGGAATGTTCGGCGTGGCCAACCGCGGCAACGGTACCGCGCATAAGTACTTCGCCAGCGCGCCTTATAAAATCGCGGCGAAATCCGGTACGGCACAGGTATTCGGCCTGAAGGCCAATGAAACCTATAACGCGCACAGAATCGCTGAGCGCCTGCGTGACCACAAACTCATGACGGCGTTTGCTCCTTACAACAACCCCCAGGTTGCCGTGGCGATCATTCTCGAGAACGGCGGCGCAGGCCCGGCGGTCGGGACGATTATGCGCCAGATTCTCGATCACATTATGCTGGGTGATAACAATACGAATCTGCCGAGTGAAAATCCGGCGGTGACGGCGGGGGAGGATCAATAATGACCGATAATCCAAACAAAAAATCGCTGTGGGATAAAATCCATCTCGATCCCACCATGGTGCTGATACTGCTGGCGCTGCTGACCTATAGCGCGCTGGTTATCTGGAGCGCGAGCGGCCAGGATATCGGGATGATGGAACGTAAAATTGGCCAGATCGCGATGGGTATCGTGATTATGATCGTCATGGCGCAAATCCCGCCGCGCGTGTATGAAGGCTGGGCGCCCTATCTCTATATATTCTGTATTATTTTACTGGTGGCGGTGGATGCCTTCGGCGCTATCTCGAAAGGCGCCCAGCGCTGGCTGGATCTCGGCATCGTCCGTTTCCAGCCCTCGGAAATTGCTAAAATCGCCGTTCCGCTGATGGTGGCGCGCTTTATTAACCGCGACGTCTGCCCGCCCTCGCTGAAAAATACCGCCATTGCGCTGGTGCTGATTTTCCTGCCGACCCTGCTGGTTGCGGCGCAGCCTGACCTTGGGACCTCAATTCTTATCGCCCTGTCCGGCCTGTTTGTGCTGTTCCTTTCCGGGCTGAGCTGGCGCCTGATCGGCGTAGCGGTGGTGCTGGTCGCGGCGTTTATCCCGATTCTGTGGTTTTTCCTGATGCACGATTACCAGCGTCAGCGCGTTATGATGCTGCTCGATCCGGAAACTGACCCGCTGGGCGCCGGCTATCACATTATCCAGTCTAAAATTGCTATTGGCTCCGGCGGACTGCGCGGGAAAGGCTGGCTACACGGCACCCAGTCGCAGCTGGAGTTTCTGCCGGAGCGCCACACCGACTTTATCTTCGCGGTACTGGCCGAAGAGCTTGGGCTGATTGGCGTGCTGGTTCTGCTGGCGCTCTATATCCTGCTCATTATGCGCGGGCTGTGGATCGCCGCCCAGGCGCAAACCACCTTTGGCCGGGTAATGGCCGGTGGTTTAATGTTGATTTTATTCGTTTATGTCTTCGTAAATATTGGTATGGTGAGTGGTATTTTGCCAGTGGTGGGGGTACCGTTGCCGCTGGTCAGCTACGGGGGCTCAGCCCTGATCGTATTGATGGCCGGGTTTGGTATCGTAATGTCGATCCACACCCACAGAAAAATGTTGTCGAAAAGCGTTTAAGGGGTTCGCAATGCGTAAGCAATGGCTGGGGATCTGCATAGCAGCAGGGCTGCTGGCGGCATGTTCGGGTGAAGACGTTCAACAAAAAACCGTCAGCACACCGCAGCCGGCGGTTTGTAATGGCCCAAGCGTAGAAATCAGCGGCGCCGATCCGCACTATGAAGCGCCGAATCCGACGGCAAATCAGGATTACGAACGCGACGGTAAAAGCTTTAAAATCGTGCAGGATCCGTCTAATTTTACCCAGACTGGCCTGGCGGCGATTTATGATGCTGAGCCCAACAGCAACCTGACCGCATCCGGTGAGGCCTTCGATCCTACCCAGCTCACCGCCGCGCACCCTACGCTGCCGATCCCCAGCTACGCGCGTATTACCAACGTCGCTAACGGCCGCATGATCGTGGTGCGTATCAACGATCGCGGCCCGTACGGCAACGATCGCGTGATATCGCTTTCTCGCGCCTCCGCCGACCGGCTGAACACCTCGAATAATACCAAGGTGCGCATCGATCCTATTATCGTCGCGCAGGACGGCTCGCTCTCGGGTCCGGGAATGGCCTGTACCACCGTGGCGAAACAAACCTATGCCTTGCCGGCGCGTCCGGATCTGGACGGCGGTACCGGCGCCTCAACCGATCAGCCGGTGCAAACCGACGTGCGCGCCATCAGTAACTCAACGCTGAAATCCGACGATAGCGTCGGCGCGCCGGTCAACAGCAGCGGCTTCCTCGGCGCCCCGACGCCGTTGAATAACGGCGTGCTGGAGGGCAGTGAACCCGTCGCTCAGGCCGCCGCATCAACTGCGCCGGTCACCGCGCCGGGATCAATCCAGGGCAGCGTTGCGCCAGCCGCCGCTGCAACGACTGCGGTTGCGGTTGCCGCCGCTTCTACCTCAACCTCGACCAGCGCTGCTGCCAGCGGTGACTATGTGGTACAGGTTGGCGCCGTTAGCGACCAGGCCCGCGCTCAGCAGTACCAGCAGCGCCTGAGCCAGCAGTTCTCCGTTCCCGGCCGCGTAGTGCAAAACGGCGCGGTGTGGCGTATTCAGCTGGGCCCGTTCGCCAGCAAGTCACAGGCCAGCACCGTTCAGCAGCGCCTGCAGAGCGAAGCTCAGCTGCAGTCATTTATTACTCACGCCAACTAAACGCGTCGGACCGCCGTCCGCATCGCATTGGGCATGACAAAATCGTTAACAAAGTCATGCGCAATGTCGGATGCCGGTCCGCAGAGCATTTGTTATAGTAAGGCACTTTTTTAACTCCATCACGGATGCCGTTGTTCAGACCATGAAGATCTCTTTCACCGCACGTTTACTCGTTACGGCCCTCTCCGTTGCCGCGCTCTCCTCCGCAGCCCACGCCGATGACCTGAATCTTAAAACCATGATCCCAGGCGCGCCGCAGATTGACGCCGAATCCTGGGTACTTATCGATTACAATTCAGGCAAAGTGCTGGCGGAAAATAACGCCGATTCCCGCCGCGACCCGGCGAGTCTGACCAAAATGATGACCAGCTACGTCATTGGTCAGGCCATGAAAGCGGGTAAATTCAAAGAGTCCGATCTGGTCACCGTGGGCAACGACGCATGGGCAACCGGTAACCCGGTATTTAAAGGCTCCTCCCTGATGTTCCTCAAGCCAGGAATGCAGGTGCCGGTTTCTCAGCTGATTCGCGGTATCAACCTGCAGTCAGGCAACGACGCCTGCGTCGCGATGGCGGACTTCGTTGCCGGTAGCCAGGACGCTTTCGTCAGCCTGATGAACAGCTACGTCAACGCCCTTGGCCTGAAAAACAGCCACTTCCAGACCGTTCATGGCCTGGATGCCGAAGGTCAGTACAGCTCCGCGCGCGATATGGCGCTGATTGGCCAGGCGCTGATCCGCGACGTGCCGAACGAATACACCATCTACAAAGAAAAAGAGTTCACCTTTAACGGCATCCGCCAGCTCAACCGTAACGGGCTGCTGTGGGATAACAGCCTCAACGTCGACGGCATCAAAACCGGCCACACGGATAAAGCGGGCTATAACCTCGTCGCCTCGGCAACCGAAGGCCAGATGCGCCTGATCTCCGCCGTGATGGGGGGTCGCACCTATAAAGGTCGTGAATCCGAAAGCAAAAAGCTGCTGACCTGGGGCTTCCGCTTCTTTGAAACCGTCAATCCGCTGAAAGCGGGTAAAGAGTTCTCCTCCGAGCCGGCCTGGTTTGGCGATAGCGATCGCGCATCGCTGGGCGTCGATAAAGACGTGTATCTGACCATTCCGCGCGGCCGCATGAAAGATCTGAAGGCCAGCTACGTGCTGAACAATACCGAACTGCACGCACCGCTGCAGAAAAACCAGGTTGTCGGCACCATTAACTTCCAGCTGGACGGCAAAACTATCGATCAGCGCCCGCTGGTGGTGCTGCAGGAGATCCCGGAAGGTAATTTCTTCGGCAAAATGATTGATTACATTAAGTTAATGTTCCACCACTGGTTTGGTTAAAAATCGAACGCTTGAAAGTGTGATTTACATCCCCATATACTAACTATCAAAGTAACCTGATAACTCCCGCATCTTGTGGGAGTTATTATTTTTTGTCGTAACACCGGAGCTGACATGAAAACCAAACTTAACGAACTGCTTGAATTCCCTACTCCATTTACTTACAAAGTAATGGGGCAGGCGTTGCCTGAGCTGGTTGATCAGGTGGTGGAAGTGGTACAGCGCCATGCGCCTGGTGATTACTCTCCGCAGGTAAAGCCGAGCAGCAAAGGTAACTACCACTCGGTTTCTATCACCATCAACGCCACCCATATCGAGCAGGTAGAAACCCTGTACGAAGAGCTGGGTAATATTGAGATCGTCCGGATGGTGCTGTAACCCATTCTGCTACCCGGCCTCGCGCCGGGTCATCCCCTTCCCCGCTGTGATATACTCGCTGCCTTAAATCACTTCTCTGTGCGGAGACGTTGTTTTGCAGCACAATAAAATCCTCATTCGCCAACTCGGCCTGCAACCTTACGCCCCTGTCTCGCAGGCAATGCACGACTTTACCGACTCGCGCGATGAAACAACCCTCGATGAAATCTGGCTGGTTGAACATCATCCGGTCTTTACCCAGGGCCAGGCGGGAAAAGCGGAGCACGTTCTGCTGGCGGGCGATATTCCGGTCATTCAAAGCGATCGCGGCGGCCAGGTGACCTACCACGGACCGGGGCAGCAGGTGATGTACGTCCTGCTCAATCTCAAACGCCGCAAGCTTGGCGTACGCGAGCTGGTGACGCTCCTGGAGCAGACCGTGGTCAACACTCTGGCGGAGTATGCTATTGAGTCGCACCCGCGCGCCGATGCGCCCGGCGTTTACGTCGGTGAGCAAAAGATCTGCTCGCTGGGCCTGCGCATTCGCAAAGGGTGCTCGTTCCACGGCCTGGCGCTCAATATCGCGATGGACCTTTCGCCGTTCCTGCGGATTAATCCCTGCGGCTACGCCGGAATGGAGATGGCGCAAATGCGCCAGTGGCAGCCCGAAGCGGCGCCGCAAATTGTCGCACCACGGCTGGTTGCCAACCTGCTGGCGCTGCTCGACAACCCGCCGCACGAGTTCATTTCCGCAGAGTAAATTCGGGCGTCCCGGCTTCCCGGGGCGCCGTTTTTGCGCCTGGCTTTCGTTAAGCCATTCTATTTGCAATTAATTGCCACAAACGGCGGCGTCGCTGACCGCTATACTTGCGCTATTCGCTATGACAGGAGGCGCAGAGTGGAAAAAAATCATCCGCAATCGGAACTCACCGAACGGCTCGACGATCGCCACGATCGCCAGGTATTCCGCATTCTGCGTAATATTGACCTCAATTTACTGACGATTTTCGAAGCCGTGTACGTCCACAAGGGTATCGTGAATGCGGCTAAGGTGCTGAATATCACCCCCTCGGCCATTAGCCAGTCGATTAACAAGCTCCGCGCGCTTTTTCCCGACCCGCTGTTTATTCGCAAGGGCCAGGGCGTGACGCCGACCGCCTACGCGACGCACCTCCATCAGTACATCAGTCAGGGAATGGAAGCCTTCCTCAGCGCGCTGGATTTAACCGGCAGCCCGCATCAGCAGCGGGTCATCACCATTGCCACCTCGCCCACCGTCGGCGCGCTGGTCATGCCGACGATTGCGCAGGCGCTGAAGCCTCGCTTCCCGCAGGTGCTGCTGCACAATATCGCCATTACCGATGCCCCCAGCCAGCTTAACCAGCGCCAGGTGGATCTGCTGATCGACAGCTACGCGCACAGCGGCCAGTCGATCGTGCACCACGTTCTGTTCCAGGATCGGGTGATGATGTACTGCCGCGAGGCGCATCCGGCGCTGGCTATGCCGCACAGCGAAGAGCATCTTCGTCAGTACGAGTTTGCCCTGCTGCTGCCCGAGGGCCAGCGCTATCCGGCGCTGCACCGTCGGCTGCAGGAGCAGCTAGGAGAGCGGCGCTGCGGCTTTAGCAGCTACAACCTGTTAACTCAGGCCGCGCTGGTGAGCGCCAGCGATATGCTTGGGCTGATGCCGAACCGGATGTTTTCGCTGTTGGCCAAAACCTGGCCGCTGGCGGCGCTGGACTACCCGCCTCTCGCCGATGAAACCATCGACATTTCGCTGCATTACAACAAGCTCAGCGCCCAGGAACCGCTGCTCAATGAGGTGATTGAGGCGGTTCGTCAGGCTTTTTAAGCCATACCGCACGTGAGGGAAAGCATAAAACAACAACTATTTTACAATTTGCCGAACAGGCAGGCTGCTTTCTGTCCCGTATCAATGGTATACTGCCTATCCTTGATTCAAAAATAGTTGATAAATACAACATTTACTTGAATTAATTCGTTTTCCTTCGTACTCGCAACTGGAACACGCACGCTATGAGTAAACCCATTGTGATGGAACGCGGTGTTAAATACCGCGACGCCGATAAAATGGCCCTTATCCCGGTGAAAAACGTGGCAACTGAGCGTGAAGCTCTGCTCAGAAAACCGGAATGGATGAAAATCAAACTTCCGGCTGACTCGTCCCGTATCCAGGGTATCAAAGCAGCGATGCGTAAGAACGGTTTGCACTCCGTGTGCGAAGAAGCTTCTTGCCCGAATCTTGCGGAATGCTTCAACCACGGAACGGCAACCTTTATGATCCTCGGTGCTATCTGCACCCGCCGCTGCCCGTTCTGCGATGTCGCCCACGGTCGTCCGGTGACGCCGGATGCTAATGAACCGCAGAAGCTCGCGCAAACCATCGCCGACATGGGCCTGAAGTACGTCGTTGTCACCTCCGTCGACCGCGATGACCTTCGCGACGGCGGTGCTCAGCATTTCGCCGACTGCATCAGCGCCATCCGTGAGAAAAGCCCGTCGATTAAGATTGAAACCCTGGTTCCGGACTTCCGCGGCCGTATGGATCGCGCGCTGGATATCCTCAAGGTTACGCCGCCGGACGTCTTTAACCACAACCTGGAAAACGTGCCGCGTCTCTATCGCCAGGTACGCCCGGGCGCCGATTACAACTGGTCGTTAAAGCTGCTGGAAAGCTTCAAAGAAGCGCATCCGGAGATCCCAACCAAATCGGGTCTGATGGTCGGCCTCGGTGAAACCAACGCTGAAATCGTCGAAGTTATGCGCGATCTGCGTCGCCACGGCGTGACGATGCTGACCCTCGGTCAGTACCTGCAGCCGAGCCGTCACCACCTGCCGGTACAGCGCTACGTTAGCCCGGATGAGTTCGAAGAGATGAAAGCCGAAGCGATGGCTATGGGCTTCACCCATGCCGCCTGTGGCCCGTTCGTCCGCTCGTCCTATCATGCCGACCTGCAGGCCAAAGGGATGGAAGTGAAGTAGTTCACGCCGTCCTCGACCGCTGCGCGTTTCCCGCGTGCGGCGGTCAGCTCTCCTTGCACTACCTCATCTTTTGCCCCCAATAAATCCGCCGGCGCGGTTACAGTCGGTTGCATTTTTTTTGCCAATGACCTTGCAGGATACAAAAAGAGGCCGCAACGATAATCGCTGCGGCCTCTTATCCGTGCAGGCTGATAGCCTGCCGGCAGCCTGCTCCCGCTGTCGGGGAGCAGGCGTTTAATTACTCTTTATGAGAGAGCTTCTGTGCCGGAGTTTCTTCTTCCGCACTGGTTTTCTTCGCGCTATCGTCGTCGTCGTTCATGGCCTTCTTAAAGCCTTTGATAGCCGAACCCAGGTCTCCACCCAGCGTACGTAGTTTTTTGGTACCAAACACTAAAATAATCAGTGCTGCGACAACCAGCAGTTTGGTAATACTAATCTCACCCATAGCTAACCTTCTTCTCTAAAACAATCTGCGAATACGCCATCATACACGCGAACAATTAACGGCTATTTGACGCGCGGACACAATAGCAATCTGTAACAAGGTGAATCAAGCTCTGTTTAAAAAAACGTCACAATAATTGCGGTGGCGCAAAGCGGCGGTTCTGCAGCACCGGTAAGCGCTCGCGCACCTGGCGTAGATAATCCACGGAAACGTCGGCAAAAATCATCTGCGGCCGATCCGCCGCGCCGGCCAGCGTCGTGCCGAGGGGATCGATAATGCGGCTCTGACCGATATTACGATTGCCGCACTCTCCTGCCGCCACGATATAGCAGGTCGTGTCCAGCGCGCGGGCGGCCAGCAGCGTCGCCCAGTGATGCTCCTTCATCGGCCCTCTCACCCACGCGGTGGGGAGAACGAGGATCTCGGCGCCGCTCAGCGCAAGGCTTAACGCCAGCTCCGGGAAGCGCAAATCATAGCAGGTCATCAGGCCAACCCGAACCCCGTCGACGTCAATCAGCGCCGGGATCTGCAGGCCGGCATCAACGCGCCGTGACTCCTGTATATTAAACGCATCGTATAAGTGTAGCTTCTGGTATTGTGCGATAACCTCGCCGCGGCGTATCGCCACCAGCGTATTAGCCGCGCGTCCCTCGCCGGAAGGCACGTGAATCGTCAGCACGGTGGTTAAGCCGTTATTACGGCTCTCCTCGCGCAGTCGCCCCAGGAAGCCGCCATCTATCTCCTGCGCCGATTTAACCGAGAGATCCGGGTCGCTATCGTCGCGCGCCAGCAGCGCCTCGGGCAGCACCAGCAGCGACGCGCCCTGCTCAGCGGCCTGGGCCATCAGCGCTACGCAGGTCTGCGCATTCGCCCGCCAGTCAGGGGTGACGGCAAATTGTCCAGCAGCAACCAGCATCTTAATCTCCCGTTCGCGAATTCATAGCCAGCGACGCATTTTGCGCGCTACACTCATTCCCCAGTATTAACCAAATAGCAGGGAATGAGAGTGTCACAACTACTTTTAGCCGTTTTTGTTGGCGGCGGTACCGGCAGCGTATTGCGCTGGTGGCTGGGAATGAAGTTTAACCCCCTGCACCATGCCATTCCGATTGGCACGCTAACGGCCAACCTGCTGGGCGCATTTATCATTGGCGCCGGTCTGGCCTGGTTTAACCGGCTGAGCGATATCGACCCGATGTGGAAGCTGCTCATCACCACCGGCTTTTGCGGCGGACTGACGACCTTCTCCACCTTCTCAGCGGAAGTGGTGTTTCTGCTGCAGCAGGGGCGCTTCAGCTGGGCCCTGCTCAATATTCTGGTCAACCTGCTGGGCTCATTCGCCATGACGGCGGCGGCGTTCTGGCTCTTTTCGCATACCGCCAGCCGTTAAAAACAGGCAAAAAAAAACCCGCTAAGCGCGGGTTTTTATATTCTACTGACGCGTTGCTTAGATAGCGTTTACGTTTGCAGCAGAAGGGCCTTTGGCACCGTTAGTGATTTCGAACTCTACACGCTGACCTTCAGCCAGAGTTTTGAAACCGTTGGACTGGATTGCAGAGAAATGTACGAATACATCTTTGCTGCCATCTTCCGGAGTAATGAAACCGAATCCTTTGGACTCATTAAACCACTTAACGTTACCTTTAATCTTAGACATCAAAATTACCTTTATATGAAAAAAAGACACTGATACTGTGTCGCGATCCAGTACATCAATTGTGGTGCCTTTTGTCCAGTCGAACTTTGCTAAAAAGTGACAAAAGTCGCTATCTTTTTTAGTGGTTGCGCTTTAGTTATTGTTTTTCCACATAACATACTGCTCAGCACTTTTATCACTAAGCTATTGCGGATTAAAACTGAAAGCGGGCCCAGGCAAAGTAAACGTTACCGTTGTTATAGGTACCGGGGATGTAGGTCATCTGGAACGTCGCCGGGCCGTAGCCGATAGACGCCATCGGCAGTACCACCGGCAGCGGAATATAGTTCCAGTTATCGCGCGCGGTTACCCCGAGCGTATAGCCGAGCCCAAGATGAAAGTTATCGTCGGCCAGCGGACGCCAGGTTTTCTCCCAGCCGTAGCCCGCGATAGGTTCCCACTTGTTAAATGAGTCCTTAAACGCCATCAGGTAGAGGCCGTGCCAGTTACCTTTATCATCCCAGCGCGACACGCCGAAACCGGCCCCCCAGGGACGCTCGTTATACTCATCGGTCTTTTCTTTGTCATAGGCAAAACGGGCGTGCCAGGTGATCGCGGGAACATACAGGTCGTAGTGTTCTGGCTCCTGCCAGGTCTCAGCAACGTTATCGCTTAAGGTGTTATAGCCATCGCGAATCGTCGAGCTGAATGACGCATTTGCTATCCCGCTGGAGAGCAGCAGCCCGGAAAAACTGAGCAAAAACAGTACAACATAACGTAGTCTAAACACTTCTCAATTACCAATATCGATTTTAAAGCGGAATAAAGTAGCAAATATAATCTTAATATAACCTTAACGAAATAAGGCAAAGTCTTGATTTACCGCCCACGAAATCGCAACAACCCTGCCTGTCGACTTTGTGATAGCGCCCGCGCGCCGGCCGCTGATTAGGTAATTCTCATCGGTTTATTGATTTGCATCAGCATGTTTCGTCGATTTATTCGGCACATTCCCTCCCTTAATTTTTGTACAATCATATTTATCAGCAGATTCTTTGGGTTAATGGTTCAGGGGTAAAATAATGCTTACGCTAGTTGAGATCCTTATTGGGGTCGTGGTCATTGTGGGCGTCGCCCGCTATATCATCAAAGGGTATTCCGCCACCGGCGTGCTCTTTGTTGGCGGTCTGACGCTGCTTATCGTCAGCGCGCTGATGGGACATAAAATTTTACCCGGCGAGGCGAAAAGCACCGGCTATTCCGCGACCGACATCATCGAATACATCAAAATTCTGCTGATGAGCCGCGGCGGCGACCTTGGCATGATGATCATGATGCTCTGCGGATTTGCCACCTACATGACGCATATCGGCGCCAACGATATGGTGGTCAAACTGGCCTCAAAGCCCCTGCGCTACATTAACTCTCCCTACCTGCTGATGATCGCCGCCTATTTTGTCGCCTGCCTGATGTCGCTGGCCGTCTCTTCGGCGACCGGACTCGGCGTCCTGCTGATGGCAACGCTGTTCCCGGTGATGGTCAACGTTGGGATCAGCCGCGGCGCGGCGGCGGCCATTTTCGCCTCCCCGGCGGCCATTATCCTCTCCCCGACTTCCGGCGATGTCGTTCTCGCGGCGAAGGCCGCCGAAATGCCGCTCATCGATTTTGCCTTTAAGACCACGCTGCCGATCTCCATCGCGGCGATTGTCGCCATGGCGATTGCCCACTTTTTCTGGCAGCGCTATCTGGATAAGAAAGAGAACGTCTCCCACGAAATGCTCGACGTGAACGAGATAACCACCACCGCCCCCTCCTTCTATGCCATTCTGCCCTTCACGCCCATTATCGGCGTGCTGATCTTCGACGGAAAATGGGGCCCGGAGCTGCATATTATTGCCATCCTGGTGATGTGCATGCTGCTGGCGGCGGTGCTGGAATTCTGCCGCGGCTTTAACACCAAAAACGTCTTCAGCGGACTGGAAGCCGCCTATCGCGGGATGGCCGACGCCTTTGCCGGCGTGGTCATGCTGCTGGTCGCCGCCGGCGTGTTTGCCCAGGGCCTGAGCACCATCGGCTTTATCAATAGCCTGATTTCGATTGCGACCTCGTTTGGCTCCGCCAGCATCATTCTGATGCTGGTGCTGGTGGTGCTGACGATGCTGGCTGCCATGACGACCGGTTCGGGCAACGCCCCGTTTTACGCCTTCGTTGAGATGATCCCCAAACTGGCGCACTCGTCGGGTATTAACCCGGCCTATCTGTCGATCCCGATGCTGCAGGCATCCAACCTCGGCCGGACCATTTCCCCGGTATCGGGCGTGGTCGTTGCCGTGGCCGGGATGGCAAAAATCTCGCCGTTTGAGGTGGTGAAGCGGACCTCGGTACCGGTTCTTGTCGGCCTGCTGGTGGTGATTATCGCCACCGAAATTCTGGTGCCCGGAACCACCGTTCAATAAACGTGAAAAGGCGCCAGCAGGCGCCTTTTTTATGCTTTAATAATTCGAGGAACTCATTACCATCCACTATCAGGAATAAAAATGTTCAGGAAGGATTTCGTCGCCATTGCCCTCTTGCTAACGGCAACTCAGGTCGGCGCTGAACCGCTCACCGCAACGCAATACGGCGATTTCGACCGCTACGTACTGGCCTTATCCTGGCAAACCGGTTTCTGCCAGAGCATGCATGACCGCAACCGCGGCGAACCGGAAGAGTGCCGCCTGCAGCAGGAAATGGCCAACAAAACCGATTATCTCACCGTACACGGCCTGTGGCCGGGTCTGCCGAAATCCATCGCCGCTCGCGGCGTGGACGATCGCCGCTGGATGCGTTATGGCTGCGCCACGCGCCCGATCCCCAATATGCCGGAGGTCAAAGCCGGGCGGAAATGCCAGGCTGCGGAAACCGGCCTGTCGCTGGAGATGGCCAATAAGCTCAACGGCGTGATGCCCGGCTCCGGCGGCAACTCCTGCCTTGAGCGCTACGAGTACGCGAAACACGGCGTCTGTTTTGGCTTCGATCCTGACAGCTACTTCGGCACCATGGTCCGCCTCGGGGGTGAAGTGAAGCACAGCGCCATCGGGGCATTCCTCGCGAAGCACTACGGACAGAGCGTCAGCCGCGACGACTTCGATGCGGCCATCGCCGAGGCCTGGGGGAAACAGAGCGTTAAGGCCTTCAAGCTGACCTGCAGCGGCAATCCGGCCTATTTAACCGAAATACAAATAGCCATCAAGGCCGCGGCCATCAATACGCCGCTCTCCGCCGATGCCTTCCTGCCCCAGCCCCATCCGGGCAACTGCGGCAAGCAGTTTGTGGTGGATAAGGTCGGCAGCTAATCATGCGGCGGCGTCAGCCGCCGCAGGGACTTCATTCGCGAATAAACGCCAGTAAATCCTGATTAATCTGATGCTTGTGGGTCGTACAAATCCCGTGCGACCCGCCTTTGTAGACGGTTAATCTGGCGTCAGGCAATATTTGCGCCGCCGCTTTACCGCAGGTTTCGAAAGGCACGATCTGGTCGTCATCGCCGTGGATAACCAGGGTTGGAATGGTCATCTTGCGCAGGTCCTCGCGCAGATCGGTTTCCGAGAAGGCTTTGATACAGTCATAAAGCGCTTTAATCGACCCCTGCAGCCCCTGTTCGACGAACCCTTCGCGTACCGCTTTTGACTCTTTGGCCCCGTCGCGGTTGTAGCCGTAGAACGCGGCGGTCAGCTCATAGAAGAACGCGCCGCGGTCCTCGATAACCCCCTCCCTGATGCTGTCAAATACCGCCTTCGGCACGCCGTCCGGGTTGAAATCCGTGCGGATCATTATCGGCGTCACGGCGCTGATAAGCACCGCTTTGGCCACCCTTTCAGTCCCGTGGCGCCCGATATAGCGCGCCACCTCGCCACCGCCGGTGGAGTGGCCCACGTGCACCGCATCGCGCAGGTTGAGATGCGCCGTCAGCTGAGCCAGATCGTCAGCATAGGTATCCATGTTGTGGCCGTCCCAGGGCTGGGCCGATCGACCATGGCCGCGGCGATCGTGGGCGATCGCCCGAAACCCGTTATCAGCCAGAAACAGCATCTGGTCTTCAAAAGCGTCAGCCGTTAGCGGCCAGCCGTGGCTAAAAACAACCGGCTGCCCGCTCCCCCAGTCTTTGAAATACAGATAGCTGCCGTCATTAAGAGTAAGTTTGTCAAAACCGCTCATAGAGTCTCCTGCATGTAGTGGAAGGGACGTGCCTGATACCGCCTAAAAAGGATAAGACAATTTTTCCTGCTGTGACGGCAGTAGCATAAATTTCATATGGCTCCTTTCGCGATCGTTGCTGAATGTGCGTTTAATCACTTCAAACCGCCGACAAGTCTCAGTATGATGGGAAGACATTAACCCTTGCCATTTTCGGCGAGGGTTTTCTTTTACGGACAGGTTCCTGGATAACATGGAGTATGCAATGACCAGACCCACAATCATCATTAATGAGCTCGATGCCGAACGCATCGACAGGCTGCTCGAGCAGCCGGCGTTCGCCAGTTCTCCGGTTGCCGATGCGCTGAACGACGAGCTGGATCGCGCGCAAATGCTGGCACCAGAAGCGATGCCGCATGATGTTGTCAGCATGAACAGCACCGTCAGATTCCGTGATTTGTCCAACGGCGAAGAGCGCGTGCGCACCCTGGTTTTCCCCTCCCAGGTCACCGATAGCGCCACCCAGCTTTCGGTACTCGCCCCCGTCGGTGCCGCACTGCTCGGCCTGAAGGTCGGCAGCGCCATTCACTGGGAGTTACCGGGCGGCTCCTCTGCGCACCTCGAAGTCCTCGAGCTGCTGTACCAGCCGGAAGCCGCGGGTGAATTTCACCGCTAACTCTCCCGTCGCCTGAGGCGTTCTGCGCTTTATCCAGAGGGTGTCTTCGCATCCTCTTTCTGCCCTCCCCGCCCTGACAAACTTTTACGCCTCCCTGAACCCGATCTGACAGTTTTGCGACCTGAATGGCACAATATCTTTGTATAATATGTTGATATAGAAACAGTCGAACAAGGAGGAATGCATATGTATAAAACAATCATTATGCCGGTTGACGTTTTTGAGATGGAGTTAAGCGACAAAGCCGTCCGCCATGCGGAGTTTTTGGCCCAGCAGGACGGAATTATTCACCTGCTCCACGTATTGCCAGGCTCATCCAGCTTCACCATGAGCCGATTCACCGCCGACCTGCGCCGCTTTGAAGAGCATCTGCAGCATGAAGCGGAAACGCGGCTAACCACCATGGCCGGGCACTTCAGCATCGATCCCTCACGCATTAAAAAGCACGTACGCTTCGGCAACGTGCGGGACATGGTTAACGAGCTGGCCAACGAAATTAAAGCCGACGTGGTGGTCATTGGCTCACGCAATCCGTCTATCAGCACCCATCTGCTCGGTTCTAACGCCTCGAGCGTTATTCGCCACGCGCATATTCCGGTAATGGTTGTCCGATAAGCGAGATACGCCGCTTCGCCTGCGACAAGGTGTAGAAAGGCGATAAAAAAAGAGGCTACCCAAGGGTAGCCTCTTTGCTGTGCAGGTCGGTCTTACTTTCTTTTATTATGCGGTTTTGGTACGAATCAGATAATCGAACGAGCTCAGAGACGCTTTTGCCCCTTCGCCGGCGGCGATAATAATCTGCTTGTACGGTACGGTGGTGCAGTCGCCCGCGGCAAACACGCCCTTGACGTTAGTTTCGCACTTCGCATCGATGATAATTTCACCCATCCGGTTACGCTCAATCGCGCCTTCCAGCCAGGTGGTATTAGGCAGCAGGCCAATCTGTACGAAGATCCCCGCCAGCTCGACGTGATGCTCATCACCGCTCAGCCGATCGCGATACTGCAGTCCGGTCACCTTACTGCCATCACCGACCACTTCCGTAGTCTGTGCGTTAAGAATAATGTCGACGTTTTTCAGGCTGCGTACTTTGTCCTGCAGCACCTGGTCCGCCTTCATTTCAGGGGCGAATTCCAGCAGCGTCACGTGTTCAACCACGCCCGCCAGATCGATTGCCGCCTCGACGCCGGAGTTGCCGCCGCCGATCACCGCCACGCGCTTGCCTTTAAACAGCGGGCCGTCGCAGTGAGGGCAATAGGTCACCCCTTTCGTCCGGTACTGATCTTCACCCGGCACGTTCATGTTACGCCATTTGGCGCCGGTGGCGATGATGATACTGCGCGCCTTCAGCACCGCGCCGGAGGCGGTTTCAATCTGATGCAGGCCGCCTTCTACCGCCGCCGGAACCAGTTTCGACGCGCTCTGGGAGTCAATGACGTCCACATCATATTCATTGACATGAGCCTTCAGCGCCCCGGCCAGCTTCTGACCTTCGGTTTTCGGTACCGAAATGTAGTTTTCGATATCCACGGTATCCAGCACCTGGCCGCCGAAGCGTTCGCCCATCAGGCCGGTACGAATTCCTTTACGCGCCGAGTAAACCGCCGCCGCCGCGCCGGACGGGCCGGAGCCGACGATCAGCACGTCGTAAGCGTCGCGCTTGTTCAGCTCTTCCGCGGCACGTTTCTCCGCGCCGGTGTCAACTTTCGCGACGATCTCCGCCAGCGTCATGCGCCCCTGGCCAAACTCCTTGCCGTTGACAAAGACCGCCGGAACGCCCATCACGTTACGATCGGTAATCTCATTCTGGAACGTCCCGCCGTCAATCGCCGTATGCTTAATACGCGGGTTCAGCACCGCCATCAGGTTCAGCGCCTGCACCACGTCCGGGCAGTTATGGCAGGTGAGCGAGTAGTAGGTTTCAAACTCAAAATCACCGTCGAGGTCGCGGATCTGTTCCAGCAGGGCCTGGGCCTCTTTCGACGGATGGCCGCCGGTCCACAGCAGCGCCAGAACCAGAGAGGTAAACTCGTGCCCCAGCGGAGAGCCGGCAAAGCGCGGCCCCTGGGTAGAACCTGGATTCGTAATCAGGAAAGACGGTTTGCGCACGGCGAGCGTGTTGTCTTCTTTAAACGTCACTTTCTCAGACAGCTCAGCGATTTCTGCCAGCAGTTCTTTGATTTCTGCAGATTTAGCGCTGTCGTCCAGCGTCGCAATCAGCTCAACAGGTTTGGTCAGTTTCTCAAGATAGGCCTTGAGCTGGGTTTTCATGTTTGCTTCGAGCATCTCGTTATCCCTCTCTTAAAACGTCATCATGCAAGCGGCCTCGCGGCTGCCTGAATGCGGCTTGCATCATGGGGTTTGGAAGAAAAACGGGCGTAATAAAACACCCGTTGTTCGATATCAATTTCCCCTGGATTTCGCGTCAGGGCAAGGCGGCTAGCCTGGGAACCCCCGGGAGCTTACAGAAGTAAGTGACCGGGGTGAGCAGGTGACGCCAACGCCGCCATGGCGTGAAAGACATGGAAATTTTAGATTTTGCCGACCAGGTCCAGGGACGGAGCCAGAGTCGCATCGCCTTCTTTCCATTTCGCCGGGCAAACTTCGCCTGGGTGGGAAGCAACGTACTGAGCTGCTTTCACTTTACGCAGCAGGTCAGACGCATCGCGGCCGATACCTTCAGCGGTAACTTCGATAGCCTGAATGATGCCCTGCGGGTCAACGATAAAGGTGCCGCGGTCGGCCAGGCCTTCGTCTTCACGCATGTTTTCGAAGTTACGGGTCAGGGCGCCAGTCGGGTCACCAATCATCGCATACTTGATTTTAGCGATGGTGTCAGAGCTGCTGTGCCATGCTTTGTGAGTAAAGTGGGTGTCGGTGGAGACAGAGTAGACGTCTACGCCCAGCTTCTGCAGCTCTTCGTAGTGGTCAGCAACGTCACCCAGTTCAGTCGGGCATACGAAAGTAAAGTCAGCCGGATAGAAGAAGAAAACGCTCCAGCGGCCTTCGGTGTCTTTCTCGGTTACTTCGATGAATTCACCGTTTTTGAACGCCTGGTTTTTGAAAGGTTTGATTTTAGTGTTAATTAAGGACATCTATACTTCCTCCGTGTTTTCGTTGAGGTCTAAGGTAACGAATTTTTCCTGACCCGACCAATGCGTTTGCATTATCAAATCAATAAGCAATATCTAACAACCGCAACAAGACAACTTTGTGAACCCGTCGGGACAAGTCGCGCAATCGGCGGTACTCGCCAGGCCGATAAAGTAAAAAGGCCGCCCTTTCAGGCGGCCCTATTACCTGAAATACCCGAGGGTAGATTCAGGGCCAGGCAGGCTGGCTATGCGTTGCGCTCTACATTACCTTAATGTAACAGCATGGGCGATTACACCATCCGCCTCAGCAAAGGGCAATCTGTCCGGGCGCAGGTCTTGCCTATAGCTGTGATAGGTTCCATCATCTTCTGTACCTTCTACATTGATTTTACAAGGAATAATCATGTTAAAACGTCTGCTTTTCCTGAGTCTTTTACCCTTATGCAGCTATGCAGAAGATCTCCCTGCCCCCGTAAAAGCGATAGAAAAACAGGGTATTACCATCATTAAACCCTTCGAAGCGCCGGGCGGAGTGAAAGGCTGGCTGGGCAAATATCAGGATATGGGCGTCGCTATCTATCTCACCCCCGACGGCAAGCACGCCATCTCCGGCTACATGTATGACGAAAACGGCACCAACCTTAGCGAACAGCTGTTCCAGAAGGAGCTCTATACGCCGGCAGGCCAGAAGATGTGGAAGCAGATGGAGGCCGCCAGCTGGCTGCTTGACGGGAAAAAAGAGGCGCCGATTATTCTCTACGTCTTCGCCGACCCCTTCTGCCCGTACTGCAAGCAGTTCTGGCAGCAGGCCCGGCCCTGGGTAGAGTCGGGGAAAGTGCAGATTCGCACGCTGCTGGTCGGGGTTATCAAACCGGAGAGTACGCCGGTGGCCGCCGCCATTCTCGCCAGCCGCGATCCGGCACAAACCTGGCACGATTACGAAAAATCGGCCGGGAAAATGAAAATTGCGATCCCGGCGAACCTCCCCGAGGAGAAACTACGCACCCTCAACCAGAACCAGCAGCTGATGGACCAGCTGGGGGCGAACGCCACTCCGGCTATTTACTATATGAATAAAGAAAATATGCTGCAGCAGGTTGTCGGCCTGCCGGAAGCGGATAAGCTGCAGGTCATGATGGGCGAAAAATAAAGCGTCCCGTCATATTTCGCATAGCCAGACTATTCGTCAAAAAAGGGTCTGGCTAAATCACTTTTGGTCATATACATTCAGAGTCACCCATAAACCCGGCCTTAAACAATTCAGCCCATCAATTACCGCGCAAATTAAATATAATAAACAAATGAAATAAAAATAATAATTCGCACCGGACACAGCAACGGACAGGATGCTAGCCATGGCTAAACTTTACGAACTTAAAAAGTTCGATCTTAACCTACTGGTTATTTTTGAATGTATCTATCAGCATTTAAGTATCAGCCAGGCCGCGGGAACCTTATTTATTACCCCTTCAGCCGTCAGCCAGTCGCTGCAGCGCCTGCGCAATCAGCTCAACGATCCGCTGTTTATCCGCTCCGGTAAAGGGATGAGCCCCACCACCCTGGCGGTGAATCTTCATCGCCATCTCGAGCAAAACCTCAACCAGCTGGAGCAGACGATTAATATCGTCCACGGCGCCGAGCTGAGTAAACGCTTTGTTATTTACAGCCCGCAGTTTTTCCTCTCGCCCTGCTCGGCAACGCTTATCAGCGCGCTCTACGGCGATCCCAACCTGCAGGTGGAGCACCACGACCTTCAGCTCGCCTCGGAGTCGGCGGAGAGCCTGCTCGCCTACCGCAAAGCCGACCTGATTTTTAGCCTCTCGCCGCTTGCCACTCCCACTACCCTGTGCCTGCCGTTTGCGGAAATAGAGATGGTGCTGGTCTGCCGGCAGAATCATCCGCGCATAGCCGACCTCACCTCTGCGAAAGCCATTGCCCGCGAGCGCTTTACCGACTATCTGACCAAAGAAGCCGGAATGCAGGCGGTTGACTACCGGCTTGAAAAACTGTTCCCCGAGCGGAATATCGCCTTCAGCAGCGACTCACACATTGCCATCCTCAATATTATTAGTCAGACAGATTTCATCGGTTTTATTCCCAAAGTCGCGTCAGGCCCACCGCTATTTGACCACCGGCTGAAAGTGCTCCCTGCCCCGGCGGATATTCCCCGTGCGATGATTCATATGATTTATAATCGGGTGCAGATGGCCCACCCGGTTTTAGCTTCGTTGATTGAAAAGGCGGCGTTGACATAATAGCGGCCGCCGTTAATTATCGGCCACATGAATATCTGCCAACCACTCACCAGAAATTAAAATAGCGAAAGCGGTAATAGGCGAGAATTAACGATCGGCCTATCACGCCCGGCGATCGTTAATTCTCTCAGCGACATGACTTCCGCGCGCTACAGCTGGCGCAGACGCTCTGCGGCGGCCAGCAGCGTTGCCGGCTGCTTGGCAAAGCACAGCCGAATCAGGCGGTGCGGGAACGGATCGGCGCAGAATACCGACAGCGGGATCGCCGCCACGCCGATTTCCGTCGTCAGCCAGCGGCAAAAGCTGACGTCGTCGAGATCGGAAACCGCGCTGTAGTCTGCCAGCAGGAAGTAGGTGCCCTCGCAGGGTAATATCTCGAGGCGACTGGCGCGCAGGGCCTCGATAAACAGGTCTCGGCGCTGCTGGTAAAACTCGGGCAGCTGGCGATAGTGCTCCGGCTCGTGGCGCAGCATATCGGCGATAGCCAGCTGCGCCGGCGTATTCACCGAGAACGTCAGATACTGATGCACTTTGCGCAGCTCGGCGCTGATCGCCGCCGGGGCGACGCAGTAGCCGACCTTCCAGCCGGTCATATGGAAGGTTTTCCCAAACGAAGAGACCGCCACCGCCCGCTCGCGCAGCTGCGGATGGGCCAGCACGCTGGCGTGTCCCTGCGCCGCAAAGCAGATATGCTCGTAAACCTCATCGCTGACCACGTAAATCTCACGCTCG
Organism: Klebsiella terrigena; assembly: GCF_006539725.1. Lineage (GTDB taxonomy): Bacteria > Pseudomonadota > Gammaproteobacteria > Enterobacterales > Enterobacteriaceae > Klebsiella > Klebsiella terrigena. The sequence goes on along the minus strand of NZ_BJNO01000026.1, from coordinate 33,783 downwards.
GCAATCGCCTGCCACAGCGCGGCGAAGTCCTCGCGCTGCCAGACCGTCGCCGACGGGTTATGCGGGGTATTGAGGATCACCAGCCGGGTACGCTCGCTCAGCGCAGCGGCAAACTGCTGCCAGTCAACGCGAAAATGCGGCGGCTGCAGGGCAATGCGCTTCAGCACGCCGCCGGAAAGCTCAACCGCCGGGGCATAGCTGTCGTAGCTCGGGTCAAAGCAGATAACCTCATCCCCGGCGCGCACCAGGGCGGTAATGGCCGCATACAGGGCCTCGGTGGCGCCCGCCGTCACGGTCACATCGCTGTCGGCATCCGGTCGGTAGCCGTAAAGCTCGGCGGTTTTATCGGCGATAGCTTCACGCAGCGCCGGCACGCCGGTCATCGGGGCGTACTGGTTGGCACCCTGGGCGACATGAAAAGCCAGCCGCTCCTGCAGGTAGCGCGGCCCGTCAAAATCCGGGAAGCCCTGTGAAAGATTTATCGCCTGATGCTGCTGCGCCAGCGCGCTCATCTGGCTAAAAATAGTGGTGCCCAGTGAAGGGAGTTTACTCTCAGGAATCAGTGGCTTATTGCTCATTTTGTTATTACCGATTGTAATGCTGTTGTTGAAGCCACTATAACACGATGTTAATATTTGGCAATCGAGACGCTTAGACGTCTATATGCGCCGTTATGCAAAAAGCCACGCTGCGGTTTGCACAATGCCGTGTATAAATAATGAGGTCTGGCCGGCTACCGTCTGCCGCCACCGTCAATGCGGCGTAACGCCCACTCTGGAGAAACCATGATCCGCGCCATCGTGACCGATATTGAAGGTACCACCAGCGACATTCGCTTCGTACACAACATTCTGTTTCCGTACGCCCGTGAACGGTTAGCAGGCTTCGTGACCGCCCAGCAGTACGCTGAGCCGGTCAAGACGATCCTCGATAACCTGCGTCACGAAATCGCCGCCCCCGCCGCCAGCACCGCCGAGCTTATCGAGACGCTGTTTGCCTTTATGCAGGAGGATCGCAAATCCACCGCGCTGAAGGCGCTGCAGGGGATTATCTGGCGCGATGGCTACCTGAACGGCGACTTTACCGGCCATCTGTACCCCGATGTTCTGCCGGCGCTGGAAAAGTGGAAGTCGCAGGGGATTGATTTATATGTATATTCCTCAGGCTCGGTCGCCGCGCAGAAATTGTTATTTGGCTACAGCGATGAAGGTGATATTACTCATCTGTTCAGCGGCTATTTCGATACCCTGGTCGGGGCGAAGCGCGACGCGCAGTCCTACCGCAACATTGCTGAGCAGCTGGGTCATCACCCCGCCGCCATCCTGTTCCTTTCTGATATCCATCAGGAGCTGGATGCCGCCGAGGAGGCCGGTTTTCGCACCCTGCAGCTGGTACGCGGCGATCGCGACCCCGCCAGCCATCATCCGCAGATTCAGCGTTTTGACGACATTCATCCGGAGCAGATACCTGCATGAGCGCATTAACGATTTTTTCTGACCACGACGCCGGGAAGTCCATCTGGCACAGCACCGACGCCGAAGAGATTCAGCAGCAGCTAAACGCCAAAGGCGTCCGTTTTGAACGCTGGCAGGCCGACCGCGACCTGGGCGTCGCGCCTGCGCCGGAAACGGTGATTGAAGCCTACCAGCACGCGATTGATAAGCTGGTTGCCGAAAAGGGCTACCAGAGCTGGGATGTCATCAGCCTGCGCGCGGACAACCCGCAGAAAGAGGCGCTACGCGCGAAGTTTCTCAACGAACATACCCACGGCGAAGACGAGGTGCGTTTCTTCGTCGAGGGCGCCGGGCTGTTTTGCCTGCATATCGGCAATGAGGTGTTCCAGGTGCTGTGCGAGAAGAACGATTTGATCTCCGTCCCCGCCGACACGCCGCACTGGTTTGATATGGGCTCGGAACCGAACTTCACCGCCATCCGCATTTTCGATAATCCGGAAGGCTGGGTGGCGAAGTTTACCGGGGATGATATTGCCGACGCCTACCCGCGGCTGGCGTAGTCATCTTTGACCAGCCCGGCGGCCTGACGCCACCGGGCTGGCGTTCAGGACAGCGCGTCCGCGCTGATAAACGCTGGCGGATCGAAAGCGGTAATCGCCGGCAGCGCCTCGCGCCACGGCACAATCTCAACCCAGCAGCTCTGCGCGCTGCAGCCCTGACCCAGCCGCGAGCTGCCGCGATCTTCGGTCAGCACGTTCGGATTACCGTGCTTGTCCAGCGAGCCTTTCTCGTTGGGATCCAGCGGATCGTACCAGGCACCGGTCGCCATCTGCACCACCCCCTGACGGATCCCGTCGCTGAGATGCACGCCGGCCAGAATCGCTCCGCGGGCGTTATGCACTTTCACCACGCTGCCTTCGGTGACGCCCCGCGCCTGCGCATCCTGCGGATGCATCCACAGCGGCTCGCGCCCCTGAATTTTGGTTTCCCGGCTGACGCTGCCGTGATCGTACTGGCTGTGCAGACGCGTGCGCGGCTGGCTGGAGAGCAGATGCAGCGGCCAGCGGCTGGCCTCTTCCCGCTGCCAGCTCGCCTCTTCTTCGTCCCACCACGGATGGCCGGGGCACTCGCGGTAGCCGAAGTCGGCGACGGTTTGCGAGAAGAGCTCAATCTTGCCGGACGGCGTGGAGAGCGGAGCGCCCAGCGGGTCGGCGCGAAAATCGGCCAGAAAGACCTGCGGCTGCTCCGGCGCGCTGTACTCCAGCACGCCCTGCTGCCAGAAATCATCAAACGACGGCAGCTCAATGCCCTCTTCCCGGGCCCGGGGGCGCGACTCATCATAAATATGCCGCAGCCACTCCTCGACGCTTCGCCCTTCGCTGAAGCGCTCGCCGCAGCCTAAGCGGGCGGCAAGATCGCAGAAAATCGCGTAGTCGTCGCGGGCTTCGGCCACCGGCGGGATCTGCGCGCTCATGGCAATCATAAATCCGTCGTGCCCGCCGCTGCCGATATCCTCCCGCTCCAGGGAGGTGGTCACCGGCAGCACAATATCGGAAAACTTGGCCTGCGCGGTCCAATACTGCTCGTGTACCACCACCGTCTCCGGCCGTCGCCACGCTTCGCAGAGCCGGTTAAGGTCCTGGTGATGGTGAAAGGCGTTGCCTCCCGCCCAGTAGACCAGACGGATATCGGGGTAGCGCAGATGCTGGCCGTCAAACTCATACTCGCCGCCGGGATGCAGCAGCATATCCGCCAGCCGGGCCACCGGGATCACGCCGTTAACCGCATTTTTCCCCGCCGGCAGACGGGGGCCGGAAAAGGCTTTGCGCGCCGCGCCCGCCAGGTTGGTACAGGCGTAGCCGAAGCCCAATCCGCCGCCCGGGGTGCCTATCTGCCCCAGCAGCGCGGTCAGGGCAACCGTTGCCCAGTAGGCCTGCTCCCCCTGGCGGGCGCGCTGGATGGACCAGGAGATATTAACCATCGTGCGCTGGCTGGCCATCTCGCGCGCCAGGGAGATAATCTGCTGCTCGGAAATCCCCACGATTTCCGCCGCCCAGCGCGGCGTTTTTGCCACTCCGTCGCGCTCTCCCAGCAGATAGGCGCGGTAGGGAGCAAAGCCCACCGTGTGGCTGGCCACAAAGCCGCTGTCGTAGAGGGATTCGGTAATCAGGACGTAGCACAGCGCCAACAGCAGCGCGGTGTCGGTTCCCGGACGCACCGCCAGCCACTGCGCCGAGCTCACGGCGCTCAGATCGTTACTGACCGGGCTGATATTAACGAAGCGCGTGCCGTTGGCCTGCATCTTCTCCAGCCAGTGCTTCAGCATATGATCGTTGGCGCCGCCGCCGTTAACCTGAGCGTTACGCAGCGGCAGGCCGCCAATCGCCACAAACAGCTGACACTCCCGCGCCAGCTCGGAGAAGTGCGTATGCTGGCGATGCAGCGGGCTAAGCGGCCCCAGCACGTGCGGCAAAATACGCTCCCCCGCGGCGCTGCTGTAGGTATTGGTGCTGGCGGTGTAGCCTCCGAAAGACTTGAGGAAGCGGTGCAGCTGGCTCTGGGCATGGTGGAAGCGCCCGGCGCTGGCCCAGCCGTAGGAGCCGCCGTATATGGCTTCGTTCCCGCAGCGCGTCTTCACCGAGGTCAGCTCACGGGCCAGCAGATCGAGCGCGACCTCCCAGCTCACCTCGACAAAGGGCTCTTTGCCACGACCTTCTCGCGACGCGGGGCCATTTTTGAGATAGCCGGCCCGCACCGCCGGACGACGAATGCGCGTATTGCCGGTGACCGCGTCGGTGAGGGACTGGCCAATCCGCGAGGGATTTTTATCCCAGGCGACCGGCACGACGGCGTCAATGGCGCCATCGCGGGTTTGTACCTGCCAGGTCCCCCAGTGCATCACCGCCAGATTATGTTGTTTATTCATGTTGCCCGTTTTGTTGTCACCCGATCAAGACCGCTATAATAAGTCGGGAGCTGGCTGAAGATAAAATGCCGGCAGCGCTATAATATCCTGCCACTCAGGCCGACAGCCGTCCGCATTACGTGCCCCCTGGAATATATTCATCACATCCCACCATAAATATAGCCATAATTAAGCAGCAATTACCGTTTGCAATAAAAGTCAGCTCTTTTGCTTTATACCCACAATATAAAAATGGCTTAATTTAACCATCATGAAATATTTTCAGGTTGCATCAGGCAAAATTAAGTTTTCCTGCACTACCCCGCCGATATACCATTATTGGTATAACTTAGACATATTTTGTATTTGAGGTTGCGTGGTCGTTATTGTCATGCTACGAATCCGCAAACACCTTCATCACAGGACTATAATAAGAATGTCGCAGAGAAAAAAATTACTGCCCGCCGCCCTGGGTCTGATGACGCTCGTCTCCGTCAGCGCCTCCGCCGCAGAACCCTTGTCTCTTCAGGGGAAAACCATCGGCGTCGCCGTTGTCGGTACCCAGCATTTCTGGGATCGTGAAGCCTATAAAGGCGCCACCGAGGAAGTGGAAAAGCTGGGCGGTAAAGTCATCGGCGTTGACGGCGGTCGTGATAATCAGGTACACGCCAATAACCACGATATTTTATTATCACGTAAGGTTGATGCCGTAATTAGTATTCTCGGCGACAGCGCCGTTGAACCTAAATTTAAAGCGCTGCGCGATGCCGGCATCCCGGTATTTACCGTGGACCACGTTTCCAAATACTCCGTCAATAACACGACCTCCGACAACTACACCCTGGGTTCAACCATTGGCCGCTATATGGCCGATGAATTAGGCGGCAAAGGCAACGTTGCGGTATTTAATGCGTTCTCCAGCTCGCTGCGAATTTGCGGCATCCGCTATGACCAGTGGAAATATGTCCTTAAGGATTATCCGGATATTCATATTATTCAGCCGGAGCTGGCCGAACAGTTTGCCAACTCGCCGGAAGATGCGCGTAAGAAAACCCTCGAGCTGCTCAGCCAGTATCCGAAAGGCAAACTGGACGCTATCCACGTCGCCTGCTGGGATCAGCCGGCCATCGGGATCGTGCAGGCGCTGGAAGAGACCGGCCGCGATAAGGACGTGAAGGTCACCGCCATCGATGCCGGCCCGGAAACCCTGGAGATTATGGCCGAGCCCGGCAGCCCATTCGTCGCTAACGTCGCCCAGCAGCCGCACCTGATTGGCCAGACCTCGGCCGACAACGTCGCGCACTACTTCGCTAAGCAGGCTCTGCCGCTGCAAACCTTTATTCCGGTGGTCCCGGTGAAGGGTCCGCAGGAAGCGAAAGCGGTCTACAAACAGCTGGGATATGGCGAACTGCAGTGATTAATCAACCCTTCGGCGGGGAGCGCCCCGCCGCTGGTCTGGTCATGAGCCAGATCGGCAAAAGCTTTGCCAACGTGACTGCATTAAATGCGGTCACGCTGCTTCTAAATCCCGGTGAAATTCACGGCCTGATCGGCGAAAACGGGGCCGGGAAATCCACCCTGATCAAGATCCTTGCCGGCGTGTACCAGGCCGATAGCGGCAGCGCCACCCTCGACGGCGCGCCGATCCCGTTCGGCAACCCCGCCGCCATCGAAGCGATGGGCATCCGCGTTATCCACCAGGAACTCAACCTGATCGCCCACTTCACGGTGGCGGAGTCCGTTTTTCTCGGCCAGGAGTATCGCCACCGCTGGGGAGCGCTGGACAGAAAGCGCATGAACGCCGCCACCGAGGCCTTTTTCCGCGACAGCTGGCAGCTGAGCATTAACCCGCGGCGGCTGATTCGCGATCTCAGCCTTGCCGAACGCAAGCTGGTGCAAATCGCCCGGGCGCTGATCGACGGTGCCGCCAAGCTGGTGGTGTTTGACGAGCCTACCGCGCCGCTGGAAGCGCAGGAGGCCAGCCTGGTCTCCTCGGCAATCCTGCGCCTGCGCGAGCAGGGGATCGCCATTCTCTATATTTCCCACTATCTGAACGAAATCGCCGCCCTCTGCGATCGCGGAACCGTGCTGCGCAACGGCGAGGTGGTGGGCTACCCTGACCGCTCGCTGCTGCAGGATACCGATGCGCTGATCAAAATGATGGTCGGCCGGGAAATCGAGCAGCTCTATACCCCGCGCCAGTCCGCGCCGCCTCAAGCCGACGCCAGCGCCCCGCTGCTGTCGGTGCGCGCGCTCGGCGACGGCCATCAGCTGCGCGATATTACCTTTGATATTCAGCCCGGCGAAATCGTCGGTATCGCCGGGCTGCTGGGTGCCGGGCGCGACGTGCTGGTTGACCTTCTCTACGGTCTCAAGCGCGTAGACAGCGGCGTCATTAGCATCGACGGCCAGCCGCGTCGCATCCGCACGCCGAAGCAGGCAATTCGCGCCGGCATGGCGCTGGTGCCCCGCGACCGCCGCCATCAGGGGCTGATCCTCCCCTTCTCCACCGCCGACAACATTAACCTGGCCTCCCTGTCGGATACCGCCACCTTCGGCTGGGAGCACCGGGGCCGGGCGCTGGAGAAAGCCCGCAGCTGGATTGAGCAGCTCTCTATTCGCCCCGGCCGCCCGGAGCTGCCGGTGCGCTTGATGAGCGGCGGCAACCAGCAAAAGGCGATTCTGGCCCGCTGGCTGGGCACCGATGCGCGGCTCTTTATTCTCGATGAACCGACCCTCGGGGTCGATATCGGCGCCCGCAGCGATATCTATCAGCGTACCCGCCAGCTGGCGGATCGCGGACGCGCGGTGCTGGTCTCCTCCAGCGATGCGCCGGAGCTGCTGGGATTATGCGATCGGATCCTCGTGATGTGGCGCGGCGAGCTGGTGGCGAATCTCGCCACCCAGGGGCTGACGCTCGACGCCCTGCTGGCAACGATTAACGGTGGACAGGAACAACAGCTATGAGTACGAGTATCCAGCGCCGCGGCCTGCCGGGCATGACGACGCTTATTGAAAAATTTCCGCTGATCCTCTTCTTTGCCCTGCTGGTCTGGCTCAGCCTCCAGTCGCCCTTCTTTTTAAGCTGGCAGAATATCAGCATGATGCTGGTGCAGAGCGTGCCGCTGGCCATTCTCTGCTTCGGACTGGTTTGCGTGATTGCCGTCGGCGGCGATGACGTGGTCACCGGCGGGATCGACCTCTCGCTGCCCGCCATCGCGGTGCTCGGGGTCGCGCTTCTGAGCCTCGGCATGGTGGAGTGGCAGATCTCCTATCTGTGGCTCCTCCTCCTGCCGTTGGCGGTGTGCCTCGCCTGCGGGGCGATCAACGCCGGGCTGGTGCTGGTCGCCGGGCTGCCGCCGCTGCTGGCAACGCTCTCGACCTCCGTCGCCTTTACCGGCCTGACCGATTTGCTCACCGGCCAGCGGCGCATTGCGGTCAGCGATCCGCTGATGGTGGCGTTTCGCGACCAGACGCTGCTCGGCATTCCCTGGCCGCTGATCTACCTGCTGGCGGTATTCGCCCTGTTCCAGCTGCTGGTGCACCACTCGCGCTTCGGCCAGCATCTGCAGGCGGTCGGCGGGAACCGCGATATGGCGCAAATGAGCGGGCTTAACGTGCGCCGGCTGACGGTTTACGTCTGGCTGCTGGCCGGCATCGCCGCCGGTCTGGCGATCCTGCCGCTCTTAAGCCAGGGCTCGGGCAGCTCCAGCGGCACCGCCACGCCGCTGCTGCTGGAGACCGTGCTGGCAACCTTTATCGGCGCCGCCTTCTCGCGCCGGCGCGTCGTCACCATCTGGGGCGCGCTGCTTGGCGCGGTGCTGGTCAACGCTCTCTCCAACGGCCTCGGGCTGCTGGGGGTCAATATTTTCTGGATGGGCGCCATCAAAGGCACCCTGATCCTTATCGTACTGGCGGCGTCTGCGGTCAGGCATCAGGGAGGCAATCAATGAGCCAGCTGACGCTCAAATCCTCATCGCCGGGCCAGAGCGCCGGCGGCCCGCTGGCCTATCTGTCGCGGGCCGGCTTCGGCGTTATCACCCTGCTGGCCATCGCCCTGTTCGGCTGGGCCAACCCGGTATTTCTGACCGTTGATAACTGGGCCAACCTGCTGCAGGGCAGCGCGATCCTGCTGATTGTGGCGATGGCGATGACCCTTATCGTCAGCGCCGGGGCCATCGATCTCTCGGTGGGCGTCGCACTCGACTTTGGCGCCGCCTTTGCGCTGGTGGCCCTGAAAACCTGGCACCTTCCGTGGCAGGCCGCGGTGGGCTACGCCCTGCTCGGCGGGACCCTCATCGGTCTGCTGAACGCCTTTCTGATCCTGATTTGCCAGATCCGCCCGTTCCTTGCCACGCTCGGGACCTGGTTTATCGCCAGCAGCGTCGAGCGGATCTACACCGACGGCGGCGGCTCGATCTCCTATCGCCGGATGGCGCCGGAGTACCACGATCTCGCGGTAGGCAATATCGCCGGCATTCCGACGCCGGTGGTTATCGTGCTGGCGCTGTGGCTGGTGGCGTGGCTGATTACCGAGCGCACGCTGTTCGGCAAGTACGTTCGCGCCATTGGCCAGAACGGGGAAGCGGCGCGGATCGCCGGGATCCGCGATCGGCTGACCATGCTGTGGGTGCTGGTGGCGGCCTCCGCCATGTGCGCCATCGGCGGCGTGATCCTCTCCGCTAACCTGCGGCAGTTTACGCCGCTGGCCGGCCAGTCCTATCTGATGGATGCGATTGCCGCCGTCTTTATCGGCACCGCCTTTAACCGCCAGGGCCGGGCCAGCATTGCCGGTACCCTCGGCGGGGTGCTGTTCCTCGCGATTATTGATAACGGCCTGAACCTGATGGGTCTTAACTACCTGGTCAAAGACGCGCTGGTGGGCGTTATTCTGGTGGTCGCGCTGGCCCTCTCTTTCTGGCAGGCGCGTCTGCGTCAGCAGCATCGTTAACGGAGTATCTATGGCAGCCTTTGACGCCGTTTTTGTCGGCCTGACGATCCTTGATATCGCCGGCCGTCCGGTTCTCGACATCCCGCCCCGCGGCGGGGTGGCCTTTATCGAACAAATTCGCCTTAACCCGGCGGGCACCGCTGCGGGGGCGAATATCAACGCCGCGAAGCTCGGCGTTCGCACCGCCGCCGTCGCCTGCCTTGGCCACGATGAAAAGGCCGATTTTATTCTCGCCAGCTACGCGCGCCTGGGGATCGACTGCTCGCTGATTCAGCGCACGACGCAAAAGGAAACCTCGGCAACCATCCTGCCCATCCGCCCGAACGGCGAGCGGCCCGCGCTGCACTGTCGCGGCGCCTCCGACGCCCTGTTCGTCGACGAAGAGGCGTTTGCCTCGATTCTCGACTGCCGCTTCCTGCATCACGGCGGCACCGGGCTGCTGGCGGCAATGGACCAGGGTCAGAGCGCGCGGCTGCTGGCGGCCGCTAAAGCGCGCGGCGTCACCACCAGCTTCGACCTGATCGCCCCCGATGAGCGAACCCTGGATCTGCTGCGCCCGCTGCTGCCGTCGGTAGACTACTTTATGCCCTCGCTGGAGGAGGCCGCCTATCTCTCGGGACGCACCGAGCCCGCCGAAATCGCCCGCTTCTTCTTCGACCTTGGCGTCGGGACCTGCATTTTGAAAGACGGCGCCAACGGCTCCTGGCTGCTGACCCGCGAGGGTCGCATCGAACATATCGCCCCGTGGCGCGTTGAGGCGGTGGACACCACCGGCTGCGGCGACGGCTACTGCGGCGGCTTTATTGCCGCGCTGGCCCGAGGGCTGAATGAAAAAGAGGCCTGCGAAGTGGCGTCAGCGGTGGCGGCGCTGGTGGCCACCGGCCTGGGATCGGATGCGGGCGTGGTCGACTGGGACCACACCCTGGCGTTTATGGCCGCTAATCGGGCCGAATAGCCTGCGGCCCCGCGCTTAGCGCCACTGATACAGCAGCGGCTCACCGGCCGCATAGCGCTGGAGATCGGCGGCAATCATCGCCGTGTGCTTGCTGATGCTTTCGCGGGTGGCGCCGGCAATATGCGGCGTGATAATCACGTTATCAAACTCGGTGACAAACGGGTGATCGCGCCACAGCGGTTCGCGATGATAGACGTCCAGCCCCGCGCCGCCCAGCGGCCCGTGGCGCAGAGCGTGAATAAGCGCCTCCTCGTCAACCACCGCCGCTCGGGAAGTATTAATCAGCAGCGCGCCGGGCTTCATGCTGTTCAGCAGCGGCGCGTTCACCAGCCCGTCGCTGCCGGCGCCGCTGCTCAGGTGCAGGCTGACGATATCAGACTCGCGGAACAGCGCTTCGAGAGTGGTTTTCTGCAGCCCCGGCTCGTTAATATCCTCGGCCGCCACAAACGGGTCCACCACCAGCACCGCCATGCCGAAGGCGCGGGCGATACGCGCCACCCGGCGACCAATATTGCCGTAGCCAATTAGCCCCAGCGTTTTATTGCGCAGCTCGCTGCCCTTAAACACCTCGTAGGGGCTCTGCGGGCTGACGTCCCACACCACGTCGCGGCGCAGCCCGGCCTGCGTCACCGCCGCCGCGTTGTCGGCGTGGGTAAATTCGCCGCGCTTCAGCGCCGCGTGCGCCTGCGGGATATGCCGCGCCAGGCTCAGCATCAGCCCAAGCGTCAGCTCCGCCGCGGCGTCGGCGTTGCGGCCCGGCGTATAGAGCACGCGGATGTCGCGCGCCGCGGCGGCTTTAACGTCGATATTCACCGGATTGGCGCGGGTACAGGCAATCACCTTCAGACGCGGACAGGCGGCAATCACCTCTTCCGTGACGTCGTCGTAGCTGGTCACCAGCACGTCGGCATCGTGGGCCAGGTCGATCAGCTGGCCGGCGCTAAGCTTCGGCTTGCCCAGCGCCCATCCCTCAACCCGCAGCTCGCCCAGCTGCTGAAACGCCGTAAGATCGCCGGAGTGTTCGGCGGTAAAAACAATTTTCATTGGTCTGATTCCTGAGAAATACGTTGAAGCGCCTCCTGCCTGGCCTGCCAGACGGGCAGCATCTGTTCGCGCAGCAGACGATAGACCGGATAGAGCGCGGCGTAGCGGGCGTGCGCCCGTGGATGTGGCTGATAGCGCGTCTGCTCCAGCTGCGGGTAGTGCGCAAGCCCGTCAACGCTGCGGGCTGCCAGAATCGCCGCCCCGCGGGCGCTGAGTTCGTTAAAGGTGCTGGAGACCACCGTTCTGCCGCTGCAGTCGGCAATAATCTGTAGCCAGGTCGCGGAGGCCGCGCCACCGCCGGTCAGGTAGAGTTCTCCGCCCTGCGGATAGCCCTGCAGCGAATCGACGATGGCGTAGGCCAGCCCCTCAAAGACCGCCCGCTGCAGCTCGGCGCGGGTGGTGTGCTGGCCGATGCCAAAGTAGCCGGCCCGCGCGTCCGGGCTATAAAACGGCGCGCGCTCGCCGTTCAGATAGGGCTGCCAGAACACGCCCCCGCTGCCCGGCTCGACGTCGGCAATCGCCTGCTCAAGCTGCTGGAGATCCGGGTTCAGGGAGATATGCTGCTGCAGCCAGTCAATATTCGGCGTCCCGGCCTGCATCGGGAAGAGGTTAATAAAGCTCCCCGCTTCGGTATGGGTGACGTAGCGCGTCGCCTCGTTCACCGTCTGGCGACCGTGGCACACAACGCCGGTGCAGCAGGTGGTGCCGAGGATGGTATAGATATCGCCGTCGTTCACCGCGCCGCAGCCGAGCGCCGCGCTGCACACGTCGAGCGCGCCGGCGGCTACCGGCGTGCCGGCCGCCAGTCCGGTCAGTGCCGCCACCTCGTCGCGCAGGGTGCCGGCCTGCGCATCCGGCGCCAGCAGCGGCGGGAACAGATGCTGCAGATCGGCAAGCCCCATTTCATTCAGCACTACCGCCGAGAGCTCCCCGCTCTGCTGATTGAGCAGCGAGGTGCTGGCATCGGTGATATCCAGCGCCGCGACGCCGGTCAGGCGAAAGCGGATCCAGTCTTTGGCAAAAAACAGATAGCGCGCCGCCGCCAGCCGCTCCGGCTGATAGTGTCGCAGCCAGCATAGCTGCATGCTGGTATTGCACGGCTGCAGGTGGGTGCCGGTCTCGGCAAAGAAGCGGCGATCGAAGTCCGGACGGCGCAGCAGAACGCTCATCAACTCCCGGCTGCGGGTATCGCTCCAGAGGATCCCCGGTCCTACCGGCTCGCCTTCGGCATCGCTTAGCCACACCCCTTCGCCCTGTCCGGCAAGGCCAATGGCCCTTAAGCGCCCGCCCTGCAGCTCCGGGCATTGCGCAATCTGGCGCAAAATAGCGATCACCGACTGCCACAGCTGCGCCATATCCTGCTCGGCGTAGCCGTTAGCCGACAGACGCGGCCCGGTACTCTCCGCCGCGCTGGCCCGCGCCTGAAAATGTTCGTCAAACAGCACCGCCTTGACCCGCGAGGTGCCGATATCGATACCCAGATAAAAATCCATGCCTGACCCGATCGCCCGTTGAATATTAGTCGCGCTCGTAGCGGCGACGCATCAGCTCGCACTCGAACAGGAATTCCAGACCTTCCAGCTGACGACGCGCCTCGTTGATATCTTTTCCCCAGCAGGTCAGGCCGTGGCCGCGCAGCAGGAAGCCGTAGCGCAGCGGATGGGTCTGCGCATAATCTTCGATGCGCGCCGCCAGGGCGTCGATATCCTGGTCGTTATCAAAAATCGCCACCGGGACGGTGTCGAGATGGCTGTGCTGGCCGGTGAGCGTTTTCTGCATTTCGTAGCCCTGCAGCGCCAGCGTCCCGCTCTTCTCGATGCGCGACAGCACCGTCGCGTTGACGGTATGGACGTGCAGCACGACGTTAGCCTCAGGGAACAGACGATAGACCAGGGTATGCAGCCCGGTTTCCGCCGAGGGCTTGCGCCCGGAAGGCGCGGTATTGCTGGCAATATCCACCTGCAGAAAATCTTCGCTGGTCAGGCTGCCCTTATCGCGTCCCGACTCGCTGAGCCAGCACCAGGTCTCATCCTGGCGCACGGACATATTGCCGCCGGTCGCCGGCGCCCAGCCCTTCGCACCGATCCAATGACAGGTGGTGACCAGTTGCGCGAGTCTTTCTTGCCACATAGCAGTTCCTTAGTTTAGCGATGGTATTTGGAGAACCTTACGCTCGGAGGATGCTGCGGCAGGCAGCGGCGTCGCTGCGCTGAGGCACAACGGTCAGCAGGATAACCCGAGATAAGGTTCTTTAGCCGTCTAAATGGCTATTTACCCGATACTAACACCGCCTGCCCGGCTGAACAATATTTCAGGAATGGCTTACATTAAGAATGGTTATATCAGAAAAGAATATGAAATTGCCGTTTTTAACAGTGATACAACTGAGCGTTTTCATAACGCCAATATTACCCGCTACGGGCCGCTAAAAAGACGGGGGATCGTTCTGCACGCGGCGGGGGGAAATTTCGTCAGCGGCGCTGGCGACCGCCCGCGCCGAGCAGCGCCGTACGATCTGCCCCACGCTGGTGCAAAACTTTGCACCCTGCACACCCTTCTGGCAAAACCGCGCCGTTTAACGGCTTTTTATGTGCACACTGCCCACTCCGCTATGTTCCTGCTGCCACGCTTTTTTTGGCACACCTCTTGCTACCCCTCTGGCATCGCTATTCGGATGACCACACAGAGGTTCCACTATGTCAAACAGCAACGATTTCCCGCTCGTCGAAGCGCCGACCTCAGGGCGCAAGGGCCTGTTTTCAATCTCCATGGTTCTGTTCAGCTTTACCTTTTTTACCGGCACCATGTTCGCGGGCGGGAAGCTCGGCGTCTCATTTTCCATCGTTAACCTGCTGTGGATTGCGGTTATCGGTAACTTTCTGCTGGCCCTCTACGCGGCGTCGCTCGGCTGGATTGCCGCCCGCAGCGGTCTGAACACCGTACTGATGGGGCGTTTTTGCTTCGGCGAGATCGGCAGCAGGCTCGCCGATTTTATTCTCGGCTTCGCCGAGCTGGGCTGGTACGCCTGGGGTACCGCCACGGTGGCAATTTCGCTGGTCAAAATCCTCGCCCTGCCGGAGGCCCTGACCGTACCGCTGATGGTGCTGTTCGGTATCCTGTTCTGCGTCACCGCGCTGGTAGGCTATAAGGGGCTGGATGCGCTCTCGCGGGTTTCGGTTCCGCTGATGTTTATCCTGCTGGTGGTCTCCATGTACCTTGCCGCCCACCACGCCGGCGGCTGGCAGGCGATGACCAAAATTGAACCGGGTGAAACCATGACCTGGTCGGCGGCCATCACCATGGTGTTTGGCACCTTCGCCAGCGGCGCAACCCAGGCGACGAACTGGACGCGGCTGGCTAACTCCAGCCGCACCGCCATCGTCGCCAGCATGGGCAGCTTCCTTATCGGCAACGGGCTGATGATTGTCGCCGGGGCCTGGTGCGCCATCGTTTATCAGCAGGCCGATATCGTCGAAGTGCTGATTTTGCAGGGGCTCTCCGTCGCCGCGGTGGTCATGCTGTGCCTCAATCTGCTGACCATTCAGGGGCCGACCATCTATAACGTTTCTGCCGCCGCCTGCCATCTGCTGCGCAGCGAACGCCGCCGGACCCTGACCGTGGTCGCCGCCGGCGTCGGCATTCTGCTGGCCATTGGCGGGATGTACGAAATGCTGATCCCCTTCCTGGTTCTGCTGGGCAGCATCATCCCGCCCATCGGCGGCGTGATCCTCGCCGACTACTGGTTCTACCGAGGCGGACGCTATCCTCTTCTGCAAACCGCGCGCCTGCCGCGCTTTAACTGGCTGGGGCTCGGCGCTTATGCCGTCGGCGCGCTGGTCGCTTACCTGTCGCCGTGGATTGCGCCGCTGGTGGGCATCTCCGTCTCCGCGCTGGTCTATATCGTCCTGACCCGCCTGAGCAAACGCCAGCCGGCGGCCGATCCGGCGGCGGAGCAGTAGCCATGAGCCTGACGGTCAGCGAAATTCTCGCGCTTGATGGACTCTCGGCGATGCGGCTGCGCGCGGGGCAGCAGGGGCTCCAGCTGGCGGTGCGCTGGTACTACGTCGCGGAAAATGAAAATATCGCCGAGTGGATCATGGGCGGAGAGCTGGTGTTTATCACCGGGATCAACCATCCCCGCAGCGAGGAGAACCTGATCCACCTGCTGATGGAGGGCAAGCAGCGCGGGATCGCCGGCATGGTGATCCTCACCGGCGACGCCTATATCCAGGCGATCCCGCCGCGACTGATTGCCCTCGCCGACGAGCTGGGCATTCCGCTGATCGAACAGCCCTATCTGCTAAAAATGGTGATCGTCACCGAGCGCATCGGCACCGCGCTGGTGCGCAGCGAAAACGCGCTGCAGTCGCAGCGCGATATTCTGCTGCAGCTCTTAACCGGCGACTATCCCGATCTGCAGATCCTGCATCAGCGCGCGCTCCACCAGCAGCTGGACTTTACCCGCCCGCTGCGGGTGGCGGCGCTGCGCCTTGAGGGCATTCAGCGCCTGTTTCGCCAGTTTCCGCCGGAGCAGGCCGAAGCCTGGCTACAGCAGGCCCGCCGCACCCTGCGCCAGCGGCTGCAGCAGCAGCTTAACCAGCAGGGCAACCCCTTTCCGCTGGTTGAGCGCAGCAATATGTTTCTCTTCCTGCTCCCGGATGAGGAAGGCGAATTTTATCAGCAGAAAAAGTGGCTGCAGCAGTGGCTGCTTGAGCTTGCGGAGGGCGACGACGGGCTGTCGC
The DNA here is from genome assembly GCF_006539725.1 of Klebsiella terrigena. Lineage (GTDB taxonomy): Bacteria > Pseudomonadota > Gammaproteobacteria > Enterobacterales > Enterobacteriaceae > Klebsiella > Klebsiella terrigena. Next base: position 17,732 of record NZ_BJNO01000026.1, on the reverse strand, counting down.
TGCTGTGCGGCCTCTCCGCACCGGTGCAGGAGCTGCAGGGCTACCCGCGGGCGCTGTCGCAGGCGCGTCAGGCGCTGGATCTCAGCGATACCCTGCGCCCGGCTCAGCGCATCAGCGACTATCAGCAGCTGGGCTTTATCAAGCTGCTCTCCGCCGTCGGCGACCCCACGCTGCTGAGCGATTTTATGCACGACACCCTCGGCTGCCTGATTGAACCCGATCGCAAAAGCCCGTGGCTGCTGATGGAGACCCTGGAAACGCTGCTCCAGGAGAACGGCAACGTGATGAGGGCCGCCGAGCGTCTGGGCATTCACCGCAACACCCTCCATCAGCGCATTCAGCGTATTGAAAAGCTGACCCGCTATCCGGTCAGCCATCCGCAGTTTCATCTCAACGCCTCGGTCGCCCTGGCTATCTGGCGTATGTCGCAAAACCATTTACGGGAACAACCATGAAAATTATCAACGCGCGCCTGCGCCACAAAGAAGCGCTCTATTCCCTTGAGCTCCGGGACGGCGTGATTAAGAGCATCGCTCCCCAAACCGCCACTCTGGCGGCTGACGCCGGCGATATCGACGCGCAGCAAAAGCTGGTTATTCCGCCGTTCGTCGAGCCGCATATCCATCTTGACGCTACCCTGACGGCGGGCGAGCCGGAGTGGAATATGAGCGGCACCCTGTTTGAGGGCATCACCCGCTGGAGCCAGCGTAAAGCGAGCGTCACCGTGGAAGATACGCGCCAGCGCGCGCTGAAAACCATCGGCATGCTGCGCGACAACGGCGTGCAGCACGTGCGCACCCACATCGACGTCACCGATCCTTCCCTGACGGCGCTGGAGGCAATGCTGGCGGTGAAAAAAGAGGCCGCCCATCTTATCGACCTGCAAATCGTCGCCTTTCCGCAGGAGGGGATCGAGTCGTTCCCCGGCGGACGCGAGCTGATGACCCGCGCCATCGAGATGGGCGCCGACGTGGTGGGCGGCATTCCGCACTACGAGAACACCCGCGACAAGGGCGTCAGCTCGCTGGTCTTCCTGATGGATCTGGCCCAGCGCCACGGCTGCCTGGTGGACGTGCACTGCGATGAGATCGATGACCCGCAGTCGCGCTTTCTGGAAGTGCTGGCGGAAGAGGCCCGGGTACGCGGCATGGGCGCGCAGGTCACCGCCAGCCACACCTGCGCGATGGGCTCCTACGATAATGCCTACTGCTCGAAGCTGTTCCGCCTGCTCAAGGCCTCGGGCATCAACTTTATCTCCTGCCCCACCGAAAGTATCCACCTGCAGGGGCGCTTCGACGGCTGGCCAAAACGCCGCGGCGTGACGCGAGTGGCGGAGCTGGACCGCGCCGGGATTAACGTCTGCTTTGCCCAGGACTCCATTCAGGACCCGTGGTACCCGCTGGGCAACGGCAACATCATGCGCATCCTCGATGCCGGGCTGCACATCTGCCACATGCTGGGGTATGAAGATTTGCAGCGCTGCCTCGATTTGATTACCGATAACAGCGCCAGGGCGCTGTGCCTCGGCGATAACTACGGCCTCGCCGAAGGCCGCCCGGCGAACCTGCTTATCCTCGATGCGGAAAATGACTATGACGCCGTGCGGCGTCAGGCCAAAGTGCTGACCTCCATCCGCCACGGCAAAATTATCCTGCAGCGCCAGCCGGAGCAGATCCGCTATCCGGCATAAGCCGCGGGTGACGCGGCGCCCATAGCGCGTCACTCCCCTGCTCGCGCAGGGATTTCTGTGGTACCTTCTTACTACTTTTGCGCGCCGACGATGGGTTCCGGAGTCGGCGCGGGCTCCCTGAGAACAACCCGTACCCGGACACTATGAGCGAAAAAAAATGGATTAAGGCTGAGGACGTGGCCAGGCTTGCCGGCGTCTCCCGCTCCGCCGTCTCCCGAACCTTTACTCCCGGAGCGTCGGTGGCGGACAAAACGCGGCAGAAAGTTCTCGCCGCGGCGGAGGAGCTGGGCTACCAGGTCAATATTATCGCCCGCACGATGATCACTGGCAGCAGCAACTTTATCGGCATCGTCACCGCCGGTTTTGATAACCCTTTTCGCAGCAAGCTGCTCGCTCCGCTGGTGCATCAGCTGGCGCTCAACGGCTTTATGCCCCTGCTGATGAACGCCGACGATCCGCAGCAGCTGGCCCCTTCGCTCAAACAGCTCCTGAGCTATCACGTGGCCGGAGTGATCATCACCTCCGGCGCGCCGCCGCTGTCGCTGGCGGAGGAGTACCTGGAACGCAAAATCCCCGTCACCTTGATTAACCGCCATGCCGAACTCGCCGGCTGTGACCGGGTGTCCAGCGATAACGCGCAGGGGGCGAAGCTGGTCGCGGATCTGTTTAGCCGCCGCCGCTGGCAGCAGGTCGGCTTTCTCGGCGAAGACGGCGAAAACTTCAGCACCCGCCAGCGCTACGAGGCGTTTATCGCCCACGCCGGGGGAATGCAGGTCAGCGCGCACTTCTGCGCCAGCGCCGGCTATCAGGCCGGCTTTGATGCCGCCAGGCGGCTGCTGCTGGATAATCCCGGCCTGCAGGCGCTGTTTTGCGCCACTGATATGCTGGCCCTTGGGGCGCTGGACGGCCTGCGCGCCGCCCAATCGAGCGCCCCGCTCCCGGCCGTTATCGGCTTCGATGATATCCCCCAGGCCGCCTGGCAACCCTATCAACTCTCGACAATTCAGCAGAATACGGAGCTGCTGGCGCATCACGCCGTCGAGATGCTGGTGACCCGCATCGCCAGGTTCGATCTCCCCTCCCGCCACCGGGAAGTGCCGGTGAAATTAATTATTCGCGAAAGCGCAAAATGAAAAATTCATTTTATGCCAAAGCGATCACAGAATAATCCGCCGTTCCCCGCCACACTCACTTTGCCTTTCGGGGCTCTTTTTTTATCACTGATTGCACACGTGTGCAAAACGGAGGAAACATGACATCACTGGACTCAGACCCGCTGCACGCCCGCTATCTCTTCGCCTGTGAACTGGCAAAAGCCGGCGCCGAGCTGGCCTTTCGCTTCTATCAGCAGCGCGGCAGCCTCGCGGTCGATCATAAGGGTCACGATCTGCAGGACGTGGTGAGCATCGCCGATAAGCAGGTCGAAGAGTTTGTTAAGCAGCAAATTGTGAACGCGTTCCCGCAGGACGGCTTTCTCGGCGAAGAGAGCGGCGCGCAGCTGCCGGAAGCGCCCATTCTGTGGGTAGTAGACCCGATTGACGGCACCAGCTGCTTTCTTAACGGCCTGCACACCTGGTGCCTGTCGCTGGCTATCGTGGCCGACGGCGAACCGGTAATCGGGGTGGTTTACGACCCCAACCATCAGGAAATATTTCATGCCCTGAAGGGGCACGGCGCGTGGCTCAACGAGACGCCAATAGCCCCCCATCCGGCCAGAACGGTCAAAGAGGGCGTGATGGGCGTGGGAACATCCCATCGCGTCACGCCGGCGGACTTCCTGCCGTTCCTCGACGCGCTGCTCAGCGATGGCGGCATGTTTGTGCGCAACGGGTCCGGCGCCCTGATGAGCGCCTGGGCGGCGGCCGGACGTTTAATCGGCTATTACGAACCGCACATGAACCCGTGGGATGCCCTGCCCGGGCTGGTGCTGATGCGCGAGGCCGGGGGGCAGACGAATGATTACCTCGCCAATGACGGCATCATCAACGGCAGCCCGCTGCTGCTGGCCGGCAAAACGCTCTACCCGCAGTTAAAAAACATGCTTCGGCAACCGTTACACTAACCCGCTAAGGGTCAGGCTTTATCTGATTATGTACCCTACATAGCAACGATAATTCAGTTCAAGGACGAAGCACATTAATCAGTCGGGCCTCCGACCTTCGGAGATAACACCATGTCTGGATTTTTTGCTTTTTTTCGCGCGACGCCGCCCAAAGCCGTCGCTCCGTTCAGCGAGCAGCGATTTCGCTTTGTGCGCTGGCAAACGTTTCTGGCGATGACGGTCGCCTACGTGACGTTTTACGTCTGCCGCCTGTCGTTTACCGTTGCTAAAAGCGCGCTCGTTGAGCTCGGTATTACGCCCACCGAGCTCGGGATGATCGGCTCGGCGCTCTTTTTCAGCTACGCCATCGGCAAGCTGGTTAACGGGTTTATTGCCGATCATGCCAACGTGGTGCGCTATATGAGCCTCGGCCTGCTGCTGAGCGCCGGGATGAATCTGCTGATGGGGATGACCACCAACGCCCTGCTGCTGGCGATCTTCTGGGGGATCAACGGCTGGGCGCAATCCATGGGCGTCGGCCCCTGCGCCGTCTCGCTGGCGCGCTGGTACGGCTGTAAAGAGCGCGGGACGTTCTACGCCATCTGGTCAACGGCGCATAATATTGGCGAAGCCATGACCTATATGGTGATCGCGGCGGTCATTGCCGGCTTTGGCTGGCAGATGGGCTACCTGTCAACGGCGGCCCTCGGCGCCGCAGGCGTCGTGCTGATGCTGCTGTTTATGCGCGACTCGCCGCAAAGCTGCGGTTTTCCACCAATCAACATCATTCGCGATGAGCCGCAGCAGGAGGAAGCGGGCGGTTCGGTGTTTAAAAACCAGCTGTTCGCCATGCGCAACCCGGCGCTATGGACGCTGGCGCTGGCCTCGGCGTTTATGTATATCGATCGCTACGCGGTGAACTCGTGGGGGATCTTCTTCCTGCAGCAGGATAAGGCCTATTCGACCATTGAGGCTTCCGGGATCATTGGCGTCAACGCTATCGCCGGCATTGCCGGGACCATTATCGCCGGGATGCTCTCCGACCGTTTCTTCCCTCGAAACCGCAGCGTGATGGCCGGCTTTATCAGCCTGCTGAACACCGCCGGATTCGCCCTGATGCTGTGGTCACCCCACGGCTACGTCACGGATATTCTGGCGATGATTATTTTTGGCGCGACCATCGGAGCCTTAACCTGCTTCCTCGGCGGGCTGATTGCCGTCGATATCTCGTCGCGCAAAGCGGCGGGCGCCGCCCTCGGAACCATTGGCATCGCCAGCTACGCCGGCGCAGGTCTGGGCGAGTTTCTGACCGGGATCATTATTGATAAAACGGCGGTCATCGAAAACGGCACTACGCTGTATAATTTCAGTACGCTATCGCAGTTCTGGGTGGCGACCGGCCTGGCTTCCGCCCTGTTCTGCTTTGTGACCGCCGCCATCGTAGCCCGTCGCCACGCCGCGGAACAGCAGATATCGCTGCCATCATAACCCAATAATATATAAGGAATATTCTATGATGACGACACGCCATCAGGTATTGCTGCGCCTGTTTATCACCTGCGCCGTCGCGTTCGGCGCGGGGCAAACCAGTGCCGCCGAACGCTACCAGCTGGAAAAAGTGGTTGAGCTCAGTCGCCACGGGATCCGCCCGCCGACGGCGGGCAACCGCGAAGCCATCGAGGCCGCCACCCAACGCCCGTGGACGCAGTGGACAACCCGCGACGGGGAATTAACCGGCCACGGCTACGCGGCGGTCGTGAACAAAGGGCGGGCCGAGGGCGCGCACTACCGCGCGCTCGGGCTGCTGAGCGCCGGCTGCCCGACCCCGGGCGACATCTACGTCCGCGCCAGCCCGCTGCAGCGCACGCGAGCCACCGCTGAGGCCCTGGTTGACGGCGCGTTTCCGGGATGCGGGACGCGCATTCACTACGTCGCCAGCGACGCTGACCCGCTGTTCCAGACCGACCGGTTCGCGACAACCCAGACCGATCCCACCCGGCAGTTGGCGGAGGTGCAAAAAAAAGCCGGCGACCTGGCGCTGCGCCGCCGGGCCCTGGAGCCCACCATCCAGCTATTGAAAAACGCCGTCTGCATCGCCGGCAAGCCCTGTCCGGTCTTTGACCAGCCCTGGCAGGTTAAGCAGGGGAAAAGCGGTAAAGTCTCAATTGAAGGCCTTAGCGTGATGGCTAATATGGTCGAAACGCTGCGCCTCGGCTGGAGCGAAAACCTGCCGCTCAGCCAGCTGGCGTGGGGAAACATTACCCGCTCCGCGCAGATTAGCGCCCTGCTGCCGCTGCTGACGGCAAACTACGATCTGAGCAACGACGTTTTCTATACGGCGCAAAAGCGCGGTTCAATCCTGCTGAATGCGATGCTGCAAGGCGTCGAAGAGGGCGCAAAGCCGGACGTTCGCTGGCTGCTGCTGGTGGCTCACGATACCAATATTGCGATGGTGCGCACGCTGATGGCGTTTAGCTGGCAGCTGCCGGGCTACAGCCGGGGGAATATCCCGCCGGGCAGCAGCCTGGTGCTTGAACGCTGGCGCGACGCGAGTAACGGCGAACGCTATCTCCGGGTCTATTTCCAGGCGCAAAGTCTCGACGACCTGCGCCACCTGCAGACGCCGGATCGGCAGCATCCGCTGCTGCGCCAGGAGTGGAGCCAGCCGGGATGCCGACTCACGCAAGTGGGTACGCTATGTCCCTACCGGCAGGCGCTTACGGCCTTAGGCAAAAACGTTGACCGGCAGTCGGTCAGCGCGGTAAACCTCGAGCTACCCTAAGCCAACCGCGAAGCGATGGGGCATCGCTTCGCCTTTTTTCCTAAGCAACGCTGGGCGCAAATGCGCCGGCCGCCACCTGCTCCTGGGTAACGACGCCGCTGTCCAGCACCCAGCCGCTGATTAATGCCGCCGGCGTGACGTCAAACGCCGGGTTATAAACCGACGCATCCGCCGGCGCCCACTGCACCGCGCCGAAGCTGCCGGCCACCCCGGTCACCTCCGCCGCCGCGCGCTGCTCAATAGGAATGGCCTCGCCGTTCGGACAGCGGCGGTCGAGGGTGGTTTGCGGCGCGGCAACGTAGAACGGAATACCGTGATATTTCGCCAGCACCGCCAGCGAATAGGTACCGATTTTGTTCGCCACATCGCCGTTGGCGGCAATGCGATCGGCGCCAACCCACACCGCGTCGACCTGCCCTTTAGCCATCAGGCTGGCGGCCATCGAATCGGTAATCAGCTGATAGGGCACCCCCAGCTCGCCCAGCTCCCAGGCGGTCAGGCGGCCGCCCTGCAGCAGCGGGCGGGTCTCGTCGACCCACACGTTCGCCACCAGGCCGCGCTGATGGGCCAGCGCAATCACCCCTAACGCCGTACCGACTCCGGCCGTCGCCAGACCGCCGGTGTTGCAGTGGGTCAGCAGACGGCTGCCCGCGTTGACCAGGCTAACGCCGGTTTCCGCGATGCTGGCGCACAGCTGCTTATCTTCTTCAATCAGGCGCAGCGCCTCCTCTTCGAGGGCCGGAATATAGTTTTCCTCAGCCAGCGCCAGCTTCATGCGATCGAGGTTATTCATCAGGTTAACCGCCGTCGGACGCGCGGCGCGCAGCGTTTCCAGCGCCTGCGATAGCTCATCGCGGGTCAGGCCGCGCTGCGCCAAAAGCGCTAACAGCAGACTGGCAGAAAGACCGATTAACGGCGCCCCGCGTACCCGCAGAGCGTGAATATGGTCAACCAGTAACGGGACGTTATCTGCCGCCAGCCAGCGTTTTTCCTGCGGCAATGCCTGCTGGTCAAGAATAAAAAGCTGATTTTCGCTTACCCGCAGGCTGGTGATCTGTAGTGTCTGCATGTCGTTAAATCCCTGTTGCGTTGTTGTATCACATTGTGTCAGGATGGAATCCAGAAGTATAGACGTCTGAACGGCTTAACCAGAACTTTTGAGGATCGAGGCAATGTCGCAATACCATACCTTCACGGCCAGCGATGCGGTGGCTTATGCACAACAATTTGGCGGTATCGATAACCCGTCGGAACTGGTGTCCGCGCAGGAAGTGGGTGACGGTAACCTCAACCTGGTATTTAAAATTTTTGATACCCAAGGCGTGAGCCGCATTGTGGTTAAGCAGGCGCTGCCCTACGTCCGCTGCGTCGGCGAGTCCTGGCCGCTGACGCTTGACCGCGCCCGGCTCGAGGCGCAGACGCTGGTGACCCACTATCAGCACTGCCCGCAGCACACGGTGAAAATTCACCATTTCGATCCCGAGCTGGCGGTGATGGTGATGGAAGATCTTTCCGATCACCGAATCTGGCGCGGAGAGCTTATCGCCAACGTTTACTATCCGCAGGCGGCGAGCCAACTGGGGGAATATCTCGCCCAGGCGCTGTTCCATACCAGCGATTTTTATCTCCATCCCCATGATAAAAAAGCCCAGGTCGCGCGCTTTCTTAACCCGGAGATGTGTGAAATAACCGAGGATCTGTTCTTCAACGACCCCTACCAGGTGCATGAACGCAACAGCTATCCGCCGGCGCTGGAGGACGATATTGCCGCCCTGCGCCACGATAGCCAGCTCAGGCTGGCGGTGGCCTCGCTCAAGCACCGCTTCTTCTCACAGGCGGAGGCGCTGCTGCACGGCGATATCCACAGCGGCTCCATTTTCGTTGCCGAAGGCAGCTTTAAAGCCATCGACGCCGAGTTCGGTTATTTCGGCCCGATTGGCTTTGATATCGGCACCGCCATCGGCAACCTGCTGCTCAACTACTGCGGCCTGCCGGGCCATCTGGGCATTCGCGACGCCGCCGCCGCGCGCGAACAGCGGCTGAACGATATTCAGGCGCTGTGGACGACCTTTGCCGAGCGCTTCCAGGCGCTGGCGGCGGAGAAGAGCCGCGATGCGGCGCTGGCCTATCCCGGCTATGCCTCGGCGTTCCTGAAAAAAGTGTGGACGGACGCGATTGGCTTCTGCGGAACCGAGCTGATTCGCCGCAGCGTCGGCCTGTCGCACGTCGCCGATATCGACAGCATTGGCGATGAGGCCATGCGCCACGAGTGCCTGCGCCACGCGATTTCGCTCGGCAAAGCGCTGATCGTGATTGCCGAACGCATCGACGGCGTTGACGAGCTGATCGCCCGCATTCGCCAGTACGGCTAAGCCCTTCCCGGTCGTTCCCGGGCAGCGCGCTGCCCGGGTTCTCCATTCACCGCCCTTCCCTACCCCAAATACTCGATCACCGACAGCCCGCCGTTATAGTCGGTGCTGTAGATAATCCCCTGCGCGTCAACGAACACGTCGCAGGACTGGATCACCCGCGGGCGGCCCGGTCGGGTATCCATCATCTTCGCCGGCGCCGCGGGCACCAGCGCCCCGGTTTCTACCGGCCGATAGGGGTCGGAGATGTCGTAGGCCCGCACCCCCGCGTTTTGGTAAGTGGCGAAAATCAGCGTCGAGCTGACAAAGCTTCCGGGGCGGTTCTCATGCAGATTATGCGGGCCAAAATGCGCCCCTTTCGCCACATAGTCCTCCTCCCGAGGCTGCGGGAAGGTCGAGATGCTGACCGGATTCGCCGGTTCGCGGATATCGAACAGCCAGATCAGCTTCTCGCCATCCTGCTGGTTATCGAGCACCGCTTCGTCGAGCACCACCAGCAAGTCGCGATCCGGCAGCGGCAGCGCGGTATGGGTGCCGCCGCCAAACGGCGGGCTCCAGTTGCGGTGGCTAATCAGCTTCGGCTGGGTGCGGTCCTTGACGTCGAGCAGGGTCAGGCCGCCATCGCGCCAGCTGCCGTAGGCGGTATCCCCGGCAATAATGGCGTGATGCAGGGCGTAGCGTTTCCCCTGCGGCCAGCTCGCCGTCTCCCCCGCCGCCTGGTTCATCCCCGGCAGCCACCAGCGGCCGGCGACCTGCGGGTTGTGCGGATCGGCGAGATCGATAGTCAGGAAGATATAGTCGCTAAAACCGTCGATCAGCGCGGAAACGTAGGCCCAGCGGCCGCCAACGTACCAGATTCGATGAATGCCGATCCCGTCGAGCGACAGAAAGCTGATTTCCCGCGGCTTATCGGCAACGGAGATATCAAAAATACGCAGCCCGGCGCTCCAGCCCTTCTCCCGCACGTCGCTGACCGTCTCCCCCACCGAGCGGGTGTAGTAGACCTTCTCGTCGGCGAAGCGGGCATCGGCAAAGAGATCCCGGGCGTTGATCACCAGCAGCAGGTCGTCGTGCGCCTGCAGGTGCACGTTCCAGGTGCCGGGCGGCGCGGCAACGTAGTTCACCGCTTTGGGATTTTTCGGATCGCGAACGTCCACCACCGAAAAACCCTGGGACACCATGTGGCCGATATAGGCAAAACCACGATGCACCATCAGCTGAACGCCGTCCGGGCGTCCGCCCTGATCGCTATGCCCAATCAGCCGCATATTGCGGCTGTAGTCGGGGCGCGGGAGTTCCGTCGCCATACCTGCTCCTTACTTGTTTTTGGCTTCCAGGGTGGCGAACCACGGGGCGATAAAGTCTTCGGTCTGGCCCCAGCCCGGAATGATTTTGCCCAGCGACGCCACGTTCACCGCCCCCGGCTGCGCGGCCAGCAGCGCCTGAGGAATTGCCGCCGCTTTAAAATCGTAGGTTGCAGGCGTCGGCTCTCCGGCAATCTTGTTGGCCACCAGGCGCACGTTGGTCGCCCCGATAAGCTTCGGATCGACCGCCACGCTCACCTTCCACGGGCTGCCGGATTCGCGCATCAGCTGCAGATCCTGGTTAGAGATATCAATGCTGTAGAGCTTAATTTCGGTGCGCCCGTTCTCTTTGAGCGCCTTATAGGCGCCCTGGCTGAAGGCGTCCCAGGTACCCCAGATCGCATCAATTTTGCCTTTCGGGTATTTCGCGAGGATCGCCCCGACCTTGTTGGCGGTATCGCCCTGCACGTCGGAGGAGACGGCGCCGATCGACTCCAGCTCTTTGATGCCAGGGTTCTGCTTGAGCAGCGCCTGGTAAGCCACCTGACGGCGCTCCATCGGCGGGAAGCCGGCGACCCACAGCTTGATAATGTTGGCTTTGCCGTTGAAATCTTTCACCAGTTGACCAAAGGATAGATCGGTCAGGGAGGCGTCATCCTGCTGGGTTACGGTCACGCCAGGGATCTCGCCGCTGACGGCGGTATCAAATACCGCGACCTTGATCCCGGCGTCCACCGCCTTCTTCACCAGCGCGGTCGAGTAGGGATCGCGCCCCTGGGAGAGAATAATGCCGTCATATTTCTGGCTGATGGCCTGATTGACGAAGTCCTGGAATTTCGCATCGTCGCCGTTGCTCAGGAAGGTGCTCATTTTAAAGCCGAGCTTCTTGCCTTCCTGGATAGCCCCGGAGACAAACTGGGTGGTGTTATCATCGGAGCCCAGGTTGCGGATCACCGCAATGCGGATCGGCCCGTTATGTTCAGCGATAGCCGCCGGCACCGGCGTTGGCGTCTCAGCATAGGCGGCTACGGAGTTGAGCAGCCCCAGCGCGATAAGAGAAAGCGTTATTTTTTTCATCATGTTTACCCTGTTTATAATTAGGTGCGGCGCTGAAAATAGGTCAGTGCTAACGCGCCAGCCAGCACCAGCCCTTTAATAATGTCCATTGCGTAGTACGGAACCGAGAGCATCACCAGGCCGTTGGAGAGCACCCCGAGGATCACCGCCCCCACCAGCGTGCCCAGCGCGTTCGGTTTGCCCGAACCCGCCAGCGAGAAGCCGATCCACGCCGCCGCCACCGCGTCCATCAGGTAACCGCCGCCGGCGTTAACCTGGGAGGAGCCGATGCGCGACGCCAGCAGAATGCCGCCGAGGCCCGCCAGCAGCGAGGCGATAACGTACGCCGCCACCTTGTAGCGCGTGATGCGCAGGCCGGAAAGACGCGCGGCCTCCGGGTTGCCGCCGATGGCGTACATCCGCCGCCCGTGGGTGGTAAACGAGAGCGCCAGCTGGGCAACCACGGTTACCGCCAGCATAATGATGACAATTGTCGGCACCTGCCCCAGCAGGCCGAACGCCGCCGGAATGGTCCCTTCCGCCATCTCGCCGCTCGGCAGCACCATGTTCTCGGTAATCGAGCCGCCGTAGCTGTAGGTCATCGCCACGCCCTGGATCACGAACAGGCTGGCGAGGGTCGCGAGCATGTCGGGAATGCGCAGCACCACGATCAGAAAGGCGTTAAACAGCCCCACCAGGGTGCACAGCGCCAGGGTCACCAGAATCGCCTCGGTGGTGCTAAACCCGTGCCAGACGAACAGCGAAATCACCAGCGCGTTTGCCAGCGAGGCGGTCGAGCCGACCGACAGGTCGAATCCACCGATGGTGAGCGAAATCGACACCCCGATGGCGATCACCGTGACGATGGCAATCGAGCGCAGAATGTTGATGATGTTGAATGGGTCGAGGAAGTTATCCGATGCGAGGCCAAAAACGGCGATCAGCAGCACAACGGTTAGCAACATGCCCCATTTGTAGAGAAAATCGAAAAATCGCTGACGGCTCGATGCCGTCGCGGTAGCGGTCAGGGCCTTGCTCACGCTGCTGCTCCTCCGGTGGAGTAATAAAGTAGGGTCTCTTCACGGGCCTCTGCGCCCGCTATTTCTGCCACAATGCGGCCATCCCACAGCACGCAAATGCGGTCACACAATCCAACCAGCTCCGAGAATTCGCCCGAGGCGTAGATCACCCCTTTGCCTTCTCGCGCCAGCCCGTCGATCAGGTTGAACAGGTCGGTCTTTGCCTTCACGTCGACGCCTTTGGTCGGCTCATCAAAAATCAGCACGTTGGCGCTGCCGCGCAGCCACTTACCGATGGCGACCTTCTGCTGATTGCCGCCGGAGAGGCGACGCAGCGTCTGCCCCGGGCCGGTGGTGCGAATGCCGATGCGGGCCACCACCTCCTCCGCCCAACGCCACGCCTGGCGATGGCCAAACAGGCTCCAGCGCGAAAAGCTGCGATCGGCGCTCACCGCGAGGTTCATGGCGATAGGCTCTTCGATAAAAATGCCCTCTTTGCGCCGCTCCTCCGGCACCAGCGCCAGCCCGCGGGTGACGGAGTCCGCCGGGTCGCGCGGACGCCACGGCTGGCTGTTCAGCTCGCCGCGCGTCAGGCGGCTTTTGCTGGCGCCGAACAGCGCCTTGCACAGTTCGGTTTTACCGGCCCCCGCCAGCCCGGCGATGCCGAGAATTTCACCTTTGCGCAGGCGCAGAGAGATATCCTGCAGCAGCCCCTCGTCGTGTAGCCCTTCCACCTGGAGCAGCACCTCTTCACCGTGCGGCGGGCGCTTCGGCGGAAAGATATCGCTGAGCTCATGGCCGAGCATTTTTTCCACGATCTGCTCGCCGCTGAGCTCCGCCATCGGGCCGCTTTCGATCAGTCGGCCGTCGCGCAGCACCGTTAAGGTATCGCAAATGGCCTTCAGCTCGTGAATGCGGTGCGAGATAAACACCACCCCGATCCCCTGCTGCTGCAGGCGGCGCACCACGGTAAACAGGCGTTCGCTTTCGTGACGGTCCAGCGGCGCCGTCGGCTCATCAAGGATCAGGAAGCGGCAGTGGTGCGACAGGGCCCGCGCCAGCAGGATTTGCTGCTTCTCGGCCAGCGAGCAGCTGTCGATAGAGCGCCGCACGTCAAGGACGATATCCAGCTGGGCCAGCGCGGCCCGGGCCTGCTCGCGGACCCGCCGCCAGCTAAAGCCCTGACCCGGCAGCGCCAGCCGGTCCAGCATGATGTTCTCGGCAATGCTCAGCCCCGGAACCAGCGCCACGTCAACCTCCTGCTGCACCAGGTGAATGCCAAGCTGCTTTGCATCGCGCGGAGAACGAATATTGACCGGCTGATTGTTGATGACAATCTCGCCCTCGTAATGGGCGTGTGTGCCGCAAAGCACCGCCATCAGCGTCGATTTTCCCGCGCCGTTGGCGCCGGTCAGCGCGTGCACGGTCCCCCCTTTGAGGGAAAACGCCACGTTGTTCAGCGCCCGAAAGCCGGAAAAGGCCAGGTTAATGTTGTGCATCTCGAGGCGATTGGCTGTCATCCCCTGCTACCCTTTACGATTAATATTCTGATTTAATGAATTTTTCACAGCCGTCCTTGACTGACAACTGCGTAAAAGGCATAAGATAAAACGAAATAATATTAGCCATCCGGATGTCCAGACATAACATCAGGTTAGCGAAACGACAATAAGGGCAGCCTCTATGAGCAACAGCGATATCCGCGTGGTCCCCGGCCCCGCCAACTACTTCTCCCATCCCGGCAGCCTCGCGCGGCTGCATGATTTTTACAGCGCAGAGCAGCTTTCCCGGGCGCTGTGGATCTACGGCGAGCGGGCAATCGCCGGCGCAGAACCCTTTTTACCCGAGGCCTTCAGCGCGCCCGGCGCCAAAAAAATCCTCTTTAAGGGCCACTGCAGCGAAAGCGACGTCGCCCGGCTGGTCCACGAGGCGGGTGAAGACCGCTCCGTGGTGATTGGCGTCGGCGGCGGCGCGCTGCTGGATACCGCCAAAGCGGTGGCCAGACGGCTTGCGCTACCGGTGGTGGCGATCCCGACCATCGCCGCCACCTGCGCGGCGTGGACTCCGCTGTCGGTGTGGTACAACGACGCCGGCCAGGCGCTGCATTTTGAAATTTTCGACGACGCCAACTTCCTGGTGCTGGTGGAGCCGCGGATCGTCCTCAACGCGCCGGAGGAGTATCTGCTGGCGGGGATCGGCGATACGCTGGCGAAATGGTATGAGGCGGTGGTGCTGGCGCCGCGGCCGGAAACCCTGCCGCTGACCGTACGCCTGGGGATTAACGGCGCGCTGGCGATCCGCGACGTTCTGCTGGAGAGCAGCGAAACGGCGCTCGCCGACCGGCAGCGCGGCGAGCTGAGCCAGCCGCTGCTGGACGTTATCGATGCGATTATCGCCGGCGGCGGAATGGTCGGCGGCCTCGGCGAGCGCTACACCCGGGTTGCGGCGGCCCACGCGGTGCACAACGGCCTGACGGTGCTGCCGCAGACGGAGAAGTTTCTCCACGGCACCAAGGTCGCCTACGGCATTCTGGTGCAGAGCGCCCTGCTCGGCCAGGACGAGGTTTTAGCCCAGCTGGTGGCGGCCTATCGTCGCTTTAATCTGCCGACTACCCTGGCGGAGCTGGATATCGATATCCACAACCGGGACGAGCTGGATCGGGTCATTGCCCATACCCTGCGTCCGGTCGAATCGATCCACTTCCTGCCGGTGGAGCTGACGCCGCAGACCCTGTACGCCGCCTTCGTGAAGGTGGAAAATTTTCGTCGGCAGGTGCACTGAGCGCGGGAAAGCGTGGGCAAGCCCGGTAGCCGGACAGATTTCCGGTACCGGTCTGGACGTAGACGGGGGGTTAACGCCTGAGGCTGTGGCCTAGCAGCACTTCGCGCCGCCCTTGCCGCCGTAGCGCGCGTCCTGGCGCTCGCGGAAGAACTCTTCGTAGGTCATCGGCGTCTGCTCAGGGTGGGTCTGGCGAATATGCGCGACGTAGTTATCGTAATCAGGCACGCCAATCATCATCTTTGCCGCCTGGCCTAAGTATTTTCCCGCTTTCGAAAGGGTATCGAACATTTTTCTCTCTCACATCATCCTCTCCCTTGCGGGAGAGGATTTGGCTAACAAAAACCGGCTGGCTAATGCGCGCGTTTCGTCTGGGTTATCAGGCTCTCAGCATCGGCGGGCATCGGTTCGTACGGCGTCTCTCTGGCAGTAGGATGGTCCTCTTTCAGCGCCGCCAGCGCGGTTTTGATTGAGAACAGCGCCAGTACCACCACCACCACCATAAAGAAGATGGTCAGGCCGGCATCCAGGCGGTTGTTAAAGACCAGCTGCGCCAGCTGGGATTCGGTGTACTGCGGCGGGATAGCGCCGCTGTCGATCATCGCCTGGAACTTATTGGCGATCGCCAGGAAGCCCACTTTGGTATCCGGGCTGAACGACTTCTGCCAGCCGGCGGTCAGGGTGCAAATCAGCAGCCACGACGTGGGCAGCAGCGCAACCCATGCATAGCGCTGACGCTTCATTTTAAACAGTACCACCGCACAGAGCATCAGCGCCATCCCCGCCAGCATCTGGTTGGCGATGCCGAACAGCGGCCACAGGGTGTTAATCCCGCCGAGCGGGTCCACCACGCCCTGGTGCAGGAAGTAGCCCCACGCCAGTACGCACAGCGCCGTCGCCAGCAGGTTCGCCGGCAGCGAGCTGGTTTTCTTCAGCCCCGGGCTTATCACGCCGAGCAGATCCTGCAGCATAAAGCGCGCCGCGCGGGTGCCGGCATCCACCGCCGTCAGAATAAACAGCGCTTCAAACAGAATGGCGAAGTGGTACCAGAAAGCGACGTCCATCAGGCCGCCCAGCGAGCCGTGCAGGATGTAGGCCATCCCGACCGCCAGCGTCGGCGCACCGCCGGCACGCGAGATAATCGACTGCTCGCCGACCTCGCTGGCTATCTGGTGCAGCGTATCCGCCGTGATGGTGAAGCCCCAGCTGCTGACCACCTGCGCGGCGGACGCCACCACGTCGGTGGTCCCGGCAGGTGCCAGCACCGCCAGCGGGCTGTTCATCGCAAAGTAGACGCCCGGATCGATAATACAGGCCGCCACCAGCGCCATAATGGCGACGAAGGATTCCATCAGCATGCCGCCATAGCCGATAAAGCAGGCCTGGCCTTCATTGGCCAGCATTTTCGGCGTGGTGCCGGAGGCGATCAGCGCGTGGAAGCCCGACACGGCGCCGCAGGCGATGGTGATAAACAGGAACGGGAACATGCTGCCGCTCCACACCGGGCCAGTGCCGTCAATAAACTTAGTCAGCGCCGGCATGGTCAGCGTCGGGCGCATGATCAGAATACCAATCGCCAGCCCGACGATGGTGCCGATTTTCAGGAAAGTTGAGAGGTAGTCGCGCGGGGCCAGCAGCAGCCAAACCGGCAGCACCGAGGCAATAAAGCCGTAGCCCACCAGAATCCAGGTCAGCTGCACGCCGGTGTAGTCAAACCACGGCGCCCAGGTCGCGCTTTCGGCAACCCATCCGCCGGAGACGATGGCAAACACCAGCATCACCAGGCCAATCACCGACACTTCGCCAATGCGCCCCGGGCGCAGATAGCGAATGTAGATCCCCATAAAGACCGCCAGCGGGATGGTGAAGGCAACGGTGTAGGTTCCCCACGGGCTGTGGGTCAGCGCTTTCACCACGATCATCGCCAGCACCGCGAGGATGATCACCATGATCATAAAGCAGGCCACCAGCGCCAGCACCCCGGCGGTGGGCCCCATCTCCTCTTTCACCAGCTCGCCGAGCGAGCGGCCGTCGCGGCGGGTCGAAACGAACAGCACCATAAAGTCCTGCACCGCACCGGCCAGCACCACGCCGGCGAGGATCCAGATCATCCCCGGCAGGTAGCCCATCTGCGCCGCCAGCACCGGCCCAACCAGCGGCCCCGCGCCGGCAATGGCCGCAAAATGGTGACCGAACAGCACTTTCTTATCGGTTGGAACGTAGTCGAGGCCGTCGTTGTGCCGCACCGCGGGCGTCATCCGCGTCGGGTCAACCGCCAGCACGTTTTTGGCGATGTAGAGGCCATAGAAGCGATAGGCAATCAGATAGATACAGACCGCCGCCACGACAATCCATAGCGCATTAATCTGTTCGCCGCGGTTTAAGGCTATGTAGCCGAGGGCAAAGGCTCCAATGACGGAGAGCAGTGTCCAGATGAGGTATTTCCCTGAATTATTCATTATCGGGTTCCACGGGTAGGGTAATCAATCTGTTACATTTTGTTTCTAGAACACAACGCAGACTTTAACAACGTTGAAACCCTGGAGATGTCGCCCGCAGGCAGGGATTTATCTCACATTGCTAGCGAGATCACTTCTGGCAGGAAAATGGATGAAAACAGCGGCGTCAGAAAGAGGCTCGCGCCGCGCCCGCTCGGGCTACAGAAATAAAAGCGTAGCCCGGACGGGACGCGG
>NZ_BJNO01000025.1 GCF_006539725.1 Klebsiella terrigena | reverse complement strand
AATGTGAATGGAACATTCCGCGACAGTGGAAGGAACATTCCACCGAATGTGGGCGGTTCAATCCCCCGAGAGAGAGCGGAACAGCCCACTACGGTGAACAAAACACCCCCGCCAGCCTACTTCGCCGGCGCCCGCCCCTGCGCCTGCGCCAACTCCCCCTCAATCGCCCGACGCCGGGCATCCCCCGGCGGCAACAGCCCCAGCAGCGCCTGCAGCGCCTCAACCGCCTGAGGATAATCCTCGTTCCGTACCGCGCTCAGCGCCAGCATCTCCAGCACCGGCTGACTCCGCGGCTGCCGCTGATGCAGCTCGCGCAGCAGCAGCTCCCCCATTCGCATCTGCCCGCTATCCCCCGCCCGCACCAGCGCGCTGGCGTAGTCGAAGGTCGCCGCCGGGTCGTCCGCCGCCAGCCGATGGGCGCGGGCAAACGCGCCGATCGCCGTCTCGCCGTCGTTCAGCAACAGGCCGATACGCCCGAGCAGCTGCCAGCCGGCGAGATCCTGCGGATTATCCTGCAGCCGGCTGCGCAGCCCCAGCCGAAGCTCGGCGATCTCATCCATCCGCAGCGGCGCGGCGGTGGGGTCTTGCACCTGCTGCAGCAGGGCCGGATAGTGGCGCTGCGCCTGCTGCCAGAGCAGCACCTGGCCGAAATCGCTGGTTTTAAGGAACAGCCCGCCGCTGAGGCAGACCAGCACCAGCGCTCCCGGCAGCAGCACCCGGCGGCCAAGGGGCCGGGGAGCGCGGGCGTCTGACTCCGGAATATCCGCCAGCAGCGTGCGCTGCAGATCGACCACCAGCGCCTCGCGGGTCGCGCCGTTTTCCTGCTCTAGCTCCTCTAAACGCGAGCGGTAGAGCGCCCGGTTTAGCCGATCCCGGTCGATCGCCCCTTTCTCCTGCCAGGGCAGATAGAGCAGCGCGAGGGCGCCGGCCAGCAGCAGCGCGGCCACGATTAAGAACGCAGTCATGCATCATTTCCTTTTTTCAGTAACGCCGCCAGCCGCTGGCGCTCTTGTTCGCTCAGCGCCGCATCGGCGGTATCGCGACGCCTGGCACGCGCCACCAGCACCCCGGCGCCGGCAATCACAAACAGTCCGGGGATCAGCCACAGCAGGATCGTCCCCGCCGTCAGCGGCGGCTCATAGCTGACGAAGTTGCCATAGCGCGCCACCATGTAGGCGACGATCTGCTCCTTGCTCTGCCCCTGCTGCTGCAGCTCGTAAACCTTGAGCCGCATATCGGCGGCGATCATCGCATTCGAATCCGCGATGCTGTTGTTCTGGCATTTCGGACAGCGCAGCTGGGAGGTCACCTCGCGAAACGCCTGCTCCTGGGCCTCGTTCTTAAACTGCCAGGTATCAATAGCTCCCAGCGCGCTGCCCGACAGCAGCAGCGCCATCACGCCGCTCAGCAGGCGCTTCATGAGGCCGACTCCCGGCGATATTTTTCCCACAGCGGCCGCAGCTGCTCGCGCCAGACCCGCTCATTAAGATCCCCCGCGTGCCGCCAGCGGATAATTCCCCGGCCGTCGATCAGAAAGGTCTCCGGCGCGCCGTAAACGCCGAGGTCCAGCCCCAGCATGCCGCTGCCGTCGAACAGGCTGATGGCGTAAGGATTGCCCAGAGTATCGAGCCAGCTCACCGCTTTACGGCGGTCGTCTTTGTAGTTCAGCCCCACTACGCGTACCCCCTGCTGTGCCAGGCCGTTAAGGAACTGATGCTCGGCGCGACAGGTCGGGCACCAGGTCGCCCAGACGTTGAGCAGCAGCGGCCCGCCGCTGACCAGCACCGAGCGATCGTAGAGCTGGCCCGGAACGTTCAGCGCTTCGAGGCGAAACTCCGGTACCGGTTTACCCACCAGCGCCGACTCCAGCGTCGTCGGGTCATCGCCGTCGGCGTTGCGCATCAGCTGCCAGAACAGCGCCGCCGCCAGCGCCAGGAACAGCGCCAGCGGGAGAAAAAGCCATCTGCGGTTCATGATTGCGCCTCCTGCAGCTTTTTACGCAGCCGGTAGCGCGGGTCGAGCATGCAGCACAGGCCGCCGAGCGCCATCAGCACGCCGCCGTACCAGATCCAGCGCACGAAGGGCTTGTAGTAGAGGCGCACCGCCCAGCTGCCGTCGCCCAGCTCCTCGCCCAGCGCGGCGTACAGGTCGCGGGTCAGCCCGCCGCTAATCGCCGCTTCGGTCATCATCATCCGGCTGGCGCTGTAGAAGCGCTTTTGCGCATACAGCGTGGCTTCCGGCCGCCCGCCGCGGGTGACCTGAATCACCCCTTCGCCGCCGGTCCAGTTGGCGCCCACGATGTTGCGCACGCCCGCGAAAACAAAGTGGTAGCGGTGGATATCAATGCTGTCGCCGGCCTTCATCCGCACGTCGCGCTCCACGCTGTAGCTCTGGCTGAACGCGATGCCGATAACCGTCACCGCCACGCCGACGTGGCCGAGCACCATCCCCCACTGGCTACGCGAGAGCGTCCTTAACCCGCGCCAGAATCCGTGCCGGTGGGTAGCGCGTTCGTGCACCTCGATCAGCGAGAAGATAAGCACCCAGATAGCCATCATCAGGCCCAGCGTCGCCATCGCCGCGATGCGGTCCTCCAGCAGCCACGGCAGCAGCAGCGCCAGCAGCAGGGTAACGACCGCTGAAGCCGCCGCGCGCTTCAGCTGCTTCGCCGCAGCGTCGCGCCGCCAGCGCACCAGCGGCCCGATGCCCAGCAGCAGCGCAAACGGCGCCATCAGGGCGGTAAACATGGTGTTAAAGAAGGGTTCGCCAATCGAAATGCTGCCCAGCCCCAGCTCTTTATGCACCAGCGGCAGCAGCGTTCCGAGCAGCACCACCAGCATGGCGGCAATCAGCAGAATATTGTTGCTCAGCAGGAATGACTCCCGCGACCACAGCGAATGCTCAACGCGCGCCCGCACCCGTCCGCCCTTAATGGCGTACAGCAGCAGCGAGCCGCCGATGGCAATGACCAGCAGCGCGAGAATAAACAGCCCGCGCGTCGGGTCGGAGGCGAAGGCGTGGACCGAGACCAGCACCCCGGAACGCACCAGGAAGGTCCCCAGCAGGCACAGCGAAAAGGCGGAGATCGCCAGCAGTACGGTCCAGGCGCGGAAGCTGCCGCGCTTTTCGGTTACCGCCAGCGAGTGCAGCAGCGCGGTGCCGACCAGCCACGGCATAAAGGAGGCGTTCTCCACCGGGTCCCAGAACCACCAGCCGCCCCAGCCCAGCTCGTAGTAGGCCCACGCCGACCCGAGGACAATGCCAAGGGTCAGGAAAACCCACGCTGCCTGGGTCCACGGCCGCGACCAGCGGGCCCACGCCGTATCCAGCCGCCCGGCCAGCAGCGACGCGATAGCGAAAGCAAAAGCCACCGAGAAGCCAACGTAGCCCATATAGAGGATCGGCGGATGGAAGATCATGCCGATATCCTGCAGCAGCGGATTGAGGTCCCGGCCATCGATGGGATACAGCGGCAGCGTGCGGGTGAAGGGGTTAGAGGTGAGCAGAATAAACAGCAGAAAGCCGAAGGCAATCATCCCCATCACCGCCAGCACTCTGGCGACGGCGTCGAGCGGCATGCGGCGGCTCAGCAGCGCCACCGCAAAGGTCCAGACGCTCAGCAGCAGCACCCACAGCAGCAGAGAGCCCCCGTGGGCGCCCCAGGTCGCGGCCACCCGATACCACACCGGCAGCGCGCTGTTGGAGTTTTCCTCCACGTAGCGCACGGTAAAATCGTTAACCACGAAGGCGTGCACCAGCAGCAGGAAGGCGCCGACGATGCAGAAAAACAGCGCGCAGGCCAGCGGGCGGGCCAGCGCCATCATGCGCCGATCCTGACGCGAAGCGCCCCACAGCGGATAGACGCTCAGCAGCAGCGCCAGGCCCGCCGCGAGGCACAGCAGATAGTTGCCCAGCTCCGGCATCATGGCTGGCTCTCCTTATTCACGGGACTCATGGCGTCCTTTACCTCCGGCGGCGTGTAGTTTTCATCGTGCTTGGCCAGCACCTGGCGGGCGATGATGTGCCGGGGGGAATCCAGCTCGCCCTGGGCGACTACGCCCTGCCCCTCGCGAAACAGGTCCGGCAGAATGCCGCGATAGCTCACCTCAACCGTGCCGCGGGCGTCATACAGCGTAAAGCTGACGTCCAGGGTTTGCGCATTGCGCCTGACGCTGCCCGGCTGAACGTAGCCGCCGATGCGCAGGCGCTGCCCGACGTGCGGCTTCTCATGGGTTTCCGTCTTGCCGTAGATAATCTCTCCTGGGGTATAGAACAGGTCGATGTTGGCGCTCAGGGCGTACAGCGTCAGGCTGACGGCAAGCCCCAGCCCGGCCGCCACCGCCAGCACGATATAGAGGCGGTTCTTACGACGCGTCTGCATCTGCGGCCTCCCGGTCACGGACGCGCGCGGCGGCAATCCGCCGGTCGCGGGCCTGCTGGCGCCGAACCTCACTGAACAGCGCCCGGCGCTGCCACAGGGTATGCGCAGTCAGCAGGCCAAAGCCCGCCAGCGCGGCGGCAGCGGCCAGCCAGACGTACGGCGCGTAGCCGCCCATCGCCAGAAACGCGGCGAAGGAGGAAAAAGCGGGACTCATTTCGAGGCTCCTTTATTCACCAGCGCCGCCACCCACGGGCGGCGGCGTTCCTGGCGCAGGATCAGATTGCGCAGGCGCATCAGCGTCAGGGTAATAACCAGGCACAGCAGGCCGAGCATGCAGATGCGTAGCGGCAGGCGCATGCTGGGGTCAATACTCTGCTGCATATTGGTCGACCCCTGATGCAGGGTGTTCCACCAGATGACCGAGTAGTGAACGATCGGCAGATTGACCGCCCCGACCAGCACGAGGATCCCCGCGGCACGTCCCGCCAGGCGGCGGTCGTCGAAGGCGTGCCAGAGGGCAATAATGCCGCCATAAATAAACAGCAGCACCAGCTCAGAAGTCAGACGGGCATCCCAGATCCACCAGGTTCCCCACATCGGCTTGCCCCACGCGGCGCCGCTAACCAGCGCGATAAAGGTGCAGACGGCGCCAACCGGCGCCAGCGCCGCGACGCTAAGGTCGGCCATTTTGACCTGCCAGACCATGCCAACGAAGGCCGCGGCGGCCATCGCGGCATAGATCCCCATTGACCCCATCGCCGCCGGGACGTGGAGATACATGATGCGATAGCTCTCCCCCTGCTGGTAGTCGGCGGGCGCATAGACAAAGCCCCAGCCCAGCCCCACCGCTAACAGCAGCGCGCTCAGCGTCGCCAGCCACGGGATCCAGCGGCCGCACAGGCCGTATAGCCGTTCGGGGATCGCCAGTTGATGTAATGCTTTCCACATAGACGTTTACTCACACGACTGTTTTTTATCACCACGTCAGAAAGACCGCAGCGGGTTATTGCACCGTCAGCCGCAGCGCGGCGGCGGTGGCAAACGGGCATAGCGTCGCGCTGGCGGCTAAAAAGGCCCCCAGGATCGCCAGATAGCCATCCACCGGCAGCCCCGCCGAGGCGGCCTGCGTTGCGGCGGTGGCAAAGATTAACAGCGGCACCGACAGCGGCAGCACCAGCAGGCTAAGCAGCACGCCGCCGCGCCTGAGCCCCACCGTCAGCCCCACGCCAACCGCGCCTAAAAAGCTCAGGGTGGGCGTACCCAGCAGCAGGGTCAGCGCCAGCACGCCCGCGTCGTGGGCGGTCATCCCCAGCAGCAGCGCCGCCAGCGGGGAGACGATCAGCAGCGGCAGACCGGTCATTATCCAGTGGGCAACCACCTTCACCAGCACCACCGCCGCCAGCGGCGTCGGCAGCAGCAGCAGCTGTTCCAGGGAGCCGTCCTGCCAGTCATCGCGAAACAGGCGATCCATCACCAGCAGCGCCGCCAGCAGCGCCGCGACCCACACCACGCCCGGCGCAATCTGCGCCAGCAGCGGCGGATTCGCGCCCACGCCGAACGGAAACAGGGTGATAACCAGCAGGAAAAACCACAGCGGATTGAGGATTTCCGCCCCGCTGCGCCAGGCGAGGCGCATTTCGCGGCAAAACAGCGCCCGCATCACCAGCCCACCGTCCTTTCGCCGCAGAGGCGCAGCGTCCGCAGAGGACAGGCCAGCGTCCGCAGCGGCTGATGGGTGGTGAGAATGACGCTGCCCCCCGCCTGCACGTGCTGCTCCAGGCGTCGGGTCAGCCGCTCCACCGCCGTGGCGTCAAGGGCGGTAAACGGCTCGTCGAGGATCCACAGCGTCGCCGAAGTCAGCCACAGGCGCGTCAGCGCCACCCGGCGCTGCTGCCCGGCCGAGAGCTGGCTCAGCGCCACGTCCTCGTAGCCCGCCAGCCCCATTGCCGCCAGCGCCTCTTCCCGCGCCCGCGGGCTGGTTTGCGCAAAGAAGAAGCGCAGGTTTTCATCCGCCGTCAGCGCCGCCTTGACGCCAGGCTTATGCCCGCACCACAGCAGCTGCTGATGGAAGGCGTCGCGTACCGACGAGAGCGGCTCGCCCTGCCAGCTGACGACGCCGCTTTCCGGCCGCGCCAGGCCGCAAAGCAGCCGCAGCAGGGAGGTTTTTCCGCTGCCGTTATCGCCGGACACCTGCAGCATTTCGCCACGGTTAACCGTTAACGTCAGCGCCTGAAACAGCACCCGCTCGTCGTAGATGCAGGTGAGTTGTTCTGCGTGCAGCATGAGTGCAAGCCCTTTCAAATCAGACCATAGTCGGCAGCGGCAATCGCGGAGTGCGCCGCGCGAACGGCGCATTCCTGGCCGCTACTGCCCGGTGACCGGCAGCTTCGAGATGTCGGCGCTGCCGAGCGCCTTCTCATCAGGCACGATCGACCTGTCCTTGCGGACTTTCGCCACGTCGCTGGCGGTGACCGGCGGCGCGCTGTTGCCCCAGCTGGTGCGGATAAAGTTGACCACATCCGCCACCTGCCCGTCGTCCAGGCGCCAGCCAAACGGCGGCATGGTCAGGTTAGAGACCGCATTTTTCACCGCCGGCGTGGTGCTGCCCGTCAGGATGATATGGATAAGCGACGTCGCATCCTGCGTCTGCACCACCGGGTTGCCCTTCAGCGCCGGGAAGGCGCGTTTATAGCCCGCGCCGTCGGTACGGTGACAGGCCGCGCAGTTATCGACGTACAGCGCCGCGCCGGGCTTGCTGTCATCTCCCTTCCACAGATCTTTCGCCACGCTGTCCTCCACCGGCGCAGGGGTCTGCTGACCGCCGCGCGGCGGCAGGGATTTCAGGTAGCGGGCAATCGCCGTCACGTCCTCGTCGGAGAGATACTGCAGGCTGTGCTCCACCACGTCGCTCATGCCGCCGAAGACCACCGACTTATCGTTGCGGCCGGTTTTCAGGAACTCCGCCAGCTCCGCCTCGCTCCAGCTGCCGAGGCCGTCGCGGTTTTCGCCGCGCAGGCTCGAGGCGACCCAGCCGTCCACCGGCGCGCTGCTGCCGGCGAGGTAATCGTCGCCTTCGGTTTCGCTCAGCGCCTTCTCCTGCATCGTCAGACTACGCGGCGTATGGCAGGCGCCGCAGTGGCCGAGCCCCTCCACCAGATAGCGGCCGCGCTCAAGCAGCGGGTCAACCTGCGGATTAGCGACAAAATCGCTCGGCGCGGGCGCGAAGATCCCGCGCCAGAACACCAGCGGCCAGCGCATAGAGAGCGGCCACGGGATATCGCTGTCGCGATTTGCCGCGTTTACCGGCGCCACGCCGTGCATAAAGTAGGCGTACATCGCCCGCATGTCCGCTTCGCTGATGCGCGCGAACGACGGGTACGGCATAGCCGGATAGAGCGTCGAGCCGTCCTTACGCACCCCTTTGCGCACCGCATCGTCGAACTCTTCAAAGGTATAGTCGCCGATACCGTGGGTTTTATCCGGGGTAATGTTGGTGGAGTAGATGGTGCCGATTGGCGTCCCCATCGGCAGACCGCCGGCGAAGGGCTGGCCCTCTTTACCGTTGGTATGGCAGGCGACGCAGTCCCCCGCGCGCGCCAGATACTCACCCTGTTTAATTAAGCTGCCGTCGGCCGGGGCCTCTTCGGCAAAAGCGGAAAAACTCAGCGCACCGAGCACCAGTGCAGATAGCCATTGCATCTTCATCATTTGCCTTCCTTTATGCCTGCACCAGTGGACCCGGATTTTTCAGGTACCGTTCGCGGATCGCTTTTGCCGACCAGTAGGCCAGCGCGGCCACGGTTCCCGTCGGGTTATATCCCAGGCCCTGCGGGAAGGCAGAGGCGCCGATAACGAAAACGTTGTGGACATCCCAGCTCTGCAGATAGCGGTTCACGGCGCTGGTTTTCGGGTTCTCGCCCATCACCGCCCCGCCGTTCATGTGGGTGGTCTGATAGCTGGTGGTATCAAAGTGGCTGTTGGCGTTTTTCGGGCTGCCGAGCATATATTTCGGCTTCATGGCTTTGGCAATCGGCGCCATCTTGTCGAACATAAACTGCGCCATCTTGATGTCGTTTTCCTGCCAGTCAAAGGTCATGCGCAGCAGCGGCTGGCCGAAGACGTTTTTGTAGTTCGGATCGAGGTCAAGATAGTTCTGGCGGTAGGATTGATGCGCGCCGTGCGCGTCCATCGACAGATGGTGGGTATAGGTGTCGGCAACCGCCGCTTTCCACTTGCTGCCCCACGCCGGAGTGCCCGGAGGAACCGGCAGGCCGGAGATTGGCTTGGTCCCGGCCTGGTTGACCCAGAACGGAGAGCCGCCGACAAAACCGGCGGCGCCGTGATCGAAGTTATCGCCGTTAAAGTCATCAATCCCGACGCCGTTGCCGCCCGCGCCAATAAACGGGTTGGTGACGGTATCTTTATCGAAGATGGCCTTAATGGTGGTCATGTTCTGATAGGCAAAGTTGCGCCCGACCACCCCTTCGCCGGTTTGCGGATCGTAGGGTTTGCCGATGCCGGAGAGCAGCATCAGGTGCACGTTGTGGAACTGGAAGGCGCCGATGATAACCAGATCGGCCGGCTGCTCCATCTCCCGCCCCTGGGCGTCGACGTAGCTGACGCCGGTGGCCCGCTGCCGGTCGGGGGTGAGGTTAACCTTCAGCACGTTGGCGTTGGTGCGCAGCTCAAAGCGCTTCTCCTGACGCAGCGCTGGCAGGATATTGACGTTTGGCGAGGCCTTGGAATACATGTAGCAGGCGTAGCCGCTGCAGTAGCCGCAGAAGTTGCACGGCCCCATCTGCGCGCCGTAGGTGTTGGTATAGGAGTCAGAGGTGTTGGCTGACGGCAGGTTGTACGGGTGATAGCCCACCTCGCGCGCCGCCTTCTCAAACAGCTGCGCCGACCAGGTATTCTTCTGCGCCGGCAGCGGGAAGTCGTCCGAGCGATCCGGGGCAAAGACGTTGCCGCCGCGATCCTTCCCGACCACCTTTCCCTTCACCGACCAGGCGGTGCCCGAGGTGCCGAAAACCTTTTCCGCCTTATCAAAGAACGGCTCCAGTTCGTCGTAGGTGACGCCGAAATCCTGGATAATCATGTCCTGCGGGATAAAGCTTTTGCCGTAGCGCTCCTCATAGTGGCTGCGCATCCGCAGCTCGATCGGGTCAACGCGGAAGTGCACCCCGGACCAGTGCAGGCCCGCGCCGCCAACGCCGGTTCCCGGCAGAAAGGCCGCCAGTTGACGATACGGCACCGCATCCTGAGCGCTATTATGGCGAATGGTGACCGTGCTTTTCGACAGGTCCTGGAACAGCTTGCGGCGAATGTTGTAGGTCAGCTCATCGACCACCTGCGGATAGGCGCCATCGGGCCAGGTATCGCGCATCGGGCCGCGCTCCAGCGCCACCACGTTGAGGCCCGCTTCGGTCAGCTCTTTGGCCATAATGGCGCCAACCCAGCCAAACCCCACAATCGCGACATCGGTTTTTTTCAGTACGGTGGCCATCGTTACGCCCTCTCCCCATTAATTGATACCGGCGGGAGGGGATAGCGTTCACCCCGTTCAACCCAGTCCATAAAGTCGGCGCGCGCGCCGGGAAAATTAATCAACGTCCAGCCGACCATGCCCTTATTGCCGCCATGAATCGGGTCGCTGAAGAATCCTTCGCGGGTGTTCTGCAGCAGATAAGAGAAGAACAGTGAGGACGGCAGCTGCTTAAACGCGGCGCTGCCCGATTCAAACTGGCTCAGCGCGGCGTCCTGCTGCTCGGCGGTCAGTTCGGCAAAAGGTTTCTGATGCTGGCTGCGACACCATTCGTCGGCGTCCGCAATCCCGAGGTTGTAGATCTGTTTTGGCACCAGCGGGAGCTGGTAGCCCATCTCTTTCGGCACGTCCGGGTTAAACGGACCCTGCATATACCAGATGGAACCGGTAGCATAGGGGGTATTCATCTGGCGATCGATAAACTCCGGAACCCCCGCCTCGCGCGCGCCGGGCCCCAGCTCGTCGGCCGGAATAAGGCGAGCCACCGCGGCATTGATAAACGCCCACTCCTGCTCGTTAAAGAACTGCGGCTGCCAGCCCTCGCCGGCCGGCGTTTTTGCCGCCGCTGCGGCGTCGGATGCCTGGGCCTGAGCCGCGGCGCCAATGGCCCCGACGCCGCCGCCAGCGATGACGACCGTTGGAATCAAGGCCATTGATTTTACTAAAAAATCACGCCTCGAGCTGTTGGTTTTTTCACTCGACATTATCACATTCCTGTCATTTAAAATGGCTGCTTTTGTAGGTTACAAGCCCAGCAATATCGAATCTGGAACCGATACCATTCAGCCTCCGCATCGCGGGACCTGCTGGTTCGATCCATTAAGTCGTACAAAAAATCGCCGTTGGCGAGGTGATTATTTATCGCGTTATCGTTTGGATATTAGTCGATCCTCAAAACCAGTCGCCAAAACGGGAAAAATATTCCCGGAACTTGATAATGAGAACGTTTATTAAATAACCTGGATGCAGAAGCTCGTGCGGAATCACCGAAGGCGTAGTGCGTATCCGTGCCAAAAAAAGAGTGATATGTATCACAAATGTTATTATTTGTTTATGGTACATGTCTGCCTGGCGGCGTGCAAACGCCGGCGTCGGCAAATATTAAACAATTTGAGCGGTTAAGTTAGTTAATTACGGATATTAATTACTTTGCTTTCGCCCGGCATCTGGCGGTTATTTGCGCCGTGCCGGGCGAGGGTTATCAGCCATTAACCGCGCCGCCCGCCCCTATTTATTTCGGCCGTCGGCCCTTCTCGCCGCGACCGATTTTATGCCGTCGCCTAAGGCGTCGGGAAAATCCACAGGTCGCCGGCGGGAAGCGTAATATGGCAATGCTCCGCGTCGCGCAGCGCCGTGCCGTAGACGCGAATAGCAAAGTCATCCCCGCGGGTGCGGAACAGATATTCCCAGCGGTCGCCAAGATACATGCTGGTCAGCAGCGGCAGCTCGAGCATGTTGTCTTCCGGGGAGGAGCCAAGACGCAGGCGCTCAACGCGGATCACCGCCGTCGCCTGCTGGCCGACGCTGACCCCCTCTCCCGCCATGCCCCACAGCGCCCAGCTGGCGCCCTCGATGCGCGCCCGGCCGTTTTCGAGAGCCGTTATCTTACCGCGCAGGCGGTTGTTGCTGCCCATAAACTCGGCGGCAAACAGCGTCGTCGGATTGCCGTACATCTCCTGGGGCGTGCCCTGCTGCTCGATCACCCCGTTGTTCAACAGCAGGATACGGTCGGATATCGCCATCGCCTCATTCTGGTCGTGAGTCACCATCAGCGCCGAGAGCCCGAGCTTGATAATCAGCTCGCGCAGAAAGACCCTCGCCTCTTCGCGCAGCTTGGCGTCGAGGTTCGACAGCGGTTCGTCGAGCAGGATAACCGGCGGGTTGTAGACCAGCGCCCGGCCAATCGCCACGCGCTGCTGCTGGCCGCCGGAAAGCTGATGGGGATGGCGGCTGCCGAGATGCCCCAGGCCGAGCTGGTCGAGCACCGCCTGTACCCGCTGGGCGATTTCGCCGCTGGCGACCTTGCGCAGCTTGAGCGGATAGGCGACGTTTTCAAATACGGTCTTATGCGGCCACAGGGCATAGGACTGGAACACCAGCCCCAGATTGCGCTCCTCGGCGGGGATTTCGCTGCGCGGATTGCCGTCATAGACCGCGGTTTTGCCAATGGTAATCCGCCCGGCGGTAGGTTTCTCCAGCCCGGCGACGGCGCGCAGCAGGGTCGTTTTCCCGCTGCCGGACGGCCCGAGCAGCGACACCACTTCCCCCCGCTGAAGCGTCATCGACACCCCTTTCAGAACCGGGTTGTCGCCATAGGTGAGGTGCAGGTTTTCTACGGATAGCTCAATCATGTAATTTCACTCCAAAGCGCAGGGCGATACCCAGGCCGATGACCACCAGCAGGATATTGATAAACGAGAGCGCGGCGACGATATCGATAGCCCCCGCCGCCCACAGCGAGACCAGCATGGAGCCGATCGTTTCCGTCCCCGGCGAAAGCAGGTACACCCCGGTGGAGTATTCACGCTCGAAGATCAGGAACATCAGCAGCCACGAGCCGATCAGGCCGTAGCGCGACAGCGGAACCGTGACGTGGCGGGTCACCTGGCCGCGAGAGGCGCCGGTGCTGCGGGCCGCCTCCTCAAGCTCCGGTGCCACCTGCAGCAGCGTCGAGGAGATCAGGCGCAGCCCGTAGGCCATCCACACCACGGTATAGGCCAGCCAGACGCTAAAAATGGTGTTGCGCAGCGCCCGCAGCTGCACGATAAGATGCTCGCGCAGCCAGTCGGCCATCGGCAGCGCCGAGAGCCAGCCGTTTTTCAGCGACTGATCGAGCCACATCGGCAGGAATAAAAACACCCACAGAAACGCCAGCCCCGCCAGCAGACCCGGCACCGCGCGCGGCACCAGCACGCTGTAGTCAAGGAAGCGCGTCACGTTGTCCGGCTTGCGGTGCATGGCGATCCCGACAAACAGATAGCACACGACCGCCAGCGCGCCGCCAAAAATACCGATCGCCATCGAGTTGACGATGGCCCGCAGCAGGTTCGGCTGCTGCCAGATGTTGCGGAAGGTCGCCAGCGAGAGCTCGTCCCACAGCGACACGCCGACGCCCCAGTTGGAAATAAACGCCCGCATCGCCACGCCAAGCAGCGGGACGCCGATGGTTACCGTCAGCCACAGCACCACCACCACGCCGGCAACCCAGCGCCACTTGCCCAGCGGCAGCGCGCGCGCCTGGGAGGCCTTGCCCTTCATGGTGACAAAGCGGTTGGCGGTGCGCATCAGCCGACGCTGCAGCATCACCAGCGGGATGGTGATGCAAATGAGCACCACCGCCACCGCCGCCATCAGGTGATAAGAGGGGGTGCCAAGCTTATTGGTCAGCTTATAGAGGTAGGTCGCCAGCACCATGTTGCCCTCGGGGTCGCCGAGTACCAGCATCAGGCCGAACACCTCCAGGCCGAGGAAAAACAGCAGCACGCAGGCGTAGAGGATCGAGGGCCGCACCATCGGCAGGCTGACGGAGGTCATGACCTGCAGCGGCGAAGCGCCGACCGTCCTGGCCGCCTCCTCGACGTCGGAGCCGACGCTGCGCAGAGCGGAGGAGATATAGAGATAGGCGTGCGGGACGTGGGTTAATCCGGCGATCGCCACGATGCTGAACATCGAGTAGATGTTCCACGGCACAAAGCCCAGCAGCCGCTCGGCCCACTGCGAGAAGAAGCCAACCGGCCCCGCCGCCACCACGTAGCCAAAGGCCAGCACCATCGGCGAGACGAAGATGGGTACCAGGATCAGGGGTTCAATAAAGCGCCGGCCGGGCAAATCGGTGCGGACCATTAAAAAGGCGAGGATCCCCCCGAGCGGAATGGCGATCGCCACCAGGCCGAACGCCAGAATAAAGCCGGACCTCAGCGCCAGATAAAAATCAGGGTCGGTAAAGATAAATTCGAAGGCTTCAAAGCTGAACGCTTTCGAACGCGCAAAAAAAGGCGCCGAGAGAAAGCTCTGCACCACAATAAATAACAGCGGGACGTAGATAGCCAATGCCGCGATCAGCACCACAATACCGCGCGGCAGCCCCTGCCATTTTCGGCGTAATACGTTCATATGCGATCCCTTTGCTCAGGCGTTAACGCAGCCTGCCGGGTATTAACGGGCGCGACAGCGGAAGATGTCGCGCCTCAGGAGGATTATTTAGCCGCCGCGCTACGCCACTGTTTGATAAATTCCAGACGCTTTTTCGGTTCCAGATATTCCAGCAGGGTTTCATCCACCGGAATCGGCTTCAGGGCGTTACCCAGCATTTTGGTCATCCCGTCGATATCATTTTTGCCTTCGATATCGTTACGAATAGAGGGGATATCGGCCTGACCGGCGAGGATGCTCTGCCCTTTCTCTGACAGCACGTAGTCGAACCACAGCTTCGCGGCGTTAGGATGCCCGGCGTCGGCGGTAATAAACGAGACGCGGGAAAGGACCAGCACGTAGTCTTTGGGATAGGCGATGCCGAGGGAGGGATCGGTTTTGGCGCGCGCTTCGGCGTAAGAGCCGAGAATGTTAAAGCCAATCAGGTTTTCACCCGATGAGACGCGCTCCATCATGGTGCCGGTAGAGGATTGCACGGTCAGGCCGCCTTTGGCCATTCCCGCCAGGTTGCTAAAATAGCTGGCGTCGGCCTTGCTGTCCTGCACCGCCAGCATAAAGCCGAGGCCAGATTTTTCGATATCGTAGGTGGTGACCTTACCTTTAAATTTGTCGGCCTGGCCGGCAATCAGCTTCGCCAGCGCGGTGTGGGAGTCCGGCACGTCGCCCTGCGGGATCAGCCGCTTGTTGTAGATAAAGACCACCGGCTCATAGGTGGTGCCGTAGGCCTTCTGCTGCCAGACCGCCCATTTTGGCAGCTTGCCCAGCTCGGGCGAGGCGTACTCTTCGGCGTAGTCGGTGGCGAGCTTCAGCGCCGTATCCATCGATGAGCTCCAGACCACGTCTCCGCTGCCGCCGCCCGCCGCCTGCTCGCTGATGTAGCGGTTGTACAGCTCGGTGCTGTTCATATCGTTATATTCAACGTTAATTCCGGGGTACTGCGCCTCGAACCCTTTAATTAACGGCCCCGCCGC
Source organism: Klebsiella terrigena (assembly GCF_006539725.1). Taxonomy (GTDB): domain Bacteria; phylum Pseudomonadota; class Gammaproteobacteria; order Enterobacterales; family Enterobacteriaceae; genus Klebsiella; species Klebsiella terrigena. The sequence goes on along the minus strand of NZ_BJNO01000025.1, from coordinate 65,970 downwards.
TTTGGTATCGGTCGTTGAATAGATGACAACCTTGCCCTCTTTCTTCCCGGCATCAACCACCTTTTGATATTCAGCCGGGTAGCCCTGAGGGAGCGCCGCCAAAACGGAGCCGGAGAAGACTGCCGTCAGTGAAACCACTAAACCACCAATTTTCTTATACATAAAACCAACCCTTAGGTATCATTTATTAAACACAAATTTAACATATAGCGAGGGGTTCACGGCTTGCAACGCCGGGGGCGGTTTTTTTCTGGCTTTTGTGATGCTGACGGAATTTAACTCTTATTTAGCGCGATATAGACGGATAAGAAGTGTGTTGGCGGAATAGTCGCCAGCATCATTGAAGATGAAATATTAAGAAAACATTAAGCAGGCATTTTCGTAGCGGGATGCCGGCACCGGGAATATTCGGCTGGCCGGCAAAATGGCACCGATTTAGCGCCGAGGCGGCGGAAAATAATTAACCCGCCGGAAGGCCGGCAGCGGCAATATAATTTTCCGCCGTTAATGATTGCCGCCCGACGATATTAACCCCGCGCTTCGCGCGGCCACACCTGCGGGAACAGCGGTGAAACCAGGGCATCGCCCTCTTTTAGCGTCAACTCCGGGAACGGCGGCGAGGTCACGCCCCCGCGGTCAACAAAGGTGGCGTCGTCGCCCACCCAGCGGGCGGAGAAGACCCGTCGCGCCCGCGCCGTGGCGTTACCTCTGGCGCCGTGCAGCGTTCGGTAGTGGAAGGCGATCGCGTCGCCCGGCTCCAGCGCCCAGCTGACGATATCGTACTCCTCCTGATGGGCGTCAATGTCCGGCAGCTCCTTAAAGCGACCGTGCTGATAGAGCTTCGAGCCGTTGAAGCGGGTCGGACTGAACTCCTCTCCCCACAGGTGGGAACCGCGGATGCAGCGCAGCGAAATCTCCTGCGCAACCGGGTCCAGCGGGATCCAAAAGCTGACGTTCTGCCGCCCCTCAACGCAGTAGTAGGGCTGATCGTGGTGCCAGGGGGTGACCGTGCTGCCGCCGGCGGGCTTGACCAGAGTGTGCTCGTGGAAAAATTTCGCCGTGGTCGATTGCATCAGGGCGGCGGCAATTTCCGCCGCCGGCGACTGCCTGACAAACTGCTCAAAATCGGCGATCCGTGACCAGTTGCAGTAGTCCTGGAAAAAGGGCGCGGAGCCGTCCTTCGGCACCACCGTTCTGGCGTGCCCGTACTCGCTGGGGTTGGCCATCAGTTCCGCCACGCCGTTCGCCAGTCCGTCGATCCACGCAGTGAACGCGCCCTTCAGTAACACCACTCCATCCGTCTGGTAGGTATCGATCGTCTGCCGGTCGATCTGCGGATAACGCTGATTGTGCATAGCTAACCGTCCTGTACTGGATAAATGATTGGGTTGATGACGCCGGGCGTCAGCGGACTCAGGTTATTTAGCCAGCGTCGAATGGTAAATTATTATAAAACGATACTCGTCATAGCAATTTATGAGCCTCTGAGCCTGTCCCACCGGACGTTAGTATTTTGTCGGGCACTGTCCGGGATCGAAATAACAAATAAAATAGCCCTCGAGCCTGGCGCTCAGGCGCCTGACAATATATATCCCCGGCGCGCTCGAAGTTACCGGCTAAACCAGCGCCGGGGTTAGCTCAATGCTGCGACAATAGTCCATAAAAAGCTGCGTTGGCCGGGTAGGTTCGTTATTGGCGAGGTGCGCCATAATTAAGGTTGAGGCCGGCATTTGATCTTCAATCTCCAGCTGGACCAGCCGCTCGCCGTCGTAGGTCATATCGCAAAGCGGCCGGGTCACTAATACCGAGAAGCCCAGCCCCTGCCCGACCATACAGCGCACCATCTCAATTGACGGCGAGCTGTAGGCCACCTGCGGGTGGTAGCCCTTCTCTTTAAAAATGGTAATAAAATAGTTTTTACTCGGCACCGCATCGAGCAAAATCATCGGCTCCTGGCTTAATTCCTGCAGCGTAACGCTCTTTTTTTGCGCCAGCGGATGGCTGGCCGGTAATAGCGCATAGGGTTTATGCGGCGCATTGAGCGTCTCTTTACTGATCGAGTGGCCTAATTCCAGATCGTAGACCAGGGCTAAATCAAAACGCCCGCGATGCAGGCCGTGCATTAATTCATGCTGCTCGCCATCGTAGAGCTGAAGGGTTATTTCGGGATACATCTTTTTAAATCCGGCCACCAGCTTTGGCATATACAGCGGGGCGACGGATTCAAAGCAGCCCACCGAAATGGTGCCGGAAACCAGCTCCTTATCGGCGCGCGCGTTTTGTTCAAACTCCCAGGAGAGGCGCAGCAGCTCCTTGGCTTTCTCGTAGAAGCGCCGCCCGCAGGGGGTGAGCGAAACGCCCTGCGCGTGGTGGCGAATAAACAGCTGCTGCTCGAAGGTGCCCTCAAGGTTTTTTATCGCAATCGAGATCGACGGCTGGGCAATATGCAGCTGTCGGGAGGCTTCGGCGATGCTTTCGGTCTCCACAACGGTAACGAAGTATTTAAGTTGTTTGAGCGTGAATCGCGTCATAGCCTTACCCTTTATGAAATATTGTTACTCACAGAAACGGCATAGTTTCCTGATAGGCCGATTGCAAGCATCGTGCCACTCCCCGGCTAAAAGACGCATTGCCGCGGGGATGAATGAATTATTTATCTCGCTAAATGCGCTGAAATAATAAAACCCCAGCCCCGGTGGTTTAATTGCACCAATATGAACCAGGCTGCACCAAATAAATCCCCGAAGCGCCCCATTGTGGCACAATGCCCAATTTACCGGCCGATTCCGTTGACCAATAACAGCAATTGTTTTTTTAATGTTTAGTTCTTGTTTCGCACTCATTGCTTTAAATTTATTGAAATTAATCTGGCTATATAGTTTTTTTAAACTTAAAGACCAAAAATTTACTAATTGCCTGATGGCGAAGAGTACCAGCATAGTGTAATTGCCCGATAAATAGTGACGATGCCCCATTTTAGAACATCGGTATCGTCTTCATGTCCGTTAATTATGGCGAGTGAAATAGCCCATGATGTTTAACTGGAACTACATGTTAAGTCTGCTCAGCGACGCAGATTTTTGGCAGGCCACCTGGACCGTCATTAAACTGAGTCTGCTGACCTGGGGTTGCAGTATTGTGCTGGGCTTTATTCTCGCCCTCGCCAAGCAGTCGCCGCGCAGGCTTTTTAACGTCCCCGCCCGGCTCTATATCTGGCTGTTTCGCAGCCTGCCGCTGCTGGTGCTGCTGATCTTCGTTTATAACCTGCCGCAGGCGGTGCCGTCATTTGCGGTGGTGCTCAACGATCCCTTCTGGGCCGGCCTGCTGGCGATGGTGCTCAGCGAAGCGGCCTACGTCGCCGAGATCCATCGCGGCGGCCTGCTCTCCATCGCCAAAGGCCAGGGCGAGGCCGCGCGGGCCTTAGGGCTGCGCTATGGCGGCACGCAGTGGCGGGTGATTATTCCCCAGGCGCTGCGGGTGGCGCTGCCGGCGCTGGCCAATGAGTATATTGCGATCGTTAAGCTCAGCTCGCTGGTTTCCGTCATCTCCCTGACCGAGATTTTGATGGTCGGCCAGCGCCTCTATTCGCAAAACTTTTTGGTGATGGAGACCATGGCGGCGGTGGCGTTCTACTACGTGCTGATCGTCACCGTGTTTGACTTCCTGCTGAAGCGCCTGGAGACCTGGCTCGACGTCACCCAGCGTAAAACCAACCGCCCGGTCGACGCCGACATGCTGGCGCTGGCCACCGCCGCCCGTCCGGCCGTTGCCCGCAGCGTCATCGATAGCCACCAGCCGGCGCTGCAGGCCTCGAAGTTGCATAAAGCCTACAACAACGTGGAGGTGCTGGGCGCCGTCAGCCTGCAGGTCCAGCCCGGGGAAGTGGTGTCGGTTATCGGCCCTTCCGGCTCCGGCAAAACCACGCTGATTCGCCTGCTCAACGGCCTGGAACAGATCGATAACGGCGAGATCCGCATCAACGGCCAGCCTTTTATTCACCTCGAACGCCAGGGCGTGCAGAAGCCGCGCTTTATGGAGAACGCCGCGCACCGGCTGAATATTGGCATGGTCTTTCAGAGCTTCAACCTCTTCCCGCACCTGACCGTGTTCGGCAACCTGCTGCTGGCCCCGCGCTATCACCGACTGGCGGCGGAGGCGGAGCTCAGGCAGCGCGCCTGCGAGCTGCTGTATAAGGTCGGCATGCTCGACCACGCGTGGAAGTATCCGCACCAGCTTTCCGGCGGCCAGCAGCAGCGGGTGGCTATCGCCCGCGCCCTGATGATGCGCCCGCAAATCATGCTCTTCGATGAGCCAACCTCGGCGCTGGACCCGGAAAAAGTCAACGAAGTGCTTCAGGTTATCGAATCGCTGGCCGATGAGGGGATCACCATGGTTATCGTGACCCACGAGATGAATTTTGCCTTCAAAGTTTCCGACCGAATTGTCTTTATGGAAAAAGGGCGCGTGGTTTGCGACGACACGCCTCAGGCGATGCGCGACGGCGATCACCCGCGCGTTGACGCCTTCCTCAAAGACGTCTCTTTGGCTTAACCGCTCCGTTTGTGAAAGGAAAAAATATGATCGCGCAGTGGCAAATCGAACAGTTTCATCAGCAGGGTTTTCTGGTGGTTGAGGCGGTGCTCTCTCCCGCAGAGATCGCCGGGCTGCAGCAGGATTTCGACGGCTGGGTGGCGGAGAGCCGCCGCCACGACGAGGCCTGGGGAGCGACCGAGGACGGCCGCCCGCGCTTCGACCTTGAAAGCGACCATCGCCCCGACCACCCGTCGCTGCGCCGCGTCAGCTCGCCGACGGAGATCTCCGCCGCCTACCGACGCGCGGCGCTGGATTCGCGGATGGCGGCGATTGCCGCGCAGCTTATCGGCGGCAGCGGCACCCGCTTTCATCACAGCAAAATTAACTCCAAGCTGCCGCATACCACCACCCAGGTGAAATGGCACCAGGATTTTCTCTTCACGCCGCACAGTAACGACGACATCATCACCGCCCTGCTGATGGTCAGCGACGTGACGCCGGAGAACGGCCCGCTGAACGTGGTGCCGGGAAGCCATAAGGGGCCGCTGTGGTCGCACTGGCAGGCGTCGCGCTTCACCGGCGCGGTGGATGACGAGGTGGTGGCGACCCACTGCCAGCAGCCCGAGGCCTGCTTTGGCCCGTCCGGCTCGGTGTGCTTTATGCATACCCGGCTGCTCCACGCCTCCAGCCCCAATGAAACCGACCTGCCGCGTACCCTGTTTATCAGCGTTTACGCCGCCGAAGACGCCCTGCCGTACGGCGACAACCCGCTGCCCAGCGCCCACGCCGGACGGCTGGTCGCCGGCACGGAGAGCGGGCTGGTGCGCAGCGCCGCCAATCATGTTCGTCTGCCGCAGAAGCCGCGCGGCGCCTCGTTTTTCGTACAGCAGGCCGGAAACGACCCTGCCAGCATGTGATTGCCCCCCACTTTGGAGATCTCTATGAAACGTTTAAATACCCTGCTCCTCTGCACCGTCGGCGCCCTGAGCGCGGCCAGCGCCCAAGCGGCCTTTCTGCAGCCGGGAAAAATCATTGCCGGTTCGGATATGACCTTTTTCCCTTACGAATATATTGATAGCAATAAACCCGCCGGCTTTGATATCGAGTTTCTCGCCGGGATTGCCAAAACCATGGGCCGCGAGGCGGTCAACCTCGATACCCGCTTCCCAAATCTGATCCCCGGCCTGCAGGGCGGACGCTTTGATATCACCAACTCGTCGATGTATATCACCGCCGAACGGCTGAAGGTGATTGATATGGTTCCGTACCTGAAAAGCGGCGAGTCGATCCTCGCCCTCAAGGGTGCCAGCTATCAGCCGAAGACGCCGGAGGAGTTTTGCGGCCATAAGATTGGCTCGATGGGCGCCACCTCGTGGCTGGCGCAGCTGCAAAAGCTCTCCGCCGACTACTGCGTGAAAAAAGGACTGCCGCCGATAGCGCTTAGCGAATACGCCACCGACCCGCAAACCACCCAGGCACTGCTGTCGCGGGCGGTGGAGGCGCAGATAACCGATGCAGCGGTGGCGCGCGGCGTGGTCGACAAGCTTGGCGACCGCATCACCATCTCCTCCACGACGCTGATCTACCCGGTGCTCAACGGCTTCGGGGTGAAAAAAGGCAACAGCGAAGTGAAGACCGCGCTTGAGGAGGGGCTGAAGAAGTTTAGCGCCACGCCGGAGTACGCCGCCCTGCTGAAAAAATATAACTTCCAGCCGCCGACCGCAGCGGACCTCAACGACCTGATGCCGAAAGTGGAATAACGCCGTGGCCTACTCTTTTGAAGAACAAACGCGCATCGATCTGGCGGCAACACTGCGCATTGTTGCCCACCTCGGCATGCACGAGGCGGTCGCCAACCACTTTAGCGCCGCCCTGTCGGCGGATGGCAAAACGTTTCTGCTCAACCCGAAGTGGCGCCACTTCTCGCGCATTCGCGCCAGCGATCTGCTGCTGCTGAACGCCGATGATGAAGAGAACGCCCACCGCGCGGACGTGGACGCCACGGCGTGGGCTATTCACGGGCAGATTCACCAGCGGCTGCCGCAGGCCCGGGCGGTGCTGCATCTGCATCCGGTGTATGCCACCAGCGTCGCCTGCCTCGAGCAGCCGCAGATCCTGCCTATCGATCAAAACACCGCGCGCTACTTTCAGCGCGTGGCGGTCGATACGCTGTACGGCGGGATGGCCGATACCGTCGCCGAGGGGGCGCGGCTGGCGGGGCTGCTGGCGGATAAACGCCGCCTGCTGATGGGCAATCACGGGGTACTGGTGACCGCCGGCTCCATCGGCGAGGCGTTTGACGATATCTGGACCCTCGAGCGCGCCTGTCAGATTCTGGTCACCGCCTGGTCAACCGGCCGGCCGCTGAAGGTGCTGTCCGATGAGGTGGCGGAGAAAACCGCCGCCGACTGGGAAAAAATCAGCGACTTTTCCCATCAGCATTTTGAGGAGATGAAACAGCTGATGATCGACGCCGATCCTTCGCTGCTTGACTAAACTGCCCCAGGCTTCCCCCGGACAACGCCGGGGGAGCCGCTTAGCGCTGCGCCAGCATGATGTTTTCCAGCGCCGTGAGGAATGGGATCAGGTGAAACGGCTGGAAAACGAGGCCAATTTATCCCCGTGAGCCGATGTGTATTGACCACTACCTGCGATATAGCTTGCAATTATTTTTGTCCCGCTGTCCAGCCCGATGTTGCCAGGTCATTTTTGGCTAAATAAAGCGTTTAGCCGCGAAATAATTAATCTATTGCAGGCGACGTAAATATATTTTATACGCTCAATGAATATGCATTAATAAATTCAAAAATAACATTCAGCGCGCTGGGGAACTATTTTCTGGTAAAAAGAGGAGACCCGTCAACCGGCCGGCAGAGCGCCTGCCCGCGCGGGCGATTAAAATGCGTAAAAAAAACCGCCGGGCGCTGGTTTTTCTTAGGATTAATCTTATAATCGAAGGATAAAAATTTACCTGCCAGCAGTACCTTGAGAAAGGCGAAAAACATGCCCAGACCTACTGCGCTGTACGTTCCTCACGTTTTGAGCGCGGCGGATATCGCGCCGGAAGAGCGTTACCAGCAAATATCGCAAAACCTCGGCTGCTATGGGATAGAAGTGGCGAACAACCGCCGCCCGGCAGAGATTATTGCCACGCATAAGACTATATCCGCTATTTCCGGCGACTATTGTAGTGCGATGGGTTCGAAAAATCAGACCACCTTCGATCCGCATCGCGTCGAGGAGCAGTCGATCTATATTTCGCTGCTGGTGCAGGGGCATCAGCTTATTAGCGGCAGAAAGAAATCCGTCTCCGCGCAGGTCAATCCCGGAATGCTGATTGTTCATCAGCGCAATGACTATTATCAGTATCAGTGCGACGACGTGAAGCAGCTCTATATCATTCCGCGCAGCGAGAAAATCAAAGAGGTTTTTAACGGCAGGCTCAATAGTCCGGTTGTTTCTCTGGAGAATCATCCTCTGGCGATGTTTCTGAAATCGCACATGATGCTGCTCGATAGCCATTCGGCGAGCCTGTCGCTAAAGGAGACGGCAACCGTTGTCGACGGTCTGCATAATATGGCGCTGCTGGTCCTGAGCGATATCGCGAAACAGCAGGGATTAATCTCTTCCGGCAAGCTTGGGCATCTGGTGAATAGCGCGAAATCGTTTATCGCCCTGCACTATCAGCAGCACGATCTCTCCCCTGACCTGCTGTCAAAAGCGCTCCACTGCTCGCGATCCAGCCTCGATCGCGCCTTCAACGAACAGGGAACCTCGGTTATGACGGTGCTTAAAGAGCGGCGTTTAGAGGCCGCGCGCGCGCTGCTGGAGAGCGCACCTCAGCTGCGGGTCGAGCAGATTTCGTGGCTCTGCGGGTTTATCAGCCATCCGTTATTTAGCAAAAGCTTCCGCGAGAAATATCACGCATCGCCGAAGACCTGGCGCGAAAATTATCATAAAGCCGGTTAATACGCCGCGGGCTTTGTGATTCAGCGCTGGCGAAACGATTTAAAACGCATTGCCCGGCGCTCTTTAATATAGCTAAGCAGGCTATAGACGGAAATACCCAGCAGGGCAACGGCGACGAGGGCTAAAATGATTGAGCTGATGTTCATTATGGTTTTCTCCATATCATTGAGAATATGATTTTTATCATAATGATTCTCACTCCGGCGACCAGTCCCGACAGCCTCAACTCTGTTCTCTGCCCCTCACGCCAGCACTCTCCATAAGCGCTTGATCTTCATCGGCATGGAGAGCAGCATGGATCGGCAAACATCACAAAATAACTACGCTAACCGCCCACCACAGGAGAGACTCAGTGCCTACCGGACATCGCTTTCAGGCTACGGATCTGCATCAGTTTGTCGTCGCCCTTTTCAGCCACCTCGGCAGCACCGCCAGCGAAGCGGCCCTCGTCGCCGACCATCTGATTGCCGCCAACCTCGCCGGCCACGATTCGCACGGCGTCGGGATGATCCCGAGCTACGTGCGCTCCCACGCCGCGGGGCATCTACAGCTTAACCGGCATGCCAGCATTATGAAGGACGCCGGGGCGGTAGTGACCCTCGACGGTAACGCCGGGTTCGGGCAGGTTGTCGCCCACGAGGCGATGCAGATCGGTATCGAAAAGGCACAGCGGCACGGCATGGCCGCCGTCGCCCTGCGCAACGCCCACCATATCGGCCGCATCGGCTACTGGGCCGAGCAGTGCGCGGCGGCGGGCATGATCTCTATCCACTTCGTCAGCGTCGTTGGCGACCCGATGGTTGCGCCGTTTCGCGGGAAGGACAGCCGCTTCGGCACCAACCCGCTGTGCGTAGTATTCCCGCGCAGGGGCCAGCCGCCGCTGCTGCTGGACTACGCCACCAGCGCCATCGCCTTCGGCAAGACCCGCGTTGCCTGGCACAAGGGCGAAGCGGTGCCCGCCGGCTCGTTAATCGATGCCCACGGCGAGCCAACCAACGACCCGGCGGTGATGCAGACCTCGCCGCTGGGCGCGCTGCTGACCTTTGCCCAGCATAAAGGCTACGCCCTGGCGACGCTGTGCGAGATCCTCGGCGGCGCGGTATCCGGCGGGCAGACAACCCACCAGGAGAGCCTGCAAACCTGCGTTGACGCCATTTTCAACTGCATGACCACCATCATTCTGGACCCGGAAACCTTCGATGCTCCGCAGATGCAGAGCGAAACTGAAGCCTTTATCGACTGGTGTAAGCAGTCCCCGCACGAGGCGGACGCTCCGATTCTGGTGCCCGGCGAATGGGAGCAGGCCAACCGCGAGGAGCGTCTGGCGCAGGGCATTCCGCTGGATGAGGGCAGCTGGCAGGCCATCTGCAGCGCGGCGCAGGAGGCCGGTTTAGCCGCGCAAACCCTCGCCCACTTCCGGCAAAAAATGGCCTGATCCCCCGCCCTGCGCCCCTTCCTTCGCGCCGCCGGACGGCGCGAGCCCGCCATCGCCGGGGCGTCTGGCCGGGCCGCTCGTCATCGTCATTAGTGACGACATCGCGACGACCCGGCATCCCCTGATTTAATTTATCATAAAAATCAATATCTTATTTTTTGGCACGCTTCCTGCTTAACAGCCACACCTGACGTCAGCATCGTGACGCAAGGACTCAATGACGATGGCAGGCCGGGCCCGGCCTGACCGACGATCTTCATTCACTGTTAACAGGTCTGTTACTGATGAAAAAAATCACGAGCGTTTGCCCTTACTGTGGGGCGGGTTGCAAACTTAAGCTGGTTGTCGAGAACGATAAAATTATCCGCGCCGAAGCCGCCGATGGGGTGACCAACCAAAACCAGCTGTGCCTCAAAGGCTATTACGGATGGGATTTCCTCAACGATACCCAGCTGCTCACCCCGCGCCTGAAGCAGCCGATGATTCGCTACCAAAAAGGCGGCAAGCTCACCCCGGTAACCTGGGATGAAGCGATCCGCTATACCGCCAAAAAGCTGCAGGCCATCAAGCAGCAGCACGGCCCGCGCGCCATTATGACCACAGGCTCATCCCGCGGCACGGGGAATGAAACCAACTATGTGATGCAGAAATTTGCCCGCGCGGTGCTCAACACCAACAACGTCGACTGCTGCGCCCGCGTGTGTCACGGGCCGTCGGTAGCTGGCCTCCAGCAGGCGCTGGGCAACGGCGCGATGAGCAACTCGATAAGCGATATTGAAAACTCGAAATGCCTGCTGGTCTTTGGCTACAACTGCGCGGATTCCCACCCGATCGTGGCCCGCAGGGTGATCAAAGCCCGCGAGAACGGGGCGAAGATCATCGTCTGCGACCCGCGGCGCATTGAAACCGCGCGCATTGCCGATCGTCACCTGCAGCTCAATAACGGCAGCAATATGGCGCTGGTCAACGCCTTTGCGCACGTGCTGCTCGAGGAAGACCTCTACAATCATGATTACGTCGATCGCTTTACCGAAGGCCTTGAGGCCTACCGGGAAGCGGTGCGGGACTACTCACCCGAGGCGGTTGAAGCGCTGACCGGGGTGCCGGCGCAGGAGGTGCGCCAGGCGATGCGCATGTTTGCCGCCGCGCCTTCGGCCACCATTATGTGGGGAATGGGCGTGACCCAGTTTGGCCAGGCGGTGGACGTGGTCAAAGGGCTGGCCAGCCTCGCGCTGCTCACCGGCAACCTTGGGCGCGAGCACGTCGGCGTCGGCCCGGTACGCGGACAAAACAACGTCCAGGGCGCCTGCGACATGGGGGTTCTGCCGAACCTCTTCCCCGGTTATCAGGAGGTCACCGACCCGCAGGTGCGGGCTAAGTTTGCCGAGGCCTGGGGCATCGACCCGGCGCTGATGGACGATAAGGTCGGCACCCGCATCACCGAAGTGCCCCACAAGGCGCTGACCGGGGAGATCAAGGCCTACTACATCATGGGGGAAGATCCGCTGCAGACGGAGGCCGACCTCGGGCTGGTGCGCAAGGGGATCGAGGCGCTGGATTTCGTGGTGGTGCAGGATATCTTTATGACCAAAACCGCCGAGATAGCCGACGTGCTGCTGCCGGCGACCTCCTGGGGCGAACACGGCGGCGTGTTCACCTGCGCCGATCGCGGCTTCCAGCGCTTTGAAAAAGCGATCCCGGCGTCGGGAAACGTCAAGCGCGACTGGGAGATAATCAGCCTACTGGCCAGCGAAATGGGCTACCCGATGCACTACGCGGATAACCAGCAAATCTGGGACGAAATGCGCGAGCTATGCCCGCTGTTCTACGGCGTAACCTATGAAAAAATGGGTGACATGAACCACGTGCAGTGGCCCTGTCCGACGCTGGATCATCCGGGCACGCCGTGGCTTTATAAGGATAACCATTTTGATACCCCGACGGGTAAAGGCCAGCTGTTCGCCGCGCCGTGGCGGGCCCCGGCCGAAACGCCGGATGCCGATTATCCGCTGGTGCTGTGCACGGTGCGCGAAGTCGGCCACTACTCGTGCCGCTCGATGACCGGCAACTGCGCGGCGCTGCAGTCGCTGGCCGACGAGCCGGGCCGGGTACAAATTAGCCGCGCCGATGCGCAGCAGATGGGGATTACCGACCGGCAGCTGGTGTGGGTCAGCTCGCGGCGCGGAAAGGTGATCACCCGCGCCGATATCAGCGATCGCATCAACAGCGGCGCCGTCTATATGACCTACCAGTGGTGGGTGGGGGCCTGCAATGAGTTAACCCAGGATAACCTCGACCCGATCTCGAAAACGCCGGAAACCAAGTACTGCGCGGTGAAGGTCGAGGCCATTGCCGATCAGCGCTGGGCGGAACAGTTTGCGCTCAGCGCCTACAACGAGATGAAAGCGCGCCTGAAAGCCGCGGCTAACGCCTAAAAGCATCAGGGGAGGCGCGCGTCTCCCCTGACGTGACGTTGTCACTCAAGGCGTCAGGCTTCACCGGCCTGCGGCAGCAGTTTTTCCACCAGCGCCGTCCACATCAGCACCCCGGGTTCGATCAGATCGTCATTAAAATCATAGCCGGCGTTATGCAGCGGTTTGGACGGCGTTTCGCCATCGGTACCGATCCAGAAATAGGCGCCGGGGCACGCTTCCAGCATGCAGGCAAAATCTTCTGAGGCCATTGACGGGCTGACCTCGGCGTTCACCGCCGACTCGCCCAGCGCGGCAATCGCCGCCTCGCGGACGCTCAGCGCCTGCGCCGGATGGTTCCTGGTGACCGGATAGCCCGGATACCAGAAAATCTCCCCCTGCACGTCAGAGACCTGCGGCTGCGTCGCCACGTAGCGTTCAATCAGCCCTTTTACCCGCTCGCGAACCGGGTTGCTCAGGCAGCGGAAGGTGCCGCGCAGCACCACTTTGTCCGGCAGGACGTTGATCGCCTCCCCGCCGCTAATCTGCGTAATGCTGACCACCGCCGACTCCTGCGGCGACAGGCGCCGCGACGGAATCGTCTGCAGCGCCATAATAAGCTGCGCGGCGGCGACGATCGGGTCGGCCCCGCTCTCCGGCATCGCCGCATGGCAGCTTTTGCCGGTCAGGGTGATTTCGAAGGCATCAAGGGAGGCCATCATCGCGCCGCTGTTGATCGCCACCTGCCCCAGCGGGATCCCCGGCCAGTTGTGCAGCGCGTAAATGGCGTCCATTGGAAACAGGGTAAACAGCCCCTCTTCGACCATTTTGCGTGCGCCGCCGAGGTTCTCTTCCGCCGGTTGAAAAACAAAATGCACCGTGCCGCGAAAGCGGCGGGTCCGCGCCAGATGCGCCGCCGCGGCCAGCAGCATCGCGGTATGGCCATCGTGGCCGCAGGCGTGCATCACGCCGGGATTGCGGGATTTGTAGCTGACCTCGCCGAGTTCGGTAATCGGCAGGGCGTCCATATCGGCGCGCAGGCCGATTACCGGGCCAGGGCCGTTCTCCAGGGTCGCCACCACCCCCGTTCCCGCCAGCCCCGTATGCACCTGCAGGCCAAACGAGGCCAGCAGTTCGGCGACGCGACGGGAGGTTTTCTGTTCCTGGTAGCCCAGTTCAGGGTAAGCATGAAAATCGCGTCGCCAGCGAATAGCCTCGGCGATGGATGAAGGCGATACTGCCATGTCGTACTCCTTTCCTGCACAGCATCAGCGCTGAGCGAGGGTTGTTATCGGTATACATTTTATCCATGCGCCCCGCGAGCGCCGGGCTGCTCTATGAGTTATATCCTTTCGCCAGCGCGCTGACAACTCTCGCTAAACGTCCGCCCGGCGGGCTTTGGCGAGCGGCCGCGGCCCCCTTCTCAATTAATGGTAGCCATTTCAACGGTGACAGAAGCCATATGATTAACTAATATGCAGGGCTGTTGGCGCTTCGCCAGTTTATCCACCTGTTGACTTCCGTTATCGGGAATAAAATGTTTAACCCAGACCACAATCGCTTAGCGCCCACGCTGGCGATGATCATGGCCGCCTCGCTGGTAGGCTTTATCACCGGCTATACGGTGCCGCTTATCAGCCTTGAGCTTGCGCAGCAGCAAATTGATACCCTCTACGTTGGCCTGCTGGCCGCGCTGCCGCCGGCGGGCATGATGCTCTCCTCCTTCCTCTCGCCCGCGCTGTGCCGCCGCTTTGAGATGGGCGTGCTGCTCAGCGCAAGCCTGATCCTGCTGGCCCTGGCGACGGTTGCCTCCTGCCTGACCGTCGATCTGCTGCAGCTCCTGTTGCCGCGCTTCCTGACCGGCCTCGCCTCGGGGGTGATTATCGTGCTGGGAGAGAGCTGGATAACCGGCGGGGCGGCGGGTAAAAATCGCGCCACGTTGACCGGGATTTACGCCTCGGCCTTTACCGGCTGCCAGCTGGCCGGGCCGCTGCTCATTTCCGCCGGCCCCGCCTATCAGTCATGGGCGCTGCTGGCGATCTGCGGCCTGACCGCCCTGTGCCTGCTTATGCTGCGCCACCTGCCGAGCGGCAGTCGTGAGAGCCTCGCCGGACGCGCCAGCTGGCGTAGCCTCGGCGCATTTTTGCCGGTTCTGGCCTCCGGCGTATTCTGCTTTTCCTTCTTCGATGCCAGCATCCTCGCGCTGCTGCCGCTGTACGGCATGGATAAGGGGCTAAACGAGTCGATGGCGGTGCTGCTGGTGACGGTGGTACTGACCGGCGACGCGCTGTTCCAGGCGCCGCTCGGCTGGATTGCCGATAAGTTTGGCATCCGCCGGGTGCATCTCAGCTGCGCGCTGGTCTTCTGCCTCGCCCTGCTGGCGCTGCCCTTCCTGCTCGGCTCGCGCATGCAGCTGATCGTCGGCTGCCTGGTGCTCGGGGCGGCGGCAGGCGCGCTCTATACCCTGTCGCTGGTGCGCGCGGGTAAAACCTTCTCCGGGCAAAAGCTGATCATGATAAACGCGCTATTGGGCTTCTTCTGGTCGGCGGGGAGCGTTGCCGGGCCGGTGATCAGCAGCCTGGCGATCGGCGTTTCGGGATATGACGGTCTGATCGTCACCCTCTTCGCCAGCGGGCTACTGTTCCTGCTGATTCAGGGATTAGGTAAAAACGAGAAGACGCTGCTGGCTAACGAGCGTGAAGTTTCGGACGATGAAGTTTCGGACGATGAGGTTAGCGAAGCGGCGCAGTAGCGCGCCGTTTCGCCTGCAGCAATATGATAAAGCGGCCCTGGCGGCCGCTTTTCTTATAGCACTTTGCTGAGGAACGCGGCGGTGCGCGGGTTGCTCGGGGCGCTAAAGATCTGCTCCGGCCGGCCCTGCTCCTGAATAATCCCACCGTCGATAAAGATAACCCGGTCGGCAACCTCGCGGGCAAAGCCCATTTCATGGGTCACAATGACCATCGTCATCCCTTCGCTGGCGAGATTTTTCATCACCGCCAGCACGTCGCCGACCAGCTCGGGGTCGAGCGCCGAGGTCGGCTCGTCGAACAGCATGATCGACGGCTTCATCGCCAGGGCGCGGGCAATCGCTACCCGCTGCTGCTGGCCGCCGGAGAGGCTGGAGGGCCAGGCGTCGCGCTTATCGCTTAATCCCACTTTTGCCAGCAGCTCTTCCGCCAGCGCAATCGCCGCCTGCCGGGCCATGCCGCGCAGGTTCATCGGCGCCATGATCAGGTTTTCCAGCACCGTCATATGCGGGAACAGGTTGAAGCGCTGAAAGACCATGCCGACGCTTTCACGCAGCTTGTTCAGGTCGGTGGTGCGGTCGTGGACGGCAAAGCCGTTGACCGCCACTTCGCCTTCGCTGACGGTTTCCAGCGCGTTCATGCAGCGCAGAAAGGTGCTTTTCCCCGAGCCGGAGGGGCCGATGATGCACACCACTTCCTGCGGCTGAATATCGCAGCTGATGCCGCGCAGGACGTGGCTGTCACCGAAGCGCTTGTGCAGATTGTTAATGTGAATCACTTTTGCCAAACCTCTTTTCCAGACGGTTAACCAGCTGTGCCAGCAGGAAGGTAATCACCCAGTAGACCAGAGAGATCGTCAGGTAGGGTTCCCAGTAGGTGGCGTAGGCGCCGGAGACGGTACGCGCGGCGTAGGCCAGGTCGGCAAGGCCGATCGCCGACGCCAGCGAGGAGTCCTTGACGATAGCGATGGCGTTGTTGCCCAGCGGCGGCAGAATGCGGCGAAACGCCTGCGGCAGGATCACCTGGCGCATGGTTTTCCACCACGGCATCCCCAGCGCGCGGGAGGCTTCCATCTGTCCTTTGTCGATCGACTGAATGCCGGCGCGGAAAATTTCCGAGACGTAGGCCCCGGCGTTGAGCGTTATCGCCACCACGGAGGAGAGAAACGCGCCGTAGTTAGAGCGCAGCTCGCGGGCAAAGTCGGCGCTCATCACCCCGCCGGTGACCAGCAGGCCGTCGCGCGGGTTGATAAACAGCGGTACCAGCGCAAAGTGCACCACCATGATCTGCACAAACAGCGGCGTGCCGCGAAATGCGCTGACGTAGAAGCGTACCGGGAACTGAACCAGGTAGCGCAGGACGTATTTCCACACCCCGTGCTCGGCCTTCGCCATTCTTCCCAGTCCAAGGGTCAGACCCCACAGGGTGCCGAGGATCACGCAAATAATGGTGCATTTAATGGTCATCAAGGCGCCGTCCATAAACAGCGGACCGTACTCCTCGATGATCTCCCAACGGAATCCCGTCATAATCTTTCCCTAAAAAATACGGCTATCGTCAAAGCCGATAGCCGTGAGTAAGACAAAAAATAGATCTTATTGCGCTGGCAGCGTCGGGACGTTGTCGTCGAACCAGGTTTTGTAGATTTTGGCGTAGGTGCCGTCGGCGACAATTTTCTGCAGGCCGGCGTTGATTTTCGCCTGCAGCGCGCTGTTGCCCTTGGCTACGGCGATGCCGAAGTACTGGCGCTCAAACTTCGCGTCCGGCACCAGCTTGAACTGCTTCTCCGGGTGCTGCTTGATGTAGTATTTCACCACCCCAACGTCGCCGACCGCCGCGCTGACGCCGTCTTCAAACAGCTCCTGCAGCATCAGCGGCGTATTGTCGAAGCGCTTAATGGCGGTGCTGTTTTTACCCAGCACGTCAGAAACCACGATATCGCCGGTGCTGGAGTTCACCACCCCAACCTTCTCGCTTTTCAGCGCCGCCAGCGAGGTCACCTTCGAATCCGACGGCACCACGATCGACTGCTCGGCCGGGAAATAAGGGGCGGAGAAATCCACCATCTGCTTACGCTTATCGGTAATGGTGATCCCGGAGATGATAATGTCGCGATCGCCGGTGTTGAGGGTCGCGAAGATCCCCTCCCACGGCGTGTTGACCAGCTTGATATCAAAGTTTTCTGCTTTAGCGATCGCTTTGATGATGTCGATATCAAAACCTTCCAGCTGCTTCTGGCTGTTTTCGTATTCAAACGGGCGATAGGTGCCGCCGGAACCGACAACGTAGGTTTCCTGTGCCGCCTGCGCGGTGCCAATCATTGCCGCCATCAGGCAGCACACTTTCATCCACTTCTTAACCATGATAGATCCTTTTTATGCATTTATTTTGCATAAAAATACACATACTCAGCATGGCATGCAACCACAAACCTGCGCTGCGGTGATTTATCTGGCAGTTAGCTGCGCTTACCGCCAGATTTACCGATCGCTTTATGCAGTTCGTTGATGCGCTTCATCGACTTCATGGTTTTTTGCGGAGCGGTAGAGGCGACCGAGAGCACCATCATTTCCAGGCACACCAGCACCGTTCCGTGCAGCGGCACCCGCCCGTTATCGCCGCCGCGCGGCACCTCGATAACCACCTGCGCCTCCTGGCTGAAGCGGGAGTCCACCGCCTGGGTCAGCAGAATGGTCGGAATACCGAGCCGTCGGGCCTCGCGCAGGGTGGTCATGCCTTCACGGTGCGGCGATTTTTGCCCCATCATGATCAGCACGTCGCCGCGCTGCAGGCCGATCAGCTGTTCGGCGAGGCTAAAACCGGTGCGGTTCAGGACGTAGGAAGGCAGACCGATGCGGCTAAACAGCCTGGCGGTATACTCCGCCAGAATCCCCGACGCGCCGATGCCGAAAATCGCCACCTGGCGCGCGTCGGTGAGCAGTGCCACCGCCTGGGCTACCGCCTCGCGGTTGTCGGGGCGGGAGAGCACCTCGCAGGCGCGCTGGTGGCCCTCGAGCACGAAATCGATGCTCGAATTGACGTCCGTCGAGAGCACGTTGACCGTCGAGAGCATTTTCTCCGAGGAGGTAATCGACGGACCGAACCAGCGCTCCATAGTCTGCTTCAGCTCACGCAGCCCGGCAAAGCCCAGCGCCTGAATAGCCCTGACCACCGTAGCGTCGGAGGTGTGGGTGGCGGTGGCAATCTCCATCGCCGTGCGCTCGAGCACCACCTCGCGATTGTCGTTGATATAGCTAACCACCGCCAGCAGGCGCGGCGACAGCTGATGCGCCCGGGCGCGAAAACGGTCGCCAAACAGGTCAACCCGCCCCTTCTCTCGTTTGCCCGGCGTTTTCATTTCAGCGCCGCCGGCAGCGGACGTCCGGCAATATGCGACTGCACTTCGGCCGCCATCAGGCTCAGGGCGGCGAAGGAGTTGGAGATCACGTCCTCACGCGGCAGCAGGATATAGCGTCCGCTGCGGCAGGCGCGCATAAAGTCGCACCAGCCCGGCATCACGGCCTCCATCGCCTGCAGCTCATCCTGCGGCTTGCCGCCGGTATCGGAGCGCCAGGTCGCGAAAACGAAATCGGCATCCAGCTCCGGCAGCTGCTCGGCGCTAACGTCGATGCGCTGGCCGTCGGGAATGCGCTCAATCAGCGGCGGAAAGCGGAAGCCGGCGTCGCGCAGCACGCGGCCCAGGGCGTGATAGGCGTGATGGACGGTTACTTTACCGCCGTTGGCCTGAATCACCGAGACGGTAATCTTCTGCGTATCGACCGCCGCCTTCAGCTGGGCAATCTGCTCCCGATAGCGCCGCTCGAGCACCGCCAGCCGCGCCTCGGAGCCGGTCAGCTGCGCCAGCTTAGCGTAAATGCGCGGCGCGCTGCCCTGCAGATGGTCGATGCTCACCGTCGGGGCTATCTTCTCCAGCTGTTCCACGGAGACGTGGCGGCTAGGCTCGGTAATAATCAGGTCCGGCTTAGCCGCAGCCACGGCTTCGAGATCGATATCCGCGGTACCGATAAACTGAATATCGCTGTTATCAAAATCGATGCCGGTAAGCTGGGCGCTGGAGCGCAGATAGTGGCTACCGTCGGGACGCGTACGCCCGTGGCTGGCGACCGGCGGCACGCCGAGCTCGATCAGCGGGATCGTGATATCCAGATCGTGCATCGAGACAATCCGCTGCGGATGCAGCGGAACGTTCACCACCCGACCTAAATCATCGGTAAATTTTTGCGTCTGACCCGCGGCGGCACCCGCGGTACCGGCCACGCAAAGCAGCAGAGGAACTAACCAACGCATAGCAATCCTTGAGAGTTACAGGGCATCACGACGACGCCAGAGCAGCAGAATAAAAAACGGACAGCCCACCAGGGCGATGACAATCCCGGCCGGGATTTGCAGCGGCGCAAAGGCCACCCGCCCGATGGTGTCGGTCACTAAAACCAGCAGAGCGCCAATCAGCGCGCTACCGCACAGCAGAGAGACCTGGCCGCCGCGCAGCACAAAGCGCGCCATATGCGGCGCCATCAGGCCAACGAAGCCGAGGCTGCCCACGCAGGAGACGCCGGCGGAGGTCAGCAGCACCGGGGCAAAAAAGCGCAGCAGCGTCAGCTGCTGTAGCCGGACGCCGAGGCCGATAGCCGTGCGGTCGCCGAGCAGCGCCACGTCCGCCGCGCGGGCGGTAAGAAACAGGATCAGCGCGCCGGGCAGCGCCCAGCAGGCGGCGACCGCCAGCAGCGGCCAGGTCGCGGCGTGCAGGCTTCCCGCCAGCCAGATCATCGCCGTCTGCACGTCGCGGACGTCGGCGGTGGTCATAAAAATGCCTACCGCCGCGGCCAGGGTCCAGGAGACGCCGATACCGATCAGGATAAAGCGCGGCCGCGAGCAGTCGCGCGCCAGGGCCAGCACCAGCAGCGCCACCAGCACGCCGCCGGCCATTCCCGCCAGCGGCCGCCACGCCAGTGCCGTCGCCGGGAAGAGCAGGATCAGCGCCAATACCACCACGCTGGCCCCCTCCTTGACGCCGATAAGCCCCGGGTCCGCCAGCCCGTTACGGGTGATGCTCTGCATCGCCGCGCCGGCCATCCCCAGCATTGCCCCGCACAGCAGCGCCATAAACAGCCGCGGCAGGCGGATATCGAACAGAATAAAGCGCTGCTGTCCGCTGAGGCTATCCGCATCCAGCAGCGCCCGCAGCACGGTCCCGGAAGGCAGCGGAAAGCTGCCGCGCGTCAGGCCAAACGCGCCGAGAATGGCTATCAGGGCGAGCAGCCCGGCGGCACTCTTCAGCGCCGCCGGGCGCAGCAGAATATGACGACTCCCGGCAGCCAGCGGGCGGAATCCGGCACGACGTGCGGCGCTTTTCATTTAAAGAATCTCGCGGCAATAAAGATAAACAGCGGCGCGCCCACCAGGGCGGTCATCGCCCCGGTTGCCAGCTCCTGGGGCGCCACCAGGGTGCGCGCCGCAATATCCGCCAGCACCAGCACCAGGGCGCCAACCGGCGCCGCCAGCGGCAGCGCCAGGCGAATGTCCTCGGTGATCAGCCGCCGCACCACGTGCGGGACCACCAGGCCGACAAAGCCGATCGGCCCGGCAACGGCGACCGCCGAACCGCACAGCAGCGCGATGGCGGCGAGCCCCAGCAGCCGGGTCTGGGCAATTTTCACCCCCAGTCCGAGGGCGACCTTATCCCCCAAAGCCAGGACGTTAAGCCGCGGGGCGATGGCGAGCGCGATCAGCAGCCCGCCCAGCGCCGGGATCAGCGCCGCGCGCAGCGTTTGCCACTTCAGCCCGGCCAGATCGCCCGCCAGCCAGGTGCGCATCGCCAGCAGCGTTTGTTCGTCCAGAATCAGGACCGCCGCGGTCACCGCCGACGCAAAGGCCGAGAGCGCCACCCCGCACAGGGTGATGCGCAGCGGCGTCATGCCGCCGCGTCCGGAGGAAGCCAGCAGCATCACGGCGCCAAACAGCAGCCCTGCGCCGCAGGCGGCGGTCAGCGGGCGGCCGAACGCCGCTTCGCCGAGGCCCAGCGCCGAGGTCGCCACCACCGCCAGTGACGCGCCGGCATTGAGACCGAGAATATGCGGTTCGCCGAGCGGATTGCGGATCACCGTCTGCAGCAGCATGCCCGCGATGCCGAGCGCGGCGCCGGTAAGCAGCGCGGCGGCCAGGCGCACGAGGCGTAAATCGACAATAATCCGCTGGTCAAAACTGTGCGGATCGTAATGGAGCAGCGCCTGCAGTATGGTGGGCGGCGCAATCCAGCGCGCCCCC
This sequence comes from Klebsiella terrigena, assembly GCF_006539725.1. Taxonomy (GTDB): domain Bacteria; phylum Pseudomonadota; class Gammaproteobacteria; order Enterobacterales; family Enterobacteriaceae; genus Klebsiella; species Klebsiella terrigena. The sequence goes on along the minus strand of NZ_BJNO01000025.1, from coordinate 44,587 downwards.
AGCCCCAGGTGCACCAGCGAGCCGCCGATCAGCAGCAGGGTCAGCACCACCACGGCCAGCTGCGGCCGGGCGCGTCGGCGCCGGAGCATCAGCGCGCTGGCGCTCATTGTCCGGCCGCCTGACGGGCGCGAAAGGGCATAAAGAATGGTTTACCGGTTTGCGGGTTCAGCGACATCTGCACGTCAACGTCAAACACCGTTTTAATCAGCTCCGGCGTACAGGTTTCATTTTCACCAATCACCCCGGCAATGCGCCCCTGCTTGAGAAACACCAGCGTATCGGCATAGTTCACCGCAAAGTTCAGGTCGTGCAGGACGGTCACCACCGTGCGCCCGTGTTCGCGGGTCAGGGTCTGCAGCAGCTCGAGAATATCGACCTGATAGCGCAGATCGAGCCAGGTGGTGGGTTCGTCGAGCAGAATGGTGGCGGTTTGCTGGGCCAGCGCCATCGCTATCCAGCAGCGCTGGCGCTGGCCGCCGGAGAGGCTGTCCACCGGCAGATGGGCGAACTCCGCGGTGCCGGTCAGCGCCAGCGCCTCCTCCACCGCCCGTTCGTCGTCGGCCGACCACTGGCGCATCAGCCCTTGCCAGGGATAGCGCCCGCGCGCCACCAGCTCGAAAACCGTCAGCCCTTCCGGGGTGAGCGGCGACTGGGGCAGTATCCCCAGCCGGCGCGATACCGTCCGGGTGGGCAGCTCGTGGATAACCTCACCGTCGAGGCGCACGCAGCCGCCGAGCGGCTTGAGCATTCGGGCGATGGTCGATAGCAGGGTCGATTTCCCGGAGCCGTTGGCCCCGGCCAGTACCGTCATTTTGCCGTGGGGGATCGTCAGATTAATATCGTTGACGATAAGGGTCTGGCCGTATCCGGCCGACAGGGAATCCAGCACAATCCCCTGCTCTGCAGGCATCACCCGCTGTGGCATAACTCGCTCCCGCACCGCAGCGGCGTGGCATCAGGCCCGCTCGGACTGCACTCAAACAAAAATACATCTCATTCTCTTTTGATCATGATGTGAATGAATGTAGTAGTCAATACTCTGTTTTACGCGCAGCGAAAAGGCGCTACCCGTAGCCTGGCGTAGCGACACAACCTTAATTAAACCGATTAAAAACAGAAAGATAAAGACTATTTTCGCTGTCCATTCCGCCGCCGAAACGCCGCTTTCGCCGGCAGCGCTTTTTTATCTTACATAACGTTTACTACTACATTGCTACGTGGTTGAATGATTCTCAATTACATATCTGAGCGCAAATTATAGCGGATAACGGATAGATAATATTTTTAAGGGCAATGATTTAATTGGCTTTTTCTGTCCGCAAAGGACGGATTCGTTCACGAGAAACAGACAAATGACGCAATCAACTGTCCCTTTCACGACATTGAAAGGGCGTGCACTTTTTTCACTGATTTTTTTGGGTTCCTTTACCTCTCCGGGGATTATCGCCGCGCAAACCGCGGTGGAAAAAGATAAAAATGCCGCCGACGAAACCATCACGGTGGTGGCCGACGGCAGCCAGCAGAACGCCACCAGCGGCTATCAGCCCCTCAGCAGCGCGACCGCGACGCTGACCTCAATGCCGCTGCTGGATATTCCGCAGGTGGTTAACACCGTCAGCGATCGGGTGCTGGAAGATCAGCACGTCACCTCGCTTGACGAGGCGCTGTATAACGTCGCCAACGTCGTGCAGACCAATACCCTCGGCGGCACCCAGGACGCCTTTACCCGCCGCGGTTTCGGCGCCAACCGCGACGGTTCTATTATGACCAACGGGCTGCGCACCGTCCTGCCGCGCAGCTTCAACGCTGCCGCCGAGCGCGTGGAGGTGCTGAAAGGCCCGGCCTCGACGCTGTACGGCATTCTCGACCCCGGCGGGCTGATTAACGTGGTGACCAAACGCCCGGAAAAAACCTTCGGCGGCTCGATTTCGGCAACCTCCACCAGCTTTGGCGGCGGCACCGGTCAGTTTGACGTCACCGGGCCCATCGACGGGACGCGCCTCGCGTACCGGGTCATCGGCGAATATCAGAATGAAGACTACTGGCGCAGCTTTGGCAAAGAGAAGAGCAGCTTTATCGCCCCTTCCCTGACCTGGTTTGGCGACCGCGCCACGGTCAACGTGGCCTACTCGCATCGCGACTACAGTACGCCGTTCGATCGCGGGACGATTTTCGATCTCAATACCAAAAAGGCGGTCAACGTCGATCGTAAGACCCGCTTCGACGAGCCGTTTAATATTACCGACGGCTACTCCGATCTGGCGCAGATTAACGCCGAATACCGGCTTAACGAGGCCTGGACCGCCCGCTTTGACTACAGCTACAGCCAGGATCACTACAACGACGATCAGGCGCGGGTCATGGCCTATGATTCGACCACCGGCGACCTGACCCGCCGCGTGGACGCCACCCACGGCTCAACCCAGAAGATGCACTCGACCCGTGCCGATCTGCAGGGCGACGTGGTGATTGGCGGTTTCTACAACGAGATCCTCAGCGGTATCGCCTACGAGAACTACGATCTGCTGCGCACCGACATGATCCGCTGTAAGAATACCAGGGGATTCAATATCTACAATCCGGTCTACGGCGCCGTCGATAAATGCACCAGCGTGTCGGCGTCCGACAGCGATCAGCGCATCCAGCAGGAAAGCTACGCCGCCTACGTGCAGGACGCGCTCTACCTCAACGACAGCTGGATCGCCGTCGCCGGCGTGCGCTACCAGTATTACACCCAGTACGCCGGCAAGGGGCGGCCGTTTAACGTCAATACCGACAGCAGCGACCAGAAGTGGACGCCGAAATTTGGCCTGGTTTATAAGCTGACGCCGACCATTTCGCTGTTCGGTAACGTGGCGCAGTCGTTTATGCCGCAGTCGTCCATCGCCAGCTATATCGGCAACCTGCCGCCGGAAGAGTCCACCTCTTATGAGCTGGGCGCCAAGTTTGAGCTGTTCAGCGGCGTGACCGCCAATATCGCCCTGTTCGATATCGATAAGCGCAACGTGCTGTACAACGAAACGGTCGGGGATGAAACCATTGCCAAAACGGCGGGCAAGGTGCGCTCGCGGGGCGTGGAGATGGACGTCGCCGGGTCACTCACCGACAACCTGAGCATCATCGCCAGCTACGGCTATACCGACGCTAAGGTGCTCGACGATCCGGACTATGCCGGCAAGCCGATGCCGAACGTGCCAAAACATACCGGCTCGCTGTACATGACCTATGACGTGCATAACGTCTACGCCAGCAACACCCTGACGCTCGGCGCCGGGGGACACGCGGTCAGCAAGCGTTCCGCCACCAACGGCGCGGACTATTACCTGCCGGGGTACGGCGTCGCGGACGCGTTCGCCGCCTACAAGATGAAGCTGCAGTATCCGGTCACCCTGCAGGTTAACGTTAAGAACCTGTTCGATAAGACCTACTACACCTCTTCAATCGGTACCAACAACCTGGGCAACCAGATTGGCGACCCGCGCGAAGTGCAGTTTACGGTGAAGATGGACTTTTAAGCACCCGACGCTCTCCCGGCGCAGCGGAACGTTGCCGCCGGGAGACACTCCCCATCGCGAATCCTACCAGTCCTCCGCCTGGCCCAGGATGCGCAAAATATCCTGCCGATGGCCGACCAGCTGCGGATTATCGCGGTGGCGCGGGAAGGGCAGCGGCAGCGTAAATTCGGCAATAATTCGCCCCGGACGCGGCGACATCACCAGCACCCTTTCGCACAGCAGCAGCGCCTCTTCAATATCGTGCGTCACCAGCAGGCTGGTATAGCCCTGCTGCTGCCAAAGCGCGATCAGCTCGCGCTGCATGCTGATGCGCGTCAGGGAGTCCAGCTTGCCTAAGGGTTCGTCGAGCAGCAGCAGCCGCGGCTCGTTGAGCAGCGCCCGCGCCAGCGCCGCCCGCTGGGCCATCCCGCCGGAGAGCTGACGCGGCCAGGCGGCGCTAAACGCCTCCAGCCCCATCCGCGCAATCAGCGCGTCGGCCTTTGGCTCCAGCCCTTTTCTCCCCTGCGCCTGCGGCCCGAGCAGCACGTTTTGCCGCACCGTCAGCCACGGATAGAGGGTCGGGTCCTGAAACACCAGGATCCGCTCCGGCCCCGGGGGCCCCATGCGGCGATCGTCGATCTGCACCTGCCCGCTCTGCAGCGTCTCCAGCCCCGCCAGCAGCCGCAGCAGGGTGGATTTCCCGCAGCCGGACGGCCCCAGCAGCGCCACGCTCTCTCCCGGGCGCAGCCGCAGGCTGATATTTTCCAGCACCGGCACCGTCTGGCGGCCCAGCGCAAAGGCGTGGCTCAGATGGGCGATGTCGATGGCCGCACCGGCCGGCGTCGCCGTGGTCGCGGTCGTTACCATGTCATGCCTCCCCGCTGCCAGCTCAGCAGCCGGTCGCGTAAAATAAACAGTCCGCTAATCAGGCCGGAACAGAGAAAAGCCATCACCAGCAGCGCAGCGTACATGTTGGGATAGGCCGCCCAGCCCTGCGCCCACTGCAGATAAAAGCCGATCCCCGATTTAACACCGACCATCTCGGCGACGATCAGCACCGAGAACGAGGCGCCTAATCCCATAAACAGCCCGACGAAGACGTTCGGCAGCGCGGCGGGAATGGCTACCCGCAGGATCAGAAAACGCTGGCTGGCCCCCAGCGTGCGCGCCACGTCGTACCAGGCTTTATCGATGCTCACCACCCCGGACCACGTCAGTACGGTGACCGGAAACCAGGTGCTGAGGGCAATCAAAAAGACGCTGGCTCCGAAGCTGGAAGGGAAGATAAACAGGCACAGCGGCAGCAGCGCCGTTGACGGTACCGGCCCGAGCAGGCGCAGCACCGGATGCAGCCAGTAGCCGATACGCTGCGACCAGCCAATGGCCAGCCCGCTGATAAAGCCGCAGGAGGTCCCGAGCAGCACCCCGAGGCTCAGCAGGCCCAGCGAGTGCAGCAGGCTATCGAGCAGGCGCGGCCAGTCGTCATACAGGACTTCGATCAGCGCCTGCGGTGGAGCAAAAAATGGCACCGGCAGCAGCGCGGATTTCGCCGTCAGCCACTCCCACAGGCCGAACAGCACCGGCAGCAGCGCCAGCCATTTCCCGGCATGCTGCAGGCGCCCGCCCCGCTGGCGCCAGTAGCGGTAGCTCAGCGCCAGCAGCAGCAGCCCGCCGGCGATCGCCAGCTGCGTCATCGCCCAGCCTTCGCTGTAGGGCCAGCGCCGCCCGGCATCCGGCCACCTCAGGGTAAAGAGCCCGCCCGCCAGCCACAGCGCGGCGGCCAGCGCGCCTTCAGCCCACAGCGCACCGCCCGCCCGCGGCCGCGACAGCGCCTGCTCAGGCGAATACGTTGGCATAAATACTCTCCGCAAACTGATGAGGATCGGTCCCGGGCTTGATCACCTGCACCCGCTGCAGGTCAATGGCGTACTGGGTCAGCTCTTTGACGAAAGCCTCGCCGACGGCGTGGTGGCCGTGGCCCTGGCCGTGAAGGATCCCCGAGACCTCGGTCTCATTGGTATTCAGCGCGTGGGCCATAAACGCCTGCGCCACGCTTTCCGGGTGGGCCGAAGCGTAGCTGTGCGCCTCCAGAATGGCCTGGGTCAGCGCGGCGGCGGCCGGCTTATGGTCCCGCGCCAGCGATCCGCTCACCCCCAGCACGCAGCAGCTCAGGTTGGCGTAATCCCCGCTCATATTGCTGGCGATCAGCTGATACTTGCCGGTCTCCAGCAGGCGATAGCTGAAGGGTTCGCTACCGCTGATGGCGGCAATCTCGCGCTTGTCGAGCGCCACGCTCAGCAGGTCGGCGGGATAGACCTTCCACTGCACGTCGCTAAGCGGATCGATCCCGTGACGTTTGAGCAAAATGGCGAAGAAGTTTTTATCCGGGCCGGCCATATCGGTCACCCCGATAGTCTGTCCCTTCAGGCTCTCCAGGCCGCCAAACGGCGAATTTTTTGCCGTCAGCAGATTCAGACAGCCGCCGTGCGTCCCGGCGGTGAGCTTGACGTCAAAGCCCTGCTCCAGCGCCTTCAGCCAGCGCAGCGCCATCCCGACGCCGGCGTCCGCCTTGCCGGTGGCTATCGCCTCCAGCAGAACGTCGGTCGAGTTACCAAAATTAACGAACTCCACGTCGAGGTTGTACTTGCTGAAAAACTTCTGCTGCTCGGCCACCGCGACCGGCGCAAGGCACACCGCGCTTTTGTTGATCGCCAGCCTGATTTTGTAGGGTTCGGCCAGGCGCAGCGCCAGGTTTTCCCCCTCGACGGGCATCGCCGCCATATCGTGCGCCCACAGCGGCCAGGCCGTCGCCGCCAATGCCGTACCGGCGCTCAGCTGAAGAAAACGGCGGCGGGAAAAAGAGGTCTGGATCATGGCGTGGTCTCCTGATGAGCCGTTTGTGCAGGGACGGTAAAACCGTCATCAAAAGTCGGCGTGACGTCCAGCCTGGCGCGGATCAGCCCGTTGGCCTGATAAAAATCGGCGGTGGCCTGCTGCTGGGCGACGATCCGCGAGTCCAGGCGCTGCCACTGCGATTGCCGGTTGGCGAACTGCGCCCGGGCGATCTCCGGCGGGAAACGAATGATCTCCCCGAGGGTTTTGCCGTAGCTGTCCAGATTGGCATAGGCCCAGCGCTCGGCGCCCGCCAGGCGATGCAGATAGTCCTGCAGCGCCGCCCGTTTAGCCGGATCCTTAAGGCTGGCGTCGGTGGCCGCAAGGAAGGTATTTCCGGGCAGCAGCCCCTTGCCGCTGACCAGAATTTGCCCCTCAGCGGTTTTCACCAGCTGGGTGGTGTAGGGCTCCCAGGTCGCCCAGGCATCCACCGATCCGTTGAGCAATGCCACTTTGGCATCCACCGGGCCGAGGAAGACCCACTGCACGTCTTTGGGCGATATTCCCGCCTGCTCCAGCGCTTTGAGGGCGACAAAGTGGCCGATGGACCCTTTCCCGGTTGCGATGCGTTTGCCCTTTAAGTCCGCCGCGCTTTTCAGCGGGCTGCCCGGCGGGACCAGCACCGCGGTGCCGGCGGGGTTGCTTTTATCGACGGCGATCGCCTTTACCGGCGCGCCGTTGGCGAGGGCGAAGAGCAGCGGCGCATCGCCGATAATCCCGGCATCAACCGCACCGGCGTTCAGCGCTTCCGCCAGCGGCGCGGCGGCGGGAAACTCCGCCCACTTGATGTCGTAGTTCAGGTTTTGCAGCGCATTCGCGGCTTCAAGCTGCGAGCGCATGCCGCCCTTTTGATCGGCAATGCGCAGGGTGACGCGCTCCTGCGCCACCGCATGAGCGCTCAGCGCCAGCAGCACGAGCGCCGCGGCTAAAGGGGTTCTCTTTCGTTCGCGCATGGTGGTTATCCTTATAATTGAAAAGCCTGTTTGCCCGCCGCCTGCCAGGCGCTGTCGCTCTGCGGCGTATGCACTCGCCCGCACAGCACGTTGCGATAGTGACGCTCCAGAGGGTGCTGGCGGCTGAGCCCGTGATTGCCGGTGAGCTCCAGCGCCAGGCCAACCGCCGAAATGGCGTTGTCGGTGATGGTCACCTTCGCCAGATTGGCTTCAGCGGCGGTGAATCCCAGCTCGGCCGCCCGCTGCAGCAGGCAGCGGTTGGTCAGCAGCGCGCTGTCGATCTGCCCGACTTTCTCCTGCACCCGCGGCAGCTGGCTGAGCGGCTGCCCAAGACTTCCCGGGATACGTGTACGCAGCCAGCCCAGCAGCCAGTCGCGCGCGGCGCGAGCGACGCTGTCGTAAATAGCCGCCAGCAGCGCCGCGTGGCGGTTGGCAAACAGCCGCGTCTGTTCGGCATTCGGCCCCGGCGGCGTCGCCGCGGGCCAGGTCTCTACCGCGCTCTCCGGCGCCAGCAGCACGTCGCGAAAGCGTGCTTCATGGCTGCCGGTGGCGCGCATGCCGGCGTGATCCCAGCTTTTAATAATGGTGACACCGTCACTTTTAGCCGGCACCAGCCAGGTTCCCACCCGCGGGTCGGGGTCATCGCTTCGCGCCCAGACCGCCAGCCAGCTCAGCCCCTCAACGCCGGTGGTGTAGAGCTTGTGGCCGTTGAGCCGCCAGCCCTGCGCGGTGCGGGTAGCAACGGTTTGCGGCAGGCCGCCGCGCGCCGGGGAGCCGAGCTCTGGCTCTACCCGCAGGCTGTTGATCAGCCCTCCGCGTTCGACGGCGTCGCGAAAGACCCGCTCGCGCAGCGGCTCCGCCCAGCCTTCGCTCTCCGCCAGCCGCAGATGGTGCAGATACTGCATGCAGACGATCAGCGCCGTCGCCGGCTCGCCCCACGCGATGGCGGAAATCGCCTCCTGCAGCTGCGGGAGATCCGCCTGCGCGCCGCCGTAGCGCCGCGGCGTGGCCAGGCTCAGAAAGCCCTCCCGGTGCAGCAGGTCGAGGTTATGGCGGGGAAATTCGCCGCTCTGGTCAAGTTCTGCCGCCCGTTCCGCCATTTGCCGGCGGATATTCGTCAGCCGCTGCGGCCAGCTGGCCGTCGGCTGAGGCGAAGCCTGGGGAGGCGTGTTCACGATACCCGCGCCTTAGCCGCCCGCAGCGCCGCCTTTTCGCGGGCGATCGGCAGCAGCGCCTTGCCGTACTCCTGCGCATCGTTGAGCGGGTCGAAGCCGCGGATCAGGAAGTTGTGCACCCCGAGGTCGTAGTAATCGAGCAGCGCGTCGGCAACCTGTTCCGCCGTGCCCACCAGCGAGGTGGAGTTATGTCCGCCGCCCACCAGCTTCGCAATACCGGTCCACAGGCGCTTGTCCACCACGTTCCCCTGCTCCGCCGTCGCCCGCAGGCGCTGGGCGCCGACGCTCTCCGGCTTGGCCTTAAATCCGCCGTCGGTCTGCGCCGCGCGCTCGGAGGCAACGTGTAAAATATGCTCGGCTTTTTCCCAGGCCTGCGCTTCGCTATCGGCGATAATCGGCCGGAAGGAGACGCTGAAGTCAATTTCGCGCTGGTGCTTTGCCGCTTCAGCCCGCACCCGCTTCACCGTCTCCTGGGTTTGTCCCAGCGATTCGCCCCACAGGGCAAAGACATCGGCGTGCTTACCGGCCACCCGAATGGCGGCCTCTGAGGAGCCGCCAAAATAGAGCGGAATATGCGGTTTTTGCAGCGGACGAATGGCCGACCATGCCTGCTCGGCCTGGTAGAACTCGTTGGCGATATCGACCGGCTGCTCTGCGGTCCAGATTTTGCGTACCGTCTCAAGGAAGGCGTCGGTGCGCGCATAGCGCTGGTCGTGATTGAGATAGTCGCCGTCGCGGCGCTGTTCGGCATCGTTGCCGCCGCTGATAATATGCACCGCGAGGCGCCCACCGAGCAGGTGCTCAAGGGTGGCGAATTTACGCGCGGCGAGCGTGGGCGAGACAAAACCCGGGCGGTGGGCGAGCAGAAAGCTGATTTTTTGCGTCGACAGCCCGGCCAGGGCGGTAACCAGGAAGCCATCGGGCTGATCGGACCAATGCCCCACCAGCAGCCGGTCAAAGCCGGCGGCCTCGTGAGCCTGAGCAAAACGAACGATATAGTCGCGGTCAAAAATCGGCCCTGCCGGGGCGATAGTTTCGGACGCGAGACGGTGGCCGATCATGCCGAGAAACTGAATGCTCATACAAACTCCTTGGGTCAGGGTAACGGGCCGGCCGCGGCGGCGGCGCAATATCGTTACCCTATACATCGGAGATTAATGAACAAAATGCATTTTTATCATATCTTAATATGCCAAATAAGCATTTAGATAAATTATAGCTGTTTTTCAGTCAGATAAAGCCAGCTGCTGGACGATTTTGGCGGCAAAAAAAGTCAGCGGCTGCTGGAGATTAGCCAGATTCTGGGCGCTGATTTGCCACAGGCAGACCGCGGGCTGGAAATCGGCCAGCGCCAGGATACTAATCTCATCGCGCCACGGGCTGGCTGCCAGCGCCGCCCGGGGGACGATACCCAATCCCAGCCCCTGCGCCACCAGACCAATCTGCAGCTGGGCACCCGCGGTCTCGGTATTCAGCTGCAGCCGCAGCCCCTGGGCCTGCAGCTCGCGGATCAATCCCGCCCGCAGCCCGCAGCCGTCGGGATTGAGCACCCAGCCGTGCGCCGCGCACTCCCGCAGCACCCCGGCGGAGAGGTGCAGGCTCCTGCCGGCAATCACCACGATATCCAGCGGGCAGAGCAGCCGCCCGCTGTAGCCCTCCGCGAAGGCCTGCTGCGCCGGGCCCATCGCCAGCACGCCGTCAAGCTCGACGCTCTCCAGACGCTTCTGCAGCTGGCCGCTCCAGCCACAGGTCACCTGCGGCTGGAGGTGCGGGAACTGCTGATGCAGCGCCGTCAGCGCCGGCTGGAGGGCGATTTCCGCCACGCTTTGCGGCAGGCCGAGGCGCAGAACCCCGCGCGGCTCCGCCTCCGGGTCCAGCAGCCCGTAGAGCTTTTTGGTTTCCCGCTTGATGGTCAGGCACTGCTCGTAGACGCGATGCCCGGCGGCAGTCAGGGTCAGCGGCCGGGTCTGCCGCTCCAGCAGAGTCACGTTCAGCGTCTGCTCCAGCCGCTGCAGCCGACGGGTGATCGCCGACTGGGTAATGCCCAGATATTCCGCCGCCTGATTCAGGGAGGAGAACTGCACGGTGGCTAACAGAGCGTCGATGTCGTCAATGCGCATAGATTCCTTAGAGTCGGCCTCGCCAGGCTCTTAATGTTTATTTTGCATATTAATATATGCGGAAATTGCATTTAAATAATATTAACGCCTTTGTTAGCGTATTGACCAGCCCCTCTCACAGGAACCGATGATGAGCACATCCCGACTGGAAAAATTACGCCATTTTATTCAAGACGTTGACGTCCTGCATCGCGAGATCGGCCAGCCGGAGCCGCTGCTGGACGCGGTGGCCCTGCGGCTGGCGGCGCTGGTGAAGCAGGATGACTGGCTGCCGGACGAGTACGCCCTGCCGCATCCCCACCATTATCAGCAGTATCTGCTGCACGCCGACTCCGGGCAGCGCTTTTCAATCGTCAGCTTCGTCTGGGGGCCGGGACAATCGACGCCGATCCACGACCACCGGGTGTGGGGCGCGATCGGCATGCTGCGCGGGGCGGAGGAGAATCAGCGCTACCGCCTCGATGACGCCGGCACGCCGGTGGCTGACGGTATCGCCCAGCGCCTCTCCCCCGGCGAGGTCGAGAAAGTCTCCGCCCGCGACGGCGATATTCACCGGGTCAGCAACGCGCTGGCGGATAGCGTGTCCATCAGCATCCACGTCTACGGCGGCAATATCGGCGCCGTCAGGCGCGCCGTGTATACCCCGGAAGGACTCAGCAAACCCTTTATCTCCGGCTACTCCAACCGCCATTTACCCAATCTCTGGGATCTCTCTAAGGATAATTAATATGCCCGAACACTCCCTACGCCAGACCGCACAGATCCGCCAGGCGCTGCTCGACGGCGCGGAGCTGGCGCTGATCGACGTGCGTGAAGAAGCGCACTTCGCCACCGCGCATCCGCTGTTCGCCGCAAACCTGCCGCTCAGCAAGCTGGAGCTGGAAATCAGCCGCCGGGTGCCGCGCCTGACGACGCCGATAACCGTTTACGACAACGGTGAAGGTCTTGCCATCGTCGCTCTCGAACGCCTGCGCGAGTGGGGCTACCGGGACGTTGCCCTGCTCGACGGGGGGCTGGCGGGCTGGCAGCGCAGCGGCGGAGAGCTGTTTCAGGACGTCAACTCCCCGAGCAAAGCGTTTGGCGAGCTGGTTGAGAGCCAGCGCCACACGCCTTCGCTGAGCGCGCAGGAGGTGCAGGCGCTGATTGACGGCCCGCAGCCGGTGGTGGTGCTCGACGCCCGACGCTTCGATGAGTATCAGACCATGAGTATTCCCGGCAGCATCAGCGTTCCCGGTGGCGAGCTGGCACTACGGGTTGACGGCCTCGTAGGCTCGGAGCAGACGCCGATCGTGGTTAACTGCGCGGGACGCACCCGCAGCATTATCGGCGCCCAGTCGCTGCGCAACGCCGGAGTGCGTAATCCGGTCTACGCCCTGCGTAACGGCACCATCGGCTGGACGCTGGCCGGACTGACGCTGGAGCACGGCCAGCAGCGGCGCTATGACCCGGCGCAGCAGCCATCGACGGCGCGGCGCCAGCAGGTGCGCGCGCTGGCCGAAAGCGCCGGGGTGACGTTTATTGATGAGACCACGCTGCAGCGCTGGCGACGCCAGGAGGATCGCACCACCTATCTGTTCGACGTCCGCAGTCCGGAGGAGTACGCCGCCGGCCACCTGCCCGGCAGCCTTAGCGCTCCCGGCGGACAGCTAGTGCAGGAGACCGACCACCACGCCAGCGTGCGCGGCGCGCGGATCGTCGCGCTGGACGATGACGGCGTTCGCGCGGCCATCACCGCCTCGTGGCTGGCGCAGATGGGCTGGGAGGTCGCGGTACTGCGCGAAACGAATCCGGCAACGTTTAGCGAGCGCGGCGTACCGGCAGCCATCGTCCCGCCGGCCCCGGTAGCGAAAGAGATAGCCCCCCAGCGGCTGGCGGAGCTGCTGAATGAACCGGGCACCGTGGTGCTGGATTTCACCACCAGCGCCAACTACGCGGCGCGGCATATTCCCGGCGCCTGGTGGCTGGTGCGCTCCGAACTCAGGCAGGCGCTGGAGGCGATCCCGCCCGCCGAGCGCTACGTGCTCACCTGCGGCAGCAGCCTGCTTGCGCGTTACGCTGTCACCGAAGTCGGGGCGCACACCGGTAAGCCGGTAGAGCTGCTGCGCGGCGGCACGCTGGCGTGGATAGCGGCGGACCTGCCGCTGGAACGGGGCAATACGCGGCTGGCGAGCGAAGCCAGCGACCGCTATCGCCGCCCGTACGAGGGAACGGATAACTCTCCCGAGGCGATGCAGGCCTATCTGGACTGGGAGTTCGGGCTCGTCGATCAGCTGGCGCGCGACGCCACCCACGGCTTTAGGGTGCGCTAGCCGGCGCTGCCGCGTTTACGCAGCGGGCGCACGCATAATCCACGAGTACTGGAAGCTTTTCGCTGCCGGGAAATGGGTGCGCCGGCGGAAGGAGCCCAGCGTCTGCGGCGTGCAGTAGGTGCAGCTGCCCAGCCACTCGACGTTTTCATCCGCCACGCCGGCGCGCTGCAGCAGCAGCCCGGCAAAGGCCCGCAGGTCGAACCACAAACTCTCCGGCTCCGTCCCCCGGGCCTGCTCTGCCCTGGCAGGCTGCGCGGGGCGTCGATGGAACAGGCGGTCGCTATGCTGCCGCGCCAGCTCCCCTGCCGGCATCGCCAGCAGGGTCTGATAAAATTCGCCGGAGACTTCATAGCAGCAGGCGTGGATATGCGGCCCGATCGCCACCACTATCTCCTCCGGCGCCACCCGATGCTGGCGGAACAGCGCCAGGCTGTTTTCGACGATGCCGCTCGCCGCCCCGCGCCATCCGGCATGGACGCTGCAGACGTAGCGCCCGTCGCGGGAGGCCATCAGCATCGGCAGGCAGTCCGCGGTCACCACCCCCACCTTTTGCCCGCTCAGGGCGGTGAACACCGCGTCGGCGTGCGGCCGTTCGGCCAACGGGAGCTGATAGTGATGGACAACATTGCCGTGCACCAGCTTAACCGGCGCCATCTCGGCGTAGGGAAAAGCGGCGGTCTCGTGCACGTCGAGGAAGGCGTGGCGGATGCCGGGAATAGCGTTTAACAACCGGGATTGAAAGGACATGATGGCGGCAAAATGAATTAATGATGATTTACCGTATGCCAAAGTGGGCGGATGCGCAAGGCGGCGGCCCTATGGTCACCGTCAGCCGCTGTTTGCCCCGCTTAGCCTGCGCTGCCGCGCCGGCGAAGTCTGGGCAATCCTGGGCGCGAACGGACGCGGAAAAAGCACGCTGCTTGATACGCTGACCGGCGTGCTGGCGCCGCTCGGCGGACGGTTTGAATCGATCGGCGGCACCGCTATCGTACCGCAGTTTACGATCCGCCGCTGAGCGGCAAAAAGCCCGCCGCGCGCAGGTAGCCCTGCCTGCCGCAGCGCCTGCGGATGCTGGCCGTTGGCGGAGGCGAAAACCGAGCAGCGCTCCCCGGCCTCAATTCGCTCGCGCAGCAGGCCCGCGGGGCCAAAATGCGCCTCGACCTCAATGCCGGTAAGCTGATGAAAACGCGCCAGCAGCAGGACAAAGGCGCCTTTCAGGCTCCCCGCCGCCAGCAGAACGATACGCGGTGTCATGGATCTCTCGCTCAAGTCCGGAAATGGCGGCTAGGGTAACCGGCCCGAGCGCGTTTCAGTAGCGAATTTCCGCCAGCTCCCGCAACCGCTCCGGCGTCGCCACCGGCAAACTGAAAAAGCGCAGATAGGCAGGGATCATCTCAAACAGCATGTCGGTCCCGCGCTGGATCGCGCAGCCCCGCGCCTGTGCCGCCCGCAGCAGCGGCGTCATTTCGTGGGTCATCACCACTTCGCCCACCCAGCAGGCGGGCGACAGCCGCTGCGGGTCCAGCGGCAGCGGGTCGTCGGCCTTCATCCCCAGCGGCGTGGCGTTGACCACCAGGTCATGCCCCTGCGGATCGCGCTGCATCAGGCTGAGATCCAGCGCCGGATAGTGCTGCAGCAGGCGCCCGGCCAGCGCCTGCGCCGCCTGCGGATGGCTATCGTAGAGCGTCAGGGCGCTGACCCCCGCCGCCGCCAGCGACGCGGCGATCGCCGAACCGACGCCGCCGCAGCCGACCACCAGCGCCCGCGCGCCCTGAGGCTGAAAACCCTTGCGGCGGAGGCCAAGAACGAAGCCGTCGCCGTCAAACATATCCCCGCTCAGGCTGCCGTCGGCCTCGCGGCGAATGGCGTTGCACGCCCCGGCAATGGCCGCCGCCGGGCTAAGATGCTGCACCAGGCCGCAGGTGGCAATCTTGTGCGGCATGGTGACCAGCGCGCCGACGATGTTGGTCATCGAGAACAGCGGCGCGATAAAGGCGGCATAATCCTCCGGTTTGACCCCCATCGGCACCACTTTGACGTCCACCTGCTGGTTAACCAGCCACGGGTTATAAATCATCGGCGCCTTAAAACTGGCGGTCGGATAGCCAAGATGCGCTATCAGCCGCGTGTTGCCACTAATCACCATGTTGTGCCCCTTTCCTTATTTTGCCAGCTCGATACGTTTGACGTCGCCAAGAATAAACAGATACGCCACCACCCCGAGCAGCGCCGCGCCGCCGATATAGACAAGCGCGTAGAAGAAGCTACCGAAGGCCGCGACGATAAAGCCAATAATCAGCGGCGTGAGGATCCCGGCCAGGTTGGTGCAGAAGTTAAACAGCCCGCCGGTCAGCCCGCCCAGCCCCTGCGGGGCGATATCGGAAATCAGCGTCCAGCCGAGGCCGACCATGCCCTGGCCAAAGAAGGCGAAGGACATCACGAGGATCACCGCCAGATCGCTGGTCAGCCAGTTGGCGGAGATAATCGTGCTGGCCATCAGCAGACCGGCAACGATGGGCAGCTTGCGCCCGATGTTCGCCGAGCCGGTGGCCTTCAGCAGCTTGTCGGATACCCAGCCGCCGAACATCACCCCGCCGGCGGCGGCGAGGAACGGCATGATGGCGAAGAAGCCCACTTTCAGCCACGGCATGTGGCGCTCGGTCGCCAGGTAGGTTGGGAACCAGGTCAGGAAAAAGACCAGTACCGTATTGCCGGCAAACTGACCGATGCTGGCGCCGAGGATCTGCCGCTTGCCGAGCAGCTGGCGGACCAGCGGCCAGCTGAAGACCATGCGCTGCTGC
The DNA here is from genome assembly GCF_006539725.1 of Klebsiella terrigena. Classification (GTDB taxonomy): domain Bacteria; phylum Pseudomonadota; class Gammaproteobacteria; order Enterobacterales; family Enterobacteriaceae; genus Klebsiella; species Klebsiella terrigena. The sequence continues at coordinate 28,843 of NZ_BJNO01000025.1, read as the reverse complement.
GTCGCGTTAGTCATGCCGCCGCCGCTGGCAATATGCTCGCGCTCCTGCTGGCTCAGCTGCGTATCCTCATGCGGATCGCGGTAGCAGCGCCACCACACCAGCGCAAAGAGCACGCCGACCGCGCCGACGCTGATAAACAGCGTTCGCCAGCCGAAGCTGCCCATGATCCAGAACAGCAGCGGTGAGAAGCAGGCCAGCCCCAGATATTCGCCCACCGTATACACCGCGGTGGCTTTGGCCCGCTCCTGCTGGGGGAACCAGGCGCTGACGACCCGGCTGTTGACCGGAAAGCACGGCGCTTCGCTGACCCCAAGGCCAAAACGGCAAAGCAGCAGCGTCTTGAGGCCAATCGCCATGCCGTGAAACAGGGTAAACAGCGACCACAGGGCCAACGACAGGAAATAGGTCACCTTGTTGCCGAAGCGGTCGAGGAACAGGCCGCCGGGGATCTGCGCCAGCGTGTAGGTCCAGGCGAAGGCGGAGAAGACGATCCCCATCACCGCAGCGTCAATGCCGAGCTCGGCGGTTAGGCTGGGGGCCGCAATGCCTAACACCGTGCGGTCAAGGTAGTTAATCATCGTACCGACGGCCAGCAGCGAAAGGATCCCGATCCGCCGCCGGGAGCGGCGAGCGGTGGTCGCGGTCTCTGCCGTCGCCGCGTGGTTATGGCTATAAGAACTCATAGTCGTTTCCTGTCATAGACACGTTATCACCCACGCTTTTTGCGCGGACGGCAGGAACGTTGCCGCCTTAGCGCAGCGCGAATGATGCGGTGCGTGGGGTGCAGATGAATGTTGTTATTGTATGGTGATACGCACTCAATGAACCATTTGATACAACCTAGCCGTACTGCATCGCCGAAAGGCGTACCGCCGCGTTTGCCGCGCCGTAGAGCGCGTAGCCGCCGCGTCTTTCGGTCAATTCAAAGAAAAAACGCCCCGATGAGAACGGTCGGGTGTAGAGATGCAGAAATTCGCCGCCCTGACCATCGCGGTCGTAGAGGATCTGCAGACGTTTGAGCTGCGCCGCGCGCTCGTCGGCGCCAAAGCGCGCCACTAAATCCTCGTAGTAGTTTGCCGGGATCGGCAGCGCGTCGAGGGAGACCTCAGGCAGGCTATCGAGGGTGGCCGGCAGATCCCGGCAGGCGAAGGCCGCATGCTGCAGCCCCGCGCCCTGATAACAGGCAACGGAGCGGGCAATCTGCGTCGCGCGGCTTTGAGAAATATTCAGCGCCAGGCGGATGTTGCCCTGCGGGCTGTGCACCGCGAGGCTGCGCACCAGACCGTACGGGTCCGGCAGCGTCTGTTCATGTTCGAGCGTAAAGCCGAAGACCGTGCGGAAGAAGATAATCCAGTTATCGCGGCTGTCCGCCTCCATCCCGAGCGCCAGGTGATCGATGCCGCTGTAATCATCGCGCACGGCCGCAGGCGGCTGCAGGTGGAAATCGCGGGCATAGATATCGTCCCCGTGCTCAATCAGATAAATCAGGCTGCCGTCCGGGGCGCAAACCGCCGGGATCGGGCTTTCATTCGGCCCGGCGTCGCCCTGCCAGGTGGCGTAGCCGTAGGCGCGAGCGCGGGCAATAATCGGCGCGCTGCGGCTGACGCCGAGGGCCATCGCGCACAGCGAAATCCCGTGGCGCTGGTGGAAATGGTCGGCCCAGCTGTGCGGCTGAAAGTTGACGATGGCGCGTGCCGCACCGTTACGCCACAGCGCCACCTGCTTGGAGCGATGCAGCCCCTCCTGCTGAAAACCCAGCTGCGCCAGGCGCTGGCCGAGGTTTTTCGCCTCGGACGGGCTGGCGGCAAACTCAATAAACTCCAGCCCGGCGTAGTGCGCGGGCTCCGGCGCGTCAAACAGCAGCGCATCGCTGCTCGCCAACTGGCGCCGGGTCTGCTCTTCCAGCCACAGCAGCGAGCGGTAGCCGTCCTTCGCCGTCGCGCCGTTCGGCGAGGCGCGAAAACCATCGTTAAAGATCTCCAGCGACCACGGGCCGCGATAGCCGCAGCGGGTCAGCTCGCAGGCAAAATCCACCAGCGGCAGCTGCCCCTGGCCGGGGAAGCAGCGGAAATGGCGGCTCCATTCGAGGACATCCATCTTCATCAGCGGCGCGTCGGCAAGCTGCAGGAAGGTGATTTTATCCACCGGCACTTCGTGCAGGCGCGCCAGATTATCGCCGCGCGCGAGGATATGGAAACTGTCGAGCACTATGCCCATTGCCGGGCTGTTGACCGCTTTTACCCGCTCCCAGGCCTGATGCCAGAGGTTAACGTGCGTCCCCCAGGCCAGCGCCTCATAGCCGACGATAATCCCCTCCTGCTCCGCCAAATCCGCCAGAGCGCGAAGGTCGGCCACCTGCAGGGCGATATCGGCGGAGCACTCCGGCTGTACGTTGCTGCACAGCAGCATGGTGTCGCAGCCGAGCTCGTGCATCAGCGCGAATTTTCGTTTCGCGCGCGCCAGATTGGCCGCAAACTGCGTGCGGCTGGCGCCTTCAAAATCGCGAAAGGGTTGAAAAAGCGTGATTTTTAGCCCTAAATCAGCCGCCAGGTTACGAATATCCGCCGGCGTGCCCGTATAATAGAGCAGATCGTTTTCGAAGATTTCGACGCCCTGATAACCCGCAGCGGCAATGGCGTGAAGCTTTTCAGGTAAGGTACCGGAAATCGAGACGGTGGCGATTGAGCGCAGCATAGATCCTCGTGTCATCAGCGGACGTGAGCCCTGAATATGTATCATTTGGTTCACTCGCGCCACATGAGGTTGCTAAATTGTGATCGTTATGTGTATTTTTTGTCTCTCAGAATAAAGGAGTGGTTATGTCCGTGGTTGCTCATGATGAAGCACAATCCCTGAAAGAGCGGATCTTCGCCGCCGCGATTGCCGTATTTGCCGAACACGGGCTTTCGGGGGCGCGGATGGAGCAGATTGCCGTCGAAGCACAGACCACCAAGCGGATGGTGGTCTACTACTTCAAAAGTAAAGAGCAGCTGTATCAGGCGGTACTGCAGCACGTCTACGCCCGCATCCGCGAGACGGAGCAGCAGCTCGGGCTGGAGCAACTTCCGCCGGTTGAAGCGCTGGTTCAGCTGGTGAAGTGGAGCGTGCGCTATCACGCGACGCACGCCGACTTTATGCGCGTTATCTGTATGGAGAATATGCAGCGCGGGAAGTGGCTGCAGGCGTCCGGGCAGCTAAAACCACTGAACCGAACCGCCCTGTCTATCCTCGAGGATATTCTCCAGCGCGGGCAGCAGCAGGGAGTTTTTCAGGCCGGGCTTGAGGCGCGGGACGTCCATCGGCTGATCAGCAGCTTTAGCTTTTATCAGGTCTCGAACTTTTACACCTTCAACAGCCTCTATCTCGACGATCCGCTGTCGGAAATCGACGATGAAGCGATGGTCGCCCACCACTGCGATATTGCGGTAAAAGCGGTGGTGCGCTTCGTTATCTCCTGAAGCCTGAAGCGCGGCCGTCGGCGTTATTCATGCCCGGATAAGGCGTGAATAACCCGGGTCATCGCTTCATGCGTTAGCTCAGAGCGGGCGATTTTTGAATTGGCCAGCGCGGTGCGCACGACGCCGGCAATCACGATATGTTTCGGTTCCTGACCAAGATCGCGCATTTCAAGCACCACTTTCCCCACCACGCGGCACATTTCCTGGTATAACTCGTCGTCTTTTGCTCGGTTTCCCATCGAATTTCGCTCACAAATTATCATTATCAATCAAATCATTATTGATATGTTTTCCGTATAAATCAAACCAGCCCGCCGTTTCTTCGCTAATGGCGAATTTCCGCAACAAAACCACGGCAAAAACCGCGCGCGGGGCCGATTTAGCCTGGCGGCTGGCGAAAATTTGTGTTGCATATAAGATTGTAATTGGTGTGAGTTTTGTTGCGTTTGTATAACGAAAAATGAAACGTTGTTTTCATTTTCCTTTTTTGTTTCATCGTCGTATAATGCACACCGAATCTTTCTTGAATGGTTTCAGCACATTGGACTGCATGACTAAAAGCATACAAAATTGCCTCTTTTCATGGGCTGAACCGCCAGCACACATTCTTCTGCACGCTTTTTTGTTGTCACCTATCCTTAGAGCGTGCCATAGCAACTTTCGCAATACAGGTTTGACTCCACGGCACTGCGCCCACGGAGCGAGATTCCCCAATCCTTCACAACTTAAAGACTAATACCTTCATGAAAAAGACCAAAATCGTTTGCACCATCGGTCCGAAAACCGAATCCGAAGAGATGTTAACCAAGATGCTGGACGCGGGCATGAACGTCATGCGTCTGAACTTCTCTCACGGCGACTATGCTGAACACGGTCAGCGCATCAAGAACCTGCGCAATGTGGTGAGCAAAACCGGTAAAACCGCCGCTATCCTGCTGGATACCAAAGGTCCGGAAATTCGCACCATCAAGCTGGAAGGCGGCAATGATGTCTCCCTGAAAGCGGGCCAGACCTTCACCTTCACCACTGACAAATCCGTGGTCGGCAACAACGAAATCGTCGCTGTCACCTATGAAGGTTTTACCTCTGACCTCTCCGTAGGCAACACCGTCCTGGTTGACGATGGTCTGATCGGCATGGAAGTGACCGCCATCGAAGGTAAAAACGTTATCTGTAAAGTGCTGAATAACGGCGACCTCGGCGAGAACAAAGGCGTTAACCTGCCGGGCGTCTCTATCGCTCTGCCGGCGCTGGCTGAGAAAGACAAACAGGATCTGATCTTCGGCTGCGAACAGGGCGTTGACTTTGTTGCCGCATCCTTTATCCGTAAGCGTTCTGACGTGGTAGAAATCCGCGAGCACCTGAAGGCTAACGGCGGCGACAACATCCAGATCATCTCCAAGATCGAAAACCAGGAAGGCCTGAACAACTTCGACGAAATCCTTGAAGCCTCTGACGGCATCATGGTTGCTCGTGGTGACATGGGCGTTGAAATCCCGGTTGAAGAAGTTATCTTCGCCCAGAAAATGATCATCGAAAAATGTATCCGCGCGCGCAAAGTGGTTATCACCGCCACCCAGATGCTGGACTCCATGATCAAGAACCCGCGTCCGACCCGTGCGGAAGCCGGCGACGTTGCTAACGCCATCCTTGACGGCACCGACGCCGTGATGCTCTCCGGCGAATCGGCCAAAGGTAAATACCCGCTGGAAGCCGTCACTATTATGGCGACCATCTGCGAGCGTACTGACCGCGTGATGACCAGCCGTCTGGAGTTCAACAACGACAACCGCAAGCTGCGCATCACCGAAGCCGTGTGTCGTGGTGCCGTTGAGACCGCCGAAAAACTGGAAGCGCCGCTGATCGTCGTCGCCACCCAGGGCGGTAAATCCGCTCGCGCCGTGCGTAAATACTTCCCGGATGCCACCATCCTGGCGCTGACTACCAACCAGACCACCGCCCGTCAGCTGGTGCTGACCAAAGGCGTTGTACCGCAGCTGGTTGAGCAGCTGGCCTCTACCGACGACTTCTACCGTCTGGGCAAAGAGCTGGCCCTGCAGAGCGGTCTGGCACGTAAAGGCGACGTTGTTGTGATGGTCTCCGGTGCGCTGGTTCCTAGCGGAACAACCAATACCGCATCCGTGCACGTGCTGTAATAATTTACAGGTTAATAGCTGTTTTTTTAAAGGCGCCTCCCTGAGGCGCTTTTTTTTTATTCAATCACTAGCTACTCTTAATAAAAATGCAAATCGGAATTTACTATTTAATAAGAGATTATCTAAGATGAATCCGATGGAAGCGTCCTGTTTTCACACAGCTTTTTAAACTAATCTGCCAAATTCGTTGTTTCTTTGAGCGAACGATCAAAAATAGGCGTATTACCGTAAAAAAATATTCTCATCCCAAAAAAGTTTGTGTAATACTTGTAACGCTACATGGAGATTAACTCAATCTAGAGGGTATTAATAATGAATCGTACTAAACTGGTACTGGGCGCGGTAATCCTGGGTTCTACTCTGCTGGCTGGTTGCTCCAGCAATGCTAAAATCGATCAGCTGTCTTCTGACGTTCAGACTCTGAACGCTAAAGTTGACCAGCTGAGCAACGACGTGAACGCAATGCGTTCCGACGTTCAGGCTGCTAAAGATGACGCAGCACGCGCTAACCAGCGTCTGGACAACCAGGCTACTAAATACCGTAAGTAATAGTGCCTGTGTAATAGAAATGGCGCACATTGTGCGCCATTTTTTTTGCCCCGCTCTGCCCGATTTACTGCACTCTTTTGCTCTCATCCACCGGCGCATTCTGCACAGACAAATTCGATACCGCCCCTCCAGTACTGCTCTGCTCACCGCCAGAAACCACCACCGGATAGCCCGCTCGTCTCGACAGCGCGCGCTTTAGCTGCGCCTCATCAACGGACTTATCGCCGGAAAACTGATGGAATTCTGCCGGCAGCGTATAGGCAATGGTGCGGGTATTGCCGCTTTCATCCTGCGACAGCGGCCGGTGTACCTCGACGTAGCGCCTGCCGTCCGGCTCAACCGCAAACTTCACCGGCTGATTGATGATGCGTACCGGCGTTCCGGTCTTCACCTGGCTAAAGAGCGCCTGAATGTCGGCGGCGTTCATGCGCATACAGCCGGAGCTGACCCGCAGGCCAACGCTGTCCGGCGCGTTGGTGCCGTGAATGAGGTATTCGCCGTTACCGTATGCCAGACGCAGCGCATAGCGTCCCAGAGGGTTGTTTGGCCCCGCCGGGATAACGGGCGGCAGCTTAATCCCTTTCTCCAGCGAGCGGGCGCGGATGCCCGCCGTCGGGGTCCAGGTTGGATTGGGGATCTTCTGCCCAACGCGGGTGGTCATCTCCGGCGTTTCCAGACCAAGCTGGCCAATGCCGAGCGGATAGACCTGAACCAAATTTTGCCCCGGCGGGAAGTAGTACAGCCGCAGCTCCGCCAGGTTCACCACAATCCCCTCCCGAGGCGTGTCGGGCAGCAGCATCTGCGACGGGATCAGCACCTGGGTGCCCGGTTTAGGTTCCACCGGTGCCAGCGTATCGTTAGCTTCGAGGATCAGCATTGCCGCGGTATCAAAGTGACGAGCAATCGCCTGCAGGTTGCGATCCCCCTCCTGTACCGTCCAGAATTGATTTTGACCAATGATCCTGCTGTTAGCAGGAGGAAGTGGGTAATCTACCGCCCAGGCGCCGTGCTGAGCGCTCAGGGCCGTCAGAAGGGATATCGTGAGGAGAGTCGCGCGTTTCATACTGAGATTCCTTCTTTCGCTAATAAAACGCCAGGATCTGTATATCGGCGGGAAACGCGTTCCCACCGAACGTAACAGAATGAAATCTACCTGTTTATTCTAGCTAAGATTTGCGGCTTTCGCGCGAATTGCGCGAATCATGGCTTCCAGCCCCTGCGACCGCGATGGCGTAAGGTGCTGAGTCAGCGCCATCTTTTCAAACCACGGGCGAACGTCAAAGGCGGTGATATCCTTGGCCGTCATCTGGTCATAGAGGATAAACACCACGGCGATGAGCCCCTTGACGATAGCCGCATCGCTATCGCCGCGCAGCGCGAGCACGCCTGATTCGCTCTGCTCGATAACAATCCATACCTGGCTCTGGCAGCCCTGGATAATATTTTGCGCCGTATGCTCCCCGGCGCTCAGCGGCGCCAGCCGCTGGCCAAGCTCAATAATATAGAGGTACTTCTCTTCCAAGTTCGCGCAACGGCTGAAGTTGCGCAGCAGTTTATCTTTATCCGGTAACGCCGCCATGATTGCTTCCTTTAGCCTAATAGCCGGTGAATGCGCTGTAGTCCTGCGACCAGCCGATCCACGTCTTCCGTCGTATTGTACATCGCCAGCGACGCCCGACACATCGCCGGTACGCTAAAGAAGTCCATCAGCGGCATGGCGCAGTGATGGCCGGTGCGGATGGCGATGCCGTAGTTATCGAGGAAGCTGCCAACGTCGTAGGCGTGGTGCGCCCCGAGATTAAAGGCTATCACCCCGAGCCGCTGCGGCGGGCCGTAGACGATAAGGTCCGGCACTTTTGTCAGCTCCTGCAGCGCATAGCGCATCAGGGTCTGTTCATATTCGCCGATCTGCGCAAGCCCCAGCGCGCTGACGTACTCCAGCGCCGCGCCAAGCCCGATAATGCCGCCGGTATTTGGCGTCCCCGCTTCAAAGCGCCACGGCGCCTTTGCCCAGGTGGTGCCCTGGGTCAGGCTGACGGTGGCGATCATCGAACCGCCCCCTTCCCACGGCGGCATCTCATCCAGCAGGTCCGCTTTACCGTAGAGGATCCCGATCCCGGTCGGGCCGTACAGCTTATGTCCGGAGAAGACGTAGAAGTCGCAGTCCAGCGCCTGGACGTCCACCGCGTGATGCATCACCGCCTGAGCGCCGTCCACCAGCACCCTGGCACCGTGTTGATGCGCCAGGGCGATCAGCGCCGGCACCGGGTTTTCAATGCCCAGCACGTTAGAGACCTGGGTGATGGCCAGCAGGCGGGTGCGCGCATCGAACAGGCCCGGTATCGCATCCAGCTGCAGGGTTCCGTCCGGATTGAGCGGGATCACCCGTAGCTCGGCACCTACCCGGGCGCAGAGCAGCTGCCACGGAACGATATTGGCGTGATGCTCCATGGCGCTGACGATGATGTTATCCCCGGCCCTCACGTTGGCGTTGCCCCAGCTATTGGCGACCAGGTTGATGCCTTCGGTAGTGCCGCGAACGAAGACCAGCTCTTCCGCTGAGCGCGCGTTGAGGAAGGTTGCCGCATGCTGGCGAACCTGCTCCATGCGCGTCGTCGCCTCTGCGCTGAGAGTGTGAATACCGCGATGCACGGCGGCATAGCCATGACGGTAAAACTCCGCCTCGGCGCGAATCACCGCCTCCGGCTTTTGCGCGCTGGCGGCGCTGTCCAGATAGACCAGCGGCTGGCCGTTGACCTCCCGGCCGAGCAGCGGAAAATCTGCGCGGACTCGTTCAACAGAAAATGTCATGCTGTCTCTCCCGGTAAACGCTGGCCGATGCGCGCGAGAATTTGCTGCCTGAGCGCCACGTCGCCGATGGCTTCCGTCAGCTCGGCGGCGAATGCGTACAGGATCATGTGCTGCGCCGCCTGCTGGGTAATGCCACGCGAGCGCAGGTAAAACAGCTGTTCGTCGTCGATGCGCCCGATGGTGGCTCCGTGGCTACACTTGACGTCATCGGCGTAAATCTCCAGCTGCGGCTTGGTATCCACCTCCGACAGCCGGCCTAACAGCAGATTGTTGTTGGTCATCTGGCCGTCGGTTTTAATCGCGTTCGGCGCAACGTTAATCAGGCCATTAAACACCGCCCGGCCTTTGTCATTGACGATGGTTTTATGCAGCTGGCGGCTGTTGCAGTAGCCGACGTCATGGTTCAGCCAGGTGCGGCTGTCGCAGACCTCGTTTTTGACCGGCATCGCCAGCGAGTTGATGCGCAGGTTGCTGTTCTCACCCCGCAGCTGCACGCTGGTATTCTGGCGCAGCACCGCGCCACCGAGCAGGAAGCTGCTGCTAAAGGCCGACGCATCGCGGCCCAGAGAGAGGTCGTTGTGGGCAAAGTGGAAGCTCTGGGCGTTTTCAAACGCCAGCTTGATATGCTGCAGATGGGCGTTATCCGCCACAGCGGCGGTCAGCCGTCCGCCGGTGAAATGGCGCTGTTCGTTGAGGCTGACGTAGTGCTCGATAATCGTCGCCTCCGCGCCGCTCTCCAGCTCCAGATGATGCCGGTAGTGCGCGGTGTTCATCTCTTCGCCCGCCAGCCCGCGCGTCACGTGCATGATCAGCAGCGGCCTCGCGGGGCGCTGGTTGCGCTTCACGCGAATGCGGGTCACCGTCGGTGCCAGGCTTTCGGTCAGGTGCAGAAACAGCTCTGGCTGCAGCGCGTCGGGCAGCGCCTGACGCTGGTTATCGATATTTACTTCGTAACCGCTGTCGCCCAGCGCGTCGCTCAACGCTTCGCTGTAGCGGCCATCGATAAACACCAGCCGCCAGGCGTCGACGGAGAGCGCCAGCGCGTCCCGCTGCGCCTCGGTTAGCGCCTCGGGTTGCGGGGCAACAAAAGTGCCGCCGAGCAGCGCATCCAGCGGGGTATATTTCCAGTGCTCATGCTTACGCGTCGGCAGCCCCAGGCGCAGCGCCTGCTGCAGGTGCTGGTGCGCTTCCGGCGTTCGCTGCTCCGCCTGCTGTTCAAACAGGTGGTGCCACTGCTGCAGCGCGTTACTGCTGTTCGGTAAGCCAGCCATAGCCCTGCTCCTCCAGTTGTTTGACCAGGGTGAAGTCGCCGGATTTGACGATCCGCCCCTGATACAGCACGTGGACGTAATCAGGCTTGATATAGTCGAGAATCCGCTGGTAGTGGGTGACGATAATAAACGCGCGCTTGCCGTCGCGCAGCGCGTTAACGCCGTCAGATACGATCTTCAGGGCGTCGATATCCAGCCCCGAGTCGGACTCATCGAGAATGCACAGCTCCGGCTCCAGCACCGCCATCTGCAGAATGTCGTTGCGCTTTTTCTCGCCGCCGGAAAAGCCGACGTTGACCGAGCGGGTCAGCAGATCTTCCGGCATCTTCAGCAGCTTAATTTTCTCTTCCATCAGATCCTGAAAATCGAAGCGATCCAGCGGCTCCTGCCCGCGATAGCGGCGCACCGCGTTCAGCGCCGTTTGCAGGAAAAACTGGTTGCTGACGCCCGGAATTTCCACCGGATACTGGAAGGCCATGAAGATCCCCTCCCCCGAGCGATCCTCCGGCGCGAGCTCGAGCAGATCCTTGCCCTTAAACTCAACGCTGCCGCCGGTCACCTCGTAGTCTTCCCGTCCGGCGAGCGTTGCGGAGAGCGTGCTTTTCCCGGAGCCGTTGGGCCCCATAATGGCGTGAACTTCGCCGGGTCGGATATCGAGGTTCAACCCGCGCAGGATCTCTTTATCGTCAACGGATACCTGCAAATCTTTAATGCTTAACATGTATATTCCTTAATTCGGCAGTCTGCTTCGGGCGGCGCCATCGCGCAGCCGGCATGGGCCAGACTGTTAACCGACGCTGTGTTCAAGGCTAATCGCCAGCAGTTTTTGCGCTTCCACGGCAAATTCCAGCGGCAGCTCTGAGAAGACATCCTTACAGAAGCCGTTAACGATCATGGAGATCGCATCATCTTCACTGATCCCGCGCTGCAGGCAGTAGAAGAGCTGATCTTCACCAATTCGCGAGGTGGTGGCTTCATGCTCCAGCTGGGCGCTGTTGTTACGGCACTCGACGTACGGGAAGGTGTGCGCCCCGCAGTCCGGCCCGATCAGCATCGAGTCACACTGGGTAAAGTTTCGCGCGTTGGTCGCCGTCGGCATAATTTTGACCAGCCCGCGGTAGCTGTTCTGGCTTTTACCGGCTGAGATCCCTTTGGAGATAATCGTCGAGCGGGTGTTTTTACCGATATGAATCATTTTGGTGCCGGTATCCGCCTGCTGGTGGCCGCTGGTCAGCGCCACCGAGAAGAACTCGCCGATGGAGTTGTCGCCGCGCAGAATACAGCTCGGATACTTCCACGTTATCGCCGAGCCGGTCTCCGACTGGGTCCACGACATTTTGCTGTTGTCGCCTTCACAGAGCGCCCGCTTGGTGACGAAGTTGAGGATCCCGCCGGTGTTGTTATCCCCGGGGAACCAGTTCTGCACCGTGGAGTATTTTACTTCGGCATCTTTGTGGATGATGACCTCAACCACCGCCGCGTGCAGCTGGTAGCTGTCGCGAACCGGCGCCGAGCAGCCTTCGATATAGCTGACGTAGCTGCCCTCGTCGGCGACGAGGATCGTGCGTTCAAACTGGCCGGTTTTTTCCGCATTGATGCGAAAATAGGTCGATAGCTCCATCGGGCAGCGCACGCCTTTCGGCACGTAGATAAAGGTGCCGTCGGAGGCGACCGCGGCGTTCAGCGCGGCGAAGAAGTTGTCATTGCCGGGCACCACGGTGCCGAGATATTTTTTCACCAGCTCCGGATGATCGTGAATCGCTTCGCCGAAGGAGCAGAAGATAATGCCCTGCTCCGCCAGCTTTTCCCTGTAGGTGGTGGCGACCGAGACCGAGTCAAAGATGGCGTCTACCGCCACTTCGCGTCCTTCGCGTACCGGCACGCCCAGCAGATTGAAGGCCTCTTCGACTTCGCTGGTCAGATAGTCGGCGGGGCCGGTTTGCTGCACCGCACCCGGCTCGGAGGCGCAGGTGTCGTCGCAGTTGCCGCAGGATGGCGCGGAATAGTAGCTGTAGTCCTGATAGTCCAGCTTATCGTAGTGCGCCTTGAGCCAGTGCGGCTCTTCCATCTCCAGCCACGCTCTGAAAGCGCTCAGTCTGAACTCCAGCATCCACTCCGGCTCGTTGCGGCGGGCGGAGATCGCCCGCACCACCTCTTCGTTGATGCCCTTGGCCAGCTCATCGGTCTGTAACCGGGTAAAAAAGCCTTCTTTATAATTCAGCGGCCCGCCGGTCCAGGTTTTGACATCGTCAGTTGTTTCAGTATTACGAGACATAATTACTCCGCCTGAACCCCAAAGCTTTCACCGCAGCCGCACTCGTGCTGCGCTTTCGGGTTATGAAACTTAAAGATTTCATTTAATCCTTCCCGAACGTAATCCAGCTCCGTACCATCAATAAACGGCATGGCCTGCAGCGGCGCCCACAGCTTCGCGCCTTCGAACTCAAACAGCAGATCGTCTTTCGCGGGCTCTGCGATAAGCTCCATGACGTAGGCAAAGCCGGCACAGCCGCTGGTTTTCACGCCAAGACGCAGCCCCTGCATCGGCGGCTGCTTGCTCACCAGCTCACGAATATGGGCAGCGGCAGCGGGCGTCATGATCAGGCCACGCCAGTTAAAATCGTCGGGGTTAAAGGTTCCTGCTTGTAATTCCATCGGTCTACCTCATTGGTTGGCGCCATCAGGGCATCTCACCATGTTAGTGATAACGATTATCACTTCAACCCATCTGGAGAAGGGGTATTCGCCCCTGAGACTCTTTTATGGCCCTTTTTATAAGCATAGACCCTGCTTTACTGCTTATCAGGTCTCATTTTTTCTATTTAATAGACTGAAAAATAATAAGTTATCTGATATGGGTTGGCAGAAAATGCGGCAATGGAAAAGATGCATCGAAAATACCGATTTTTGAGATAGGAGATGAAAAAATCCGCCTTTCAGCAGGTTATCGGATATTCAGCGGGTTATATAGTTACACCGTTGCGCCATCACTCCCTTCCGGCCTATTCCGGCCCGGCGCTGAAGGCGCGCGGCTTTTCAGCTATGCCGCTAAAACCTTATACAATCGCTTAACGTTGACTGACCCCACGAGTATCACCTCCAATCTATAAGTATTATCTGAAAACAAGGGGTGTTGTGTGGCTATACGTAGACATTTTGGTTATAAAGTCGCCCGTCCCGCGGGGATTAAGTTTTAATCACCATGATCAAGCTGGTGTACAATCCCCGTCTATATTTTCTACAGTTTTCGGCATGATGTCGGAGCCGCTGATAACCTGGAGCTTTTGTCGTAACGGATGATAGATATCAGTATTATGTCGATGTGCATGGTCGTTCTTCTGGTGATGAGCGTACTGCTGGACTGAAAGCCTGTTGCGCCACAGCTCTTTGCCGCCGCTGTTCCGATTCTCGCCGTTTATCGCCCGGCCATAGCCGTGTCCTGATGAAACCGGCCCTCGGTTTTACCTCCCCGCGCGCCCTTCTGCAGACCCTCCACAGTCGTTAATAAATAAGGAGATTTGGAGGATTCGCCCCCGGTGGGATTGTCGGCCCGAAACCTAGCCTCTAAGATTTTAGCCACACACTTAAGAGGTAACGAAGATGAAAAGAACAATCATTGCCCTGTTAGCAACCGTTTCTATTGCCGCCGCCAGCGCCTTCGCCGCGGATAAAAGCGAAACGCCGCCTGCGCGGGATAACGCCGGACAGCCGCCGTTTGAGATGAACCATGAGTTTGGCCCCATGCCCATGCCCATGCCGCCACTGCCTCCGAGAAAACCCACGCTCTTCTCCGCAACCGTTGCCAGCGATAATCCGACTGACACCATTAATAAACTCACCGCATTAATCCCTGCCAGCAAAGCCCGGCATTATGAGGTCCATGTCGAAGTCGTCGCCGTACCCGATATGGCAGCGACCGGACCCTTGTGATTTTGTCGGCTTAATTAAACCGTGCAGGCACGATAAAATACGCTGGCAGTCCCTGCGAGCGGCGCCGGCAGGCGCGATAAATTAGCGCTCGAAATGGATTTCCCCATCGGGTTTATGTGGTTTTTTAGTCACCCGAGGCATCGGCATGGCTATTATGCAAACGAAAAAAAAGCTGCCAATAATAGCGGCAGCTTTTATATCTTATGATTCAGATTGATACTGAAGGGCTATTAGCTCTTAATTTTTCTGTAGATAAACAGCACCACCAGCGCGCCAATTACCGCAACGACAAAGCTACCGAAATTAAACCCGTCAACCTTGCCAAAGCCAAAGAAGGTGCTGATCCAGCCGCCCACTACCGCACCGATGACCCCCAGAATGATAGTGACGAAAAAGCCGCCACCGTCTTTGCCCGGCATGATCCACTTCGCTAAAATACCGGCAATAAGACCAAAAATGATCCAGGAAATGATACCCATGGTTAACTCCGTCCTCTTTGTTGCTCTGCAAGTGCATAGTGATTAAATAGTAGCATATACGGAGCATGTGAAGCATGATTTATATATTTATTAGACGATTACTTGCCGCGCAAGCCGCCATAGTCTACATATCATGGGGAGCTGTTAACGTCAAAAGAGGTAAAAGATGGGGTATTACGTCATTAAGAAGTCAGAGAAGAGCGTGTCCCAACCCTGGTATTTCTTACTGAAGGCCGATAACCACGAAACTATCGCCACCAGTGAAATGTATTCCTCGAAGGATGCGGCCAAAAAAGGAATTGCCTCGGTGCAGAAGAATGGACCGAGCGAAACAATTAAGGATGAATCGCTATAAAGAATATGGGGGAATACTTTCCCCCATATATCACCTCAGGCGGCGAGCGCGCTCTTAAACCACCGCCGTCGTCAGCCGCGACGAGCAGCACAGACGCCCCTGCTCGTCGGATATTTCAATCTGCCACACCTGATGGCGAGACCCGACGTGCAGCGCTTTACAGACGCCACGCACCCGACCACCGCGGACCGAACGGATATGGTTAGCGTTAACCTCAAGCCCCACCACCTTTTGCTCGCCCTCGCTGCATAAATAGCCGGCAACCGAACCCAGCGTTTCTGCCAGCACCACCGACGCGCCGCCGTGCAGCAGGCCGAACGGCTGATGGGTACGGCTGTCTACCGGCATCGTGGCTTCAATAGTGTCATCGGTAAACACATCAAAGCGGATATCCAGCAGACCCACCATATTGCCCTCGCCCATGCCGTTGAGCTGTTCCAGCGTGGTCTGACGTTTCCAAATCATCCAATAATCTCCAGCAGCGCCTGCAGCGGGTGACGTACGCCGCTGCCTTCAATACGCTTAACCTGACTACGACAGGAGTAACCGGTCACCAGACAGCGGTTGCGCGGCAAACGCTGAATCGCCTGTTGCCAGGAAAGCGCGTAAATCGCCAGCGAGTTGGCATGGTTTTTAACCTCATGGCCGTAGGTTCCGGCCATGCCACAGCAGCCCACGCTGACGTTTTCCAGCTTCGCGCCAAAGCGCGCAAAAATTTCGGCCCACTGTTTCGGGGCCGCCGGGAGCGCCGTGACCTCCGTGCAGTGGCCAAACAGATACCACGCCTCGCCGCCGTTATCCTGCACCGCGTTTTCAGGCAGCGCCTGCGGCAGCCATTCATGCACCAGCATCACGCGGAAGTCGCCGCGCTTATCGCCCAGCGTCTGGTTGTATTCATCGCGATAGCACAGCACCAGGGCCGGATCGACGCCAACCATCGGGATCTCGAGCTGCGCCATCCGGTTGAGGAAGTCCGCCGTTTTCTGCGCCGTACGGGCGAAACGCGACAGGAAGCCTTTAATATGCTGCGCCTTGCCGTTTGGTGAGAACGGCAGCAGCACCGGCTGATAGCCGACCTTTTCCACCAGCCGGATAAAATCAGCCACCACCTGCGCATCGTAGTAGCTGGTGAACGGATCCTGCACCACCAGCACCATTTTGGCCTTTTGCTCGGCGCTCAGCGTTTCAAGCTGCTCCAGCGTCATATTCGCCGAACGGTGGCCGACCATTTGCTGCTTCAGCGACGGTGTAGAGAGCAGCGGTAAATCCACCATCCCGATGTGCTTCTCCGACAGCTTGCGCATCCACGGCTGGTTAATAAAGAAGTTAAAGGTTTTCGGCGCCTGCGCCATCAACGGCGCGTAGGATTCCACCGTCGCTACCAGATGGTCGCGCACCGGGCGCAGATAGCGGCTGTGGTAAAGCTGCAGGAAGCGCGAACGGAACTCCGGAACGTCGATTTTAATCGGACACTGGGTAGAGCAGGCTTTACAGGCCAGGCAGCCGGACATCGCCTCTTTGACCTCATGGGAGAAGTCATACTCGCCCTTGCGCGCGTGCCAGCTGTTGCGGGTACGCTCGATAAGCTCGCGCAGGCTGGCGCGTTTCTCCGTCAGCTGGCTCTCCAGCTGGTTGGGATCGATACCCCGATCGGCCAGCAGACGCAGCCACTCGCGCACCAGCGTTGCCCGGCCTTTTGGCGAATGGATACGATGATTGCTCACCTTCATCGACGGGCACATCGGGCTTTTAACATCAAAGTTAAAGCACAGGCCGTTGCCGTTACACTCCATCGCCCCGCGCCATGAGCTGCGTACGGCGATAGGGATCTGGCGATCGAAGGTGCCGCGTTTCACCGCGTCCACCTTCATCATCGGCGCATCGACGCCTTCCGGCGGGCAAATTTTACCCGGGTTAAGGCGGTTATCCGGGTCAAATGCCGCCTTCACTTTCCGCAGCTCGCCGTAGAGCTCGTCGCCAAAGAACGCCGGGCTGTACTCGGCGCGGAACCCCTTCCCGTGCTCACCCCACAGCAGGCCGCCGTATTTGGCCGTCAGGGCGACCACTTGATCGGAGATCCGCTTCATCAGCACTTCCTGCTGAGGATCGCACATATCCAGCGCCGGGCGCACGTGCAGCACCCCGGCATCAACGTGACCAAACATGCCGTAGCTCAGGCCGTGGGCGTCCAGCAGCGCGCGAAACTCGACGATGTAATCCGCCAGATGCTCCGGCGGCACGCAGGTATCTTCGGCAAAGGGAATCGGTTTAGCCGCGCCCTTCGCGTTACCCAGCAGCCCTACCGCCTTTTTACGCATCGCATAGATACGCTCAACGCCGTCCAGCTCGCCGCATACCTGCCAGCCGATGACGCCGGCTTCACCCTGCGCGATCAGCCGATCCAGGCGCTGACACAGCGAAGCCACCTGGCCGTCGATTAGCTCGACGTCATCGCCGGAAAACTCGACGATGTTCAGCCCCAGCATCTCTTTATCCGGCACGTCGGCGATCAGTTCGCTGACGGAGTGCCAGACAATATCCTCGCGCGCGAGGTTGAGCACCTTCGAGTCGACGGTTTCCACCGACAGCGCGTTGGCCGCCACCATAAACGGCGCATTGCGCAGCGCCGAGTCAAACGAATCATACTTAACGTTCACCAGCCGACGTACCTTCGGCAGTCGGGTGATGTCGAGACGCGCTTCGGTAATAAACGCCAGCGTCCCTTCCGAACCGGTTAATACCCGCGTCAGGTCGAATTCGCTGAGATCGTCATTAAAGACGTGGCGCAGATCGTAGCCGGTCAGGAAGCGGTTAAGTTTGGGGAATTTATCGATAATCAGCTGGCGCTGCGCTTTGCAGCGCTGGTAGACGGTGCGGTAAATGCGCCCGATTGCCGACTGCTCGTTTGCCAGGGTTTCTGCCAGGGCTGCGGGAATGGCCTGGGTATCCAGAATATCGCCCCCCATCAGCACCGAGCGCACGCCCAGCACGTGATCGGAGGTTTTACCGTACACCAGCGACCCCTGGCCGGAGGCATCGGTATTGATCATTCCGCCGAGGGTGGCGCGGTTGCTGGTTGACAGCTCCGGCGCGAAAAAGTAGCCGTACGGCTTAAGATATTGGTTGAGCTGATCTTTAATGACCCCGGCTTCGACCCTAACCCAGCCTTCTTCCGGGTTAATTTCGATAATGCGGTTCATATAGCGGGACATATCAACGACTATTCCCGCGTTCAGCGACTGGCCGTTGGTGCCGGTGCCGCCGCCGCGTGGCGTAAAGACCAGCGTTTTAAAACGCTCATCCGCCGCCACTCTCGCCAGCAGCGCGACGTCCGCCGTAGAGCGAGGGAATAAAATCGCGTCCGGCAGCAGCTGATAGATGCTGTTATCCGTCGCCATCGTCAGCCTGTCGGCATAGCTGGTGGCGGTATCGCCGGTAAAACCTTGTTGCTCCAGTACCTGCAAAAAATTCAATACCAGCTGAACGACGCCTGGTGCTTGAGAAATTTGTGGGATCATAACGCTTGACCCTGCCTGACTATGTTGTGTTGTAAAAACTTCATCCTTCGGAGCGCTTTCGTCAGCCGCTTTTGCTGCGCCGAACGTTGACTTAGGCAAACGTCGCGAGCTTTCACCTGCCGGTTCGAGGTATCCTGGATGATTTTGTGTGTGGGTAACTAAACGATTGCGTAGTGCAGTCAACTTTTTATCACATTTTTTTCATATGCGCCCACCAGATTTATGTGCAGAATCAGGCTCGCGAAATTATTGGTATTATTATCCGTACATGGAATTACGCTGCGTCAGCCTTTTGGCGCCACTGGAAAGGTAAAATTTCTCTATGATTAACGATCGTCAGCCCCGGGATATCCCGCAGGTTCTGCTATCGGTGCTGTTTTTGTCCCTGATTATTGTTTCCTGCCTGTGGGTCGTACAGCCCTTTATTCTGTCATTTGCCTGGGCAGGCACCGTGGTCATTGCCACCTGGCCGGTACTTCTCCGCCTGCAGCGGCTGCTGCTTGGCAAACGCGCCCTCGCGGTGCTGGTCATGACCGTGCTGTTATTCCTGCTGTTCGTTATCCCGATCGCGCTGCTGGTCAACAGCCTGGTCGATAACAGCGCGCCGCTGATTAAAATGTTTACCACCGGTAGCGTGAGCCTGCCGGATTTTGCCTGGCTGAACAGCATCCCGCTGATCGGCGGCAAGCTCTACTCCGCATGGCATGGCCTGCTGGATATGGGGGGCGCGGCGATCATGGCCAAAATTCGGCCCTATATCGGCACCACCACCACCTGGTTTGTGGGACAGGCGGCGCACATTGGCAAACTGCTGGTCTACTGCGGGCTGATGCTGCTGTTCAGCGCCCTGCTCTACTGGCAGGGTGAAAAAGTGGCCTATGGCTTCCGCTATTTCGCCACCCGCCTGGCGGCCAAGCGCGGTGATGCCGCGGTACTGTTGGCAGGACAGGCCATTCGCGCCGTGGCGCTGGGGGTGGTGGTTACCGCCCTGACTCAGGCGGTACTGGGCGGCATCGGCCTGGCGGTCACCGGCGTGCCTTACGCCGCGCTGCTGACGGTGGTGATGATCTTCACCTGCCTCGTTCAGCTGGGGCCGTTGATCGTGCTCATCCCGTCCATTATCTGGCTGTACTACAGCGGCGATACCACCTGGGGCACCGTGCTGCTGGTGTGGAGCTGCGTGGTGGGAACAATGGATAACGTCATTCGTCCGATGCTTATTCGCATGGGTGCCGATCTGCCGATGATCCTGATCCTCTCCGGCGTTATCGGCGGCCTGATTGCCTTTGGCATGATTGGCCTGTTTATCGGCCCGGTCCTGCTCGCCGTGTCATGGCGACTGTACGACGCCTGGGTGCACGAAGTTCCGCCGCCGCCGAAAGACCCCGAGCAGGTGCTGGCCGAGCTCACCGAGCTTAATGCCGGCAATATCAAAAGCGACAAGTAAGCCCTGACAGCGCATATCAAGGCGGGGAAACCCGCCTTAAACATAAATAAATCTTATACATTCATGCCTGCCTGACGCCCTCACCGTACCTTTCGCTACATATCCCACGCATATTCTTCACTTCAATTTAACTATTGAGAGGAATCCGATCGACGCAAAAAGTCCCCGTGTCTACTATATGAGCACGGTTATAAATCAACATATTGATTTATAAGCATGGAAATCCCCTGAGTGAAACAACGAATTGCTGTGTGTAGTCTTTGCCCATCTCCCACGATGGGCATTTTTTTGCCTGAAATCCTAACGGTGACACCGCGATAGAGCGCCTCCTGATGGACGCTTTTCTTACTCATAGAGCCATACACCAGCCCTGGCAGATTCAATGATCATTTCTACGGTAAGTGGTTTAAGCTTTCTTTCAGGAGGCTTACCCTTCCACCAGGGACGTTCAGGCTCGAAGTAATGATATAAATTGAAGCCATCATACCTGATATTGTATCGGGTAAATAAATCAATGAGCATTTCTTCTAGTTCTTCATCGACGAAATTGAAATACTCTTGAAACGTCCAGTTTTTCTGTACAGGCTGTTTTCTTTCACTGTACTTATCGGTGAGGTATTGAAGTATCTCTCTTTCATCAACCATCAGAAATATGCCCATCCTATACGATCTGCAGCCCTTGCAATCATGTTATATTTGTTCCTTGTATCTTTAGCAACGTGCATCATAATGACTACAGCCTGTGCATATCCAAGATACGGAACAGCACGCCCGACAACTGTACCCATTTTAGTTGTATATCTTGCACTTCCAAAACCAACGGATGTTGCTACGCGAATATTTTCAGAAAAACGTCTGTCCTTAAATATCCGGCGTGCCATTTTTGATGCAATGCTGGTCCGAGACGTTGATTTACCCAATCCTTTAGGTTTAGGTAAAATAGGCTGCCCGGATAAAATCATAGCAGCCGTTTCTATTGCAATACCGGTACGACTGGCAAAAATCTCCAGAAAAATAAGCCAAAACAGCTCTTCCCGCGCAACATTAGCGTGGCCGTGATAGAAGTAGGTACCGTTAAGCTCTTCAGTCGTGTCCATGCAGCCCTCCGTTACGCCGTCTGACGCTGGTTCCATGCATCAGTATGCATAATATTGCCATCGCAGTGTTTCCACGTAATTTTCTCGTAGCGAAGCTCCAGGGTTTCCATATGATTCTCATTCGGGTTGTCTGGTGAAGCCATAGAGGGAGAAATAGAGACGATCCGAACCTCCTCAAGAAACATGTTAAAATACTCAACTTCCTGACCAGCATCATTAATTTTGTACCATTTAATCTCTGCTGAAGTCAGATTTTGCCCCGTACTTACCGCTTTATAAAGATATGGGCTGGAATAATCGAACTCTTTCACTAACAGCATCGGTGAATGCATTCGTGTACCTGTTACTTTCCCTGTCGCATTATCAGTAGGAATCATTAAGTTGTGATGAAACCCCTTAATCTCAATGCTGGACTCTCGATTAAGAACATCGACACCCCCTTTAATAAGCGCGCCGCCATCATCTTTCAGCCACAAATAAGCAGGAATTGCCATGATTTTTAGCCCTCTCCTAAGTTGAGAACATAATAAATCACAGAAGTGAAGGTAACCTCAAGAATTAGATATTATAGAAAAATCAAAATATACATACCGATGAATTAAAGCTGCATCCATCATAATCTTGATGAATAAAGTTGCGGCATAATTTACTTTCTTAATCATTTTACCTGTATCTACGAAGGCGCAGTTATTTAGTCTGATTATCTCTTGTTTCCTTCGCCACAGTTGAACAGCTTATGGCCGTCATCTCCTTCTGTACGTCCCGATACGCTATGTTTCCTTTTTCATCGCTGTAAAGCGTTCAGCCTTGATATAGCTGTCTGGCAGGAAGGGCGCAGGCGCACCAGGAAAACGAACTGTTCTTTCCGCTCTATATGCCTGACCGCAAAATACCTGACCAGGAGGCTATTAAAATAAAAAACCCCGCCATTAGCGGCGGGGTTTGCATGGGCAAAGGTGCGTTATTTTTTGAGCTCAGCCAGACCAAGCCAGGTTTGCACCACGGTGTCCGGGTTCAGGGACAGACTATCAATCCCCTCTTCCATCAGCCAGGCAGCAAAGTCCTCGTGGTCGGACGGGCCCTGCCCGCAAATACCGACATATTTACCCTGCTTCTTCGCCGCGCGAATCGCCATCGACAGCAGCGCTTTCACCGCGTCGTTACGTTCGTCAAACAGCTCAGAAACAACGCCAGAGTCGCGATCCAGGCCCAGTGCCAGCTGCGTCATATCGTTCGAGCCGATAGAGAAGCCGTCAAAGTACTCAAGGAACTGTTCCGCCAGCAGGGCATTGGATGGAATTTCACACATCATGATGATTTTGAGGCCGTTCTCGCCGCGTTTCAGGCCCTGACGCTCCAGCTCTTCCACTACCGCTTTCGCCTGGGCGACGGTACGGACGAACGGCACCATGATCTCGACGTTGCTCAGCCCCATGTCGTTACGCACGCGCTTAACCGCATCGCACTCCAGCGCAAAACAGTCGCGGAAGCTGTCGGAAACGTAGCGGCCGGCGCCGCGGAAGCCGAGCATTGGGTTCTCTTCTTCCGGCTCATAGCGCTCGCCGCCCACCAGGTTGGCGTATTCGTTAGATTTGAAGTCGGACAGGCGCACGATAACGCGTTTCGGATAGAATGCCGCCCCCAGGGTGGCGATCCCTTCCGTCAGGCGACCGACGTAGAACTCTCTCGGTGAATCGTAGCCTTTCATCAGCTCGCGGATTTCGTTCTGCAGGCCAGGCTCCTGGTCATCGAACTCCAGCAGCGCGCGCGGGTGAACGCCAATCATCCGGTTGATGATGAACTCCAGGCGCGCCAGACCTACGCCTTCGTTTGGCAGGCAGGCGAAGTCAAACGCCCGGTCCGGGTTACCGACGTTCATCATAATTTTCAGCGGCAGGTCGGGCATTTCGCCCACGCTGGAGCTCTTGATACTGAAGTCCAGCAGCTCAGCATAGACGTAGCCGGTATCGCCTTCCGCACAGGAAACGGTCACGTTCTGGTTTTCCTGGATGCGATCGGTGGCGTCGCCGCAGCCCACCACTGCCGGGATCCCCAGCTCACGGGCGATAATCGCCGCGTGGCAGGTACGCCCGCCGCGGTTGGTCACGATGGCCGCCGCTTTCTTCATGATCGGTTCCCAGTCCGGGTCGGTCATGTCGGTAACCAGGACGTCGCCCGGCTCGATGCGGTTCATCTCGCTGATATCATGGATAACCTTCACCGGGCCCGCGCCAATGCGGTGACCGATGGCACGCCCTTCGGCGACAATCTGCCCTTGGGCATGCAGCGTATAGCGCTCCATGACCTGGCCGCGCGAGCGCACGGTTTCCGGACGGGCCTGGACGATAAACAGCTCGCCGGTATGGCCATCTTTCGCCCACTCGATATCCATCGGACGCCCGTAGTGCTTCTCGATCTGCACCGCCTGCTTCGCCAGCTCCTGCACTTCCTCGTCGGTCAACGAGAAAATATCGCGCTGCGCCTGCGGCACATCCTCAATACGCACCTGCTTGCCATGCTCCTGGGTCGGCGCATAAATCATGCGGATTTTTTTCGATCCCATGGTTCTGCGCACGATAGCAGGACGACCAGCTTCCAGCGTTGGCTTATGGACGTAGAATTCATCCGGGTTGACCGCGCCCTGCACCACCATTTCCCCCAGGCCCCAGGCTGAGGTGATAAACACCACCTGGTCGAAACCGGATTCGGTATCGATGGAGAACATGACGCCGGACGAGGCGAGGTCGGAGCGGACCATGCGCTGCACCCCAGCGGATAGCGCCACGCCGCGGTGATCGTAACCCTGATGCACGCGATAGGAGATCGCACGATCGTTAAACAGCGAAGCAAACACGTGCTTCACTGCGACGAGCACGGCATCGAAGCCCTGCACGTTCAGGAATGTCTCTTGCTGCCCGGCGAAGGAGGCATCGGGCATATCTTCAGCCGTGGCGGAGGAGCGCACGGCAAAAGAGGCCTCAGCGTTGTCGGCGGACAGCTGCTTATAGGCATCGCGAATCGCGTCTTCCAGTTCGCTCTGGAACGGGGTATCGATGATCCACTGACGGATCTGTCCCCCCGCTTTCGCTAATGCGGAAACGTCGTCAATGTCGGTTTTATCCAGCAGTTCATAAATGCGCTGGTTTACGCCGCTTTGGTCCAGGAACTGATTGAAGGCATCAGCGGTGGTGGCAAATCCGTTCGGTACGCTAACACCCATACCGGACAGATTAGTGATCATTTCACCAAGGGAGGCATTTTTGCCCCCAACTCTGTCTACATCATTCATGCCGAGTTGGTTATACCAAAGCACCAGCGGTGACGAGCCATTGTTGGACATCGAGACAATCCTTTTGTGATTTAATACCAGTGATAAAAAACTCACGATCAACTACGGGATTTATCCTGACATATTTACGCGGCTGAAAAAAACGGTGAATCGTTCAAGCAAATTATTTTTTCTTTTTTAGGACAGTTCACCTGATATAGCTAACTCAATGATTCTTCTTGAATCTGCTGCAATAAGAGACAAAAAATAACCAGCAGGCAAAAATGAACCTACCTTTTCATTAAAAATAAAAATAGCGTTTCATTTTTAAAGTGAGACAAAACATAAACGGATATGCTTAAATTTAATAACTGCTTTCAGGTAATTAAACTCATTATACCGGATGGTCAAAATGGAAAGTGCTGTAGATCGCCACGTATTTTATATTTCCGACGGGACGGCCATTACCGCCGAGGTGCTGGGGCACGCGGTGATGTCGCAGTTTCCGGTCGCTATCAGCAGCGTTACCCTGCCGTTCGTGGAGAACATCAGCCGGGCGCGGGCGGTGAAGGAGCAAATCGACGCGATCTATCAGCAAAGCGGTATCCGTCCGCTGGTTTTTTACTCCATTGTGATCCCGGAAATTCGCGACATTATCGTGCAAAGTGAAGGATTCTGTCAGGATATCGTGCAGGCGCTGGTGGCGCCGCTGCAGCAGGAGCTGCGCCTCGACCCCACGCCGATCGCTCATCGTACACACGGCCTGACGCCGGGTAACCTGAACAAGTACGATGCGCGTATTGCCGCTATTGACTACACCCTCGCCCACGACGATGGTATCTCGCTGCGCAATCTCGATCAGGCGCAGGTGATCCTGCTGGGGGTCTCACGCTGCGGCAAAACGCCGACCAGCCTGTATTTGGCCATGCAGTACGGTATCCGCGCCGCCAACTATCCGTTTATCGCCGACGATATGGATAATTTAATCCTGCCCGCCTCGCTCAAACCTCTCCAGCACAAGCTGTTCGGCCTGACCATTAATCCGGAGCGCCTGGCGGCGATCCGCGAAGAGCGTCGGGAAAACAGCCGCTATGCTTCGATGCGCCAGTGTCGAATGGAGGTCACCGAGGTGGAGGCCCTGTACCGCAAAAATAAAATTCCCTGCCTGAATAGTACCAACTATTCGGTAGAGGAAATCGCGACGAAAATCATGGACATTATGGGGCTGAATCGAAGAATGTACTAACACACTAGTACATTATTGAAAATTTGTTTATGCTATCACCCGTGGCCTATACAGGATCATCCCCCGCTCTTGCAATAAGCGGGGATTGGTTTATCGTGATGCGCATCACTTCCCGGCAGTTTCGTCGCGGAAGAAACAGATTTTTGAGACCCCAATGAATAAAACAGACGAACTGCGTACCGCGCGCATTGAAAGCCTGGTAACGCCTGCGGAGCTGGCCCAGCGGCATCCCGTATCTGCCGATGTCGCGGCACACGTCTCCGCTTCCCGCCGCCGAATTGAAAAGATCCTTAACGGTGAAGATCGCCGCCTGCTGGTGGTTATTGGCCCATGTTCCATTCACGACACCGAGGCCGCGCTGGAGTATGCGCAGCGCCTGCAGGCGATGCGCGAGCGCTACCAGCCGCAGCTGGAAATCGTGATGCGCACCTATTTTGAAAAACCGCGCACCGTTGTCGGCTGGAAGGGTTTGATCTCCGACCCTGACCTGAACGGCAGCTATCGGGTCAATCACGGTATCGAAGTAGCGCGTCGCCTGCTGCTGCAGATCAACGAGCTGGGCGTGCCAACCGCCACCGAATTCCTCGATATGGTGACCGGACAGTTTATTGCCGATCTGATCAGCTGGGGCGCCATCGGCGCGCGCACCACCGAGAGCCAAATCCACCGCGAGATGGCCTCCGCGCTCTCCTGCCCGGTCGGATTCAAAAACGGGACCGATGGCAACACGCGCATCGCCGTTGATGCGATTCGCGCATCCCGCGCCAGCCACATGTTCCTCTCTCCGGACAAGCAGGGTCAGATGACCATCTATCAGACCAGTGGCAACCCTTACGGGCATATCATTATGCGCGGCGGCAAACGGCCAAATTATCATGCGGCGGATATTAGCGCCGCCTGCGATGAGCTGCGCGAGTTTGATCTGCCGGAGCAGCTGGTGGTGGACTTCAGCCACGGCAACTGCCAGAAGCAGCATCGTCGCCAGTTAGAAGTGTGCGAGAACGTGTGTCAGCAGATCCGCGACGGTTCGACGGCTATCGCCGGCATCATGGCGGAAAGCTTCCTGCAGGAAGGCACGCAGAAAGTGGTCGCCGGACAGCCGCTGACCTGGGGTCAGTCGATTACCGACCCGTGCCTGAGCTGGGAAGACAGCGAGCGCCTGCTGGCTGAACTGGCTGCGGCAACCGCCACTCGCCTGTAGCCGCGCTCTCCCACCGCGCATGCGGTGGGAATTCTCCCCCCCTCGCGCCGGAATATCCCCACCGCCAGCCTGCCAAATATAGTACTTTGATAAAAAACGCTTGCCGTGAAAATTAACATTACTGATAATGATTATCATTGTTACTTTTATTTTTATTTTTGGTGCTATGACGCGAATGGATAACACTGCCACAGCTGAAAAAACAAAAGACAATGCCCCTTACCCTGTCGCCACGGATCGTAAAATTTGCAGCCGGGTGCTGCTAGGTCCCGAAGGTCGGGTGGTTATCGAGCATGACGGCCAGCGCTATCTGCTGCGCCAAACCCATGCCGGTAAGCTGATCCTGACAAAATAGCCCTCCCCGCCGCCTGACGCGAGGAGAGCACGGCACCCGATTGCACCGGCGTATCAGCTGGAGCAGCTGACTTCCAGCCCTTTTCCCCAGTCCGGCGGGCGGCTGACGTAATCATCTTCCCGGTCGATAAACGGCTGAGCCAGCGCCTCGTGCAGCCGCTCCAGCTCGCCGGTATTCCCCTGTTCCGCCTGCTCGATGGCCCGCTGCGCCAGCCAGTTACGTAGCACCAGCGCCGGGTTGACGGAACGCATGCGCTGCTGACGCTGCGCATCATCAATCTGCTCATCACGCAGGCGCGCACGGTAGCCGTCGAACCAGCTATCAAAGGCGGCGCGATCGATAAACTCATCGCGCAGCGGCGAGGCGGCGCTGAGCTGCTCGCTGGCGCTCAGCATCCTGAAGGTGCGGGTGTAATCGCTGCCTTCGCGTATCATCAGCGCAAACAGACCGTCCAGCAGATCGTTATCGCCCTGCTGCGGGGTAAACAGGCCAAGCTTGTCGCGCATGCGGCGGCCGTAGGCGCTCAGCAGCGCGTGCTGGTAGCCATCCAGGGCCGCATTTAGCGCATCGGCGCTGATGAACGGCGACAGCGACTGCGCCAGACGCTGCAGATTCCACAGCCCTACCGCCGGCTGATTCTCAAAGCTATAGCGCCCCTGGTAATCCGAATGGTTGCAGATGAAATCAGGCTTGAAGTCATCAAGGAACCCGTACGGGCCGTAGTCCATCGTCAGGCCGAGAATCGACATGTTATCGGTATTCATTACCCCATGCGCAAAGCCTACCGTTTGCCAGCTGGCGATAAGCGTCGCCGTTCTGGCGACAACGTCGCGGAACCACAGAATGTACTTATCCGCCTCTCCGTCGAGCTCAGGCCAGTGATGACGAATCACGTAGTCGGCCAGCTGCTGCACCTTTTCGGCCTCCCGGCGATAGTAAAAGTGCTCGAAGTGGCCAAAGCGCACGTGGCTCTCAGCGATACGCATCAGCATCGCTCCCTGCTCGACGGTTTCACGATACACCGGCGTGTCGCTGGTCACGATCGACAGCGCGCGGGTGGTGGGTATGCCCAGAGCGTGCATCGCTTCCGATGCCAGGCCTTCGCGGATCGTCGAACGCAGCACCGCGCGCCCGTCGCCCATTCGCGAATAGGGCGTGAGCCCGGCGCCCTTCAGATGCCAGTCCATTCGCCGGCCATCGGGCAGCTGCTGCTCGCCCAGCAGGATCCCGCGGCCGTCGCCCAGCTGCCCGGCCCAGGAGCCGAACTGATGGCCGCTATAGACCTGCGCCAGCGGCGACATGCCGGGTAGCAGCGTTTCGCCGCCCCAAACGCCGGCGCCCGTTGACGGCTGAAATAGCGCCTCAGGCACGCCCAACGTCTGCGCCAGCGGTGCGTTGTGCCAGATCGGCCGCGCGTTGCTCAGCGGCGTCGGGGTCAGGGCGGTGTAGAAATCTGGCAGTTCATCACGCCAGTGGGTTGTAAAAGACAGGGTCATGGGTTCCTCCGGCCTTCAGTGTAGTGCCTTCAACAAAGTATTAACACGGGCGAATGGCAGGGTTATCAAGATAAAGTGAGGAAGCCGGAGGTCTCGCGTTTGTACCTCTGTTTGTTAACTAAGAGACCCGGTGGTTACTGCCCTCACCCGTCCGTCTCTTCGCAACACTGAACGTTTAGTCATAGAAAATCGTGCAGCGGGGCCCT
>NZ_BJNO01000024.1 GCF_006539725.1 Klebsiella terrigena | reverse complement strand
GTGGTTCTAAGTCAGAAAGCAGTCCCGGGTCGCGGCGTGAATGCCCGGCCCGGGTTTGGTTGCCCGGCCGGCGCTGCGCCCCGGGGTAACGACAGCTAGATCCGCACCTTCGTTGCCACCAGCAGCCCGGTCAGCAGCATCAGGGCGCCCGAGATAATCAGCGGCGACAGCAGGCCCAGGTGGTCGAGCGCCACGCCGCCAACCGCGGCCCCGCAGGTATTCGCCAGCTGAATCACCGCAACCTGGATCGAACCGGCCTTTTCCGCCTGGTCTGACAGCGAACGGGTGATCCACGTTGACCAGCCCACCGGGATCAGGGCGAAAGAAAAGCCCCAGATAATCGCCACCGTGGAGGCCACAATCTGACTTTCTCCCCACAGCACCAGCACCGCCGCGCTGGCCGCCAGAACCAGAGGCGCAGTCGCTAAGGCGGTTTTCACCGAGCGCTTCAGGAGCATCGACGACAGCGAGGTCCCGACAAAGCTGGCAATCCCAAAGCTCAACAGCACCAGCGTCAGGCCATCAACGTCAAAGCCCGCGAGGGTCATATAGACCGGACGAATGTAGGTAAAGAAGGAAAACTGGCCGGCGAAGGCCATGAAAATAGCGCACATCCCGGCCATTACGCCGGGACGCTTCAGCAGGCTCAGCATGTTTTGCTGCTGATGCGGCGCTTCACCAGGCAGCGAAGGCAGCACCTTCAACACCCAAATCGTGCACAGCACGCCCATTACCGCCGCCGCGTTAAAGACGTTGCGCCAGCCGATAATACCGCCGAGGAAACTGCCCAGCGGCGCGGCAATCACCAGCGCAATCGACACCGCTCCGAAGATAACCGACAGCGCTTTTGGCACCACCCGCATCGGAACCAGACGCATGGTCAGCGACGCCGACATCGCCCAGAATCCCCCTAACGCCAGCCCCAGGCAGGCGCGACCTACCAGCAGCAGCCAAAAGCTGTTGGCAAAGGAGACCAGCAGGCAGGAGAGCGTCAGCAGCACGGAAAACAGGATCACCACGTAGCGGCGATCGGTGGTGCGGATAAGGGTCGTAATAAACAGGCTGGCAAACATCGCTACAAATGCGGTCGTGGTGACCGACTGTCCGGCCATCCCCTCGGAAATGCCTAAATCCTGCGCCATCGGCGTCAACAGGCTCACCGGCAGGAACTCAACGGTTATCAGGCAGGCGACGCAAAAGGCCACCGCAAAAACCGCCGACCAGTTTGGCCGTGAAATTTCATTGGTCTGCGATTTGCTCGTGGTGCGGATATGTTCTGTCATGACGTAACCTGAAGCTAAAAACGTACGGAAAAGCAGCGCAGTCTATCATCAAAATTGTGACGAATTTAACGTTTTGACAACTTTTCTTTCATTACCACGCTCAGTCAGATAGCCACTGCGTAATTCATGGATAAATTCAACGACGAGACAAATAGGAAGCGCAATGACTCGTGATATTAATGCAGATAAAACACCCCCTCTTCCGGCAGGAAGAGCTGGTTATAGCGCAGCTGGAAAGCGTTTAGCTCCTGCGGATCGGGCTCTATTTCACGCATAAAGCCAAGCGTCAGGCGGATTTGCGCATCGGTGATTGGCGCGGCAAGCCGGGCTTTACGCAGCAGACGGTACCAGCTGTTCAGATTCTCTTCGCTGCCATCAACAATGCAGACCTGCCAGATTAGCAGCACCTGCGCAGCATTCTGCAGATGGGCCTCATCGGGGCGCTCAAGGTAGCGAATAAACTCGGTTCCAGCCGTTTTACCAAACTGGTCGATCATCGACTCAATCGCAACCGGCGTGATCCCCAGTCGTTCGTTTAAGCGTTTGATCGCCCGGCGGGAATCAGAGGTCAACACCCGAAATCCGACCACAAACACCACGCCAAGCGTTGCCAGTATTATCCAGACCATACGTTCTCCTTAAATCAGCCGCTCATCATAGCGGGAAACATCCGGTCTCGACAGCAGGCAGCGCCAGATTAGTGAACTGAAAAAAGGGAAAAACGACATGCAGCCAGGCCTGCGGACGCGAGCGCTTAACCGGCTAAATTCGGGGGATGACTAAGGGGGTAGCTGTAAGAGACCCGCCAACGGCAGTTGGGAGAAACGGGATAAACGGTTATCAATACAACATCTATTATGGCCTGAACGGCAAGCAGTACATAGACGCATTCTTTATTGATAACGATGGGAGATTATGAAAATGTCATTGCCAGCGTATTCATTTCCTCCGTTGATTTTACGCATGCCTACTATCCGGGTAGTTCTTCTCCAAATAGGGATGAAGCCATCAAAAAACCATCGCCAGGTCAGGAGCGGCCTAAATGCCCCTCCTTTACAGCAGATATAAAAAAAGCCCGGCGGGAAGGCCGGGCAAAGTTACTCATACCTGAAGCCTCAGGCGGTCTGCAATCGTTGTTTCTTCTTCTCGCGGCGAATTTTACGTTCTTCAAATACCGCCACGATGGCCATCAGGCAGATACAGCCAATGGCCGCCGCGTCCAGCGCCGCGAAGGTGCCCGCCCAGCCGGTGAGACCGAAGACCGGCGTGCCGTCGGCGATCATCCCGAGGCCCAGCTTGGCGAAGCTGTCGCCAATCAGGTAGGCGAAGGTGCCTTTGATGCCGTCCGCTGCGCCAATCGCCTTTTTCGGCACAAAACCGACGGCGGCGACGCCGATCAGCAGCTGCGGGCCAAAGACTAAAAAGCCGAGGGCAAACAGCGACATCAGATAGACATACTGATTGCTGGCATGCTGGTAAACGCCGAGCGTCGCAATGATCAGCGCCAGCGCGACGCAGGCAACCAGCGCCCGGCGGCCGTTAGCCAGATCCGACAGCCAGCCCCACAGCAGGGTGCCGACCAGCGCACCGACTTCAAACAGGGTGAAGCCCTGAATCGCCACCTCTTTTGACAGCTTCAGCTCCTGGAACGCGTAAACGGTTGACCACTGGTCGATGCCGATACGCACCACGTAGAGGAAAATATTGGAGAAGCACAGCAGCCAGATAACTTTGTTTTTCAGCACGTACTCGACGAAGATCTGCCACTTGGTCATCGCGCTATCTTCGGTTTCTTTATCCTCTTCGCTGATCTCCTCCCCGAACAGCTCTTCGGCATTGCCGAGGCCGTAGGATTCAGGGGAGTCGCTGCCAAAACGCAGGCCGATAAAGCCGACGATCAGCGCGATAATCGACGGGAAGATAAACATCCCGATGACGTGGCCGTCGAACAGGTAGTTGGCGCCAAACAGCGCGACCCCTGCCGCGCCCGCGCCGCCGAGGTTGTGGGAGATATTCCACATCCCGAGGTACGATCCGCGCTTGCGTCGCGGCGTCCATTTGGTAATCGTCGAGTAGCTGCACGAGCCGCCGGTGCTCTGGAAGAAGCCGCTCAGCGCATAGAAGGCGATCATCAGGAACAGGCTGGTCGACCCGGCGCCCATGCTGGCGCTGAAGCCGAGCATACAGATGGCGGAGAGGATCAGCATAAACGGCAGGAACTGCTTGGTATTCTTGCCGTCAGCATAGTAGGAGACCAGCGTTTTACCCACGCCGTAGGTGATGGAGAAGCCCAGACCAATCATCCCCAGCTGCGTCATGCTCAACCCGTAGGTCGAGATCATGTCGTTCTGGGCGATGTTAAAGTTCTTGCGGATCAGGTACATGGTCAGGTAGCCGATGAAGACCACCAGATAGGACTGCATGAACGGTTTAAACCACATCTTGCGCCGCACGTCGAGCGGCAGATCCAGGGTCGGTTTACGTACCTGGTTTAGAAAGGCCAGCATAGGACACTCCAGGTTTTCCCTTGATGCCTCAGGCCTCAGGTACGTTGGCGACGCTCGCCTGCCGCCTTCCTGCAACATGAATTATTTTGGGAAAATGATATTGAATGACCGCTATTGTAAAAACTGGCCGTGCGGCTTGCCTGAGACAGCGTCCAGGTGAAACCGGGAAAATTTCTTAGTTTTGCCACACTCGGGGCAAAAAGGAGAGCCAGGTCACGCTTCGCTGGCGGTTCTCGGCGCCTGGGCGTTTAAAAATGGCAGCAGCAGCAGCGCCGAAATGCCGGCGGCGATAGTAATCACCACAAAAAAACCGCTCCAGTGCCAGACGTCCATCACCTGCGCCAGCGGCCAGCCGGAGAGCGAGGCCCCCAGATAGGCAAATAGCCCGACAAACCCGGTTGCCGCGCCCGCCGCGTCCCGATGTGAGCACTCCGCCGCCGCCATGCCGATCAGCATCTGCGGGCCGAAGACAAAGAAGCCGGTGGTAAAGAAGCAGGCGGCCTGCATCACGTAGCTGGCAAACGGCATCAGCCACAGGCCGCCTACCGACAGCATTATCCCGGCGGCAAAAATCAGGTTCATCGGCCCACGGTTGCCGTTGAACAGCTTGTCCGAACCCCAGCCGGCCACCAGCGCGCCAATAAACCCGCCCAGCTCAAACATGGTCACCGCCGAGTTGGCGGTCACCAGATTGACCCCGAGGGTCTCCGACATATAGAGATTGCCCCAGTCGTTAATCGCCGCCCGCACCACGTAAACCAGCACGTAGCACAGCGACAGCAGCCAGATATAGGGGTTTGTTAGTACGTACTTGTAGAGGATCTCCCTGCGCGTCAGGCCCTGCCCCTCCTGCTGCTGGGCGATCTCCAGCTCATCGTGACGCCAGTCGCCTACCGCGGGCAGCCCCACCGCCTGCGGCCGGTCGCGCAGCCGCCAGCAGAGAAACAGCCCGGCGAGGATTGCCAGCATCCCGGCAATCATCATCCCGGCGCGCCAGCCGTAGTGCAGCGCCGCGGCGCCGATGACCATCGGGATCAGCGCGCCGCCGACGTTATGGGCGGTGTTCCACAGCGCCCACCAGCCGCCGCGCTCGGTACGGGAGTACCAGGACGTCAGCAGACGGGCGCAAACCGGCGAGCCCCAGCCCTGGAAAAAGGCGTTCAGCGCCCACAGCAGCGCAAAGGCCCACAGCGAGGTGGAAAAGCCGAACAGGATATTGACCACGCCGGTCGCAATCAGGCCGAGGCCCATAAAGTAGCGGGCGTTGGAGCGGTCGCTGACGATGCCGGAGAAAAATTTAGACAGCCCGTAGGTGATGTAAAACAGCGTCGCCAGCAGGCCGATATCGCTGCGGGTCAGCACGTTGCTGGCGAGAATTTCCGGCACCGCGGCGTTGAAGCTTTTGCGCGTGAAGTAGAACAGCGCGTAGCCCAGCCAGATGGTCAGCAGAATATGGCGCCGCCAGTAGCGATAGCGTTCGTCGAGGGCCTGCTTATCGACTATCGGCGCGGCGTCAGGGGGGGATTTCATAAAGGTGAACATCATCGTTCCTCAGGCGTAGCGCAGCGGCAGGCTGACGCAGACGCGCGTGCCGTGGGTGCAGGAAATGGTTAAGGTCCCGCCCAGCGCCGTCACGCGCTCGCGCATGCCGATCAGGCCAAAGCCGTGCTGTCCGGTGCCCGGCGGCAGCCCGCTGCCGTCATCCTCAAGCACCAGCATCAGCCGCCCATCCTGCTGCCAGCCCTGCAGCGTAACCGCGCTGGCGCTGGCGTGCTTAACGATATTGTTCAGCCCCTCCTGGCAGACGCGGAACAGGGTGACGCGCTGGCTTTCGCTTAACGCGGGTTCATCGATGCGCCAGTCGAGGTGGCTGACTATCCCGCGATCTTCGAGCTCCATTTCGCGCATCAGCGAACGTACCGCCTGTTCAAGGGTCAGATCGTCCAGCTGCCGCGGGCGCAGGCGCCCCAGCAGGCGGCGCACCGAATCATAGACGCCCAGGGAGAGCTGCTCGATAAGCTGGCTGCTCTGCCTGACGCCGCCGTTCTCCGGCGCCAGGCGCTGGACGATCCCGGCCTGGGTGCGGATGGCGGTGATGGTCTGGCCGATATCGTCGTGCAGCTCGCGCGCCACGTCGCGGCGCACGCTCTCTTCGGTTTCCAGCAGCCGCTCCGCCAGCCGGCGGTTGCGCGCCAGCTCGCTTTGCAGCGACTGATTAAGCTCACGCAGGCGCTGAATGCTGGCCCCCAGCAGCAGGCCGGTCAGGCTTTGCGCCAGCAGGGAGAGCAGTAAATCCACCGGATGGTCGTGCCAGGTCTGGCTGGCGATAAGGGCAATCGCGTTCATCAGGGCGGCAATCAGCGCCCCCTGCCAGCCGTAGTGCCAGGCCAGGGCGATAATCGGCAGCGCCAGGCAGAACGGCGTAAAGCGCGAGAGCTCGGCGGGCAGCCCCAGCTGCAGCCAGAGGCTGACCACAAACAGCAGCAGATACCAGATCAGGTGCCGCCCGCGCCAGTTCACCGGCTGCGAAACCAGCGCGGGTCCCAGCGGACGCCAGACGGTGCTGGTGAGATAGTGCCAGATGACCAGGCAGGTCGGCGCCAGCGTCAGGCCGCCGGTCAACGTCAGCAGCAGGGCGTTGAGGCCGTCGCTGCCTTCGCCGAGCCACGGCAGCGATTGCAGGAGCGCGGCGGCGATCAGCGCGCCGCCCTGGCGCAACAGGGTCAGCCAGTCGCGCCGGTGACGATAGCGCGAAATCAGCGCCACCGGCAGCAGGGTCAGCAGACCTCCGATCATCAATATTATCGGATGGGCCAGCGCCACTTCCTGCGCCAGCCAGAAGATCAGCAGCCATTCCGCCCCCAGCAGCACCGGCCAGTAGCCGCGCGGACACTGCAGCATCAGGCCAAGGCGCAGACCGAAGGGAAAGAGCAGCACCGCGAGGTCCGGGCGCGCCACCACGTGCAGGCTGATGCTCCACAGGCAGAACCACGCGGCGGAAAAGATAAAGAAGCAGCCGACGACCGAGAACAGTCGCGAGAATAGCGCCTTCACTGCCAGCTATCGAACATGCGTCGCGCCAGCTCAACGTCGTTGCTGACGCCGAGCTTTTCCAGCAGGTTAGCGCGATGAACGTGGACGGTCTTTGGCGATAGCCCGAGCTCGGCGGCAATCTCTTTCACCGCCATCCCCTGGGCCAGCTTTTCCGCCACCTGCCGCTCGCGTTTGGTGAGCGGGTCCTGACGGCCGGCCGCCAGCTTCATGGCGATATCCGGCGTCAGGTAGCAGCCGCCGGTCGCCACCGTGCGAACGGCGGCAATCAGCTCATCCGGACTGCAGCGTTTGGAGAGAAAGCCGCGAGCGCCGGCGTTCAGCGCCTGCTCCACCAGCGCCGGGCTGTCGTGGACCGAGAGCATAATGGTCGCTATGCCT
This sequence comes from Klebsiella terrigena, assembly GCF_006539725.1. Lineage (GTDB taxonomy): Bacteria > Pseudomonadota > Gammaproteobacteria > Enterobacterales > Enterobacteriaceae > Klebsiella > Klebsiella terrigena. The sequence continues at coordinate 88,883 of NZ_BJNO01000024.1, read as the reverse complement.
TTGGGCAGCTGGCTCAGCAGCTCGAGGCCCGAGATATCCGGCATCGAAATATCGCAAATGCAGACCTGCACGCCGCGGCCCGGCAGACCCGCCAGCGCCTCGCGGCCGGAGCCGAACTCCGCCACCACCTGGAAATCGCTTTCCAGCGCCAGCAGCTGCGCAAAACCGGAGCGGACGATGAGATGATCGTCAATAAGGGCAATGGAGGTCATGGCGTTTCCTGGCGGATAAAAAAACGCGCTTACCTTAACGATAAGCGCGTTGCTGTTCAAGCCTTGAGCACTATTATCCGCCTCAGCCGCCGATGCCGGTGGTCACGCTGAAGGCGCGGGTCTGCTGCGGAGCCAGCGAGATCAGGCTGCCGTTACGCTGCGCCGCCAGAAATCCTTCGGGACGACAGGTGGCCGGTAGCGCAAAAGCCGCCACCTGCTGATCGCCGTTATAGAGGATCCAGCGGGTCACATAGTTCAGCTCCGCGCTGGAGAAGCGGGTGATGAACGTGGTGCCATCCGGGGCCGTCATGCGAAATTCAGGCCTGTCGGTGTAGCGATCGAGCCTGTCGGCAAAAAAGACGATTTCCGGGTCGTAATCGTGCGGCTCGTTCAGCGCGGCCAGCGACGCCTCCCCCTGCAGAATACGCCGGTTGAACGCCAGCCACCGCTCGGTCGGCTGCACGTGGGCCGGAACCGATTCGCGCAGCGCGAGCGCGTCGTCGGGGATATTCTGGCTGAAGCGGGCCCCGGCGACATAGGCATAGTTCATATGGCACATATACTGCAGCGGCATCGCGACGGAGGCGAGGTTGGTGACCGCCATGTGGATATCAAACAGCGCGCTCTCTTTATGCACGACCACCGCAGGCTGCGCCCGATAGTGATGACCGAAGCCCATGACGTATTCATAGCGCCCCGTCACCCGCAGGCTCTCCTCTTCCAGCTCCAGCCAGGCTTCATCCATCGCGGCGCAGGCCATCTCGCCGTGCAGCGGATGTACGTCCTCCGGCGAAGGGCAGCCGTTCGCCAGCAGCCCGGAGTGGAAGGCGAAGCAGCCGTAGGTGGCCACCACTTCCGTCGCCGGCTTCGGCTCGCTGAACATATTGCGCATCGTCAGATCGTGACCGTCGAATTCGGCATCCCAGATCATTTGCCCCAGCCAGGGCAGAATGACCAGGTGGCCGCGCGAGTTCTCCACTCGCAGGCCCTCTACGCCGCTGGCGAAACGGAACGCGGTCACCGTAAAGGCATCGTTTGCCAGCAGTACCCGAGGATGCTCGGTAAACAGCTGACGCCAGAGGGTTAAACGTGTCGTCATGATGATTCTCCTCAGGAGGCCGTCGCTTCGGTCAGCGCACGGCGCGCTTTGCACTCACGCCAGAAGTAGACGCCCACGTAGATGAAGCACAGCATCGGCACCAGGAACGACACCTGCAGGGAGTGGATCGTATCCGCAACGAAGCCCTGAATCGCCGGCACCACCGCCGCGCCAATAATCGCCATCACAATCACCGCTCCGGCCATTTCGGTATGCTCGTTATCAACCGTATCGAGGGTCCCGGCATAGATGGTTGCCCAGCAGGGTCCAAACAGAACGCTCACCAGCACCGCCACGTACACCGCGCTGAAGCTCGGCGCCAGCGCCACGTAGGCGAGGAAGAGCGCGCCGATCGCCGAGTAGATAATCAGCACTTTTTCCGGCGTGAAGCGCGTCATCAGGATGTTGGCAATAAACTTACCGATAAAGAAGCAGGCGAAGCTGTAGACCATAAAGGTTGAGGCATCGCGCTCGTTGATATCCCCCAGCTCAAGCGCCAGGCGAATCGTGAACGACCAGACGGTGACCTGCATCCCGACGTAGAGGAACTGGGCGATAATCCCGCGACGGAAGCGGGCGTTGCTCGCCAGGTAGCGCAGGGTATCGAGCGCCGACGGACGCTTATGGTTCGCCGTCTGCGCAACTTTGCAGGTCGGGAAGCGGGTCAGCAGGAACAGCACCATCACCACCACCAGTACCATGATCATGTACTTGTAGGGCTCAAGGGTGTTTTCCAGCATCAGGATTTTAAAGTTATGGATCTGCTCGGCGTTCATGCCCGCCATCTGTTTTTCGAGGCTTTCACCATCGGAAAAGACCAGATATTTGCCCAGCAGGATGCCGGCCGCGGCGCCAATCGGATAGAAGGTCTGGCTGATATTCAGGCGCAACGTCGCCTGCGCTTTTGGCCCGATCATTGAGCTGTAGGTATTTGCCGCCGTCTCAAGGAAGCTCAGGCCGATAGCAATGGCGAAAATCGCAGCCAGGAACATGGTGTAGGTTGCCATGTGCGAGGCCGGGAAAAAGAGCGTACAGCCGACGATATAAAGCGTCAGGCCGGTTAAAATCGCCACCTTATAGCTGGTTTTTTTAATCACTAACGAGGCTGGAATGGCAATTAAAAAATAACCGCCATAAAACGCGCTTTGTACCAGCGCCGAGGCAAAGTTACTCAGCGCAAATACGCTTTTAAACTGAGTAATTAAAATATCATTTAATGCCGCAGCGCATCCCCATAGCGGGAATAAACAGGATAACAAAATAAACTGGAACAGAGGGGTTTTATTCAGATAGCCGTCGGCCATCTGAACGATATTTTTATCGTTCATAGTGCTACCTTTTACAGTGCAGAGGGTTATTCGTTTAACGCCAGATATTCATTGAATTGCTCAATGCTGGGATAAGACGATTGGGTACCTTTGCCGGTGACGCTGAAGGCGGCAAAGAGCGAGGCTTTTTTCATCGCGGCTTCAACATCGCCGCTCTGGACGTAGTAATGTGCAAAACAGCCGATAAAGGCGTCGCCGGCGCCGCTGGTATCAACCGCGCTGACCTTAAACGCCGGAACGTGAACGTCCCGATCGCGCGTCATCCATAGCGCACCTTTCTCGCCCATGGTGACAATAATATTGTTGAGCCCTTTTTCGACGAGGCTGCGGGCGGCGGCGCGAATATTATCGTAAGTATCCACGGGGAGCCCGGTTAATATTTCAAGCTCGGTTTCATTAGGGACGAAAAAGTCACATTTGCAGGCATAGGACATATCTAATTCACGCAGCGCCGGCGCCGGATTTAACAAGACTTCGATGCCGTGTTTTTTTCCAAACTCAATAGCGTGATAAACCGTTTCCAGCTGAACCTCAAGCTGTAAAACAATCAGCTGACACTTTTTTAAATCTTCGGCAGCGCGGTCAATATCCTCCGGGGAGAGAAACTTATTGGCGCCTTTAATAATCAGAATACTGTTGCTGGAGTTGGCGTTAACAAAAATCGGCGCCACGCCGCTGCTGGTACAGGGGACTTTTTCAACGTAGGTCGTATTAATGCCCCAGGACTCGAGGTTACGAATCGTGTTATCGGCAAAGATGTCGTCCCCAACCTTGGTCAGCATCAGGACTTTGGAGTTAAGCTTGGCTGCCGCGACGGCCTGGTTGGCGCCTTTACCGCCGCAGCCAATTTTAAAAGAGGGCGCCTCGAGGGTTTCCCCCTCTTTAGGCATCTGATTGGTGTAGGTGATCAGATCCACCATATTTGAGCCGATAACCGCGATATCCATTTTACTACCCCTTAGAAACAATCACATAACAATGATATTATAGTAACATTATCATGTTACTTCCGTATCATTTGTGACCAGGATCGCGATTGCAGAATCACGGGCTGTTTATTTAACAACCATCTTCGTTCAGCGGCTCCGCATGCTCATCACACAGCCAATACAGACAACAAAAATAACCAATTGAAAATAAAATAGTTATAATTATATAGCCGCGTTGTTCCCCGCTTTTAATTCTTGATAGCCCACAGTATAGTAGTGTGAATGCAGAATGTTTCGACGAACGAATAATGTTACTAAAGGAACATTTTCGCCCAAACTCGCGGAGAAGGTGAATGGAAACAAAGCAAAAAGAACGTATCCGGCGTCTGATGGAGCTGCTCAAGAAAACGGACCGCATCCATCTCAAAGAAGCCGCGCGGATGCTGGAAGTGTCGGTGATGACCATTCGTCGGGACCTCAGCCTCGAGAATGACGAACCGCTGCCGCTGACGCTGCTGGGCGGCTACGTGGTGATGGTGAACAAGCCCTCATCGCCCTCGGTCAGCGCTGCGCCGGCGGACAAAAGCCCCCACCACCGGGACGATTTGTCCGTCGCCATCCTCGCCGCCGGGCTGGTCAGCGAAAACGACCTGGTCTTTTTTGATAACGGCAGCGAGATGCCGCTGGTGATTGGCATGATCCCGGATGACATTACCTTTACCGGGATCTGCTATTCGCATCGGGTGTTTGTGGCGCTGAATGAAAAGCCTAACGCCACCTCGATCCTCTGCGGCGGCACCTACCGGGCCAAGAGCGATGCGTTTTATGATGCCAACAACCCCTCGGCGCTCGATTCACTGAATCCGCGGAAGGTGTTTATCTCCGCCAGCGGCGTGCACGACCATTTTGGCGTGAGCTGGTTTAACCCCGACGATCTCACTACTAAACGTAAGGCGCTGGATCGCGGGTTACGCAAAATCCTGCTCGCGCGCTACGCGCTGTTCGATGAGGTCGCGCCCGCCAGCATCGCCCCGCTATCGGCCTTTGATGTCCTGATCAGCGATCGCCCCCTGCCGGCAGACTACGCCCTGCACTGCCGGAACGGGTCGGTAAAAGTCATCACGCCGGATTCGACGAGCGACTAGTTCACTCGAAAAAGACGGCGATTTTATTAAACATGGACGGATCGGACTGATTGCGCGTCACCTTCTCTACGTCTTCCAGCTTGTCGATTTGGCTGATCATCTGCTCGAGACGCTGGTCGTTATTGACCAGCAGCCAGATGTGGCTCTGATTGCTGTTTTGAATCGGCAGGCAGAGGATACCTTCCACGTTGAAGGCGCGACGGGCGAACAGGCCGCAAACGTGGGTCATGACCCCAGGATGGTTGCGTACGGTGAGTTCCAGAATAACGTTGTCATGAGTCTGCTGTTGCATGGTTTATTCCCCCACCATTTCTGTATTTGCCGCACCCGGCGGTACCATCGGATAGACTTTTTCTTCGGCATCGATTCGCACATGAATCAGCGCCGGGCCAGGACGGTCAATTATCGCCTGCAGCGCCGCCTGCGGATCGGCTTCATGATTTAAGTCGCAGGTTTGCAGGCCGAAGCCGGCGGCAATCTGCATAAAGTTAATCATCCCCGGATAGGTGGCGGCAAACACGCCCTGCGGATAGAACAGGCTCTGCTGCTGATACACCAGGCCCAGCGCTTCGTTGTTCATCAGGATGATTTTTACGTCGAGCTGATTTTCAGCGGCGGTGGCCATCTCCTGAATGTTCATCATCAGGCTGCCGTCGCCGGAGAAGCAGATAACCTTCCGCTGCGGGTTCGCCAGGGCTGCGCCAACCGCCGCCGGCAGGCCAAAGCCCATAGTGCCGAGGCCGCCTGAGGTCAGCCACTGGCGGGGGCGATTCAGCGGATAGGCCTGCGCGGTCCACATCTGGTGCTGGCCCACGTCGGTGGTAATAATCGCTTCGTCATCCACGCAGGCGGCAACGGCATTGATCAAACCGTAATGAGAGAGCGGGTCCTGCTGCTGCGGAATGGTGCACGGGAACTCGCGCTGCAGATCGGCAACCAGCTGGCGCCATTCGCTGCGCGGCTGCGCTTCAACCTGTGGGATCAGCTGCGCCAGAACCTCGGCGACATCGCCCTGGATTGCGACGTGCGGCTGCTTGATTTTGCCCAGCTCGGAGCGGTCGATATCGACGTGAATAATCTGCGCATTCGGGCAGAACTGCTCGGTTTTACCAATCGCCCGGTCATCAAAACGTGCGCCTAAAACAATCAGTAAATCAGCTTCTTGCAGCGTAAAGTTGGTGCTACGCGCGCCGTGCATACCGAGCATACCGAGCGACAGCGGGTGCGCCTTTGGCAACATGCCCAGCGCCATCAGGGTCATGGTGGTCGGCAGGTTGGCTTTTTCCGCCAGCTGGCGAACCTGCTCCGGAGCATTAATCACCCCGCCGCCCAGATAGAGCACCGGGCGCTTAGCGGCATTAATCATCGCCGCCGCTTCGCGTACGCTGGCGCCGTCAAACTCAGGCGCCGCCGCGCGAACGCCGGGCTCGGGTAATGCATCCAGTTCGATGGTCGCGGTCTGCACGTCCTTAGGAATATCTATCCACACCGGCCCCGGGCGCCCGGACTGCGCAATGCGAAAAGCGTCGCTTATCACCTGCGGCAGATCGGCAATGTCGCGAACCAGATAGTTGTGCTTAGTGATGGGGATAGAGATGCCGTAGGTATCGACTTCCTGGAATGCATCGGTGCCGATCATCGAGGCCGGCACCTGGCCGGTAATGCAGACCAGCGGGATTGAATCCAGACGCGCGTCGGCGATGGCGGTGATCAGGTTCGTCGCCCCCGGGCCGCTGCAGGCCATACAAACCGCCGGCTTGCCCTCGGTTCGCGCCATGCCCTGGGCGATAAATCCAGCCCCCTGCTCGTGACGCGCCAGAATATGGCGAATCTGCTTGCTTTGGCTTAACGCGTCGTAGACCGGAAGAATGGAGCCGCCCGGAATACCCGTGACCGTGGTGATCCCCTGACGCTCCAGTAAATGAACAACTAACTGCGCGCCGGTAAAGCGCATTTTCTGTGATGCTGTGCCCGAACTTGCCATGCTCCAGTCCTTTTATTCTGAGCCGACCTACCGGGCGAGGGTCGAAAAAAAACCCCGCTCGGTTTGCGCCGGCGGGGTTTGGAATCGTGTTGTTCCGGACCCTACGGCGCATTGCCGACGACGACCACCACACGCACGACGACCACCGCGGCAGGCGCGGTTTTTAGTAGGGTCGAAGTCAGCATGGAAGCGTTCATTAGGGGCCTTTGTGTCGAAAAATTAACTGAATTTATACAAACACAGCTGCGGCCATTAAACAATGGATTTATTTTCAACCACGGAAATTTGCGCAGAGGATCACAATTTTTTAACCCGGCGCCAGAAAGAAAAAAACCCCGCCACAGCGAGGTTTTTTTCAGCATTTTTGCGGCTGGTAACCGCAAGCACACTGTATTACGTCAACGCCAAAAGTATACGCGTTCGCGGAAGTTCACGCAATTTTAGCCAGGGTTTTTCATAAAATAGAGTATGGATCGGCGGTGGATTTTTGTCGAGAAAAATACTGCTTATTTATACAGTGAATGCTTATACTGAAAGCGTTCACTCTGTGCCATTCGGGGGCCGCATGTTTACCGGCGCAATCAAGTCCTGGCTGAAACGGGTGGTGCCGTCAGCGCCTTAACCCTGAAAGAGCACACTGTGTTACGTCAACAAATACGCTAATGTCTTCCGGGCACGGCAACGTGTTCAGGCAGGCGGCGTAGACCCTGGCTGGCAACAGGCGGCGGAAAGGTACGCCAGCCGGCTGTGCTCCTTTACCGAGGAGACGCGTATGGGCACGATGGATATTATCGTTCTTATCCTGAAACTCATGGTTGCCGTGTTGCAACTGCTTGATGCTGTCCTGAAACAGTTCCGCTGATTCAGGTTCAGGTCGCACCTGGGAGGGGCGGGAAACCGCCCCTCTACAGGCGGTCTCCCTTCACCTGCGCCAACTGATGGAGAAACTTATGCCACCGCTGCTGATTGCTGCCACCACTCCGGATGACGCCGGCTTTCTCGCCCTGCGTAGCGAAAGCCTCGCCCAGCACTTTAATATGCTGCGCCGCCTGGCGGAGAACTGGCAGAGCGGAGAAAACCGCTTTAACGCGCCGGGCGAAAAGCTGCTTGGGGCCTTCCGTGGTGGAGAGCTGGTGGGCGTTTGCGGGCTGAACGCTGACGCCTACAGCCTGCAGCCGCGGGCCGGGCGCATTCGTCATCTGTACATCGGCGAGCGCTACCGGCGCCAGGGCGTCGGACAGCAGCTGCTGGTGGCGGTTATCACCCATTCCGGCACCTGGTTCGATTTCCTCAATACCCACGCGCCGTCGTCGGCGTGGCCGTTCTATGAAAGCCTGGGGTTTCGTCCGGTTTACGATGAGCCGCGGGTAACGCATCGCCTGTTCTGCTCGCTGTAGCCGCCTCTGGCTGGGCGAAATGGTGCATGTTACAGTTTCACCCTCACGCCCCTACGGTACCCTGTCCTGATGACGATAAACGTTTTCTGCATTCTGCTGTTCGCCGCCCTGCTGCACGCTAGCTGGAATGCGATCGTTAAAGCGAGCGGCGATAAGATGTACGCGGCCATCAGCGTAAGCGGTTCGGCGGCGGTTATCGCCCTGCTGCTGCTGCCTTTCGCGCCGCAGCCGACCCTCGCCAGCGCGCCGTATCTGCTGCTTTCCAGCGCTCTGCAGGTGGTTTACACCGTGTTGGTAGCAAAAACCTACCAGGTGTCGGACATGAGCCAGACCTATCCGCTGATGCGCGGCACGGCGCCGCTGCTGGTGGCGATAGTGAGCGTCGTATTCCTCGGCGACCACCTCTCCCCTCTGGCATGGTCGGGCATCGGGGTCATCTGTCTGGCGATCCTGGCGATGGCCTACAACGGGCGCGCCAGCTCGCGCCGCGGCGTGGTGCTGGCGCTGATTAACGCCTGCTTTATTGCCGGCTATACCCTGGTTGATGGTACCGGCGTCAGGCTCTCCGGCTCTGCGCTGGGCTACACGCTGTGGTCCTTTTTGATGAACGGAAGCTGCCTGCTGGGCTGGGCGACGATCGCTCGTCGGCATGAAGTCAGCCGCTATCTGCGCCAGCACTGGCACAAGGGGCTGCTCGGAGGCATCAGCACCATGGGCTCCTACGGCCTGGCGCTGTGGGCCATGACCCAGGCGCCGCTGGCGGTGGTTGCCGCGCTGCGTGAAACCTCGATTCTGTTCGGCGCGCTCATCGCCTTTGTGCTGCTTAAAGAGCGGGTCATACCGCTGCGCATTGCTGCCGCCTGCGGCATCGCGGCCGGCGCGATCCTGCTGCGCCTCTCTTAGCGGATCATGGCAACATTAGTTGCCGATTATTGTTTACAAAACCTGCCTTTGATTCCCCGACAATCGCCGCCAGGTGGTTGTTCTGTCATTTTTATGTGGTAGATTCCTCCATCGTTTACGGTATGTGCCAGTCACATATTCTTAATTTACCTCTACTCACAAAGTATTCATCGACATGAAACGGCATAAGAACTTCAATTTGTTGTTGATGCTGGTCGTGCTGGTGGCCGTTGGCCAGATGGCGCAGACCATATATATTCCGGCCATTGCCGACATGGCCGTCTCGCTCAACGCCCGCGAGGGCGCCGTGCAGAGCGTGATGGCGGCCTATTTGCTGACCTACGGCGTATCGCAGCTCTTTTACGGGCCGCTGTCCGACCGCGTGGGGAGACGCCCGGTTATTCTGGTCGGCATGTCTATCTTTATGCTGGCGACGCTGGTTGCCATCACCACCCATAGCCTGACGGTGCTGATTGTCGCCAGCGCGATCCAGGGCATGGGCACCGGCGTCGGTGGCGTCATGGCACGAACCCTGCCGCGCGATCTGTACGAAGGCGCGCAGCTAAGGCACGCCAACAGCCTGTTGAATATGGGTATTCTGGTCAGCCCGCTGCTGGCACCGCTGCTTGGCGGGATCCTCAATACCCTCTGGAGCTGGCGCGCCTGCTACGCCTTCCTGCTGGTACTGTGCGCCGTGGTAACCTTCAGCATGGCGCGCTGGATGCCGGAAACCCGCCCGGCCGGCGCGCCGCGAACCCGCCTCTCCACCAGCTACAGAACGCTTTTCGGCAACGGCGCGTTCAACTGCTATCTGCTGATGCTGGTTGGCGGCCTCGCGGGAATTGCCGTTTTTGAGGCCTGCTCCGGCGTGCTGATGGGCGCCGTGCTGGGCTTGAGCAGCATGGCGGTCAGTATCCTGTTTATTTTGCCGATCCCGGCAGCCTTCTTCGGCGCCTGGTTCGCCGGGCGTCCGAACAAGCGTTTCCCGACGCTGATGTGGCAATCGGTGATTTGCTGCCTGCTGGCGGGAATTATGATGTGGATCCCGGGGCTGATGGGCGTCATGACCGTCTGGACGCTGCTGGTGCCGGCCGCGCTGTTCTTCTTCGGTGCCGGAATGCTGTTTCCGCTGGCAACCAGCGGCGCAATGGAGCCGTTCCCGTTCCTCGCCGGTACCGCCGGCGCGCTGGTTGGCGGCCTGCAGAATATCGGCTCCGGCGTCCTGGCCTGGCTATCGGCCATGATGCCGCAGACCGGCCAGGGCAGCCTCGGATTGCTGATGATGCTGATGGGGCTGCTGATTATGCTGTGCTGGCTGCCGCTGGCGTCGCGCTTTAGCCGCCATCAGCAGCCGGTTTAGGGCTTCGGCGATGCTCTCCGGGTCGGGCGCGAAGCGTCCTGCCCGGGCTCCCCATCCTGCTGCACCCGGCTCTGCAGCCAGTTGATAAAGGCATCGATTTTTGGCCACTGGCGCCCAGGAAGCGTGGTCACATAGTAGTGCTGGTGGCATTTCAGCGTCATTTCGCCAAACGGCGCGATCAGCTCCCCGCTCTCCAGCCGCTTTTGCACCAGCCTTTTACGCCCCATCGCCACGCCGACGTGGTTCATCGCCGCTATCACCGCTAAATCGGAACGATCGAAGCCAATCCCCGACGATTGCGGCATATTAATCCCAAACTGCTGCGCCCAGCTAAACCACTCGTCGGTGCCGGAGTCGTTGCTCCAGGCCTGACGATCGTGCAGCAGCGTGCAGTGCTGGAGGTTATCGGGATTCTGCTGCAGCTGATGCTGGCGGGCATAGTCCGGGCTGCATACCGGCACAATCGCCTCGTCCATCAGAAAGTGGTGGCTGAGCTGCGATGACGGCAAATCGTCAAAGTAGAGGGCCAGGTCGATGCCGGCACGCTGCATATTGACGTTATCGTTGCCGGTCAGCACGGTCAGCGAGATCGATGGATAGCGGCGGGTAAAGTCGCCCAGCGCCGGAACCAGCCAACACTGGGCAATCGACGGCCGCGAGTAGACCGTCAGGGTGCCGGACAGCTCCTGGTTTTTGATGTCCAGGATCTCCTGATTGAGGCTATCGAGGGATGACTTCAGCGCCCAGAACACCCGCCTGCCTTCATGGGTCAGCTCCACCTTGCGGTGCGAGCGCACAAACAGCTGAATACCCAGCTCCTCTTCAAGCTGGTTCATGCGGTGGCTCACCGCGCTGGGCGTCAACGACAGCTCTTCCGCCGCCAGGGCAAAAGATTCGTGCCGCGCGGCCACCTCAAAGGTATAGAGCTTTGACAGCTGCCAGCCGTTGAGCAGCCGGTTACCCCTCTCTTGTTGCGCATCCATCCTGCTTCTCCCCCGATGTAATCAGCGCTGATTGTAAAGAAAACGACCGCCGACCGTCGCCTTAAAGATGAATAAAAGTGACCCATAACGCAAAATAACGCCATTTTTAGACGTTAATCACTCATTTGATTCAATCTAATTCACCTGAAGAGCCAATTATATCGTTTGTCAGCCGGTGGCGTTTTTCTGTTCAATAAGCACAGATTATTCACAGGCGAGGTGGGGTATGGAGTCGCAGATTTGGGTTGTGAGCACGCTGCTGATAAGCATCGTGCTGATCGTGTTAACTATCGTCAAACTGAAGTTTCACCCCTTCCTGGCGCTGCTGTTGGCCAGCTTTTTTGTCGGCGCAATGATGGGGATGAGCCCGCTGGATATGGTGAACGCCATTGAGAGCGGAATAGGCGGAACCCTGGGCTTCCTTGCCGCGGTCATCGGCCTCGGTACCATCCTGGGTAAAATGATGGAGGTCTCCGGCGCCGCAGAGCGTATCGGCCTGACGCTCCAGCGCTGCCGCTGGCTATCGGTTGACGTCATTATGGTGCTGGTGGGTCTGATTTGCGGGATTACGCTGTTTGTGGAAGTTGGCGTCGTGCTGCTGATCCCGCTGGCCTTCTCCATCGCCAAAAAGACCCATACCTCGCTGCTGAAGCTGGCGATTCCGCTGTGTACCGCGCTGATGGCCGTCCACTGCGTGGTTCCGCCGCATCCGGCCGCGCTGTTCGTTGCCAATAAGCTCGGCGCCGATATCGGGACGGTTATCGTCTACGGCCTGCTGGTCGGGCTGATGGCCTCGCTGGTTGGCGGTCCTCTGTTCCTCAAACTTCTCGGCAACCGCCTGCCGTTTAAGCCGGTTCCCGCCGAGTTTTCTAACCTGGAAGTCCGTCAGGAAGAGACGCTGCCGTCGCTCGGCGCTACGCTCTTTACCATCCTGCTGCCTATCGCGCTGATGCTGGTAAAAACCGTTGCCGAGCTGAATATGACCAGGGGCGGCACGCTGTACATGCTGCTGGAGTTTATCGGTAACCCGATCACCGCCATGTTTATTGCCGTCTTCGTGGCTTACTACGTTCTCGGCATCCGTCAGAATCTCGGGATGAGCGTCCTGCTAACCCATACCGAGAACGGCTTTGGTTCAATTGCCAATATCCTGCTGATTATCGGCGCCGGCGGCGCGTTCAACGCGATACTGAAAACCAGCGGGCTGGCGGACTCTCTGGCGGTGATCCTGTCGAACCTGCATATGCACCCCATCCTGCTGGCCTGGCTGGTGGCGCTGATCCTGCACGCGGCGGTCGGCTCGGCCACCGTCGCGATGATGGGCGCAACCGCCATCGTTGCCCCGATGCTGCCGCTTTATCCCGGCGTGAGTCCGGAGATCATCGCCATTGCCATCGGTTCAGGCGCTATTGGCTGCACGATCGTCACCGATTCCCTGTTCTGGCTGGTCAAACAATACTGCGGAGCGAGCCTGAGTGAGACGTTCAAATACTATACAACGGCCACATTTATCGCATCCTTACTTGCACTGGCCTGCACGTTCCTGCTTTCTTTCATCATCTGAGCGCCAAGAGACGTAATATGAAAAACGCTGACATGACTACTTTAATCGCCCAGTTCCCGCTGCTGAAGGATCTGATTGCCCTGAAAGAAACCGCCTGGTTTAACCCGGCAACCACCACCCTGGCCGAGGGTTTACCCTACGTCGGCCTGACCGACGAAGACGTCCGGGACGCCCGCGCCCGCCTCGAGCGCTTTGCGCCGTATCTGGCGCAGGCTTTCCCGGAAACCGCGGCTACCGGCGGGATTATTGAATCCGAGCTGGTGGCAATCCCGGCCATGAAGGCGCGGCTGGAGCAGGAATTTGCGCAGCCGGTGACGGGAGAACTGCTGCTGAAAAAGGACAGCCATCTGCCGATCTCCGGCTCAATTAAAGCGCGCGGCGGCATTTATGAGGTGCTGACCCATGCGGAAAAGCTGGCGCTGGAAGCCGGTCTGCTCACCACTGCTGACGACTACAGCAGGCTGCTCACGCCTGAATTTAAACAGTTCTTCAGCCAGTACAGCATCGCCGTCGGCTCCACCGGGAACCTCGGAATGTCGATTGGCATCATGAGCGCGCGCATCGGCTTTAAGGTCACCGTGCATATGTCCGCCGACGCCCGGGCGTGGAAAAAAGCGAAGCTGCGCAGCCACGGCGTGACGGTGGTGGAGTACGATCAGGATTACGGCGTAGCGGTTGAGCAGGGGCGTAAAGCCGCCGAGTCAGACCCTAACTGCTTCTTTATCGACGACGAAAACTCGCGCACGCTGTTCCTCGGCTACGCCGTCGCCGGCGAGCGTCTGAAGGCCCAGTTTGCTCAGCAGGGCCGGCTGGTCGATGCCGACCATCCGCTGTTCGTCTATCTGCCGTGCGGCGTGGGCGGTGGCCCTGGCGGGGTAGCGTTTGGCCTCAAGCTGGCCTTCGGCGACCACGTGCGCTGCTTCTTCGCCGAACCGACCCACTCTCCCTGCATGCTGCTCGGGGTGTATACCGGACTGCACGACGCGATTTCGGTGCAGGATTTAGGTATCGATAACCTCACCGCCGCCGACGGGCTCGCCGTTGGCCGCGCATCGGGATTCGTCGGCCGGGCAATGGAGCGCCTGCTGGATGGCCTCTATACCCTCGACGATCAGACGATGTACGACATGCTGGGCTGGCTGGCGCAGGCGGAGAATATCCGCCTCGAGCCTTCGGCGCTGGCGGGCATGGCCGGGCCGCAGCACGTGTGCGCCAGCGCGGCGTACCAGCAAATGCACGGCTTTAGCCCGGAGCAGATGCAGAACGCCACCCACCTGGTGTGGGCCACCGGCGGCGGCATGGTGCCGGAAGAAGAAATGGCGCAGTATCTGGCGAAGGGCCGCTAGCCCGCCGTCAGCGCAGCAGCGGCATCAGCTCGGCGGGCGAGCGCTGCTGGCTTTGTAAGTCACGCATGACGCGCATATAGGGCGCGCTCATGCTGTAAAACTGGCGATAACCCGCGCACAGCGGGTTTGGGCTATTTTGCGCATTCAGCGGCGGGCAATCACCGCCGCAAAGCCTCAGCCACGGGCAGTCGCGACACGCAGGCGTGACCGGCGCGTCGGCGGGACGCACCGCTTCCCCACACCAGCCGCGCAGGGCGCTCTCAAAGGGAAAAATCACCATCCGGCCGATATCTTCGCGTACCCAAATAGCAAAAACCGCGCACAGAAACGCTCCCCAGGCCTCGGCATCTTGCGGCTGAAGCTGTGGAACCAGGCGAATCGCTGCAACGCCCTGCTGGCGCAGCTGGTGATAATATTGCTGCGGGCTCTGGCAGTGATGGCGATAAATATTGACGTCCAGTACCTTCAGCTCTCTCTCTGCGGCACTCCTCCTGTGGCAACGTCCTGTCATGTCACATCCTTAATGAATAAAACAATCTGCCGTAGATGAGTTACAGCAAACATTAACGCCAGCGAAAGCACTGCGAGGGAGATCAAAAATTTGTCACGTACCGCCCGGGATTGTGCAAAATCGCTCTCGCTGATATCCATCAGGTTGCGGCTGCGGGTATAGCGCCAGAGAATAATGGCCACCGCGGCCAGCACGCCAATCGACAGCCAGAACAGCGCCCCCGCGCTGTGCCAGTTATGCTTGATAGCCAGCGCCATTAGCGCCCCGTAGCCCAGCAGCGTGCGAAACCAGGCCAGCGACGTGCGCTCCGGCTGCAGGCCAGGGTCGCGCTCCCGCCGCATCCGCCGCCTATCCACCGTAGAGCACCAGCCCCGTCACCACCACGACCACAATCATCAGCAGAATGCTGATCGCCAGCAGCGTTCTGGTATAGGGCAGATCCTGCTTCAGACGCATCGCCTTTTCATTACTCAGCCAGCGCAGATAGCCGTAAATGGCCAGGCCGCCGGCAAACAGGCACAGCAGCAGCGCCAGCACCTCGCGGATCAGCGGCGTGGCAAAGTCGGGCGCCAGCTGATCGAGGCCGACCCCGGCGGCGAGAAAACCCAGCGCCGTGCGGATCCAGGCGAGAAAGGTGCGTTCATTGGCGAGTGAAAAGCGGTAATCCGGCGCTTCACCGACGCGGGAGATTTTCATCAGGGTTCCTTGTTCGTGCCACGGCCAGGCACCAGCATAGCGTAATTTATCGCGAACAGGGGAAGAGGGAAAACCGGCACCCAACGGATGCCGGTTAGAGGGAGGGATTAGTGCAGCTCAGGCCAGTACTCTTTGTTGGCCGCAATCAGGTCATCAAGAATAGCCTTAGCAACGGAGGCGCTCGGCACGGTTTTCGACAGCGTAATGGCCTGCCACAGCTTGTGGTAGGAGCGATGTTCCCAGGCATCAACCACCAGTTTTTCGACCGCCACCTGCTGGCCCATCATCCCTTTCTGGAAGTTCGGGATATCGCCCACCGTTAGCGGCTCCGGCCCGTTATGACCAACCAGGCACGGAATTTCGACCATCGCGTCGGCGTCAAAGTTATGGATAGCGCCATTATTCGGCACAATCAGCAGCATGCGCTCCTGGGTGTTGAAGGCAATCGCCGCCGCGAGGTCAACGATGTACGAGGCGTGCTCGTCGATCTCCAAATCACCGGCAGAGGATTTACCGGCGGCAATAATGGCCCGGCAGGCAGTGAAGACGTTTTTCTCGCGATGATCCATGACCTCGTTTGCGCGGGTGCGCTCAGGGTTGGAGTGCGCCACCACATAGTCCGGGAACAGATAGTACTTCAGGTAGGTGTTCGGCATGGTGTCCGGATCCAGCGCCTGCACATCTTTTGCCTTGGCAAAGGTATCGTTCCAGCTCGCTTCGGTATGCGGGTCGTTTGACGGCGGAACGTAGCCATATTTAGCGACATGTTCACGCAGTTTCGGCATCAGGTCGTTACCCTGCAGATCCTCAATCGAGGTCCACCAGCCGAAGTGGTTAAGGCCGTAGTAGCGCACGCGCATCTGCTTGCGGTCTTTCAGGCCGACGATTTGCGCCATTCGCCCTTCGATACCGATCGGCATATCACAAATGTTGAGGATTTTCGCATTTGGGCGCAGGCGACGGGTCGCTTCTGCCACAATGGCCGCCGGGTTGGAGTAGTTAAGCATCCACGCGTTCGGCGAATATTTTTGCATGTAGTCCACCAGCTCCAGCACGCCGCCGATAGAGCGCATACCGTAGGCGATGCCGCCAGGTCCGCAGGTTTCCTGGCCCAGCACGCCGTGGCGCAGCGGGATTTTTTCATCTTTTTCACGCATCGGATATTTACCGACGCGAATGTGTGCCATCACGAAATCCACGTCGGTAAAGGCCGCCTGCGGATCGGTGGTGTAGCTGAACTCAATATCCGGCGCCTGCTCTTTGAGAATGACTTTACAGGCTTCGGCGATAGTCTCCTGCCGCGCGCCGTCGTTGTCATAAAATTTCAGTGCCCGCAGCGGGAAACGGTCCTGGTTAGCTAACAGCATTAATACGATGCCCGGGGTAAAGGTACTGCCGCCGCCTGCGATAACAACTGAGAATTTTTTCATGATACTGCCTCCGTCATGGTGTTTTGTTCGGTCTGTAGAGAATCTTTGATTAAGGTTTCAAGCTGGTCGCGAACCTGAGGGACGTGCAGGCCAACGATGACCTGAATCCCGTTGCCGCGCCGCACCACTCCGTGGGCGCCCAGCGCTTTAAAGACGTCGTCACTTTGCGTTTTCGCCATATCGACCAGCGTGATACGCAGCCGGGTGGCGCAGTTATTGATGTTCTCGATATTGCCAGCCCCGCCGAGCGCCTGCAGGAAGCCTGCGGCCTGGCCCAGTCGGGTGTCCGTCGCCCCTGCGGCGCTGGTTTTGCCGCGCGCCGCCTGGTAATCGGCCTTGCTGTAGAGCTTGATTTCACTCTCTTCACGTCCCGGCGTTTTCAGGTTGAGGCGCAGGATCAGGGCGCGGAAGATAACGAAGTAGATGCCGGTGAAGCATGCCCCGATGCCTATCTGGATAAACATCATCGACGCGTGGTTATGGAACATTGGGATCCAGTTTTGCGGCAGGAACTGATCCAGCAAACCGCCGCCAAAATTGCCCACCACGCCGCACATATACATCACCGTCGCCATCGTCGCCGCCAGCACGGCGTGCACGGCGAACAGCAGCGGAGAGATAAACAAGAAGGTGAACTCCAGCGGTTCGGTAATGCCGACCAGCATGGCGGTCAGGGTGGCCGGTATCAGCAGGCCGGCAACCTTGACGCGGTTTTCCGGGGCGGCGGTAAAGTAGAGCGCCAGCGCAATACCCACGGAGCCAAAGACCTTCGAGTTGCCGTGCAGGGCGAAGCCGCCTTCCGGGAACAGAGCCTTCAGCGGCTCGGTACTCTGACTGAACTCCTGCAGATGCTGCGCCCAGTACATCTGGATGCCGCCTTCCACCACCGCCGGGCCGAAGATAAACGGACCGTAGACAAAATGGTGCAGGCCGGTTGGGATCAGGATCCGCTCAAGGAAAATATAAACCCAGACCCCGAGCGCCCCGGCCGAGCGTAAAAACGCCTGCAGGGATTCAATACCCATCTGCACCTTCGGCCAGCCGAGCAGCGTCAGCCAGGCGCAGGGGATCATCGCCAGGAATGCCACGATGACGACAAACGAGGAGCCCTGGAAAATACCGAGGAAAACCGGGAGTGGTTTATCAAAATAGCGGTTATGGATCGCGGTCACGAAGCCGGAAATAACAATCGCGCCGATGATGCTGGTATCCAGCGTTTTAATCCCGGCGATCATTGCCAGGCCGCTGCCGGCGGTGGGTTCGGCGGAAAAGTCGACGCCGAAGAAGTGACCCCAGGTCATCCCCATCGCGTTAATGAAGTAGTTCCAGGTGAGGAAGCTGACCAGTACCGCGAGGCAGGCCCGGCCCTGCGCCTGTTTAGCGAGGCCAATCGGCAGGCCGACGGCGAAAATCAGCGGCATATTACGAAATACCGTCCAGCCGCCCTCTTCAATAATGTGAACGATTTGCGCAAATAAATTATCGGGGGCCGCGAGCGCTTCGCCGACAAACATCGGGTTGCGCAACATAATGGCAATCCCGACCACAATCCCGGCAAACGGAAACAGCAAAACCGGGGTAAACATGGCGCCGCCAAAACGTTGTATTTGACTGAGCATTTTAAAATCCTCATTTAACAACCAGTAGGGTTAGTGGCCTTATTAATCTTGAGTATCGGCCTAAAGCGAGAATAGGAATTTACCCGTCATCAAACATGCAATGTCGGTGCGATTCGTGATCGCTTTCATGGTTTTAATTACGGCGATGTTGTCTACTTTTTGAATAAAACATAGACAACAACAATGCTACCCATTTCCAGCCTGCAAAAATGTCAGCGTATTCATATGTAATTTAATGATTTTTAATACGAAACAGAGGTTTGATAATCCCCTCTGTTATGGGAATAGAGGTCTACTGGTGATCTACAAATCTATTGCTGAAAGATTGCGTTTACGGCTCAATTCATCGGATTTCAACATCGGCAGCCCGCTGCCGGGAGAGAAAAAGCTGGCGCAGGAGTTTGGCGTCGCGCGGATGACCATTCGCAAAGCCATCGACCTGCTGGTGAACTGGGGGCTGGTGGTGCGTCGCCACGGTAGCGGCACCTACGTTGCGCGCAAAGACGTGCACCATGAAACCACCAACCTGACCGGCCTGGCCGAGGTGCTGCGCCAGCAGGGGAAAGAGGTGGTCAGCCAGGTGCTTATTTTCGAGGTGATGCCCGCGCCGCCCGCGATTGCCAGCCAGCTGCGGATTCAGATTAACGAACGGATCTATTTCTCACGACGCGTGCGCTACGTGGACGGAAAGTCCCTGATGCTGGAAGACAGCTATATGCCGGTCAAACTGTTTCGTAACCTGTCGCTGGTGCATCTCGAGGGGTCAAAATTTGACTACATCGAGAAGGAGTGCGGGCTAACGATTAGCGGTAACTATGAGAGCCTCTCCCCGGTGCTGGCGGACAAGCAGCTGGCAAAATCGATGAATGTCCCTGAGCAGACGCCGCTGCTGCGCATCACCTCGCTCTCCTACAGCGACAGCGGCGAATTTCTCAATTATTCCGTTATGTTTCGCAACGCCAGCGAGTATCAGGTGGACTACCACTTACGCCGCGTCCACCTCGATAGCCCGTTAGCTCATCCCCCAGAACAGCACGGCGAGGAGCTGCGGGGTGATGATGCGTAAAAACATCACCAGCGGGTAGACCGTGGCATAAGACAGCGCCGCCGCACCGCTGGTGGCGTGCAGGTTGTTGGCGAAGGCCAGCGCCGGGGGATCGGTCATTGAACCGGCCAGCATGCCGCAGAGGGTCAGATAGTTCATCTTCAGCAGCATTCGCGCCAGAACCCCGACCGTCAGCAGCGGAATAGCGGTAATGAAAATACCGTAGGCTATCCAGCTCAGGCCGTCGCCGTGGGTCAGCGTCAGGATAAAATCACCGCCCGACTTCAGGCCGACCACCGCCAAAAACAGCACGATCCCGAGCTCGCGCAGCGCAAGGTTGGCGCTGGGCGGCATAAACCAGTACAGCTTGCCGATGCTGCCGATTCGTCCGAGGATCAGCGCCATAATCAGCGGCCCACCGGCCAGGCCCAGCTTAAGCGCAACGGGAAAACCGGGAATAAACAGCGGGATAGAACCCAGCAGCACCCCTAAACCAATGCCGATAAAGACCGGCAGCATCTGCACCTGCTGCAGTTTTTGCTGCGCGTTACCCAGCTCAGCGGCAACCGCGTCAATCGCCTCCGGGCGCCCCACCAGGTTAAGAATATCGCCAAACTGCAGGCTGGCATGGCTGCTGGCCACCAGCTCCACGCCGGCGCGATTAAGCCGCGAGATAACCACGTCATAGCGCTGCTTGTAGTTGAGATCGCGGATTTTCTTGCCGAGGATCTTCTCGCTGGTCACCACCACCCGTTCAACTTTTAGATCGGTACCGCGGGTGGAGAGCGAGGTGGAGACCTCCTTGCCGATAACCAGCTGCGCATTGTGTAAATCCTCCGGGCGCCCCACCAGATGCAGAAGGTCGCCGGTCTGGATAAGCGTGCCCGGAGCCGGGACCATCAGCAGCTCATCGCGCTTCAGGCGCGAACAGATCAGCCTGTCGCTGTTGAGCATCGGCACATCCTGAATCGCCATATTATTCAGGTTAGGGTTTTCTACGCGGACGTTAATGGTCTGCAGCAGCGCATGACCGTTACCGCTGCTCTCATCAAACTGCTGGGCCTCTTTGTCGACGTTGACGCGAAAGAACAGGCGCACCAGCCACATGGTGAGCAAAATGCCGCAAATGCCAAACGGATAGGCCATGGCATAGCTCATCCCCATCTGGTCTACCACGTCGAGCGGCACGCCAAGGTCGCGCAGGATCTGCTGCCCGGCCCCCAGCGCCGGGGTATTGGTGACCGCCCCGGAGAAAATACCGAGGACTATCGGCAGCGGAATATTAAAAAGCTTATGCAGCACCGCGGTCACCAGACCGCCGAGAATAACGATGAGGATGGCAAAGAGGTTGAGCCGCAGCCCCGAGACGCGCAGAGAAGCAAAGAACCCCGGCCCGACCTGGATACCGATGGTGTAAACGAAGAGGATCAGGCCAAATTCCTGAATAAAGTGCAGCATGGGGCCGCTGAGGGTCACGCCGGCCTGGTCGACAAAGTGGCCGACGATAATACCGCCAAACAGCACGCCGCCAATGCCAAAACCCACGCCGCGAATTTTGACATTGCCGATCCACAATCCGACAACCGCAACCAGCGCCAAAACGCTGACGGTCAATGCTATATCACTCATCGTATTTTCCCTGTGAATAACATTAGTAATGACAGGGATTATGGCCCAAGCCTCCGGGCCTGTATGCAGCCTGGCGCACAATAATCAGCGGGTCATCGAAAGTGCGTAGAGGCTCTTTCTGTCGCTCATTTCAACGCTGCAGGGCAAAAAAAAGCCCCGACGGATCGGGGCTTTGATGAGGGTGTCAGATTAGCTGTCGAGCGCCGGACGCTCGCTAATGGCAATCCGCTGTGGGATGACCGCTTCCGGCTCATTGCGGGTGAGATCGATATGCAACAAACCGTTATTGAAGGTGGCTCCGGAGACTTCCATATTTTCGGCCAGCGTAAAGCTGAGGCTAAAGGCCTGGCTTATCAGCCCCTGATGCAGCCACTTGGTCTCTTTTTCCGCCTGCTGCGGCGTGCCCTTCACGCTCAGGCGCGTCCCTTCCAGCTGAATATCCAGATCTTCCTGACGGAAACCGGCCAGCGCAAGGGTAATGCGATAGTGGTTATCGTCGCTTTTTTCGATGTTATAAGGGGGGAAGCTCTGGCTTTCACCGGCGGTTTGCAGCGCATTAGCCAGTTTGTCAAAACCGATCCATTGACGCAGCAGCGGGGATAAATCGTAGTTACGCATAATGTGTTTCTCCTTCTAAGAAGCGAGTGAATACCGCGGGTTGGTTAACCCGCACGTGCTCCCTGACGGCGAGCAAGTTTTAATATCGGGCCGCGCGGGCGACCCGACGGGATTAGTTGATTTCGATACGGCGCGGTTTATCCGCTTCCGGGATCACGCGTTCCAGTTCGATATACAGCAGACCGTTCACCAGGTTTGCGCCGCGAACGTGGATGTTTTCCGCGATCTGGAATTTACGCTCAAAGTTGCGCTCGGCGATGCCCTGATAGAGGTAGGTTCGCTCTTTCGGCTCACCGGCGTGGGCACCTTTGACGATCAGCAGATTGTCCTGAGCGGTGATCTCCAGTTCGCTTTCGGCAAAGCCGGCAACGGCGATCGCAATGCGGTAATGGTTTTCGTCTACCAGCTCGACGTTGTACGGAGGGTAGCCGCCATTGCTCTGGCTCTGATTGTTTTCTAACAGATTAAAAAGGCGGTCAAAACCAATAGCAGAACGATACAGCGGAGAGAGATCGAAATTACGCATAATAAATAGCTCCTGAAATCAGCGAGAATTTTATGACCTTCCATCATGGACAGGTCGTTATTACCCGGAATACCCCGCAGGCGTATTCTCATCGGGCCACGTTTCTAAAATGGGTTTCCCGGCGCGTTTTTCAAGACGAATGCCGCAATTTTTTTTGCAGTTTGCCGACGATTGCTTAGACTGGGGGGAGCACAAAAGGCAAAATGCGATGCCAGCCACAGTGCGGCGCAATAACGCTATGCATTCAGAGGATGGCTCGATATAACCGATAAATGGTTACCTCAATGCCCGAAACAATAATGGAAGAATGATGAAAAGCGGTCTGTTAAAGCTGGTCCTGTTCGGCGGAATGGTAGGCTTGAGCGGTTGCTCCAGCGTGATGTCTCATACCGGCGGCAAGGAAGGAACCTACCCGGGAACGCGAGCCAGCGCGCAGATGCTGGGCAACAGCGATGCCAACTGGGGCACAAAATCCCTGGTGGCACTAGATATGCCCCTCACCGCGGTGATGGATACGCTGCTGCTGCCGTGGGATATGTTCCGTACCGATAGCTCGATAAAATCGCGCGTAGAAAAAAGCGAAAAAGAGACGCTGGCGACCAATTCGGTTATCCCGCCAGCATCAATGACAACCCCTTGATCTAAGGCGTAACTTCGGTGGTCCACAGCTGACGATAGCCGTCCACCTCCGCCATCCATGCCAGATATTTGCCATCCGGCGAAAAGACGATCGCATCCGCTGAAGGCGCGCTTTCTCCCTCGGCCGTCAAAAAGGTCAATGCCCCAGACCGCGCGTGGCAAAGCGCAATCCGATTCTCCAGCACACATCCCAGCCATTCGCCCGACGGGTGCCAGTTAAACGCCGACTGAATATCCGAACGATTAGCGGTGAGCTGCCGCAGGCCGCTACCCTGCGGCGAAATCAGCCACAGCTGAACCACGCCGGCATCATCGCGCATCAGAAACGCAATCTCCGTCGCCTGCGGGTTAGCCCGCACCCAGTGGCGCGGCGCGGTGGCTAATCCGGGATAGCGGCGCTGGTGAGTAAAGGTCAGGCGTCGCTGCATCACGCCGGCTGGCGGCGCGGGAAGCGTCGTCTCGGTACCCGCCAGCGGCGCATCGCCCTGCTGCTTCCAGCCTTGTTCGCTATCCGGCAGGGTGACGATAAACAGCTCGGGGACCTTTTCACCCTCTGCCGATCGCGTGTCGCCGATAAAGGCCAGAGCGTGATTACCGACCCAGCCCTCTTCATAAGCGCGGTTGATTTCATCGCTGCCCGGCGTCGGTTCAGGTGTCGTCCGGCTGACCAGCACGCACCAGTGGCTGCCGCCGTACTCACGCGGATGCTGCCCGCGCGGTACCACCGGGCCATAGGGCGCCGCCACCCCAACGTTGCGCAGATCCAGCGCCGGCGAGCGCTCGTGCATCACGTGATCGTTATAGGTAAAGCTGACCAACTGACCATCAGGACTATAAACATGGACGTGGCTACCGCCACGCAGCGCGCCTGCGGTATAGGGAGCGGTGATATCCATCGCATCGAGGTTACGGCACTCCCCCTGAAACGACACCACGCCGCGGCGGTGGTGGAAATCATACCGCCAGCTCTCATCCGGATGTTCGGGTCCGTGAATAAAAACGTAGGCATCTTTCGTTGGATGAACGGTCACCACGCCAACGTGGGCGCCCTGCTGCGCGCGATAGATTGTCTCTACCGCGCCGGTGTGGACGTTGACCCGCTCAATCGTCTCCCCGGTGAAGGAGGCCCCGGACGGACGGACGTCAAAAACCAGCCACTGGCTGTCCGCAGTCCAGACGCGCGTATTGGTCAACTGATGATGGCGAGAAGCAAAAGTGATTTGTTTCATAGGGCTACCCTGATGCACGGCGTTCGCATCAGGGTATAGTATCGGTAAGAATTAGCCTACACGTTTAATATCGCCCACCAGCACGATGTAGGAAAGCGCGCCAATCAGAGCCACGACGGCAATATAAACCAGGGCTGGCGCAAAGCCATATCCCTGTGCCAGGTAGCCGATGACCAGCGGAACGGTGATCCCGCCCAGGCCGCCGACAAAGTTAAACACGCCCCCGGTCAGCCCAATCAGGCGCATCGGCGCCAGCGATGACACCAGTGACCAGGTGATAGACGCAAAGCCGTTGCCAAAGAAGGCGATAGCCATCAGGGTCATAATCCACACCGGATCGTTGGTGTAATTCGCGCCGATAATACAGGTCGATATCAGCAGCCCACAGATAATGGGCGTTTTACGCGCGGCACCCAGCGAGACGCCTTTTCGCACCAGCCGGTCCGCCAGCCAGCCCGAGAGCAGCACGCCAACGAACGCGGCAAGGAACGGAACCGTGGTCATAAAGCCCGCTTTTAGCGCGGTGATCCCCTTTTCCTGAGTCAGGTAGTTCGGGAACCAGGTCAGGAAAAACCACAGCGTGGAGGTGACGGCAAACTGCCCAAGGTACACGCCGACCAGCTTGCGATGGAATACCAGCTTCCAGTCGGCTTTGGTCATCGGCTGCCGCGCCTCTTTTTTGGCCGGCGCATCGCCGTCCACCAGGCCGCCGCCGTCGCGAATATAGTCCAGCTCGGCCTTGCTGATGCTTTTAGTCAGGCGCGGAGGCTGGTAGACCTTAAACCAAATTAACGACCAGACAATACCGATAGCGCCGGTGACGATGAACACCCAGTGCCAGCTCAGCAGCTCCTGGATCCAGATCAGCAGCGGCGTCAGGAACGCCAGCCCCACAAACTGACCGGAGGTGTAGAACCCGACCGCCGAGGCGCGCTCGTGCTCCGGGAACCAGCTGGTCACCATCCGGTTGTTGGTCGGGAACGCCGGGGCCTCAAAAATACCCGTAATCGCTCGCAGACCAATCAGCGACATCAGCCCCGTGGCAAAGCCCTGAAATAGCGTCGCCACCGACCAGCCAAAAATGGCAATAAAGTAGGTCATCCTCGAACCTACGCGGTCGAGGAACCAGCCGCCGGGAATTTGACACAGCGTATATAGCCAGGCAAAAGCAGAAAAAATATAGCCCATTTCCGTTTTGCTAATACCAAACTCTTCCTGAATATGCGCTGACGCGACGGCAAGATTAGCCCGATCAACGTAGCAAATAACAACGGTAATAAAGATCATAACCAGCGTCAGATAACGACGACGACCGGGTTTTGCAGCAGTTACTGAAATATCCATAGCAATCTGTCTCCAGATTTTGGGCATAGCGAAACCGCTCACCATGCCCTGTAATTTACAGAGGGTTTATTTGAATTTTTTATTAATAACTTAAGCGTAATGCGTTAAATAATTTGTGCCGGGGAACGGCGGCGACTTTTCACACTCCCTGGAGCATACGTTAGTATGTGACTGGGGTAAGAAAATGCAGCCAACGCATCACCAATGCAAAGTATGACGCGCATTACCATTCGGCGACGGAGCCATCCTCATGACGCCATAATGGATTACGCCAGTCCGGCGCATTTTTACTGAGCTCAATCACTCTGGCTTCATCAATTTCCACACCCAGCCCCGGCTTCGTTAACGGTTTAAAGAAGCCGCCTTCCATATTGAAGTCTTCTTTATTCTTCACAAAGTCGAGCAGCTCCGCGCCCTTGTTGTAGTGAATGCCCATGCTTTGTTCCTGGAGGACCGCATTGCGGGCGACGAAATCGACGTGCAGGCAGGCGGCCAGGGCGATCGGGCCCAGCGGGCAGTGCGGCGCCAGCGCCACGTCATAGGCCTCGGCCATGCCGGCAATTTTATAGCATTCAGTGATCCCCCCGGCGTGCGACAGGTCCGGCTGCAAAATAGCCAGGCCGCCGGCTTCCAGCACCCGTTTAAATTCGAAGCGTGAGAACATACGTTCGCCCGCCGCGAGCGGAATATGCGTTTGCGCCGCCAGTTTTGGATAATATTCCGCCTGCTCCGCCAGTACCGGTTCCTCAATAAATAGCGGACGATACGGTTCCAGCTCTTTAATCAGGACTTTGGCCATCGGCGCGCTGACGCGGCCGTGGAAATCAAGACCAAACTCAATTTCATTGCCGAAGGCTTCGCGGATTTGCGCCACGGTATTGACCGCTGCGTCTACCGCCCGGGAATTATCAATAACCCCCATCTCTTCGCAGCCGTTTAATTTGAAGGTATCAAAACCAATCCCGCGCAGCTTTTTAATACCCTCGATAACTTCCGCCGGGCGATCGCCGCCAACCCAGCTGTAGGCTTTAATTTTGTCCCGCACCAGGCCGCCCATCAGCTGCCATACCGGCGCATTCAGCACTTTGCCTTTAATATCCCACAGCGCCTGATCGATACCGGCAATGGCGCTCATCAAAATAGGGCCGCCGCGATAGAAACCGGCGCGGTACATCACCTGCCACAGGTCGTTAATACGCGCCGGGTCCTGGCCAATCAGGTACTCCCCCAGCTCATGTACCGCCGCTTCAACGGTGCGCGCGCGCCCTTCAATTACCGGCTCGCCCCAGCCAACGACGCCTTCATCGGTTTCAATTTTCAGGAACATCCACCGCGGCGGTAAACGGTAAGTAGTCAGTTTGGTTATTTTCATTGCACAGCCTCTCGATACGCTTTAACAAATTCGGCAGCCTGGCGGGCGGTGCGTTCAACGGACTGTCCGGCACGATAAAGATCGCTCCCCAGTCCGGCACCGATACAGCCGGCATCAATCCATTGCGCCAGGTTCTCCGGCGTGACGCCACCGACGGCGAAAACGGGGACCTCTGACGGTAAAACGGCCTTCAGCGCCTTGATGTAATCCGGGCCAAAAGCGGAGGACGGAAACACCTTCAGGGCTCTGGCACCCGCATCGAGCGCGGTGAAGGCCTCGGTGGCGGTGGCGCATCCGGGACAGACGGTCATGCCGTAGCCCACCGCGCGGCGAATCACTTCGCTTTGAACGTTGGGCGTAACGATCAGCCGACAGCCCATCTTCGCCAGCTCGTCAACCTGCTCCGGCTGCAGCACGGTGCCTGCGCCAATCAGCGCCCGATCGCCAAACGCCTCGACGATGGCCGGAATGCTTTGCTGCCAGCGGGGCGAGTTCAGCGGAATTTCGACGGCATCGAATCCCGCGTCGATAACGGCGCCCACGTGCGCCAGCGCCTCTTCCGGCGTGATGCCGCGCAGAATTGCGATCAGCGGAAGCTTAGTTTGCCACTGCATATATGATGCTCCTTATACCTGCCTGAAATGCGGTATCGCCGGAAACGACCGTCGCCTGACGACCAAATGTGGCCAGCGCCTGCTGGTAGCGGTTCGCCAACGCCTCTCCGGCAACGATGGTAATCTGCTGGTCAATCACGCTTTCGCTCATGGTGGCAACCTCAGCGCCAATCAGCAGACCGGATAAAAACTCGCTGACGTGCTCGCGCGGCAGCGTGCCGAGAACGTGCGAAGCGCGAACCTGAAAGAGCTGTGCTAAAACGGCGGGCGAGTTCAGCCCGCGATCGAGGCCGGCAGAAAAGGCCGCCGCGGAGGTTTCCTGCGGTGGGAGACCGGCGCCCACCAGCGAGTGTTGCAGCAGTAAATGGTGCAGTTCGCCGGTCATCACGGTGCGAAAATCAAGAATTTGCTCGCGGTCGGCCTGCACCCATTTGCAGTGGGTGCCGGGCATCACATAGACCGATGAGGGGGCGATCGCGCGCGCGCCGAGCAGCTGCGTCTCTTCGCCGCGCATCACGTTGCGGTTATCGTCCCGGGAGACGCTAAGGCCGGGAACGATCCAGATATTGTCGCCAACGGCCGTTAACTGTTGGCAAATCGCGGAAAAATGAGCAGGAACCGGTAAGTAAGGAGCGATTTTCCAGCCCACGTTGCTGCCGACCATTCCCGCCATCACCGCTGGCGTGGCGTCGTCGCGCCAGCTTTCGGTTATCTCACTAAACACCGCCGCCGGGGATCTGCCGTTGAGGCGGGTTACGCCAGCTTCCGACTGCCTGCTCTCCAGGCATCTGTCGCCCTGAAAAAGCCAGGCGCGCAGGTTGGTCGATCCCCAGTCAATTGCGATGTAGCGAGATGTCATGTGATTTCCTTCAGCCTTCGTGTTGAGCTGGCGATCATGGTGAGCGCCGCCTGCTCCGCCGCTTCGCTATCCTGATGCCGGATGGCATCAAACAGCGCCTTATGTTCCTGGAGGGTCTTCGGCATATTGCCTTCATCTCCCATCCAGGTTCGTTCAAATACCGCTCGCTGCAGCGAGCTGATTGCCACGCTCAGCTGCTGTAACACCGGGTTATGTACCGACTGCAGCACCGCTTCGTGATAGCGAATGTCGGCTTCGTTAAACGCATCCCGGTCCTGGTTATTGGCAATCATCTCGTTCAGCGCATCTTCAATTTGCGCCAGATCGCTGGAGGTCGCGCGTTCAGCCGCCCAGCGGGCGATGGCCGGTTCCACCAGGTTTCGCACTTCGCTCATTGCGCCAATCAGGCGCGGGTCATAATCGTTCTCCAGCACCCACTGCAGCACCTCGGTATCAAGGTAGTTCCAGTGGTTACGCGGCGAAACGAAGGCTCCGCGATAGCGCTTCATCTCAATCAGCCGCTTTGCCATCAGCGAGCGAAACACTTCCCGGATAATATTGCGCGACGTTTCAAACTCTTCGCACAGGTCCGCTTCTGCCGGCAGCGCCGAGCCGGGAACGTATTTACCGCCGACAATCTGGCGGCCCAGCGTCATGATGATGCGATCGGTTTTGGTCAGGTTCATGGCACGTCCTCTAAGAAAACACTCTGCCTTACTTTACCCTGACTGCCGGTTTTCGCCTCATCTTTGCAGTACAAACGTGATGCTCTTCGTTGTCTCACGTGGTGCATAGTAGTACTAAGTTGTAATGTTGTACTACAATTTAGATCACAAAAAGAACAATTGATAAGATAAAAAAAGCGCGAACCGGCGGGTCGCTGCTTAAGGGGAGTGGTGGAACGGAGAGTTGGGCGGGGAAAGAGGCTTAGAAGGCTTCGCCAACCTGGAAGTAGAAACCGCTGCTGCCTTTACCGATGCCGTAGTCGAGGCGAATATTGACCCGAGGTTTGAATTCAAAGCGATAGCCAACGCCGGCCGTCGGTAGCCAGCGGCCGTTGTTTAGCTCATCCACGGAGGGACCCATGGTGCCCGCGCCCACCCAGGCCACAATACCGTGACGCCAGGTCAGCTGACGGCGATATTCAAGCTGGGTGCTGACCACGTTTTTATCGCGGTAGCGCCCCTGGTAATAGCCGCGCATCCGTTCGTCGCTGCCAAGCAGCGGCAGCATGCTCCACGGCACATCTCCCTGAGTCAATACGCCATCGGCCTCCCAGGCCAGCACGCTTTTTTCGCTGAGCGCCTGGTAGCGGCTGTAGTGCAGGTGAAACTCATCGAACCGCGTATCGCTCCCGAGCCCCGGGGCGTAGTAGGTATAGCGCAGGTTGGCATACTGGCCCTTGCGCGGGTTCGGGACAAAATCACGATCGTCCCAGCTCAGATCGATACTGACGCCGGAGCTGAATACCGACGGCCCCTGCGGGGTACTTTCGATTTTGGGCAAATCGTTTTGGTCCAGCCGATCGGCGTTCTGTGCCGCCAGCGACCAGCCGACGCCCAGATAAACGTTGTCCACCAGCTGTCGGTACAGGGTTGGCCGCAGCGTCAGGACCTGAGCGGTATACTTTTCCTTATTGCCGTCATCATCGGCGGCGGCAAAGCCCTGGCCCCAGTAGTAGGTTGGCGTGTTGGCCAGCGATCCTTCAAGAAAGACGCGCCACCGATCTTCGGCAAAAAAAGCGTAGTTTTTCACGTTGACGCCGAAGGCGCCGGTTGAGCTGGCGTAGCCGCTGAGGGTTAAGGTTGAGTTCTGGCTGACCGTATCGCTGGGATCGGGGCGGTACATACCCACCACCGCGGTGCCTATTCCCAGACCCAGCTCGGGAGTGTAAAACGGCCCGGGCATCACGCCCCAGTCGATACCTTTAGCGGCATCAAATTTATCGCTGGCTCCCAGCGTCTTCAGCCAACCGTCTATTTTGTCACGGCTGAGCGCCTGTGCCTGCACCTGCCCGATAAAAGAGCATGTGATCCAAAACAGAATGCCGCCGCGTAGCGTACTCAACAGCGATGCTCTCCAGTGAAAAAAGTCAGGGCCGACAAAGTGAAACCGCATCGTGTCTGAGTATAGTTGCCATCCAGCTTTACTCTTTGAAGCCGATACAGATTTGCGTAAACAAGGGCAGGAGAATATAGAGTTTTCGATTCGAAATGAGAGGGTTACGTGCGAATTTACGCTAAAAAATGAAAATACAGGCGGCTCAGGCCCGGGTTTGCCGGGCCTGAGGATAAATCAGGATAAAACGTACTTCTCAATGGCCCAGGCCACGCCGTCTTCAAGGTTCGATTTGGTAATAAAGTTTGCCGCTTCTTTCACGGTCGGTATCGCGTTATCCATCGCCACGCCGACGCCGGCGAACTCAATCATCGCGATGTCGTTTTCCTGATCGCCAATCGCCATGATCTCTTCCTGCTTGATATTCAGCGCATCGGCCAGCGACTTCACGCCGGTGCCTTTATTGACCCGCTTATCGAGGATCTCGAGGAAATATGGCGCGCTTTTCAGCACGGTATACTTCTCTTTCACTTCAGCCGGGATACGGGCGATGGCCTGGTCCAGAATCACCGGCTCATCAATCATCATCACCTTCAGCAGCTGGATGTTGGGATCCATATTTTCTGCTTCACAGAAGACCAGCGGGATGGTTGCGACGTAGGATTCATGCACCGTGTAGTAGCTCACATCGCGGTTAGCGGTATAGAGCGTATTGCGGTCAAGCGCGTGGAAGTGGGAGCCGACGTCGCGGGAAAGCTGTTCCAGATAGCGGTAGTCATCATAGCTCAGCGCAGTTTGCGCGACGGTGCTGCCGTCGCTTGCCTTCTGCACTAACGCACCGTTGTAGGTGATGCAGTAGTCTCCCGGCTGCTCCATGTGCAGTTCTTTCAGGTAGCTGTGCACGCCGGCATACGGCCGACCGGTGGTCAGCACCACGTTGACGCCGCGTGCGCGGGCCGCGGCAATCGCGGTTTTAACGGCAGGAGAGATGGTATGGTCTGGCAGCAGAAGCGTGCCGTCCATATCAATTGCAATCAGTTTAATAGCCATGAGATCCCCAGGTAAGATGAGTCCTGACTCATGCTAACGCGATTCCGCTCAAAAAACAGCAACAGAAGCCAGGGAAAACGGGGATGGGTTGGCCAGGGGGATTCCCCTTTTCCGGCCAAAAAAAACCCGGATGACGCCGTTGAGCGTGCATTCCGGGTTTATCAAACGCTTACCCCGGTCAGCGAAGCGCTATACCGGGGAATTTGCGGCTTAGATATCGATATTCGCCGCTTTCAGGGCGTTTTCTTCGATAAATGCGCGGCGCGGTTCAACGGCGTCACCCATCAGGGTGGTGAACAGCTGGTCAGCGGCAATCGCATCCTTAACGGTTACGCGCAGCATACGGCGGCTATCCGGGTCCATGGTGGTTTCCCACAGCTGGTCCGGGTTCATTTCACCCAGGCCTTTATAGCGCTGGATAGAGAGCCCGCGGCGGGACTCTTTCACCAGCCACTCCAGCGCCTGCTCAAAGCTGGCAACCGGCTGACGGCGTTCGCCGCGTTCAATAAACGCGTCGTCTTCAATCAGGCCACGCAGCTTCTCGCCGAGGGTGCAGATACGACGATACTCGCCGCCGGTCACAAACTCATGATCCAGCGGATAGTCGGTATCGACGCCGTGGGTACGGACGCGAACAATCGGCTCGAACAGCTGCTGCTCCGTGTTTTCATGAACATCAAACTTCCACTGGCTGCCGTGCTGCTCGTTTTCGTTCAGATCGGTCACCAGCTTATTCACCCAGCGGGTTACGGCCTGTTCGTCCGACAGCTCAGCTTCGCTCAGCGTTGGCTGATAGATAAGCTCTTTCAGCATCGTTTTCGGGAAGCGACGCTCCATGCGGCCAATCATTTTCTGCGTTGCGTTGAACTCGGCAACCAGCTTCTCTAACGCTTCGCCAGCCAGAGCCGGGGCGCTGGCGTTGGTGTGCAGGGTGGCGCCATCCAGGGCGATGGAGATCTGGTACTGATCCATCGCTTCATCGTCTTTGATGTACTGTTCCTGCTTGCCTTTCTTCACTTTGTACAGCGGCGGCTGCGCAATGTAGACGTGGCCACGCTCAACGATTTCCGGCATCTGACGGTAGAAGAAGGTCAGCAGCAGGGTACGAATGTGTGAACCATCGACGTCCGCATCGGTCATGATGATGATGCTGTGGTAGCGCAGCTTATCCGGATTGTACTCGTCGCGGCCGATACCGCAGCCCAGCGCGGTGATAAGCGTAGCGACTTCCTGGGAAGAGAGCATCTTGTCAAAACGGGCCTTCTCGACGTTGAGGATTTTACCCTTCAGCGGCAGGATAGCCTGGTTTTTACGGTTACGGCCCTGCTTGGCAGAACCGCCCGCGGAGTCCCCTTCCACGAGGTACAGTTCGGAGAGCGCCGGGTCGCGTTCCTGACAGTCAGCCAGCTTGCCCGGCAGACCGGCCAGGTCCAGAGCGCCTTTACGACGGGTCATTTCACGGGCACGGCGTGCCGCTTCGCGCGCGCGCGCGGCATCGATAATTTTGCCTACCACGATCTTGGCGTCTGACGGGTTTTCCAGCAGATATTCGTTCAGCAGTTCGTTCATCTGCTGCTCTACCGCGGTTTTCACCTCGGAGGAGACCAGCTTGTCTTTGGTCTGCGAGGAGAACTTAGGATCCGGTACTTTCACGGAAACGACGGCAATCAGGCCTTCGCGGGCATCGTCGCCGGTGGCGCTGACTTTGGCCTTTTTGCTGTAGCCTTCTTTATCCATGTAGGCGTTCAGGGTACGGGTCATCGCCGCACGGAAGCCCGCAAGGTGCGTCCCGCCGTCGCGCTGCGGAATGTTGTTGGTAAAGCAGTAGATATTTTCCTGGAAGCCGTCGTTCCACTGCAGCGCAACTTCAACGCCGATACCGTCTTTTTCGGTGGAGAAATAGAAGATATTCGGGTGAATTGGCGTTTTGTTCTTGTTGAGATACTCAACGAACGCCTTGATGCCGCCTTCGTAGTGGAAGTGGTCTTCTTTACCGTCACGCTTATCGCGCAGGCGAATGGAGACGCCGGAGTTCAGGAACGACAGCTCGCGCAGGCGTTTGGCCAGAATCTCATATTCGAATTCGATCACGTTGGTGAAGGTTTCGTGGCTCGGCCAGAAACGCACCTGAGTACCGGTAGCATCAGTGTCGCCGGTAACCGCCAGCGGTGCCTGCGGCACGCCGTGCACGTAGGTTTGCTGGTGGACTTTGCCTTCACGGCGGATCAACAGTTCCAGCTTCTGCGACAGGGCGTTAACTACAGAAACGCCTACGCCGTGCAGACCGCCGGAGACTTTATAGGAGTTATCATCGAACTTACCGCCCGCGTGCAGGACGGTCATGATGACTTCGGCAGCGGACACGCCCTCTTCCGGGTGAATACCGGTCGGGATGCCACGGCCATCATCGGTAACGGAGACGGAGTTGTCGGCGTGGATCGTCACCACGATATCTTTACAGTGACCCGCGAGCGCTTCGTCGATAGCGTTATCCACAACCTCGAATACCATATGGTGCAGGCCGGTGCCGTCATCCGTATCGCCGATATACATACCCGGGCGCTTACGCACCGCATCCAGCCCTTTCAGGACTTTGATACTGGAGGAGTCATAAGAATTCGACATCAACGTTTCTCGCTCATTTAATCTTGGGTTAATCCGTTATTTTACCCTTTTCCACGGTGAACATCTTCGAATTTTTGTCCGACATGTCCATTACGTGCTCAGCGCTTATTGCGCTGACGAAAACCTGCGACTGCGTGGCTTTTAAGCGGCTGGCAAGCAGCCCGCGCCGCGCGTCATCAAGTTCCGAGGCAAAATCATCTATCAGATACAGACAGCGTCTCCCGCTTTCGCGGGTTAAAAACTCGCCCTGTGCCAGCCGTAGCGCGCACATCAGGAGCTTGAGCTGTCCGCGTGACAAGGTATCTTCGACCGGCGCACCATCGGCACGTATGCGGAAATCCGCTTTGTGCGGGCCGTGGGCGGTATAGGTCAGCATGCGGTCACGCTCGAAGTTTCTCTCCAGTACCTCAGCGTAATCCGTTTCTTTTTCCCAGCCGCGCTGGAAGGAAAAGGTCAGAGAGAATTCAGGTAAAAACTGCTTACAGGTATCCGCCATGTCTTCGACGATAGCGGCGCTGTAGTCGGCACGCCAGCGGCTAATCTGCTCCGCCAGCGGGATCAGCTCCAGATCCCAGGGCCGAATTTGCGCATAGCGGCTAACCTGACGCAGCGCGGCGTTGCGCTGCTTCAGCAGGCGCTTCAGGTTGCTCCAGGCGGTAAAAAACCCGGTTTCATTGTGAAAGCATCCCCAGTCAAGGAAGGCTCTTCTGTATTTGGGGCCGCCGTTGAGCAAAGTAAACCCTTCCGGCGTAATCAGCTGCATCGGCATTAAATGCGCCAGCTCGGCCACTTTGTGACCATCGGTGCCGTCGATCCGCACCTTACTGTCGCCGAGCTTGTCTTTAGTCAGCCCGATGGCGACTTCACGCTCGCCATCCTGTAAGCGCCCGTGCAGGATAAATGACTCCTGCTCATGGCGGATGACGCGACCAATTTGCAAACTGCGAAACGCCCGACCGTGACCAAGCGTATAAATGGCTTCGAGCACGCTGGTTTTGCCGCTGCCGTTGGCGCCAACCAGAAAGTTAAAGCCGGGAGATAAGGCAAGATCCGCATTTTCGATATTGCGGAAGTCTTTGATGAGTAATCGGGATAGCGACATATCAACTCATAGCCAGGGCGTTATCGTCGCAGCCAGTTTCAACGCGGACTGCGCACAGACCCTGGAGCGTACACGAAGTACGTGACAGGGGCGAGCACAGCCCAGGTTGAAAATGGCAAGTAAGATAGCCCGATATTCTTTACAAGCGCATAGGCATGACAACGTAGGCTGCCGATTGCGACGCCGCATCCTCAATCTGCACGCTCGACACCGAATCGGTCAGTAAAATACGCACGTTTTCGCACTTCAGCGCATTCAGCACGTCCAGTACGTAGCTGACGTTAAAGCCAATTTCCATCTCGCTGCCGGAATACGAAACGTCGAGGATCTCTTCCGCTTCTTCCTGTTCCGGGTTATTGGCGGTGATTTTCAGCTGATTTTCGCTCACGTAAAGGCGCACGCCGCGGAACTTCTCGTTTGAGAGAATTGCCGCCCGGGCAAACGCCTGCTTGAGGATATCGCAGCCGGCATCCAGATGCTTATCCGGATTCTTCGGCAGCACGCGGCGGTAGTCAGGGAAACGACCGTCAACCAGCTTCGATGTAAAGATGAAGTCACCGACGTGGGCGCGGATGTTGTTGCTGCCAATCTGCACGCGCAGCGGCGTATCGCCACCGTCGAGCATGCGCATCAGCTCAATCACCCCTTTACGCGGCACGATCACCGAATGGTTAGGCAGCGATTCACCCAGCGGCATAGAGCAGACCGCCAGGCGGTGCCCGTCGGTTGCGACGGTGCGCAGCTCGTCGCCTTCGGTCTCAAACAGCATACCGTTTAAGTAATAGCGGACGTCCTGGTGCGCCATTGAAAACTGGGTGGCTTCAATCAGGCGCTTCATCGTCGCCTGCGGCAGCGTGAATTCAACTTCGCTCTGCCAGTCGTCGAGATTAGGGAAATCAGCGGCAGGAAGCGTCGACAGCGAGAAGCGGCTGCGCCCGGAGCGCACCAGCATCCGATCGCCTTCCAGCTGAACGGCGATCTCCGCCCCTTCAGGGAGGCCACGGCAGATATCAAAGAATTTACGTGCCGGAACCGTCGTTGCGCCCGTTTCATGCGGTTGCATCAGCGCAACGCGCGCCACCATTTCCATTTCCAGGTCCGTACCGGTGAGCGACAGCGCGCCTTCCGAGACCTGAAGCAGCAGGTTACCGAGAATGGGCAGCGTCGGACGACCACCTAACGGGCCGCTTACCTGTTGCAGAGGTTTTAATAAATGTTCACGTTCTACGGTAAATTTCATAGCGTCACGAGGATAATGTTCTGATTAAATTGGAAAAATCTTCTTTGATATCGTGGCTTTCTTCACGCAGCTGCTCAATCTTACGGCAGGCGTGCAGCACGGTGGTATGGTCACGGCCGCCGAACGCGTCGCCAATTTCCGGCAAACTGTGGTTCGTCAGCTCTTTAGCCAGCGCCATCGCCATCTGACGAGGACGCGCCACCGAGCGGGAGCGGCGCTTGGAGAGCAGATCCGCCACCTTAATTTTATAGTACTCCGCCACCGTCTTCTGAATATTGTCGATGGTGACCAGCTTTTCCTGCAGCGCCAGCAGATCGCGCAGCGCTTCGCGCACGAAATCGATGGTGATCGCCCGGCCGGTAAAGTTGGCGTTAGCGATAACGCGGTTCAGCGCCCCTTCCAGCTCACGTACGTTGGAACGTAAACGCTTGGCAATAAAGAAGGCGACTTCACCCGGCAGACGAATGTCGTTTTCGTCCGCTTTTTTCATCAGGATCGCCACGCGGGTTTCCAGCTCAGGCGGCTCGATCGCCACCGTCAGCCCCCAGCCGAAGCGTGATTTCAGACGATCCTCAACGCCGTTGATCTCTTTCGGATAGCGATCCGAAGTGAGAATGATCTGCTGATTACCTTCCAGCAGGGCGTTGAAGGTGTGGAAAAACTCTTCCTGCGAGCGCTCTTTATTAGCAAAGAACTGAATATCATCGATCAGCAGGGCATCTACGGAGCGGTAGTAGCGCTTAAATTCTTCGATCGCGTTGTTCTGCAAGGCTTTAACCATGTCCTGAACAAAGCGCTCGGAGTGCATATAGACCACTTTGGCGTTCGGCTTGCGCGCAACGATGCCGTTACCGACCGCGTGCAAAAGGTGGGTTTTACCCAAACCGGTGCCGCCATAAAGGAATAACGGGTTGTAGGCACCGCCCGGGTTATCCGCAACCTGGCGCGCCGCCGCGCGGGCCAGCTGGTTAGACTTACCTTCGACAAAGTTATCAAAGGTATGCTTGACGTTGACGTTAGAGCGGTAGGTCGGTTCCGCCGGCGCCGGGACGTTATCCCAGCCTGGGCGGACGATCGTCGGCGCCACGCGCGCCATCTGAACCTGCGCGGCCGGTGCGGCTGTCGCGACGTTATTTACCGCGCCGCGCTGCGGCTGTACCGCCGGTTTAGTGCCGACTTCAAAGCGCAGCTGTGGGGCATCAGCACCGCAAAAATCATTGAGGAGTCCATTGATATTATTGAGGTATTTATCCCTTACCCAATCGAGCACAAAACGGTTTGGCGCATACAGTGCCAGCGTGTTATCGCTCAGTTCCGCCTGCAACGGGCGTATCCACATACTAAATTCTGTGGCTGGTAACTCATCCTGCAATCGGGCAAGACACTGCTGCCAAAGCGAAAGTGACACGGCGGACTCCACTCGAACATAAAATCGATATAAAGAAAAAAAGAAACAATCGTGATTGTTGGCACACGTCGACCAGACCCTGCATAAGCCGAAAAGCCCCTGCACAAAAGGGGTGACGTGCGAACCGCTATCTGCGGTTTTTGTCCGATGCGGATCCGGGGATCGCGATCGGGACCGGGGATCATAGCCTAAACTGAAAAAGATATCTTGTGTTTCTCAACAGATTCTTCCCGTTTTATCCACAGGAAGGATCGAAGCCGGGTAAGTGTAATCGATCCTGGGAAGGGTGGGACACGATTTCGCCCGCATATTGGAAAAATTAATGAGCTATGCCGGTTTTGGGCCTAAACGATCTAACAAAGATCCCCTGCGATCCTTGCGCTTTACCCGTCAGGCCGTATAATCCTCCACCCGGTGCGTAATGCCCGTTTTCCGCAGCCTGTCTCAGCTCATTTTTTGTGCGACAAGGTGTGAGAAATAAGGAAAGAGAATTGACTCCGGAGTGTACAATTATTACAATCCGGCCTCTTTAATCACCATCGCTGAGGCGTTAGTCGTTCGAAGTTCGTTCGGGTATACGCAAAAGTCAGTGAAATAATTCAAGTTTAGGTAGAAACCGCCATGAAACGCACTTTTCAACCGTCTGTACTGAAGCGCAACCGTTCTCACGGCTTCCGTGCACGTATGGCTACTAAAAATGGTCGTCAGGTTCTGGCACGTCGTCGTGCTAAAAGCCGTTCCCGTCTGACCGTTTCCAAGTAATAAAGCTAACCCTGCGTGGTTAAGCTAGCATTTCCCAGGGAGTTACGTTTGTTAACTCCCAGTCATTTCACTTTCGTCTTCCAGCAGCCACAACGGGCTGGCACGCCGCAAATCACCATCCTCGGCCGCCTGAATTCGCTGGGGCATCCCCGCATCGGTCTTACTGTCGCCAAGAAAAACGTTAAACGCGCGCATGAACGCAATCGGATTAAACGTCTGACGCGTGAAAGCTTCCGTTTACGTCAGCATGAACTCCCGCCAATGGATTTCGTGGTGGTGGCAAAGAAAGGGGTTGCCGAACTCGATAACCGTGCTCTCTCGGAAGCGTTGGAAAAATTATGGCGCCGCCATTGTCGCCTGGCTCCCGGGTCCTGATAGGCCTTATACGGGTCTATCAGCGCCTGATTAGTCCGCTACTCGGGCCGCATTGTCGTTTCACTCCAACCTGCTCAAGCTACGGAATTGAGGCATTGCGCAGGTTTGGGGTGGTAAAAGGCAGTTGGTTGACAGTGAAACGCGTATTAAAATGCCACCCTTTACACCCTGGTGGTGACGATCCCGTCCCGCCTGGACCATTTGATACCAGAGAACACTAACGATGGATTCGCAACGCAATCTTCTTATCATCGCTTTGTTGTTCGTGTCTTTCATGATCTGGCAAGCCTGGGAGCAGGATAACAATCCGCAAGCCCAGCAGCAGCAGACCACGCAGACAACGACCACAGCAGCGGGTAGCGCCGCCGACCAGGGCGTACCGGCCAGTGGCCAGGGGAAACTGATTACGGTTAAAACAGACGTGCTTGATCTGACCATCAACACCCGCGGTGGTGATGTTGAGCAGGCGCTGCTTCCGGCTTACCCGAAAGCACTTAAGTCTACCGAACCGTTCCAGCTACTGGAGACCACTCCGCAGTTTATCTATCAGGCTCAGAGCGGTTTAACCGGTCGTGATGGCCCGGATAACCCGGCGAATGGCTCTCGTCCGCTGTATAACGTCGATAAAGATGCGTTTGTGCTGGCCGATGGCCAGA
Organism: Klebsiella terrigena; assembly: GCF_006539725.1. Taxonomy (GTDB): domain Bacteria; phylum Pseudomonadota; class Gammaproteobacteria; order Enterobacterales; family Enterobacteriaceae; genus Klebsiella; species Klebsiella terrigena. The sequence goes on along the minus strand of NZ_BJNO01000024.1, from coordinate 49,226 downwards.
ACGAAATCGTCATTCCGCTGACGTACACCGACAAAGCCGGCAACGTATTCACCAAAACGTTCACCCTGAAACGTGGTGAGTATGCGGTGAACGTAGGCTACAACGTACAGAACGTCGGCGAAAAACCGTTGGAGATCTCCACCTTCGGTCAGTTGAAACAGTCTGCTAACCTGCCAACCGCACGCGATACGCAAACCGGTGGCCTGTCTACGATGCACACCTTCCGCGGTGCCGCGTATTCAACCGCAGATACGAAGTACGAAAAATACAAATTCGATACCATCGTCGATAACGAAAACCTGAACGTCAGCACCAAAGACGGTTGGGTTGCCATGCTGCAGCAGTACTTTACTACCGCATGGGTTCCGCAGAATAGCGGCACCAACAGCTTCTACACCGCTAACCTCGGTAACGGTATCGTCGCTATTGGCTACAAATCTCAGCCGGTTCTGGTACAGCCAGGTCAGGTTGATAAGCTGGAAAGCGTGCTGTGGGTCGGCCCGGCAATTCAGGACAAAATGGCTGCCGTTGCGCCGCACCTGGATCTGACCGTTGACTACGGCTGGCTGTGGTTTATTTCTCAGCCGCTGTTCAAGCTGCTGAAATGGATCCATAGCTTCCTCGGCAACTGGGGCTTCTCGATCATCGTTATTACCTTTATCGTTCGTGGCATCATGTACCCGCTGACCAAAGCGCAGTACACCTCCATGGCGAAGATGCGTATGCTGCAGCCGAAAATTCAGGCAATGCGTGAGCGTCTGGGCGATGATAAACAGCGTCAAAGCCAGGAAATGATGGCCCTGTATAAAGCGGAGAAGGTTAACCCGCTGGGCGGCTGCTTCCCGCTGATTATCCAGATGCCAATCTTCCTTGCGCTGTACTACATGCTGAGCGCCTCGGTTGAACTGCGTCATGCGCCGTTTATCCTGTGGATCCACGACCTGTCTGCACAAGACCCGTACTACATCCTGCCGATCATCATGGGCGCAACGATGTTCTTCATTCAGAAGATGTCGCCGACGACCGTGACCGACCCGATGCAGCAGAAGATCATGACCTTTATGCCGGTCATCTTCACGGTGTTCTTCCTGTGGTTCCCGTCTGGTCTGGTGGTTTACTACATCGTCAGCAACCTGGTCACCATTATCCAGCAGCAGCTGATTTACCGTGGTCTGGAGAAACGTGGCCTGCATAGCCGCGAGAAGAAAAAATCCTGATTATTTTCACTCTTCAAGCCGCAGATGCGTTGGCTTCGTTAGTTCGCCCCGGTCGCTGACATCAGTCAGCTTTCGGGGCCTCGCTAGCCAGCCGTCTTTCTGTAACTTGAATGAGTGAGAGTATCTACGGTAGAGTTAATGCCAGAGAAGGCGGTCAATAGACCGCCTTTTTTACATTTACATAGAGAGTCATCATGAGCCATAACGACACTATCGTCGCCCAGGCAACCCCACCGGGACGCGGTGGTGTGGGCATTCTGCGCATCTCTGGCCTGAAGGCGCGCGAGGTTGCAGAGGCGGTCCTCGGCAAGCTGCCAAAGCCGCGCTATGCCGACTACCTGCCGTTCAAGGACGTTAACGGAACGGCGCTGGATCAGGGCATCGCCCTGTGGTTCCCGGGGCCAAACTCCTTTACCGGCGAAGACGTCCTCGAGCTGCAGGGGCACGGCGGCCCGGTCATTCTCGATCTGCTGCTCAAACGCATTCTGACGCTTCCGGGCCTGCGCATTGCTAACCCGGGAGAGTTCTCCGAACGCGCGTTTCTCAACGATAAGCTCGACCTGGCTCAGGCCGAGGCGATTGCTGACCTGATTGACGCCAGCTCCGAGCAGGCGGCGCGTTCGGCGCTGAACTCGCTGCAGGGCGCCTTCTCCGCGCGCGTTAACCACCTGGTGGAAGCGCTGACGCACCTGCGTATCTACGTCGAAGCGGCCATCGACTTCCCGGATGAGGAAATTGATTTTCTCTCCGACGGCAAAATAGAGGCCCAGCTTAACGACGTGATGGCCGATCTCGACGCGGTTCGCGCCGAGGCCCGTCAGGGCAGCCTGCTGCGTGAAGGAATGAAGGTGGTGATTGCCGGGCGCCCTAACGCCGGGAAATCGAGCCTGCTGAACGCGCTGGCCGGGCGTGAAGCCGCTATTGTGACGGATATTGCCGGCACCACCCGCGACGTGCTCCGCGAGCATATCCACATCGACGGCATGCCGCTGCACATCATCGATACGGCCGGTCTGCGCGACGCCAACGATGAGGTTGAACGCATCGGTATCGAGCGCGCGTGGCAGGAAATCGCCCAGGCCGACCGGGTGCTGTTTATGGTGGATGGCACCACTACCGACGCCGTCGACCCCGCGGAGATCTGGCCGGACTTTATCGAACGCCTGCCGGCAAAGCTGCCGATTACCGTGGTGCGCAATAAAGCCGACGTCACCGGCGAAACGCTGGGCCTGAGTGAAGTAAATGGTCACTCGCTTATTCGCCTGTCGGCGCGTACCGGTGAGGGCGTTGAGGCGCTGCGCAATCATCTTAAGCAGAGCATGGGCTTCGAGACTAACATGGAGGGCGGCTTCCTCGCCCGCCGTCGCCACCTGCAGGCGCTGGAAGCAGCGGCTAACCATCTGCAGCAGGGTAAGGCCCAGCTGCTTGGCGCATGGGCCGGCGAGCTGCTGGCTGAAGAGCTGCGGCTCTCACAGCAGGCCTTAAGCGAAATTACCGGCGAATTTACCTCTGACGATCTGCTGGGGCGCATTTTCTCCAGCTTCTGTATTGGTAAGTAACCGCGACTCGCGTAGTCCGTAAACGTTCACTAACCCGCATTAACCGGCTGTTGATGCGGGTTTTTACTTTTTAAGCCCCCCGTTTTTCCTCCCAGGAAATCATTGTTGTCCAAATGGCAACTCGTACTGGCAGGCATTCACCATTACTCTGTACGGCACTATTATCGCGAGGGGTTCTATGGCACGCTTTCTGATCTGTGGTTTTGCGCTGGTTTTGCTCTATCCATCCGGCATTGATATGTATTTGGTTGGTCTGCCGAAAATTGCGCAGGATCTGGGGGCCAGCGAGGCGCAGCTGCATATTGCCTTCTCGGTCTACCTGGCGGGTATGGCCACCGCGATGCTCTTTGCCGGACGCATTGCCGACAGGTCCGGACGCAAGCCGGTCGCTATATTTGGCGCCTTTATCTTTATTCTGGCCTCCCTGCTGTGCTCGCTGGCGCATACCAGCACCCTTTTCCTGATCGGACGCTTTATTCAGGGCATCGGCGCCGGCAGCTGCTACGTGGTGGCTTTTGCGGTGCTGCGCGATACCCTCGACGACCGGCGGCGAGCCAAGGTGCTGTCGCTCCTCAACGGCATTACCTGCATTATCCCGGTGCTGGCACCGGTGCTGGGCCATCTGATTATGCTTAAGTATCCGTGGCAAAGCCTGTTTTACACCATGACCGGCATGGGCGTGATGGTCGGCCTGCTGTCGATCTTCGTGCTGCGGGAAACGCGTCCAACCGCGCTGCCAAACGAGGCGGATCGGCAACCCGCCGGCTCCGAATCGCTGCTGAACCGCTTTTTCCTCAGCCGGGTGATCATCACCACCCTTAGCGTCACCGCCATCCTCACCTATGTGAACGTTTCGCCGGTGCTGATGATGGAGGAGATGGGCTTCGACCGCGGAAAATACTCGATGGCGATGGCGCTGATGGCGCTGATCAGCATGGCCGTCTCGTTCTCCACGCCCTTTGCGCTCACCCTGTTTAAGCCGCGCACCCTGATGTTGACCTCGCAGGTGATGTTCTTTATTGCCGGGGTGCTGCTCAGCCTCGCCACCAGCCAAACGGTGACCATGCTGGGGCTGGCGCTGATTTGCGCGGGCTTCTCCGTTGGCTTCGGCGTGGCAATGAGCCAGGCGCTGGGGCCGTTTACCCTGCGCGCCGGCGTCGCCAGCTCCGCGCTGGGTATCGCTCAGGTCTGCGGCTCTTCGCTGTGGATTTGGCTGGCCGCCGTCGTAGGCTTAAGCGCAATGAATATGCTGATCGGGATCCTCATTGGCTGTAGCATAGTCAGCATTGTGCTGATTGTGGCCGCTGCCCCCGCACGGGCCGCGCAAAATTATGAAGAAACCCCTGTCGAGTCTCGATCTTAATTTATTACTCTGCCTGCAGCTCTTAACTCAGGAGCTCAGCGTCACCCGCACGGCGAAACGGATGAACGTTTCGCCGTCGGCGGTGAGCAAGTCGCTGGCCAAACTCCGCGCCTGGTTCGACGATCCGCTATTCGTTAAGACGCCTCTCGGCCTGACGCCAACTCCGCTGATGACCAGCATGGAGCAGGATCTGGCGGACTGGATGCAGATGGGCAACCAGATCCTCGATAAGCCGCATCACGCCACGCCCAGCGGCCTGAAGTTCGAGCTGGCGGCGGAAATGCCGCTGATGATGATCCTCTTTGATACCCTTGCCCGGCAGATCTACCAGCGCTATCCCCAGGCGCTGATCCGCCTACGCGGCTGGGACTATGACTCGCTGGACGCCATTATTCGCGGCGAGGTTGATATTGGATTTTGCGGGCGGGAAACGCACCCGCGCTCACGGGAGCAGCTGAGCCAGCTGCCGTGGTATATCGATTTCGAGGTGCTGTTTACCGACCTGCCGCAGGTGTGGCTGCGCGCGGATCATCCGGCCCTCAGCGAAGAGTGGAATCTGGAGACATTTTTACGCTATCCGCATATCAATATCAGCTGGGAGCAAATCGATACCTGGGCGCTGGACGACGTTTTGCAGGATTTGGGTCACAAGCGCACCGTCGCCCTGACCCTGCCGGGCTTTGAGCAATCGCTGTTTATGGCCGCCCAGCCGGATCACCACATGCTGGCGACGGCGCCGCGCTACTGCCACCACTATAACCGACAGCACCAGCTGCCGCTGGTGTCGCGCCCCCTCCCTCTGGAGCCCCAGCTGCTGGAAAAAATCCGGGTGCCGTTCGTCCTGCTGTGGCATAAGCGCAACAGCTACAACCCCAAAATCGTCTGGCTCAGGGAAGCCCTGAAACGACTCTATACGGACCCGCTATAGCGGCGTTAAACGTATCACCCTCTCTTTGTTACGCAAGAATTTGTAAAATTCACATAATCCCCCTTTTCAAGGGATGATTTCCGCATTAAAACCTATCAATTCCAGGCGATAATGTAATTCTCAATTTTTATCTCTGACCATTAATCACGGAGCGACGAATGGCAACGCATTTTGCAAGAGGGATACTGAGCGCAAGGGAGCCGCTATCAACGCGCCTGTCGGCGGCCTGTCATCAAACCGCACGACGTTTGCCGGAGTACCGACAAACCCGCTACTGCGCGTCGCGGTCGCTGCTCGCAGAGCTGCTGTTTATGCTGTACGGCATTAGCGAGCTTCCCGAAATCATCAGAGAAGCCGACGGCAGGCCGGTCTTTCGCGACCGCCACCTTCCCCGCTTTTCCATTTCATATGCCGGAAATATCGTTGGCGTCACGCTGACAACGGAAGGCGACTGCGGCCTGGACATGGAACTGCAGCACGCTTCTCGCGGCGTGCATCCGCTGCACGACGCCAATCGGTATGTTTTCAACAGCAACGAAAATCTCTGGATTAACAACCAGCACGATCCTGATGAAGCTCGCGCCCAGCTGGTCGCGCTGCGCCGCAGCGTCCTCAAGCTCACCGGCGAAGCGCCCGTGCGCCTGCAGCTGCTGCCAGGCGCAGGTCGGCTGCGTACCGCCAACATGCAGCCCATAGAGGCGCTCTGCGACGCCGAGTCGGTGCTGGTCTGGTCCATTGCCGCTACGCCGGGTATCGGCCAGCTTAAAGTCTGGGAATACGCGGGTAGCGACGGCTGGCGAACCCTGCCGGATGCCCAGACGCGCGCGAAAGAGCCCTCAGCCCGCCTGATGCGCTTCACCAGCCTGCCGGTGGAAAAAGCACTCTCCCTCAACTGACCGGTTTGGCCGGCCATCATGATGCAAAGGAGCAATCATGTCTGATACGTTGAAAGTTGTTACGTTACTCGGAAGTCTGCGCAAAGAGTCGTTTAATGGCATGGTTGCACGCACCCTGCCGGGCATCGCGCCTGCGGGGATGGCGATCTCCGCGCTGCCGTCGATTGGCGACATTCCGCTATACGATGCGGATGTTCAGCAGGAAGAGGGATTCCCGCAAAGCGTGCAGGAGATTGCGCGCCAGATTCGCGAAGCGGATGGGGTGGTCATCGTGACGCCGGAGTATAACTACTCGGTTCCCGGCGGCCTGAAAAATGCGATTGACTGGCTGTCTCGCCTGCCTGAACAGCCGCTCTCAGGGAAGCCGGTACTGATCCAAACCAGCTCGATGGGCGCTATCGGCGGCGCGCGCTGCCAGTATCACCTGCGGCAGATTCTGGTGTTCCTCGACGCGATGGTGATGAACAAGCCTGAGTTTATGGGTGGGGTTATTCAGAACAAGGTCGATCCGCAGTCGGGAGAAGTGGTCGATCAGAGCACGCTCGATCATCTCAGCGGACAGCTGAGCGCCTTTGGCGACTATATTCAGCGCGTTAAAGCCTAGGTGATAACCCTCTCCCTGTTGGGAGAGGGTTGAGTGCGGGCAAATCAGTGGGCGTCGATAAACACAATTTTCAGCACGAACAGCAGTGATACGATAATCACGCACGGGCTGAGGTCGCGCAGGCGGCCGGTGCCAATCTTCATCACGCAGTAGGAGATAAAGCCCAGGGCGATACCTTCGGTGATGGAGAAGCTAAACGGCATCATCACCGCGGTAATGAACGCCGGTACCGCTTCCGTCAGATCGTCCCACTTCACGCGCGACAGGCTGGAGGTCATCAGCACGCCAACGTAGATTAACGCACCGGCGGCAGCGTAGGCTGGCACCATTCCCGCCAGCGGCGACAGGAAAATCACCAGCAGGAACAGAATACCGACAACTACCGCCGTCAGGCCGGTACGTCCGCCGACGGAGACGCCGGAGGAGGATTCGATATAGGCCGTGACCGACGAGGTGCCGATAAAGGAGCCCGCTACGGAAGAGACGCTGTCCACGAACAGCGCCTGCTTCATGCGCGGGAATTTACCTTTCTCATCGGCAAGACCGGCTTTATCCGTCACCCCAATCAGGGTACCGGAGGAGTCAAACAGGTTGACCAGCATAAAGGAGAAGATAACGCCGGCCAGGCCAAGATTAAACGAACCGGCTAAATCAACATGACCGACAACCGTCATCACGCTCGGCGGCGCAGAAACAATGCCGGTGTAGTGAACATCGCCCAGCATCCAACCCAGCAGCGTTGTCACCACGATAGAAACCAGGACCGCCGCGTGGATGTTACGCGACGCCAGAATGGCGATGATGAAGAAGCCAAGGATCCCCAGCAGCACGCTGTGGGAGGTCAGGTTACCGATGCTGACCAGCGTGTCTTTGTTGGCAACGATCACTCCCGCATTTTTCAGCCCCATCATACCGATGAACAGGCCGATACCGCTGGTGATGCCCACCCGCAGACTCATCGGAATATTGGCGATCATCCAGTAGCGTACGCGGAAAATCGTCAGCAGCAGCAGGCCGACGGCGCCCCAGAAAATGGCCCCCATCCCCACCTGCCACGGCAGGCCCATTGCCTGAACCACCACAAAGGCAAAGAAGGCGTTAAGGCCCATTGCCGGCGCCAGGGCGACGGGCAGGTTAGCAAACAGCCCCATCATAATACTGCCGAATGCCGCGATCAGGCAGGTCGTCACAAACACAGCGCTGGTATCCATACCCGCCACGCCGAGAATCTGTGGGTTAACGAAAACAATGTAGACCATCGTCAGGAAGGTGGTGAAACCTGCGATCGCTTCGGTGCGTGCCGTCGTGCCATGTTCACGCAGCTTGAACACGCGCTCCAGCAGACCCTGGCCAGAAGACTGGCTGGTTTGTTGTTGACTCATTATCGGTTTCCGAACAAAGGAGGGAAAATTCGAGGCTATCCTATACCAAAATGCGACACCTGGTGCAGTTGTGTGTTAATTTTTTTTCATTGCTTTTGCTTATACGGCAACGATTGCGTCCCGCAAATCTGCATTACGAAAACGTTAAACTTGTTAAAATGGAAACAGCATGTCCCCAATAGAAGCCCTGTTTTTCGACTGTGACGGCACGCTGGTCGACAGCGAAGTGATCTGTTCCCGCGCCTATGTTCACATGTTCAAAGAGTTCGGCATTACGCTGGATTTAGAAGAGATCTTTAAGCGCTTCAAAGGCGTAAAGCTCTACGAAATCATCGATACCATCAACGAGGAGTACGGCGTTAGCCTGCAAAAGGCGACGCTTGAACCGGTCTATCGTGACGAGGTGGCGCGCCTGTTTGACTCAGAGCTGGAGGCTATCGCCGGCGCTGAAGCGCTGCTGGACGCGGTGACCGTTCCCCAGTGTGTGGTCTCGAACGGCCCGGTCAGCAAAATGCAGCACTCGCTCGGCAGAACCGGCATGCTGCACCATTTCCCCGACAGGCTGTACAGCGGCTACGATATTCAGCGCTGGAAGCCCGATCCGGCGCTAATGTTCCACGCGGCGAAGGCGATGAACGTTAACGTCGAAAACTGCATTCTGGTGGATGACTCCAGCGCCGGGGCCCGGTCGGGAATTGCTGCCGGAATGGAGGTGTTCTACTTCTGCGCCGATCCGCACAATCCGCCGATCGAGCATCCGAAAGTGACGATGTTTACCGATTTAGCGCAGCTTCCGGCGCTGTGGAAAGCGCGGGGCTGGGAAGTTACCCGTTAAGCTCCCGGCGTCGCTGCGCTCGGCCGGGCCAGGGTTTCGCGAGATCCCGTTACCCCGGCCAGCGTCGCGCGGCCGGGGAGCGGTGGTTACTCTTTCGGATCTTTACCCGCCAGCAGCTTATCCAGCTCATCGCCACCAACGTGGCGGAAGTCCTGGCCTTTGACGAAGTAGAAGATATATTCGCAGATGTTCTGGCAGCGGTCGCCGATGCGCTCAATCGAGCGGGCGCAGAACAGGGCGGTCAGCACGCTCGGAATCGTACGTGAATCTTCCATCATATAGGTCATCAGCTGACGCACGATGCCTTCATACTCCTGATCCACTTTCTTATCTTCACGATAGATACGCACGGCTTCGTCCAGATCCATTCGCGCAAAGGCGTCGAGCACATCGTGCAGCATCTGCACGGTGTGGCGGCCGAGCGACTCCAGGCTCACCAGCAGCGGCTGATGCTGCTGGGAGAACTTCTCCAGCGCCGTGCGGCAAATTTTATCCGCCACGTCGCCGATACGTTCCAGCTCGGCGATGGTTTTGATAATCGCCATGACTAGGCGCAGGTCGCTGGCGGTAGGCTGACGTTTGGCGATGATGCGCACGCAGGCTTCATCAATGGCCACTTCCATCATATTGACCTGCTTATCACCATCGATAACGCGCTTTGCCAGCTCGCTGTCCTGGTTATGCATCGCGGTGATCGCATCAGAAAGCTGCTGCTCCACCAGCCCGCCCATCGTCATGACCTGGGTGCGGATATACTCCAGTTCAGCGTTGAACTGGCCGGAAATATGTTTATTAAGATTTAGGTTATCCATCGTTCCTCCAGATGCCCAAAAGATTTCTGGCCATAGCGAGGCGGCAAGAGCGCAAATCCCCGGTCGCGTAGAGCGCTACGTAACCGGGATGAGCAAAGGCAGCCAGCGCGGGTACAGCCTGAAAGCTGAGGAGCATATCAACCGTAGCGGCCGGTAATGTAATCTTCAGTTTGCTTCTTAGCGGGCTTAGTAAACAGATCGTCCGTGTTGCTGAATTCAATCAGCTCGCCAAGATACATAAATGCCGTATGGTCAGAACAACGCGCAGCCTGCTGCATGTTGTGAGTAACGATAACGACGGTGTAATCCTGCTTCAGCTCGGTGATCAGCTCTTCAATGCGCCCGGTGGAAATCGGATCCAGCGCGGAGCACGGTTCGTCGAGCAACAGCACTTCCGGGCGAATAGCGATACCGCGCGCAATGCACAAACGCTGCTGCTGACCGCCGGAGAGAGAGTAGCCGCTCTGATGCAGCTTATCTTTGGTTTCGTTCCACAATGCGGCCTTGGTCAGCGCCCACTGCACGCGCTCGTCCATATCGGTGCGCGACAGCTTTTCAAACAGGCGAACGCCAAAGGCGATATTGTCATAAATCGACATCGGGAACGGCGTCGGTTTCTGGAAGACCATCCCGACCTTGGCACGCAGCAGGGCGATATCCTGAGTGTTGGTCAGAATATTATCGCCATCCAGCAAAATTTCGCCTTCCGCGCGCTGCTCCGGATAGAGTTCAAACATTTTGTTGAACGTCCGCAGCAGGGTCGACTTACCGCAGCCTGACGGACCGATAAACGCCGTAACCTGGTTTTTGGAAATATCCAGGTTGATGTTTTTCAGGGCATGGAATTTTCCGTAGTAGAAGTTCAGGTTACGAACTGAAAGCTTACCCGGGATAGTATTCACCATACTCATCAATCTCTTCCTCATTCAGCGCCGCGTTTCGCCGCGCTGCAAAAAATTAACCGTGTTTATTCTTCGCGAAAACCACGCGCGCCAGAACGTTCAGCAGCAGTACGCACAGGGTGATAATCAATACCCCGGCCCATGCCAGTTGCTGCCACTCCGCAAACGGACTCATGGCAAATTTGAAAATCGTTACCGGCAGGTTGGCGATCGGCTGCATCATGTCGGTACTCCAGAACTGGTTGGAGAGCGCGGTAAACAGCAGCGGCGCCGTTTCCCCGGCGATACGCGCGATAGCCAGCAGGATGCCCGTCATAATGCCGGAAACCGAGGCTTTCAGGGTGATCGCGGAAATCATTCGCCATTTCGGCGTACCCAGGGCGTAGGCCGCTTCACGCAGGCTGTCCGGCACCAGCTTCAGCATATTCTCGGTGGTACGAATCACGATAGGCACCTGCAGCAGCGCCAGCGCAATAACGCCCGCCCAGCCGGAGAAGTGCTGCATCTGTGCGACCACGATGGTGTAAACAAACAGACCCACCACGATAGACGGGGCGGAGAGCAGGATATCGTTAATAAAACGAATCACTTCCGCCAGCGCGGATTTACGACCATATTCCGCCAGATAAATCCCCGCCATGATGCCCAGCGGCGTGCCGAAGATCGTTGACCACAGGATCAGCAGGCCGCTGCCCGCGAGGGCGTTAGCCAGGCCGCCGCCAGCGGTGTTCGGTGGCGGGGTCATTTCGGTGAACAGCGCCAGGCTCATACCATCAATACCGCGGGTCACCGTGGCCATGAGGATCCAGATAAGCCAGAACAGACCGAATACCATCGTCCCCATTGAGAGAGCCAGCGCGATCCGGTTTTTCAGGCGCCGCTTAGCCTGCATTTTACGCCGGGACTCCGCCAGCTCGGCGGTGGTTTGTAGCTCAATCGTCGCCATTAGCGTGCTCCCTCATTCTTCGCCAGACGCATCACCATGAACTTAGATGCGGCCAGAACAATAAAGGTAATAACGAACAGAATCAGACCCAGCTCCATCAGCGCGGCAACGTGCAGGCCGGACTCGGCTTCGGCAAACTCATTCGCCAGCGCGGAGGTGATACTGTTGCCCGGCATATACAGCGAAACGCTATCCAGCTGGTAGGTGTTACCGATGATAAAGGTGACCGCCATGGTTTCCCCCAGCGCGCGCCCCAGACCGAGCATCACCCCGCCTATCACCCCGTTGCGGGTAAAGGGCAGCACAATGCGCCAGATAACCTCCCAGGTGGTGCAGCCGATACCGTAGGCCGACTCTTTCATCATCACCGGCGTCTGCTCGAACACATCACGCATAACGGCGGCGATATAGGGGATGATCATGATGGCCAGAATGACGCCGGCCGCCAGAATACCGATACCAAACGCCGGTCCCGCAAACAGGGCGCCGACGAAAGGAATAGTCGACATGATGTTGCCAACCGGCTCCTGGAAGTAGGTGGCAAACAGCGGAGCAAAGATAAACAGGCCCCACATGCCGTAAACGATACTCGGAATAGCCGCCAGCAGTTCGATCGCAATACCAAGAGGGCGCTTAAGCCAGGCGGGAGAGAGTTCGGTCAGGAACAGCGCAATGCCGAAGCTCACCGGAACGGCAATCAGCAGCGCGATAAATGAGGTAACCAGCGTACCGTAGATCGGAACCAGCGCCCCGAAGACTTCGTTCGGCGCATCCCACTCTTTAGTCCACAAAAAGGAAAAACCAAACTTTTGAATGCTTGGCCACGAAGAGATAATCAGGGAAACGATGATGCCGCCCAGCATCAATAGCACAATCAGCGCCGCCAGTTTGACCAGCACGCCGAAAATTATGTCACCCTTTTTCCCCGGAGGGTTGAATGCCGGCTTGGTTGCAGCCATAGGTTACTCTTTAAGTTCGGGTCCGAAAGGCCGCTATATTACTGACCTGTTAGACAAAGGTAATGCTATACCCAAAATAATTCGCGCCGCAGCAACGGAGCCTGCAGCGCGAAGTATAGCGAGTATTAGTACAGCGCTTTACCGCTGCTGTCCTTCACGTTGGTTTTCCATGCAGCGCGAACCTGCTCAACCACGTTTTCTGGCAGCGTTGCGTAATCCAGTGCGTTAGCTTCTTTACCGCCGTTTTTATACGCCCAGTCGAAGAACTTCAGCACTTCAGCCGTATGCTCAGGCTTGTTGGAAGCCTTGTGCACCAGAATAAAGGTGGTTGAGGTGATCGGCCATGCATTTTCACCTTTCTGGTTAGTCAGGTCCTGAGCAAAGGACTTGCTCCAGTCAATACCTTTCGCGGCGTTCGCGAAGTTATCTTCCGTTGGGCTAACCGGCTTGCCGTCGGCAGACACCAGCTTGGTGTAGGCGAGGTTGTTTTGTTTCGCATAGGCGTACTCAACGTAGCCAATAGAACCCGGCAGACGCTGAACGAAAGCGGCGATACCGTCGTTACCTTTACCGCCCAGACCGGTCGGCCAGTTAACGGTAGAGCCCGCGCCGATTTTAGATTTCCACTCTTCGTTCACTTTCGCCAGGTAGCTGGTGAAGACGAAGGAGGTACCGGAGCCATCAGCACGACGAACCACGGCAATATTCTGTGCCGGCAGCTTCTTGCCTGGGTTGAGTTTGGCAATCGCTTCGTCATCCCACTTCTTAATTTTGCCCAGGTAGATGTCACCCAGCGTTTTACCATCCAGCACCAGCTCGCCGGACTTCACGCCTGGCAGGTTAACGGCCAGCACCACGCCGCCGATAACGGTTGGGAACTGGAACAAACCTTCCTGAGCCAGCTTGTCGTCAGCCAGAGGAGCATCAGAAGCACCGAAATCAACGGTGTTGGCAATAATTTGTTTTACACCACCGGAAGAGCCGATGCCCTGGTAGTTCACTTTATTGCCGGTTTCTTTCTGATAAGTATCAGCCCATTTGGCATACACCGGCGCAGGGAAAGTTGCGCCTGCGCCCGTCAGACTTGCTGCTGCAAATGCAGAAAAAGCGCTCATAGATAAGGTCGCGGCGACAACTGTTGCGACGGTGGTACGCATAACGTTCATAATGTCTCCTGCTGGATTCGTAAATCGTTGTTTCGAGGCTATGGTGAGCAAAATAGGACAAAGAGGTGACAGTAAAATGTACGATTTATTACAGTTTTATGACAGACGGTTATACGCAGAATAATGGTAAATAAAATCATTTTTAATCAATCTGTTAAGCATAATAATGACGATAAGTTTACGGAAAAATTTTCTTTTTATGACAGCCTGATTTCGCGCTAAAGCGCGGCTGTTGTCATAAAAGAGTGCCGATGCGTTTTTTGATTTCGTGCGCAAAAAGCGGCCAGCGGAGCGACAAAAAAGGCCGCCATCCGGCAGCCCTTTGTGCTGATTTAACCGCCGCTCAAAGCGGGTCCGCGCGATACACCTGCCGGCCTTCGAACATCGTCCATAAAACGTTGGCATCCCGCAGTTCCTCAATGCTGACCTTCTCAAGGTTGCGGTCGAACAGCACCAGATCCGCGCTTTTTCCAACGCTAACAGACCCTATCTCCCGCTCGCGGCCAATCACTTTCGCCGCGTTTATGGTGTAGGCCTGCAGCATCGCCGCCCGGCTTATTTTTTCGCTGTCCGGTGGCAGCACGCCTGACTCAGCGGTGCGCGTAACCGCGGTGTAAATTGCCAGCAGCGGATTGGGGCTGGAGACCGGCCAGTCGCTGGCCCCGGCAATCAGCGCATGATGACGGTACAAATCTCCAGCCGGGTAAAGATGTTGCAATAACGACGGCGCCACTTTGCCCTCAAGCAGCGTGGTCGTTGCGCCATCGCTATCTTTCCCGGCCCACAGCAGCTGCATGGAGGCCGCGACGTTAAGCTGCTGAAAACGAGGAAGGCTTTGCGGGCTCACCACTTCAAGATGGGTGATGCTGTGCAGAACATTCATATTGCCATTCGCTTTGCGGGCGCAGGCCACCGCATCCAGCGACTCCTGCACCGCCCGGTCGCCTATAGCATGAAAATGCGCGATCAGGTTTTCAGCATCGGCTTTGCTAATAAGCTGGCAAAACTTCTCTTTATCCAGCGTTTCGCTGCCGCGATAGCCGGGACGATTAAGATACGGCTGGCTTAGCTTTGCACTCTGAGAGGGATACTCAATCACGCCATCCTGGAAGATTTTAATTCCCACCAGCTTAATGTCCGCAGCCTGCGAGAACTGCTCTCTGAGCGCGATGACATCATCAACGATCGCCGGCGAGGAGTTGATATTCACCAGCGCCAGCCCGCTGACATGCGCGGTTAATTTACCGGCTTTCGCCAGCGCGACGTACGCCGGGAGCAGCCCCAGGTTGCGGCGATCGGGGCTGGCGTTGAACGAAGGAGAGAGCGGGCGAATATTACTGAGCGGCTCCATCCACGCCGTGAGGCCAAAGCGGTTCATCACGTCCGCACCCGCCGTGATGGCGCGGGCGATTTTCTCGTCGTCGACGGGGGGAATGGCGCTCAGGACATGATCCCAGGCCCCTTCGGTAACGAAGCCGGATATTTTGCCGTCAGGCGTCAACACGGTACCTGCTTTAATGCCGGGAGCCGCTTTTTCAAGCGTCAGATCGTTTATTCCCGCCTTGCGCAACATGGCCTGATTAACCCAGCCGGTATGCGCGTCAGCGCCGCCAAGGGCGACCGGTGTATTTTTATACGCCGCTGAGTTAAATACGCTATCCAGCAGGCCGATATTATCCCAGTAGCTCAGAGGAACGTTGCTATAAAACTGCACCCCGTGAATATCGCGACGTGGATTATTCGCATTTTTCTCAACAAACGCCCTAATCGCAGCGGCATCTTTCATGCCGTCGGGAAACGCCACGGTGAGGGTCTGAAAACCGGCATCCGCCACGTGCGCATGGCTATCGATAAGCCCCGGCATCAGGTATTTTCCCTGCAAATCCATCCGCCTGGCGTTCTTTCCCAGCTGGTTAAGCACATCCGCATAGCGGCCTACAGCAACGATCTCTTTGCCGGCAATCCCAATGGCTTCCGGATGGGGATTGTGGGGATCGGCGCTATATATTTCACCGCCATAGATAATCGTTTTATCACTATCCTGAGCGGCGTAAGCCGGAAGCGCAGATATAGCCAGGGCGCACACCAGATAAAGCATCGAGCGTTTCATTATTAACTCCGTTGCGTTGCGAATAAACACGATAATAATTATTGTGAGGCGTTATTCTTGTGGTGTTTTTTTACAGGAATGAAAATATCAAAAACATAATAATCGAGAGCAACATCGGTTTCGTTATAATATTTTTCATAGCACGGAAGGTCACCCTTCATTAATCCTCGGGCCTTTATCCAGGCAAAAGCGATCTCCCATGCTGCATCCAGGCGCTCGCCGAAAACGGCGAACTTACATACCGCGTAGCTGCCGCCGGCAATCGTCTGTACGGCAACGCCTCTGCCCGGCCTCTCTCCTTCGCTGAGCTCAATACAGACGTCGGTGCGGCAGCGCGATCCAAGCGTGACTTCAGGCGCATCCCAGTAGATGCAGACCATACCGGCCGGCTGTCGCGGCGTCCCGCAAGGGAATGAGGCCGCCAGATCGTGATGCGTCAGCCAGCAGGTCTCTTTCCCATAGGGGCCAAATCGTCGCATATAGGCGACCCGCCGCGCCGGTAGCGAAAGCACGCCCGCCGCTAAGAAGTCAGGATCGGCCCGTACGACCTTCATCGCTTCGGTTTGAGAATAGGCGCTTTTTTCGCCCGTAACGTTTCCTGGCTTGCTTTTCACGCTGGCAGCATGCAGACGTCGGTACTCGCCGGGCGATACGGAAAAATGCTGGCGGAACGCCTTAGCAAAGTTTTGTGAGCTGGAGAATCCGACCCGCAGCGCTAAGCCGGTAATATCGCGTCGCGGAGATTCGATCAGCCACATCGCCGCCTTCTCCATCCGCAGACGGCGGGTGAACCCGGCGATAGTTTCACCCACTTCGGCCTTGAAAATACGATGGAAATGAAAGCTGGATAGCGCAACGGCGCTGGCGATTTCCTCGAGCGTCGGGTTAAAGCACAGATTCTGGCTGATGTAGTCTATCGCTTTAAATACCTGCGCGCGGTAATCCTGAGGCATGGTTCAATTATCTTCTGCATCGCGTTAATTCGTTGCTGTAATTTACGGACTGAGTCGCAGCCGGGGAATATATAAAAAGAGAAGGTGTGAAGCGGGTAAAAAAAATCCGGGGAGCTGAGTTCTCAGCACCACCGGATTTTTAATTGACTCACGAGCGGCTGAAGCACATCGCTTCAGCAAGGTGGCCTTATTATTCTACGGTCACCGATTTTGCGAGGTTACGCGGCTGGTCAACGTCGGTGCCTTTAATCAGCGCCACGTGATAGGCCAGCAGCTGCAGCGGCACGGTGTAGAAGATTGGCGCGATCGCCTCTTCAACATGCGGCATCTGGATGATGTGCATATTGTCGCTGCTGCTAAAGCCAGCATCACCGTCGGCAAAGACGTACAGCTGACCACCGCGGGCGCGAACTTCTTCAATGTTGGATTTGAGCTTCTCCAGCAGTTCGTTGTTCGGTGCGACCACAATAACCGGCATCTCGGCGTCAATCAGGGCCAGAGGACCGTGCTTCAGCTCGCCGGCCGCGTAGGCTTCCGCGTGGATATAAGAGATCTCTTTCAGCTTCAGCGCCCCTTCAAGGGCAATAGGGTACTGATCGCCACGGCCGAGGAACAGCGCGTGGTGCTTATCAGAGAAGCTTTCCGCCAGCGCTTCAATACGCTTGTCCTGCGACAGCATCTGTTCGATTCGGCTCGGTAACGCCTGCAGACCGTGCACGATATCGTGCTCAATCGCCGCATCCTGGCCCTTCAGACGCGCCAGCTTCGCCACCAGCATCAGCAGCACGGTCAGCTGAGTGGTGAAGGCTTTGGTGGAAGCCACGCCGATTTCGGTGCCCGCTTTGGTCATCAGCGACAGATCGGACTCGCGAACCAGCGACGAGCCCGGGACGTTGCAAATCGCCAGGGAGCCAAGATATCCCAGCTCTTTCGACAGGCGCAGCGCGGCCAGCGTATCCGCCGTCTCGCCGGACTGGGAGAGCGTGATCATCAGGCTGTTGCGGCGTACTGCCGATTTGCGATAGCGGAATTCAGAGGCGATTTCGACATCGCACGGCACGCCGGCCAGCGCTTCAAACCAGTAGCGAGAAACCATCCCGGAGTTATACGAAGTCCCGCAGGCGACAATCTGAATATGCTCAACCTGAGACAGCATCTCGTTGGCGTTAACGCCCAGTTCGCTCAGATCGACTTCTCCGTGGCTAATGCGCCCGGAGAGAGTGTTCTTGATGGCGTTCGGCTGCTCGTAGATCTCTTTTTGCATGTAGTGGCGGTAGATCCCCTTATCGCCCGCGTCGTACTGCAGGTTGGATTCGATATCCGGGCGTTTAACCTCCGCGCCTGACTTATCAAACACCACCACCGAGCGGCGGGAAACTTCCGCGATATCACCCTCTTCGAGGAAGATAAAGCGGCGGGTCACCGGCAGCAGCGCCAGCTGATCGGAGGCGATGAAGTTCTCCCCCATACCCAGACCGATAACCAGCGGGCTGCCTGAACGAGCGGCCAGCAGGGTGCCCGGATCGCGGGTATCCATGATCACGGTACCGTAAGCGCCGCGCAGCTGTGGGATAGTGCGCAGAACGGCTTCCCGCAGGGTGCCGCCTTGCTCCAGCTCCCAGTGCACCAGGTGTGCAATCACTTCCGTATCAGTCTCTGATACAAAAATATAGCCGCGCGACTGCAGCAGCTCGCGCAGCGGTTCATGGTTTTCGATGATTCCGTTGTGGACCACCACAATATGTTCAGAAACATGCGGATGCGCATTGCTCTCGGACGGCTCGCCGTGGGTCGCCCAGCGGGTATGGGCAATCCCCGTACCGCCGTGCAACGGCTGCTCTTCTACCGCCTGAGCCAGCATCTGTACCTTACCGAGCCGACGAACGCGGGACATATGTCCTTCGTTATCAACCACTGCCAGACCGGCAGAGTCATAGCCACGGTATTCCAGACGACGTAAACCTTCGATAAGGATTTCAGCAATATCACGCTGCGCGACTGCGCCAACAATTCCACACATAGTTAAATTTCCTGATAATGGCGTTATGCCATGCGTTGTCGCTGACCTGTATTTTACCCAACGCATTTGCCGTTGGGTAATGCCCTTTTCGGGCGCCCCGAGCCTTGTAGAGAGTGGGGCTATTTTTATGGTTACTGCCGTGGGGGGAGGATTATTTTATCCTCTCACCCCGGCCTCATCCCAAAAGGACGAGGGATAAATGACCTACTTTTTCTTCACCGGACGCTGCCAGCCCTGCTTATGGACCTGCGGCACGCGGCTTAATACTAATTCATTATCAGCGATATCGCGGGTTACCGTCGTACCGGCGGCAATCGTCACGCCGTTGCCTACGGTTACGGGCGCCACCAGCTGGCTGTCCGAGCCGACAAACACGTCGTTGCCGATGATGGTTTTAAATTTATTGGCGCCGTCATAGTTACAGGTGATGGTCCCTGCACCGATATTGACGTTATCGCCGATTTCCGCATCGCCAAGGTAGGAGAGGTGCCCCGCCTTCGAGCCTTTACCCAGCCGCGCTTTCTTCATTTCGACAAAGTTGCCGACGTGCGCGCCTTCCAGCAGCTCCGCACCCGGACGCAGACGAGCAAAAGGTCCGATAGTGCAGGCAGCCTGCAGGTGGGCATCTTCCACCACCGAGTACGGGCTGATTTCGCAGTCATCGCCGATGGTGCTGTTTTTAATCACGCAGCCGGTGCCAATTTTCACCCGTTCGCCCAGCACCACGTTGCCCTCAAGGATAACGTTAGTATCAATCTCAACGTCGCGCCCGTGCGTCAGGGTGCCGCGCAGATCAAAACGAGCCGGATCGCGCAGCATCACGCCCGCCAGCAGCAGTTTTTCTGCCTGTTCAGACTGATAGACGCGCTCGAGGCGGGAGAGCTGCAGGCGGTTGTTGACGCCTTCAACTTCGCTTAAACGCTGCGGATGGACGGCAACGATTTCCCGGCCTTCCTGATACGCCATGGCGATGATATCGGTAATGTAGTATTCGCCCTGGACGTTGTTATTCGTCAGCTTCGCCAGCCAGCGTTTTAAATCCGCGCCGCCGGCGATCAGGATCCCGGTGTTGATTTCCTGAATTTGACGCTGCGCTTCGCTGGCATCTTTATGCTCAACGATACCGCTTACCCGGCCGTTATCACGGGTGATGCGTCCATAGCCGCTCGGATCGTCCAGCTTCACCGTCAGCAGGCCAATTCCGCCCTGCGGTTTGGCGGCGCGCAGGCGCTGCAGGGTATCGACGGAGATCAGCGGGACGTCGCCGTACAGCATCATGATGTCTTCATCATCGGCAAAGAAAGGTGCCGCCTGCTGCATCGCATGGCCGGTTCCCAGCTGTTCTGCCTGCAGAACCCAGTTAAGGTTGTCTTCATGCAGCGTTTGACGCAGCAGATCGCCGCCGTGCCCATACACAAGGTGTACGGAAGAGGCGCCTAAATCTTTAGTAGCATCAATGACATGCTGAACCATTGGCTTCCCAGCCAGGGCGTGCAGCACCTTGGGAAGATCGGAATACATGCGGGTCCCTTTGCCTGCGGCAAGGACAACCACGCTCATCGCACTGTTTGACATACGCATCCTGACAGCTGTTAGAACGAAAAGTAAAAGCCTTTCACGTTGAAATTACTACATATTTTTCATCATGAAACGAGACGAGGATAAAACGCTCAGGCTCAACGCTATACACCATTTTATGGCGCTATTTTTAGTCACTGCAAATCAGTTTATCTCCGAAAAAACCCGATAAGAGAGATGAATATTTGCTATCCCTCTGCTTTTGCTGTTTTTTCGACGCCTGAATAAAGCGAAAACATAAAATTAAAACATGGTTTTATTATTCATTTATTGTGACACGACAAATAGAAACGCCGTTTCATTCCCCCGATAATGCTGCTCATTATTTACTCTGGAGGAAAAAATGAATAAAAAAATCCCTTTGGCATTAGCCCTTTGTAGCTCAATTATCGCATTGCCGCTGCACGCTGGCGAGGCTCATGTCTGGCGAGGTATCGCTTTTGGTCAATCAACCGACGTTAATTTCTCCTCCAACGTACTGCCGGAAAAAATCGGGGTGAATGACGTTACGATAGCAGGTAAAAAGCTGACGCCCCAGGATACAGCCGATCTCAGCGCTCCCGTCACCATTGAGAGCCGGGGAGGCAAGATCGCGAATTCGCATGACGGCCTGACCTTCTTTTATACCATGCTGCCGGTTAGCCAAAACTTTATCCTGCAGGCGACGGTCACGGTGGATCAGTTTGGCCCGGAGAACGGCGCCCGTCCGGCAGCGCAGGAAGGCGCCGGGCTGCTGGTGCGTGATGTTATCGGTCTGCCGCGCCAGCAGCCTTTAAAGGTGGGCTATGAAGAGTTTCCGGCAGCATCGAATATGCTCATGAACGCGATCGTGACCCAGGATAAGAAAGATCATACGCATATAAAACTGCAGGCGATCGGCCGGGAAGGGATTTCCCAGCCCTGGGGCAATGCCGGTTCTTCTATTACCAGGCAGAGCTACAAAGAGAATATCGATCTCCAGCAAACACCTACCTTTCAGCTCAAGCTGGAACGCACTAACGACGGTTTCATCACCTCATGGGCACCGACGGGCAGCAGCGAATGGGTAAGCAAGAAGGTTCCCCGCAGCGACACGATCGCCCAGCAGGATAAAGACCATTACTACGTCGGCTTTTTCGCCTCGCGTAATGCCAAAATCACCATCAGCAACGCCTCGCTGACGACTTCAGCAGCCAGGACGCAGGCTTCTGCGCCCTATATCGCGAAAGCCTGGCCGGTTGTGATGCAGATTGCCTCTGGCACCCAAAGCCAGAGCGCGGAGTATATTCTGCAGGCGCGGGCTAACTATGACGGGCGCTTCACCGTCCGCCAGGACGAAGTCATCATCGGCAAGGACATCGCCGTCAAAGCCGGGGAGATGTTTACGCAACCCGCCACGCTCAAAGACAAGAACATCTTCGAGGTGCTGTTTACGCCGGCCACCAGCGGCAAGCCGGTGACGCAAACGCTGACGGTTGAACGCAGCGTCGGCGTCGAAGGGCATACCCTCTACGTTTCTGCGCAAGGGCAGGCGAACGCCAGCGGAACGGCTGACGATCCGCTCACTCTCTCCCGCGGCGTGGAACTACTGCCGGCTGGCGGCACGCTTATCTTAGCCGCCGGAGACTATCCGCAAACGCCGATCCCGCTCAGCGCCAGCGGGCTCAAAGGGCAACCTAAGACGCTGCGGGCCGACGGAAAGGCGGTTATTCACGGCCTGCAGCTCGACGCCAGCTACTGGCATATCAAGGGGATCTCCGTCACCGATAAAAGCCTGCGCGTGCAGGGCAGCCATAATCTGATTGAGAACGTCACCGCTTATCGCAACGACGATACCGGGATTCAAATTTCCTCTCCACCGGACGTGGGACGCCCGCTGTGGGCCAGCTACAACCGGGTGGTCAACTCCGAATCGTTCAGCAATGAAGATCCGGGCAAGATCAACGCCGATGGGTTTGCGGTAAAAATGCGGGTCGGTGAGGGAAACCGGCTCGAAGGCTGCTACTCCTACGATAATATCGACGACGGATTTGACCTGTTCAACAAGATTGAAGATGGTGCCAACGGCGTTGTGACGATTGAGAACTCAATTGCCCGTAATAACACCAGCAATGGTTTTAAGCTGGGCGGGGAAGGGCAGCCGGTGGCGCATGAGGTGCGCAACAGCATTGCGATAGGTAATCACCTGGACGGTTTTACGGATAACTTCAACCCCGGCAGGCTGGTGGTGGTCAACAACGTGGCGGTGGATAATCAGCGCTTTAACTACATCTTCCGCGCCAGCCCGTACGGTAAACCCGAGACTCAGGGCTCGTTTAGCGACAATATCTCCCTGCGCAGCCGGCCGGGAAAATACGATGATGCCGTGGTCGGTAATATCGACGACAGCAACTATTTTATCCACGACGGTAAGAGCATCAACGCCGAGGGAAAGAGCATTAAGAGCGACGACTATCAAACGCTGGCGCTGCCGGATCCGCTGCTGCGTCATGCGGATGGCCGTTTCAATATCGGTAATTTCCTCAGCCGCAGCCAGCCTCGTTCCTGATACTGGCCCTAAAATACAAAGGTCGCCCGCGGGCGACCTTTTACTTTCTTTCCTGCTTCACACCGCATGTGTTGTCGTTTTAGTTAGCGGTACAGCGCAAATGCAGGCCGGAGAGTGGCTTCTTAGTTATTGAAGGTCCCGAAGGTCACGTTCATAGTGCTGAAGAAGGCGATGATTTTATTGAGCAGTTTCATGATGACTTCCTGAATAGAGAGACGTTTTGATAAATTATTTTTTGTGATGCACATCACAAAAAGAAGTCTACACCTCATTTTTTGAGCGATCAACAAAAACGCGATCATCATCACAAAATTTTTAAAATGTCTTTTTAGTTTTGAAATTACTGAAACGAAACC
Source organism: Klebsiella terrigena (assembly GCF_006539725.1). Classification (GTDB taxonomy): domain Bacteria; phylum Pseudomonadota; class Gammaproteobacteria; order Enterobacterales; family Enterobacteriaceae; genus Klebsiella; species Klebsiella terrigena. The sequence goes on along the minus strand of NZ_BJNO01000024.1, from coordinate 26,113 downwards.
ATAAAAAAGCCAGCCTGGAAACCAGACTGGCCTTTTAACTTTCAAGCCGGTGTTACATCGCTTTTTTGGTCAATTCGATAACGCGCAGTTTGGCGATCGCTTTGGCCAGTTCCGCAGACGCCTGAGCGTAATCTACGTCGCCGTGAGAGCTGTTAATGTGCTCTTCCGCTTTACGCTTCGATTCCAGGGCTCGTGCTTCGTCGAGATCCTGGCCACGAATTGCCGTATCAGCCAGTACGGTCACGCTGCCAGGCTGCACTTCAAGAATGCCGCCGGACAGATAGATAAACTCTTCATGACCGTGCTGTTTAACGATGCGAATCATACCAGGCTTAATGGCGGTGAGCAGCGGTGCGTGACCCGGGAAAATACCCAGCTCACCTTCACTACCCGTTACCTGGATTTTCTCGACCAGACCAGAGAACATTTGCTTCTCTGCGCTGACGACGTCCAGGTGGTAAGTCATTGCCATATCACCCTCCGATTAAGGCGTTAAAGTTTTTTGGCTTTTTCCACGGCTTCGTCGATGGAACCAACCATGTAGAACGCCTGCTCCGGCAGGTGATCGTATTCGCCTTCCATGATGCCTTTAAAGCCACGGATGGTGTCTTTCAGGGAGACGTATTTGCCCGGAGAACCGGTAAATACTTCTGCCACGAAGAACGGCTGGGACAGGAAGCGCTGGATCTTACGCGCGCGAGCTACCACCAGTTTATCTTCTTCAGACAGCTCATCCATACCGAGGATGGCGATGATGTCTTTCAGTTCCTGATAACGTTGCAGCAGAGACTGTACGCCACGCGCGGTGTCGTAGTGTTCCTGACCAACAACCAGCGGATCCAGCTGACGGCTGGTGGAGTCCAGCGGGTCAACGGCCGGGTAGATACCCAGAGACGCGATCTGACGGCTCAGTACCACGGTTGCATCTAAGTGAGCAAAGGTGGTTGCTGGGGATGGGTCAGTCAAGTCATCCGCAGGGACGTATACCGCCTGCACGGAAGTGATAGAACCGGTTTTGGTGGAGGTGATACGTTCCTGCAGAACGCCCATCTCTTCCGCCAGAGTCGGCTGATAACCTACCGCTGAAGGCATACGACCCAGCAGCGCGGATACTTCTGTACCGGCCAGGGTATAACGATAGATGTTATCGACGAACAGCAGTACGTCACGACCTTCGTCACGGAATTTCTCAGCCATGGTCAGACCGGTCAGCGCAACGCGCAGACGGTTTCCCGGCGGCTCGTTCATCTGGCCGTAAACCAGGGATACTTTATCCAGAACGTTGGAGTCAGTCATCTCGTGGTAGAAGTCGTTACCCTCACGAGTACGTTCACCTACGCCCGCAAACACAGAGTAACCGGAGTGCTCGATCGCGATGTTACGGATCAGCTCCATCATGTTTACGGTTTTACCAACGCCCGCACCACCGAACAGACCGACTTTACCGCCCTTAGCGAACGGACACATCAGGTCGATTACTTTGATACCGGTTTCCAGCAGTTCCTGAGAGCTTGACAGCTCTTCGTAGGAAGGTGCTGCGCGGTGGATAGCCCAACGGTCTTCTTCACCGATGTCGCCTTTCATATCGATCGGCTGACCCAGCACGTTCATGATACGACCCAGCGTTGCTTTACCAACCGGGACTTCGATCGGGTGCTCGAGGTCTTTAACTTCCAGACCACGACGCAGACCGTCAGAAGAACCCATGGCGATAGCACGTACGATACCACCGCCGAGCTGCTGCTGAACTTCCAGCACCAGACTCTCGTTACCATTTTGTACCTCAAGAGCATCGTACACGCGCGGTACGGCATCCTGAGGGAATTCGACGTCAACCACGGCGCCGATTACCTGGACAATTTTTCCAGTAGCCATCTTGAATCCTCTACGAATTAACCTGGTTATACCGCGGATGCACCACCGACGATTTCGGTGAGTTCCTGAGTAATGCTGGCCTGACGAGCTTTGTTGTATACCAACTGCAGCTCTTTAATCAGGCTGCCGCCATTATCGGTAGCGGCTTTCATCGCCACCATACGTGCGGCCTGCTCGCTGGCCAGGTTTTCTACCACGCCCTGATAAACCTGAGACTCAACGTAGCGACGCAGGAGGGTATCCAGCAGCGCTTTTGGGTCTGGCTCATACAGGTAATCCCAGGATTTACGCTTCAGATCAGCATCGTCTGACGCCGGTAACGGCAGCAGCTGAGTAATGGTCGGAGCCTGAGACATGGTATTAATAAATTTGTTGCTGACAACGTACAGCTTGTCCAGACGGCCTTCATCATAGGCCTGCAACATCACTTTTACCGGACCGATCAGTTCGGACAGGGACGGGTTATCACCCATGCCGGTCACCTGAGCGACAATATTGCCGCCCACGGAATTAAAGAAAGAAACGCCTTTAGAGCCGATCATTGCGATATCGCACTGAACGCCTTTATCGGACCAGACTTTCATATCCGCCAGCAGTTTTTTGAACAGGTTAATGTTCAAGCCACCGCACAGACCACGGTCGGTCGACACCACCAGGTAGCCTACGCGCTTAACGTCGCGTTCTTCCAGGTAAGGGTGCTTATATTCCAGATTACCGTTCGCAAGGTGACCAATCACTTTGCGCATGGTCTCTGCATAAGGACGGCTGGCCGCCATGCGATCCTGCGATTTACGCATTTTGGAAGCGGCGACCATTTCCATCGCTTTAGTGATCTTCTGCGTGTTCTGGACGCTTGCGATCTTACTACGTATCTCTTTTGCGCCGGCCATGAACTTCTCCTCAATGCCGTGCGGCTTGCCCTAAGACAAGCCGCCAGACTTTACCAGGACTGGGTTGCTTTGAAGGAGTCGAGGATGCCTTTCAGCTTGCCTTCGATCTCGTCGTTATAGCCACCGGTCTGGTTAATCTCTTGCATCAGCGGAGCGTGGTCACGGTCAACGTAAGCCAGCAGAGCGGCTTCGAAGCTACCGATTTTCGCCAGTTCCACATCTTCGAGGTAACCGCGTTCCGCAGCAAACAGAACCAGGCCCTGCTGTGCTACAGACATCGGAGCATACTGTTTCTGTTTCAGCAGCTCGGTTACTTTCTGACCATGGCTCAGCTGTTTACGGGTTGCTTCATCCAGATCGGATGCGAACTGAGAGAACGCAGCCAGTTCACGATACTGTGCCAGAGCGGTACGAATACCACCGGACAGTTTCTTGATGATCTTGGTCTGAGCAGCACCACCAACACGGGATACGGAGATACCCGGGTTGACCGCCGGACGAATACCGGAGTTAAACAGGTTGGTTTCCAGGAAGATCTGACCATCGGTAATGGAAATTACGTTAGTCGGAACGAATGCGGAAACGTCACCAGCCTGAGTTTCGATAATCGGCAGCGCGGTCAGGGAACCTGTTTTACCTTTCACTTCACCTTTGGTGAAGTTCTCAACGTATTCAGCGTTAACGCGGGATGCGCGCTCCAGCAGACGGGAGTGGAGGTAGAACACGTCGCCTGGGAATGCTTCACGTCCTGGCGGACGGCGGAGCAGCAGGGACACCTGACGGTAAGCAACGGCCTGTTTAGACAGGTCATCGTATACGATCAGCGCATCTTCGCCGCGGTCGCGGAAGTATTCGCCCATTGCGCAACCGGCATACGGAGCCAGGTACTGCAGCGCAGCGGATTCAGAAGCGGTCGCCACAACAACGATGGTGTTGGACAGCGCGCCGTGTTCTTCCAGTTTACGTACCACGTTAGAGATGGTGGACGCTTTCTGGCCGATAGCCACGTAGACGCACTTAATGCCGGAATCACGCTGGTTGATGATCGCATCGATTGCCATCGCGGTTTTACCGGTCTGACGGTCACCGATGATCAGCTCACGCTGGCCACGGCCGATTGGGATCATTGCATCGACGGATTTATAACCGGTCTGTACCGGCTGGTCGACGGACTGACGTTCGATTACGCCCGGTGCGATAACTTCGATTGGCGAGAAGCCATCGTGTTCAACCGGACCTTTACCGTCAATTGGTGCACCCAGGGTGTTCACCACGCGGCCCAGCAGGCCACGACCGACAGGAACTTCCAGGATACGGCCAGTACACTTAACCTTCATGCCTTCGGCAAGGTCAGCATACGGACCCATCACTACCGCACCTACGGAGTCGCGCTCCAGGTTCAGGGCGATAGCGAAACGGTTACCCGGCAGAGAGATCATCTCACCCTGCATACAATCGGCCAGGCCGTGGATGCGGATAACACCGTCACTGACGGAAACGATAGTACCTTCGTTGTGAGCCTCGCTCACAACATTGAACTGAGCAATGCGCTGCTTGATCAGTTCGCTGATTTCGGTGGAATTCAGTTGCATGCTCCAGTCCCCTTAAGACTGCAAGACGTCTGCAAGGCGATCAAGACGGCCGCGTACGCTGCCATCAATGACCATATCACCCGCACGGATGATAACACCTGCCAGTACAGACTTATCGATTTTGCAATTCAGCTTAACTTTGCGTGACAAACGTTTTTCCATCGCGTCGGCAATCTTCGCGAGCTGTTCTTCACTCAGTTGGGTGGCAGAAATAACATCTACCTCTGCGGTTGCCTCACTGGCAGCGCGCAGGTGAATGAACTGCTCAAGAACATCCGGGAGCACCTTCAGACGACCGTTTTCAGCCATAACCCGAATCAGGTTCTGGCCGCTGTCGTCCAGCTGCTCGCCGCAGATCGCGATGAACGCTTCAGAGAGCGTTTCCGGCGCCAGAGCACCGGACAGAAGCTCTGCCATTTGTTCGTTTTTAGTCACTTCAGCGGCAAACGCCAGCATATCCTGCCAGCGCTCAACACCTTTGTGTTCAACGGCAAAGTCAAAAGCTGCTTTGGCGTAGGGGCGAGCTACCGTTACAAATTCAGACATCAGCCCCTCCCTCCTTACAGTTCAGCGACAAGTTTATCCACGATGTCGCTGTTAGCAGCTTCATCCACGGAACGTTCGATGATCTTCTCGGCGCCAGCAACAGCCAGGATTGCGACCTGCTTACGCAGCTCCTCACGCGCACGTTTACGTTCGGCATCAATTTCAGCCTGCGCCTGTGCGACGATTTTGGTGCGTTCCTGTTCTGCTTCAGCTTTAGTTTCATCCAGAATCTGAGCGCGACGCTTGTTTGCCTGCTCGATGATTACCTGGGCTTCCGCTTTCGCTTTTTTCAGCTGGTCGGTCGCGTTGGCCTGTGCAAGGTCCAAATCCTTCTTAGCGCGTTCTGCAGAAGCTAAGCCGTCAGAAATCTCTTTCTGCCGCTTTTCGATGGCAGCCATTAAAGGCGGCCATACGTACTTCATGCAGAACCATACGAAAAGAACAAACGCGATGGCCTGGCCGAGGATTGTTGCGTTCATGTTCACAGCACAATACCTCTTAAATTAACTCTGTGGCTTAGGTTTCTTACGTACAACTTACTACGCGACAGCAAACATCACGTACAGACCCAGACCTACAGCGATCATCGGGATAGCATCCACCAGACCCATAACGATAAAGAACTGAGTACGCAGCAGAGGAATCAGATCCGGTTGACGCGCTGCGCCTTCCAGGAATTTGCCCCCGAGGATGCCGATACCGATCGCAGCACCGATCGCCGCCAGACCCATCATCACAGCGGCAGCCATGTACAGCAGATCCATATTCAGGTTTTCCATGACAGTCTCCAGTTTATTTCAATAAAAACGTAGTATGTTGGTAAAAATCAATGCTCTTCGGATGCCATCGACAGATAGACGATCGTCAGAACCATGAAGATGAAGGCTTGCAGCGTAATAATCAGGATGTGGAAAATGGCCCATGGCACATTCAGAATCCACTGTGACCACCACGGCAACAGACCAGCAATCAGAATGAAAATCAGCTCACCGGCATACATGTTGCCGAACAGTCGCAGACCCAGTGATACAGGTTTGGACAGCAGGCTTACCCCTTCAAGGATTAAGTTGACAGGAATGAACGCCCAGTGATTGAACGGCTGCAGCGTCAGTTCTTTAACGAACCCACCCACGCCTTTCATTTTGATGCTGTAGAAAAGAATCAGGATAAACACGCCAAGCGCCATCGACAGGGTGATGTTAACGTCCGCAGACGGAACCACGCGCAGTGCAGGCAGGCCGAAAATGTGTTCACCGATATAAGGAATCAGGTCGATTGGCAGCAGGTCCATCAGGTTCATCAGGAATACCCAGACGAACACGGTGAGGGCCAGCGGAGCAATCAGCTTGCTCTTGCCATGATACATATCTTTAACGCTGCCATGGACGAAGCCAATGGTCATCTCGATAGCCGTCTGGAGTTTACCCGGTACTCCGCTGGTCGCTTTCTTCGCAACGCTACGGAAAATGGTAAGGAACAACAGACCGAGCACCACTGAGAAGAACATGGAGTCAATGTTGAGCGTCCAGAAGGTGGCCGGGGGGTTGTGCGGATCCACCAGCGAGAAAGTACGCAGGTCCAGCTGAAGGTTATTCAGATGGTGTCCTATGTATTCCTGCGGCGTCATATTTTCTGCAGCCATGATGCCTTTTACCCTTTGTTGTTAATTACAGCTGGTGCCAGAATTTGTACCACCAGCACCAAAACCCACGTCACGATCAGCGGTAAAAATACCACTTTGAAAACGGCCAGCGCCATCACGAGGAGCGCGAAGGTCAGCAACACCTTGGAAGCTTCACCGATAGCGAAGGTCCAGGCCATTCGGCCTTTAGCTGGTGTATGCGCCTGATGACGCCAGGCAAAAATCATAAACATTATGTTTGGCACAACGACCGCCAAACCTCCGCATATTGCGGAGATGCCCCAGAAGGGGTCTTTGAGGCTGAACAGCAGTCCACTTGCTATTACTGCCAGTAACTGAATAAACAGAAGCTTACGAGCAACGTTTCGACTCAAGAGCGACACAGACATCACGTTTTTACTCCTGCTCCCTTCGAGGTATGTCGCGTGTCGTATAAAACGTCCTTTGAGGCGAAGAGTCAAGCATCAAAAAGCGGACAAATTATACGGTGACAACCCGTGAATTCAAACAATAAGTAGCAAAATAGTGAATAAATGTTTAATTATTTTCTGACAGGCAACTTTTCCTGCATTTTGCCAATCTGTGAGCGATCATGCAAAACTGCAAATACCGAGAAAACACAGCCTATAAAGCGTGCATTAGATCACATTATAAACATTTAGGGTTCGGTTGAATTAATTCTGTTCATAAATCATGACTTTTCATCCTTTTGATATTCAACATAAAAATCAGGGACTTTTTCTAAAACAACCCTACATACATTAAAAACGTTTTATTGACATTTATAATAAATATTTAACAACTATATGCCTGTTCAGCGCCTTGATTTGTAGCGGGCTGATATTTTCAAAGTTGACTATTGTTCTGGTAAATGAATCAGCAAACGTTAACCGCCAGAAAAACCATAGTGAAAATATGGTTAAATGCCCCCCGATAATACCCCGGCGTTACCTTCATTTTTGTAACATCCGCAGGTGACATTTTTTCCACATTTTTTGGTAAAAATTAAATCTTTTTTGATTTAATAACCACCAGGTGACGCTCCCCTTCCAGCTGGGGGACACGCAGTTTAATCACCTCGCTCACCGCGTATCCGGCAGGCAAATCGGTGAGCTCCTCTTCCTGAGCCACGCCCTTAAGCGCGTAAAAACGCCCCTCTTCTGCCGGCAAATGGTGGCACCAGCTCACCATATCGTTCAGCGAGGCGAACGCGCGGCTAATCACGCCATCAAACGGCGGCTCGGCCGGGAACGCTTCTACCCTACTCTGCACCGGCGTCACGTTCTCAAGCTTTAGCTCATGCTGAACCTGACGGAGAAAGCGCACGCGCTTGCCAAGGCTATCCAGCAGGGTGAAATGAGATTCAGGACGTACGATGGCCAGCGGAATACCAGGCAGCCCTGGACCGGTGCCGACATCGATAAAACGGCTTCCTTGAAGATAGGGTGCAACGACAATGCTGTCGAGAATATGCCGCACCAGCATCTCATTCGGGTCGCGAACGGAGGTCAGGTTGTAGGCTTTGTTCCACTTATCCAGCAGTCCAACATACGCTACCAGCTGATTTTTCTGATGATCGGTGAGCGTAATAGCCGCTTCATCCAGTAGACGAGAAAGTTTGTTGAGCACGGTCGGTACCTGTCTAAAAATAATGAGCCCGGAGGCGAAAACGCTTACCGGGCTGATGAACAACGAGGCGGAAAACGGGACGCTATCCGCCAAAAAACCTGTCTGAGGATCAGGCGCTGCGGCGCAGCATCCCCTGCTTTTTCAGCCAGACCAGCAGAATGGAGATCGCCGCAGGCGTCACGCCAGAAATGCGCGATGCCTGACCGATTGAAGACGGCTTATGATCGTTCAGCTTGGCAATCACCTCATTGGAGAGCCCAATGACCTGGCGATAATCAAGCGTAGCAGGCAGCAAGGTGTTTTCATTGCGCTGGTGTCTTTCGATCTCATCCTGCTGACGAGCGATATAGCCTTCATACTTAACCTGGATCTCAACCTGCTCAGCCGCCTGCGGGTCCTGCAGACCTGGCGCGAAAGGCGACAGCTGCACCAGCTGTTGATAGGTCATCTCCGGACGACGGAGCAGATCCTCGCCGCTGGCTTCGCGTGAGAGCGGCGCGGTGAGGTGAGCATTCACTTCTTCGACGCTTGCGGCCTGCGGGTTGACCCAGCTCGTTTTCAGCCGCTGACGCTCAAGTTCGATGCTTTCCAGCTTCTGATTGAAGCGCGCCCAGCGCTCGTCATCCACCAGACCCAGCTCGCGACCCTGTTCGGTCAGGCGCAGATCGGCGTTATCTTCGCGCAGCATCAGGCGATACTCCGCGCGGGAGGTAAACATGCGGTACGGTTCTTTGGTACCGAGGGTGCACAGATCGTCCACCAGTACGCCAAGGTAGGCCTGAGAGCGACCTGGCGCCCAGCCCTCTTTTTCTGCAGAGAAGCGACCGGCGTTCAGACCGGCAAGCAGGCCCTGGGCCGCGGCTTCTTCGTAGCCGGTGGTGCCGTTAATCTGGCCGGCGAAGAACAGGCCCTGGATATATTTGCTTTCCAGCGTCGGCTTCAGGTCGCGCGGATCGAAGAAATCATACTCAATGGCGTAGCCCGGGCGGACGATTTTGGCGTTTTCCATACCCTGCATTGAGCGAACAATTTGCATCTGGACATCGAACGGCAGGCTGGTGGAGATACCGTTCGGATAAATTTCGTTGGAGGTCAGTCCTTCCGGCTCGAGGAAGATCTGATGCTGGTTGCGATCGGCAAAGCGCATCACCTTATCTTCGATCGACGGGCAGTAACGCGGGCCGATCCCTTCAATCACCCCGGCGTACATCGGGCTGCGATCGAGGTTATTGCGGATAACGTCGTGCGTTTTCTCGTTGGTGTGCGTGATGTAGCACGGAACCTGACGCGGATGCTGATCCGCGGATCCCATGAACGAGAATACCGGCATCGGGTCATCGCCATGCTGCTGTGCCAGGACGCTGAAATCGATGGTGCGCGCGTCAATACGCGGCGGAGTACCGGTTTTCAAACGGCTGACGCGCAGCGGCAGTTCGCGTAAGCGGCGGGAGAGCGAGATCGCCGGCGGATCGCCTGCACGACCGCCGCTGTAGTTATCCAGCCCGATGTGGATCTTGCCGTCGAGGAAGGTTCCGACGGTCAGGACAACCGCTTTGGCGCGGAACTTCAGCCCCATCTGGGTCACTGCGCCGACAACGCGATCGTTTTCGACAATCAGATCCTCAACCGCCTGCTGGAAGATCATCAGATTGGGCTGGTTCTCCAGCGCCGTCCGTACCGCCTGGCGGTAGAGCACGCGGTCTGCCTGAGCGCGAGTGGCGCGCACCGCCGGGCCTTTGCTGGCGTTTAGTATCCTAAACTGAATGCCCGCATGGTCGATCGCTTTCGCCATCAGGCCGCCAAGAGCATCCACTTCTTTTACCAGGTGTCCTTTCCCAATGCCGCCAATCGCCGGGTTGCAGCTCATCTGCCCCAGAGTGTCGATATTGTGTGTCAAAAGCAGGGTCTGCTGACCCATACGCGCTGCGGCCATTGCGGCCTCAGTGCCTGCATGACCCCCGCCAATGATGATGACGTCAAAAGGATCCTGATAAAACATGGTGGTATGCCTCGCATAAAGCGGTTTGAAAATGGATTGAAGCCCGGGCCGTGGATTCTACTCAACTTTCGACTTCCGAGAAAGCTCCGGGATCTTGAGTATTTAAAAGAAGATCTTTTATTTAGAGATCTGTTTTATTGTGATCTCTTATTAGGATCGGACCTTTCTGTGGATAAGCCGGATCCGCGTTTTAAGATCAATCGGTTAAGGAGGATCACTTTCTGTGAATGATCGGTGATCCTGTTCCGTATAAGCTGGGATCAAAATGAAGGGTTATGCACAGCTCAAAAAGCAGGCAACGCTTATGCCTTGGATAACTACCGGTTGATCAGTGGTTTTAAGCATAGTTATCCACAGATGATCGGGCGATCTTTACAAAAATTAGATCAAATTTTTCCAGGATCCCAGCCAAATCTCGGCCGGATCTTCCGGAATCTCATGATCGAGGACATTAATCTTCAGCGTTTCGCCGATCTGTTTGGCTCCGCATGCCTTTAAGGCATCGTCAATCTTGTCGATTGCGCCGCAGAAGGTGTCATATTCACGACTGCCGATCCCGACTGAGCCAAAGCGTACGCCTGAAAGGTCCGCCTTCTGCTCCTGCAGCGCCTCATAGAAAGGCAGCAGGTTGTCAGGAATATCGCCGGCACCGTGCGTTGAGGAGATAACCAGCCAGATCCCGTCCGTCGGCAGATCCTCAATCAGCGGCCCGTGCTGGATTTCGCTGCTGTAGCCCGCTTCTTCCAGCTTTTCCGCCAGATGCTCTGCTACATATTCCGCACTGCCTAAGGTGCTGCCGCTGATAAGAGTAATGTCTGCCATGATCGTCCGCTCATTTATTCAGTGTGGCACATTGTACGCTGTGTGTGAGCTGGGATCTACCTGTGGAAAATGTGGGATTAAAAAAGCCCGATCACGGGCGGATGGTACGCATAATCGGGTTTTGCAGGGAGATCAGCGTCTCGGTGGACTGAATTTCATCGATTGTTTGGATCTTGTTGATAAGTACCTGCTGAAGGGCGTCGATCGAGCGGCACATCACTTTAATAAAGATGCTGTAGTGGCCGGTGGTGTAGTAGGCCTCGGTCACCTCATCCAGGCTCTTGAGCCGGGCCAGCGCCGAAGGGTAGTCTTTAGCGCTTTTCAGGATAATGCCGATAAAGCAGCACACGTCGTAGCCGAGCTGCTTCGGATTCACGTCGATCCGCGCGCCGGTAATAATGCCCGCCTGCTTCATCTTCTCCACGCGCACGTGGATAGTCCCCGGGCTGACGCCGAACTGTTTGGCCAGTTCGGCGTAGGCGGTGCGCGCATTGGCCATTAACGCTTCAAGGATGCCGCGGTCCAGATTGTCGATCTGATAATTTTCCATTGGTTTTTCTTATGATGTTTGATGATTCTTTCTATATTAGCCATATATTTTAATGAATCAAAAGTGTATTGGCCTTTTTGTTGTTTGATTATTGAATTGATGCCCTGGTTTGTTGCTTAATCAATAGCAACAGGACGCAGGAGTCATAAAAATGAAAACCGCATACATCGCAAAACAACGCCAGATCAGCTTCGTTAAGTCTCACTTTTCCCGCCAGCTGGAAGACAAACTGGGCCTGATCGAAGTCCAGGCTCCCATTTTAAGCCGCGTAGGGGACGGGACTCAGGACAACCTGTCTGGCTGCGAGAAGGCGGTTCAGGTAAAAGTGAAAACGCTGCCGGATGCCCAGTTTGAAGTCGTTCACTCACTGGCTAAATGGAAGCGTCAAACGCTGGGGCAACACGACTTCAGCGCGGGCGAAGGGCTGTACACGCACATGAAGGCCCTTCGCCCCGATGAAGACCGTCTGACCGCCATCCACTCCGTTTACGTTGACCAGTGGGACTGGGAGCGCGTGATGGGCGATGATGAGCGCCACGACGGGACGCTGAAATCCACCGTAGAAGCCATCTATGCCGGGATCAAAGCGACCGAAGCGGCCGTCAGCAAAGAGTTTGGCCTGACGCCGTTCCTGCCGGAACGGATCCAGTTTGTTCATAGCCAGGATCTGCTGAGCCGCTACCCGGATCTCGACGCTAAAGGGCGCGAGCGGGCGATTGCCAAAGAGCTGGGCGCCGTATTTCTTATCGGGATTGGCGGCAAGCTGACCGATGGCCAGCGCCACGACGTGCGTGCACCGGATTATGATGACTGGAGCACAGAGGTTGCCGAAGGCTTTGCCGGCCTGAACGGCGATATTCTGGTGTGGAACCCGGTTCTGGAAGATGCCTTCGAGCTCTCTTCTATGGGGATCCGCGTCGATGCCGAGGCCCTGAAGCGTCAGCTGGCGATCACCGGTGATGAAGATCGCCTGAAGCTGGAGTGGCACCAGGCGCTGCTGCGCGGCGAAATGCCGCAGACCATCGGCGGCGGTATTGGTCAGTCGCGCTTGACGATGCTGCTGCTGCAGCTCGACCACATCGGACAGGTCCAGTGCGGCGTATGGCCTGCACAGGTCCGTGAAAGCGTCGCTGCCCTGCTTTAATCCGCGCCTTAACGCCGCCAGCGCCTCAGCAGGCGGCTACGCAGCCCGGTATCAAAGCGCCAGATATGATCGAAGATGCGCATGATCCCGGGTTTGCCATGCACCGACATCGCCACCGCGTGAAAACGATGCTGGTGCCTGCGCTGAAGTTCCCCCACCTTATTGATCACCTCATCCGGCAGGCGCTGGGCGATAAAATCAGAAATCACCACCGCATCGGCATCCACCCATTGCGGGTTTTGCATGCGCTCAAAAATGGCCCGAAAACAGCTGGCCAGATCGGTACCGCCGCGAAAACGTTGGCTGAGGAAACGAATCGCCTGCTCCAGCCCCTGCGGGCCGGTGAGCTCGTAATGCACCACCTCGCTGGAAAAAAGCATGATAAAGCAGCGCCGGTTGTCCGCCAGCGCGACCCGCATCAATGCCAGGCAGAACGCCTTGGCGCACTGCTCGTTAAACCCACCCATTGAGCCTGAGGTATCGACACAGACGATAAATGGCCCGCGCGGCTGCTCGTCAAAATCCTGCCGGGTAACCGGTCGTTCGGTGATTTTTTCCCGCCACGCGTCGCCGTGCAGCCGGTAGGTCAGCAGCTGCTTTTCCACCAGCTTGCGGTAGAACTCGAACTCCAGCTCGGTGATCCCAAGGGTGGCCAGCTCCGGCGGGAGCAGGCGCAGAATATCGTCGCTTTGCTGCAGGCCATCAACCTGTTCCGGTACCGTGGCCGGTTCACGCACGAGGCTGCGAAAGGCCTCCATCGGCGCATCCTTTTTGGGGACCGATTTTGCTTCCCGCGAGCGCCCGAGCTGTTCAGCCAGCTGCATCAGCTCCGGCTGCTGCGTCAGAAAATCACCGTAGCGAACGATCAGCTGATAATCGCCGCGCTTCAGCTCGCCTGCGCTCATATCCCACAGGCGCCCTGCGGAGTTATCGTTTTCCACCAGCACCGGCTCGAGCTGGCCGCTGAGGGTCATTCGCTCCTGCATCGTGTTGAGCAGCCGATCGCGTTCCTCATCCAGCAGCTGCTGATTGAGGGTGGTAGCCTGCACCACCAGGCTCAGGCGCCAGCGCTGCAGGAAAAGGGTGTGCAACGCGGGCGTAAACTGCGGGTTATCATCCGCCAGCTGCTGGGCCTGGGCGGCAAAAGGGGATTCGAGCCTGTGCAGCTGCGTAAGAATTTGCGGCAGCTGAACGATGAACTGGGAGGTCGAAAGAAGCTGCGACCGCTGATAGTTCTGCACTTCAGCATCGAGCTCTGGCGGGATATGCGTCTCTTTTAGCCTGGCCCTGACGGCTTCGCGCCAGCGCGGGATGTCGGCGGCGATAATGTTTTTCAGCCGCGGGAATTTCTCAAAGAAAACGGCAAGCTGCGGGGAGGCCAGCAGCGCCAGCAGCATCTCTTCGATCATCCCCTCTTCGCTGACTGCCAGCATGACATTCAGCATATCCAGCGTCATGGCTGACGGGCCTGTTTGATCTGCGCCCCGACGTCCTGCAGGCTGGCTTCGATACGTCCCAGCCAGTCACCGGGAATGAACAGACATTTTTGCTGTTCGCTAAAGCGGTTGTGCTGCTGATGCCACTCGTCATCGAGAGCTTCCAGCTGCTGGCGAATTTCTGCAGGCATATTTTCCTGCGATTCGCTGCCGGGAAGGGCCAGCCGGGAGCCCTGCAGGCTGACGTCGCGCACCACCAGATGCTGGCTGGTATCGACGTCCATATCTAGCGGCTGTGCAAAACCAATGCCGTTGAGCTTGCCGCGGATCTCGCCGCCCTTCTCCAGCCAGTGGGAGAGCTCCTCACGGGTAAACGTAATATGGATGACCTGCATATCGTGTAGCTTAAGCGGCTGCTGAAGCAGCAGAAGGAGCGTTGTCCCTTCTACGTCGGCGGGAAGCTCATAGTGCGCTTTCCGGCTGAACATGCCGCCGAGACGCGTAACCTTCAGCGCGGTTTTGTCGCTGTGCTGCTGTTGGATCTGAATACGCCTTTGGGTGATCGCCCCGAGGCGCGTCAGCATCGCCTGCTGCTGCCAGGCGTGGTTGGTCATCAGGGTTTCCAGCAGCTGTGACATCAGGTTCATGCTTTCGATATCGTGCCACAGGCAGTCTTTCAGCAGAATCAGGTCGATGGGTGCGATGGTATCGCGGCCGCTGAAGAAGGCGCTGGCCTGCAGCAGGCGAACGGCCTTTTTCCAGCGGCGGTCCGAAACGTAGGGCGCCTTGGGCTGCGTCTCCAGCTGCTGGCGCAGCTGATAGACAAGCTCGAATACGCTATCCGTCAGCTTCACGCCGCTGATATCCTGCTGCCACTGCGCAAACTCTTCGCTACTGACCTGCAGGGCAACCGGCACCGGATTGCTGTTTTCATCCTGCTGGCTGAGCAGCATGGAGCGGAAGTTGGTTTTATCCTGTACCTTATCGAGCCACAGGCGGATCAGCATTCGGTCATACAGCGCTTCCAGGCTGCTATCCGCTTCCGGGAGTTCGTTGGACGCCGCCACCAGCAGGCGCATCGGGATTTTCTCTTCGGTGGCGCCGTTGCGGAAGTGGCGTTCGTTAATGGCGGTCAGCAGGGTGTTAAGGATAGCCGGGCCGGCTTTCCAGATCTCATCGAGGAAGACGATCTCCGCTTCCGGCAGGTAGCCTGCGGTTAAGCGCTCGTAACGGCCTTCATCCTTCAGGGCCTGGATTGATAGCGGACCAAAAACCTCTTCCGGGGTTGAGAAGCGGGTCATCAGGTATTCAAAGGCGCGAGCCTGCTGGAAGGCGAATTTGAGACGGCGGGCGATCAGGCTCTTGGCAATGCCCGGCGGACCGAGCAAAAACACGCTCTCGCCGCTGAGTGCGGCAAGCAGACAGAGCCGTATCGCATGACTGCGTTCAAACAAACCTTTTTCCAGCGCTGCGCTGAGCCGGGAAATTCTTTCTGCCAGTAAATGTGATTGAGCCATAATTGAGTTGCGTGCTTTTTCATGTGTCGTTATTGAGTCGAGTATAGATGTTTGATTAGGTGTGGTAATAGCCTGAAGATTCGATTTATTTTCTTTGAGCCAGGTTAATATGGTGTCTGTTAGGGGTACGATTCAGCAAAGAATCGTGCATACTGTGCGCTTTTTGTGAGCCTGAGGACCGGGAACACATTTGTTTTATATACACAAAAACATTCAGGATGCGGCAAGGCAGCAAGGGATGAAATCCCCTGGCGCACGGCTATGTGACCGGGATTTCTGGACGCCACCTGCGCAGAAGCAGCTTGAAAAATGATATGTATAAACGAAAAGACTAGTCTATGAGCTCTGATAATAAGCAATCGCTTCCGGCAGTAACGCTGGCGGCAATCGGCGTGGTGTACGGCGATATTGGTACCAGTCCGCTGTATACACTGCGTGAATGTCTGTCAGGTCAGTTTGGGTTTGGCGTTGAACGTGATGCCGTTTTTGGCTTTCTGTCGCTAATTTTCTGGCTGTTAATTTTTACCGTATCACTCAAATATATCACCTTCGTAATGCGGGCGGACAACGCCGGAGAGGGGGGGATTCTGACGCTAATGTCGCTGGCGGGACGCAATACGTCCGCGCGAATGACGTCGGTGCTGGTTATCCTTGGGCTGATTGGTGGCAGCTTCTTCTATGGCGAGGTGGTCATAACCCCGGCGATCTCGGTGATGTCGGCGATTGAGGGGCTGGAAATTATTGCGCCCAATCTGGATACCTGGGTTGTCCCGATATCCATCATTGTACTGACGCTGCTGTTTGCCATCCAGAAGCACGGCACCAGCATGGTGGGTAAGCTGTTTGCGCCAATTATGCTGATTTGGTTTCTGCTGCTGGCGGTGCTTGGTGCGCGCAGCATCATTGATAATCCGGAAGTATTGCAGGCGCTCAATCCCTATTGGGCGGTGCACTTCTTCCTCGAATATAAGACCGTCTCTTTTGTCGCCCTCGGGGCGGTAGTGCTCTCCATTACCGGCGTTGAGGCGCTGTATGCCGATATGGGCCACTTCGGTAAATTGCCTATCCGCTTAGCGTGGTTCTCCGTGGTGCTGCCTTCGCTGGTGCTGAACTACTTCGGCCAGGGGGCGCTGCTGCTCAAACATCCTGAGGCGATCAAAAACCCGTTCTTCCTGCTGGCGCCTGAATGGGCGCTGATCCCGATGCTGATTATCGCCGCTCTGGCGACGGTAATTGCCTCCCAGGCGGTTATTTCCGGGGTTTTCTCGTTGACCCGCCAGGCGGTGCGCCTGGGATATCTGTCGCCAATGCGCATCATCCATACCTCCGAGATGGAATCCGGGCAGATTTATATCCCGTTCATCAACTGGCTGCTGTACGTTTCGGTGGTCATTGTGATTATCAGCTTCGAGCACTCCTCCAACCTGGCGGCGGCGTACGGTATCGCGGTGACCGGCACCATGGTGCTGACCACTATCCTGTTCACCACAGTGGCGCGTCAAAACTGGCGCTGGAATAAATTCTTCGTGGCGCTGCTGTTTATCGCCTTTATGTGCATCGACCTGCCGCTGTTCTCGGCCAACCTGGATAAGATAGTCTCCGGCGGCTGGCTGCCGCTGACCCTTGGCCTGGTGATGTTCACCGTGATGACCACCTGGAAGAGCGAGCGTTTCCGCCTGCTGCGCCGGATGCACGAACACGGCAACTCGCTGGAAGCCATGATCTCTTCGCTGGAGAAATCGCCGCCGGTCCGCGTGCCCGGCACTGCGGTCTATATGTCCCGCGCCCTGAACGTTATCCCGTTTGCCCTGCTGCACAACCTCAAGCACAACAAGGTGCTGCATGAGCGGGTGATCCTGCTGACGCTGCGGACCGAAGATGCGCCTTACGTGCACAACGTTCGCCGGGTGCAGATCGAGCAAATCTCACCGTCGTTCTGGCGGGTGGTGGCGAGCTACGGCTGGCGCGAAACGCCGAATGTGGAAGAAGTTTTCCACCGCTGCGGGCTGGAAGGGCTGAGCTGTCGGATGATGGAAACCTCGTTCTTCATGTCGCATGAATCGCTGATTATCGGCAAACGGCCGTGGTATCTGCGGTTGCGCGGTAAGCTCTATCTCCTGCTGCAGCGCAACGCCCTGCGGGCGCCGGATCAGTTTGAGATCCCGCCTAACCGGGTGATTGAGCTGGGCACCCAGGTCGAAATTTGATGTTCCGAAGCCCTTCCTTGTGAAGGGCTTTTTATTGTTTTTTGCCTGCGTTCACTTTTCTCTCCCCACGCTTGCGAAACGTTTCGATGGCGATCACATTTCTCTCTTTTGGCGGTGGTTTTCTGCGCGTATTTTGACAATACTTCCTTCAGCGAAACGTTTCGCTACTGGAGCAGAAGAGAAAAATGAAAAAGGGCACCGTACTTAACGCTGATATTTCCTCGGTTATCTCCCGCCTGGGTCATACCGATACGCTGGTGGTCTGCGATGCCGGGTTACCGGTTCCCCGCAGCAGCGCGCGTATTGATATGGCGTTAACCCAGGGCGTTCCCTCCTTTATGCAGGTTCTGGAGGTGGTAACGGCGGAAATGCAGGTTGAAGCGGCGATCCTTGCGGAAGAGATTAAAACTCATAATCCGCAGCTCCATGCGACGTTGCTCACTCACCTTGAGCGGCTGCAGCAATACCAGGGAAACACCATTGAAATTCGTTACACCAGTCATGAGCAGTTTAAAAAACAGACCGCGGATAGTCAGGCGGTGATTCGCAGCGGGGAGTGTTCCCCGTTTGCGAACGTTATTCTCTGTGCCGGCGTGACGTTCTGAGGTCGCCGATATGGAAGCCTTATTGCAATTACAAGGGATCGATAAAGCGTTCCCAGGCGTCAAAGCGCTCTCCGGCGCCGCGCTCAACGTTTATGCCGGCCGGGTGATGGCGCTGGTTGGTGAAAACGGTGCCGGTAAGTCCACCATGATGAAGGTGCTGACCGGGATCTACGCCCGCGACGCCGGCTCCTTAACGTGGTTAGGAAAAGAGACTATCTTCAACGGACCGAAATCCTCTCAGGAAGCCGGGATCGGTATTATCCACCAGGAACTTAACCTCATTCCCCAACTGACGATCGCGGAAAATATTTTCCTCGGCCGTGAGTTCGTTAACCGGTTTGGCAAAATAGACTGGAAAACGATGTATGCCGAAGCGGACAAGCTGCTGGCGAAGCTGAATTTACGTTTTAACAGCCAAAAGCTGGTGGGCGATCTGTCGATCGGCGACCAGCAGATGGTTGAAATTGCCAAGGTGCTGAGCTTTGAGTCGAAGGTCATCATTATGGATGAGCCTACGGACGCCCTGACCGACACCGAAACGGCCTCCCTGTTCCGCGTTATCCGCGAGCTGAAATCTCAGGGCCGCGGGATCGTCTATATCTCCCACCGCATGAAAGAGATCTTCGAGATTTGCGACGATGTTACCGTCTTTCGCGACGGGCAGTTTATCGCCGAGCGCGAGGTGGCGAGCCTGGATGAAGACCTGCTGATTGAGATGATGGTCGGCCGCAAGCTGGAAGACCAGTATCCACGCCTGGATAAAGCGCCGGGCGCCGTGCGCCTCAAGGTGGACAACCTGTGCGGGCCGGGCGTGGAAAGTGTCTCCTTTACTCTGCGTCAGGGAGAGATTCTGGGCGTCGCCGGGCTGATGGGCGCCGGTCGGACGGAGCTGATGAAGGTTCTGTACGGCGCGCTGCCGCGCAGCAGCGGTTCCGTCACCCTCGACGGGCGTGAAGTGGTCGCCCGCTCCCCGCAGGATGGCCTGGCAAACGGCATCGTTTATATCTCCGAAGACCGCAAGCGCGATGGCTTAGTCCTCGGCATGTCGGTGAAGGAAAACATGTCGCTGACCGCGCTGCGCTACTTCAGCCACGCCGGCGGCCGGCTGAAGCATAAAGATGAACAGCAGGCGGTAAGCGATTTTATCCGCCTGTTCAATGTCAAAACGCCATCGATGGAGCAAGCGATCGGCCTGCTCTCCGGCGGTAACCAGCAGAAGGTGGCCATTGCCCGCGGGCTGATGACCCGCCCGAAGGTCCTGATCCTTGATGAGCCTACCCGCGGCGTTGACGTTGGGGCGAAGAAAGAGATCTACCAGCTGATTAACCAGTTTAAGGCCGATGGTCTGAGCATCATTCTGGTCTCTTCGGAGATGCCGGAAGTGTTAGGCATGAGCGATCGCATCATTGTGATGCATGAAGGGCATCTCGGCGGTGAATTTACACGCGAGCAGGCCACCCAGGAAGTATTGATGGCTGCCGCTGTGGGCAAGCTTAACCGTGTGAATCAGGAGTAAAAAAGATGACAACCCAGGCTGCTGCTGGTCGCCGCTATTTCACTAAAGCATGGCTGATGGAGCAAAAATCGCTGATTGCCCTGCTGGTGCTGATAGCGATTGTCTCGACCATGAGCCCCAACTTTTTTACCGTCAATAACCTGTTCAATATCCTGCAGCAGACTTCGGTTAACGCCATTATGGCGGTCGGCATGACGCTGGTTATTCTCACTTCGGGGATCGACCTGTCGGTGGGCTCCCTGCTGGCGCTGACCGGCGCGGTTGCGGCGTCGATTGTCGGCCTTGAGGTTAATGCGCTGGTGGCGATTGCCGGCGCGCTGGCGCTGGGTGCGGCCATCGGTGCGGTGACCGGGGTGATTGTAGCGAAAGGGCGCGTGCAGGCCTTTATTGCCACGCTGGTGATGATGCTGCTGCTGCGCGGCGTGACGATGGTCTACACCAACGGCAGTCCGGTGAATACCGGGTTTACGGATAATGCCGATCTGTTTGGCTGGTTTGGTATCGGCCGTCCGCTGGGGATACCGACGCCGGTGTGGATTATGGCGATCGTCTTCCTTGCCGCCTGGTACATGCTGCACCACACCCGCCTGGGCCGCTATATCTACGCGCTGGGTGGCAACGAAGCGGCCACGCGCCTGTCCGGCATCAGCGTGAATAAAGTTAAAATCATCGTCTATTCTCTGTGTGGCCTGCTGGCTTCGCTGGCGGGCATTATCGAAGTGGCGCGCCTCTCCTCCGCGCAGCCGACGGCGGGGACCGGCTATGAGCTGGATGCCATTGCGGCAGTGGTGCTGGGCGGTACCAGCCTGGCCGGCGGTAAGGGGCGCATCGTCGGTACCCTGATTGGGGCACTGATCCTCGGCTTCCTGAATAACGGATTGAACCTATTAGGCGTTTCTTCCTATTACCAGATGATCGTTAAAGCGGTGGTCATTTTGCTGGCGGTGCTGGTAGATAACAAAAAGCAGTAACTAAGAACTCTACAGGACATCTTAACTATGAATATGAAAAAACTGGCGACCCTGGTATCTGCTGTTGCTTTAAGCGCGACCGTGAGCGCAAACGCGATGGCGAAAGATACCATTGCCCTGGTTATCTCGACCCTTAACAACCCGTTCTTTGTCTCCCTGAAAGAGGGGGCGCAGAAAGAAGCCGACAAGCTGGGCTACAACCTGGTGGTGCTGGATTCACAAAATAACCCGGCGAAAGAGCTGGCCAACGTGCAGGATTTGACGGTACGCGGCGCTAAGCTCCTGCTGATCAACCCGACGGACTCTGATGCGGTAGGTAACGCCGTGAAGATGGCTAATCAGGCGAAGATCCCGGTTATTACTCTTGACCGTCAGGCGGCGAAAGGCGACGTGGTTAGCCATATTGCTTCTGATAACGTGCTCGGCGGCAAAATGGCCGGCGACTATATCGCGAAGAAAGCGGGTGAGAACGCTAAGGTTATTGAGCTGCAGGGTATCGCAGGGACATCCGCGGCGCGCGAGCGTGGCGAAGGCTTCAAGCAGGCCGTCGCGGCTCACAAATTTAACGTGCTGGCGAGCCAGCCGGCAGATTTCGACCGTACCAAGGGCCTGAACGTCATGCAGAACCTGCTGACGGCGCATCCGGACGTACAGGCGGTATTTGCTCAGAACGACGAAATGGCGCTGGGCGCGCTGCGCGCTTTACAAACGGCGGGTAAATCCGATGTGATGGTGGTTGGATTTGACGGTACTCCGGATGGCGAAAAAGCGGTAAATAGTGGCAAACTGGCTGCGACTATCGCCCAGCTGCCTGAGCAGATCGGCGTGAAAGGCGTCGAGACTGCCGATAAAGTGCTGAAGGGTGAAAAAGTGGACGCCAGCTATCCGGTTGAGCTGAAACTGGTCATTAAGCAGTAATATGCGATTCGGACCGGCAACGGTCCGAGGGACAACATAAAAAAGAAAAGCAGGGCATGCGCCACCGGAGTCCGGTGGCGCGCTTTCCCGGGAACTGAGATGATGAAAACCGCAGGCAAACTTATCGTCCTTGGCAGCATCAATGCCGATCACATTCTTAACCTTCAATCTTTCCCGACGCCGGGCGAAACCGTCACCGGTAACCACTATCAGGTGGCTTTCGGTGGCAAAGGTGCCAACCAGGCCGTAGCCGCCGGGCGCAGCGGAGCTAACATTGCGTTTATCGCCTGTACCGGCGATGACGATACCGGCGAGCGCGTTCGCCGCCAGCTGGCGAGCGATAACATCGACATCGCGCCGGTTCGCGCGGTAAAAGGTGAATCGACCGGCGTGGCGCTGATCTTTGTTAACGGCGAAGGTGAGAATGTTATCGGTATTCATGCCGGCGCCAATGCCGCCCTTTCGGTCGCTCAGGTTGAGGCAGAGAAGGCGCGTATTGCCGACGCCGATGCGCTGCTGATGCAGCTGGAGTCGCCGCTGGAGAGCGTGCTGGCGGCGGCCAAAATCGCCCATCAGCATCAAACAAGCGTGGTGCTGAATCCGGCCCCGGCGCGCGAGCTGTCGGATGAACTGCTGGCGCTGGTGGATATCATCACCCCTAACGAAACGGAAGCGGAAAAGCTGACCGGTATTCGCGTCGAAAACGATGACGATGCCGCCAAAGCGGCAAACGCGCTCCATAAAAAAGGTATCGGTACCGTTATTATTACGCTGGGTAGCCGCGGCGTCTGGGTGAGCCACGATGGCGAAGGCCGCCGGGTCCCGGGCTTTAAGGTTCAGGCCATCGATACCATTGCCGCGGGTGATACCTTTAACGGCGCCCTGGTCACCGCATTACTGGAAGGGACCGCGCTGGCAGAGGCCATCCGCTTTGCCCATGCCGCCGCCGCTATTGCCGTTACCCGCAAAGGCGCGCAGCCTTCAGTGCCATGGCGAAAAGAAATCGACGAATTTTTACGTCAACAGGGGTAACGCTTGGCTACCATGAAGGATGTGGCCCGCGTGGCGGGCGTTTCCACCTCGACGGTTTCCCACGTCATTAATAAAGATCGTTTCGTCAGCGAGGCGATTACCGCCAAAGTGGACGCGGCGATCAAAAATCTTAACTACGCGCCGTCCGCGCTGGCGCGTAGCCTCAAGCTCAATCAAACTCGCACCATCGGTATGCTGATCACCGCCAGTACCAACCCGTTTTATTCTGAGCTGGTGCGCGGCGTAGAGCGTAGCTGTTTTGAACGCGGCTATAGCCTGGTGCTATGCAATACGGAAGGCGACGAGCAGCGCATGAACAGTAATCTCGAAACGCTGATGCAAAAGCGCGTCGATGGCTTACTGCTGCTCTGTACCGAAACGCATCAGCCTTCGCCAGAAATAATGCAGCGCTATCCTTCGGTGCCAACGGTGATGATGGACTGGGCGCCGTTTGATGGCGACAGCGATCTGATTCAGGATAACTCGCTGCTGGGGGGCGATATGGCGACCCAGTACCTGATAGACCAGGGTCACACCCGGATTGCCTGTATTGCCGGTCCGCTGGATAAAACGCCGTCGCGGCTGCGCCTGGAGGGCTATCACGCCGCGATGTCCCGCGCCGGGCTGGAAGTGGCTGAGGGATACGTGATTACCAGCGACTTTGAGTTTGGCGGTGGATTTAGCGCGATGCAGGAGCTGCTGACCTTATCGGAACGCCCGCAGGCGGTATTCGTCGGCAACGACGCCATGGCGTTTGGGGCATATCAGTCGCTTTACCTGGCCGGGCTGCGTATTCCGCAGGATATGGCGCTGGTGGGCTATGACGATATCGAGCTGGCCCGCTATATGACGCCGCCGCTGACGACTATCCATCAGCCAAAGGATGAGCTGGGTGAGCTGGCGATTGATGTGCTCATTCACCGGATGGCCGATCCCGGACAGCAGCAGCAGCGCGTGCAGCTCACCCCTGAGCTTATCGTTCGCGGTTCAGCCTAGCGTTTGTGCCGTTCCTTTATCAAGTTACGGCCATCCTTCGCCTTTAACAGCATAAACACCAGCGCGGACACGACGGTGATCGCTCCCATCGTAATAAAGGTATTGTGGAACTGCTCTACGGTACTGGAGTTGTCAAAGCCTTCATAAAAGCGCAGTACCGCTGCGCTAATCGCCACCCCGAGACTGATTGATAGCTGCTGCGTGACCGCCAGCAGGCTGTTGCCACCGCTGGCATTATCATCGGTGAGGTCGGCAAGCGTAATGGTGTTCATTGAGGTGAACTGAGTGGACATCGCCATCCCCAGAACGAAGAGCGGCAGCAGCAGCATCCAGACGGGCATCGCGGGCGACTGGAACGAGAACTGGGCGATCATCAGGCCGATAAATATCGTTACCCCTACCAGCGTTTTCCGGTAGCCGAGCCAGCGCAGGATCTGCGTAACGGTAGACTTCGCGATAATAGAGCCGACGGCGGTCGGCGCAATCATGCAGCCGGCGATGATTGCTGAATAGCCAAAACCGACCTGCAGCATCAGCGGCATCAGGAACGGCACGCAGCCCGTACCCAGACGCGTTGCCAGATTACCGGCGATCCCGACGGAAAAGGTTCGGGTCTTAAATAAAGAAAGCGAGATCAGCGGGGCGGGATGGCGGCGGGCATGGCGAATATAGGCCAGCAGTAAAAGAACGCTAAGGGCGATAACCGTCAGCGCGATCCAGCTGGCGACGATTTTCTCGCCAAACAGTTCGATACCGCTGGAGAACAGCACCAGGCTTAGCCCAAAGAGCAAAAATCCGCGGGTATCGAAAGGTCGGCGTGGCGTAGTGAAGTCCGGCATGCATTTACGCGCATAAAGGATGCCAATAATGCCAATAGGAATATTGATCAGGAAAATCCAGTGCCAGCTGGCCCAGGTCACCAGCACGCCGCCGAGAACCGGGCCAAGAATCGGACCGACAAGCCCCGGCATCGTCACGAAGTTCAGCACCGGCAGCAGCTCGCTGCGCGGATAGGCCCGCAATAATGCCAGCCGCGCGACCGGCATCATCATCGCGCCGCCAACCCCCTGAATGACGCGAAAGATGACCAGCTCCATCAGCGAGCCGGAAAGCGCGCAGGCGAGGGAGCCGAGCGTAAACAGGCCTACGGCAATAATAAACACTTTGCGCGTGCCGAAGCGGTCGGCCAGCCACCCGCTGACCGGAATGAGCATCGCTACCGTTAGCGTATAGCTGATGATCGCGGACTGCATTGCCAGCGGCGAACGGTTGAGGCTATGGGCTATTGCCGGAAGGGCGGTGTTCAGAATGGTGGCGTCCAGCGCTTGCATAAAAAAGGCCATTGCCGCAATCCACGGCAGTCCGGCCATACTACGCCCTTTCTTCTCGGTCATGCGGAACCCTTTATTTACCTGAATGGTTTGGTGCGCTCAGCAGGGCCTGGCAGGCGCTGAGCGCTCGCGGGCCGTCGCTGTTCAGAATCGCGTCAACAATTGCCTGATGGAGATCCAGCTTCACCACCTCATTCTGAGTAATAGAAGTGAAGTAAGTGTGATAGACCGAATGGAATAGCGAAGCGAAAGAGATAAGGAAGGGATTACCGCTCATTTCATAGATGTGCTCATGCCAGGCCATATCGACTTCAATCCAGCGCTCGCGCTGGAAGCGTCTTTTCAGCTCGCCCATCTCTTCCATTAAGCTATTGAGCTGCGCCTTCTGCTCCGCGCAGCCCAGGGTGGCAGCCAGAAAGCAGGCCTGCGGCTCGAGGCTGCTGCGCATGACGAGGAAGTGGGTCACCACCTCTTCGAAGTTATCTTCCGTTAACCACCAGGAGAGCAGCTCCTTGTCGAGAAAGTTCCAGCTACTGCGTGGCATAACACGGGTACCGATGCGCGGGCGCGGTAAGAGCATACCTTTCGCTGTCAGCGTCTTGACCGCCTCTCGTACCGCCGTTCGGCTCACGCCGAACTGCTCGCCCAGCTCCATTTCACCGGGGAGAATGCTTTCCGGCTGATATTCGCCGGTCAGAATTTTTTGGGCCAGTTTCTCCGCCAGTACCCAGGAGATGTTTTTCTGTGCCGCCAGTTGCTGTGCGCTTAAAGACATAAATGCCGTTCCTTTCTCTTTTCTACTCTATCAGTATGCCACCAGGCGGGGCGTTTCGTTGTTTAAAACGGCAAAACGCCGGTTTTTTGCCACTCTGCGGCCCGGTTTGCTGAAAAAAGA
>NZ_BJNO01000023.1 GCF_006539725.1 Klebsiella terrigena | reverse complement strand
CGGTAATTCTGAGGTGACAAGTATAAATTCAAAAAAATGATGCGTTCGATTACTTTTCACACAAAACCACGTTCAGACTTTAATTCTTGCCTGGTTTTTAAACAAAAACGAGCCCATCGGGCCCGTTTTTGTCGTTTTGTGATTTACTGCACTGCCACTATCCGCTCATCTTTCACTACCAGCTGCACTTCTTTACCGGGAATAAGTTCACCGGAAAGGATTTGCTGCGCCAGCGGGTTTTCGATCTGCTGCTGGATGGCTCGTTTTAACGGCCGCGCACCGTACACCGGATCGTAACCATTCGCACTGAGTAGCTTCAGCGCCTCATCGGACATGCGCACTTCATAGCCACGCTCTTCCAGACGCTTGTACAGACGCTGCAGCTGAATCTGAGCAATAGAGGCAATGTGTTTTTCACCCAGCGGGTGGAACACCACAACCTCATCTATACGGTTGATGAATTCCGGACGGAAGCTTTGGCTAACAACGCCCATAATCACATCTTTCATATGACTATAATCCAGCTCACCAAACCGCTCCTGAATCAGATCGGAGCCGAGGTTAGAGGTCATAATGACGACCGTATTACGGAAATCGACCGTTCTCCCCTGCCCGTCCGTCAAGCGCCCATCATCCAGCACCTGCAGCAGAATGTTGAACACATCAGGATGCGCTTTTTCGACCTCATCCAGCAAAATCACCGAGTAAGGACGACGGCGCACGGCTTCCGTCAGATAACCGCCCTCTTCGTAACCGACGTATCCCGGAGGCGCACCCACCAGCCGCGAGACGGAGTGTTTCTCCATAAACTCGGACATATCGATACGCACCATCGCGTCATCGCTGTCGAACATGAAGTTTGCTAGCGTTTTACACAGTTCGGTTTTACCGACACCGGTCGGCCCAAGGAACAGGAACGAGCCGATAGGACGGTTAGGATCGGACAAGCCGGCACGGCTACGGCGAATAGCGTTAGATACCGCCTCCACCGCTTCATTTTGGCCAATGACGCGGTGATGCAGATCCAGCTCCATACGCAGCAGTTTTTCACGTTCGCCTTCCAGCATTCGCGCGACCGGAATACCGGTCCAGCGAGCCAGCACTTCGGCAATTTCCGCATCCGTCACTTTATTACGCAACAGACGCATCGTTTTACCTTCAGACTGCGTGGCTGCTGCCAGCTGTTTTTCCAGCTCCGGGATTTTGCCGTACTGCAGTTCTGACATTCGGGCCAGGTCGCCAACGCGTCGCGCCTGCTCGATGGCAATTTTTGCCTGTTCCAGCTCGGCTTTAATCGTCTGCGTTCCGGAGAGCGACGCTTTTTCCGCCTTCCACTCCTCTTCTAATACGGAATACTGACGTTCTTTATCCGCCAGCTCTTCATTCAGCATATCCAGACGCTTCAGGCTTGCCTCATCGGCTTCTTTCTTCAGCGCCTGCTGCTCCAGCTTGAGCTGAATAATACGCCTGTCGAGTCGGTCGAGCTCTTCCGGCTTCGAGTCAATCTGCATACGAATACTGGAAGCGGCTTCATCAATCAGGTCAATCGCTTTGTCCGGCAGCTGGCGGTCGGCAATATAGCGATGCGACAGGGTCGCGGCCGCGACGATAGCCGGATCGGTGATCTGCACATGATGATGCAGCTCATAGCGCTCTTTTAAGCCACGCAGAATCGCAATGGTGTCTTCCACCGAAGGTTCAGCCACGAAGACTTTCTGGAAACGCCGCTCCAGCGCAGCATCTTTTTCAATATATTGCCGATACTCATCGAGGGTAGTCGCACCGACGCAGTGCAGTTCACCGCGCGCCAGCGCGGGCTTCAGCATATTACCTGCATCCATCGCGCCATCCGCTTTACCCGCGCCCACCATGGTATGCAGCTCGTCGATAAACAGAATGACGTTGCCTTCCTGCTTCGAGAGATCGTTCAGCACGCCTTTCAGGCGCTCTTCAAACTCGCCGCGATACTTAGCGCCCGCCACCAGCGCGCCCATGTCCAGCGCCAGTACCCGCCGGCCTTTTAGCCCTTCCGGTACTTCGCCGTTGACGATACGCTGCGCCAGCCCTTCGACAATAGCCGTTTTACCGACGCCAGGTTCACCGATAAGCACCGGGTTATTTTTAGTCCGCCGCTGCAGTACCTGAATAGTACGGCGAATCTCTTCATCACGACCAATGACCGGATCCAGCTTGCCCTGTTCAGCACGCTCGGTCAGATCGACGGTAAATTTTTTCAATGCCTGACGTTGGTCTTCGGCACCCTGATCGTTCACGCTTTCACCTCCACGCATTTGTTCAATCGCCTGAGTCACATTGGCGGTTGTTGCACCGGCAGATTTCAACAGGTCGGTTAGCGTACCGCGTGATTCAAGCGCCGCCAGAACGAACAGTTCCGACGAAATAAAGTTGTCCTTCCGCTTTTGCGCCAGCTTGTCGCAAAGGTTCAGAATACGCACCAGATCCTGCGACGGCTGCACGTCGCCGCCGGTGCCTTCCACCTGCGGTAAACGGCTCAACGCCTGAGTAATACTGGTGCTTAACTCGCCGGCGTTAATGCCCGCTGAAGTTAATAAAGGACGCACCGATCCCCCTTCCTGATTTAGCAAGGCGCTCATTAGATGAAGAGGTTCGATGAATTGGTTGTCGTGCCCTAGCGCGAGCGACTGGGCATCGGCAAGAGCAAGCTGGAATTTATTGGTAAGACGGTCCAGACGCATAACTCCTCCCATAACAGGTCAAATTTGCTACTGGAGATTAAATGAGGTCATCCCTCAATTATTCAAGGTTAAAGACCTGAACTATGCGAAAAATAAGTCTGCCTTCCGGACCGTCTTGATGCACCAGGTTATATCAGCCAGATAAAACTAGCCATACGACCCGTCGTCTTATCGCGACGATAAGAGAAAAAATCGTCCTTTTCGCTTAGCGTACAGCGATCGCCGCCGAAGATTTGCTCCACGCCGACGTTGGCCAGGCGCTGGCGAGCCAGCTGATAGATATCGGCAAAGTATTTCTCACCGACCGGACGAAAAGCGCTGTCGGCCTTCGCATCTTTGCTCATAAAGGCTTCGCGAACTTCCGCGCCGACTTCAAAAGCCTCGGGACCGATAGCCGGGCCGAGCCACGCCAGAATATTCTCCGGCTTATCGGCGAAGCAGGCGACCGTTTCCTCCAGCACGCCGTCGCATAATCCGCGCCAGCCCGCGTGGGCCGCCGCGACTTCGGTACCCGCACGGTTGCAAAAAAGCACCGGCAGGCAGTCAGCGGTCATCACCGCGCAAACGGTGCCCGGCGTATTACAGTATGACGCATCCGCACGTTTTGAGGCATACGGCCCGCCGTCGAGTTTCAGCACCGCCGTCCCGTGAACCTGTTCGAGCCACACCGGATACGCGGGGAGCCCGCCTGCAGCAAACATCCGCCGGCGGTTTTCTTCAACATCGGGCAGATTGTCTCCGCAATGGGCGCCCAAATTAAGCGAGCCATACGGAGGCAGGCTAACGCCGCCAACGCGCGTGGAGCTACAGGCCGCCACGCTTTCCGGCATTGGCCACTGCGGTACAATCAGTTTAGTCATAGCCAGTCAATACGGTCCTTGTGCTCTTCATAATCGGCGCGCATCGCGTCAATCAGCTCAACCATATCCTGAGGGATCGGCGCGTGCCACTCCATCTCAATACCGCTGATCGGGTGATACAGACGCAGCATTGTAGCGTGCAGAGCCTGACGATCGAACTGGCGCAGTGCGGTGATGAACTCCTCTGACGCCCCTTTTGGCGGACGCGGACGGCCGCCGTAGACCTGATCGCCAACCAGCGGATGGGTGATGTGCGCCATGTGTACGCGGATCTGGTGGGTACGGCCGGTTTCCAGACGCAGACGCAGGCGCGTATGAATGCGGAAATGCTCCATAATGCGGTAATGCGTTACCGCCGGTTTACCCATCGGGTGCACCGCCATATGCGTACGCTTCGTCGGGTGACGACTAATCGGTTCTTCTACCGTGCCGCCAGAGGTCATGTGACCAATCGCTACCGCTTCATATTCACGGGTGATTTCGCGCAGCTGCAGCGACTCCACCAGACGCGTTTGCGCCGGGATGGTTTTCGCCACAACCATCAGGCCGGTGGTGTCCTTATCCAGTCGGTGGACAATGCCCGCACGCGGAACATCGGCAATCGTCGGACAGTAGTGCAGCAGCGCATTCAGCACAGTACCGTCAGGATTGCCCGCCCCCGGATGGACGACCAGGCCGCGCGGCTTATTGATCACGAGGATGTCGTCATCCTCGTAGACGATATTGAGCGGAATATCCTGCGGTTCGAAGCGCACATCTTCTTCGATTTCAACATCGATAGAGACGCTTTCTCCCCCTAAAACTTTCTCTTTCGGCTTGTCGCTGACAGCGCCGTTTACCAGCACTCGCTGGTCAAGGATCCATTCTTTTATGCGCGAACGCGAATAATCCGGGAACATTTCGGCCAAAGCCTGATCTAAGCGTTGCCCGAGTTGATTTTCGGACACCGTTGCGGTGAGTTGTACTCGTTGTGCCATATACAGCTTCTTCGTTTAACGTTGGGTTTTACGGCTTTGCCGTATAATATAGTGTGCTATTGTAGCTGGTCTTAATCGGGAGCAGGAACAGAGATTCTCCCGCATAAACATTTTGAGGAAGTCAAAACGTCATGACGCGCATGAAATACCTGGTGGCAGCTGCCACACTGAGCCTGGCTTTGGTGGGTTGCTCCGGCTCAAAGGAAGAGGTGCCTGATAATCCGCCGAATGAAATCTACGCGACTGCCCAGCAAAAACTGCAGGACGGTAACTGGAAACAGGCAATAACGCAACTGGAAGCGTTGGATAATCGCTATCCGTTCGGCCCTTATTCCCAACAGGTACAGCTGGACCTGATTTATGCGTACTACAAAAATGCCGATCTGCCGTTAGCTCAGGCGGCCATCGACCGCTTTGTTCGTCTGAACCCTACCCATCCTAACATTGATTACGTCATTTATATGCGTGGTCTGACAAATATGGCTCTGGATGATAGCGCGCTGCAAGGATTCTTCGGTGTCGATCGCTCCGATCGCGACCCGCAGCACGCACGCGACGCCTTCAATGACTTCTCGAAACTGGTGCGCGGCTATCCGAACAGCCAGTATTCGACCGATGCCTACAAACGTATGGTGTTCCTGAAGGATCGTCTGGCGAAGTACGAACTGTCGGTCGTTGATTACTATACCGACCGCGGCGCGTGGGTTGCCGTCGTAAACCGCGTTGACGGCATGCTGCGTAGCTATCCGGATGCGCAGGCTACCCGTGACGCATTGCCGAAAATGGAAAACGCCTATCGCCAGATGCAAATGAACGCACAGGCAGATAAGGTGGCCAAAATTATCGCGGCTAACGGCAAAAACACCTGATCGCTTTTGAGGTAAGCAAAACGGCAGCCCCAGGGCTGCCGTTTTTTTATTCATATGAGCTATACGCTGAAGCGTTTTAGCGTCAAGTCATCCTATCAAATATGACGCTCTTTCCCTCGTTCGACAAGTAAAATATCCCCCGTTCCTGTCCTGCCTCACAAATTGCATTCGTTGACAAAAAGTGACATTAAAATGTGATTTAGATCACGCATTTTGACATTGGGCGAGGTATGCTGAGTTCACCAAGACGGGAAAGACAAGAGGTAAAATTTATGACAATGAACATTACCAGTAAACAAATGGAAATTACTCCGGCTATTCGCCAGCATGTCGCAGACCGTCTCGCCAAATTGGATAAATGGCAAACCCACTTAATCAACCCGCACATCATTCTCTCCAAGGAGCCTCAGGGTTTTGTCGCTGACGCAACCATCAATACGCCAAACGGTCACCTGGTTGCCAGCGCGCGAAGTGAAGATATGTACGTCGCGATCAACGAATTAATCAACAAGCTGGAACGGCAGCTGAACAAAGTGCAACACAAAGGGGAAGCCCGCCGCGCCGCAACATCGGTGAAAGAGGCAGGCTTTGTGGAAGAAGAAGAGTAATCCTGAACTTTACTGTCCTTAACTTAATATTGTGTAACGCCACGCGCCTTCGGGCGCGTTTTTTATTGACAGGATGAAAACAGTCCGGGTACTGTAATCCCAGCCGATTAAAGGAATTTATCTTGAAATTACTGCCGTTCTTCTTCGCATTCTTTTTTACCTTCCCCTAACCGGGAGGCAATTCGTCGTGTGATAAAGAATGCGAAGACGAACTACAAGGCCTCCCACCAGGGAGGCCTTTTTTATTTATGCCCGCTATTTTTCAGGCTGCACGCGCGCTATCGGTAGCTCGAACGATTTAGGGTATCTAAACCAATAACAAGAAAGGCAACACATATGACCGAGGAAAATCCATTACTGGCCCTGCGCGATAAGATAAGCGCCCTGGATGAGAAGCTGCTCGCGCTGCTTGCAGAGCGCCGCGGGCTGGCTGTCGAAGTCGGCAAGGCCAAGCTGGCGTCGCATCGCCCGGTACGCGATATCGACCGCGAGCGTGACCTGCTGGAGCGCCTGATGACGCTGGGCAAAGCCCACCATCTGGATGCACACTACATCACCCGCCTGTTCCAGCTGATCATCGAGGATTCCGTTCTCACCCAGCAAACCCTGCTGCAACAGCACCTGAATAAGATCAACCCACATTCAGCGCGCGTCGCTTTTCTGGGACCAAAAGGGTCATACTCGCACCTTGCCGCCCGGCAATACGCGGCCCGTCATTTTGAACAGTTTATCGAAAGCGGCTGCGCCAGGTTTGCGGATATCTTCGACCAGGTTGAAACCGGCCAGGCTGACTACGCGGTAGTGCCAATCGAAAACACCAGCTCTGGCGGGATCAACGACGTCTACGATCTGCTGCAGCACACCACCCTGTCGATCGTTGGCGAACTGACGATCCCTATCGATCACTGCGTCCTGGTTGCCGCCTCTACCGATCCGCAGCAAATTAACACCGTCTACAGCCATCCGCAGCCGTTCCAGCAGTGTAGCCAGTACCTAAGCCGCTATCCGCACTGGAAAATCGAATATACCGAAAGTACCTCGGCGGCAATGGAGAAAGTCGCGCAGGCCAAATCGCCAACCATCGCGGCGCTGGGCAGCGAAGCCGGCGGTGCGCTGTACGGGCTGCAGGTACTTGAACACTGCGAGGCCAACCAGACGCAAAATATCACCCGCTTCCTGATACTGGCGCGCAAGGCGGTGAACGTCTCCGATCAGGTTCCGGCAAAAACCACCCTGCTCATAGCGACCGGCCAGCAGGCGGGTGCGCTGGTAGAAGCGCTGCTGGTACTGCGCAACCACAACCTGATCATGACCAAGCTGGAGTCGCGCCCAATCTACGGCAACCCGTGGGAAGAGATGTTTTATCTGGATATCCAGGCCAACCTGGAATCCATCCCCATGCGCAAAGCGCTCAAAGAGCTGGCGGAGATCACCCGCTCAATGAAGGTACTGGGCTGCTATCCTGGCGAAAACGTGGTGCCCGTCGAGCCGATCTAACGCTCGATGAACGCCCGCTTCTTCATCCCTGCCACCACAACCGGCAGGGTGAAGATCGCGCCGGAGAGCGGATATTTCGCCACTTCATCCGCAGCCATGTTTTCCCGGGTGGTGGTGATAAACAGCGTACGCATATCCGCCCCGCCAAAACAGACCATTGTCGGGCAGCGTACCGGCAGACGATACTCTTCCAGCTGTTCGCCGGTCGGCGAGAAGCGGGCTATACGCCAGCCGTCAAACATCGCGCTCCAGTAGCACCCTTCGACATCGATAGCCGCGCCGTCAGGAATACCTTCCCCCGGCTGAAAGCGCCGGAAAACCTCGCGCCTGCCCGGCTCGCCCTGCTCATCCAGCGGCGTACGGTAGATAACGGCATTCGGCGTATCGGAGGTATACATCCAGCGCCGGTCCTCGCTAAAGGCAAGGCCGTTAGCGCCCCGGATATCGCACTGAATGACCCGCGGGGTAAGATCGCTGTCAATACGCACCAGAAGCGCGCCGTTATAATCTCCCGGCGCCCAGAAGGTGCCGGCATAAAAGCGCCCGTCGCGATCGGTCCCGCCGTCGTTAAAACGGGCCAGCTGCGGGTTGCTTGGGTTGTCGCAGATTTTTCGACGCAGCAGGCCGCGCGCGTCGGTTAACCAGATAGCGCTACGCAGCGCCACGATAAAGCCGCCCTTCTCGCGCAGCGCAAAGCAGCCGACCTCTTCAGGAAACTGCAGGACCTGATGCTCACCGCTGTGCATCTCGTAACGGTGAATTTCGCCCGCCATAATATCGGCCCAGTATAGAGCTTGCTCAGCCTCATTCCAGGTCGGGCATTCCGGCAGGTGTCCGGCGTAATCAAACAGCGGTTGTGGTTCAGCCATCGTTTTCATCCCTATAAAAAAAGCCAGCGGGTTGCCCCTCTGGCTTTGATTATATATGGTTTTCAGCTACTGCCGATTATCATTCGCCTGGCGCAGCAGCGTGCGGCTTTCGCTCTGGAAGCGCTGGGCATAATCGCCAAACCAGTGCTCAACTTTGCGGAAGCTGTCGATAAACGCCTGCTTATCTCCCTGCTCCAGCAGGCCAATCGCCTCGCCAAAACGCTGGTAGTAGCGCTTAATCAATGCCAGGTTACTCTCCGACGACATAATAATGTCGGCGTAGAGCTGCGGATCCTGGGCGAAGAGCCGGCCCACCATCGCCAGCTCAAGGCGGTAAATCGGTGACGACAGCGCCAGCAGCTGCTCCAGGCGAACGTTCTCCTCCGCCAGGTGCAGGCCATAGGCAAAGGTCGCAAAGTGGCGCAGAGCCTGAATAAACGCCATATTCTGATCGTGCTCAACGGCGCTGATGCGATGCAGACGGGCGCCCCAAACCTGAATTTGCTCAAGGAACCACTGATAGGCTTCCGGCTGGCGGCCGTCGCAGTAGACCACAACCTGCTTGGCGAGGCTGCCGCTGTCCGGACCGAACATCGGATGTAAGCCCAGCACCGGGCCATTATGCGCCGCCAGCATCGCCTGCAGCGGCTCCGCTTTAATTGATGCCAGGTCAACCAAAATGCAGTCCGCCGGCAGCGAAGGCAGGCGGGCAATCGTTTCAGCCGTGGTATGAATGGGGACGCTGACGATCACCATCCCGGCGTCGGCAACAATCTCCGTCGCCCGCGGCCAGTCTTCTTTCTCCAGAATACGTACCCGGTAGCCTGAAAGCGTCAGCATTTTCTCGAACAGGCGCCCCATCTGCCCGCCGCCGCCGACAATCACCACCGGCCGCAGGTTCGGACAGAGGGTTTTAAAGCCTTTGTCGTTTTCGCTGGAATAGGACTCGCGCATCACGCGGCGCAGCACGTCTTCAATCAGATCCGGCGGCACGCCGAGCGCGGCCGCCTCTTCGCGGCGGGAGGCCAGCATCGCCGCCTCCCGCTCCGGGACGTAAATGGGCAGGCCGTATTTGCTCTTGACCTCGCCCACTTCTGCCACCAGCTCGAGGCGTTTAGCCAGCAGGCTCAGCAGCGCCTTATCAACTTCATCAATTTGATCGCGCAACGCGGTCAGTTCAGCAACCATACTATCCTCTTACGCCAGACGAGCCGCCAGATGGCCGCGCAGATCCTTATCAAGTTCGCGGAGCAACGCATCGGTGGTTTCCCAGCTGATGCAAGCATCGGTGACGGATACGCCGTATTTCATATCACAACGCGGCTGCTCAGAGGACTGGTTGCCTTCGTGGATATTACTCTCAATCATCAGGCCAATAATGGAACGATTGCCATCCTTGATCTGCGCGACGACGGATTCTGCCACCGCTGGCTGACGGCGGTAGTCTTTATTGGAATTACCATGACTGCAATCTACCATCAGCGACGGCTTCAGTCCCGCCTGGGTCATCTCTTTTTCGCACTGCTCGACGTCCTGCGGGCCGTAGTTTGGCGCTTTACCGCCGCGCAGAATGACGTGACCATCCGGGTTGCCCTGGGTTTGCAGCAGGCAGACCTGGCCGGCCTGGTTAATCCCGACAAAGCGGTGCGGCATCGCTGCGGCGCGCATGGCGTTGATCGCCGTCGCCAGGCTACCGTCGGTACCGTTTTTAAAGCCGACCGGCATTGACAGGCCGGATGCCATTTCGCGGTGCGTCTGGGATTCAGTGGTACGTGCGCCGATAGCCGACCAGCTGAACAGATCGCCGAGGTACTGCGGGCTGTTAGGATCCAGCGCTTCAGTGGCCAGCGGCAGCCCCATATTGACCAGCTCGACCAGCAGCCGACGCGCAATCTTCAGACCCCCTTCAACATCAAACGAGCCATCCATGTGCGGATCGTTAATCAGCCCTTTCCAACCGACGGTGGTGCGGGGTTTTTCAAAATAGACGCGCATGACCAGGTAGAGGCTATCGCTGACCTCTTCGGCAAGTGCTTTAAAACGATGAGCGTACTCAATTGCCGCTTCCGGATCGTGAATTGAGCAAGGACCGCAGACCACCAGCAGGCGCGGATCGCGGCCGGCAATGATCTCAGAAATGGTCCGGCGAGACTGCGCGATCTGCGCTTCCTGCTCGATATTCAGTGGAAACTCAGCTTTCAGCTGGTCCGGGGTCAGTAAAACCTGTTCGTCGGTAATATGTACGTTATTCAGCGCGTCTTTTTGCATGATTGCGATCCTGGGTAGCTCGTTTGCGATAATGTTTTCCTCACTGAGGAGAACGTAACGATACCAC
Organism: Klebsiella terrigena; assembly: GCF_006539725.1. GTDB lineage: Bacteria > Pseudomonadota > Gammaproteobacteria > Enterobacterales > Enterobacteriaceae > Klebsiella > Klebsiella terrigena. Next base: position 85,400 of record NZ_BJNO01000023.1, on the reverse strand, counting down.
ACAAAGTAAAGATTTCAATCCATATTCCGTAAATTTTACTTTACACCAGCAAAATAAATGGCCCTTTATCCGCCATTAAACGTAAACTTAAATTAACACCACCCGCAGCAGCCGCCAAATAATTATCCGTCGGGCCACCTTTTCTTTACGAAAAATCCTGGCCAAAATTAACCCATTGCAAAGACCGTGGCTAATGACGATTTTCACCAACAATGCTATTCTTCGGCCGGGCAACAGCGCGCTGCAATTCACGTACCATGACGAACCAGACGGATCCGTTAATGAAACAATTTCACCGTCTTTTTTTGATGTCTTTGTTATTCATCGTGAGCTATCCCGCTTTTGCCGCCGGGCCGTCTGCAAATGTGCGAGCCATTGTTTCAGGGATCGTGACGTACACCCGCTGGCCAGAACTCTCCGCCCCGCCCAGGTTGTGTATTTTCTCTACGTCACGCTACACCCAAAGTCTGACCCAGCAATCGCCTGAGGCTTTGCCCTACCAGCCGGTCGTTGTTCACAGCACAGAGGAAGCGTTGAATACGGTTTGTGATGGTTTTTATTTTGGTAGCGAATCGCCGTCACAGCAGTCCGAATTCACCTCTAAATACCGGCCAAGGCCCCTATTACTTATCGCGGAACAGAATACCGAATGCGCTATTGGCAGTGCTTTTTGCCTGATCATCAATGACGACAGGGTCAAATTCTCCGTTAATCTTGATGTCCTGACGCACAGCGGTGTGCGGGTCAATCCAGATGTACTGATGCTTGCCCGGAAAAACGCACATGAATAAGGATTATCCTAAGGGCCCGCGCCCCACCTTCAAAAGAGCGCTACGCCGTATCAGCATGATAAGCGTAATCATATCGATGACTCTGGTCTGGCTGCTGCTCAGCACCGCCTCCGTATTTACGCTGAAACAATACGCGCAGAAGAATCTCGAGCTCACTGCCGCCACAATGAGCCGCAGCCTTGAAGCGGCGCTGGTGTTTGGCGACAGCGCGGCGGCAGAAGATACGCTGGCGACGCTGGGGAAGCAGGGACAGTTTTCCAAAGCGCTGGTGCTTGATAGCCAGAAAAAGCATTTTGCCCTCTGGCATAACCACGATCTGGTGAGTGAAGAAAAACTCAGCGGCCTTATCAGCAAATGGCTTTTCCCACAGCCCACCGTGCAGCCCATCTGGCATGAAGGGAAAATGATCGGCGAGCTTCGCCTGACGGCGCTGGATCGGCTGATAAGCCACTTCCTCGGTATTTCCATTATCGTGCTGACCGGTAGCATCCTGCTGGCGTCCTTTATCGCCCTGCTGCTGACCCACTCCCTGCACCGCGGCATCGTTACCGCTCTGCAGAGCATTACCGAAGTGGTGCACGATATCCGCGAAAACCGCCACTTCTCTCGTCGCGTTCCCGAAGAGCACATTGAAGAGTTTCATCTTTTCGCCCAGGACTTTAATAGCCTGCTCGGCGAGATGGAGGACTGGCAGCGGCAGCTGCAGGCCAAAAACGCCCAGCTTCTGCGCAGCTCTCTGCACGATCCGCTGACCGGGCTTGCCAACCGCGCGGCGTTTCGTAACGTCATCAGCAAACTGATGAATGACGACGTCACCCACCGCAGCTCCGCGCTCTTATTCCTTGATGGCGACAACTTCAAGCTCATCAACGATAACTGGGGGCACGCGACGGGCGATAAGGTCTTAATCGAAGTGGCCAGCCGGCTGATGGCGTTTGCCGGTACCGACCATCAGGCGTGGCGGCTAGGCGGTGACGAATTTGCCATTCTGCTGCGCAATGTCCACACCGAGGCTGAAGTCCAGGCGCAGTGCGCCTTACTCTCGGCACAGTTTCTCCAGCCGTTTAATCTGCACAACGGCCACACCGCTACCCTGTCGCTCAGCATTGGTTACGCGCTGGCGTGGGAGCATACTTCTGCCGAAAATCTGCAAGAGTTTGCCGATCAAAATATGTATCGGATGAAACATCAGCGTTTACAGCAGGTACAAAAATAAAAGGAATCATCATGCTCAGGAAATATTTTGCTCCCGCTCTGCTGGCCGCGGTTTTTCTCACCGGCTGCCAGGCTCCGCAAGGAAAATTCTCTCAGCAGCAGGTTGCGGCGATGAAGTCCTACGGCTTTACGGAAAGTAACGGCGACTGGTCCCTGGGCCTCTCTGACACCATTCTGTTTGATAAAAATGACTACCGCCTGCGTCCCGAGAGCCAGCAGCAAATTCACAGCATGGCTTCTCGCCTTGCCTCAACCGGGATTACGCACAGTCGTTTAGATGGTCATACGGATAACTATGGCGAAGATGGCTACAACGAGATGCTGTCGCTGAAACGCGCAAACAGCGTCGCTGACGCCTGGGCGGAAGGTGCCAGCATCCCGCGCAGCAATTTAACGACCCGCGGGTTAGGTAAAAAATATCCGATTGCCAGTAACGATACGGCCAAAGGTCGTGCCGAAAACCGCCGGGTGACGGTGGTTATCAGCACGCCTTAACCCCCTTAGTCTACTGAACTGGCGAGCGTCACGGCGCTGGCCGCACGCCAGCGCAGATAGTCCACGGCAACACACAGCAGCAGGCTGGCACCCATCAGCGGCAGCGCCAGCCCCAGCAGGACGGCCATCACCAGCGTGAGCGTACGGGCGGGCCATGCCAGATTAAGCCAGGCCTGCACCAGCGTCCCGGCCGGATTAAACGCCGCCTTCGGCGGACGGCGGATCCACCATAAGCGATACCCCACGACTATCATCACGCACAGCGCCGCGCCAAAGGCGATCAGCAGCAGCTGATTCGCCAGGCCAAAGAGGATCCCCATGTGGAAATCGACGCCCCAGCGGGTGAGTTTCGCCATCAGCGGGAAATCGGCAAAGCGCGTACGGTCAACAACCTGCATCCGCTCACCGTCAATCGCTACCGCATCCACCCGGGTCGGCCAGCTTCGGTCTATTTCGTTCACCGTCCAGGCGAACCCCGCCCCTTTGGGAGGGCGAATCTCAAGCTTGCTGGCATCGAGACCTGCGCTACGTGCGAGCGTCAGCACCTGGTCAAACTGCTCGCCCTTCAGCGGCGGCATCGTTTCGGGCATCGCCATATTCCCCATATGATGCTCAGCATGGGCATCATGAGCCATCGGCATCATGGCGTGCAGCCGGGCGTTGACCTGCGGCGTCAGCCAGCCAAAAGCGGCGCGCATCTTATCGACATTATCTCCGGCCCACTGCGACCAGGTTAAGCCGGTCGCTGAGAACAGCAGCATTCCCGCCAGCAGCACCCAGCCGAGGGAAGCATGCAGCCGGCGCGTATTTTGCTGGCGGTTATTGATGCGCCGGCGTGGCCGGGTCATGGCCCATAGCGCAATGCCCCCCAGCGCGGCAACCCACATCCAGGATGCCGCCAGCTCGCTATACAGCCGCCCGATATTTCCTGCCAGCAGGGACCTGTGCGCATAATCAATCCACTGGCGCAGGGGCAAAATACCGCTGGTGCCATAGACCGTCATATCGCCTTTAACCTGCAGGGTTACCGGATCGATAAACAGCGCCCGGGATTCTGACTCTCCCAGCTGCGGGTCGGCGAACATCACCCGCGTGGTCTCGCCGGCGACCATGGCCGGGCGCACCGCCTGCAGGCGAAGATTTCCCTGCGTTAGCGTCTCTGCGGCCGCTATTTGGGCACTCAGCGGCTGCTTCTCCCCGCCGGGTGTCGCGCTCAGCGCGTCGTGATACAGCCAGTTTTCCAGCTGCGGCGTGGCCACATACAGCGTACCGGTTAGCGCAGCCACGAAGATAAACGGCCCGATAAACAGGCCAATATAAAAATGAAGACGTCGCAGCAGGTTCAGCCATGCCGCGCGCGAGGTACAGGTAGTCATACTTTTCCTTTCCGAAAGCAAAAAGAGAACGTTGCGCAGTGCGCACATTATTTTTTTATCAAGAGGAAACAGCAGACTGGTGCGGCGGCGCGCGGGTGTCGGGATAGAGCCAGGGGAAGTAGTGCCAATGCTTCTGCACCGGGCGGACCGTAAAGATACGCAGCCGACGCAGGATGAAGGTAATAAGCAGCGCCAGCGCCAGCAGCAGGCCCGGCACGTGGGCTAGCAGCACGCAGTAGCCGCAGGCCTCGGCGTGGTCGGCCGGCATAGTATGTGAAGGCGCAGACGTCTGCGCAGCGGAATGGGACATCTCCATGCCGTGCGGCATTTCCATGGCGTGAGGCGTATCCGCCATCATCATCGCGTGGTGCATCCCGGGCATCGCGCCCATCGGATCTTTTTGCAATGAGATAGAGATCAGCGGTGCGACGACGATCAGCAGGATCGAAAACAGCGCCAGCCATGCGGCCCGCCGTTTATATGCTGACTGTCGATAAATATTGCCGGTCACCGCCCCTCCATCGTGAGGGCGATAGTGTAAATGATTTACATCAAGATAGTTAAAACAAAGATAAAAAAAGGGCCAGCCTATCAGGCCAGCCCTTTTTATCAGGATGTCGCGAAAGCGAATCTTAGTTAAGACGCTCTTTGATACGAGCAGACTTACCGGTACGCTCACGCAGGTAGTACAGTTTAGCTTTACGTACAGCACCACGACGTTTAACAGCAATGCTGTCAACTACCGGAGAGTGAGTCTGGAAGACACGCTCAACGCCTTCGCCGTTGGAAATTTTACGAACAGTGAATGCAGAGTGCAGACCGCGGTTACGAATAGCGATAACCACGCCCTCGAATGCCTGCAGACGTTTTTTGGAACCTTCAACAACCCATACTTTCACTTCCACGGAATCACCCGGGCGGAAGGAAGGTACGTCCTGCTTCATCTGTTCTTGTTCAATTTGCTTAATAATGTTGCTCATAATTTAATCTCTTATCCTGGGTAAACTGATATCGGGGGCTTACGCCATCCCATCATGTTTATGCTGCTGTTGTGCGTGTTCAGCTTTGAACTGCGCCAGCAACTTTGCTTGCTCTTCAGTCAGAGCCAGGTTTTCCAAAAGTTCAGGTCTTCTAAGCCAGGTGCGGCCCAGCGACTGTTTCAAACGCCAGCGACGTATCTCAGCATGGTTTCCCGACAGCAACACTGGCGGTACCTCCATCTCTTCTAACACTTCAGGGCGGGTATAGTGTGGGCAGTCCAGCAGACCATCGGCAAAGGAATCTTCCGTTGCCGAAGCTTCATGACCCAGAACCCCCGGAATGAACCGGGAAACGGAATCAATCAGCGTCATTGCTGGTAACTCACCACCGCTGAGTACGTAATCGCCGATTGACCATTCTTCATCAATTTCGGTCTGAATTACGCGCTCGTCTATCCCTTCGTAGCGACCGCACACCAAAATCAGCTTCTGATTCGTTGCCAGTTCGCTGACGCCCGCTTGATCAAGCTTGCGTCCCTGAGGCGACAGATATATCACCTTAGCGCCTTCACCTGCCGCGGCTTTTGCTGTATGGATGGCGTCCCGCAAGGGTTGCACCATCATCAACATCCCCGGTCCGCCGCCGTAAGGACGATCGTCCACGGTACGGTGCCGGTCATGCGCGAAGTCACGAGGACTCCAGCTCTGGATGCTCAGCAGGCCATTTTTTACTGCCCGGCCAGTTACCCCGTAATCGGTAATTGCGCGGAACATTTCAGGAAACAGGCTAATTATGCCAATCCACATAGCGCCGTCTTTTACCGTTTATCCGGAGAATTTAAAAACCAGGATCCCAATCTACTTCGATTGTACGAGTAGCGAGATCGACTTTCTTGATAACCTGCCCATCGAGGAACGGAACCAGCCGCTCCTTGATGCCAAACGCATCTTTCAGGTTTGCCTTGATGACGAGAACGTCATTTGACCCGGTTTCCATCATATCGATGACTTTACCCAGGCCATAGCCTTCAGTGGTGACTACCTGGCAACCCATTAGGTCTTTCCAGTAATAGTCGCCCTCTCCGAGCTTCGGCAGCTGCGAGGAATCCACGATAATTTCGCAATTAGTCAGCAGATTCGCAGTATCGCGATCGTCAATGCCCTTCAGCTTGATGACGATATCCTGATTGTGGTGGCGCCAGCTTTCCAGCTCAACAACCTGCCACTGACCCGCCTTCTGGATTAACCAGGGCTGATAGTCAAAAATGCTTTCGGCGTCTTCGGTGGAGGAAAACACTCTGAGCCAACCACGGATACCGTAGGAAGAACCCATTTTGCCCAATACGATCGGATCAACAGGTGCTTGTGCGGTGTGTTGCTTGCTCATCATGACCACCGTGACAGATTAAGCTGCTTTGTTCGCTGCTTTGATCAGCGTAGCTACGCGATCGGAAACGGTAGCGCCCTGGCCAACCCAGTGAGCGATACGATCCAGATCCAGACGAGTTTCTTCTTCTTTCGCAGAAGCGATCGGGTTGAAGAAACCAACGCGCTCGATGAAGCGACCGTTGCGTGCATTACGGCTGTCGGTGACAACAACCTGGTAGAACGGACGCTTTTTAGCGCCGTGACGAGCTAAACGAATAGTTACCATAACATCCTCTTGTGTGAATAGAACAACCGGGCCCCATCGAGGAACGGGGCCCGGGTGTCATATTAAAAGCCCGAAAATTTTACTGATTTCTGTGCAAAAATCAATTCAAAACTGCAATACGCTAAATAATTCGAGTTGCAGGCAGGCGGCAAGTGAGCAAATCCCCGGGAGCGTACACAAGTACGTGACCGGGGTGAGCGAATGCAACCAACGCATCTGCGGCTTGAATTATGAGGCGTATTAACGACCAGGGAAGCCCGGAGGCATCATGCCCTTCATGCCGCGCATCATCTTCATCATGCCGCCTTTCGACTTCATCTTCTTCATCATGCGCTGCATATCGTCAAACTGCTTGAGCAGACGGTTAACGTCCTGCACCTGCATCCCGCAGCCCGCGGCGATACGGCGCTTGCGCGAACCTTTGATGATCTCAGGCTTGGCGCGCTCTTTCAGCGTCATCGAGTTGATGATAGCTTCCATCCGCACCAGCACTTTATCGTCCATCTGCGACTTAACGTTGTCCGGGATCTGCCCCATGCCCGGCAGCTTGCCCATCAGGCTGGCCATGCCGCCCATGTTCTTCATTTGACGCAGCTGCTCGAGGAAGTCGGTGAGGTCAAAGCCGTCGCCCTTCTTCAGCTTGGAGGCCAGCTTTTCGGCCTGCGCGCGGTCAACCTTGCTCTCGATATCTTCGATCAGCGACAGCACGTCGCCCATGCCGAGGATACGGGAGGCAATACGATCCGGATGGAACGGCTCCAGTGCTTCGGTTTTTTCGCCGACGCCGAGGAATTTAATCGGCTTACCGGTGATATGACGAATCGACAGGGCCGCACCGCCGCGGGCGTCGCCGTCCACTTTAGTCAGCACGACGCCGGTCAGCGGCAGCGCTTCATTAAACGCTTTCGCCGTGTTCGCCGCATCCTGGCCGGTCATCGCATCGACGACAAACAGGGTCTCTACCGGGTTAAGGGCAGCGTGAACCTGCTTGATTTCGTCCATCATCGCTTCGTCAACGTGCAGACGACCGGCGGTATCCACCAGCAGCACGTCGTAAAACTTCAGCTTCGCTTCTTTCAGCGCAGCGTTAACGATGTCGATCGGCTTCTGGCCGACGTCGGACGGGAAAAAATCAACGCTCACCTGCTCGGCCAGCGTTTCCAGCTGTTTAATCGCCGCCGGGCGATAAACGTCCGCGGAGACAACCAGCACCTTCTTCTTGTGCTTCTCACGGAGGAATTTACCCAGCTTCGCGACGCTGGTGGTTTTACCGGCGCCCTGCAGGCCCGCCATCAGCACCACGGCCGGTGGCTGAGCGGCTAAGTCCAGCGCCTGGTTCTCTTCGCCCATTGCCGCAACCAGTTCGTTGCGCACGATCTTGACGAATTCCTGGCCCGGCGTCAGGCTTTTGTTAACTTCATGACCCACCGCGCTCTCTTTTACGCGGCTGATGAAATCACGCACGACGGGCAGCGCGACGTCCGCCTCGAGCAGCGCCATGCGCACTTCGCGCAGGGTTTCTTTAATGTTGTCTTCGGTAAGGCGTCCGCGGCCGCTGATGTTGCGCAGCGAACGCGACAAACGATCGGTTAAATTATCAAACATTGTCTCTCGCCTGAGGTGGAAACTGTCGGTCGCCGCAGCGACACTACAAAAACAAATTTGCCGCAGTATAACACGACATGTACCGGGATGTGATGCAACGGTTGGAGCAGACGTCGCGTAACGCTATACTGCTTCTCTTTCTTATTTAGTCAACAGTCGACGCCCATATGCCTGTTTTTGCTCTACTCGCGCTTGTCGCCTATTCCATCAGCCTGGCGCTGATCGTCCCCGGCCTACTGCAAAAGAACAGCAGCTGGCGGCGGATGGCGATACTTTCAGCAACTATTGCGCTGATTTGTCATGCTTTTGCGCTGGAGTCACGCATTTTCCCCGGCGGCGATAGCGGGCAAAATCTCAGCTTGCTCAACGTCGGCTCGCTGGTCAGCCTGATGATCTGTACGGTGATGACCATCGTCGCGTCGCGCAATCGAGGCTGGCTGCTGCTGCCCATCGTCTACGCTTTTGCGCTGATCAATCTGGCCTTCGCCACCTTCGTACCCAACGAGTACATCACGCACCTCGAAACAACCCCAGGCATGCTGGTGCATATTGGCCTGTCGCTCTTCTCTTACGCAACGCTGATCATTGCCGCCCTGTATGCCCTGCAGCTGGCCTGGATTGACTATCAGCTGAAAAACAAAAAGCTGGCTTTTAGTCACGAAATGCCGCCGCTGATGAGTATTGAGCGTAAAATGTTTCATATCACCCAGGTCGGCGTGGTGCTGCTGACGCTGACGCTGTGCACCGGGCTGTTCTACATGCACAACCTGTTCAGCACGGAAAACATTGATAAAGCCGTGCTGTCGATCGTGGCGTGGTTCGTTTATATCGTCCTGCTATGGGGACATTACCATGAAGGCTGGCGCGGTCGCCGGGTCGTCTGGTTTAACGTCACCGGCGCAGGCCTACTGACGCTGGCTTATTTTGGCAGCCGCGTACTTCAGCAGTTTATTAGCTAAATCCAGACTACGAGCAACTCCACCGGGCAGCATTACAACAGGCCATATGAACGCCGGCAGCGCCGACAAACCGCCGCATATTCTAAGGATGCGAAGGTTACAGTCTCTGCCGGATCGGGCCGGTAATCGTCCGGTGGGACAGGCTTTAAGGAGTCCCTCCTGGAACACATCTCTACCACCACGCTAATCGTGACGTTGATTATCATGGTGATCATCTCAGCCTATTTCTCCGGTTCTGAGACCGGCATGATGACGCTGAACCGCTACCGCCTGCGTCATATGGCGAAACAGGGCAACCGGCAGGCGAAGCGCGTCGAAAAGCTGCTGCGCAAACCCGATCGCTTAATCAGCCTGGTGCTGATCGGCAACAACCTGGTTAATATCCTCGCCTCTGCGCTGGGGACTATCGTAGGTATGCGCCTGTACGGCGATGCCGGCGTCGCGATTGCCACCGGGATTCTGACCTTCGTGGTGCTGGTGTTTGCCGAGGTCCTGCCCAAGACTATCGCCGCGCTGTATCCGGAGAAAGTCGCCTATCCGAGCAGCTTCCTGCTGGCGCCGCTGCAGATACTGATGATGCCGCTGGTGTGGCTGCTGAACACCATCACCCGCCTGCTGATGCGAATGATGGGCATCAAGACCGATATCATTATCAGCGGGGCGCTGAGCAAAGACGAGCTGCGCACCATCGTGAATGAATCGCGCACGCAGATCTCCCGCCGTAATCAGGACATGCTGCTGTCGGTGCTGGACCTCGAGAAGGTCAGCGTGGACGACATTATGGTTCCGCGTAACGAGATTATCGGTATCGATATTAACGATGACTGGAAGTCTATCGTCCGCCAGCTCACCCACTCGCCGCACGGCCGCATTGTGCTCTACCGCGGTTCGCTGGATGACGCCATCAGCATGCTGCGCGTCAGGGAAGCCTACCGCCTGATGACCGAGAAAAAGGAGTTCACCAAAGAGGTGATGCTCCGCGCTGCGGACGAGATTTACTTCGTACCGGAAGGCACGCCGCTGAGCACGCAGCTGGTGAAGTTTCAGCGCAATAAGAAGAAGGTGGGGCTGGTGGTCGATGAGTATGGCGATATCCAGGGTCTGGTGACCGTTGAAGATATTCTGGAAGAGATTGTCGGCGACTTTACGACCTCGATGTCACCCACCCTGGCGGAGGAAGTGACCCCGCTCAACGACGGCTCGGTGATTATTGACGGCAGCGCCAACGTTCGTGAAATCAATAAGGCGTTTAACTGGCACCTGCCGGAAGACGAAGCCAGAACGATTAACGGCATTATTCTCGAAGCGCTGGAAGAGATCCCCGTTCCCGGCACGCGCGTGCGCATCGAGCAGTACGACATCGATATTCTCGACGTTCAGGACAATATGATTAAGCAGGTGAAGGTGATGCCGGTGAAGCCGCTGCGTGAAAGCGCGGCGGAATAATCGGGCATTAACGCAGTGCAGCGGTGAACCTCGGTTCGCCGTTTTTTTTGCCGCAAACCGGCGCTAGCGCAGGGAAATAAAACATAAAAAAACGGCCACCCGCAGGCGGCCGTTTTACAGCGAATTACTTCGCCTTCGCCACGGTCACCATCGCTGCGCGAATAGTACGACCGTTCAGGGTGTAGCCTTTTTGCATCACGCCCAGCACGTTGCCTGCCGCCACGTCTTCAGACTCAACCATCGCGATGGCCTGGTGGACGTTAGGATCCAGAGGCACGTTGGTCTCGGCAATCACTTCCACGCCGAATTTATGCACAACGTCCAGCATCGACTTCAGCGTCAGCTCAATGCCTTCAACCATAGAAGCCATGTCCGGATTAGCTTTATCGGCCACTTCCAGCGCGCGGTCCAGGCTATCGATCACCGGCAGCAGTTCGTTAACGAACTTCTCCAGGGCGAATTTATGCGCCTTTTCCACGTCAAGCTCAGTGCGACGACGCAGGTTTTCCATTTCCGCTTTTACGCGCAGTACACCTTCGCGTTCACGAGTCTGGGCTTCAACCAACTGCGCTTCCAGATTCGCAATTTTTTCATCGCGCGGATCCACCTGGTCAGCAGAAACCTCAGGCTCAACCGCCTCAACGTTGTCGTGCTGTTCCGTGATAATTTCTTCCGGGGCTTGCCCGTCAGGCGTTTTCTGTTCTTTACTACTCATGAATTTCTCCGCGTTTTTTTTCGCATTCATCTCGCTAACTTCGCTTATTATGGGGATCAGTTTCCGGGTTTCAAGGGAAGCAGTCAGATTGTCATCATTCATTTAACGCAAGGACATCCAGAACATGAAGAACCATTTCAAGTGTATAGGCATTGTGGGGCACCCTCGTCACCCAACCGCGCTGACCACACATGAAATGCTCTGGCGCTGGCTATGCAGCAAAGGCTATGAAGTTCTGGTTGAACAACAGATCGCCCATGAGCTACAGCTTAGCAACGTCAAAACGGGAACGCTGGCGGAAATTGGCCAACAGGCGGATCTGGCGGTCGTCGTTGGCGGTGATGGCAACATGCTCGGCGCCGCGCGCACCCTGGCGCGGTATGATATTCAGGTTATCGGCATTAACCGCGGCAATCTTGGTTTTCTGACCGACCTCGACCCGGATAACGCGCTGCAGCAGCTTGCCGACGTGCTTGAAGGCCACTATATCGCCGAAAAACGCTTTCTGCTTGAGGCCCAGGTCTGCCAGCAGGATTGCCAGAAGCGCATTAGCACGGCAATTAATGAAGTGGTTCTGCATCCGGGCAAGGTCGCGCATATGATTGAGTTCGAGGTCTATATCGACGAGGTCTTTGCCTTCTCCCAGCGCTCCGACGGCCTGATTATCTCCACCCCGACTGGCTCCACCGCCTATTCGCTCTCCGCCGGTGGCCCCATTCTGACGCCTTCGCTCGATGCCATCACCCTGGTGCCGATGTTCCCGCATACGCTCTCGGCCCGCCCGCTGGTTATTAACGGCGACAGCACCATTCGCCTGCGCTTCTCCCAGCGCTGCAGCGACCTTGAGATCAGCTGCGACAGCCAGATAGCCCTGCCGATTCAGGACGGCGAAGATGTCTTAATCCACCGCTGCGACTATCACCTGAATCTTATCCACCCGAAAGATTACAGCTATTTCAACACATTGAGCACCAAGCTCGGCTGGTCGAAAAAATTATTCTGATTTTATAAGCTGCCTCTTTACTGGATAAAAAACCAGTCTATACTGTACGAAAACACAGTAATGGTTTTTCATACAGGAAGGCAGCTATGTTGGCGCAACTTACCATCAGTAATTTTGCTATCGTTCGTGAACTGGAGATCGATTTCCACAGCGGCATGACCGCCATCACCGGGGAAACCGGTGCGGGGAAATCGATAGCCATCGATGCGCTTGGCCTGTGCCTTGGCGGCAGAGCGGAAGCAGACATGGTGCGAAGAGGCGCCAGCCGCGCAGACCTGTGCGCGCGCTTCGCGCTAAAAGATACGCCCGCGGCGCAGCGCTGGCTGGAAGAGAACCAGCTGGAGAGCGGACGTGAGTGTTTACTTCGCCGCGTCATCAGCACCGACGGCCGCTCGCGAGGCTTCATTAACGGTACCGCCGTTCCTCTCTCACAGCTTCGCGAGCTCGGCCAGCTGCTTATCCAGATCCACGGCCAGCACGCGCACCAGCTGTTAACCAGGCCAGAACATCAAAAAACGCTGCTCGATGGTTATACCGGTGAGTATGCGCTTACTCAGCTCATGGCCGGGCATTATCGCCAGTGGCACCAGAGCTGCCGCGAGCTGGCGCAGCATCAGCAGCAGAGCCAGGAACGCGCCGCCCGCGCCGACCTGCTGCAGTATCAGCTAAAAGAGCTGAACGAGTTCTGCCCTCAGCAGGGTGAATTCGAACAAATCGACGAAGAGTACAAACGCCTTGCCAACAGCGGCCAGCTGCTAAGCACCTGCCAGCATGCGCTGACGGTGATGGCGGACGGCGAAGAGGCGAACCTGCAGAGCCAGCTCTACGCCGCTAAGCAGCTGGTGGGCGAGCTGGTCGGCATGGACAGCAAGCTCTCGAGCGTGCTGGATATGCTGGAAGAAGCCTCAATTCAGCTTAGCGAGGCAACCGACGAGCTGCGCCATTACAACGACCGCCTGGATCTCGACCCGAACCGCCTGTTCGAACTGGAGCAGCGCATCTCGCGGCAGATATCCCTCGCGCGCAAGCATCAAATTACGCCGGAAGAGCTGCCTGCGTTCTATCAGGCGCTGTTAGAAGAGCAGCGCCTGCTGGACGACAGCGCGGGCTCGCTGGAGTCGCTCAGCCAGACGGTGGTTGAACATCACCAGCTGGCGCTGGAAACGGCCCGCCAGCTGCACGCCGCGCGTCAGCGCAGCGCCGATGAGCTGACCCGGCTGATCACTGAAAGTATGCACTCACTTTCTATGCCTCACGGGGTCTTTGCTATCGATATCGCCTTTGATGAGCGTCATCTGACCGCAGAAGGCGCGGATCGCATCGAGTTTCGCGTGACGACCAACCCCGGCCAGCCGCTGCAGCCTATTGCTAAAGTGGCCTCCGGCGGCGAGCTATCCCGTATTGCGCTGGCGATTCAGGTCATTACCGCGCGGAAGATGGAAACGCCGGCGCTGATTTTCGATGAGGTCGATGTCGGCATCAGCGGCCCAACGGCCGCCGTGGTCGGCAAGCTGCTGCGCCAGCTGGGAGAATCGACTCAGGTCATGTGCGTCACTCACCTGCCGCAGGTGGCTGGCTGCGGTCACCATCACTTTATCGTCTGCAAAGAGACCGACGGTGAGATGACAGAAACCCACATGCATCCGCTGGATAAACGCGCGCGTCTGCAGGAGCTGGCTCGCCTGCTGGGCGGGAGCGAAGTCACGCGCAACACGCTGGCGAACGCGAAAGAGTTGCTCGCGGCGTAAACTTTTTGATTTCCGCAGAGTCATAGTGAACAGCAAATTGCCGCAAGACCTGCAGTCGAAGGTTTCCAACTGGGCAAAGGTCTATTATTATCGGCATATTACAGATGAGCCACGTACTGCTCGGGCCCGAAAAGGAATCAAATCACTATGCGCTGTAAAACGCTGACTGCTGCCGCAGCGGTTCTTCTTATGTTGACCGCAGGCTGTTCCACTCTGGAACGAGTGGTTTACCGTCCTGACATCAACCAGGGTAACTATCTGGCACCTAACGATGTAGCAAAAATTCGTGTCGGCATGACGCAACAGCAGGTTGCTTATGCTCTGGGTACCCCAATGATGTCGGATCCGTTTGGCACTAACACCTGGTTCTACGTTTTCCGTCAGCAGCCTGGGCATGAAAAAATTACCCAGCAGACCCTCACTCTGACCTTTAACAGCAGTGGTGTGTTAACCAACATTGATAACAAACCGGCTCTGACCAAAGACTGATGCGCAGACCGCGGCGGTAGTCATACCGCTCTGGAAACGCAAAAAGCGCTCATTGAGCGCTTTTTTTATGCCAACCGACACTACTTCTCGTCGTTCTTTTTTTCTGCCCGCTGGCGCCGCAGCTCTTTCGGGTCGGCAATCAGCGGCCGGTAAATCTCCACCCGGTCGCCATCATGAACCTCATCGTGCAGCTTAGCCGGGCGGCTATAAATCCCCACCTTGTTTTTCGCAAGGTCGATATCGTCGCGTAGCGCCAGAAGCCCGCTGGCAATAATCGCCTGCTCGACGGTCGCCCCCTCCTCCAGCTTTACGCTTTGCAGATACTGTTTTTCCGGCAAGGCATAGGCGACTTCAACGACGATTTTAGCCGACACGATAAACCTCTTTGGCACGGGTGGTAAACGCCTGCACCATGTTAAGCGCCAGCTCTTTAAAGATGCGGCCAAACGCCATTTCAATCAGCTTGTTGGTGAACTCAAAATCGAGGTGAAATTCGATTTTGCACGCCTCCGGGCTCAGCGGAATAAACCGCCAGCCGCCAATAAGCGATTTAAACGGGCCATCGACCAGACTCATCAGGATGCTCTGGTTGCTGGTTAGCGTATTTCGCGTTGTGAAAGTCTTGCTGATCCCTGCCTTGGACACATCAACCGCCGCCATCATTTGCGTCGGCCCGGACTCCAGCACGCGGCTACCGGTGCAGCCTGGCAAAAAATCAGGGTAGGACTTCACATCGTTTACGAGTTGATACATCTGCTCCACGCTGAACGGCACCAGCGCGGTACGGCTAATCTGAGGCATAGCAAGTTCCACATTTAAACACGGCGCAAATAATATCATTTATCTGCTGCTAAAAAAAACGCTGTGCCACAACTCATGCTAAGATAACGCGTTACACCTCGCAGGATGGATTGAGGTAACTATGTATAAGATAAGCGATGACTTCAGGACACTATGACTAAGAAAAAATCACACAAACCTGGATCAGCCACCATTGCGCTGAATAAACGCGCCCGTCATGAATACTTTATCGAAGATGAATACGAGGCGGGTCTTGCCCTGCAAGGGTGGGAAGTTAAATCTCTGCGCGCCGGCAAAGCCAACATCGGCGATAGCTACGTGATCCTGAAGGACGGCGAAGCCTATCTGTTTGGTGCCAACTTTACGCCAATGGCCGTGGCTTCAACCCACTACGTCTGTGACCCGACGCGCACCCGTAAGCTGCTGCTGAATCAGCGCGAGCTTGATGCGCTGTACGGCCGTATTAACCGGGAAGGTTATACCGTCGTTGCCCTGTCGCTGTACTGGAAAAACGCCTGGTGCAAAGTCAAAATCGGCGTGGCGAAAGGTAAGAAACAGCACGACAAGCGTACCGATCTGAAAGACCGCGAATGGGCGGTAGATAAAGCGCGCATTATGAAACACGCCGGACGCTAATCTCCTCCTCCAAGGGCCAGCTAAGCTGGCCCTTGTGCTATATCGTTGTTGATGCTGCTTTTTTGCCCAACCAGGCGCCATAAACCACCGAACGGGGGCTGGTAAGCCTGTTCATAAATCTGTTATACTTGTTCTAACACATTGGGGCTGATTCTGGATTCGACGGGATTCGCGAAACCCAAGGTGCATGCCGAGGGGCGGTTGGCCTCGTAAAAAGCCGCAAAAAAATAGTCGCAAACGACGAAAACTACGCTTTAGCAGCTTAATAACCTGCTCTGAGCCCTCTCTCCCTAGCTTCCGCTCTTAAGACGGGGATCAAAGAGAGGTCAAATCCAAAAGAGATCGCGTGAATACCTTGCCTGGGGTTGAAGCGTTAAAACTAATCAGGCTAGTTTGGTAGTGGCGTGTCTGTCCGCAGGTGCCAGGCGAATGTAAAGACTGACTAAGCATGTAGTGCCGAGGATGTAGGAATTTCGGACGCGGGTTCAACTCCCGCCAGCTCCACCAAAATTCTTTGTTGACGGTCACCAGAGCCTGATACGAAGTCCTGAAAGCCCGCAAGGCGCAAGCCCTGCGGGCTTTTTTGTGCCTGCAGTTTTCCCCCGAAGCCTGAATTCAGCTTACGAACCTCACGCCTTCCAGCCCCACTCCCAACGCCTGCCCCGCCCGGCAACAGAACCCCGCCCCGCTCACCGCTCCTTTAAGCGAACGCTTTATCGCCAATAGCGACCCGCGGCATCATCACGCATCCCCTTCCCGACCAACCCCGGCGCCCTTTCAGCCAACGTCCCACCACCCGCTAAAGGCCCACCGTGAAAATGGACTTAACGTGCCCTCCCCGACGGGGATTCCTTCTAAAAAGTCGCCTTATTTGTTATATTGTGCTTATTGATCACTCACCTCTGCGGTGCCAAAAAGAATAATATTCACCGCGACCCAGGAAGATGAAATGCTAGATTACCGCTTCCCGACAGCTTTGCAGATGGTTCTCAGCGTAGCGATGGCGGAGCAGTTGGGTGAACGTTCGACCAGCGCGATCCTCGCCTATGGCCTGGAAGCCAATCCGAGCTTTATCCGTAAACTGATGGTTCCCCTCACGCGCGACGGCATTATCGTCTCGACGCTGGGGCGCAACGGATCCATCCACCTTGGCCGCCCGGCTGATAAAATTACCCTGCGCGATATCTACGTCTCCGTTATCGAAGACAAAAAGCTGTGGGCTTCGCGCCCTGACGTCCCGGCCCGCTGCGTGGTCAGCGCCAACGCCTGCTGGTACTTCAAATCCATCGCCGACGAAGCCGAGCAGGCATCGCTGAACGTGCTGGCCCGCCATACCGTGGCAAGCGCGCTGGAAAAGGTCAAAAAAGGCGATATCAGCGGCTGCCTGTCGCTGTTCGAAGCAGACGATCTCGCCAAAAAAGCGCACTAAACCCGTCGCTCCGGCCCCCTTAAATAGTAAAAAACCGCCTTCATTGAAGGCGGTTTTTTTTATGCTACAAAGGCTGCTCACAACGTCAGGAGGGCTGAACTTCCTCTGCCGGCTTGCCGCGCGCTACGAACTTGCGCAGCGTGACGTAGAACACCGGCGTCAGGAACAGACCGAACAGCGTCACCCCTAACATCCCGGAGAACACCGTGATCCCAGTGACGCCGCGAACCTCCGCGCCCGCACCGTGTCCCAGAATCAGCGGAATAGTCCCGGCGATAAAGGCAATCGAGGTCATCACAATGGGACGCAGACGCAGGCGGCAGGCCTCCAGCGCGGCCTCGACGATCCCTTTTCCCTGCATCTCCAGCTCGCGGGCGAACTCGACAATCAGAATGGCGTTCTTACAGGCCAGCCCCATCAGTACCACCAGCCCCACCTGTACGAACACGTTATTATCCCCACCGGTTAGCCAGACGCCGAACAGCGCGGAGAGCAGGGTCATCGGGACGATCAGGATCACCGCCAGCGGCAGCGTCCAGCTCTCATACAGAGCCGCCAGCACCAGGAACGCCAGCAGCACCGCGACCGGGAAGACGATCATAGCCGTATTGCCCTGAGTGGCCTGCTGGTAGCTGAGGTCGGTCCATTCAATATTCATCCCGTTCGGCAGCACCTGCTTAGACATCCCGGCCAGCGTCGTCATCGCCTGAGCGGACGACAGCACGCGCGGATCGGCATCACCGATCAGGTCCGCCGCCGGGTAGCCGTTGTAGCGGATCACCGGGTCAGGCCCGTAGGTGGTGGTGATATTCACCATGCTGCCAATCGGCACCATCTCACCCTGGCTGTTGCGGGTGCGCAGATTACCGATATCCTCCACGCTCTCGCGGAACGGTCCGTCAGCCTGAGCCATCACGCGCCAGGTGCGGCCAAACTGGTTGAAATCGTTCACGTAGGACGATCCCAGATAGGTCTGCAGCGTCCCGAACAGGTCGGTCAGCGACACGCCCTGGGCCTTGGCCTTATCGCGGTCCACCTGCACATCCAGCTGCGGAACGTTGGCCTGATAGGTGGAGATCGGGAAGTGCATTCCCGGCGTCTGCATAATCGCACCCGACATGGTGTTAACCGCGGTTTGCAGCGCGCCGTAGCCCAGCCCGGCCCGGTCCTGAATATAGAGCGAGTAGCCGGAACCCTGGCCCAGCCCCAGAATCGGCGGCGGCAGGATCGAGAAGCCGAACCCCTGCTGCAGCTGCGCGATCTTCGCGTTAATCTCGGCGTTAATTTCCGCCGCGGTGTGCGTACGCTGATCGAACGGCTTCAGGCCGAAGAAGACCGTACCGGTGTTCGGCGTATTGGTAAACTGCAGCGCGTTGAGCCCCGGGAACGCCACCGCATAATCCACGCCTTCGGTGTTCATGCCGATCTCGCTCATTTTGCGGATCATCGCATCGGTTCGCGCCAGCGAAGCACCTTCCGGCATCTTCACGCCACCAATCAGGTACAGCTTATCCTGGGTCGGAATAAATCCGCCGGGCACGACTTTAAACATCACGCCGGCGGCGCAAAGCAGCAGCAGATAAACCACGAACACCGACCCGCGGCGGCCAAGGGTTTTCGCGACCAGCCCCTGATAGCCGTTAGAGCTGCGGTTGAAGAAGCGGTTAAACGGCCGGAACAGCCAGCCGAACAGCCTGTCGATAAGCCGGGTCGGCATATCTTTCGGCGCGCCGTGCGGCTTCAGCAGCAGCGCCGCCAGCGCCGGAGAGAGCGTCAGCGAGTTAATCGCCGAGATCACCGTCGAAATCGCGATAGTCACCGCAAACTGCTTGTAGAACTGCCCGGTCACGCCGGAGAGGAAGGCCATCGGCACGAACACCGCACACAGCACCAGGGCGATCGCGATAATCGGCCCGGACACCTCGCGCATCGCCTGGTGCGCAGCCTGCAGCGGCGCCAGCCCCTCTTCAATATTACGCTCGACGTTCTCCACCACCACGATAGCGTCATCCACCACGATCCCGATGGCGAGCACCAGCCCGAACAGGCTCAGGGTATTTAGCGAGAAGCCAAGCAGATAGAGAATGCTGAACGTCCCCACCACCGACACCGGCACGGCAATCAGCGGGATGATCGACGCGCGCCAGGTTTGCAGGAACAGAATCACCACCAGCACGACCAGCACCACCGCTTCCAGCAGGGTTTGTACCACCGCACGGATGGAGTCGCGCACGAAGACCGTTGGGTCGTACGGCGCCGCCCACTTCATATCCTCCGGGAAGCGCGTCGACAGCTCGCTCATCTTCGCGCGCACGGCGTTAGAGAGGTCGATGGCGTTCGCCCCCGGCGACTGGAAGATACCAATCCCGACCGCGTCTTTATTATTCAGCTGCGAGCGCAGGGCGTAGCTGCCGGAGCCCATCTCAATGCGCGCTACGTCGTGCAGGCGCACCAGCGATCCGTCCTGGGCCGTTTTGAGGATGATATTGCCGAACTCCTCCTCGGTATGCAGGCGCCCCTGGGCGTTAATCGAGATCAGGAAATCGCTCTCTTTCGGCAGGGGCTCGGCGCCGAGCTGGCCGGCGGAAACCTGCACGTTTTGCTCCTGCATCGCTGAAACGACGTCAGAGGCGGTCAGGCCGCGCGCCGCCACCTTATTAGGGTCCAGCCAGACGCGCATGGCGTACTCGCCGGAGCCAAAAATCTGAATCTGGCCGACGCCGGGCAGGCGCGCCAGCTCATCTTTGACCTTCAGCGTGGCGTAGTTACGCATATACAGCGAATCGTACTTGCCGCCGGGCGAGAACAGATGCACCACCAGGGTCAGCGTGGGGGACTGCTTCTGGGTGGTGATCCCGAGGCGGCGAACATCCTCAGGCAGGCGAGCTTCGGCCTGCGATACCCGGTTTTGCACCTGAACCTGCGCCTGGTCGGGATCGGTTCCCGGGCGGAAGGTCACGGTGGTCACCAGCACGCCGTCGGAGCCGGCGACGGATTTCATGTACATCATGTTTTCAACGCCGTTGATCGCTTCTTCCAGCGGCGTCGCCACGGTTTCCGCAATAACCTTCGGGTTGGCGCCCGGATACTCCGCGCGCACCTGCACGCTCGGCGGCACGACGTCAGGATATTCGCTGACCGGCAGCAGCGGTATCGCGATCAGCCCGGTGACGAAAATCAAAATCGACAGCACCGCGGCAAAAATCGGCCTGTCGATAAAAAAGCGGGAAAAGTCCATACGACGGATTCTCTGGTAAGGGATCAGTTAAGGGCGGTGCTGGCGGTCATGGCAACGGTTTTCGCGTTAACCGGCATGCCCGGCATAAACACTTTTTGTAAGCCGTCTACGATGACTTTATCGCCGGGGTTGAGCCCCTGCTGCACGATGCGCAGGCCCGCCGCCAGGCGGCCAGGCGTGATATCACGACGCTGCGCTTTACCATCTTTATCAACGATATAAACGTATTTACGGTCCTGATCGGTTAATACCGCCTTGTCGTCAATCAGCATGGCGCTGAACTCGGCGCTGCCCGGCAGGCGCACGCGGGCGAAGAGTCCCGGCGTAAACAGGCGCTGGGCGTTATCCAGCACTGCACGCATGCGGATCGTGCCGGTACTCGGCGTGAGCTGATTGTCGAGGAAATCCACTTTGCCCTGATGGGGATAGCCCTCCTCCCCAACCAGGCCAATTTCTACCGGCAGGGCCAGATGGCTGCTGGACGCCCCCTGCCCGCTGCGGGCAAGGTTTTGATAGTGAAGATAGGTTGATTCATCCACGTCAAAGTAGACGTACACCGTCTTCTGCGATACCAGGGTGGTGAGCACGCTGGCGCTGTCGCCCGCGGTGACGAGGTTGCCGCTGGTGATCAGCGCGCGGCTGGCGCGGCCGTCGATAGGCGCAATCACTTTGGTAAAATCAAGATTCAGCTGCGCCGCGTCAACCGCCGCCTGCGCCGCCCGCATATCGGCCTGCGCCTGGACGGCGGCCGAGCGCCGCTGCTCCCACTCTTCGCGGGAGACCACGTTGGTGTTTACCAGCTTATCGGTACGGCCGGCTTCGCTGCGCGCCAGGCTGGCCTGGGTTTTGCTGCGCGAGAGCTCCGCCTGCGCCTGCTCGAGCGCGGCGCGGTAGGTTCTGTCGTCGATGGTGAACAGCACCTCGCCCTTTTTCACTTCCTGGCCATCGGTGTAGTTCACTTTATCGATATAGCCGGAGACGCGCGGGCGCAGCTGGACGCTCTCTACCGCTTCGATGCGGCCGTTGAAGCTATCCCACTGGCTGACAGGCTTAACCACGACGTCGGCGGCGCTGACGGCAGGCGCCTGCGGCGCGGCATTTTGCGCGACGCCGTTATCGCATCCGGCAAGCAGCGCCGCGAGCAGCGCCGTCCCCAACAAACGCCGATGAAAGTTAACCCAAGGTTTTTGCAGGCTCATTATTTTTATTCCGCTGGTTGTTGTTGCCGCCGAACAAGACGCCGCGGGGGACGCAGCGCCACTTCCTTTGTTCGGGCTGGCTGAAGGCCATTTGTGTCGCTCATCGCCACAAAATATGTATCAATTACGAATACACTATCGCGGCGATTGTAGGGAGGCGCTAAATTAAGTGCAAGAATAATTGTTGCACTTTATGTGCTATTCGCGCGAGTGAAGTATGACCATTTGTTAAGGTCCGTTGTTTTTTCTGGATTTACCGCAACCGCCTGGCGCCGTCAGGGCCGTTTCGCTGCCCCAGCCCGCCCTAAATCCGCCCTCGGAGAGGGCCGACGGCATTAGATGAAACCCTAAGAGCCCCACCCTGTATGCCCTGCGGCCATTTTGTACCTGCATTCCTGCGGGACAATTTCCCTGATTCCAGTTAACCTTGTGACCGATTGCAGAAAACATCGCACTTACTGAGCAATGTCATGATTTTGACCCGGATGGAACACGATGACTGTCCCGTATTATCAGTACGAAAAGTGTCTGAAATAAGGTATAAAGCCGCATGAAAATCCCAAACAGAATCCAACCTCTGGTCGATGACGGCCTGATAGACGAAGTGCTTCAGCGGCTGAAAAGCGGTAAAGAAGCCGACGTTTACACTGTTTTATGCGGTGATAAGATCCAGTGCGCCAAAGTGTACAAAGAGGCGGCACAGCGCAGCTTTAAGCAGGCCGTGCAGTACCAGGAAGGGCGTAAGGTCCGCAATTCGCGTAATAACCGCGCGATGCAAAAGGGCTCAAAGTTCGGCCGCAAGCAGCAGGAGGAGACCTGGCAAATGGCCGAGGTCGACGCCCTGTTCCGGCTGGCTAACGCCGGGGTTCGCGTACCTCAGCCCTATATCTGCATTGACGGCGTATTATTGATGGAGCTTATCACTGACGCCGAGGGCGCGGTCGCCCCGCGCCTGAGCGATGTCGCCCTGACGGAAGAGGAAGCCGTTGCTGATTTCGCGACCATGATCCGCAATATCGTGCGCATGCTGTGCGCCGGTCTTGTTCACGGTGATTTGTCGGAGTTCAACGTCCTGCTCGATGCGCAAGGGCCGGTCATTATCGACCTGCCGCAGGCGGTAGATGCCGCAGCAAACAACCATGCGCAATCCATGTTCGAACGCGACGTGAATAACATCACCGCCTACTACGGCCAGTTCGCCCCCCAGCTCTTAAAAACGCGCTATGCGAAAGAGATATGGATGCTGTATGAAGACGGAAAATTAACGCCGGAAACGCCGCTAACCGGCCTCTTTGTTGAAGAGGTCCACGCGGTCGATATGGACTCGCTGATGGATGAAATCATCGCCGCGGAAGATGAGTTCTACGACCGCCAGCGCGCCGCCAAAGAACGCGACGACGAATAAGAATAGTTGTAGGCCTTTGCGCTGCCGCACGGCAGCCCAGGCTAAGGGGCAGACGGGCTCTGACCCTACATCGCCACCAGCGCCCGCAACATTCGCACGATTTTAAGCATGAGCCAGTAATCCGTCGGGCTGATTTTTAGCCCGGCAAATGAACCCCTCAGTTAATCAGAACAGGCGGAAGCGATATTCAACGATCGCTTCTGAAGCCAGAGTGTGGGTTCGGGTGTAGTGGCCGTCGGTCAGCACCGGCGTTTTTCCGCTGCTTTTGTACGACCAGCCCGGACCAAACATCAGCCATACCGTCAAGCGCGGATCGGAAGGAACCCAGCGGCTGAAAGCGCTAATTTCGCCGCTGCGCACGTGATTGCCCCGGTAGCTAAACTGGGCAATATTGCCGGCCAGGCCGATCGCCAGCTCCGGGGTCAGCTGGTAGTCCGAGATATTCGCCAGCACCAGCTCCCGGTCGCGCATGTAGTCATCGCCCGCAGAAGCCATTGAGATAAACGTGCCGCGCGAGTTTTTGCTCATATGCCGCGGGTAAAACCCCACCTCGTTCGCTTTTTTAGCCTCGGTATAGCCGATGCCCCACCTGCTGCTCCAGCGCTGCGCTTTCCAGCTGGCATCAAGGGCGAAATGCCGGGCGCTATCATCGAAGTCGCGCTTGCTCGCGGGCATCGCGCGATACTCATCAAGCGCGCGGGTGGCGTATATCTGCATGCCGATATTCAGCGGCGCTAGCGGTCTGAGATTGGCAAACAGCAGCTGACGGCGCAGATAGTTATCGCTTTCGCCATAGCCATACTGCAGATCCAGATAGCGGCTTTTCCACAGCAGCTCGCCGCTGGCCAGGTGATTAATTTCGCGCCCGGCGTTGGTCTGGAAATGCGTCTTGTCCGGCGAGTTGCGAGCCATGGAGCTTTCCACGTACGCGCCGCGCAGCGTCAGGTCGTCATAGCTCAGGGCGCCGCTCCAGCCGGAGTAGGTGGTCGGCGACAGCCGCGTCGAGGTCGAGATGACGCCATAGTTTTTCAGCACCTGCCAGCCCCAGCGGGCGTTAAGCTGTATATCCGCGATGCTGTACTTCAGCTTAAGATTACGCTGGCCAAATTTAGAGAAGCCTTCGGCATTATGTTTACTATTGCCGGGACCGTTATTGTAGAGCACGCCGCGGGAGTTAAAGTAATCGCTGGCTCCCAGCTTAACGGCGCCATAATAGATAATATCGGCGCCGAATATATCGTTAAAATAACCCGACTGATAATCCACGGCGATCCCCTGCCCCCATGCATTATGTACACGCTTAGGATTGGCGTTCTCTTCCTTAAGATATTTCCAGTAGTTTTTTAACGATAAGGTCATGTGCGAATCGCGGAAAAAAGGCTCACTAACAATGTTGTTCATTAGCATCGAAGACTGATTATCTTCATTATTATTACCGCTCCCGGCGGCTGTCGAAGCGCTAAGGAAGATAAGCGCTGCGGTAACGCGAGTCAGATTCATAGTATTCCCCAGAATCGGGCCGAACCGCATCCTTACCGACGACGGGTAATAATGAGATGCGGCCCAAAAGAGTGTGGTAAGCGTTATTTTATTTTTCGCCGAGCGCCTGCTTTCCTGCCTCAACGTATTTTAACGAGCCGATCTCATCTACCCGATAGCGGCCGTTGTGATAGCTGATTTTGACCACCGCCGCGTTGGCTAACGGCTTATTTTTCGCCGGGTCGTCGGTGAGATCGGAGATCATTATCTGCATCGCCGTACCGGACGAAATCGCCAGAATATTTTTATCGCCGTTGGCTTTCGCCTGCGCAAGCATGGTCGCCAGCGCCGCCTGAACGCGCTGCTTCACCTGGTCGTAGCTCTCCGTCATCCCCCTGGGATCGGCGCTGGCAAGCGCGTTCTGGCTATCGCGCACCGACAGCGTTCCGGCTTTCATCTCCCGGTACAGCGCCGCCGCATCGGCAAGCCCCAGCTGGCGGGCTCCCGCGGCGGCCATATCCCGGTTCAAGCCGCCCTCGAACCCGCCGAAGAACGCTTCGCGAAGGCCCGCCAGCTCGGTCGGCCGAGAGCCGACGATCCCCGCCTGGGTCATAATAACCGCCATCGTTTCGCGTTGCCGCCCGGCATCGCTGGTGTAGAAACTGTCGAATTTAATCCCCTTGAGCCCGGCGCCTAAATAGCGCGCCACCCGCCGTCCCTCCTCGGTCAGCGGAGAATCGGCCCATCCCTGAACGCGATCAAAGGTATTAAGCAGCGTTTTTCCGTGGCGCGCAAAATAGATATTCACGGTATCGTTATCGGCATCCTGAACTTTATTTTCCGCAGACCAGGCTACGCTGCAGGTCACCACGATTAAAGCTAATAGCCATCTTTTCATGTTATATCCTTGCGTTATTTATATCTGTAATAAAAACAAAAAAACCACGCTCAATAACGAAAGTGACAATCACCGCTTTCGCTATCTAACGTAGTTTTTGCCTGTATACACAGTAACAATCCAATTACGCCGACCATATCACCCTTGCGAAATAACGCCACACACTTTTGCATGGCAAATTAATAAATGTGATCGCTCGCAGATTAAGCCGCGGCAACGCCATATATTCCATTATATATTCTCGTATCAGCCAATAAGCCCCATGAATAAACATATCCAGCTGCAAAAGGCCCGTTCGGGAACCTCGCTAATAACGATTTTATTTATTGAAGCCGCTCACAAAAAATAGTCTTTGCCTGGACGATAGCCGCCGCCTGGCGTATTTTCGTGGCTATCCGGGATTGTTACTGAACGCAGGCAAAACCTAAGATATCCGTCGCAGCGGCGCTGCTGGCAGGAGTCTTAGGTTTTTTTTTGCGTCCGATTCAGCCCTTCCATCAAACACAAGGATCCAAAGTGAAAAAAATCATCCTGACCGCCGCGCTGCTCTCCGCCGTCGCCTTCTCCGCCGGGGCGGCCCGGCCCGCGCTGAAAATACTGATCGTCAACGACGACGGCTGCGCCTCGCCGGGCAGCACCTCGCTGCAGGACAAACTGGCAGCCAAAGGCTATGACGTCTGGATGGTCGCCCCCGCCACCAACCAAAGCGGCATAGGTTCCGCCATCACCTTTAAACCCGGTAAGATCTTCGACCTGCAAAAGGTCGCCGACAGGCGCTACTGCTTCCCCGGCACCCCGGCGGACGCCGTTGACTTTGGGCTTCATGGCCTGCTGAAGGACGCGCCGCCGGATCTGGTTATCTCCGGCGTGAACGACGGCCCCAACACCGGCATGGCGCAGGTCAATTCCGGTACCGTCAGCGCCGCCGCCCGCGCCGTGCGCTACGGCATCCCGGCGATCGCCGCCAGCATCGGCTATATCTTTAGCGATGAGGAGATGAAAAACGGCTGGTCGGCGACGCATCAATACTGGCCGGAGTCGGTCGATTACGTCGTGGGCGTAGTCGATACTCTCAGCGCCAAACGAACCCCGGGCGCGCCCCTCTTACCCAAAGGGTCCGGGCTGAGCATTAATTATCCGCCGCTGGCAAAAGCCGAGATCAAAGGCGTGCGCTACGTCGAGAACGAAGCGTTCCCGACGCCGCAGATCGGCTATGAGCTGACGGCCGACGGCAAGGCGAAACAGATCCTCAACCCGGCGGCGCTCGCGCCAACCCTGGACGATACCGACTCCGGCTGGCTCAACAAGGGCTATATCACCTATACCCTTTTTGACGGCGCGTGGAACGCCCCGCAGTTTACAGGCCAGTACAAAGCGCTGTTAGGTCAGTAAACGCGCGCACCGCACGGCCCTCTGACGCTGAACGTCGCCGGGCAGAGCGGAAAAAGCTCGATTGGTTAAAAAACGGCGGAGAAGGCGCACGAAGTGAAGAGGAAGTTATAAATACGGCACTTACCATATTGTTTTTCAATATATAACGGGGTGCTAATGTCTGTACTCAGAAGCTTTCTCTTTTTCCTCGGCGCGGCCAGCGCCCGATCCGGCCTCTAGTAGTTCCACTTCGGCCTGGCGACGGTATTCTTCTTGAGTAAATTACGAAACTCTTTCAGATAGGGCTCGTTGCTGCGCCCGCGTTTGCAAATCGCCGAGAACGGCGACTGGAAGCCGAACTCGTTGGGCAGCAGCACCCGCAGCCGGTTCTCCTTGATCCACGGCCAGGCGTAGTGCTCCGGCAGGTAGCCGATATATTTCCCCGAGAGGATCAGCAGCAGCTGCGCATCGACCGTCTCCACGGTGGCGCTGCCTTTGCTGAAGCCGC
This sequence comes from Klebsiella terrigena, assembly GCF_006539725.1. GTDB lineage: Bacteria > Pseudomonadota > Gammaproteobacteria > Enterobacterales > Enterobacteriaceae > Klebsiella > Klebsiella terrigena. Next base: position 57,960 of record NZ_BJNO01000023.1, on the reverse strand, counting down.
GCCGCCGCAGATCGCTGGTATTCCAGTAGCTGCGGGTCACCAGCGGGCACTGGCTGATCTGCTCTTTATCGAGCTGGCGGCTGAAGAACATCGGGTGCAGGTCGCTGCAGTAGAGCCAGTGCTGCTCGCGATAGAGCGGCTCGCTGATGATGTTATGCACCTGGGAGTTGTAGCTGCCGATCGCCAGATCGATATGGTTGTTGAGCACGCCGTTCAGCTGCTCCGCCGGGGTGCGGATAATCAGTTTGATGTGCACGTGAGGAAACTTATCGCTGAAGCTGCGCAGCACCACCGGCAGCGACAGCGCGGTTTCGGTTTCAATCGAGTCGAGGGTCGAGATGCAAATCGTGCCGCTGTGCTCGCCCTTCAGCAGCGCCGACTGGCGCTCCAGCTCGTTCAGCTCGCCCAGTACCCGAATCGACTGCTGTAAAAACTGCTGCCCTTTCTCGGTCAAAGCAAAGCCGCCGCGCCCGCGCTGGCACAGGCTAAATCCGAGCTGACCTTCCAGCTGGGACATCGCGTTGCTGATCGCCGACACCGAAATCCCCAGCTCCTGCTGGGCTCTGCCGTAGCTTTCCAGGCGGGCCACCGCCTCAAAAATCTGCAGCTGACGAATGTTGAGACTGCCGTCGTTGTGCATGCTTAGTTCACCATTAAATGAACTAAGTATTTACAGCAGGCGATTTAAAGTCCAGCGCATCTTTCGCACTATCTCCTCATCGAGCATTGGTGACTCAGATTCAGGAGCTGAAATGGATAACGTCTTTCATCAACCGCAGAGTGGCAACGAGATGCCGCGCTTCGGCGGCCGCGCAACGATGATGCGCCTGCCTTTTATCGAAGATTTACAGGGCCTTGATGCCGCTTTCGTTGGCATCCCGCTGGATATCGGCACCTCCCAGCGCTCCGGTACCCGCTACGGGCCGCGCTATATTCGCACCGAGTCGGTGATGATTCGCCCCTACAACATGGCAACCGGCGCGGCGCCTTTTGAATCGCTGTCGGTGGCTGATATCGGCGACGTGCCGATAAATACCTACAGCCTGCTCAAATCGGTGCAGATCATCGAGGATTACTACACCGCTTTAAATAGTTTCCCGCTCATCCCCCTGACCCTCGGGGGAGACCACACCATCACCCTGCCAATTCTGCGCGCCCTGACCAAAAAGCACGGCCCGGTGGGGCTGATTCACGTGGATGCCCACACCGACACCAACGATGAGATGTTCGGCGAGAAAATCGCCCACGGCACCACCTTCCGCCGCGCCGTCGAAGAGGGGCTGCTGGATCTCAAGCGGGTGGTGCAGATTGGCCAGCGCGCACAGGGCTACGCCGCCGGCGACTTCCAGTGGGGGGTCGATCAGGGCTTTCGTCTGGTGCAGGCGGAGCAGTGCTGGCACCGGTCGCTGGCGCCGCTAATGGCCGAGGTACGCCAGCAGATGGGCGAGGGTCCGGTCTATCTCAGCTTCGATATCGACAGCCTCGACCCGATCTGGGCGCCCGGCACCGGCACGCCGGAAGTCGGCGGTCTGACCTCTATTCAGGCGCTGGAGATCGTCCGCGGCTGCCGCGGCCTGGACCTGATTGGCTGCGATCTGGTTGAGGTCTCTCCGCCCTACGACGTCAGCGGCAATACCTCCCAGCTGGCGGCCAACCTGCTGTATGAAATGCTCTGCGTCCTGCCGGGCGTGAAATATCCATAGGAGATTCAGAATGCAGCCAACCGCCCAGCCCACCCTGCAGCTCAAGGTTTTTCGCACCCTCTGGGGCGTGACCACCCCGTGGCAGCAGACCCTCAGCGAGCTAAAAAGCGTCGGCTGCTGCGGCATCGAGGCGCGGGTTCCGCCGAGCGCCGACGAGCGGCAGACGCTGGCCCGGCGCCTGCAGGAGTCCGAACTGGAGTATATCGCCATCCTCTTCAGCGGCGGCAGCGTGATCCCGGCGCAGGCCGAGACGCCGGGTCAGCATCTGGAGCGCTTAAAAAGCCGCTTTGCCGAGGCGAAGGCGCTGAACCCGCGCTTTGTCAATCTGCTGGCCGGCAACGACCGCTGGCCGCTGGCGCAGCAGGTGGATTTTCTCGGCCGGGCCCACGAGCTGGCCGCCGCCTGTGAGGTGACCTGCAGCTTTGAAACCCATCGCGCCACCTCGCTGTATAGCCCGTGGCTGACCCTCGAGATTATCCAGCAGCTGCCGCAGCTGCGCTTTACCGCCGATATCAGCCACTGGATTGTGGTAAGCGAGCGTCTGCTGGATGACCCCTGCGATGATTTCAGCGCCTTTATTGACCGCGTGCACCACGTTCAGGCCCGCGCCGGCTACGACCAGGGGCCGCAGGTGCCGCATCCGGCGGCGCCGGAATATCAGGCCGCGCTGCAGTTTCAGCAGCGCTTCTGGCAGCAGATCTGGCAGTCGCAGCGCCGGCGCGGATATCAGCAGACCACGCTGACCCCCGAGTTTGGCCCCGACGGCTATCTGCACCACCTGCCGTTTACCAACATTCCGGTGGCCGATCTGTGGTCGCTGAATGCGTGGATGGCGGAACATGAACAGCAGCATTTTGCCGAGTTTTTATCGCTAACCGAAAAGGATCCGCAGCCATGAACGTCGCAAAAAGTTCTTTCACCGAGTTACCGACCATCGATATCAGCGACCTGGCCAGCGACAGTCTGGCGAAGCGCCAGGCCGTCGCCGACACCATCGGCAAAGCGGCGCGGGAAGTCGGCTTTTTCTACATCACTGGCCACGGCATTGCCCCTGAGCTGATCGCCGGGATCCGCACGGCGGCCAAACGGCTCTTCGCCCTGCCGATGGAACAAAAGATGCAGTACTACATCGGCCACTCCCGCAGCCACAAAGGCTACGTCCCGGAAGGGGAAGAGATCTACGGCTCCGGCAAGCCGGACCACAAAGAAGCGTTTGATATTGGCTTTCAGGCCGCGGATGACCACCCGTTCGTGCTGGCCGGAACGCCGCTGATTGGCGCCAACGAGTGGCCGCAGCTGCCCGAGTTTCAGTCCCGGGTGCTGGCCTACTATGAAGCGGTATTTGCCCTCGGCCATCGCCTGTTTGACGCCTTCGCCCTCGCCCTTGGCCTGCCGGAAGGCTATTTCAAGGCGATGGTGACCTGCCCGCCGTCGAAGCTGCGCCTGATCCACTACCCCTTTGACGCCAGCGCCGAAGACGTTCCCGGTATTGGTGCACACACCGATTACGAGTGCTTCACCCTGCTGCTCGCCGACCAGCCGGGTCTTGAGGTGCTGAATGAAGATAGCGCCTGGATCGACGCGCCGCCGGCGAAGAGCGCCGCCGGAGAAGAGGCTTTCGTTATCAATATCGGCGACATGCTGGAAGTGTTGAGCGCTGGCACATTTGTTGCTACAGCCCACCGTGTCCGCAAGGTGCCGCAGGAGCGCTACTCCTTCCCGCTGTTCTTCGCCTGCGATTACCACACCCTGATCCGCCCGCTGCCCAACTTTTTAACCGCCGGAGAGGCCAGCGACTACCAGGAGCTGAGCATTGGCGAGCATATGTGGAGCCAGGCGCTGCAGACCTATCGCTATCTGCGCGAGAAGGTCAACAAAGGCGAGCTGCAGCTCCCGGAACGCGCCCGAGGCACCAACACCTTTGGTCATCTGAAAAAACAAGCCCAGCAAAAAACCGTTACTAACCCGTGAGGATACATGATGAAAAAAACGATCCATAAGCTCTCGCGCCGCGTGGCGGTGGGCATCGCCATCGCCGCCTGCTTCTCTCCGCTGACCCAGGCCGCAGAGCTGCTGACGGACGGCGTATTTAAAGTCGGGATGGAGGTGACCTATCCGCCGTTTGAATCTTACGACAGCAATAACAATATCGTCGGCCTCGACCCGGAGTTCGCCGCGCTGATTGCCGAGCACCTGAAGGCTAAACCGCAGCTGATCGATACCAAATTCACCAGCCTGATCTTAGGGATTGGCAAGAAATATGACGCGGTGATCTCCGGGATGTACATCACGCCGGAGCGCCTTAAGCAGGCCGACGCGGTGCCTTACGCCCTCTCCGGCGCGTCAATTATCGCCCTGAAGAGCGGCGAGATTCAGCCGAAAACGGAAGACGAGCTGTGCGGCGTCAAGGTGGGGCTGCAGCAGGGCACCAGCTGGGTCGCCAGCCTGAAGAATCACTCCGACGAATACTGCCTGAAAAACGGCAAGCCGGCGATTAGCATTCAGGAGTTCCCGACCGCCCCGGAAGTCTCCCAGGCCCTGATATCGAAAAATATTAGCGCGCAGTTAGAGATCGCTCCGGCGGCGCAAATTCTTGTCGACAAGAGCCGCGGACGGCTGGCGATTAGCTCCACCCGCCTGGTCTACCCCCTGCCGCTGGGGATTTACGTCAGTAAAGGTAATAGCGAACTGGTGGAGGCGATTAAATCGACGTTAGCCACCTTAAAAGCCAACGGCAAATATGACGCCATCATCAAGAAATACAACTTAGAACGCATCGATTAAATACGCTTAAGCCAATGCGCAACAGGAGTCGGTATGGAGTTCGATTGGGGATACTTTTTCTCGTTATTTAGCATTGGGGCATTCTGGCAGGCGTGCGTTACCGTCATCGTCGTCAGTTCATTGTCATGGTTTATTGGCCTGGTATTAGGTTTTCTTTTAGCCTGCGCGAAGCTCTCCGGCCCGCGCTGGCTGAAGGTTCCCGTCGAACTCTATATTTGGTTTTTCCGCAGCGTGCCGCTGATGGTGCTGCTGGTGTTTGTCTATAACCTGCCGCAGCTCTTCCCGCTGACCCAGCCGCTGCTCGGGGTGCCGTTTATTGCCGGCCTGGTCTCGATGACCGTCACCGAGGCGGCCTATATGGCGGAGATTCATCGCGGCGGATTAATCTCAGTGGCGAAGGGACAGAGCGAAGCCGGCCACGCCTTAAGCTTCAGCTTTATCGGCATTCAGCGCCTGATTATTATCCCGCAGGCGTTCCGTATTTCGCTGCCCACGCTGATTAATGAATACATCACCATCATTAAGCTCAGCTCGATTTTGTCGGTGATCTCGCTACCGGAGCTGCTGCTTACCGGCCAGCGCCTGTACGCGCAGAACTTCCTCGTGATGGAGACCCTGCTGGCGGTGGCGGTCTACTACGTGATGGTGGTAACGCTGTTTACCTGGCTGTTCCGGGCGCTGGAAAACCGGCTCGATATTCAGCAAAAGCGCCCGCAAACCTTCAACGACGCCGAATGCGAGGCCCTGCGCCAGAGCCTGAAAGCGCCGCCGCAGGCGGCGAAGGCCGAACCCACCAGCGGCAGCCCACCGGCTCTCGATCTGCGGGCGATCGAAAAATCCTGGGGCCAGCATCAGGTGCTGAAAGGCATCGATTTGAAGGTCGATAACGGCGAGGTCATCAGCATCATCGGGCCATCCGGGTCGGGCAAAACCACCCTTATCCGCACCATCAACGCCCTGGAAAGTCTCGATGGCGGGGAGATTATTCTCTACGGCGAGGATTACCTGAAAGGCGCGGCGATCGTCGATAAGCCGCAGATGCGCGCCGGCGTGCGCCGTATCGGCATGGTTTTCCAGAGCTTCAACCTCTTTCCCCACCGCACGGTGCTCGACAACGTGATGCTCGCCCCGCTGTATCACAAGCTGGTCGATCGCCGCGTGGCAAAAGAGCAGGCCCTCTATCTGCTGGACCGCGTCGGGCTGCTGGCCCATGGCGAAAAATACCCCTGGCAGCTCTCCGGCGGACAGCAGCAGCGCGTTGCCATCGCCAGGGCGCTGGCCTTAAAACCGGACATCATGCTGTTTGACGAGCCCACCTCGGCGCTGGACCCTGAGCTGGTCGGCGAGGTGCTGAAGGTGATTCAGTCTCTCGCCCGCGAAGGGATGACGATGCTGATCGTCACCCATGAGATGGACTTCGCGTTATCCATTTCCGATCGGGTGGTGATGATGGAGAACGGCGTGGTGGTGAGCGACGTGCCGCCACCGCGCATCCGTGACGGCGCCAGCGATCCGGGGCTGACCCGCATCCGTGAATTTATGGGAGTACAATAAATGGCTACTGAACGTGAACTGCGCCAGGATCTGGCCGCCGCCTACCGCCTGGCGGCGCTGTTTGGCTGGGAAGATACCCTCTATACCCACTTTTCCGTGCGCCTGCCCGGCGACGGCGAGCCGCGCTTTCTGATTAACCCGTTCGGCATGATGTTCGACGAGGTGACCGCCAGCAATCTGATTGTCGTCGATATGCAGGGCAAGGTGGTGGAAGGCTCCGCCCCGGCAAACTCGGCCGGTTTTACCATCCACAGCGCGGTGCATATGGCGCGGGAGGATGCCCACTGCGTGATCCACACCCATACGCTGCCTGGCATGGCGGTCGCCGCCTGCCAGGACGGCCTGCTGCAGCTCAACCAGATCAGCACCGAGTTTTATCAGCGCGTCGGCTATCACCCGTATGAAGGGGTGGCGTTTGACCTCGACGAACGCGCGCGCATTCAGCGCTCGCTGGGGGATAATATCGCCATGATTTTGCAGAGCCACGGCCTGCTGTCGGTCGGGCGCACCGTCGCCGATGCGTTTTACATCATGTACTACCTCAACCGCGCCTGCGAAATTCAGATGGCGACCGCCCAGCTCGCCCCGCTCAGCCCGATTCACCACATCCCGGCGCACCTGAGCCAGCACGCCTGCGAACAGCTGATGGGCGTGGAGCACGAGCGTCAGCAGGTCTGGCAGGCGTGGCTGCGCCGCCTTAACCGCCTCGACACTGCTTATCAAGAGTAATGCCTATGCCTAACCTGACTATCGTTGTCGACTGCAATGACCCAAACTACGCCCGCGAGATTTGCGACGCGCTGCGCCTTTTTCCCCACGTCACGGCGGTCCTGCCCGACCATCCGGCGGCAGGGCGCGCGGAGTATGCCAGCTGCTGGTTTCCCGACCCTCAGCTGCTGGCCCGCTCGCCGGGGCTAAAGCTTATCCAGGCCGCCTCGGCCGGGGTTGACCACCTTCCAGAATCAGTGTTCGCCAGCCAGGTGCCGCTATGCCGGGTGGTGGATGAAGATTTTCGTCACGGGATGTTCGAATACGCGCTGTGGGGCGTGCTGTGGTTTCAGCGCCACTTTGACCGCGCGCTGGCGCATCAGCGCGAGCGGGTGTGGCAGGCCTACCCGCAGCGGGCCGCCGCCGATTTTCGCGTCGGGGTGATGGGGCTCGGTGAAATCGGCGGCTACATCGCTACCCGCCTTGCCGGGCTGGGGTACCGCGTCTCCGGCTGGGCGCGGAGCGAAAAGCGCCTGGCGGGCGTGCATTGCTACCACGGCGATGCGCAGGCCGCCGGCTTCCTCGGCGAGCTGGACGCGCTGATCAACGTCCTGCCGCTTACCGAGCAGACTCGCGGCATCCTCGCGCGGCCCCTGCTCGACCAGCTCCCGGAAGGCGCGGTGCTGATCAACTGCGGGCGCGGCGAGCATATGGTGAATCACGACGTGCTGCAGGCGCTGGACAGCGGCCGGCTGGCGGGCGCGCTGCTGGACGTCTTCCCGGTCGAACCGCTGCCGGACGCCGACCCGCTGTGGTCGCATCCGCGGGTGGTCATCACTCCGCATATCGCCTCCATCGCCCCGGCGCAGGTGATTGCCCGCCAGCTGCTGGAAAATATTCAGCGCCAGCAGCAGGCGCTGCCGCTGAAAAATCTGGTCGATAAGCAGATGGGCTATTAACACCTTGCAACCTCTCTCCCCGCCCTGCGCCGGCGTCAGCTGCTACGCTTAATGGTCTGTTGTTTACACATTAAGGCCAGGGTTATGAAGATTGATTTATCGGGGAAGGTCGCGCTGGTGACCGCATCAACCGCGGGGATCGGCTTTGCCATCGCCAAAGGGCTGGCGGAGAGCGGTGCGGAGGTGGTGATTAACGGACGCAGCGAGCGCAGCGTTAACGAGGCCATTGCCCGGTTGCAAAATGAAGTCCCGGGCGCCAGCGCGCGTCCGGCGGTCGCCGACCTGAGCGGCGCCCAGGGCGTGAATCAGCTGCTGCAGGCGCTGGTCGGCATCGATATTCTGGTCAACAACGCCGGCATCTATGGCCCGCAGGATTTCTATGAAACCGATGACGAAACCTGGGAAAACTACTGGCAGACCAACGTGATGTCCGGCGTGCGCTTATCGCGGGCGCTGCTGCCGGGGATGGTGCAAAAAGGCTGGGGTCGGGTGGTGTTTATCTCTTCCGAATCGGCGCGCAACGTGCCGGCGGACATGATCCACTACGGGGTGACCAAAACCGCCCAGCTGTCGCTGGCGCGCGGGCTGGCGAAATACGTCGCCGGCAGCGGCGTCACCGTCAACAGCGTGCTGCCGGGCCCCACCCTGTCCGACGGCTTTGCCGAAATGATGAAGGACGAGGTCGCCAGGACCGGAAAACCGCTGGAGCAGCTGGCGAAAGAGTTTGTCATGGCCCACCGCCCCGCGTCGGTGATTCAGCGCGCGGCGTCGGTGGAAGAGGTGGCGAATATGGTGGTGTACGTTTGCTCGACCCAGGCCTCGGCGACCTCGGGTGCGGCGCTGCGCGTTGACGGCGGCGTGGTGGACGATATCGTCTGATAGCGCGACGCCCTTCCGCCGATCGGCAGAAGGGCGATCGCCCGCTATTGTTGGCGCTGTTTTATCTTGAACGCCTGCCGATGCTGAAGGCCGAGGGCAAAACCATCGTCGCCCTCACCCACGACGATCGCAACTGCCATCTCGCCGACCGCATTATCAAGCTGGAGCCGGGGCGCATCGCCCTGGCCGCCCCGCTTTAGCGTTGGCGCCGAGCGCGCGCGCCGAACAATAGTGCCGCCAGGGCGATCATCACCGGCACCAGCGAGCCCCAGAGCACGGCGTTCCAGCCGAAGAGGTTCATCAGCGCGCCGGAGGCGAACGCCCCCACCATCATCACGCCGAAGACGATAAAGTCGTTCAGCGACTGCACCTGGGTTTTCTCTTCCGGACGGTGGAAATCCATAATCTGCGTCGAAGCGCCGGTGAAGCCGAAGTTCCAGCCGATGCCCAGCAGAATGAGCGATACCCAGTAGTGCATCACCTCGGTGCCGGCCAGCCCAACCAGTACCGACAGCGCGAGAAGCGCCAGCCCCGCCGCGTTAATACGCCTGGCGCCGAAGCGGGTGATAAGCCTGCCGGTAAAAAAGCCGGGGCCGTACATCGCCACCACGTGCCACTGAATGCCAAGGTTCGACGCCTGCTGAGAAATACCGTGCAGATGCATGGAGAGCGGCGCGGCGGTCATCAGGAAGTTCATCACCATATAGGCCACCGCCCCGCTGAATACCGTGCGGGCAAAACCCGGCTGGCGCACGATCTCCCCGAGCGGACGGCCGCCGCTCCTCGCCTGGGCTACCGGCTCTGCGGACGTGACCCCCAGCAGCACCAGCGCCGAAACCGCCGCCACCGCGCCCTGGGCAAGAAAGGTCATGGCGAAGGTATGCGCCGGCCACAGGTTCATCGTCCCGGTCACCAGCATCGGGCCAATCACCCCGGCGGCCACGCCGCCGCCCATCACCAGCGACAGCGCCCGGGCGCGACGCTCGGCGCCAACGCCGTCCGTGGCGGCAAAGCGAAACGAGACCGCCACCGCCGCGTAGGCACCGCCCAAAAATGCCGCCACGCAGAAGAGCCAGAAGGAGCCGGTCACCACCGCCAGAGCGGCCAGCAGGCCGGTGAGAACGCCGGCGCCGGTGCCCAGCATAAATACCGCCCGGCGCCCGCGCCTTCTGGCCAGGGCGCCAAAGGGTAAAATACAGGCCGCCATGCCGAGGACGAAAATGGCGATCGGCAGCGTGGCAAGGGCGCGATCCGGGGCAATGGCGTTGCCGACAATCGCCCCGGTGGCGTAAAAGACCACCGAATTGGCCCCCGCCAGCGCCTGGGCGGTCGCCAGGCGGATAATATTGTTGTTCTGTTGCCTGACAGGCAGGGTTATCTCAGCGTTCATCAATTCTCGTTATCCGGTTTCGCTGCGCGCCTGCGCGGCGTGTAAACAACCACTTTACCCGGCAACGAGACAATCGCCACCGCCTATTCGTGAATTTTCCACTTCTGCTTGAGCACATTTTTATCCTGGCTATCCAGCCAGCGGTTGACCTTCTCCAGCAGCGGCTGATTATCCTTTTTCATCATGTAGACCTTAAAGCTGGCGGTTCCCGGGAAAGGCTGCTCGTTGGCGACGCAAAAGACCCCGGGCTCTTTGTTCTGGTAATAGATGCCCTCAATCAGGTCGGTCACCATCATGTCGGCGGTTTTCTGCCGCAGCGCTTCGAGGTTATCGACGTTGTTTTTCACCCGGATGATCTGCGCATGTTTAATATGCGCATCGACGTAGCTTTGGTTGGTGCCGCCTGGATTGACGATCACCTTCACGTTCGGGCGATCGATTTTTTCAAGGCTCCCCAGCGCCGGCGCCGCCATGCAGCTGGCGAGGGCAATTTTGCCGTTGGCAACCACCGGATGGCTGAGGGCGAAATCTTTCGCCCGCTCCGGCGTCTCGGTGACGCCGCCCATGGCGATATCAAACTTATCGGCCTGCAGATCGCCCGACAGCGTCGGCCAGCTGGTCTGCACAAACGTCACCTTCAGCCCCAGCTTCTCGCCAAGATCCTTTGCCATATCAACGTCATAGCCGAGCAGCTCGCCGACGCCATTATGAAACGCCAGCGGGGCGTAATCTCCCGGCACGCCGACCTTCAGTTCGCCGCTGTGCTGAATTGTTTGCATATCACGTGCCAGGCTGCTGCAGGCAATGCTCGCCAGCGCCAGAGCAATACAAACCTTAACCTTCATACCCTCATCCTTATTAATTAGTCAGTTATGTTAATTGTGCGCGCCCGATGCCCGCCGTTTTTCTCTTTTCGGTCGCCTGCATTAATGACAACTTTGTTAACCATATGTTTTATTTTTGTGATGCACAACCAGGAAACGTTGCACCTTCTTTGTGCATGTTTTGGCGAAAATCTACGCTCATAGTTCGCCTGCCTCCAGCCTTTTCCCCGTCATACCGCGGAACGACGGTGTTCCGTAATAGATGGCATGCATCGTGCTTTGTTAGCTGAGTAACAGCGGAATGGTTTATGAGAGCCAAATATCAACGGGGGTCAGGATGAACGAGAGTAGCGACGAGCTGTTTCGCACCATTGAGGCGACCTTTAGCCAGCTTACGCCTAGCGAAAAGCGCATCGGCAGCTGGCTGCTGAGCCATCGCCAGCATATCCCCTTTGAGACCGCGGACAGCATTGCTCAGGCAACCGGCACCAGCGGGATCACCGTCGGACGCTATCTGCGCAAGCTGGGCTACCGCAACCTCGATGATGTTAAAAACAGCCTGAAGGATCGCGCGCCGGTGCCCTATAGACACTGGGGCGTCATCGATCGCCTCGACTCCTGGGCGCAGCAGCAGGCGCAGCCCGACCGCGCCAGCCTGTCGCTGCAGATGGAGCTCGACGCTATCCGCTACGTCTACCAGCTGGCGCAGGAGGAGACCTTCGCCCGCATCAGCGAGCGGATTGCGCGAGCCGACGCGGTGATTGTGATCGGCATCCAGTCCACGCGCGGTCTTGCCAACGCCTTTTTTAGCCACCTCGAATATCTGCGTCCGCGGGTGACCTACGCCGACGGCAGTTCCGGCAGCTGGCTGGAGGCGCTGAACTCTGAATATGAACATCCCTACGTGGTGATCACCGATACCCGCGCCTACTCCAGCACCGCCAGGCAGTTCTGCCGGGTGGCCGCCGAGCGGCGCATCGCCACCGCGCTGGTCACCGATATCTGGTGCCCGTGGGCCCGCGACTATCCCCTCGATCTGCTGCAGGTTAAAACCGATACCGGCCACTTTTGGGATTCGCTCGCACCGATCGGCTGCCTTTTCAACCTGCTGCTCTCGGCGGTCGTCGAGCGACTCGGCCCGTCGCTGTCGCAGCGGCTGGCCGAGAACCGGGCGCTGCAGCAGGAGTTTGGTCAATTTGAACGTGAATAAGCGCCTGCTCGCCAGGCTTCAGGACAGGAAATAACAGATGAATCAGCAAGTCACCCTGGTCGATATCCGCGCGCGGTTTCCGGCGCTGGCTATCGATCTCAAGTACGCCAGCGCCGATAACATTACCGGCCAGCCGATCTATGCCGAAGCCCGCTGCCTGCTGCACCCGGACGCGGCGGCGGCGCTGGAGAAGTCTCTGCGCATCGCCCGGCTGGCAGGCCTGCATCTGCAGGTTCTCGATGCCTATCGTCCGCAGCAGGCTCAGCAGCTGCTGTGGAACGCCTGTCCGAATCAGGATTACGTGGTGCCGATTGCGCTGGGGTCGAACCACAGCCGCGGCACCGCTATCGACGTGACGCTGCTCGACGAAAGCGGCCAGCCGCTGGATATGGGCACCGCCTTCGATGAGATGGACGATCTCTCTCACCCTTACCACCCGGCGGTTCCCCCCGCCGCTCAGCGTCATCGCCTGCTGCTGAACGCCGTGATGTTTGGCGGCGGCTTTAAGGGTATTTCCACGGAATGGTGGCACTTCGAACTACCGGACGCGGCCGGTTATCCGCTCCTTGATGATGTTTTTGCCTGCCTGGCTCCCGCTAAGACTGACGGAGTAATTCCATGAAAATGATTCGTACCCCCTTAACCGGTTTTCGTCCGCTGCTGCTGGCCGTCGCGCTGGCCGCCGCCGTTGCGCCGGCCTATGCCGCGGTCCCCAAAGATATGCTGGTGATCGGTAAAGCCGCCGACCCGCAGACCCTCGATCCGGCCGTGACCATCGATAACAACGACTGGACGGTCACCTACCCGGCCTATCAGCGGCTGGTGAAATATAAAACCGATGACGGGAAAGGCTCAACGGACGTCGAGGGCGAGCTGGCGGAGAGCTGGCAGGTCTCCGATGACGGTAAAACCTGGACCTTTACGCTGCACAAAAGCATGCAGTTTGCCGACGGCTCGCCGGTGACGGCCGAGGCGGTCAAGCTCTCTTTCGAACGCCTGATGCGCATTAAGCAAGGTCCTTCGGAAGCCTTCCCGACCGGGCTGAAAATTGATGCCGTCGATCCCACCACGGTCCGCTTCACCCTGCCGGAGCCTTTCGCCCCGTTCCTGCACACTCTCGCCAACGACGGCGCGTCGATCGTCAACCCGGCGGTGCTGAAGGCCAACGCCGCCGACGACGCCCGCGGCTGGCTGGCGGAACATACTGCCGGCTCCGGCGCCTATATGCTGCAGCGCTGGCAGAAAGGCCAGCAGCTGGTGCTGGTGCCTAACCCGCACTACAGCGGCATTAAGCCGGTCTTTAAGCGGGTCACGGTGAAGATTATCGGCGAAAGCTCCGCCCGCCGCCTGCAGCTGACCAAGGGCGATCTGGATATTGCCGATGCGCTGCCGGTAGACCAGTTTGCGGCGCTGAAGAAAGAGGATCGCGTCACGGTGTATGACTATCCGGCGCTGCGGGTGACCTACCTGTACCTCAACAACAGCAAGGCGCCGATGAATCAGGTCGATCTCCGCCGCGCCGTCTCCTGGGCCACCGACTATAAAGGGATGGTCAACGGCATCCTCGGCGGCAACGGCAAGCAGATGCGCGGCCCGATCCCGGACGGCATGTGGGGCTATGACGCCAGCGCCATGCAGTACTCCCTCGATATGGACAAAGCCAAAGCCGCGCTGGAAAAAGTGGCGGATAAGCCCAAAACCCTGTCGTTCCTCTACTCCGATAATGACCCTAACTGGGAGCCTATCGCCCTCTCCACCCAGGCGAACCTGCAGGCGCTGGGCATCCCGGTGAAGCTCGAAAAGCTGGCTAACGCCACCATGCGCGAGCGGATTGGCAAAGGGGATTACGACATCGCCATCGGCAACTGGAGCCCGGATTTCGCCGACCCCTATATGTTCATGAACTACTGGTTTGAATCGGATAAGAAAGGGCTGCCGGGCAACCGTTCATTCTACGAGAACCCGCAGGTTGACGCCCTGCTCAAGAAGGCGGTCTCCACCGCCGATCAGGGGCAGCGAACCGCGGATTATCAGGCGGCGCAGAAAACGGTTATCGATGAGGCCGCCTACGTCTATCTGTTCCAGAAGAACTATCAGGTGGCGATGAACAAAGAGGTCAAAGGCTTCGTCTTTAACCCGATGCTCGAGCAGATCTTCAATATTGCCGAGATGCACAAATAGCGGGCCGCACCTTAACCTTGTGATGCCGGGCAGCCATCGGCCCGGCAGAGGACGTCATGATGAGTTTCTGGGGTTTACTACGACAACGCAGCTGGGGACTGATCCTCGTCGTCGCCGGCGTATGCGCAATCACCTTTATTATTTCGCACCTCATTCCCGGCGACCCCGCGCGGCTGCTGGCGGGCGATCGCGCGAGCGATGAGATCGTGCGCCATATTCGCCAGCAGCTGGGGCTGGATCTCCCCCTCTGGCAGCAGTTTTTACACTACGTCAACGCCCTGCTGCACGGCGATCTCGGCACTTCTATCCGTACCGGACGCCCGGTGCTGGAGGATCTTAAAACCTTTTTCCCCGCAACGCTGGAGCTGGCGATATGCGCGCTGTTCATCGCGCTGGTGGTCGGCATTCCGCTCGGCGTGCTCTCGGCGGTGTACCGCAACCGCTGGACCGATCATCTGGTGCGCCTGATGGCGCTGACCGGCATTTCTACCCCGGCGTTCTGGCTGGGGCTGGGGGCGATCGTTCTGTTCTACGGCAAGCTGAACTGGCTGCCGGGCAGCGGACGACTTGACGACTGGTTTGACCCGCCAACCCACGTGACCGGTTTCTACCTGATCGACTCGCTGCTGGAAGGCAACCTCGAGGTGTTCTTTAACGCCCTTCAGCACCTGATTTTACCGGCCACCACCCTGGCCTTCGTCCACCTGGGGATCGTCGCCCGGCAGATTCGCTCGGCGATGCTGGAGCAGCTTAGCGAAGATTATATCCGCACCGCGCTGGCCAGCGGGCTGCCGAAGTGGACCATCGTGATGCGCTACGCCCTGCCCAACGCGCTGATCCCCTCGGTCACCGTGCTCGGCCTCGCGCTGGGGGACCTGCTGTACGGCGCGGTGCTGACAGAAACCGTCTTCGCCTGGCCCGGGATGGGTGCCTATGTGGTCTCCTCCATTCAGGCGCTCGATTTCCCGGCGGTAATGGGGTTCGCCGTGGTGGTGTCGTTTGCCTACGTGCTGGTCAACCTGCTCGTTGACCTGCTCTATTTGTGGATAGACCCGCGTATGGGTCGGGGAGAAAGCTAAGTGATGATGACCCAGGAAAGCCCCGCCGTCGGCGTGAAAATCAGCCGCAGCCACGCGTGGAAACGCCGCCTGTGGCTGATACGTAAAAGCCCGCTGACGCTGATCGGCGGCGGCATTATGCTGATCATGCTGTTCCTGATGATCTTCTCTCCGTGGCTGGTGCCGCACGATCCTAACGCCATCGATCTCACCGCCCGCCTGCAGGCGCCGTCGGCGATCCACTGGTTTGGCACCGACGAAGTGGGCCGGGATCTGTTTAGCCGGGTGCTGATCGGCAGCCAGCAGTCGATCGCCGCCGGGCTGGCGGTGGTGCTGATCGCCGGGATCGGCGGCTCGCTGCTCGGCTGCCTCTCCGGCGTCCTCGGCGGGCGCAGCGACGCGCTGATCATGCGGCTGATGGATATCATGCTGTCGATCCCCTCGCTGGTGCTGACGATGGCGCTGGCCGCCGCGTTAGGCCCCAGCCTGTTCAACGCCATGCTGGCGATCGCTATCGTGCGGATCCCCTTTTACGTGCGCCTGGCGCGCGGACAAACGCTGATCGTGCGCCAGCACAGCTTCGTTGAGGCCTCCGTCACCTTCGGCGCCTCCCGCTGGCATCTGATCAGCTGGCATATTCTGCGCAATGCGCTGCCGCCGCTGGTGGTGCAGGCTTCGCTCGATATCGGCAGCGCCATTCTGATGGCGGCGACGTTAGGCTTTATCGGCCTCGGCGCCCAGCAGCCGACCGCCGAATGGGGAGCGATGGTGGCCAATGGCCGTAACTATGTTCTCGACCAGTGGTGGTACTGCGCCTTCCCCGGCGCCGCCATCCTGATCACCGCCGTCGGTTTTAATCTGTTTGGTGACGGGATTCAGGACTTACTGGATCCGAAGTCCGGAGGACGCAGCTAATGAATAACCGGGTTTTAACTATCGATAACGTCCGCTTAAGCTTCCCCGTATACCAGGGCGCGGTGCACGTCCTGAACGCCGTTTCCATGCATATCGACCGCGGCGAAATTGTTGGCGTGGTGGGCGAGTCGGGTTCGGGGAAATCCGTCACCGCAATGCTGGCGATGCGCCTGCTGCCGCCGGAGAGCTATCAGATCCACAGCGGCCAGGTGACCCTGATGGGCAACGATATCCTCGGCGCAACGGAAAAAGAGATGCGCGCTATTCGCGGCCGCAGGGTGGCGATGATTTTCCAGGAGCCGATGACCGCCCTGAACCCGACGCGGCGGATTGGCAAACAGATGGTGGACGTTATCCGCCAGCACCGTCCGCTCTCCGCCCGCGAGGCCCGCGCCAGGGCGGTGGCGCTGCTGGCAGATATGCAGATAGCCGACCCGCAGCGGGTGATGGATCGCTACCCGTTTGAGCTCTCCGGCGGAATGCGCCAGCGGGTGATGATCGCCATCGCCTTCTCCTGCGAGCCTGACCTGCTGATTGCCGATGAGCCCACCACCGCCCTGGACGTTACCGTCCAGCGCCAGGTTCTGCGCCTGCTAAAACAGAAGGCGCAGGCCACGGGAACCGCGGTGCTGTTTATCAGCCACGATATGGCGGTCGTTTCCCAGGTTTGCGATCGGCTGTACGTCATGTACGCCGGGGCGGTAATCGAAAGCGGTTCGACCCCGCAGGTGCTGCATCATCCGCTGCATCCCTACTCCGTTGGCCTGCTGAACAGCGCCCCGGATAACGGCGAGCCGCGATCGCCGCTGCAATCGATTCCCGGCACGGTGCCCAACCTCGCGCGCCTGCCCGGCGGCTGCGCCTTTCGCGAACGCTGCTTCGCCGCCGGCGAGGGCTGCGGGACGGTCCCGCTGCTGCGGCCGATAGAACACACCGAACAGCAGGCGGCCTGCTGGTATCCGCAACGGGAGAACGCCCATGTCTGACAGATTATTAACGCTGAGCGATGTTCATCTTAACTTCCCGGCGCGCAAGAACTGGCGCGGTAAGGTCGTCGAGCGCGTCTATGCGCTAAACGGCCTGGATATGACGGCCTATCGCGGCGAAACCCTGGGTATCGTTGGCGAATCCGGCTGCGGAAAAAGCACCCTCGCCAGGCTGCTGATGGGCATGCTCAAACCTTCGTCCGGCCGCTTCGATCGCGGCGGGGACTCCGCGGCCGGGCGCGACGCCGGCAGCATGCAGATGGTCTTCCAGGACCCGCTCTCCTCGCTGGACCCGCGCCTGCCCGTCTGGCGGACCATCACCGAGCCGGTGTGGATCCAGTCCCGGCCCGGCGAGAAGGCGCGGCGCGCGCTCGCCGAGCGGCTGGCGCTGCAGGTTGGGCTGCGTCCAGAGTATCTCGACCGCCTGCCGCACGCCTTTTCCGGCGGCCAGCGCCAGCGCATTGCGATCGCCCGCGCGCTGTCGGCGAAGCCGGATATTATCGTGCTGGATGAGCCCACCTCGGCGCTGGATATTTCAGTGCAGGCGCAGATCCTCAATCTGCTGGTTGAGCTGCAAAAACAGCAGAACCTGACCTTCGTGCTGATCTCGCATAACGTCTCGGTGGTGCGTCATATGAGCGACCGCGTGGCGGTGATGTATCTCGGGCAAATCGTCGAGATGGGCGAAGCGCGCCGGGTCCTCGACGCGCCGTCTCATCCCTATACCCGTCTGCTGATGGATTCGGTGCCGCGGATTGGCGCGCCGCTGGGCGACGCCCCGCGCAACACCGAGCTGCCCGGCAACCGGCATCTGCCGGAGGGCTGTTATTTTCGCGAGCGCTGCCCCTTCGCCAGCGCCGGCTGTGAACAACCGCAGCCCCTGCGCCCGCTGGCCAACGGCAGCGCCGCCCGCTGCTGGAAGGCGGAAAGCCTTGCCGTCACGGCGGTGATGAGCTGAACGCGGATATCGCCCGCAGATCGCAGCGGTTCTTATAGCCGCATCGATGATGCCGCATTCTTTCACAGCGCTGTTTTCCCGGTGAAAGGATGCGGTTTATCTATAATAACCACCACAATATAAACAGCGTGAATAATAAATAAGATACATCCTCGCCTGTATCTTTATTTATTTCTCTGCCCGCACGAAGTCTTCCTGTCATAAGGCACAAAACACCACAACGCCCATTGAGATTATTCTTACAATCACGCTCATCATCCTATTTACAACCCCGGATGAAAATCGCCATACTCTTTACCAGCCAGGATGTATAAGGATATACATTATGATCGTTATTATTACAGCCAACAGTTACTTCGCCAGCGGAATTACCTCCCTTGCGGCACTCTCCGCTGCATCAGCGTATTCCGGCGCCACCGCCGTTGCGGTTTTCCCTGACCTCGGCGCCACCGCTGAGGACTACCTGCATTCGGCCAAAACGATCGTTATTGATTACAGTTATCCCAACATTCAGCATCTTGCATCCCTGCTTGCGCAAAAGAATAAATATATTACCGGGGATATTATTTTTGTCGTCAAAGAGGATTTACTTCTCGATCCCATTGAGAATATTGTTATTAACGCTCTCTCAAGCCTGGCATTGGAGTATGCCAGCGCCACGCAGCGCCTGCGCGCTTATTTCAGGCATACTTACCCGCATACCGTCAGCCATACGTTTAAACAAACCATTAGGTCCGTCGATCGCAATATTCATTTAAAGCTGAGTCGTCAGGAGGATACGCTGCTGCCCTATATTATCTGTGGGCTTAACAATAAAAGAATCGCTCAGGCAACCGATATCAGTAATATGACAATCAGCCACTACCGACGAAATATTTATCAAAAGCTCAAGGTCAGAAATATTACCGGGCTGTATAACTATCTGCACTCTTTATAACTGAAATAAACAACGCAGCATCAGCATAAAAAATAGCGTACCGGCAGCGCTGCCCCCGGCTATCGCTAACAACCGTTCTTCACGCATGTCGATATAACATAAGGAATTGTATATGAAAATGAAATCTCTGTGCCTCGCAATGGCGCTGATTGGCGCGACCTGCCAGTACGTTAACGCGGCCGACGGCACGCTGAAGTTCAAAGGCGAAGTGGTTAACTCCAGCTGCACGGTAAACGGCATGAATAACCAGGAGCTTGACGTCGCGATGGGGAAAATTCCTCTCAGCAAGCTGACCCAGGATTTCAAGGGGCCGGAAGTGGGGGTCACCATTACCATTACCGGCTGCGAGGAGGGGGATTATTACCTGGTGCTTGACGGTACCTCAGCCACGGAAGCCAATAAAGTTAACGTCCTGGCCTTAGATGATGCCGACGCCCCAGGCACCGCGCAGAATGTCGGCATTATTCTGACCGACCGTAATGATAACCCGGTCACCCTGGACCAGCCGCTCAATAAAGATAATGACCCGGTAGTCCACGTTACCTCGGCTAACGGCGGCGGTACCTTTTATCTGAAAGCGTCATATTACGCCTGGGGTCAGGCTGCAAACATTAAGTCGGGCATCGCTGACGCCACTGCGAGATTTACCGTTATTCAGCAATAATATTCACCGGCCAGGGACGGCATATTCAAAAGGGAAAACGATGAAAATTCTGCTGCCAGTACTATTCGCCACCTTTGTATTTCAGGCCCAGGGTGCTATTCAGGTGGAAGCTTCGCGAGTCATCTACTCCGGAAAAGAGCGTTCGGCAAGCCTGAAAATAAATAACCCCAGCAGCAGGAACTATATCGTCCAGACCTGGCTGGATAACGGAACAGAGAGCCCCAACGGGAGTCGTCCAATTATCGTCACGCCGCCTCTGGTCAAACTGCGCCCCGAGCAGTCGGCGCTGCTGAGATTTATTTACTCAGGCAGCGGGCTGCCGACCGACCGCGAGACCCTGTACTGGGTCAACGTTCAGGAAGTTCCCCCGAGCGCGGCCGGGGAGAACGTCCTGCAAATCGCAATCCGCACCCGGCTAAAGCTTTTTTACCGACCGCAGGAGATAAAAACCACGCTGGCTGATGAAGTGCGAAAAATGCAGTGGACATCCTCTGCAACGACGCTGACCTTTAACAATAACGGCCCGCTGCATATTACTCTCAGCAAAATGGAGCTGGCGGATAATAAAGGAAAAACGGTGCCGATTAACGGCATCATGCTCTCTCCCTATAGCCACCAGTCGCTCACGCTACCCGCCGGCGCGCACCTTAAAAGCATGAAATATATTAATGACCACGGCGCTTCAATAGCTATTCCGGTTAAGCGTTAAAACGTCTCGCTCACTTTAAGGATGATAGAGTGATGGATATAGTGAAATTACGCTATCTGTTTAGCGCCCTCCTGATGACCATCACCGCCGCCGCTGAGAGTGCCGAACGTTATAATGCCCGCTTTCTTAACGGAATAGATCAGAATGCGCTGCGTGATTTTGCCGCCAGCGAAAGCGACGTCCTACCGGGACGCTATTACGTTAATGTTTATATTAACGAAAAGCTCGTCGACAGCAGGGAGATAACCTTCTCGGCGGACGCGATAAATGGCCGCCTGGCGCCCTGTATCAGCGCCGAGGAATATATTCGCTACGGCGTAAAAATTAATGATGATAGCCAACGCTGCTATCCGCTCGTCGACAACCTGACGCAGGCTCGGCTGGAGGTCGATATCGCCAGCCACCGCCTGGCAATCACCCTCCCGCAGCAGTTTGTCCTCACCCGCCCGTATGATTACGTGTCGCCAGCGCTGTTTGATGACGGAATTAACGCCGCTTTTATTAACTATAACTATACCCACGATGAGACTCACGGCGATTGGGGAAGCGATAGATATCAGTACCTGTCGCTAAACAGCGGGCTCAATCTTGGCGCCTGGCGCCTGCGCAACAGCGCCTACTGGAATAAAACCAGCGACCAGACCGATCGCTGGAAAAGTCTTTCCAGCACCCTCGAAACCAGCATTATTGCGTGGCGCAGCCGCCTGGAAATCGGCCAGACCAGCACCGACGCGAGCGTCTTTGACAGCATCCAGTTTCGCGGCGCGCAGCTCGGTAGCGATAGCGAAATGCTGCCCGGCAGCCAGACCGGCTACGCGCCGGTCATCAGGGGCGTAGCCAATAGCAACGCCCGGGTCGAAGTCCGCCAGAACAAGTACGTCATCTTCTCCGAGAACGTTCCGCCGGGGCCCTTTGAGATTAGCGACATCAGCGCCGTCAATCGCAGCGGCGACTTCACCGTCACGGTTATCGAAGCGGACGGTAGCCACAATACATTTACCGTCGCCTATACCACGCTGCCAAAGCTGGTGCGATCCGGGATGTGGAACTATCAGATCTCCGCCGGCCGCTACCACGACGGCGTAGACGGCTACGCCCCGGACTTTATGCAAAGCACCCTCTCCTTTGGGCTCAACAACGCTTTTACGCTGTACGGCGGCGGGCTGGCGGCAGAAAACTATCGCGCGGGCGCTGCGGGCGTCGGTATCAATATGGGGAACGCGGGCGCAGTTTCGGCGGACTACACCTTCGCCTCTACGCTGCTGGCGGACGGCCGCCGTCGGGACGGAGGGAGCATCCGTTTTCTGTATGCCAAATCCTTTCTCGCCACCAGCACCGATTTCCAGGTTGCGGGCTACCGCTACTCAACCGCCGGCTACTACAGCTTTTCCGATGCCGTTATCGAAAGACGCAGATGGCACGATGGCAGCTATACGAACTATCGCTGGCCTGCCGACGATGACCCCTACCGGTGGCAAAACGACCGCCCCGACACCTACTACAGCACGTCGCTGTATAACAAAAAGAATCGTCTGGATATCTCGGCCAGCCAGAAAATCGGTAAGCACAGCTCGTTCTATCTTAACTTCAGCCAGCAAAAGTACTGGAACAGCACCAGCAGCGATCTCTCCTTGCAGAGCGGGTTTAGCTCCAGCATCGGCAAAATAAATTACGGTATCTATTACCAAAACAGCCGTAATCACTACACCCGGAATGACAACAGCCTCAACCTCAGGCTCTCCGTGCCGTTTAATTTCGCCGATAGCAACAGCATCACCGCCTCGATGAGCCTCAGCCATAGCAAATCCGCGGGGACGACCGAGCAGGCCGGGCTCAACGGTTCACTCCTCGACGACGGCCGCCTGAGCTACGCCTTATCCACCGCCTATGACCAGGCGACAAAATCAACCAACAGCGCCAGCCTGGGCTATCAGGGACAGTATGGCAATGTTTACGCCGGCTACGCCTATAACAACGCCGGCAGGCAGGTCAGCGCCAACCTGGCCGGCGGCATGGTTGCCCATCGCGGCGGCATTACCCTCAGCCAGCCGCTGGGCACCACCTTTAGCCTGGTAGAGGCCAGGGGCGCAGAGGGCGTGGGCATCAGCAACCAGACCGGCGTCAAAATTAATCGCTACGGCTACGCGGTGGTCCCGCAAACCCTGCCCTGGCGGCCAAACGCCGTTGAGCTCAATACCCAGGACTTCGATGAATGGCTCGACGTCCCGAACGCCGTCAGCAGCACGGTTCCGACTCGCGGGGCTATCGCCCTCGTGAAGTTTGAGACCTACCGCGGCCAGAGCGTGCTGATCCACGGTTCGCGAGCCAATGGCGACTATCCGCCGCCGGGCGCGCTGCTCTATACCGCCGACGGCCGTAACAACGGGCTGGTCGGCCCCGGCGGGGAGATGTTTGTCTCTGGCGTCAATCCGGGCGATATCCTGCGGGTTAAGTGGGGCGAACTGCCGGAGGAGAGCTGCACCATCACGCTGCCGGCGGCCGGGCCCGATGAGCCGACCCCGACCGCCTATCGCGAATTAACCTTAGTCTGCGCAGATAACCTACCGAGGCCATAATGCAGCATTTCATCCGCCATCTACTTTTCATCTTCGCGGCCGCAGTCCTGGGCCTGAGCGCGCTCCCCGCGCGGGCGCTTACCTGCGCCACGACAACCTCGACCATCAGCGAAACCGTTGATATCGGCAATATTATTAAGGTGTCGAGCAGCGAGCTGATCGCGGGGCAAAAAATATGGGTCTCGCCGACGATAAGCGCCCGCTTTACCTGCAGCGATACCGACAAGCACCCGAAGGGGGAGAGCGCCTATTTTTGGCTGGATCCGGGCAACAAGGCCGGCACCCTGCCCGCCTTTATCAAAATTGGTATCACCTATAACGGCGCCGACTATTTGCTGCGAAACGGGCAAAAGGTTGAAATCGGTCCGGCGACAATTTGCCGGGGAGACTGCACGCAGACCGCGATCCCGGTGACCTTCGATTTGAACTATCAGGTTTATATCATCGCGACGGGCAGCGCGATAACCAACAGCGGCGTTATCGCCAAAGATCTGAAGCTCTCGCTGTTCCAGGTAGACGGCGAAGGGGGGTTACGCAATGGCAGGGTCGGGGATAACTATAACCTGTTGATTACCGGCCTTAACCAGATTAACGCCATGGCCTGCGTGCCGACGGTAGCCATCTCCCCAAGCGAAATAGATTTTGGCACGCTTTCCACCGGCAACGCCCGACCGGGCCAGATGGAGAAAGTCAGATCCTTTACCGTGACCTATGGCCTGAGCCAGAAGGGTTCAGGTATCGCCTGCGGTACGGAAGACCTGTTTGCCACCTTCAGCTCGGTGAACAAAATTCAGGATGCGGCGATCGTTCTTCCCGAAAGCGACAGCGGTTTTGGCATTATCTTGTCCAAAAGCACCACTATGACGCCGCGCATTGAAATGAACGCCCCGGAAAAAATCCCGATAAAAGTCGGTGTTCCTCTGACCCAGCCCTACTTCGCCGGGGTACTGTGGACCACTACCGCCCCCAAAACTGGCGCATTTTCGGCGACGGCTACCATTACCGTCACCTTTCAGTAGCCGGGCGCACGACCCTCCCTTAGTTATATTCCAGGGCAAAGGTCGCCAGGCCATTGGCCCGCCCTGGCGTCACCCGGTCTCCCGTCTGCACGTAGCGGGCGCTGAAGTTGATATTCTCCGCGGTGGCGGCGCTGCTCGCCGTGATATGTTTCAGCACCGGCAGATTGCTGGCCTCGTTAATCTTTATCGGGGTTCCGGCAGAGGGAGCCGGAGCGGAGTTATTGCCGTAGCTCAGCTTGATTCCGACGCCGCTCGCCGCGCCGACGACCTGGGCGAGGGCTAAAGCGTCGCCGATGCCGGGATCGGCGGTGACGCCGAAAAAGCCAATCCTGATATCGGCCGGGGTGCTGCAAAATACCGGAATGCTAAACGTCTGCGCCGCGCCGGCGACGGTCGTTTTGCCTTTGAACTCCGCCTTATTGACCGTGCCCAGATTGACGCCAATCGAGGAGCGGGTCACCTGGCAGCTGCCGTTGGCGCCAATATCCACGTTAAGGGCGGAGAGGTCGATGCTGACCGGCGAGCTCTGCGTGTGGCCCGCGCTCCCGCTATCCTGCTTCTCAATATATAAATTACCCACCTGCGGCTGGGCGGCAACGCTGGTGTGGTTGCCGCTGACCAGCGGAATATCGCCGGTTTTATAAAAGGTGATATAGGCTTTGACCACCGTCTCGCGCTGGGCGAGCAGCGTCGACATCTGCGCGCTATCGCAAACCGTCATCGACTCGCCTCCTGCCGGCGCGCTGCCGCCATCGATGTAGCGAATCGCGCCGCCTTCGCACTGAAAGCCCAGCGAATAGCCCATGCCGCTCAGCGCCGAGTCATAGACGTGCTGGCCGTTAATCACCCGCGGCGAGCCGGCGGTATTGCGCTGTTTATAGATAATGCGCTTCATGCTCGCCGTCGGCAGCTGCAGATCGCAGACAAAGTGGATCCCGCCGCCGTTGTCCGCCATGGCGCTGGTCATTTGCGTGTTGGCCGGCAGCGTGGGCAGATACTTAATATTCTGCACGTTAATGGTCATCTGACCGACGCTGCCGCCACAGCTCTCGGCCCATCCGTAATGCGTGTAAATTCCCGTAGCCAGCAGGAACAAAAACTGCAGCGTACGATAGCCGCTATACATGGCGATCTCTCTTCGGTTTATCGGCACAGGCCGCTGACGGTTTTTACCGCGCTTTGCCGTGCCTGGTGGTCAGCCAGATGAAAATGCAGCGCGCATTTTCGCGAGGTATTACGGTCGTCCCAGCTGACGTCAAGCGTGCCGTCATCCGGGATCCCGCTCAGATAGGCCTGCCCGCCGTCGGCGACCATTCCTGTCGGCGCGGCGCCCTCCGCCTCTTCTTGCTGGCGAAGATGCGCGCTGGCGCCAAAGGGGATCGGCCCGCGGCTATCGCGTAGGATGAACAGCACGCGGTTGCCAATATGGGTTTGATAGTTAGCCAGCACCACGGAGCCGCCGCCGGGGATCACGGTTTGTCCCTGCAGCTCCACGTCGGTATCGTTGGCCATCGAGGCGGTATCAAGGGTAATTACGTTTTTGCGATAGACCGTGAGCGTCGGCACAACCGCGTATCCACGCCCGTCGGTATGCACGTTGGTGCCGTTCTGGATCGCCACGTCCGCCGCGCCCGGCGCCCGCACGATGGCAAAACTGTCGCCCACGGTTTGCCCGAGAGTAACGCCATGCGGGTGCGCAACCACCGAACCTGACGCTCCCCACGTCAGCTGGTTGCTGGCGCTGTCGTGCCGATAGCCCAGCTGGGCGCTGCCGTAGCCGCCGTGATAATCCAGCCCGGCGCTGCTGTTGCTGCCCTGTCCGCCGTTCGCATAGCCCTGCTGCAGCGAGTAGTAGAGATTGGGCCGCTGCGGCAGCGCACCGTACATCGCGACCTGCTGCGAGGAGCGGCCGTTGCTGTCGGTGGTAGTGCTGTAGCTCACCGCGCTCTCCTTCAGCCAGCCGCCCAGCGGAACGTTGAGGTTCAGCGACCAGGAGCGGTCCGCCTTTTCGTCGTCGGACGAGCGGGTGTAGTAGTAGCCCACGCCCCAGGAGATGCCCTTCCACGCGCTGTAAAAACCAACGTGGACCGTCTTATCGCTGCTTTTACTGTGCCAGTACTCCTGCGACCAGGCGGATATCGCCAGGCTGCTCGCCGCGCCAACGGATTGAGAAATCGACAGCTCTTCGCGGCTGCGCTTGTTGTCCACCCGCTCGCTCGGGTCGTCGAGGGCGTTGGCTTCGCTGAAGTCATAGTATCCGCTCGAGGAGTAGCGGTAGCTGGCGAGGTTAAAGGAGGTGCCGGTGAGGGTAAAATCCTTCTGGTACTGCGCGCGAATCGAGTGCCCCACGTAGCGTTTATCGCCGACGGTGGCGGTAGTGGCCCAGGTGACGTCGGCCCCCAGCGATCCCAGCTCGCCGAACCCGCGCCCCACGCCCAGCGCCCACGCCTGATACTTCTGCGCCAGCTGGCTGCCGCCGTAGAGGGTGAACTGGGCGGGAAGACCGTAAAACAGGGTGCCCTGTAAAAACTCCGGCGACTGGGCCGAATTCGTGCCCGCGTGATAGCGCCCGCCGCTGAGGCTAAATTTGCTCCGCCCTTCGCGCAGCATAAAAGGCACCGCGGAGTAGGGCTGGGTGAAGGTGCGCACCGACCCGTCGCTCTCCTTTACCTGCACCTCAAGATCGCCGCTTTGCGCCGTGGGATAGAGATCCT
This sequence comes from Klebsiella terrigena, assembly GCF_006539725.1. Classification (GTDB taxonomy): domain Bacteria; phylum Pseudomonadota; class Gammaproteobacteria; order Enterobacterales; family Enterobacteriaceae; genus Klebsiella; species Klebsiella terrigena. The sequence goes on along the minus strand of NZ_BJNO01000023.1, from coordinate 31,232 downwards.
TAATCGCAAAGGCCCCGGGAGCAACGAAGGTTTCGTAGATAACGTAGCCATGCTGTGAAATGGTCACCCTGGCGTTGCTGTGCGCCATACCGCGGATCGTCGGAGCAAAGCCGCGCATGCTGTCCGGCAGCATTTCATCGTCGGACATCAGCTGAACGCCGCGAAACTGCACGCTATCGAAGACCTCGCCGGTGGTGAAGGTATCGCCAATTCGCAGCAGGCTTTTGAGGGATTTTACATCGCGCTGCAAATAGGTGCTTTGGCTACTCCAGCGATAGTGCTGGTCATACTGCATCGCCGAGATATTACGCAGGCGCCAGGCGCCAAGGTTAACGCCGCTGCGTAAATTCAAATAGCTTGAGCGGCTGCGGTCCTCAGACTGCTGCGTTTGCGCCCCCGTCAGGTTGTAGTTAACAAACGCCGCCGCAATACCGTCATCCCAGCGCGCCGGGTCAACGTAGCCGCGGCTCTGCGCGTTCATTGCCGCCTGCGGAATGCCCAGGTTCAGGCGCTGGCTGGCAAAGTCAAAGCGGCTGCTGGCGTCGGGAATATAGCGCTCAATCCGGGTAAAGGTCTCCCCGTCCCGCAGGGTGTTGAAGGATGAAAAAGCGCTGACGTTGACCCCGAACTCCGCCAGCTGCGCGGCGGTTAATACCGGGCGTAGCGTCCCGCTATCTTCGACAAACTCCACCGGCGCCTGGCCTACCTGCTGGTCGTTGAGCCAGATGCTCACCGGGTAGGTGCCGGGCTGCTGGCCGCCGGATTTGGCAAAATAGCGCAGGTCTGCGGTCTTTTGCTGCGGATTGGCAAACTCTAAGGCAGCCGGGTCGAAGTAGTCGTCCGCCCGCGCCGCGCCGCTTTGACAGAGGGTAAAAAGCAGCGTCGGAACGGTTGCCAACGCTAACATCCCCCCGCTGGGGGCCTTCATCACGCTACGAGCATGAGGGATAATCGGGAGCTTCTTTTTCACAATATCCTGACCAGGCGATCTATTAAGCGTGATGGGCTACTGCTGGGCGTAATCGGTAATACCGCCAAAATCGTTAATGGCACGCCATTTAACCGTTCCGCTACCTTCGGCCGGCCACGTTTTATCGGCGAAAGGCCCCACCATTCCGGGTTCTGTAATTTCTTTGCCGCCAACGGCAACCGTGAAAAATGAAACAAAATAGGGCGTCGGGTTGTGAACGGTTAAGCGATGAGCGGCCTGTTTAAATTTCAGCTGCTGCCATGCGCTCTCCGGATCGCCGTGCAAACCGTTTGGCCGATAGAAAATCTTAAATTTGGATTTAATATTGACCTGTAATTTATTGGCCTCCCCTTTTTGCGTCGGGGAAATACTTTTCACGTTCAGCCAATATACCGACTCGCGATCGCAGGGCAGCGGTGAGCCAATGAAATTAATACGCAATACGTTTTCCTGCTCCGGGTCGAGGCGAAAAAGCGGTGGCGTAACAATAAATGGCACCGGGCCTTTATCCGCTTCGGCATAATTCTCCACCCACGACTGCACCAGATAGGGAGAATGGTTATCAGCGTTGGTCACAGAAATGGAGGCTTCGCGCTTCCCTTCATGATAAATAACCCGGGTGCCGCCCATAACAATGCCGGCCTGAGCCACGGCGGAGAACAGGAAAAAGGCGGCCGCAACCGCAGTGATAAACTGCTTCATATTGATAACCATTAAACCAAAGTCGGAATGCCGGAGGGAATGAGCAGGCCCGTTGCCTGCTCATGAGCGTATTAGTTGTAAACCATATTGAAGTTGGCCGTACCATTTGCCGGGCCGACGGACACGGCGCTGGTCGAAATATAGTCGGCGAAGAATTGCAGATCGGCGGTCCCGGAGGCGGCCCCGGAAGTGCCGGCAGTCACCGCCTGCTGGTGCGAGACCGAGCCGAGGTTGATGGCCGTCGATTTATCATCTTCATACAGCTTAATCGCCACGCCCTGAGCGCCGCCGTTTACCGCCAGCAGGTTGCTGTTGTTGGTATCACGAGTGCCGTCAAATATCACCGCCACGGTGGTTACCGAAGCAGGGCAATCTTTCACTTTGATATGGAAGCCGGTTTTGGTGGTCTCTGAGCCCGCGCCGGTGAAATAGCTGCTTGCCCATTTACCCAGATCGACGACCTGATTAGCGCTGGTGCTATCAACATTGCAGGAGGTATCGGTAATTTCACCGGTGAACTCAACCTGACCGCCGGTGTTCTGCGTGCCGGCGCCAGCGCCGGGGTTGACGGTGATTGCGGAGCTGGAAGGCTGAGAAGGGCTTGCGAATACTGCGCCGGACACCAGAGTACCGACAAGAATTGCCATAATGCGTGCTTGGGTTTTCATTATTTATCTCATTGCTAATATAGATTTAATACAGATAAAGCACAGCACCAGTCTGGCCTGTGAAAATCTGTTTACCGGGTCTCCTTGTTAATAATGCGTTCGTTCCATCCGCAGGTTATCAAATATACAAAGAAGAATTCCACCTCAGCTGATTTACTCAAAAAAGAAAAGCCATTAAGTAAAATTTATAAATGTGTATTTAACATGCACTAAATCATATTCTGCCAAAAAACAAAACGCAATATCTTGTTATGTTAATGAAATGGCATTTTACTTTACACATAAAATAAAGATTAAAGATATTATTTCTCTTGTTAATTTTTCACGCAAAAAATCCGCTGCCGCGTCAATAAATCACAACAAGAGCGGGAATTAATTAACAAATTTAATCAAATAACCCTATCTCCCCCCCTGCTTTTTCCATACCGGCACAAGGGGTATCGGACTAAATTAAGAATTATCTTAGTAACCATTTCCTTCATTTTTTTGTCACCACATAAATCATAACCATGCTAATAAATAACAATTACTGTTCCTGTAGCGGAATATATTTCAAATGAAAGCCTGCCCGTGAATATCTTTCATGTTGCCATCCCGCTCGCTGCGGTGCATTAAATCCCGCGCCTTCGCGGCAAACACACACTAATAACGTGGGTAAACGATTTAATAAAAAAAACCGCGCCTCAAAAGCAGGCGCGGTTTTTAGCAAATATAAATCAGCGTGGGCTTAGTCGCTCAGTTAAAACAGTCCTAACGGCGCGGTACCGTAGCTCACCAGCAGGTTTTTCGTCTGCTGGTAGGCGTTCAGCGCCATTTTGTGGGTTTCGCGCCCGACGCCGGACTGCTTATAGCCGCCAAACGCCGCGTGGGCCGGGTAGACGTGGTAGCAGTTTGTCCACACGCGGCCGGCTTTAATCCCGCGCCCCATGCGATAGGCCAGGTTAGTATCGCGCGTCCAGACGCCGGCCCCGAGGCCAAACTGGGTCTCATTGGCGATCGCCAGCGCTTCCGCTTCATCTTTAAAGGTGGTGATGCCAATGACCGGGCCAAAAATCTCCTCCTGGAAGCTGCGCATATCGTTGCGCCCCTTGATCAGGGTGGGCTGAATATAGTAACCGTTATCCAGCTCCGCGGTGATGCTGGCGCGCTCGCCGCCGGTGAGGATCTGGCCGCCTTCGTCGCGGGCAATCTTAATGTACGACAGGATCTTGTCGAACTGCTGGCGCGAGGCCTGGGCGCCGATCATCGTATCGGTATCAAACGGGTCGCCGCGGCGAATTTGCGCCACTTTCGCCATCACCCGCTCCATAAACGGCTCGTAGATCGATTCATGAATAAGCGCCCGCGATGGGCAGGTGCAGACTTCACCCTGGTTGAAGAAGCCCAGCACCAGCCCCTCCACCGCCTTCTCAATAAATTCGTCTTCACCGTCCATCACGTCGGCAAAGTAGATATTTGGCGACTTGCCGCCGAGCTCAACGGTGCAGGGAATAATATTCTCCGCGGCGCAGGCCATAATATGCCGGCCTACCGGCGTGGAGCCGGTGAAGGCAATTTTCGCGATCCGCTTGCTGGTCGCCAGCGCTTCGCCGGCCTCCTTGCCGAATCCCTGCACCACGTTCAGCACGCCCGGCGGGAAGATATCGCCGATAATCTCCAGCAGCAGCGTAATGCTGAGCGGCGTCTGCTCTGCCGGCTTGAGCACCACGCAGTTGCCTGCCGCCAGCGCCGGCGCCAGCTTCCACGCCGCCATCAGCAGCGGGAAGTTCCACGGGATGATCTGCCCCACCACGCCCAGCGGCTCGTGGAAGTGATAGGCCACGGTGGTTTCGTCGATCTCGGCGGTGCTGCCCTCCTGCGCGCGCAGGCAGCCGGCAAAATAGCGGAAGTGATCGACCGCCAGCGGCAGATCGGCGTTGAGGGTTTCGCGAATCGGCTTGCCGTTATCCCAGCTCTCCGCTACCGCCAGGTACTCGAGGTTTTTCTGGATGCGATCGGCAACCTCCAGCAGCAGGTTGGAGCGCTGCTGCACCGACGTTTTTCCCCATGCCTCTGCGGCGCGGTGCGCGGCATCGAGGGCAAAATCGATATCTTTGGCATCGGAGCGGGGAAATTGCGCAATATCGCTTCCGTCCACGGGGGAGGTATTCATAAAGAATTCGCCGCCGAGCGGCTCGACAAACTTGCCGTCAATATAGTTGCCGTAGGCGGATTTGAGCGTCACTAACGCGCCCGGGGTGCCAGGATGAGCATAACGCATTGCAATCTCCTTCTTGTAGGGTTGAGGCGCAGCGGCGTATTGGTTTTTTGCTCTTGCCTGCTGCAACAAGGCTATTGCAGGGGTTATGCCAGTTTTATCGCACTTTAAAATAAATAATAAAATCAGTTTATTAACCCTTAACCTTCGTCGACGTGTCTCCTTCTGCGTCAGCGATGTTTGCTTCTGTGTCGCAAATCGCAACACATAAGAAACCGTAAAGCTACAATGTTGCAACATAACTCAACCGACCATGAGGTGCTCCGTGCAAGGAAACCCGTTTACCCTCGCCCCGGAGGAAACAGCTAATCCGTTGCTCAGCGATTCGTGGTTTCGCAGCCAGCTGTATGGCCTGCAGCCGACGACGGATGAGTTCCCGCGCCTGCGCTCCGGCGAGCTGGCGGATCTGCTGGCCAGCCATAGCGGGCTGCAGCAGCTCACGCAGCCGGTGGTTGGCGCCCTGTCGCGAAAAGTCGCCGACCTGCAGTCGGTGGTGATCCTCTCCGATGCCAGCGGCCTGGTACTGCAAACCTTCGGCAACATGCACGCCATGCAGAAGGCGCAGAGCTTTGCCCTCGCGCCGGGAAATTTATGGAGCGAGAGCGGCCGCGGGACTAACGCCATCGGCACCGCGCTGGCGATTGACGACAGCTGCGAAATTGACGGCCGCCAGCATTTTCTCACCAGCAACCAGGATCTCTACTGCGCGGCCATCCCCATTCAGAGCCCTGACGGGCAAATTGCCGGCGTGCTGGATATTTCCGGGCCGGCGCATTTCCCCCACCCGCATACCCTGGGATGGGTGAAAGAGGCGGCTAAACAGATCGAGTATTTATGGGTAAAACAGAGCCTGCACCCGCAGCAGTGGCTGATGAGCCTGCACTCGCAGCCGCAAAAGCTCGACAGCGTTGAGGAGCTGCTGCTGGTCTTTTCCGATAACGTTCTCACCGCCGGCAACCGGCTGGCGATGCGCGAGCTGGGGCTCGGCAGCGAGCAACTGGGCCACATCACCTTCCAGCAGCTCTTTCCGCTGCTGACGCAAACCGCGGTCACCGTTCCGCTGCCGCTCACCGTTCGCCGACAAAGCTACTACTATCGGCTACGCGCCCCCACCCGCAGCGCCGTGGCGGTGTCGGCCCCGCCCACCGTCGACCTTCCCTTCGCCGGACCGCGCGAAGGGGAAAAAATGGTGCGCCTGCTCAACGCCGGCATCGCGCTGTGCATTGAAGGAGAAACGGGGTGTGGGAAAGAGTACGTCAGCCGTACGCTGCACCAGCATAGCCGCTGGCGCAGCGGTAAGTTTGTTGCCATCAACTGCGCCGCCATTCCCGAATCGCTGATTGAGTCAGAGCTCTTTGGCTATCAGCCGGGGGCCTTCACCGGCGCCAGTAAAAACGGCTATATCGGTAAAATCCGCGAGGCCGATGGCGGCGTGCTGTTCCTGGATGAGATTGGCGATATGCCGATGCTGCTGCAGACGCGGCTGCTGCGGGTGCTGCAGGAAAAAGAGGTCACTCCGCTCGGCGCCAGCCAAAGTACCCCGGTCAACTTCGCGGTGATCTGCGCAACCCACCGTAACCTGGCCCAGCGCGTCGCCGACGGCGAGTTTCGCGAGGATCTGTTCTATCGCCTGCGGGAATTTGCCCTGGCCATTCCGCCGCTGCGCGGCTGGCCGGCGCTGCCGGCGTTTATCCAGCGGCTATGGCAGGCGCTCGGCGCGGGGCAGCGTCGGGTGCAGCTGTCGCCGGACCTGCTGGACAACCTCGCCCGCCAGCCCTGGCCGGGCAACGTGCGCCAGCTGCAAAGCCTGATGAAGGTCCTGCTGGCGCTGGCCGACGACGGCGCCCGCCTCGAGGTTGACGATTTGCCCGCAGAGTACCGGGCAGCGCCGGCACCTGCCGCGCCGCGCGGGCTGCAGCAGCACGATAGCCAGCTGATTGCCGATACCCTGACCACCTACAACGGTAACGTCAGTAAGGCGGCGCAGGCGCTGGGCGTGGCGCGCAGCACGCTCTATCGCCGGGCCGCGCGATCGGGACGAAATTAATCCTCTGCGGGGCCTCGCGCCCCGCCGCCGCTACGACCTGAAGCGTGCCGGCAGCCAGCAGAATACTTTGCGATCGACGGCCTCACAAATCTGCACCAGCCGCAAACCGCAGACCTGCCAGACCGCTCTCGCCACGCAAACGCCCGCGGCGGAGACCAGCACGGAGCCCACCATATCCAGCGGAAAGTGCACGCCGAGAAAAATCCGCGCCCAGGCGACGGACAGCGCCATCAGCAGGACGGCCAACCCGAGCGCCCGTAAGCGCAGCGAGAGCAGCGCAAACGCCGCGCTGAACATCACGCTGCCGTGATCGCTTGGGAAGGAGTTATCCGCCGGATGATCGATCCAGGTATGGCCAAGCGGGATCATAAACGGTCGCGGGTGGAACCACAGCGAGCCGCAGAGCGCGCCGATCGTCAGCGCTGCCACAATGCTCAGCGTGCAAAACAGCGCCTGCCTGTGGCCGCCGCCGCGGCCACCGAGAAACCACTGACACAGCAGAATGACCGGGACGACAAAAATAACCCCGTTGGCTAAGAAGTCTGCCAGCGACAAAATGCTGGCCGAGGTTCCCGGCGCAGCATTGAGCGCTAAAAAGATACGCTGGTTTACGATTTCCAAAAAGTTCATGGGGATAGCTCATCACGGTAATATTGTCGTCATTATCACCACCGGGGCTTAAGTTACGCTTAACCACCGTCGGGAAATTATTCTGATTTTGCTGGCGCATCGCGGGCATATACTTTAGCATTACCTAAACTTAGAATATGCTAAAGTAAAGAGATGAACACACCACAGCAGCTGCAGGTCAGCGCCGGGGAAGCCGCGGCCCTGTTAAAAGCAATGAGCAACCCCAACAGGCTGATGATTCTGTGCATGCTTTGCGACGCACCGCACGCCAGCGCCGGCGAGCTGGCGCGGATCACCGGCCTGAGCCCCTCCGCCACCTCACAGCATCTGGCGCGTATGCGCGACGAAGGCCTCATCGACAGCAGGCGCGAGGCGCAGCGCATCCATTACTTCATCACCGATCCCGCCGTCCAGCAGATTATCGCCACGCTGAAGGCCATCTATTGCCCTTAAGGAGCCGTCATGACTATCACCGCCCTTTCTCCCGAAGAAGCCCGGACGCAAATCGCCCGGGGCGCCAGATTAATTGATATCCGCGACGCCGATGAGTATGCCCGCGAGCACATTGCCAACGCCGAGCTGGTCCCGCTCAGCGCCCTGAACGGCGGCGCGACGCTGCACACCACCGCCGATGAGACGATTATTTTCCACTGCCAGGCCGGCTCGCGGACGCAAAACAACGCCATTCGCCTGCTGGCGGCGGCCGCTCCGGCGCAGGTCAGGCTGCTGGCCGGCGGCATTCAGGCCTGGAAAGCGGCGGGCCTGCCGGTCACAGAAGATAAATCGCAGCCGCTGCCGCTGATGCGTCAGGTGCAGATCGCAGCCGGCGGGCTAATACTTCTCGGCGTGGTGCTGGGATACGGCTTCAGCAGCGGCTTTTTCCTGCTGAGCGCGTTGGTCGGTGCCGGGCTGACCTTCGCCGGGATCACCGGCTTTTGCGGTATGGCGCGGCTGCTGGCGGTGATGCCGTGGAACCGACGCTGATATCTACTCCCTCAGGTCAGTTGTCTCCTGCCGTTCGGCTGAGCTATGGTTAATATCCGCAATCGCGACGCAGGGTCACGGCAGGTAGCAGGATGAGGCGTCGGATTATTCATGCAGAGGAGAGAGATAATGTATTCACCTGGCGATCTGGTACAGCCGCGAACGGGCGGTCCAAAGCTTAAAGTGGTGGCCGTCAACGACGATCAAATTGTCGCCGTGCAGGCCAGCAACGAGCAGGGCGAGAAATTTACCCTCAAAGCGATCGACGTTACGCCCTATACCGAAGACGGCGATTTCGGCGTTTGCTGATATTTACGGTGGGTCACCCCACCGTTATTTCCCCTGGCGCAGAGAGCCTGTCGCTGCGGGGATAAATATTAAATCAGGAAGCTCTCGAGGGTTTTACCCGCAGAGAGGGCCCGGGCGATCGGCTTCGGCATGCGGCCCTGGCCCGTCCAGGTTTTTTCCAGACCGTTAAAATCGATAAAACGATATTTTGCCGGACGCGGCCGCCGCGCTTTCGTTCCCGGCGATGTCTTCTGGCCCAGCAGCTCATCAGGCGTAATGCCATCGGCCATCATCAGCTCCAGCCAGGTGCTAATTTTTTCCTGATATTCAGCTTTCTGCGCATGCTCAGCCTGCTGCTGGGTACGTTTTTCTTCAGTGACGATCCTGAGTTTTTCCAGCATATCGTCAAGAGCGTCAATGGAGAATTCACGCGTGATGGTCCGCAACGAGCGGATATTATTCAGTTTCTGTAACATTAAAGACATAAATTTTCAAAAAACTCCGGATAACAAATAAAACAAAATTACGTGACCATCTTAATAGCTGAGATTATTTATTACCACCTTTAATATCCCCGTATAAATATAGAAAGATAATCCCGTTGTGAATTCATTTATACACGACCCAGGCGGCAGGCTTTTACGGGCTGGGTTCAATATAGCACCAGCCGCTGCGAGTTATTCAGATTAGCGTAACGGCAAACCGCCCGCAGAAATTACTCTTCAGGGTGCGGCGATGCGCAACAGGAATATCCCTGAGCCGCGCGCCTGCTCCGTCATGCGTATATAGTGGGGATGCGCAAAGCCTTAGCATAATATCGCCATGGGCGAAGCGCGCGACGTCGGCCGGGGCCTGCATAAGCATTCATTAATGACGAATGAAAAAAAACGTCCATAACAGCATCTTATGCTGAGTTACGCGTCAGAAATAGCCAAATAAATCTAAAAGTGATGAGCATCACGCTTCTCTGCGAAGATCGCGCTAACTAAGGGCTACCCCATCGGCATTATCTTTTTCGCAACACAACCATAACAATATTAACCTATTGATAATTAACAATAAAAACGATGACCAGCATAAAACTAACGAAACGCTCAGCGAACAGCCTTCCACAGAGTATTTTATAGACAAAAAGCCATTAAATAAAAATTTGCAGCTAGTTGCCACCTTCAAGCCAGAGATATAACCTACTCGCATCATTACAGGCAGCCCAAAAACGCTATAACAGCGCGCATTTTTTGGCGTAACAGACTTTATTTTCGAGGAGCGTACCGATGTTCTCTGCGCAGTCCCGCTTGCGTCATGCGGTAGCAGACACCTTTGCGATGGTCGTGTACTGCACCGTCGTAAACATGATGATCGAGATTTTCCTCTCCGGAATGACTTTTGAGCAGTCGTTATCTTCACGTCTGGTGGCGATTCCGGTAAACATTATTATTGCGGTGCCCTACGGTTTTTACCGCGACCGCGCGATGCGCCTGGCGCGCCATATCAGCCCTTCAGGCTGGATGAAGAATGTTGCCGACGTTGTCGCCTATGTGACCTTCCAGTCGCCGGTGTACGTCGCGATTCTGTTTGTCGTGGGTGCCGACTGGCATCAGATTGCCGCGGCGGTGAGTTCGAATATCGTCGTTTCAATGCTGATGGGTGCGGCGTATGGCTACTTTCTTGATTACTGCCGCCGTCTGTTCCGCGTCAGCGCCTACCGCCAGGCCAAGGCCTGAGCCGGTGACCAACCAGCGACTGGCCCGCGCCAGTCGCTCACTGTATCCACTTCCTTGTTATCATCTCTCAGCGGTAATTTGCCCGCACGTTAATGCGGAAATCCGCCGGTTAACTATGGGACATCGTCGGCTGCGCTTCGCCAAATAAGCCACTCAGAAAGCGCTCAAGCGCAATACGAGAGCTGAATCCGTGTGGAATACCATAATGCTGCTGCGCATCACCGGCTAAATAGAGCGGGAACTGCTCGTAATGATCGCAGGTCTTGATATCCGAAGCGGGGTCCGCCAGCGTATTGCTGCGCTCTTTCAGCGCCGGATGAATAATTAAAGCGGTACGCCCCATGCGCGCTTCGCGGTTCACATAAACATAATTATCGCCACGGCGATAGCCGTACGCTTTTTGCGTCACAACATCCATGGTGAAGCCGGCTTTTTCAAGAACACGCGCCACCTCATCGGGTCTTAAATACATACTCATTCCTCGTTATCTTTTACCGCACATTTACCTTACCTTATTCTTGATTGGCAGGGCTTTCGGAAAATTCCAGAAACCACGATTTAAAGCATAATTCAAAATCTTGTCCTACACTTAATGGCTCTACCCTAAATAATTCTGGTTGCAATACGACAGCAGCGTAGGCACAACCTTAAGTATGGCGGGTATCGATGATATTAAGGGAGAAATCAATGGCCAACCGTGTGAATCGCAACAATGTAGATGAAAGCGCTGAGGATATTCATAACGATGTCAGCCAATTAGCGGATACGCTGGAAGAAGTGCTGAAATCGTGGGGCAGCGATGCAAAAGACGAAGCGGACGCTGCGCGCAAAAAGGCGCAGGCATTGCTGAAAGAGACCCGCGCGCGCATTAACGGTAACAACCGCGTACAGCAGGCCGCCCGTGACGCCGCCGGCTGCGCCGATACCTACGTGCGTGACAAACCCTGGCAGAGCGTCGGCGCCGCCGCCGCCGTTGGGCTATTTATTGGCGTATTGCTGAATTTACGTCGATAATATAAACGTAAGACGAAGATAACAAATACGCGTCAACCCCTGTATGCCGTCGGTATGCAGGGGTTTTTTATTTCCCGCCGATAGCCTGCCTGAGCTGACGCACGAGGTCAGCGGCCATCTCCGGGGAGGTCAGATTGGTAAAACTCACCAACAACCCTCCCTCACCGCGGCTCTGCATCCGCCAGTCGCTCAGCGCCTGAACGTCCAGCCCCGCCTCTCTTGCCCGCCGCGCCAGCAGCCGGTCGTCATCGCGCGTCGCAATAACCAGCTGAATGCCGCCCAGCTGCGGAACCACCGCAAAGCCGGCGGCCGCCAGCGCCGACTCCAGCCACTGACGGCGCAGGGCGTAGCTGGCGCGCATTTTTTTCAGATGGCGCCAGAAATGACCTTCCTGAATAAAATCGGCCAGCGTCTGCTGCCACAGCGTCGGAACGCTGCAGCTCATCAGCTCCGCCTGGCGACGAAATGCGTCAACCTGCGGCGGGGGAACCACCAGCCAGGCGGCGCGCAGCGCGGGAAAGAGTGATTTGCTGAACGTTCCGCAGTAGATCACGCGCTGCGGGGCATCGAGGCTTTTCAGCGGCGGCAGCGGCTTGCCCCGATAGCGAAATTCGCTATCGTAATCATCTTCGATAATCCAGCCGTCGTTTTGCGCCGCCCAGGCCAGCAGCTGCCTGCGCCTCTCAAGCGAGAGCGCAACGCCGGTCGGGCTTTGGTGAGCGGGCGTCAGCAGCGCGAAGTGCGCCTTTGGAAAGCAGCGCAGCGCGTGCACCACATCCATTCCTTCATCATCGACCGGGACCGGATTAATGGCCACGCCTTGCCCTGTGACCACCGGACGGATCAGCGGAAAGCCGGGGTCTTCCATCCACATGGTCTGCCCGGGCCGTGCCAGAGTGCGCAGGATCAGCGTCATCGATGCGGCATAGCTGCCGGTTACCAGCACCTGCTCCGGCTGGCACTCAATGCTGCGCGAGAGGCGGAGATAATCGACAATCGCCCGGCGAAGGATCGGTTCACCGCAGGGCTCTCCCGGCGCCAGATCGAAACGGGTTTGCGTGCGCAGGCGTCGGCCCATCACCCGCGCCCACAGGCCGCGCGGGAAAAGATCCAGCGCCGGCAGGCCCATTTTAAACGGCAGGGGCACGGCCGGCTCGCTGCCGGCCGCCAGGCGCGTCGGCGCCGCCTGCTGCGGGCTGAGACGCTCGCTGACGAAGGTTCCCGCCTGGCCGCGCCGCTCAAGCCATCCCTGAGCCACCAGCTCACCCCAGGCGTTTTCCACCGTCGCCCGCGATACGCCGAGCTCCTGAGCGTAGACCCGGCTGGCGGGCAGGCGGCTGCCTGGAGGCAGCTCGCCGCGCTCAATGGCGGATTTCAGCTGCCGGGCGATACGCTGATAGTGCGGCGCTTTTTTGGCTTCCATCATGGTCTGCTTTTTCCATTAAAATATGGCTATCTTTTGCAGTCCATTATAGTGCTATTTTGGCTGCCGTCTTAGAGACTATCTCACCCGACGTCGCCGTTGACGTCCGCCCGGGACCCCGTGCAGCCTAAGGGATAGCTCTTCATGTGGAGAGAAAAATGAACACACTGCGTCAGCCCTATAACGAACTGAGTCCGGAAGTCTATAACGCGCTGGTACAGGCGAAAGTTGCGCTGGAAAAAAGCGAGCTCGACGGCACGCTGCTGGAGCTGGTTTACCTTCGCGTTTCGCAGATTAACGGCTGCGCCTTCTGCCTCGAGATGCACAGTAAAGCGCTGAGAAAATCCGGCGTCGCCCAGGGCCGCCTCGACGCGCTGGCCGGCTGGCGGGTAAGCGCCCACTTTGATGCCGCAGAGCGCGCGGCGCTGGCGTGGGCGGAGTCGGTAACCCACATCGCCAGCAGCCATGCTGAAGATGACGTTTATCTGCCGCTGCTGGATCATTTTAGCCCGCGTCAGATAAGCGATTTAACCTTCGCCATCAGCCTGATGAACGCCTTTAACCGTCTTGCCGTCAGCATGCGCCTGTAGGTTTACGCCCGCCCTCCCCCGCCCTCGCAGGATCGCTCCGCGGGGGTCATCCTTATTTAAAAACGCTATATATTGCGTGGTTGAACTTTTTGACAACTACATCTAGTATTTCCTGAACAGTTAACCGATACCAACCGCTGCGCTTTTTGGCGCCGTTCTGTTATCTTAAATGGAAATACGAATCATGCGCATTACTATTTACACTAAAAATGACTGCGTTCAGTGCCATGCGACAAAGCGCGCCATGGAGAGCCGCGGGTTTGCCTTCGAGATGGTCAACATCGAGCAGCATCCCGACGCCGCAGAGATGCTGCGCGAGCAGGGATTTCGCCAGCTGCCGGTGGTGATTGCCGGCGAGACCCGCTGGTCCGGCTTCCGTCCGGATATGATTAATCGCCTGCGTCCCGTCGCGGCGGCCAGCGCATGAGCCTCATCGTCTACTTCTCCAGCAGCTCCGAAAATACGCATCGGTTCGTCCAGCGTCTGGGGCTGCCCGCGGTGCGCATTCCGCTTAACGAGCGGGAGCGGATCCAGGTAGACGAACCCTATATTCTCATCGTCCCCAGCTACGGCGGCGGCGGTACCGCAGGCGCCGTGCCGCGCCAGGCGATCCGCTTTTTAAACGATCCCCACAATCGTCAGTTCATTCGTGGCGTCATCGCCGCAGGCAACCGCAACTTCGGTGACGCCTACGGCCGGGCCGGCGACGTTGTCGCGCAGAAATGCAGCGTGCCGTACCTCTATCGCTTTGAGCTGATGGGTACCCCACACGATGTCGCTAACGTACGCAAAGGAGTAAGCGAATTTTGGCAACAACAACCGCAGAACGTCTAACCGCAGAGGCGCCGGATTTCCACGCCCTCAACGCCATGCTGAATCTGTACGACAGCAGCGGGCGGATCCCGTTTGAAAAGGACCGCCAGGCGGTGGACGCCTTTATGGCGACCCACGTCGAGGCCAACACCGTCGGCTTCGCCACGCAGAGCGACAGGCTGGCGTGGCTGGTTGCCGAAGGCTATTACGACGCCGACGTGCTGGCCCGCTACGACCACCGTTTCGTCCTCGCGCTGTTTGAGCAGGCCCACGGCTACCGTTTCCGCTTCCAGACCTTTCTCGGCGCCTGGAAGTTCTACACCAGCTATGCGCTGAAAACCTTTGACGGCAAACGCTACCTTGAGCACTTCGCCGATCGTACCTGCATGGTGGCCCTAAGCCTGGCGCAGGGCGACGAAACCCTGGCCCGCCAGCTGGCCGATGAGATCCTGAGCGGACGCTTTCAGCCAGCGACCCCGACCTTCCTTAACGCCGGCAAGCAGCAGCGCGGGGAGCTGGTTTCCTGCTTCCTGCTGCGCATCGAAGACAACATGGAGTCGATTGGCCGGGCGGTTAACTCGGCGCTGCAGCTCTCCAAACGCGGCGGCGGCGTGGCGTTCCTGCTGTCGAACCTTCGCGAGGCCGGCGCGCCGATTAAGCGCATCGAGAACCAGTCCTCGGGGGTGATCCCGGTGATGAAAATGCTGGAAGACGCCTTCTCCTACGCCAACCAGCTCGGCGCACGCCAGGGAGCCGGGGCGGTCTATCTGCACGCGCATCATCCGGATATCCTGCGCTTCCTCGACACCAAGCGCGAAAACGCCGATGAGAAAATCCGCATCAAAACCCTGTCGCTCGGCGTCGTTATCCCGGACGTCACCTTCCAGCTGGCGAAAGACGACGCGCAGATGGCGCTGTTCTCGCCCTACGACGTCGAGCGACTGTACGGTAAGGCGTTTGGCGATATCGCCGTCAGCGAGATGTACCCGCAGCTGGTCGCCGACGAGCGGGTCAGCAAGCGCTGGATCCGCGCCCGCGATCTGTTCCAGCGGCTGGCGGAGATTCAGTTTGAATCCGGCTACCCGTACATCATGTTTGAAGACACCGTCAACCGCGCCAACCCGATTGCCGGGCGGGTCAACATGAGCAACCTGTGCTCGGAAATTTTGCAGGTCAACACCCCCTCGACCTTTGACGAAAACCTCGATTACGCCAGCGTCGGCCAGGATATCTCCTGCAATCTCGGCTCGTTAAATATTGCCCATACCATGGATTCGCCCGACTTTGCGCGCACGGTTGAAGTCGCCATTCGCGGCCTGACGGCGGTGTCCGATATGAGCGACATTCGCTCGGTGCCTTCGGTGGCGGCGGGTAACGCGGCTTCTCACGCCATCGGGCTGGGGCAGATGAATCTGCACGGCTATCTGGCGCGGGAGGGCATCGCCTACGGCAGCCCGGAGGGGCTGGATTTCACCAACCTCTATTTTTACACCGTGACCTGGCATGCGCTGCACACCTCGATGCTGATGGCGCGCGAGCGCGGCGAGCGTTTCGCCGGCTTCTCCCGCTCGCGCTACGCCAGCGGCGACTATTTCCAGCAGTATCTGCAGGGCGACTGGCAGCCGAAAACGGCGAAGGTCCGCGAGCTGTTCGCCCGCGCCGGTATCGCCCTGCCCGACCGCCAAATGTGGCAGCAGCTGCGCGAGGACGTGATGCGTTACGGGATCTATAACCGCAACCTGCAGGCGGTGCCGCCCACCGGCTCGATCTCCTATATCAACCACGCGACGTCGAGCATCCATCCGATCGTCTCGAAGATAGAGATCCGCAAAGAGGGCAAGACCGGGCGGGTTTACTATCCGGCGCCGTTTATGACCAACGACAACCTGGCCCTGTACCAGGACGCCTATGAGATTGGCCCACAAAAAATTATCGACACCTACGCCGAGGCCACACGACATGTCGATCAGGGGCTCTCTTTAACGCTCTTTTTCCCCGATACCGCCACCACCCGCGATATCAACCGGGCGCAGATTTACGCGTGGAAAAAAGGCATTAAGACGCTCTACTACATCCGCCTGCGCCAGCTGGCGCTGGAAGGTACCGAAATTGAGGGCTGCGTGTCCTGCGCGCTGTAAGGAGAACCCGATGACCCATCTATCGCGCATTAGCGCCATTAACTGGAATAAGATTCAGGACGACAAGGACCTGGAGGTGTGGAACCGCCTGACCAGCAACTTCTGGCTGCCGGAGAAGGTGCCGCTGTCCAACGATATCCCCGCGTGGCAGGCCCTCAGCCCGATGGAGCAGCAGCTGACCATCCGCGTTTTCACCGGCCTGACGCTGCTCGATACCATTCAGAACACCGCCGGCGCGCCGGCGCTGATGAACGACGCCCTCACCCCGCATGAGGAGGCGGTGATGTCGAATATCAGCTTTATGGAGGCGGTGCACGCCCGCTCCTACAGCTCGATTTTCTCCACCCTGTGCCAGACCAAAGACGTCGACGCCGCCTACGCCTGGAGTGAAGAGAACGCCCCGCTTCAGCGCAAAGCCAAGCTGATGCTGGAGTATTACCGGGCGGACGAGCCGCTGAAGAAGAAAATCGCCAGCGTCTTCCTCGAATCCTTCCTCTTCTATTCCGGATTCTGGCTGCCGATGTACTTCTCCAGCCGCGGCAAGCTGACCAACACCGCCGACCTGATTCGCCTGATCATCCGCGACGAGGCGGTGCACGGCTATTACATCGGCTACAAATATCAAAAGGGGCTGGAAAAAGTCAGCGCCGAAAAGCGGGAGGAGCTGAAGAATTTCGCCCTCGACCTGCTGATGGATCTCTACGATAACGAGCTGGCCTATACCCAGCAGCTGTACGCCGACAGCGGCTGGGCTGAGGAGGTCACGGCCTTCCTGTGCTACAACGCCAACAAGGCGCTGATGAACCTGGGCTATGAGGCGCTGTTCCCGGCGGACATGGCCGCGGTCAATCCGGCGATCCTCGCCGCGCTCTCGCCGAACGCCGATGAAAACCACGACTTTTTCTCCGGCTCAGGATCGTCCTACGTGATGGGTAAAACGGAAGAGACCGCCGACGCCGACTGGGACTTTTAACCTTACTTTCACCAGGAATATATTCACTCAATTCCTGGTGATCTATTTCACATTATTTCTATTCATCACACCATTATCCGTTCTGCTATTCTCGCGAAATCTGCCTGTCATATTCATCCCAAACCCCACAGTTTTGGCAATAATTACCCGGTGAATGTTAAAAATATTACCGCTGCGCAATCAACGCTCAGCCCTTATATCACGGGGAGTGCGCCGGCATTGGCCCCGCGCCATATCGGCCATTCGTGGACATTGAGGGTTGTCACAGAATCTGAGTATGTTAGGGTGTAAAAAGGTAATTATCTCCACCAGGTACCATATCGACATAATACAAATAACGGGAAACTTTCTATTGCATGGCAATTAAATTAGAAATTAAGAATCTCTATAAGATATTTGGCGAGCATCCACAGCGAGCGTTCAAATATATTGAAAAAGGATTTACCAAAGAACAACTGCTGGAAAAAACGGGGCTTTCACTTGGCGTCAAAGATGCCAGTCTGACCATTGAAGAAGGCGAGATATTCGTCATCATGGGGCTTTCCGGTTCGGGAAAATCCACCATGGTTCGCCTTCTCAATCGCCTGATTGAACCCACCCGCGGACAGGTGCTGATTGACGGCGTGGATATCGCCAAAATCTCAGAATCCGAGCTGCGCGAGGTGCGCAGAAAAAAGATCGCAATGGTTTTTCAATCGTTTGCGCTCATGCCGCACATGACCGTGCTGGACAATGCCGCCTTTGGCATGGAGCTGGCGGGTCTTTCCACCCAGCAGCGCCAGGAGAAAGCGCTGGAGGCGCTGCGCCAGGTCGGTCTGGAAAACTACGCACACGCTTATCCGGATGAACTCTCCGGCGGGATGCGTCAACGCGTCGGGCTTGCCCGCGCGCTGGCGATTAACCCCGATATCCTGTTAATGGATGAAGCCTTCTCGGCCCTCGATCCCTTAATTCGCACCGAAATGCAGGATGAGCTGACCAAATTACAGGCCAAACATCAGCGCACCGTGGTCTTTATTTCCCACGATCTTGATGAAGCTATGCGCATCGGCGACCGGATTGCCATCATGCAAAATGGCGAGGTTATTCAGGTCGGGACTCCCGATGAAATCCTCAATAATCCGGCCAATGATTATGTGAAAACCTTCTTCCGCGGCGTCGATATTAGCCAGGTATTCAGCGCCAAAGATATTGCCCGCCGTAGCCCGGTTGGCTTAATTCGTAAAACGCCGGGCTTTGGCCCCCGTTCGGCGCTGAAATTACTCCAGGATGAAGACCGCGAATATGGTTATGTAATTGAGCGCGGTAATAAGTTTGTCGGCATTGTCTCCATTGATTCGCTGAAATCCGCGCTGAGCGAAGGTCAGGGAATTGACGCGGCGTTACTCGACTCCCCGCTGGCGGTGGATGCGCAAACGTCGCTTAGCGACCTGCTCTCCCACGTAGGCCAGGCACCGTGCGCGGTGCCGGTTGTGGATGAAGGGCAACAGTATATCGGCATCATTTCTAAACGAATGCTGCTGCAGGCTTTAGATCGCGAGGGGGCAAACAATGGCTGATCAATCTAACCCGTGGGATACCGCACCGGCGGCGGATAGCGCCGCACAATCTGCCGATGCCTGGGGCACTCCGGCCGCCGCACCTGCCGACGGCGGCGGTGCAGACTGGCTGACCAGCGCCCCGGCGCCGCAGCCGGAACATTTCAACATTATGGACCCGTTCCATAAAACGCTGATCCCGCTGGACAGCTGGGTGACGCACGGTATCGACTGGATAGTGATGCACTTCCGTCCGCTGTTCCAGGGGATCCGCGTGCCGGTTGACTATATACTCAGCGCCTTCCAGCAGCTGCTGTTAGGGATGCCCGCGCCGGTGGCGATTGTGATATTCGCCCTGATCGCCTGGCAGATCTCCAGCGTCGGCATGGGCGTCGCCACGCTGATCTCGCTGGTGGCTATCGGCGCTATCGGCGCCTGGTCGCAGGCGATGGTCACCCTGGCGCTGGTGCTGACCGCCCTGCTGTTCTGTATGCTGATCGGCCTGCCGCTTGGGATCTGGCTGGCGCGGAGCCCGCGCGCGGCCAAAATTATTCGTCCGCTGCTTGATGCCATGCAGACCACGCCGGCGTTCGTCTACCTGGTGCCCATCGTTATGCTGTTCGGGATCGGTAACGTTCCAGGCGTGGTGGTGACCATTATCTTTGCCCTGCCGCCCATCGTGCGTCTGACCATTCTGGGGATTAACCAGGTGCCGGCGGATCTGATTGAAGCCTCGCGCTCCTTCGGCGCCAGCCCGCGCCAGCTGCTGTTTAAAGTTCAGCTGCCGCTGGCGATGCCGACCATTATGGCCGGGGTCAACCAGACGCTGATGCTGGCGCTGTCGATGGTGGTAATCGCCTCGATGATCGCCGTCGGCGGTCTCGGCCAGATGGTACTGCGCGGGATCGGCCGCCTTGATATGGGCCTCGCAAGCGTGGGCGGCGTCGGGATTGTTATCCTCGCCATCATTCTTGACCGCCTGACCCAGGCCGTTGGGCGCGACTCGCGCAGCCGCGGCAGCCGCCGCTGGTACACCACCGGCCCGCTGGGGCTAATCACCCGTCCCTTCAGTAAATAATCATCTCATTGCCCGGCGGCATTGCGCCTGCCGGGCCAGCAGTCATCCTTTCTTATTTATGAGGAACAACGATGCGACATACAGCGATTCTTGCCACAGCGTTCACCGCTCTCATTTCTACCGGCGCCGTTGCCGCCGACCTGCCGGGTAAAGGCATCACCGTCAAACCGATTCAGAGCACCATCACCGAAGAGACTTTCCAGACCCTGCTGGTCAGCCGCGCGCTGGAGAAGCTGGGCTACACCGTCGATAAGCCGAGCGAAGTTGACTATAACGTCGGCTACACCTCGCTCGCCTCCGGCGACGCCACCTTTACCGCCGTTAACTGGCAGCCGCTGCATGACGATATGTACGCCGCGGCAGGCGGTGACAAGAGCTTCTACCGCGAAGGCGTTTTTGTGAACGGCGCGGCGCAGGGCTACCTGATTGATAAGAAAACCGCCGAGCAGTATCACATTAAATCCATCGATCAGCTGAAAGACCCGAAAATCGCCAAACTGTTTGATACCAACGGCGATGGCAAGGCCGATCTCACCGGCTGTACGCCGGGCTGGGGCTGTGAAGCGGTGATTAACCATCAGATTGATGCCTATGGCCTGAGCAACACCGTGGTGCACAACCAGGGTAACTATGCCGCGATGATGGCCGATACCATCGCCCGCTATAAAGAAGGCAAGCCGGTGATTTATTACACCTGGACGCCGTACTGGGTCAGCGACGTGCTGAAGCCGGGTAAAGATGTGGTCTGGCTGCAGGTGCCGTTCTCCTCCCTGCCGGGCGTGCAGAAGAACATCGATACCAAACTGGCTAACGGCGCCAACTACGGCTTCCCGGTGAGCACCATGCACATTGTGGCGAACAAAGCCTGGGCCGAGAAAAACCCGGCGGCGGCGAAGCTGTTCAGCATCATGAAGCTGCCGATTGCCGACATTAACGCCGAGAACGCGATGATGCACGAAGGTCACGCTTCAGAAGCGGATATCCAGGGCCACGTTGACGGCTGGATCAAAGCCCACCAGCAGCAGTTTGACGGCTGGCTGAAAGAGGCGCTGGCGGCGCAGAAATAATCTGCCCTCGTCATATTGCCATGCAGCTCCGGCGCGCATCATGCCGCCGGAGGTTCCCGGGTTGTGCCTTCTGCGCCCTGCCCGGGTACCGCCTCCTGTGTTGTTGTTCCAGCAAATCTTCTTCGCTCCCGCCGACTCCCTATCTCCCGTCACCCATGTGCGCTAACCTACGAACGGGCAAAGAGATTTCTCTTCTGGCTATAGGTTTAACGTATCAATTTTAGTCAATAATTCATTTGATTTATTTGTCACAATAGTTATTATATCGGCTGTAATTAATGAGGTCATACCCAAATGGATAGTTCGTTTACTCCCATTGAGCAAATGCTCAAATTCCGCGCCAGCCGTCACGAAGATTTCCCTTTCCAGGAGATTCTGTTAACTCGCCTCTGCATGCACATGCAAGGTAAGCTACTGGAAAATCGCAATAAAATGCTGAAAGCGCAGGGAATTAACGAGACATTATTTATGGCGTTGATAACCCTGGAATCTCAGGAAAACCACAGCATTCAGCCCTCTGAGCTGAGCTGCGCCCTGGGGTCATCACGCACCAACGCCACGCGCATTGCCGACGAGCTGGAAAAACGCGGCTGGATTGAACGCCGTGAAAGCGATAACGATCGCCGCTGTCTGCATCTGCAGCTTACCGACAAAGGTCATCAGTTTTTGCGCGAGGTTCTGCCTCCGCAGCACAACTGCCTGCATCAGCTCTGGTCTTCTTTAAGCACCAGCGAAAAAGATCAGCTCGAGCACATCACCCGTAAACTGCTTGGTCGTCTTGACCAGATGGAAGAAGACGGTGTGCTTGCGGAGTCACTGCGCTAGGCGCGGAACCGCTCGAAATCTTTCTGAATTGACAAGGAAAAACAGACCAGGCCAGCAGATCTTCTGCTGGCCTTTCTGATAAACAGGTCGGCCCAGCCGATGTAAAATAATAAGATCGTGGAGAATAACATGAGCGCAAATGCGGAGAGCCAAATCCCGCAGCAACCGGGCAGCAAGAAAGGGAAGCGCAAGGGCGCCCTTCTGCTGCTGACATTGCTCTTTATTATTGTTGCCGTGGCATATGGGATTTATTGGTTTTTGGTACTGCGTCATTATGAAGAGACCGATGACGCGTATGTGGCAGGGAATCAGGTGCAGATTATGGCCCAGGTGTCCGGCAGCGTGACGAAAGTCTGGGCCGACAACACCGATTTTGTGCAGCAAGGCGATACGCTAGTTACCCTCGATCAGACCGATGCCCAGCAGGCGTTTGAGAAAGCGCAAACCCAGCTGGCCGCCAGCGTGCGGCAAACCCGCCAGTCGATGATCAACAGTAAGCAGCTGCAGGCCAACATCGACGTCAAAAAAACTGCGCTCTCGCAGGCGCAAACCGACCTCAACCGCCGTATCCCTCTGGGCGCCGCTAACCTGATTGGCCGCGAGGAGCTCCAGCACGCTCGCGATACCGTCGCCAGCGCCCAGGCCGAGCTCGACGTGGCGGTGCAGCAGTTTAACGCTAACCAGGCCATCGTTCTGGGGACACCTCTCGAGCAGCAGCCTGCCGTTCTGCAGGCGGCCACCGACGTCCGTAACGCCTGGCTGGCCCTGCAGCGTACGCAGATCGTCAGCCCGATTAGCGGCTACGTTTCCCGCCGTTCGGTGCAGCCCGGCGCGCAGATAAGCCAGACCACTCCGCTGATGGCGGTCGTGCCAGCAACTAATCTGTGGGTCGACGCCAACTTTAAAGAGACCCAGCTGGCGCATATGCGCATCGGCCAGCCGGCTACCGTCATCAGCGATATTTACGGCGACGAGGTGAAATACACCGGTAAGGTCGTGGGGCTGGATATGGGGACCGGCAGCGCCTTCTCCCTGCTGCCGGCGCAGAACGCCACCGGGAACTGGATTAAAGTCGTCCAGCGTCTGCCGGTACGTATCGAGCTCGATGAGAAGCAGCTGGCGGCGCACCCGCTGCGTATTGGCCTCTCTACGCTGGTTGAGGTGGATACCACCAACCGCGACGGTGAGATGCTGGCGAACGAGACGCGCAAGTCTCCGGTGTATGAAAGCAATGCCCGTGAAATCGCGCTCGACCCGGTAAACAAACTGATCAACGGCATCATCCAGGCTAACGCCGGATAATTCGGGGTGAGCGTAATGCAACAGCAAAAACCGCTGGAGGGCGCGCAGCTGGTCATCATGACCATCGCGCTGTCGCTTGCGACCTTCATGCAGGTGCTGGACTCCACTATCGCCAACGTGGCTATCCCAACCATCGCCGGTAACCTTGGCTCATCCCTGAGCCAGGGCACCTGGGTGATTACCTCGTTTGGGGTGGCCAACGCCATCTCCATTCCGATAACCGGTTGGCTGGCAAAACGCGTGGGGGAAGTGAAGCTGTTCCTGTGGTCGACGGTGGCGTTTGCTATCGCCTCCTGGGCCTGCGGCATGTCCAACAGCCTGACGATGCTGATTTTCTTCCGCGTGATTCAGGGGATCGTCGCCGGTCCGCTGATCCCGCTATCGCAGAGCCTGCTGCTCAGCAACTACCCGCCGGCAAAACGCTCCATCGCCCTGGCGCTGTGGTCGATGACGGTTATCGTGGCGCCAATCTGCGGGCCGATCCTCGGCGGCTATATCAGCGACAACTACCACTGGGGCTGGATATTCTTTATCAACGTCCCGATCGGTATTGCCGTGGTGGTCATGACGCTGCAAACCCTGCGCAGTCGGGAAACCCGCACCGAGCAGCGGCGCATTGACGGCGTCGGGCTGGCGCTGCTGGTGATTGGTATCGGCAGCCTGCAGGTGATGCTCGATCGCGGCAAGGAGCTGGACTGGTTCGCCTCCACGGAGATTGTCGTCCTGACGGTGGTAGCGGTGGTGGCCATCAGCTTCCTTATCGTCTGGGAGCTTACCGATGACAACCCGATAGTCGACCTTTCGCTATTTAAGTCGCGAAACTTCACCATCGGCTGTCTGTGCATCAGCCTCGCCTATATGCTCTACTTCGGCGCTATCGTTCTGCTGCCGCAGCTGCTGCAGGAGGTCTACGGCTACACCGCGACCTGGGCGGGTCTGGCGTCGGCGCCGGTGGGGGTGATCCCGGTTATCCTCTCGCCAATTATCGGCCGCTTTGCCCATAAGCTCGATATGCGTCGGCTGGTGACCTTCAGCTTCATTATGTATGCGGTGTGCTTCTACTGGCGCGCATGGACCTTCGAACCGGGGATGGACTTCGGCGCCTCGGCCTGGCCGCAGTTTATCCAGGGCTTCGCGGTGGCCTGCTTCTTTATGCCGCTGACCACCATCACCCTTTCCGGCCTGTCGCCGGACAGGCTGGCGGCGGCTTCGAGCCTGTCGAACTTTACCCGTACGCTGGCGGGCTCTATCGGTACCTCGATAACCACCACCATGTGGACCAACCGCGAGGCGCTGCACCATGCGCAGCTCACCGAGTCGGTCACGCCCTACAACCCTAACGCTCAGCAGATGTATGACCAGCTGCAGGGCCTGGGGATGACCCAGCAGCAGGCGTCCGGCTGGATAGCCCAGCAGATAACCAACCAGGGGCTGATTATTTCCGCCAACGAAATATTCTGGGTCTCGGCGGGTATCTTTATCCTTCTGCTAAGCCTGGTGTGGTTTGCCAAACCTCCGTTCAGCGCGGGCGGCGGCGGCGGTGGGGCTCACTAGCGTTAATACTAAGGGATCTGCGGATCCCTTTTTTATTGGCGGAGAAATACGCCCGCCTGTCCACTTTGCGCTAGTTTCTGTCCACTTCGCTAAAGCGCCCCGCTCCCCTTGTCGTGCAGGATAAAGATCCAACCCAAGGAGCTCATCATGCTGAAAAATCCTCACCAAAAGTATCGCCCCTCGCCGGTCATATCCCTGCCCGACCGCCGCTGGCCGGACCGGCAGATCGCCCACGCGCCGCGCTGGCTCTCTACCGACCTGCGCGACGGCAACCAGGCGCTGGCGGAGCCGATGGACGGCGCGCGCAAGCTGCAGTTCTGGAACCTGCTGCTGGAGTGCGGATTCAAAGAGATTGAAGTCGCGTTTCCGTCCGCATCGCAGACCGATTTCAACTTCGTTCGCCAGCTGATTGAGGAGCAGCGTATCCCCGAGGACGTCACCATTCAGGTGCTGACCCAGGCGCGGGAGGATTTAATTCTGCGCACCTTCGAAGCGCTGCGCGACGCCCACAGCGCCACCGTGCACCTGTATAACGCCACCGCGCCGCTTTTCCGCCGGCTGGTCTTCGGCATGGAAAAAGCGCAGGTGGTTGAGCTGGCGACCCGCGCCACCCGGCTGATCCGCGAGCAGTGCGAACGGCAGCCGCAAACGCGCTGGCAGTACGAGTACTCGCCGGAAACCTTCTGCTTTACCGAACCGGAGTTTGCGCTGGAGATCTGCGAAGCGGTGGCGGAAATCTGGCAGCCCTGCGCCGAACGCCCGATGATTATCAACCTGCCCGCTACCGTGGAGGTCAACACCCCCAACGTCTATGCCGATCAAATCGAGTATTTTTGCCGTCACTTCTCACGACGCGCCGACGTCTGCATCAGCGTCCACCCGCATAATGACCGCGGGACCGGCGTTGCCAGCGCCGAGCTGGCGGTGATGGCCGGCGCCGATCGCGTTGAAGGCTGCCTGTTTGGTAACGGCGAACGCACCGGCAACGTCTGTCTGGTCACCCTCGCCATGAATCTCTACAGCCAGGGCGTCGACCCTCAGCTCACCTTCCCGGAGATGAAGCGGGTCGTTGAGATCGTCGAGAACTGCAACCAGCTGCCGGTTCACCCGCGTCATCCGTGGGCCGGAAGCCTCGCCTACACCGCCTTTTCCGGCTCGCATCAGGATGCGATTAAGAAAGGCTTCGACGCGCGTCGGCCCGGCGAAGTTTGGCAGATGCCCTACCTGCCCGTCGACCCGCAGGATATCGGCTGCAGCTATGAGGCGGTTATTCGCGTCAACAGTCAGTCGGGTAAGAGCGGCAGCGCGTGGTTGATTGAGCAGAATCACGGCTTAAAGCTGCCGCGCATGCTGCAGCAGGATTTCAGCCTGCACGTGCAGCGCGAAACCGATAGTCACGGCAAGGAGATGACGCAAAACGCCCTGTGGCAGCTGTTCCGCGAGCGCTACGGCCTGGTGGCGGTACCGCCGCTGACGCTGCTGGATTATAAAAGCGACAGCCAGCAGGACGGCCAGCTCTCGCTGCAGGCGACGCTCAGGGCCTACGGTGAGACCCGCAGGCTGCAGGGGCACGGCAACGGGCTGCTCTCTGCCGCGGCAAACGGGCTGAGCGCGCTGCTTAAGCAACAGTTTGTGATTAAAGATTATCACGAGCATACCCTCGGCGAGCGCAGCGACAGCCGTTCGGTGGCCTATATCCGCTGCGTCTTCCCGAATGGCGACAGCCGCTGGGGGGTCGGAGTCGATAACGATGTCGCCCGCGCCTCGCTGCAGGCGCTGTGCAATGCGCTCAGCGGCGGCCATCACTCCGGCGAGCGGAAGTAATCGCTGGGAGCCATCCCCATCACCCGGCGGAACATGGCGCTGAAGGCGCTGTGGCTGCCGTAGCCAAGGTCCAGCGCCACCCGCAGGACCGACTGTCCCTGCGCCAGGCGCACCAGCGCTTCCATCAGCTTCGCCCGGCGCACCCATTCGCTCCAGGTCAGCGTGGTTTGCTGCTGGAAGTGGCGGCTGAGCGTCCGCTCGCTCATATTGCTCTCTTTTGCCGCCTGGAGGCTGCTCCAGGCGTCGCCCGGCGTTTCGCGAACCTTTTGGCACAGCCGGCGCAGCGCCTCGCTTTGCGGTTCGATCAGGCCAAACGGCAGTACGGTCATGCCGCGGATCTCATCAAGAATTAATTCATAGACGCGCTCGTCGCGGCTGCCGGGATCGTAGCGTTCCGCCAGCGTCAGCGAGGTGACGATCAGTTCGCGCAGCAGCGGGGAGATCTGCACGATCTGGCACGATGACGGCAGATCGGCGCGGGCAAGAGGATCGATAAACAGCGTGCGCGCCGCGACTTTGCCGGTGATTCGCAGCGCGTGGGGCGTCCCCGCTGGCAGCCACACCCCGCGCCCCGGCGGGACCACCCAGTAGCCCACCGGCGTCTCTACCCGCACCACGCCGCTCAGGATATGCAGCAGCTGGACGCAGTCGTGCTGATGCCACGGCTCGCTATCGCCATGGGCGTAATCATGGGCAAAGGGCACCAGGGAACGATGCTGAAAGGAGAAGCGGGAGGTCGTCGTCATCGCGGCGTGAGGATATCGGCCCGACGCAAGCGCCGGGCCGTGGCAGAAGCACTAGATGTGCAGTTCTTGCAGCGTTTCTTTCGGCAGCGCCAGCTCGTCATTGCTGTTGATGCGCACGTCGCGCTCAAGGATATGACGCGCGATGTCCTGAGCTTCTTCCAGCGAGTGCATGGTGTAGGTGCCGCACTGGTAAACGTTGAGCTCGGGGATCTGGTTCTGCTCTTTGACCTTCAGCACGTCGGCCATCGCCGCTTTCCAGGCATCCGCTACGCGCTGCTCGTCCGGCGTACCGATCAGGCTCATATAGAAGCCCGTGCGGCAGCCCATCGGAGAGATGTCGATAATTTCCACACCCTTACCGTTGAGGTGGTCGCGCATAAAACCGGCGAACAGGTGCTCAAGCGTGTGAATGCCTCTTTCCGGCATCACTTCCTGATTCGGTATGCAAAAACGCAGATCGAAAACGGTAATTTCGTCGCCGTGCGGCGTGTTCATTTTCTTCGCGACGCGCACCGCAGGGGCTTCCATTCGGGTATGGTCGACTGTGAAACTATCTAACAACGGCATTCTTCACCTCCGATAGTGATTTTTTTTAAAATAAAATGAACTCTTTTTACACCCGCTAGTCTGAGTATGTGAAAGACGCGCATTTATTATCATCATCATCCCTGAATCAGAGATGAAAGTTTGGCCACATTGATGTGGCCTTTTTCTTTTGTACCGCTTTTAGCTACGCATGTCTCGCTAACAGAGCGGCAAACGGTTCGCTATCTTCCGCTTCTATCTTCTGCTGACGCACGACTGACGCTTCACGCTCGGTAATGAAATCCTCTTCGCGTAAAATCTCCAGCGGCTCTTCGCGCAGCATCGTACGATATCGATCGGCCAGCTCCCTACCGGTGCCGCCAATCCCTTCTTCAAGCATAGAACGCAGAATGCGCGCTGAGAAAGTTAATTCCGGATTGTCGAAGCTGGCAACCAGCTCGTCGCACACCTGCTGATAGGCGTCGCCGCCGTGAATGCCGTCCAGAATCTGCGCAACGCGGCGCAAATCGCGGAACAGGTCTTTACCCACCTTAGCCAGCGGGAACTGCGCGCTTTCGCAGCCAATTCCCAGCGTCAGGCCCGGCTTACGCCCTTCAAGGATCACCCGGTTCCAGTTTGTGCGCGTACACAGCAGCTCGTCGCTGCTCATTTCCGGCGCATCGGCCAGCACGCACCAGACCATAAACAGATCGAGGAAGCGCACCTGCTGCTCGTCAACGCCAATCGGCGAGAACGGGTTGATATCCAGTGAACGCACTTCGATATATTCGATACCGCCGCGCAGCAGCGCGTCAGACGGCGTCTCGCCGCTGCGGGTCACGCGTTTCGGGCGAATGGGCGCATAGAGTTCGTTTTCAATCTGCAGGATGTTGCTGTTAATTTGCAGGTGCTTACCGTCTTTCTCGAGGCCAATTTCCGCATACTCTTGCGACGGCGTTTTAATCGCCCGCTTCAATCCTGCCACATACTCCTGCAGATCGTTAAACGTAATTCCGAGATTGCTTTGCGACTTATTGGTATAGCCGAGGTCGCTCAGACGCAGGGAGGTCGCGTACGGCAGGTAGTACATGCCGTTTTCCGCTTTCTCAAACGGCAGCGTGGTCGGTTTCCCCTGCAGGAAAGAGGAGCAGATTGCCGGAGATGCGCCGAACAGGTACGGGATCACCCAGCCAAAGCGATAATAGTTGCGGATCGAGCGGAAATAGCCCGCCGAAATCGCCTCTTTCCCACTCTCTTCATCCTCAACGCCGCACTTCGCCTGCCAGAACGCCATCGGCAGGGAGAAGTTGTAGTGCACGCCGGAGATGGTTTGCATCAGGGCGCCATAGCGGTTTTTCAGCCCTTCGCGATACAGCGTTTTCAGACGGCCGATGTTCGAGGTGCCGTACTGCGCCAGCTCGATATCCTGGCCCGGGGCAATATAGCAAGGCATGCTCAGCGGCCACATCCGCTCATCGCCGAGATGGCGGGCGGTATAGCGATGAACATCGCGCATAAAGGTGAGCATGTGCTGAATATCGCCATCAACCGGCGTAATAAACTCCAGCAAAGCTTCGGCAAAATCGGTGGTAATCCATTTGTGGGTCAGCGCCGAACCCAATGCCTGAGGATGGCCGGTAGTGGCCAGCGAGCCGTCGGCGTTAACGCGCAGCGTTTCGCGCTCAAGGCCGCGATGAATGCCCTTTAGCGCCTGCGGATTTTTTTCCAGCCAGGCCAGCGCCTGTGATACGTCCGGGATCAATTTGACCTCCCGCCTGTCGAAATCATTTGAATAAGCATAATTGTAATGGTGACCATCCAGGTTATTCCAGCAAAGGTTATTGTTACCGCCTGCCGGGAGTGCCTCAGCTCCACAATTAGTGCCACCATGTCATGCCCTGAAGCGTGACCAGCGCAATGACGATATAGCGTAGCGCTTTACCAAGGCATAAAAAAAAGAGCACTGGTCCCCAGGAAATGCGCATCCATCCCGCCAGTAAACACAGCAAATCGCCGATCACCGGCGTCCAGCTTAATAATAATGTGACCGCGCCGTAGCGCTTTAGCCAGCCGGATGCCCTCTCCTGCCAGCGCGACGTTTTGCGCAGCGGAAACAGGCGCCCCAGAATAACGTTAGTTACCCCTCCAAGGCTATTGCCGATTGTTGCTATTAATACCAGCGCCCACGGTTGACTCGCTCCCGTTAGTAGCATAGCAACCAGCACAACTTCCGAGTTACCGGGAAGCAGCGTGGCGCTGAGAAAGCTACTGGCAAACAGCGATATCAGCGATAGCGCGTCGCTCACAGCAGCCGAACGTCGACAGCATCCATCCCCGCGCGCCGTGCGGCCTGCAGACCGAAGTCCGCGTCTTCAAACACCACGCATTTTTCCGGCGCAACACCCATGCGCTCGGCGCACAGCAGGAAGGTATCAGGAGCAGGCTTGTGGTTGGTGACGTGATCGGCGGCAATCACCGCTGAGAAGTAGTGACGCAGGCCGAGATGGGCCAGCAGAGCCTCCGCAACGGCGCTTTCGCTGCCGGTGCCAACCGACATCGGGCGGCGGCCGTGCCACTCTTTGACCACCTCAATCAGCGGTAAGGGACGCACGCTATCCAGCAGCATCGCCTTGACGGCGTTGGTTTTTTCCAAAGCCAGGCGATGGGGATCGACATCCGCCTTGTTCAGCTCGATAATGACCTGGGCAATACGCCAGGTCGGAGAACCGTTGAGTGCGACCATCGCCTGCTCGTCGAAACGCATTCCGTAACGACCCAGAACCTCGCGCCAGGCCTTACGATGCGTCGGCTCGGTATCAAGGATTGTGCCATCCATATCAAAGATAAGTCCTGCGTAACGTTCGTACATCGTGTTCTCACAAACCGGTTAAGGAACGATTACTTTATCGCAAAAGGCGCATATTGTCGCGGGCGGAGGCGGGGGCAGAAGCAGCAAAGGCGCCACAGGGCGCCTTTATCATAGCGGTGCACCGGCTTATTTGATTTTCAAATCATTCTCAACCAAACGAACGCCCTGCACTCTGCGGGTCACCTCTACGGCGCGATTCGCATCGGTCTGCGACGAAACAAAGCCGCTCAGCTGAACGCGTCCTTTGAAGGTCTGCACGCTAATTTCAGAGGATTTAATCTCTTTTTCGTTAAACAGCGCGGTTTTGACTTTGGTGGTCACGACGGTGTCGTCGATATAGCCACCGGTACTTTCCTTAGTGGACGATCCGGCACAGCCAGCCAGAGATACGGCTACCAGAAGCGTCGCGCAAAAGGCAGGTATTGCTTTGAACCATTTCATGGATTTCTCTCCTTGCACTCATCTCACCCGAATCAGGTCGATATACAGGGGTAAATTATAGTGGAAAGAGCAACTTGCCAATATAAAAAGTACAGAAGAGCGTACGGAAATGGCAAAACAACGGTGCCTGACGGGGAAATTTGGCGACAAGGTTTGCGAACGCGGGGCTATTTCACAGACCGTGAAGTTACTGTATCGCTGTTATTTTGGAGAAGATGGTGCTGGCGATGATTTCGCAGAAC
>NZ_BJNO01000022.1 GCF_006539725.1 Klebsiella terrigena | reverse complement strand
CTGCCAGGCATCAAATAAACGAAGAAACCTCATGCGCAAGCATGGGGTTTTTTTGTTGTCTGCGGTTTAAGGAAAAGTGACCGGATGCCGCCCGGATCGGGCGCTGCGCGCCGCGATCCCTGACCCTTTAGCCGCTAAGCTTGCCTCTCATCACCCGCGTTGTTCTTCTAACCAGCGGACAATAAATGCCGCGATCTGCGCAATATCATTTAAATCCAACTGGGGCAAAGAAGTCGTCACCGGCGCATCGCTGGCCACCGCAATAACGTACTTATCAAGAACAAGATCCTCAACGCGATGGCCGCCATTTTGCCGAAAAAGCACGATCTTAGGCACTGATTCATGCTTAAAACCCTCTACCAGCACAACGTCCAGCTTTGAGGCATCCATCCGGCTAACCAGCCACGGCAGGTCTACTTCTTCTTGATCCGGAGTTTCAGTCATCAGCGCCCAGCGCTGCGTGCTGGCGACAATAGTCTGCGCGGCGCCTGCTTTGCGCAGCTCATAGCTGTCTTTCCCTGGCTTATCGACATCCATATCGTGATGGGTATGCTTTATCAAACCCGGGCGCAACCCCTCGGCGCACAATGCCGGGATCAGCTGCTTTAATAACGTTGTTTTACCGGTTCCGCTCCAGGCAGAAATTGCTAAAACAGGGATCATAACGGCTCCTGCATATCGTGAATATGCTGTAAGTCAGCAAGCGTATTCACATTAATAAACGCAGACTTTACGTCGCTAAAATCGACGCTATGTCCGCCTGCCTGGCGCATAAAGACCATCACCCGCCGTTCGCCGGCCGCCAGATAGGCCTCCAGCTGTGGTATTAGCCGACGATGTATCAGGGCGATAGCGGGGTGATCCCGCTCCCCATCGTGCGCCCAGACCACCGGTGAGGCCTGCTTCTGCTGCATCAAACGCGCAACCAGAAACGGCGGAATAAACGGCGTGTCACAGGGGCAAAATACAAACCAGGGGCACTCTATCTGCTGCATCACCGACAGCATACCGGCCAGCGGTCCGGGAAAATCGCTAAGGCTATCGGTATAGATTGGGTAACCCGTCGCTTGCCAGCTTTGCAGATTACGGTTGGCGCTGATCGCCAGATTGGTCACCTGCGGTTGCAGCGCATCCGTAACATAGCGCCATAGCGGCTGTCCGTTTAGCCGCTGCAGTCCTTTATCCACTCCGCCCATCCGCGTGGCTTTTCCGCCGGCCAGCACGACGCCGGTTATTGCCTCGCCTTGCATAGAAATATCGCCTCTTTCATTGTGGGATTGACCCTGTTAACTTGTCCCTATCAAGAGTAAGGAGCATGAGCATGAAATGTAAACGTCTGAATGAAGTTATTGAACTCCTCCAGCCAGCCTGGCAAAAAGAGCCGGAACTGAATCTGATTCAATTCTTGCAGAAACTGGCGAAAGAGGCCGGTTATAAGGGGGAACTCGCCGATCTTTCTGACGATATTCTTATTTACCATCTGAAGATGCGTGACTCGACAAAAGAAGCCGTTATTCCGGGGATTAAGAAAGACTACGAAGAAGATTTCAAAACGGCGCTGCTGCGCGCTCGCGGCGTGATTAAAGAGTAAAAGGTTGTAAGTGCGACCACAGAATGAGTTATGAGATGATATCCTGAACTATTCGTACGATTATCGGATGTCAGGATGCACGATAAGGCTTTCAATTTTCAGACGCTTCACCCGGATACCATCATCGATGGCCTGTTTGATCTGGGGATGCGGGTAGACTCAGGTCTCACTCCGCTAAATAGCTATGAAAACCGCGTTTACCAGTTTCAGGACGAAGATCGCCGCCGCTATGTGGTGAAGTTCTATCGTCCTGAGCGTTGGTCTGCCGAACAGATCCTCGAAGAACACCAGTTTACCTTCCAGCTAGAGCAGGATGAGGTGCCCGTCGCCGCGCCGCTGCTCTTCAACGATCGCTCGCTTCATCAACACCAGGGCTTCTTCTTTGCCGTTTTCCCAAGCCTGGGCGGGCGTCAGTTTGAAGCGGATAACCTTGATCAGATGGAATGGGTAGGGCGTTTTCTTGGCCGCCTGCATCAAACCGGGCGCAAGCAGCTCTTTGTTGCCCGACCAGAGATCGGCATTAAGGAATATTTACTCGAACCGCGCGCGGTATTTGAGCACTCAACGCTGATACCGGCCGGCCTGAAGAAGCGTTTTCTCGCTGCGGCTGATAAGCTGATCGAGGCGGTCACGGCGAAGTGGGACGGCGGCGCTAAGATCCTGCGCCTGCACGGTGACTGCCATGCCGGAAATATCCTCTGGCGCGATGGCCCGCTTTTTGTCGATCTGGATGATGCCCGCAACGGCCCCGCTATTCAGGATCTCTGGATGCTGCTGAACGGTGATAAAGCCGAACAGCGCATGCAGCTGGAGACGGTCGTTGAAGCTTATGAAGAGTTCAGCCCGTTTAACACCGACGAAATTGCCCTCATCGAACCGTTACGCGCGATGCGCTTAGTCTACTACCTTGCGTGGTTGCTCCGACGCTGGGACGATCCTGCCTTCCCTATCAACTTCCCATGGCTTACCGGGGAAGACTACTGGCGCGGGCAGACCAAAACTTTTCTTGAGCAGGTGAAGGTTCTACAGGAACCCCCTCTTCAGTTAACGCCAATGTATTAATCTGATATTTCCAGGAGAGAGTTAAAAATGAAAAAAATTTGGCTGGCGCTGGCTGGTATGATTCTGGCTTTTAGTGCATCCGCTGCCCAGATAACCGACGGCAAGCAGTACATTACCCTCGAGAAGCCGGTTGCCGGCGAGCCGCAGGTGCTCGAATTCTTCTCGTTCTACTGCCCGCACTGCTATCAGTTTGAAGAAGTGCTGCACGTTTCTGACAACGTGAAGAAAAAGCTGCCGGAAGGCGTCAAAATGACGAAGTACCACGTTGAGTTCCTTGGCCCGTTGGGCAAAGATTTAACTCAGGCGTGGGCGGTGGCCATGGCGCTGGGCGTTGAAGATCGGATCACCGTTCCGATGTTTGAGGCGGTGCAGAAAACACAAACCGTGCAGACCGTTGCCGATATTCGTAAAGTCTTCGTTGATGCTGGCGTGAAGGGTGAAGATTACGATGCGGCCTGGAACAGCTTCGTGGTGAAATCTCTGGTTGCCCAGCAGGAAAAAGCCGCGGCTGACCTGCAGCTGCAGGGCGTACCGGCGATGTATGTTAATGGTAAGTATCAGCTGAACCCGCAGGGGATGGATACCAGCAATATGGACGCATTTGTCGCCCAGTATGCTGATACCGTTAAGCAGCTGGTTGAGAAGAAATAAAAAAATAACGCCGGTCACTGACCGGCGTTGTTGTTTTCGGGCTCAATAAAGTTACTTTTCCTGCCGTTGTAGCATTTCCGTCAGCCGGGCATCTTTTTCTTGCCATAACTCGTTCAGCCAGCGCTGAAAGCGACGTTTAAAGTTCTTATCATTCACGTAATCACCGTACAGCTCTTCAGCGACAGGCATCAGATTAACACGGACCACAATTCGCGTGAGGCGGCCGCTAAGCATGTCGTAAAAGGGGCGCCGGTTATTCTGCGGATAGCATAATGTCACGTCCAGCAGCTTATCGAACTGACTGCCCAGTACGTTCAGAGCCATCGCAACGCCTGCCGCCTTTGGTGGCAATAAGTTGCTATAAGGCGAACGAGTCTGGTGCTGTTTCTCCTCGGTGAAACGTGACCCTTCTACAAAGTTAACGATGGTCGTTGGATAAGCGCGGAATTTCTCGCAGGAACGACGGGTCGTTGCCACATCTTTGCCGCGGCGCTCCGGATGGCGAATGAGATAGCCTCGCGAGTAGCGGCGCATAAAGGGCATATCCAGCGCCCAGCAGGCAAGACCGATAAAAGGCACCCAGGCCAACTGCTGCTTGAGGAAGTATTTGTTCATCGGTATATGCTTGCGGAACAGCACGCAGAGCACCACGATATCTGCCCAGCTGTGATGATTGCTAATAAGCAGATACCAGTTCTTTTTATTCAGCCCTTCAAGACCCTGCACGTCCCACTTCAGCCCCGGGTTGAGGTACAGCAGCAGCGCCAGCCCTTCGCACCAGCAGTACATCATGAAATTACAAAAATGAGAGATAGCGCGCCATACCGCAGGGATCGGCACCAGCAGTTTAATCACTCCGGCGATAATAATCGGTACGGAACAAATAATGGTGACCAGGATGGTAAGAGCGATACTAAGAGGAAGCGTTATCGCTGCGAGTAATCTCGACATAGTTATTTTATTCAGAAAGTTAGGCTGAGAAAGAGCGCGATTAAACAGCGCAAGAGCCTGATTTTATCAGAAAACGCAGCAAATGACGGGTCTAACGAGAATAGAAAAACAGGCGGATCTTATATCCACATGGAGCATTGAGTCATCGTGACGGCTTTAAATCAATAATCTATATATAACCACATGATAAATAAAAACTAATTATAATGAAACGCGATTTTTTTCATACACGATGGCTACCGGCCTAAAACTATGCACAAACTTATCCACAGATAGCTGTGCCGCAGGATCGACCGGATCGATGAATCTTTTCGGCGAAATGTGGGAAAAATTCAGGTTTTCATGCCTGTCTGTGGCATCCTTTATCCATAATCTGATAAACAGGCACGGAAATTATGGTTCAGATCCCTGAAAACCCTCTCATCCTCGTTGACGGCTCCTCTTACCTTTACCGCGCGTATCACGCATTCCCGCCGCTGACCAACAGCGCAGGCGAGCCGACTGGCGCAATGTATGGCGTGCTGAATATGCTGCGAAGCCTGATCCTGCAGTACCAGCCCACCCATGCCGTGGTGGTGTTTGATGCCAAAGGGAAAACTTTCCGTGACGAACTGTTTGAGCACTACAAATCCCACCGCCCACCGATGCCCGACGATCTGCGCGCGCAGATTGAGCCGCTACACACGATGGTGAAAGCCATGGGCCTGCCGCTGATGGCGGTACCGGGCGTGGAGGCTGACGATGTGATTGGCACCCTGGCGCGTGAGGCCGAAAAAGCGGGTCGCCCGGTATTGATCAGTACCGGCGATAAGGACATGGCCCAGCTGGTCACTCCGGGTATCACCCTGATTAACACCATGACCAATACGATCCTCGGTCCGGATGAAGTGGTGACGAAGTACGGCGTTCCGCCAGAGCTGATCATCGATTTCCTCGCCCTGATGGGCGACTCCTCGGATAACATTCCGGGCGTTCCGGGAGTCGGAGAGAAAACCGCTCAGGCCCTGCTACAGGGATTGGGTGGCCTTGATACGCTGTATGCCGAAGCGGAAAAAATCGCTGGCCTGAGCTTCCGTGGCGCCAAAACAATGGCGGCGAAGCTCGAGCAGAATAAAGAGGTGGCCTACCTCTCCTATCAGCTGGCGACCATTAAAACAGACGTGGAGCTGGATCTGAGCTGCGAAGAGCTGCTGGTTCTGGAACCGGCGGCGGACGATCTGCTGACGCTGTTCAAAAAGTATGAATTCAAGCGCTGGATAACCGACGTGGAATCCGGCAAATGGATGCAGGCAAAAGGGAGCAAGCCTGCGGCAAAACCGGCGCAAGCGGCGGTGGCTGAAGAAGAGGTTGTTGAAGCTGCGGCAACGCTGTCTGCCGAAAACTACGTCACTATTCTTGATGAAGAGACGCTAACGGCGTGGATTGAGAAGCTCAAAAAAGCGCCGCTGTTTGCTTTCGATACGGAAACGGACAGCCTGGATAACATCTCGGCCAACATGGTCGGCCTGTCGTTCGCTATCGAACCCGGCGTTGCGGCCTATGTGCCGGTTGCGCATGATTATCTCGATGCGCCGGATCAGATCCCGCGCGATCGCGTGCTTGAGCTGCTCAAGCCGCTGCTGGAAGATAATAGCCTCCTCAAAGTTGGGCAAAACCTGAAGTACGACCGCGGGATTTTGGCGAACTATGGCATTGAGCTCCGCGGCATTGCCTTCGATACGATGCTGGAGTCCTACATCCTTGATAGCGTGGCGGGGCGTCATGACATGGACAGCCTCTCCGATCGCTGGCTTCAGCATAAAACCATCACCTTTGAAGAGATTGCCGGCAAAGGAAAGAATCAGCTTACGTTTAACCAGATTGCGTTGGAAGAAGCGGGCCGCTATGCGGCTGAAGATGCCGACGTCACTCTGCAGCTGCACCTGAAGATGTGGCCGAAGCTGCAGCAGCACGAAGGGCCGCTGCACGTATTTAACAACATCGAGATGCCGCTGGTACCGGTGCTATCCCGCGTTGAGCGCAACGGGGTTAAAATTGATCCGGCGGTGCTGCACGCCCATTCTCAGGAGATCGCTAAGCGCCTGGTTGAGCTGGAGCAGAAGGCCTATGAGATCGCCGGAGAAGAGTTCAATCTCTCCTCACCGAAGCAGCTGCAAACGATTTTGTTTGAAAAGCAGGGCATTAAACCGCTGAAGAAAACCCCGGGCGGCGCGCCATCGACTTCGGAAGAGGTGCTGGAAGAGCTGGCGCTGGACTATCCGCTGCCGAAGGTGATTCTTGAGTACCGTGGGCTAGCCAAGCTGAAGTCGACGTATACCGATAAGCTGCCGCTGATGATTAACCCCAAAACCGGCCGGGTCCATACCTCATACCATCAGGCCGTTACCGCTACCGGGCGACTCTCTTCAACGGACCCTAACCTGCAAAATATACCGGTGCGTAACGAGGAAGGGCGACGCATTCGTCAGGCGTTTATTGCGCCGCAGGATTATCTCATCGTCTCTGCCGACTACTCGCAGATTGAACTGCGCATCATGGCCCATTTATCTCGTGATAATGGCCTGCTGACCGCTTTTGCTGAAGGGAAAGATATCCACCGGGCGACGGCGGCTGAGGTCTTTAGCCTGCCGCTGGAGAGCGTCAGCAGCGAGCAGCGTCGTAGCGCTAAAGCGATCAACTTTGGTTTGATCTACGGCATGAGCGCATTTGGCCTCGCGCGCCAGCTCAATATTCCGCGCAGAGAAGCGCAAAAGTATATGGATCTCTACTTCGAGCGCTATCCGGGCGTGCTGGATTATATGGAGCGCACCCGCGCGCAGGCGAAAGAGCAGGGATATGTTGAAACCCTGGACGGTCGTCGGCTCTATCTCCCGGACATCAAATCCAGCAACGGTGCACGTCGTGCGGGCGCTGAGCGAGCGGCAATCAACGCGCCAATGCAGGGGACGGCGGCGGATATCATTAAGCGGGCAATGATTGCCGTTGATGAGTGGCTGCTGACCGAGAAGCCGCGGGTGCGAATGATCATGCAGGTGCACGATGAACTGGTCTTTGAAGTGCATAAAGATGACCTCGAGAGCGTGGCGAAAAAGGTCCATGAATTAATGGAAAACAGCACCACGCTGGCGGTTCCGCTGCTGGTGGAAGTGGGTAGCGGAGAAAACTGGGATCAAGCGCACTAAGTATTTTGTGGAGAGAGCGTTTTTCTGTAAGTAAGCAACATAACTTATAGAGTTTTGTGACGATCATTCGAATTTGCTATGTAAAGAGTGAAAAAAAACTACAAAAAGTGCTTTCTCCCTAACTGAAAGAAGAGTAGAGTTAATGACGTAGGGTACAGAGGTAAGATGTTCTATCTTTCAGACCTTTTACTTCACGTAATCGGATTTGGCTGAATATTTTAGCCGCCCCGGTCATTTATGACCGGGGCGTTTTTTATTGCGCGAAAGAAAAGTTTTTAGCGACCGGAGTGGTGGGAGCTGGTCTGATTTTGTCGCCCGAATAAGGCGCTGCGCGCCGTTATCCGGGGAGTCTGGCGGAGATTACTCCCCGTCTTCGATCTCTTCCTGAGGAGGGATTTCGTTAAACCAGCTATCGAGCTTCTGCCGCAGCTTATCGACGCCTGATTTCTTCAGCGAAGAGAACGCCTCAACCTGCACATCACCGTTAAAGGCGAGTACCGCCTCACGCACCATATTGAGCTGCGCTTTACGGGCTCCGCTGGCCAGCTTATCGGACTTAGTCAGCAGCACCAGCACCTGGATATCGCTTTCTACGGCCCATTCGATCATCTGCTGGTCGAGGTCTTTCAGCGGATGGCGAATATCCATCAAAATAACCAGCCCTTTCAGACACAGGCGTTTTTCGAGGTATTCACCCAGCGCCCGCTGCCATTTGATCTTCATCTCCTCGGGGACCTGAGCGTAGCCGTAGCCCGGTAAATCGACCAGGCGTTTACCGTCGGCAACTTCGAACAGGTTAATCAGCTGGGTACGTCCCGGCGTTTTTGAGGTACGCGCCAGGCTTTTCTGATTAGTCAGCGTATTCAGGGCGCTGGATTTCCCGGCATTTGAGCGGCCGGCAAACGCCACTTCGATTCCGGTATCGGAAGGAAGATGGCGGATATCCGGTGCGCTGGTGACAAAATGCGTCTGTTGATAGTTCCAGTTGGTCAAGACTGTCGTCTCCGTTAAATAAGGCTATGGCGGGGATTATACCTGAACAGCAGAAAAAGGCTGTTTTTACCGCACCCCTCAAATTAAGACGGCTGTAGGTGAAAACCCTATGCTTTGTGCGACATTGACCATTCGTGGTATGGGAAATCCATGAACAAGCGTGGTGAGTTAATGGTTAAAATCATTATTTATCAATGTATTATGCCTTGGAGAAAATTCTGAAAATTGCCTTTTTGCTCGCTACCTGGTTGTAGGATTCCTTTAACCCGGTAAAGTAGTGGTCAAGGCGAGGATGCCAACAGGAACAGGGCTCAGGATGAGCGGTCAGGGAGCGCCAGGAGGCGAAGACCAGGGATTGTCAGGATGACCAGCGTCTGGAGACGTTTTCAAAGGGAAAGGGATGTAACAAGGAACGTTATTCGCTAAGGGAAAGACAGGGTTTGTCGTTAGCTAACAGGGAAAGTGGAAACCCTTTAAGGGTTGTTCGTGAGGAAAAAGGCGACAGAGTAATCTGTCGCCTTTTTTCTTTGCTTGCTTTCTGCTAGATTCCGCCTCAATTCTATACTGAAGAAAACGATCTGAAGATTACACATCATGAAAAAACCGACATCTGTATCCCGTGGTAAAACACAGCGTAAGACGCGTGAAGAAATGAATCAGGAATCCCGCGATCGCAAGCGTCAGAAGAAGCATCGCGGTCATACGGCAGGAAGTCGTGCCACCGGCGGCGAAGCCTCTTCGGCTGGCAAAAAAACAGGTCAGCAGCAAGATCCGCGTATTGGTAGCAAGAAACCGATTCCGCTGGGCGTGACCGAGAGCACCCCGGCTACTAAGCAGCACAAACCGAAGAGCGAGAAACCTATGCTTTCACCGCAGGCTGAGCTGGATTTGCTGGAGAACGATGAGCGCCTGGACGCGCTGCTGGAACGTCTGGAAGAGGGTGGTTCCCTGAATGCTGAAGAGCAGACCTGGGTTGATGCCAAGCTCGATCGCATTGATGAGCTTATGCAGCAGCTCGGCCTCTCCTACGACGATGACGAAGATGAGGAAGAAGAAGAGCGCAAGGAAGATATGATGCGCCTGCTGAAGGGTGGAAACTAACGTTTGCACTCAGTCGGATTCCCGGTCCTGCTTATAACCCTTCTGGTTATGTGTTATCTGCTGTGGTTATTCGCTAAACTACGACGGTTGTCGCGGCGTCAGAAATGGCTGCGCAACCGGCTCATTACCCGAAGTGCGGTTGGGCCGGGGCGGCGTACCCGCCGGCGGCACCATCGGAAGGAGTGAGCATGTCTGTGCAGTTAATCGACTGGGATCTGGCCCTGATCCAAAAATATAACTATTCCGGGCCGCGTTATACCTCGTACCCCACCGCGCTGGAGTTTTCTCCCGAATTTGGCGCCGCTGAGTTCGACGAGGCGGTGGCCCGCTATCCGCAGCGCCCGCTATCGCTGTACGTGCATATCCCGTTTTGCCATAAGCTCTGCTATTTCTGCGGCTGCAATAAAATTGTGACCCGCCAGCAGCATAAGGCCGACCAGTACCTGGACGTGCTCGAGCAGGAGATTATTCATCGGGCCCCGCTGTTTAGCGAACGCCAGGTCCACCAGCTGCACTGGGGCGGCGGAACGCCAACCTATCTGAATAAAGAACAAATCAGCCGGCTGATGAATTTGCTGCGCACCCACTTCAGTTTTATTGCCGATGCCGAGATTTCAATTGAAGTCGATCCGCGGGAAATTGAGCTGGACGTGCTTGACCACCTGCGCGCTGAGGGCTTCAATCGCCTGAGTATGGGCGTGCAGGACTTCAATAAAGAGGTGCAGCGTCTGGTTAACCGCGAGCAGGATGAAGACTTTATCTTTGCTCTGCTTAACCATGCGCGTGATATTGGGTTTATCTCTACCAATATCGATCTGATTTATGGCCTGCCAAAGCAAACGCCGGAAAGTTTTGCCTTTACGCTGCAGAAGGTGGCCGAACTCAACCCCGATCGCCTGAGCGTATTTAACTATGCGCATCTGCCCACGCTCTTTGCCGCGCAGCGTAAAATCAAAGATGCGGACCTGCCTACGGCGGAACAGAAGCTGGATATCCTGCAGGAGACGATTGGCTCACTCACCGATGCCGGCTACCAGTTTATCGGCATGGATCATTTTGCGCGCCCGGATGACGAGCTGGCGATTGCTCAGCGTGAAGGCGTGCTGCATCGCAACTTCCAGGGCTACACCACCCAGGGCGACAC
Organism: Klebsiella terrigena; assembly: GCF_006539725.1. Classification (GTDB taxonomy): domain Bacteria; phylum Pseudomonadota; class Gammaproteobacteria; order Enterobacterales; family Enterobacteriaceae; genus Klebsiella; species Klebsiella terrigena. The sequence continues at coordinate 85,940 of NZ_BJNO01000022.1, read as the reverse complement.
CGACCTGCTGGGGATGGGCGTTTCTGCGATCAGCATGATTGGCGACTGCTACGCGCAGAACCAGAAAGAGCTGAAGCACTACTATCAGCAGGTTGATGAAACCGGGAACGCCCTGTGGCGCGGTATTGCGCTGACCCGCGATGACTGCATACGCCGGGACGTCATCAAATCGCTGATCTGTAATTTCCATCTCGATTTTGCTGCCGTCACCGCCCAGTGGGATATCGATTGCCAGCACTATTTTGCCGAAGATTTGCAGCTGCTCGCACCGCTGGCGAAAGATGGGCTGGTGGACGTCGATGAAAAGGGGATTCAGGTCACGCCGAAAGGCCGCCTGCTGATCCGCAACATCTGCATGTGTTTTGATACCTATCTGCGCCAGAAAGCGCGGATGCAGCAGTTCTCACGGGTTATCTAAGCAAAACCCCGGCGACGCAGGGTTACCGGGGCGATGAAGCGGCTGGCCGAGCGGCCAGCGCGAACAGCGTTATTCCATTCCCAACTCTTTCAGCTTGCGGGTAAGCGTGTTTCGTCCCCATCCCAGCAGGCGCGCAGCCTCCTGCTTGTGTCCCTGCGTATGGCGCAGGGCGGTGGTCAGCAGCGTCCGCTCCATTTCCGGCTGAGCCTCAGAGAGCAGGTTTTGATGACCGGATCGCAGGGCGCGATCGGCCCACTGTCCCAGCAGCGTCGCCCAGCTATCCGGCTGCATATGCGTGGGGCTGTCCGGTACCGAGGTTTCAAACAGCTCGCTGGGAAGATCCTGGGTCAGCACCTCCTGACCGGCGGCCATCACCGTCAGCCAGCGGCAGGTATTTTCGAGCTGACGCACGTTGCCAGGCCAGGCCAGGCGGGTGAGCGCCGTTTCCGTTTCCGGGTGCAGCAGCTTAGCTTCAACGCCCAGCTCGCGCGCCGCAACCTGCAGGAAGTGACGAGCCAGACGCGGGATATCCTCCCGACGCTCGCGCAGCGGCGGCAGATGGACGCGAATCACGTTCAGACGGTGGAACAGGTCCTCACGGAATTTACCCTCCTGGACGCGCTGCTCGAGGTTTTGGTGGGTCGCGGCAATGATCCTGACGTCCACCTTCACCGGCGCATAGCCGCCAACGCGATAGAACTGACCGTCGGCCAGCACGCGCAGCAGGCGCGTCTGCACGTCCAGCGGCATATCGCCAATTTCATCGAGAAACAGCGTGCCGCCATCGGCCTGCTCAAAGCGGCCCTGGCGTACGGTATTGGCGCCGGTAAACGCCCCTTTCTCGTGGCCGAACAGCTCGGACTCGATCAGGTCTTTTGGGATTGCGGCCATATTCAGCGCGATAAACGGCGCCTTCGCCCGCGGGCTGTGGCGGTGCAGGGCGTGAGCGACCAGCTCTTTACCGGTACCGGATTCACCGTTGATCAGCACGCTAATAGAAGAGCGCGACAGGCGGCCGATAATGCGAAAAACATCCTGCATCGCCGGCGCTTCACCGATGATATCGGCCGTTGGGCTATTTATTGGCGCATTTCGCGGCTGCTGCTGCTCCTGATAGTGGCTGATAGCGCGGTCAACCAGCGCCACGGCTTCATCAATATCAAAAGGTTTCGGCAGATAATCAAAGGCACCCTGCTGATAGGCGCTAACTGCCGCATCCAGATCCGAATGCGCGGTCATTATGATGACCGGAAGCATCGGATGGCGTTGCTTAATTTGTTTCAGCAGCGCGAGCCCATCCATCCCCGGCATCCGAATATCAGACAGCAGTACATCCGGGGTTTTGGTGGTGAGTGCATCAAGCACCTCGTTGCCGCTTTCAAACGTTGTACAACTCAAGCCTGCCCCGGTGAGCGCGCGTTCAAGCACCCAACGGATGGAGCTATCGTCATCAACGATCCAGGCTATCCCTCGTTGCATAAACACCTCTACTTCCGAATAGGCAGGAATACCGAGAATTCGGTATGCCCTGGCCAACTGGTAAATTCAATTTTGCCGGAGTGTCGATCGATAAGACTGCGGGCAATGGAAAGCCCCAGACCGGTACCGCCTTCGCGACCGCTGACCATGGGATAAAAAAGCGTATCCTGTAAATGGGACGGAATTCCCGGGCCGTTGTCTTCCACATCAATGCGTGCGGCGAGACGGTAGCGTACGCCATGCAGCGTCAGCTGGAAGGCGGTACGGGTGCGCAGAATAATTTCTCCGCCTTCTGGCCCCAGCGCCTGCAGCGCATTGCGTACGATATTCAGCAGGACCTGTTCAATTTGGTCCGGATCGTGCGCCAGCTCCGGCAGGCTAGGGTCGTAATCACGGATAAGCTTGACGTTGTCCGGCAGCTCCATCGACACCAGCTTCACCACCCGCTCAGCGACTTTATGGATGCTTTCGGTGACGTGCATTCCGGGGTGCTGCGGTCCCAGCAGGCGATCGACCAGGTTTCTCAAGCGGTCGGCCTGCTCAATAATGACGTTGGTGTATTCCATCAGCGCCGGATCGGGTAACGCCTTGCTCAGCAGCTGCGCCGCACCCCGCAGGCCGCCCAACGGATTTTTAATCTCGTGGGCCAGACCGCGGACTAAATCACGCGCCGCGATTTGCTGCGCGTGCTGCAGCTGCTCCTGGCTCAGACGCCGCTGGTTATCCATGGGGGCCATTTCCAGCAGGATTTGCCCTTCAGGCAGGCGCTGTGCGGTTAATGACAGGATATGCGAGCGGCCATCGATCACCAGGGTGACTTCGTTGTCGGTAAAGCCCTGGCCCGCCTGCAGGCTCTCCTGCATCAGACCGATATTCAGCGAAAAGTAGCTCAACAGCTCGGGGAGTGGCGTGCCGTACAGCTTGCGTGAACTTTGGGCCAGCAGCTGCTGCGCCGCCGGGTTCGCGTAGTGCACCGCCAGGTCGTCATCGACCAATAAGATGCTGTTGATTAAAGAGTTAAGGATCTGCCCAGCATCGGGCTGAGTGCCTGTTGCCATCTGACAGTCTCCTGAAAAAAAGTGCACTATTTTAGTGCAGTATAGCTTTTTATAAGTAAAAAGCGCATAAGATCAGCATGTTGGTGGAGAAAAAAGCCCATCCTGAGATGGGCTGAAAGTTTCCACGGCAACAAAATATCCCGGGTATCCCACGCCACAACACGGAATACCGAGGATTTACAGCAAAATTAGACGCTGTAGTACAGCTCGAACTCAACCGGGTGCGGAGTCATGCGTACGCGGTCGTTTTCTTCAATACGCAGGGCGATGTAGGCATCGATAGCGTCGTTGGTGAATACGCCACCCGCGGTCAGGAACTCACGGTCAGCGTCCAGCGCGTTCAGTGCTTCTTCCAGAGAGCCAGCAACCTGTGGGATCTCTTTCGCTTCTTCCGGCGGCAGGTCATACAGGTTTTTGTCCATGGCTTCGCCCGGATGGATTTTGTTCTTGATACCGTCAAGACCAGCCATCAGCAGCGCAGCGAAGCACAGGTACGGGTTGGCAGCCGGGTCCGGGAAGCGCACTTCGATACGACGCGCTTTCGGAGAGGTGACCACCGGAATACGGATAGAGGCAGAACGGTTACGGGCAGAGTAAGCCAGCATAACCGGTGCTTCGTAACCCGGGACCAGACGCTTGTAGGAGTTGGTGGTCGGGTTAGCCAGGGCGTTAATCGCTTTAGCGTGTTTGATTACGCCGCCGATGTAGAACAGCGCTTGCTCTGACAGGCCAGCATATTTGTCACCAGAGAACAGGTTTACGCCGTTCTTGGACAGGGACATGTGGCAGTGCATGCCGGAACCGTTATCGCCAAACATTGGTTTTGGCATAAAGGTCGCAGTTTTACCAAAGCGGTGAGCAACGTTGTGTACAACGTATTTGTAGATCTGAATTTCGTCCGCTTTTTTGGTCATGGTGTTGAAGCGGGTAGCGATTTCGTTCTGACCAGCAGTGGCGACTTCGTGGTGGTGAGCTTCAACAACCAGGCCCATCTCTTCCATGATCATACACATGGTAGAGCGGATGTCCTGAGAGGAGTCAACCGGTGGAACCGGGAAGTAACCACCTTTCACGCCAGGACGGTGACCTTTGTTGCCACCTTCGTATTTGGTGGAGGAGTTCCATGCGCCTTCGATATCGTCGATAGCCACGTGGGAACCGGAGATAGAAGCACCAAAGCGGATATCGTCAAACAGGAAGAACTCTGGCTCTGGCCCGAAGAGTACGGTATCTGCCAGGCCGGTAGAACGCAGGTACTCTTCAGCGCGTTTAGCGATGGAGCGCGGGTCACGGTCGTAGCCCTGCAGGGTGCCTGGTTCCAGGATATCGCAGCGAATGATCAGCGTCGGTTCTTCGAAGAACGGGTCGATCAGCGCGGTGGTCGCATCCGGCATCAGAACCATGTCAGATTCGTTAATACCTTTCCAGCCACCAATCGAGGAGCCATCAAACATTTTGCCTTCTTCGAAGAATTCGGCATTAACCTGATGAGAAGGAATTGTGACGTGCTGTTCTTTACCTTTGGTATCGGTGAAGCGCAAATCGACAAACTTCACTTCGTGCTCGTTCAGCATCGTCAAAACGTGTTCAGCGGACATACTTAAACTCTCCCGGATTGGTCATTGTCGTCGTGGTAACGAAAACTTTTTTACTACTTAAAGTGGCGTTGTTGCCTTAAAATAGATAAAGCGAAATCTGTGCCAACTTTTAAATGCTATGCAAAACGCTGTATCATGCGCACCATAGTGCAAAAGAACTGCACCATGATAGGAATAATGCACCAAAGTAGTGCTTCAGTGTGAACATTGAGCACCATTTTGGTGCAGTTTTTGTTACGGTGCCCTTTTATCGCTCCGTGAAAGCGATCACAAAGAAACTCTGCAATACTTGTTTGCGGAGGATGTTTGTGATCCTGTTCAGTCCTTCGCTTATTACGTGTACAATAACGCGCTATTTCTAATGCCTGAGGCAAAGTTTGTGATCGAAAATCTGCGTAACATCGCCATCATCGCGCACGTTGACCATGGTAAAACTACCCTGGTCGACAAGCTGCTCCAGCAATCCGGTACGTTCGATGCACGTGCCGAAACACAAGAGCGTGTGATGGACTCCAACGATTTGGAGAAAGAGCGTGGGATTACCATCCTCGCGAAAAACACCGCAATCAAATGGAATGATTACCGTATCAACATCGTTGATACCCCTGGGCACGCCGACTTCGGAGGTGAAGTTGAGCGTGTTATGTCCATGGTTGATTCTGTGCTGCTGGTGGTTGATGCCTTTGACGGTCCGATGCCGCAAACGCGCTTCGTCACCAAGAAAGCCTTTGCCCACGGCCTGAAGCCGATCGTGGTCATCAACAAAGTTGACCGTCCGGGCGCACGCCCTGACTGGGTTGTCGATCAGGTCTTCGATCTGTTCGTTAACCTCGACGCAACTGATGAGCAGCTGGACTTCCCTATCGTTTACGCATCTGCGCTGAACGGTATCGCGGGTCTGGACCACGAAGATATGGCTGAAGACATGACTCCGCTGTATCAGACCATCATCGATCGCGTACCGGCTCCGGACGTTGATAGTGATGGCCCGCTGCAGATGCAGATCTCCCAGCTTGATTACAACAACTACGTTGGCGTAATCGGCATCGGTCGCATCAAGCGCGGTAAAGTGAAGCCGAACCAGCAGGTCACTCTGATCGATAGCGAAGGCAAAACCCGTAACGGTAAAGTCGGTAAAGTCCTGGGCCACCTCGGTCTGGAACGTATCGAGACTGACGTCGCGGAAGCTGGCGATATCATCGCAATCACCGGTCTGGGCGAGCTGAACATCTCCGACACCATCTGCGATCCGCAGAACGTCGAAGCGCTGCCGCCGCTGTCCGTTGATGAACCGACCGTTTCTATGTTCTTCTGCGTTAACACCTCTCCGTTCTGTGGTAAAGAAGGTAAGTACGTTACTTCTCGCCAGATCCTCGATCGCCTGAACAAAGAGCTGGTACACAACGTAGCGCTGCGCGTTGAAGAGACTCCGGATGCGGACGCATTCCGCGTTTCTGGCCGTGGCGAACTGCACCTGTCCGTTCTTATCGAGAACATGCGTCGTGAAGGTTTCGAAATGGCGGTTTCCCGTCCGAAAGTTATCTTCCGCGAAATCGACGGCCGCAAACAAGAGCCGTTCGAAAACGTTACGCTGGACGTTGAAGAGCAGCATCAGGGTTCCGTGATGCAGGCTCTGGGTGAGCGTAAAGGCGACCTGAAAAACATGAATCCAGATGGCAAGGGCCGCGTACGTCTCGACTACGTGATCCCAAGCCGTGGCCTGATTGGCTTCCGTTCTGAGTTCATGACCATGACCTCCGGTACCGGTCTGCTGTACTCCACCTTCAGCCACTACGATGATATTCGTGCGGGCGATGTTGGCCAGCGTCAGAACGGCGTACTGATCTCCAACGGTCAGGGTAAAGCAGTTGCGTTCGCACTGTTCAGCCTGCAGGACCGCGGCAAGCTGTTCCTGGGCCACGGTGCTGAAGTTTACGAAGGCCAGATCATCGGTATTCACAGTCGTTCTAACGACCTGACTGTAAACTGCCTGACCGGTAAGAAACTGACCAACATGCGTGCGTCCGGTACTGACGAAGCAACGGTTCTGGTTCCGCCGATCAAGATGTCTCTGGAGCAAGCTCTCGAGTTCATCGATGACGACGAACTGGTAGAAGTTACCCCTGCTTCCGTACGTATTCGTAAACGTCACCTGACCGAGAACGATCGTAAACGCGCTATGCGCGGTTCGAAAGAAGACTAATTCTTGCCGTCCGTTGATATCTAAACCCCGCCTTAATGGCGGGGTTTCTTTTTTGTCTCCAAAGCCCCCACCTCATAGTCAAACCTCGCCTTTCCCGCTACAGTTAATTTTCCACGGTGCAAAAGGAGAGGGCCATGCTCTATATCTTTGATTTAGGTAATGTGATTGTCGACATCGACTTCAACCGGGTACTCGGGACGTGGAGTGATTTAAGCCGCATTCCGCTGGCGACGCTGAAGCAGCACTTCACCATGGGTGAGGCGTTTCGCCAGCACGAGCGCGGTGAAATCAGCGATGAAGCCTTCGCTGAAGCGATGTGCCATGAGATGAATATGGCGCTGAGCTATGAGCAGTTTTCCCACGGCTGGCAGGCCGTGTTTGTGGCGCTGCGTCCGGAGGTCATCGCGATTATGCACAAGCTACGCGAGCAGGGACACCGCGTCGTCGTGCTGTCGAATACCAACCGCCTGCACACCACTTTCTGGCCAGATGAATATCCGCAGGTGCGCGCCGCGGCCGACCGTATCTATCTTTCGCAGGAGATGGGGATGCGTAAGCCCGAGGAGCGGATCTACCAAAGCGTTCTGCAGCAGGAGGGATTTTCCGCTGCCGATACGGTCTTCTTTGACGATAATGCCGAGAATATCGCCGGTGCGAACCGGCTGGGAATAACCAGTATTTTGGTGACCGGAAAGGAGACTATCCCCGACTACTTTGCGCAATGATTATGTTAAAAACCGTTCATCAAAAAGCAAAGCATCGCTGCCGTCCGCTGCTGGCCTGGCTAAAGCTGCTGTGGCACCGGATTGATGAAGATAATATGACGACGCTGGCAGGGAATCTTGCCTACGTGTCGTTACTCGCGCTGGTGCCGCTGATTGCCGTGGTGTTCGCGCTTTTCTCCGCTTTTCCCATGTTTTCTGAAGTGAGCGGGCAGATACGCCACTTCATCTTTGCCAACTTTATCCCGGCGACGGGGGACGTCATTCAGCGCTATATCGAGCAGTTTGTCGCGAACTCCAGCCGAATGACGGCGGTGGGCGCCTGCGGGCTGATCGTGACGTCGCTGCTGCTGATGTATTCGATAGATAGCGCGCTGAATACCATCTGGCGCAGCCCGCGCGCCCGGCCAAAAATTTACTCTTTTGCGGTCTACTGGATGATCCTTACCCTCGGACCCTTACTGGCGGGGGCCAGCCTGGCGATCAGCTCATACCTGCTGTCGCTGCGCTGGGCCAGCGACCTCAATAGCGTCATTGATGACGTGCTGCGCATCTTCCCGCTGATTCTATCCTGGGCGGCGTTTTGGCTGCTTTACAGCATTGTCCCGACGGCGCAGGTGCGAAACCGCGACGCGCTGATTGGTTCGCTGGTGGCCGCGCTGCTGTTTGAGGCCGGTAAAAAAGCGTTTGCCCTGTATATCACCGCCTTTCCGTCGTACCAGCTGATTTATGGCGTCATAGCCGTGGTGCCCCTTTTGTTTGTTTGGGTGTACTGGACGTGGTGTATCGTCTTGCTTGGGGCTGAAATTACTGTCACTCTCGGGGAATACCGCAAACTAAAAAAAGAAGAAACAGAACAACCATGATTGCATTAATTCAACGCGTATCCCGTGCAAGCGTTACCGTGGAGGGCGAGGTGACGGGTGAAATCGGCCCGGGGCTTCTGGTGCTGCTAGGGGTCGAGAAAGATGACGATGAGCAGAAGGCGAACCGCCTCTGTGAACGCGTGCTCGGCTACCGCATCTTTAGCGATGCGGAAGGCAAAATGAATCTTAACGTCCAGCAGGCTGGTGGCAGCGTGCTGGTAGTTTCCCAGTTTACGCTGGCTGCGGATACCGAGCGCGGCATGCGCCCGGGCTTCTCAAAAGGCGCCGCGCCTGATGCCGCTGAGGCGCTGTACGACTATTTCGTCGCGCGCTGCCGCCAACAGGAAATGCACACACAGACCGGGAGATTCGCTGCGGATATGCAGGTCTCGCTGGTCAATGATGGCCCTGTCACCTTCTGGTTACAGGTATGAGTCAGCTTCCGGGCCGGCTGCGGGTAACAAAAGAGAGTACAGCTATGTATCACCTTCGTGTACCGCAAACAGAAGAAGAGTTAGAGAGCTACTATCAGTTCCGCTGGGAGATGCTGCGTAAGCCGCTGCATCAACCAAAAGGGTCGGAACGCGATGCCTGGGATGCCATGGCGCATCACCAGATGGTGGTCGATGAGGACGGAAATTTGGTCGCCGTAGGGCGGCTGTACGTGAACGCCGAAAATGAAGCCTCTATTCGCTTTATGGCGGTGCACCCTTCCGTACAGGATAAAGGGCTCGGGACCTTAATGGCGATGACCCTGGAGTCGGTGGCGCGTCAGGAAGGGGTGAAGCGCGTAACCTGCAGCGCCCGCGAGGACGCGGTGGATTTCTTCGCCAAGCTGGGGTTCGTTAACCAGGGCGAGATAACTACGCCAACCACCACGCCTATCCGCCATTTCCTGATGATCAAGCCGATTGCCTCGCTGGACGACATTCTTCACCGTGGCGACTGGTGCGGACAGCTGCAGCAGGCCTGGTATCAGCACATTCCGCTCAGCGAAAAAATGGGCGTGCGCATTCAGCAGTACACCGGGAAAAAATTCATCACCACCATGCCGGAAGCCGGCAACCAGAATCCGCACCACACGCTGTTTGCCGGGAGCCTCTTTTCCCAGGCAACTCTCACCGGCTGGGGGCTTATTTGGCTGATGCTGCGCGAGCGGCACCTCGGCGGAACGATTATCCTCGCCGACGCGCATATCCGCTACAGCCAGCCGATCAGCGGCCGCCCGAGCGCGGTGGCGGACCTCGGCTCCTTAAGCGGCGATCTTGACCGCCTCGCTCGCGGCCGAAAGGCGCGGGTACAGCTGCAGGTTGAGCTGTTTGGCGATGAGAACCTGGGTGCCGTTTTTGAAGGCATTTATATCGTTCTGCCCGCGAAGCCGTTTGGCTCGTACGAAGAGGGCGGCAACGAAGAAGAGTAGCCCGCCTCTCCTGCCTTATGCGGCGCCTGGTGAACCGCTTCGCCAGGCGATATCCCGCATAGCACCCCGCGCCGCCGGGCTTATCCCCGCAAGCTGAAAGAAGCCGTGAATAACCCCGAGATAGCGCTGAGCGCTGCACTCGACGTTCTGCTCGAGCAGCCGGCGATATAACGCCTCACCTTCATCACGCAGCGGGTCGTACTCTGCGGTAATAATATGCACCGGCGGCAGGCCGCTGAAGTCTTCTCGCCACAGCGGGCTCGCCTCCGGGTGGGAAACGTCGGTCGACGAGAGATAGATCTCGTAGCCGCTCAGCAGCGTATCCCGGGTGATGATGTAATCTTCGCCGTTGCTGACGTAGCTTGCCGAGCGGGCGGTGGCGTCCAGCATCGGGTAAATCAGGATTAGCTGCGCGGGCCGCCACTCTGCCGCGGCTTTCAGGCGCAGGGCGGTAACCAGGGCAAGATGGCCGCCGGCGCTGTCTCCGGCAAGCGTTATGCGTGCGGTATCGACCCCCAGCCGCCCGGCGTGGCGGTGGATAATTTCGGCGCCGCGCTGCGCATCGTCATGTGCGGCAGGGAAGGTATGTTCAGGCGCCAGCCGGTACTGCACGGCGATGACCCGGCAGCGGCTCTCATACGCCAGCTGTCGAAGCTGTCGATCGTGGGTAGCAAAGCCGCCGCTGATAAAACAGCCGCCGTGATAGTAAATAACGGTGGGCAGCGCGCCCTCGGCATCAAGCGGCGATACCACGCGAAAGGTCATGCCTTCTAAGGCGATATCCTCGACCTGCACGCGGGTTTCAGGCGCGCCGGCCAGCACCACGCTTGCCACGTAGCCCGCTCTCCGGTCATCAATATTCTGCTCCCGCGAAGAGGGGCGGCCCGCCGCGATAAACTCATCCACCAGGCGGTTAATGCCTTTTTCCAGCGTCATCTCTCAATCCTTTTTTCTGTATGGATATACAGCTTTATAGCCTGGTTTATGGCGGATGAACACGGGATTTTTTGCGGCTGGAGCGGGGAGATGGAGTACAAAAGGGCGCGGATAACGTCGGTGAGGCTTCGGCCTGTGCGGCCTGATGGCTGGCCGGGCAACCTGGGTTACCCGGCCATCAACTACTTTTTATTCGCCTTCACCCGGGAACATAAACGGGTTGATAGAGCTGCGGGCAAAACCTTCCTGCTCCATATGGGCGTCCAGCACCAGCGAGGCAAGATCGTCAGCGACGGCTTCGACGTTGGGATCCTTTTCCTGATACATAATCTTCAGGTAGGTCCCGCAGTCGCCGCAGCTTTCAGCCTTGATCGCCGCCTGCTCGTTGTCCAGCGACCAGTAGTTCAAATCGCGGCTCTGTTCGCAGTTGCTGCACTTCACGCGCACGACGTGCCATTCGGTTTCGCACAGATTGCAGTGCAGGTAGCGCAGCCCCTGAGTGGTACCGATTTGCACCATGCTGGAGACCGGCATCGAGCCACAAACCGGGCAGTGCTGACGCTGTTCGCCGTACTCGGCGTGGGCTTTACCGGGGATCAGGCTCGCCATCTGCGCCCAGTAGAGCGACAGCGCGGCCCAGATAAACGGGGCCTTATCGCTGCTGACCAAAGCAAAGTCGGAGGCGAAAAGCGCGTTCGCCATCAGCTCAAGCTCCTGTTCGGACGCTTTTTCCAGGTTTTCGATGACCGCCAGCGCCGGGCCGCTCATTTCCGGCTTCAGCTCGGCGATAAGCGAATGCAGCAGCTTGTGCCAGTGCTTATCGCGCGGCAGGACGTGAATATCCAGCGGCGGTTTGCCCTGGGCATTCGCCTCTTTGAGGCGGGCCGTCAAATCCATCTGCAGCGGATGGTCATACAGCACCACTTCCTGGGCGTGGGCGATCAGCGCGGCAAAGCGCAGATAGTCGCCCAGCGGGTTGCTCTCCGCCAGCTTGCGCAGGCGCTCGGCGCGCCGGTTATAAAGATTTTTTAGCCTGGGGAACAGTAGCGGCGGAATATATTCCGCCGTGCGTTTCTCGCTCGAACCCAGCTCATCTTGCGGGATTATGCGAATACTCATTCAGTCTTTTTTTCCTGTTTCTGGCGGACTTCGCGATACCAGCGTGGGTGATGTTTCTTCGCCCATGATTTGGTAACCCAACCTTCCACCATCGCGGTAATGGTGCCTTTCACCCACAGGGCGGCGTAGATATGCACCATGATAACCACAATTAACGCCACTGCGGCAAATGAATGCAGCATTAGCGCAAATCGGATCACCGGGATTGAGAACGCAGGCGCAAAATACGGACGCCAGATGATCACGCCGCTTATCAGCAGCAGAACCAGGAAAATAATCGCCGCCCAGAATACGCATTTCTGGCCGAAGTTATAGCGCCCGGTGTCACCTACCTCCTCGTTGACGACGATCTTACGAATATTCTTCGCCCAAAAGATATCATCCCGATTGATTAGGTTGTGATGCCAGTAGCGGAAAAACATGATGATGAACGAGGCAAACATGATAACCCCGACAAACGGGTGCAGAATTCGCGCCAGCTGCGGGGTGCCCATGATCTGCATCAGCCAGTTGAAGGAGGGGAAAAAGAACCCCAGCCCGCTGATGGCCGCCAGCATAAAGCAGAAGGCGGTCACCCAGTGGTTGATTCGCTCCGGCGCCGTGTAGCGCACGATGGTGTCACGTCTTTTCATTTGCGCACCTCGTCATTCTCTTCATGCAGGTTGTCTTCTTCCTCTTCCGCACGGTTCGGACCGACGCCGACGTAGTGGAAGATGCTGGCTGCGAAGGTCGCGGCAAAGCCCACCGCCGCGAGCGGTTTCCAGATGCCTTTCCAGAACTTCACGGTGGCGCTGATTTCCGGGTTTTCCGGCAGGCCGTGGTACAGATTCGGCTTGTCGGCATGATGCAGGACGTACATCACGTGCGTGCCGCCGACGCCGGCCGGATCGTACAGGCCCGCGTTGTCATAACCGCGGGTTTTCAGCTCGGCGACGCGCTCGCCTGCCAGCACTTTCATATCCTCTTTGGAGCCAAAGTGGATAGCGCCGGTCGGGCAGGTTTTCACACAGGCCGGCTCCTGGCCGACGTTGACGCGATCGACGCACAGCGTGCACTTGTAGACGCGGTTGTCTTCCGGGTTCAGGCGCGGCACGTCGAACGGACAGCCGGCAATGCAGTAGCCGCAGCCGATGCACTGCTCGGACTGGAAATCAACGATACCGTTAGCATACTGAATGATAGCGCCTTCTGCCGGGCACGCCTTCAGGCAGCCCGGATCGGCGCAGTGCATGCAGCCATCCTTACGAATTAACCACTCCAGCCTGTCGTTTTGCTCCACTTCAGAGAAGCGCATTACCGTCCAGGATTTGGCGGTTAGATCGGCCGGGTTGTCGTACACGCCGACGTTGTGACCGACCTCATCACGGATATCGTTCCACTCCGAACAGGCCACCTGACAGGCTTTACAGCCGATGCAGGTGGTGACGTCGATAAGCTTCGCCACCTCCTGCTGGTGGTCCCGCGCCTGAGGCGCGGGGGTGAAACCGTTAGTCGCGGAACGACGAATAATGTCTTGCGATTGATAAGCCATAAGTCGTCTCCCTTACACCTTTTCCACGTTCACGAGGAAGGCTTTGAACTCCGGCGTCTGCGTATTCGCATCACCAACGAACGGCGTTAGCGTGTTGGCGATAAAGCCCTTCTTCGCCACGCCTTCATAGCCCCAGTGGATCGGAATACCGATAGTATCGATATCCTTACCGTCCACCTTCAGCGTGCGAATTCGCTTGGTCACCACCGCCTTGGCCTTGATATAGCCGCGGTTGGAGGAGACTCTGACGGTATCGCCGTGGGCAATACCGAGCTTATTCGCCAGCTTCTCGCCGATTTCAACAAACTGTTCCGGCTGCGCGATGGCGTTGAGCAACGCGTGCTTGGTCCAGTAGTGGAAGTGCTCGGTGAGACGATAGGTGGTGCCAACGTACGGGAACTTATCCGCTTTACCCATCTGCTCCAGGTCACCCTTAAAGACGCGGGCGGCCGGGTTGGAGACCACGTTGGGGTGCAGCGGGTTAGTGCCCAGCGGCGTTTCGAACGGTTCGTAGTGCTCAGGGAACGGTCCTTCCGCCATTTTGTCGATAGCAAACAGGCGGCCCATCCCTTCAGGCTGCATGATAAACGGCCCGACGTCGCTGCCCGGCGCGGCGGCGCTGTAGTCAGGAATATCCATGCCGCCCCATTTTGCGCCATCCCATTTGAGGATCTGGCGCTTCGGATCCCACGGTTTGCCCTGCGGGTCTGCGGAAGCACGGTTATACAGGATGCGGCGGTTAAGCGGCCACGCCCATGCCCAGCCCAGGGTATTACCGAGGCCCGACGGGTCGGCGTTATCGCGTCTCGCCATCTGGTTGCCGTCCGGCGTCCAGCTGCCGGCGAAGATCCAGCAGCCGCTGGAGGTAGTACCGTCATCGCGCAGCTGCGCAAAGGAGCTGAGCTGCTGGCCTTTCTTGACGATAACCGCGCCGGTGGCCGGGTCGGTTATATCCGCCAGCGCCTTGCCGTTGCTCTCCATCGCCACTTCTTCCGAAGCCGGTTCATGCGGGGTGGAGTAGTCCCAGCTCATATTCAGCACCGGTTCCGGAACCGGACCCCCGTTTTCGGCGTACATCTTACGCAGGCGTAAGAAGATGCCGGCGAGGATCTCACCGTCGGTTGCCGCAATCCCCGGGGCGTCCGCGCCTTTCCAGTGCCACTGCAGCCAGCGTCCGGAGTTGACGATAGAGCCATTCTCTTCGGCGAAGCAGGTCGACGGCAGGCGGAAGACTTCGGTCTGGATTTTCGCCGGATCGACGTCGTTCGACTCGCCGTGGTTTTGCCAGAAGGTGGACGTTTCGGTGTTGAGCGGGTCGATAGTGACCAGGAACTTCAGCTTCGACAGCGAGGCGACGACCTTGTTTTTATTCGGGAACGAGGCCACAGGGTTAAAGCCCTGGCAAATATAGCCGTTCACTTTGCCCTGGTTCATCATCTCGAAGTACTGCAGAACGTCGTACCCTTTATCCCACTTCGGCAGCCAGTCAAAGCCCCAGCTGTTCTCCGCTGTTGCCTTATCGCCGTAGAAGGCCTTCATCATTGAGACGAAGAATTTCGGGTAGTTGCCCCAGTAGTTCACCTGATCCTTCAGCAGCGGTTTCGGCGTGCTGGCGGCCAGGTAAGTCTGGATATCGGCCTGTTTTTCGCTCGGCAGGTTCATGTAACCCGGCAGGCTGGTGGAGAGCAGCCCCAGGTCGGTCAGCCCCTGAATATTGGAGTGGCCGCGCAGCGCGTTCACGCCGCCGCCCGCCATCCCCATATTGCCGAGCAGCAGCTGGATCATCGCCATGGTGCGGATGTTCTGCGCGCCGATAGAGTGCTGCGTCCAGCCAAGGGCATAGAGGAACGACGCGGTTTTATCATGGGCGCTGGTTTCGGCGATGTATTCGCAGACTTTCAGGAAGTCGGCTTTTGGCGTCCCGCAGATATTTTCCACAACCTCCGGCGTATAGCGGGAGACGTGCTGTTTCAGCAGGTTCCAGACGCAGCGCGGATGCTGAAGGGAGGTATCGCGTTTGGCAAAGCCGTTTTCGTCCAGCTCGTAGTTCCAGCTGGTCTTATCGTAGCTGCGTTTTTCGGCGTCATAGCCGCTAAACAGGCCGTCATCGAAGCTGTAATCCTCACGCACGATCAGGCTGGCGTTGGTATAGGCTTCGGTGTACTCGCGGTTGATTTTTTCGTTATTCAACAGGTACAGGATGACGCCTGACAGGAAGGTAATGTCAGTACCAGAGCGAATCGGGGTATAGAAGTCGGCTACCGACGCGGTGCGCGTAAAGCGCGGGTCGATAACAATGAGCTTCGCGCCATTGTGAATTTTGGCTTCCATCGCCCAGCGGAATCCTACCGGATGCGCTTCAGCGGCGTTACCGCCCATGACCACAATGAGGTTGGCATTTTTAATGTCAACCCAGTGGTTCGTCATCGCACCGCGACCAAATGTTGGAGCAAGACTTGCTACCGTTGGTCCGTGTCAGACGCGCGCCTGGTTGTCGACCGCGAGCATACCGAGCGCGCGGGTGAATTTCTGCGTTAAATAGCCGGTTTCGTTGCTGGAGGCGGATGCGCACAGCATACCGGTGGTCAGCCAGCGGTTAACGGTGGTGCCGGCGTCGTTTTTGGCGACAAAGTTGGCATCACGGTCTTCTTTCATCAGCTTCGCGATACGATCGAACGCATCGTCCCAGCTGATTTGCTGCCATTTATCGGAGCCAGGTGCGCGATATTCCGGGAATTTCAGTCGGCTTTCGGAGTGGATAAAGTCCACCAGGCCGGCCCCTTTCGGGCAGAGTGCGCCACGGTTGACCGGATGATCGGGGTCACCTTCGATATGAAAGATGGATGCTTTGGCGTTTTTCGCACCGTCACCGAGGCTATACATTAACAGCCCACAGCCAACGGAACAGTACGTACAGGTGTTGCGGGTTTCACGGGTACGCAGCAGCTTATATTGCCGGGTCTCCGCGAGCGCAATAGCCGGGGCGAAGCCCAGCGTTGCTGCCGTTGTACCTGCCATACCGCCAGCGCAGATCTTAAAGAACTGCCTTCTGCTGACCTGCATGGTTCACTCCTTGTATCGACATTGTCACATGTAGTTATTTACTTTGCGGTAAGGGCCGCAAAGGTTCAGAATTAGGGGCAATCACCCTCTTTCTTGAGGGGGTATGTAAAGAATACCACATTGTGTGTATGCCTGTTCCAATACGGTTAAGACAAAGTGAATAAGAACCCTCTCGAACAAATCAAAAATGTGACTACTGTCACGGGTTACCGCCAGGTCGCGCTGTGGAAGCGCGATAATTTGCAACATCCTCAGCCGGACGAGTTAGCTGAAGAGGTGCCGGTCGCCCTGGTCTATAACGGCATCTCCCACGTCGTGATGATGGCCTCTCCGGGCGATCTGCAGCGGTTCGCCGTCGGTTTTTCGTTGTCCGAAGGGATTATCGAAAATCGCGCCGAGATCTACGGCATGGACGTGGTGCAGGAATGCAACGGCCTGGCCGTCAGAATTGAGCTCTCCAGCCGGCGGTTTATGGGGCTGAAAGAGCGCCGCCGC
This sequence comes from Klebsiella terrigena, assembly GCF_006539725.1. Lineage (GTDB taxonomy): Bacteria > Pseudomonadota > Gammaproteobacteria > Enterobacterales > Enterobacteriaceae > Klebsiella > Klebsiella terrigena. The sequence goes on along the minus strand of NZ_BJNO01000022.1, from coordinate 69,032 downwards.
GCGCTGGCGGGACGCACCGGCTGCGGAGTATGCGGCGTGGAGCAGCTAAACGATATCGGCAGGCCGGTGCGGCCGCTGCCGTTTACGCAAACCTTCAACCTCGCGAACCTCGATCGCGCGCTGGAGCACCTTAACGACGTGCAGCCCATCGGCCGCATCACCGGGTGCACCCACGCGGCCGCCTGGGTTCGTCCGTCGGGCCAGCTGGCGGGCGGGCATGAAGACGTTGGCCGTCACGTCGCTCTCGACAAGCTGCTCGGACGGCGCGTGGAGGAGGGAAACGACTGGCAGAACGGCGCGGCGCTGGTCTCCAGCCGGGCCAGCTACGAGATGGTGCAGAAGGCGGCCATGTGCGGCGTGGAAATCCTGTTTGCGGTCTCCGCCGCGACCGCGCTGGCGGTTGAGGTTGCGGAACGCTGCAACCTGACGCTGGTCGGTTTTTGCAAGCCGGGCAGAGCAACGATTTATACCCACCCGCAGCGGATTATTGCGGGTTAAAATACAATCAATTTTTTTGAATGATGTGAACAAATCCTTCCGCTTTTTGTTATGGGATGTGAGGTCTATTATTTATCTCATCAAGGCACAACGCCTTACCCAAACAACTTACTGAAGGATTTATCTCATGAAAAACGTCAAAACTTTTGTCGCAGTTATCGCTCTGGCCGCTTCTTTTGGTTCTTTCGCTGCTGAAAGCGTGACCGCCACCGCCGCAACTATGGACGGTGCTGAAGCGAAAATTGCCGCTCAGGCCCAGGCTGCTGGCGCATCATCTTATAAAATTACCGAAGCCTTTACCGGTAACCGCGTGCATATGACGGCGGAACTGAATAAATAAGCTTAAGAGCTACTGTTGAAAGAGCGCCTCAGGGCGCTTTTTTTGTGTCTGATAAATCATTATGTAGTTGTTAATTAAATTTTTTAGCATGGAGGTCCGGTTATTGCAGGACGTTGACTAGTTGACAATAAAAGGTTCCCGCTGTGGCAAAAGTCGCGAAAAATAACCTCATCGCTCATCGCTCATCGCTCATCGCTCATCGCTCATCGCCTTTGGCAGAAGCTGGCTGGTGCTCAGCACGCCATCATCCGCATTGGCGGCAATACGGATTATTTCGCCACCGGACACGGGGCCGCGTAGCGTGGTGACCTCACCCTCGCGATTATCGCTACCGGCGCTGGCGCACATCGCTTTAATCTGGTTTTTTAATTCGCCGATATTATCGAGATGGATGTCCCGATGCCGGCTGCGCGCTTCCTGACGCAAAAAATGCGCTATTTATCACATTTCCGCCTTTTCATCATCGCTGGATTTAGGGATGAAAATGGGCAGCCCGCCCGCACAGTTATCTCCTCAAGCAACCTAATGATCTTAAAGAAAATAAAGAAATAACTGTTAAGACGATCTCATTTTATAAAACAGATGTTGATCACAAAAAACGAGCTAATAAACCCACTGTCAATATTAGGCTGGCAGAGATTTATCAGCATATTGTGATCTGTACTGCAAATAACGCCCTTGAACTCAGGGAAAAATGTGGGCAAGCAAAACAGCGGAGGCAGGCAATGAAAATTGGCATTGTTATTAGCGGTGGTGATGTTTCTGGAATTAATAATTTTATATTCCAGGTTGCCAGACTGGCGAATGCCGATATCACCATTTTTAATGGTGGAATACCCGGGCTGTTGGATAAAAATCATCATGAGGTCGCCTGGCGCGATCTGGTCGATTTCTCCATTGCCTCTATTCCGATCATTACCTCCGGGCGCACCAGTCGTCGGTTGCTGCGTAGTGAATATGAAACAATAGCCAAAAAAATTAAATCACTGCGCATTGATGTGCTGATTATGGCCGGCGGTGATGGTAGCCTGCAGTTTCTCAATACGCTGAGCGAATTTGATATTAACTGTTTTGGCGTCGGGATGACTATCGATAATGATGTGTACGGGAGTGATTATACGATTGGTTTCTCCACCGCCTGCGAGCAGATTATTAAAGAAGTTTCCCGCTTAAGAAATACTGGAAGAGCATTACCGGGCCGCGTATTTATGGTCGAAATTCTGGGAGGTTATTGTGGAGAGTTAACGTTGCAATCCGCGATAAAAAGTAACGCCGATATCGCCCTGATCCCGGAATCGCAGCTGCCGTTGGAAGCGCTGGCCGAGCGGGTGAAGCATAAGCTGACACAGCAGAATAGCGTGGTGATCCTGTGCTCTGAAGGCTACACCAGGGAGTACTCTCCCGGATTTCAGGGAGCCATTGATACCATGATTAAGCAGCTCGAACCGCAAATTGGCGTGCGTATTCGTAAAACTATCGTTGGCTACGGTTTGCGCAATGGCGATCCGACCTGCGAAGAAATTTATCAGGGCACTATTATGGCCAGTGAAGTGGTTCGCTGCATTCAGTCAGGGATGAAAAATAAAGCCATTATAATTAATTCAAGTAATAAACCTATTCCGATTGATTTAGTTAGTATGAAAAAACGTCTGGTCGACACTGAAGGACATCATTATAAACTTGCCAAAAAACTCAATATAATTTGAGGAGACCCTACATGCTGAAAATTCTATGCGTATGTGGCTGCGGCCTCGGTTCAAGCTTTGCTATTGAAATGACGGCGAAGGCTGTTTTAAAGAAACTGGAGATTCCAGCGCAGATTGAACATACCACTATTTCCGAAGCCGGGGCGTTTAAATCAGATATGATTCTGACGCAAAAAACCTTTGCCGATATATTAACGGCAGATGCCAGTGAGGAGGAAATTAAACGCGTGGTGGTACTGCATAAGCTGACGGATAAAGACGAGATTGAAGCGAAGATCGTCGCATTCTTAAAAGAACGTAACCTGAAGGTAGCGGACTATGAATAGCTTTGTAGAGTTTATCGTCAAAGATTTACTCGGCCAGGCATCGATATTAATTGCATTTATTGCGATGCTGGGCCTGATTCTGCAAAAAAAATCAGCGGGTAAAACGGCGGAAGGGACGTTTAAAACGCTACTCGGTTTCTTAATTATGATGGCCGGGATCAACATTATTGTCGCCACGCTAACGTTCCTTAACGATATTTTCACGCAGGGATTTGGCATGAAAGGCTACATTACCGATGTCGCCGCCATTGCCGGATTAGCCAACCGTGAATTAGGCTCCGAAGTTGCGCTGACCCTGATGGTGATTTTTGCCGTCAACATCATTATTGCCCGCCTAACGCCGCTCAAATATATCTTCCTGACCGGCCAGGCGCTGCTGTGGATGGCGACTATCGGCGCGGTGATTGGCTTTAAAGCCGGGCTGACCGGGCTTCCGCTGATTTTAACCGGCGGTATTTTCGGCGGCGTGATGGCGGTACTGATGCCCGCTCTGGCGCAGCCGGTGGTCAGGCGCATTACCGGTTCCGATGATGTGGCGCTGGGGCATTTCTGCACTATCGGCTATCTGGTGCAGGCAGCGGTGGCTAAAGTGGTGGGTAAAGGGTCTCGTTCAACGGAAGATCTGGAGTTACCGGACAACTTTAAGTTTCTTCAGGACACCTATCTCGCGATGGCGGTAGTGATGGTGCCGATGTATCTCATTCCCGCGGTTGCGGCGGGCCCGGAATATATCGCGCAGTTCTCCAACGGCATTAACTACCTGATGTACGCCTTTATGCAGTCCATTCAGTTTGTGGCGGGGGTATTCGTTCTCTACAGCGGCGTGCGCTTATTGCTTAACGAGCTGGTTCCGGCATTTCGCGGGATTGCGATGCGCATTGTCCCGGACGCAAAGCCCGCGCTGGATTGCCCGGTGCTGTTTCCCTATGCGCCCAACGCGGTGATCGTCGGCTTCCTGGCGACCACCGTCGGCTCCATCATCGGCATGCTGGTATTTCCCATGTTTGGCCTGGCGATGATCCTGCCTGGCCTGTTAACCAACTTTTTTGCCGGGGGGACGGCGGGCGTGTTCGGCAACGCGCTGGGCGGCCGCCGTGGGGCGATGATTGGCGGCGTGATCCACGGCCTGTTTATCACCTTCCTGCCCGCTATTTTAGTGCCGATGTTGGAAAGCTACGGCTTTACCGGCGTCACCTTCAGCGATTCGGACGTCATTAGTTCCGGTTTGGTATTAGGCCATGCCTTCCAGAATAACTGGCTATTTGTCGCCCTGTTCATTGTTTTTGTTGCCGCACTGGCATGGTTCGTAAACGGTAAATCAGCGAAGCCGAAAGGGGAAAATGTTCATGAGTCTGTATAACTTCAACGCTATTCTGAAAATTGCGCAGGAAAGAAATTTTAAGGCCATTGGCTCATTTAATTTGCATTGTATTGAAATGCTGCCGGCATTTTTCAAAGCGGCGCAACAAAGCCATAGCCCGTTAATGATTCAAATCTCTACCGGGACGGCTGAATATCTCGGCTATCGTTTACTGGTGGATGCGGTTCGTTCATTAGCGGAAAGTGAAAACGTGCCGACCTGCCTGCATCTGGATCACTGCTCTGATATTAGCGCCATTGAAACGGCCATGGATGCCGGATTTTCATCAGTGATGTACGACGGCTCGCATCTGGATCTGGAAGAGAATATCGGCAATACCCGCATCGTGGTGGAGATGGCGCGCCCGCGGAATATTACGGTAGAAGGAGAGCTGGGGGCGATCGGCGGCTCGGAAGATGGCAAAGCCGTTGCCGCGGAAGATATTTGCTTCACCACGGTGGAAGATGCCAAACGCTTTGTTGGGGAGACGAGGGTGGATATGCTGGCGGTTTCCGTGGGCACGGTGCACGGCCTTTATACCGGTAAGGCGCAAATCCAGCACCAGCGGCTGAAAGAGATTAGCATCGCGACCGGCGTGCCGTTAGTGCTGCACGGCGGCACCGGCGTCAGCGATGAGGATATGCGTTTGGCCGTCACTGAAGGCATCAACAAGGTGAACGTCGGCACTGAAATGAACGTCCAGTGGGTCGATCGCTGTAAAACCACTTTTGAAAAAGGCAAAGTGAACGACAGTGTACGCAAATTTTTAATTCCGGCGAATAATGCGGTCACCAATGTATTAATGGAAAAAATCGCCCTGTTTAAATAAAAGCTTATTTTTAAACCGTATTTTGTTGCCCTGCTGTCCGTCAGGGAGGAGCTCGCTATGTTTGAATCTTTGAAAACGTTGTGGAAAAAAGAGAGTAGCCCACCGCAGGATTATGACGAACAGTCCCGTCAGCTGGCGGGGGAAATAGTCAGACTGGAAGCTGAACTCCAGGGCAACCCGGGTAATGGCGAAGTACAGAAAGCCTTAATGCTGATTTATAACCGGGCGCTGTCGGTGTATGCCAAAAGTAAGACTCACCGGCAGGAAATAGATGCGCTTTTTGTTCGCATTGATGAGTTACGCAATATTATTCGCCGCAATATTTAGGGAGTCATGATGACGATAAAAGAACTGCTTATTGAGGCCGATGCGATTCAGGTCGGCGTCACGGAGTCCGACTGGCAGAAAGTGATCCATCTGGCGGCCAGCCCGCTGGTCACGAAAGGGTATATCTCGGCAGATTACGGTCAGGCGGTAATTGATAATACCCTGAACCACGGCGCCTATTACGTTTTTGATGAAGGCGTCGCCATCCCCCACGCCAGGCCGGAATGCGGCGTCAGGCGCAACTGTTTTAGCCTGGTTGTGTTGGATCAGCCAATTCATTTTGCCGATAGCGAGAAGGCGGATATTGTGATTATGTTCGGCGCGCAGGACAGCAATGCCCATATTGAGGAGGGCATTCGGGCGATTGTCGCGCTGCTCGATAATAACGAGACCATGGCGAAGCTGCGGGCCGCCAGCAGCAGAGAGGAGGTCGTCGCGTTGTTATGAACAGACATCTCACTCCACGCTGCAAAACGGTGATTTTAATTAACGGCATTCCCGCATCGGGCAAAAGCACCGTCACCCGGCAGCTATCGGCAACCTTCAATCTGCCGCAGCTGACCATCGACGGTATTAAAGAGCCGTTTATGGCGTGCTTTAGCGAAATCGACAGGTCTTTCAATCGACAGCTGGGCTGCGCCGCTTATGACGTCATCTGGTCGATCGTCGGCCACGCTCCGGCAGGCTGTATTTGGCTAATCGACGCCTGGTTTGGTTTTCAGCCGCGCGAAACGTTGCAGCTGCAGCTGCAGCAGGCGGGCGTTGAAAAGGTTCTGGAAATCTGGAACCGCATCTCGCCCGAGCTTGCGGTGTCGCGCTATGCCAGCCGGTTGCAGGATCGCAAGCCGGGACACCCGGGCGAAGAGTATCTTCCGGAGCTGGCCCAGCTGGCGCAGCGGGCGGAACCAATGCGGCTGGGGCCGGTGTTTACCGTGGATCAGCAAAAACCGCTGGATATGGCGTCCGCTATCCGTTGGCTTGAAGAAAAAATGCAGCAATATTAAAGAATTACGTTAAGCTCGATTGTAACTGTCCAGCGGCGATTCGCTTGCTCGGGCCTACAGGAATTGCGTAAATATTTGATATTGCCGGTTTCGTAGGCCGGGTCAGGCGACGCCCGCCAGCCGCAGCAGGGCGGTAACCACTGCCGCGGCAATAATCACCACGATCAGCGGCATCTTGCGCCAGGCGAGGAATACCGCGAAGCCCACCCCCAGCACCCGCGCCATACCGGCAAAATGTTCGCTTTCATAAAATGTGGTCGCCAGGGCGACGGAAAATAGCAGTACCGTCGCGGCGTCCGAGAGCAGCGCCTGAGAACGCTCGGAAAGCGCCAGCCGGCTACCAATCTTCGCGCCGCCGAGGCGCATCAGGTAGGTTCCTGCCGACAGGATAGCGATCCCGATGATAAACAGCGTGATGTTGCCCATTATTTTTTCCTCGCCAGCAGGCCGAACAGGGAGAACAGCACCGGCAGTCCCGTTGGCGCAAAGGAGACCGCTGCGAGGGATAACGCCGCACCGCTGCAGGCGCGAATTAAGGTGGTGCGGTTTTTAAACGCGGGAATGACCAGCGCCAGCAGAATGGCGGGGAAGACGGCATCGAGGCCGATGGTTTCCGGGGCCGGCAGGATCTTGCCGACCAGGGCTCCAAGCAGCGCGCCCAGCGGCCAGATGATAGCCACGCCGAGTCCGCACAGCCAGTAGGCGGCTTTACTCTGCTCCGGCGTTTTCTGCGACAGCCCGAAGACCACGCTTTCGTCATTCATAATATGGCAGCCCAGCAGGCTGGCGCCGCGCCTGCCGACCAGATCGCGAACCGTCACGCCGAACGGCACGTGGCGGGCGTTGACCAGTAATCCCGCGGCGGCGGCGGCCAGCGGGTTACCGCCGCTGGCGACGATGCCGATAAACATAAACTCCGAGGCGCCCGCCAGCACGCAAATCGACAGCACGAACGGCACCCACACCGGGAAGCCATAGGCTATCGCCAGCGAGCCGTAGGAGAGGCCGACGACGCCCACGGCCAGGCAGACTAAGACTATCGCTTTTATCGTGTCCCCTTTGAGACAGGAGAAGTGCTGTTTCATACTATTTAGCCATATCGAACGAATTTCCATTATAATGAACGCAACCCTCTCGACTTTCAAGTCGAACGAATCGTTCTATATAAAAAACGCGGAGCCGTGAATGACACAGCCAATTAGTCTGATTGCCCGGAGTCTGGTACGCGAGCGCTCGCGCACCGGGCTCTCGCTGGCGGAAGTCGCGCGCCGGGCCGGTATTGCCAAATCGACGCTATCGCAGCTGGAGTCAGGCAACGGTAACCCCAGCCTCGAGACGCTCTGGTCGCTTTGCGTCGCGCTCGATATTCCGTTCGCCCGGCTGCTGGAGCCGCAGGCGCAAAAAACGCAGGTGCTGCGTCGCGGGGAAGGGACCAAGGTGGTGGCTGAGCAGGCCCACTATCAGGCTATTCTGCTGGCGGCCTGCCCGCCCGGCGCCCGCCGCGATATCTATTTACTGCTGACCCAGCCGGGGGCTGACCGTGTTTCTCACCCGCACCCGCCGGGATCGATAGAGCATATTATTGTCACCCAGGGCCGCGCGCGCGTGGGCCTGACCGAAGCGCCGGAAGAGCTGGGCGCCGGGGACTACATCTGTTACCCCGCCGATCGGGAACATCTCTTCCAGGCGCTGGAGCCGGATACCCAGGCGATTCTGGTGGCTGAGCAAAGCTAGCGTTTTATTGCGGGGATGACCGCGCCGCTCCCGCTGGACGTCCCGCCCGTATTGCGGGACACTAGCCGTTTCCTCCACCGCCGACTGGGATACGTATGTCGCTGAAAGCTATTGCTAAAGAACTTGGAATCTCGGTAACGACCGTCAGCCGCGCGCTGAACGGTTATGACGACGTGTCGCAGGAGACGCGCGCCCGCGTGGAGGCGGAAGCGCAGCGCCGTGGCTATCGACCCAATACCTTTGCGCGACGCCTTAAAATGGGCAAAATTGACGCCGTGGGTCTGGTTTTTCCCATCAGCCCGGCCCCGCTGAATAACAACGTATTTCTCGACATGGTCGGCGAAATTAGCCACGAGCTGTCGCGCTATGAGATTGATTTACTGCTGATTGCCGACGATGAGCAGGCGGACAAGCACGGCTATATGCGAATGGTCCAGAGCCGGCGGGTCGATGCGCTGATTGTCGCTCATACCCTGGATGACGACCCCCGCCTGACGCAGCTGCTCTCCTCCGGCTTCCCTTTCCTCGCCCTTGGTCGCAGCCGGCTGCCGCAGCCCTATGCCTGGTTTGATTTTGATAATCAGGCCGGAACCTGGCGTGCGACCCGCCATTTGATTAGCCAGGGGCATCGGCGCATCGCGCTGCTGAGCGAAAATAACAATCAGGCGTTTATCACCCAGCGCCGCAACGGCTATCTGCAGGCGCTGCGCGAGGCCGGATTAGCGGATACCTGGCTGCGCAGCGTGCCGCCAACCCGCCGCGGTGGCTATCAGGCGACGATGGAGCTGCTGCGTTTGCCGGAACCGCCCACGGCGATCGTGACCGACTGTAATACCCACGGCGACGGCGCGGCGATGGCGCTATCCCAGCTGGGGCGCCTGACCGGCGATAATCGCGTGTCGCTGGTGGTTTACGACGGACTGCCGCAGGACAGCATCATTGAAACCCCGGTGGCGGCGGTGATCCAATCCACTCGCCAGGGCGTTGGCCGCCAGATCGCCGGCATGGTCCGTCGGCTGATTGCCGGCGACGATCTTTCCTCCCTGCAGGTGCTCTGGCAGCCCGAATTTATTCCCGGCGACACCGCCTGATTTCCTTCCCGCTACGCTAATTTCTGCACTCGATCACGAATCCGAAACGTTTTGGTTGTTACCCGAAACGTTTCGGATCAACAGTAAGGCATTCCTTGCTGTGGAGATGTCTGATGTCTGATTCGATTGTACGCCTGCAAAGCGCAGGGGCCGATGTGGTAATCAAAACCCATCCGTTTGCCGAAATTATCTACTGGGGGCCGCATTTAAGCCATTTTTCGCCGCAGGATGCGGCCAGCCTGACGCGCCCGGTGGCTAACGGTCGCCTGGACGTCGATTCCCCCGTAACGCTGATGGCCGAGCTGGGTCACGGGCTGTTTGGCGCGCCTGGGATTGAAGGGCATCGCCAGGGGTTGGACGGCTCGCCGCTGTTTGCCACCGCCGAGGTCGTACAGGACGGGCAAAGCCTAACCATTATCAGCGAGGACCCGCACGCCGGGCTGCGCCTGCGTAGCGAAATTGTGCTCGATAGCAGCGGCGTGCTCAGCGTTCGCCACGGTCTGACCAACCTGCGCGCGCAGCCCTGGCAGGTGGACCGGCTTGCGGTCACGCTGCCGGTTGCCGAACGCGCCCGCGAAGTGATGGCTTTTCACGGCCGCTGGATCCGCGAGTTTCAGCCGCATCGGCTGGTCCTCGATCACGACAGCTTCGTGCTGGAAAACCGCCGCGGGCGCACCTCCCACGAGCATTTCCCGGCGCTGATTACCGGCAGCACCGCCTTTAGCGAGATGCAGGGCGAAGTGTGGGGAGTGCACCTTGGCTGGAGCGGCAACCACCGCCTGCGTGCTGAGGTAAAAACCGATGGCCGCCGCTATCTGCAGGCGGAAGCGCTCTATTTACCGGGGGAGATGGCGCTGGCCGAAGGCGAAACCCTGTGGACGCCGTCGCTGTACGCCAGCTATTCGGCGCAGGGTCTGAACGGCATGAGCCAGCAGTTTCATCGCTACCTGCGCGAGCAGATCGTGCGCTTCCCGGATAACAAGCCGCGCCCGGTGCATCTCAATACCTGGGAGGGGATCTATTTCAATCATGACCCGCAGTACATCATGCGCATGGCGGACGAGGCGGCGGAGCTTGGCGTCGAGCGCTTCATCATTGACGACGGCTGGTTCAAAGGGCGCAACGACGACTGGGCGGCGCTCGGCGACTGGTATCTGGATGAGCAAAAGTACCCCAACGGGCTGACGCCGGTTATCGACCACGTGAAGTCGCTGGGCATGGAGTTTGGCATCTGGGTTGAGCCGGAAATGATCAATCCGGATTCGGACCTTTTCCGCGCCCACCCTGACTGGGTGCTGGCCCTGCCGGGCTATACGCCGCTGACCGGCCGCCATCAGTACGTCCTGAACCTCAATATTCCGCAGGCCTTTGACTATCTGCTGGAGCGGATGAACTGGCTGCTGGGCGAGCACGCCGTGGATTATGTGAAGTGGGATATGAACCGCGAGCTGGTGCAGCCGGGCCATAACGGTAAAGCCGCCGCCGATGCGCAGACCCGCCAGTTTTATCGTCTGCTGGACGCGCTGGTTGCCCGCTTCCCGCATATCGAATTTGAATCCTGCTCCTCCGGCGGCGGACGCATCGATTATGAGGTGCTGAAGCGCAGCCATCGCTTCTGGGCTTCCGACAACAACGATGCCCTGGAGCGCAACACTATCCAGCGCGGCATGAGCTATTTCTTCCCGCCGGAGGTGATGGGCGCGCATATCGGCAACCGCCACTGCCACGCTACCTTCCGCCAGCACAGCATCGCCTTTCGTGGCCTGACCGCGCTGTTTGGCCATATGGGGCTGGAGCTGGATCCGGTGAGCGCCGACGAACAGGAGCGCGCGGGCTACCGCAAGTATGCCGCGCTGCATAAGCAGTGGCGCGGCGTTATTCATCACGGCGTGCAGTGGCGTATGGATATGCCGGACGTCACCACGCTGGCGCACGGCGTGGTCAGCGAAGATAAGAGCCAGGCGATTTTCCTCGTCAGCCAGCTGGCGATGCCGGATTACACCCTGATGGCGCCGCTGCGCGTTGCGGGGCTGGAGGCGGGCGCCCGCTATCAGGTTACGCTGCTCGATCACCCGGATATTCAGATTACGGGAGAGGGCGGTCATACCATGCGTAAGCTGCCGGAATGGATGGTGACCCCGCAAACGGTGAGCGGCGAGTGGCTACAGCAGGCGGGGCTGGCGCTGCCAATCCTCGATCCGGAAAGCGCCATTTTGATTGGCCTGCAACGCGTGTAATGGTGACGGGCCGCCAGGCGGCCCTGACTGAGGAATATAAAATGAACCCGACTGCCTGTACCCACAAAAACAACCCTAACTTCTGGATTTTCGGCCTGTTCTTTTTTCTCTACTTTTTCATTATGGCCACCTGCTTCCCGTTCCTGCCGATCTGGCTGTCGGACGTTATTGGCCTGAATAAAACCGAGACCGGCATCGTTTTTTCCAGCCTTTCCCTGTTTGCGATCTGCTTCCAGCCCGTTCTGGGGGTGATCTCCGATAAGCTGGGGCTGAAAAAACACCTGATGTGGATCGTGACGATTTTGCTGGTGCTGATTGCGCCGTTCTTCCTCTATGTTTTTGCGCCGCTGCTGAAAACCAATATCTGGCTGGGGGCATTAAGCGGGGGCGCCTATATTGGTTTCGTGTTCTCCGCCGGCGCCGGCGCGATGGAAGCCTATATCGAACGCATCAGCCGCAACAGCGGGTTTGAGTACGGTAAAGCGCGAACCTTTGGCTGCCTTGGCTGGGCGCTGTGCGCGACGACCGCGGGAATGCTGTTTAGCGTCAATCCCGAGTGGGTATTCTGGATGGGATCGGCCGCCGCGCTGCTGCTGGTGGTGCTGGTGGCTATCGCGAAACCGCAGGCCAGCCAGGCCGCTCAGGTCATGGATTCTTTGGGCGCGAATCGCCCATCGGTGGATTTAAAAAGCGCCCTGCGGATGTTCCGCCAGCGCAAAATGTGGATGTTTATTCTGTATGTGGTCGGCGTGGCGTGCGTATACGACGTCTTCGATCAGCAGTTTGCCACCTTCTTTAAATCCTTCTTCGCTACGCCGGAATCGGGTACCCGCGCCTTTGGTTTTGCGACCACCGCCGGGGAGATTTGCAACGCTATCATTATGTTCAGCTCGCCGTGGATTATTAACCGCATCGGTGCGAAGAACACCCTGCTGATTGCCGGGATGGTGATGGCGGCGCGGATGATCGGCTCATCCTTCGCCACCACGGCGGCGGAGGTGGTGGCGCTGAAGATGCTCCACGCCCTGGAAGTGCCGTTCCTGCTGGTGGGGGCGTTTAAATATATTACCGGCGTATTTGACGTCCGGCTGTCGGCGACGATTTATCTGGTGGGCTTCCAGTTTTCCAAACAGGTAGCGGCGATTTTCCTCTCCGCATTTGCCGGCAATATGTATGACCGGATCGGTTTCCAGGAGACCTATATGATCCTCGGCGGTATTGCGCTCTCCGTCACCTTAATATCGGCCTTTACGCTTTCAGGGAAGTCCGCGCCCGGCAGCGTCAGTAATAAAGCAATGACCATTTGATCAATTAACAGAATAAATTCTCACAGGGATGTGCTGAATAAACGGGAGAACATATTGACTATGGATATTAAAAAAAGAATGAACAGCGGTGAATTATATACTGATGGCGGCTACGGGCTGCCGGAGGAGCGGCTAATGGCAAAGGTGCGGGCCTATGAATATAACCACTCGCACCCATTCGGTCAGGAGCTAAGAGAGGATATTATCCAGCGCATGTTTGCGAGCGTGGGTAAACAGTGCTGGATTGAGCCGCCGATCAATCTTGCTTACGGAACTCACACCACTATTGGCGATAACTTCTACGCAAACTTCAACCTGACGCTGGTGGATGACGCGGAGATTATTATCGGCAATAACGTGATGTTCGCACCGAACGTGACGATCTCTACCGCCGGTCATCCGGTGCATCCGGATCTGCGCCACACGCAGCAGCAGTTCTCTCTGCCGGTGATTATTGAGGATGGCGTCTGGCTGGGCTCCGGGGTGATTATTAATCCCGGCGTTACCATTGGTAAAAACTCGGTGATTGGCGCCGGCAGCGTGGTTAATCGCTCGATTCCACCGAACGTTGTTGCCGCCGGGGTGCCCTGCCGGGTATTAAGAAATATTACCGATGAGGATAAAAATAAACATCAGTTATATACCGGCCAATAAACATAAGTCACATATTAATTAGCACTCGTTTCCCTATAAAAATAATGAAGATAGAAAGGTGGGTTATTCACTCACCTTATCTCCCCGTTACCTCCGGAAAATAACAATGAATAAAAAGACGATAGCCTTAGCGATGAGTTTATGTTTGATGGCAAGTTCGGCAGTTGCTAAAAATAATTCTCTGACGCTTGAACAGCGTATGGAACAGCTGGAAGCGCGGCTGGCCGCGGCGGAAAGCCGGGCTACGGTGGCGGAAGGCCAGGTGCGAGAATTACAGGAGAAACAGCGCACCGCTATTGCGCTGGCGCAACCGACCGTTGCGGTAAAAAGCGTCGCGGTGGTCGAGGAGAGCAAAAAGAATATTACCGCGCCGGAGCTTAAGCTCTCCGGCTATGGCGATCTGAAGATCTACGGTGACGTTGAGTTCAACATGGACGCGGAGAGCAAGCACGGCTTGCTGGCGATGACCAACGCCGATGTTGGCAGCGACCCGACCTACGATAACTGGGATTTAAACGGCCGCATTCTGCTGGGCTTTGACGGCATCCGCACCATGAGCAACGGCTATTTTGCCGGCTTCTCGATTCAACCGCTGGCCGATATGACCGGCTCAATGAACCTTGACGATGCCGCCTTCTTCTTCGGTCAGGAGAAGGACTGGAAGATAAAAGTTGGCCGCTTTGAAGCCTATGACATGTTCCCGCTGAACCAGGATACCTTCGTCGAACATTCGGGTAATACCGCCAACGATCTCTACAGCGACGGTCACGGCTATATTTACATGATGAAAGAGGGACGCGGGCGATCCGACGCGGGCGGTAACTTCCTGCTCAGCAAGCAGCTGGATAACTGGTACTTCGAGCTGAATACGCTGCTGGAGGACGGCACCTCCCTGTATGACGGCGGTGACTACCACGGCCGCGACATGGAGCAGAAAAAGAACGTCGCCTACCTGCGCCCGGTTGTCTCGTGGGCGAAAGATGAACTCTCCGTCGCCGCGGCGATGGAGTCGAACGTGGTGAAAAACGCCTACGGCTATAGCAACGCGCGGGGAGAGTTTGTCGATCAGTCCGATCGTACCGGCTACGGCCTGACCATGACGTGGAACGGCCTGAAAACCAATCCGGCCGATGGGGTGGTGGTGAACGTGAACACCGCGTATATGGATGCCAACAACGAAAAAGACTTCACCGCCGGGGTTAACGCGCTATGGCAGCGCTTTGAGCTGGGCTATATCTACGCCCATAACAAAATCAACGACTATGACGGGGTGATCTGCGATAACGACTGCTGGATTAAGGATGAGGGGACCTACAATATTCATACCTTCCACGCCTCGTATCAAATCCCGAACGTAATGAATATGCAGAACTTTAATATCTATCTCGGGGCCTACTACTCCATTCTTGATAGCGATGTGCAGGCCAATAAGAGCGATGACGACGACCGCTACGGCGCGCGCGTGCGCTTTAAATACTTCTTCTGAAGACCGTAAAAGCGGCCCCGCTAAACCTGTTCCGGCGGGGCCGCCGGGGATTTAATCCAGATAGAATACCGGCTTCAGCTCGGCGCTAAGCGGGCTGTTATCGGCATTTGCCGGCATGACGTCGCGCATATGCCGCCACCAGCGCTGGCAGACCTCGGTTTCGGCGACCGCGTTCCAGCGGGCTTCAGATTCAATCTCCACCGTGGCGAACAGCAGGCTGCGCGCTTTATCGAGATAGATTGCGTAGCGGTGCGCGCCGTGCGCCTTCAGAACCGCCTCCAGCTCCGGCCAAATGGGCGAATGTCGACGCTCATACTCTTCGTGCGCGTCGGGATTCACCTGCATCACAAACGCCTTGCGGATCATAACGCCTCCAGATAGAGCTCGCGCACCTGGTCGCGGCTGGCGGTTCGCGGGTTGCACGGCGCGCACGGGTCGGCGAGGGCTTTGTCCAGCCAGCCTTCGATGTCGGCTTTGGTCACCCCAAGCTGGCTGAAGCCCTGCGGAATGCCGACGCGTTTGCTCAGGGCGCGAATCGCCTCGATTGCCGCCATGCTGGCAGCCTCATCGCTCATGCCGCGGGTCTCAACGCCCATCGCCTGCGCCACGCGGGCAAAGCGGGCAACGGCGTTCGGGCGGTTAAAGTTTTCGATGATCGGCAGCAGGATGGCGTTGCATACGCCGTGGGGCAGGTTGTGGGTCGCGCCAGGCTGATGCGCCAGCGCATGGACCAGGCCGAGACCGGCGCTGTTGAACGCCATGCCCGCCAGATACTGACCAAACGCCATCTGCTCGCGCGCCTCAAGGTTGTGCCCGTCATCGACGGCTTTCGGCAGCCACAGATTAATCAGCCGAATAGCCTCCAGGGCGTTGGCATCGGTGAGCGGGTGGGCGCCGACCGAGACAAAGGCTTCGATAGCGTGGGTCAGGGCATCCATTCCGGTGGCCGCGGTGATCGAGGCCGGGATGTCCAGCATCACGCTGGCGTCATCGACGGCGATGTCCGGAATAATATTCGGATCGATGATGACCGCATTGCTGGTCATCTCCGCCGCCGTTCCGGCGGTGGTATTTATCGCCACCAGCGGGACGCCGGCGTTTTTCACCTTGCCGACGCCGGAATAGGCGGTGGAAGGGGCCGGGTTGGCGGTGAGAATTTTAACCGCTTTCGCGGTATCGATGGGGCTGCCGCCGCCAAAGGCGATAATGTAATCGCACTGCGCATCGTGGAAGGCGGAAATGCCTTTATGCACCAGCGCTTCGGTGGGGTTCGGGAACACCTCATCAAACAGGTGCCAGCACATCTGGTGTGCGTCGAGCGCGGCAAACAGGCTGTCCAGCAGGCCCAGCTTCACCAGCTGACCGTCGGTGACGATCAGCGCTTTGCCCCACTGTTTAGCGGCGACCAGATTGACCATATCGCCAATGGCGCCCGCGCCGTGCAGGCTGATTTTCGGCAATGCCAACATAAAGCTCATGATAACTCTCCTGTTAATGAAATCCCGTTCCCCCCACCGTCAGGCGAAGGGTTAATGTCTTCGCTGCAGCACCCGCCGGGCGATAATCGGCAGAGAAATCACCGCTATCAGCATGGCGCCGATGATTATCGACATCACGATGCCCGGTACGTTGAGCAGGCTCAGGCCAAAGGTCACCAGACCCATCAGGAAGGCGGCAATAATCACCCCCACCATGCTGCCGGAGCCGCCGAGGATATTGACGCCGCCGAGCACCGCCATCGTCACGACCGCCAGCTCCCAGCCCACTGCCAGCGAGGGACGAGTGCTGCCGAGCCGTGACGTCAGCAGCACCGCGGCCAATCCCGCCATCAGCCCAACCAGGGCAAACAGGATCAGGTTATGGCGCTTAACGTTGATCCCGGAAAACCAGGCGCCGGTCGGATTATTGCCAATCGCGTAGGTGCGGCGGCCAAAGTTGGTTTTATGCAGCAGGAAGGTAAAAGCGGCCGCCAGCAGCAGGAACAACGCAAACTCAAACGAGAGCGCTCCCCAAACGTAGCCCTGACCGAACCAGGCGAAGCTGTCCGGATAGTGATTTAGCGCCTTATCGCCCAGCAGGATGTAGGTCAGGCCGCGATACAGGCTCATGGTGCCGATGGTGATAACGATCGACGACAGGTTTAGTCGCGTCACCAGGATGCCGTTAAACAGGCCGCACAGCAGGCCCACTCCCAGCCCGACGGCCACCAGTAGCGGCGTATCCATCCCCGCCGCCGCGCAAAAGCCCATCGCCGTTGAGCTCAGCGCCATGGTGGAGGCGACCGAGAGGTCAATCTCTCTGGCGATAATCAGCATCGCCATCGGCAGGACGATAATCGCCTTCTCGGTGAAGTTGAAGGTGGCGTCAGAGAGGTTCCAGATATTAAGGAAGTAGGGCGACGCCAGCGCGTTGGCGGCAAAAACGGCGAGGGTCACCGCCAGCAGGAAGCCTTCCCAGCACAGCAGGCGGCGCAGCGGCGACGGCGCCGTCGGGCGGCCGGTCATCTCGTCAGTGGTCATTATTTTGCTCATGGTTTCACCGTCTGTTTTTGCGAAGCCAGCACCGCGCTGCGCAGAATGAGCCGTCCTTGACGTTTGTTCCCACGCTCGTTAAGCACCACGGCGATGACAATAACCGCGCCGGAGATAGCCATCTGCCAGAAGGGGGAGATACCGATGACCGGCAGCGCGTTGTTGATAATCCCGAGGAATAGCGCGCCGCACAGGCAGCCGACTACGCGTCCGGTCCCGCCCATGGTGCTGATGCCGCCGATGACGCAGGCGGCCACGACCTGCAGCTCGAAGCCGTTGGCAACGTCAACGTAGGCGACGGCAAAGCGGGAGATCCACAGATAGCCGCAAAATCCCGCCAGCGCCCCGGAAAGGCAGAAGCTGATGAACTGCATTTTCCCGGCGTTGATGCCGGTGTAGTACGCCGCCGTGGCGTTGCCGCCTGCGGTGTATAGCGCCCGTCCGGTGCGGCTGTAGCGCAGGAAGTAGCCCACCAGCAGCAGGGCGGCGATGGCGCACCAGCTCAGCAGCGGCAGCCCCAGCAGCGAGGTGCGCGGCAGGGCGAGGAAGTCCGCGCTCATCTGATGTGAGTTAACCCAGCCGCCGTCGGAGAGCAGGAAAATAATGCCGCGATAGATGCTCATGGTGCCGAGGGTGACCACGATCGCCGGTATGCCGAGACGCCAGACCAGCAGGCCGTTAATCACCCCCATCAGCAGGCCGAGCAGGGTCGCCAGCATCAGCAGCGCCCACACCGGAATGTCCGGGTGGTGGGCGTTGAGCAGGGCGACGATCATCCCGGTCAGCGCCAGGTTGGCGGCCATCGACAGGTCGATCCCCTTGGTCAGCAGCACCATCATCTGGCCGAGAGCGAGGACGATCAGAATCGAGGTGTCGTTAAACATCTCGACCAGGTTTTCCGCCGCGATGAACGACGGTACCCGGCTGCCGATGCCCGCCACCATCAGGATAATGACCGCCGCCAGCAGCGCTTCGCGGTTTTTAAGCAGTTGTCGCCACATCACGCAGCCTCCCGGGCAGTGCCGCTGGCGGCGCTGACGATAGTTTCCGCCGTCGCTTCGCCGGCGCGATATTCGGCCACCATCAGCCCTTCGTGCATCACGATGATGCGGTCAGCCATTCCCATGACCTCCGGCAGCTCTGATGAGACCATAATGACCGCCAGCCCCTGGCCCACCAGCTCGGACATAAACTGATGCACCGCCGCTTTTGAACCGATATCGATACCCTTCGTCGGCTCATCGAGAATGATCACCTGCGGATGGGTAGCCAGCCATTTGCCGATCACCACTTTCTGCTGGTTGCCGCCGGAGAGGGTTTCTACCGCCTGCTGCCAGCTAAAGGCCTTGACCTGCAGGCGCGAGGCATACTCATCGGCCAGCCGCCATTCGCGGGCGTCGTTCAGCACGCCGCGGGGGTTGAGCCTGGCGAGCTGGGGCAGGCTGATGTTCTGCGCGATCGGCAGGGCGACGATCGCCCCCTGCTTCTGCCGCTCTTCCGGCACGCAGACGATACCGGCCTGAATGGCGTCCGCCGGCTGGCGAAAGCGCACCGCTTTGCCATTCAGCACCATTTCGCCGGAGGAAGGGTGCGATACGCCGGACAGCGCCTGCATAAGCTCGGTGCGCCCGGCGCCGACCAGCCCGTAGAAGCCGAGGATCTCGCCTTTGCGCAGGCTGAAGTTGATATTGGCGAACTCGGTGGGGTGACAGAGATTGCTGACCTCCAGCACCGTTTCTCCCGGGGTGCAGCTCACCTTCGGGTAGGTTTGGGTAATGGCCCGCCCGACCATCATCGACACCATCCGCTCTTCGGTGATCTCGTTGATGGCGCCGGAGCTCACGTACACGCCGTCGCGTAAAATGGTGTAGTAGTCCGCCAGCTCGAAGATTTCGTCAAACTTATGCGAGATAAACAGGATGGCCTTACCGTCCTGCTTCAGGCGCTCGACTATCTGATAAAACTCCAGAATTTCGTGCTGTGAGAGCGCGGCGGTCGGCTCGTCAAGGATAACCACCTGTGCCTCAAAGGAGAGCGCCCGGGCGATAGCCACCATGTGGCGCTGGGCGATGCTCAGCGTTTTTAGCGTCGCGCGCGGGTCGATCTGCACTTCCAGGCGGCGAAGAATATCCCCGGCTTTCTGGTGCATTGCCGGCCAGTCGAGCTTTTTCAGCAGGCCTTTATGCAGATACTGGCCGACAAAAATATTCTCCGTCACCGAGAGTTCGTCAAACAGCACCGTCTCCTGGTGAATAGCGGTGATCCCGATCCGGTGCGCCGACTCCGGATGAGGCAGCTGAATCGGGATCGCTTTATAAAGGATTTCGCCCTCTTCGGGCTGATAAATGCCGGTCATCACTTTGACCAGCGTGGATTTGCCGGCACCGTTTTCGCCAATTAAGGCGGTCACTTTGCCGGGCCAGAGATCGAGCTGTACGTTCTCAAGAGCACGCACACCGGGGAAAACCTTGGTGATGCCCTTAAGCGACAGCAGCGGGGTGGACGCCGTCATGATAAGTCTCCGGTTTTTCCCCCGTTTCCAGGCGAAACGGGGGCTGAGGATTAGAAAATTTTGGAAAACTTATCGATGTTGCCGGCATCGTAAACGAACGGCTCCGCCATCGCGCCGCTGCCGTCGGCATCCAGCTTCACCTTGCCGAGCCTGCCCATGCTGGCTTCGGTTTTGGTTGCCGTGCCTTTGACTAAATCGTCGGCCAGGTAGGTGGCGGCGTAGCCGAGGTCAATGGGGTTCCAGATAGCAAAGCTTTTGCTGGCGCCGGACTTAATCGCTCCGGCCATTTCAGACGGCAGCCCCAGCCCGGTGACGTACACCTTGCCAATCTTGCCCTGATCCTTCACCGCCTGGGCGGCGGCAACGATCCCCACCGACGAAGGCGAGACGATCGCTTTCAGATTGGGATACGACTTCAGCAGGCCGACCGCTTCGCGGTAGCTCTTGTCGGAGAGATCGTCCCCGTAGGCAACGGTGACCAGGTTGACGGAAGGGTACTTCGGCAGCACCTTCTTCATCTCTTCGATCCAGATGTTCTGGTTGGTTGAGGTGGGGGTCGCGCTGAGGATCGCCACGTCACCTTTTTCGACGTTCAGCGCCTTCAGGGCGTCCGCGGCGAGCCTGACGTTGGTCTCGCCAATCAGTGCGTTATTGGAAGGATTTAAGTGGATCTGGCGGCCCGCTGGCGCAACGCCGGAATCCCAGGAGACCACTTTGATCCCGCGCTGCATCGCTTTTTTCAGCACCGGCACCACGGCGTCCGGATCGTTGGCGGAAATGGCGATCGCATCCACCCCCTGGGCGATCAGCCCGTTCAGCACTTCGATCTGCGCTTCGGCGGTGGTGGTGGTGGGGCCGGTATAGATCACTTTCACATCGCCTAACTCTTTAGCCGCTTCCTGCGCGCCGACGTTTGCTGCCTCGAAGAATCCATTTCCCAATGATTTTGCCACGAGGGCAATTTTAACTTCAGCTAAAGCAGAACCGGACAACGCCAGAGCGGCAACGGTGAGGATCAAGCTTGTCTTTATTTTCATTGCTTTTACTCCACATGATTGAGTTAGTTTCCCACCGTCTTTCATCTTGCTGATGCGTGGGCTTCCCGCAGGGCGAAAGAGTTAGGGTAGGGTTTGCAGGTGACAGAGTTCGCCCCGTCTCGGTGAGCGGGGCGCGATGTAATTATTGATAAAGGTCTAACGCGGACTGCACGGGCTGTACATCAAAGCGCTTGCCGAGGGCAATCAGCTCTTCGCGGGTGATGGTCTGCTTCATGCCACCCATGGAGTAAACCTTCACCAGCACTTCAGCCGATTTCTCGGCGGTATCGATCAGGCCAAAGGTCTCATCCAGCGTCGGCCCGCTGCCGAAGACGCCGTGGAACGGCCACAGCACCAGCGAATGCTGACGCATTTCCAGCGCGGTGGCTCCGCCGATTTCGTCGGTACCCGGCACCATCCACGGCAGAATGCCGACGCCGTCCGGGAACACCACCAGGCATTCGGTGCTGCCTTCCCAGAGCTTGCGGGTGAAGAGATCGCTGTTGTTCTCCAGCACGTAGGTCAGGGCGATCAGGTTGGTGGCGTGGCAGTGCATGATCACGCGATCTTTGCCGCCGGTCAGCCTGATGCGTTCGCTGTGGGAGAGGAAGTGGGCTGGCAGTTCTGAGGTCGGCACCGCCTCGTGGGTTAAGCCCCACAGGACGTGATATCCCGCACCGTCGCTGTCCACTTTGACCACGCCGAGGTTGGCGGCCGGATCGAGCTGCACGTTGCGGAAAAACTTACCGGAGCCGGTGACGATAAACGGCTGGTTGGCCAGCGTCGGCATCGGCTGGCTCAGGGCGATATAGCGCGGTTTGGCGTGGAAATCCGCCGCGAAAGGTTCGATATCGGCCTCGTCGAGGCGCAGCGTCAGGTTACCGCCGTTGCGCTCATCCCAGCCCTTCAGCCACGCATCTGTGGTGGCCTTAATCATGCCCTGGACGAACCAGGAGTCGATAATCGTGTGCATAGTCTTGTGCTTCCTGTTGATTCGGCGCGGAGTTGACCCCGCGCCCTGAATAGGTTGTTTATTTGTCGGTTGCCGGGCTACCCGCGCTGGCTGAGAACGGCCTTCTCGTAGCCGCGAACGCTATCCAGCCACTGGCTGCCCGCCGGGGTATCGTGACGCTGGCAGTACATCTCCCAGACGGCCTGCCACGGCAGGCATTTCTGCTCTTCCAGCAGCGCCAGGCGGGCGGTGTAATCGCCGTCGGCTTCCAGCTGGCGCAGCTGTTCCGTCGGCTCCAGCAGCGCGCGCAGCAGCGCTTTTTTCATGTTGCGGGTACCAATCACCCACGCCGCGATGCGGTTGATGGAGGCGTCGAAGAAATCGAGGCCGATGTGCACGCGGTCAAACAGGTTGTGGCGGATGATTTCGCTGGCGATGGCCTGGGTTTCGTCATCCAGCAGCACCACGTGATCGCTATCCCAACGCACCGGGCGGCTGACGTGCAGCAGCAGGCGCGGAATGTAGAGCATGGCGGCGGAGATCTTGTCGGAGATGACCTCCGTGGGATGGAAGTGCCCGGCGTCCAGGCACAGCGCGGTCTGCCGGCTGGTGGCATAGCCCATATAGAATTCATTGGAGCCGACGGTGTAGCTTTCGGCGCCGATACCGAACAGCTTGCTCTCCACGGCATCGATGTGATGCGCCGGGTCGAGCTTCTCGCTAATGACCTCATCCAGCGCGTTCAGCAGGCGCTGGCGCGGTGCGAGGCGGTCAACGGTGATGTCCTTCATGCCGTCCGGGATCCAGATATTCATCACCGACGGGGTGCCCAGCTGCTCGCCGAAATAGGCGGAAACCCGGCGGCTGGCCTTGCAGTGATCGATCCAGAACTGGCGGATTTCATCGTTAGCGTGCGAGAGGGTAAAACCGTCGGCGCTTAGCGGATGTGAGAAACAGGAAGGGTTAAAGTCGAGACCCAGCCCGTTGCTTTTGGCCCACTCCACCCAGTTTTTAAAGTGCTCAGGTTTGATTTCGTTACGCGCAACCGGGGCGTCGGACTCCAGGTACAGCGCGTGCAGGTTCAGCCGTTTCGGTCCGGGGATCAGGCTCAGCGCCTGCTCAAGGTCGGCGCGCAGCTCGCCCGCGTTGCGGGCTTTACCCGGATAGTTGCCGGTGGCCTGAATCCCGCCGGTTAAGCTCCCCTCCGGGTTTTCAAAGCCCGCGACGTCATCGCCCTGCCAGCAGTGCATGGATACGGGGAGCCGGTCCAGCTGGCGCAGAGCCTCCTCGACATCCACACCGGCGGCGGCGTAGCGCTGTTTAGCAATTTCCCAGGCTTGTTCAAGTTGAGTGGTCATGCGCAAAGCTCCTTGGTCTGTTGTTGCTGAAACTGCGCAACGAAGCGGGCAATTTCATGTTCAGGATTAGGGGTAAACGTGGTGAGCGCGTAGTTGTCGCGTACCACCTGACGGAAATCATCGACGTTGTTCAGCTCATCCAGCGTCATCAGCTGGATGCCGATATTGCCGAGCGTAGAGGCCTCGACGGGGCCGGCGATAACCGTTATGCCGCAGGCGTCCGCGCACAGCTGATTGAGCAGCGCGTTCTGACAACCGCCGCCGACGATATGCAGCTGGCTGAAGGGCTGGCCCCGCAGCCGGGCAAGCTCGCCGAGCACGCGGGCGTACAGCAGAGCGAGGCTGTCAAAAATACAGCGCGCCAGCTCGGCGTCGCCGTCGGGCACCGGCTGTCCGGATTCGCGGCAGGCGGCCTGAATCTCAGCGCTCATATTGGCCGGGTTGATAAAACGCTCATCGTTGCAGTCAATCACCGAGCGGCAGGCCGGGAGGTCGGCGGTGTGGGCAATCAGCGCCGGGAGGTCGCTGACGTTCTGCTCTTTCAGCACCCGCTGCAGCAGCCACAGGCCCATAATATTTTTCAGCACCCGATAGCGGCCTTCGGCGCCGCCTTCGTTGGTGATATTGGCCCGCAGCGCATCGTCGCCGGTGCAGGGGGTTTTGCTTTCAAAGCCCATTAACGACCAGGTGCCGGAGGAGAGATAGGCCGCATTTTTACCGGTCAGCGGAGAAGCGATCACCGCGCTGGCGGTATCGTGACTGGCGACGGCGACGACCGGGATCGCGTTGCCCTGCGGGCAAATCCAGTGGCCGATCACGTTGCCGGGATGGGTCGGGGTACCGAACCACTCGCGCGGCGCGCCGCTCCAGTTCAGCAGATCCTCATCCCAGCTATCGCTGTTGATATTGACCAGCTGGGTGGTGGTAGCGTTGGTGTATTCCCAGTTCATCTGGCCGGTCAGACGGAAGCTGAAGTAGTCCGGGATCAGCAGCGCGTGCGCGGCCTGGCTCACCAGCTCCGGCTGCTGCTCAACCAGGGCGCGCAGCTGGTAAAGGGTGTTGAACGGCAGAAACTGAATGCCGCTGCGGCGATAGATATCCGCTCGGCCTATCTGCGTTTCGGCATGCTGCATCAGGCCGTGGGTGCGGTCGTCGCGATAGGAAACCGCGAGGCCGACGCGCTGGCCCTGACCGTCGAGCAGGACATAATCCACGCCCCAGGTATCAATGCCGATGCTGTCGATAAGGATGCCCCGATCGCACACCAGCGCCAGCCCGCGGCGAATTTCGCCTTCCAGGCTATCGATATCCCAGCAGTCGTAGCCATCCACCTTGTGCAGGCTGTTGGTAAAACGGTGGATTTCACGCAGCGACAGCGCACGCTGTCCGCTTTCATAGCTGGCGAGCATCACCCGCCCGCTGGAAGCGCCTAAATCAACGGCGACACAATGTCGAAAACTCATGGCAGAGATCCTTCTGAAAATCATTGCCAGCAGTCTAAAAAAGTCGCCGGTCGCGCACCTTCTTGCCACGGACAGGGAAATTTCTCCGCTGGCAAGAAAGCAAAGGTGACCGTGAGAGAGCTCACAATTTCATTCTGTCGCTATCGACGTGGGGGATGTGACGCTCTCCGCAGTTCCCGATCTTTCCGGCTGTTTCTTGAAAAAGCGGCAGGCTTTACGCCGTTTGCGGTCGAAAATTGAAGGCCGGATTGCCGGTCCTTAATTACTATTTGCGACACTGATTGATAACATTTCTCATTTCGAGGGAGCTGCTATGACCGTATTGCACAGTGTGGATTTCTTTAAGTCCGGTACTTCTGCTGTTGCCATTGAGCCACGCCTCCCTCAGTCGGCGTTTCCGGAGCATCACCACGATTTCCATGAAATTGTTATCGTCGAGCACGGGACGGGGATCCACGTTTTCAACGGCCAGCCCTATACCATCAGCGGCGGCTCGGTCTGTTTTATTCGCGATCACGATCGCCATCTTTATGAACATACCGATAACCTGTGCCTGACCAACGTGCTCTATCGCGCACCGGATGCCTTTCGCTTTCTGAGCGGCGTCAGCCAGCTGCTGCCGCAGGAGCAGGAAGGCAACTATCTCTCGCACTGGCGGGTTAATCAGGGGGCTTTGCAGCAGGTGCGGCAGATCGTCAGCCAGATGGAAAGCCTCGGCGGCGAGTCGGATGTGCATACTATTGCCAGCCGGGAAATTTTGTTTATGCAGCTGCTGGTGCTGCTACGCAAAAGCAGCCTCGCGGAAGGGGCCGCCGATAGCGAGGCGCGGCTCAATCACCTGATGGCGTGGCTGGAAGATCACTTTGCAGAGGATGTCTGCTGGGAAGAGGTGGCGGCCCAGTTTTCGCTGTCGCTGCGCACGCTGCATCGTCAGCTCAAGCAGCAGACCGGCCTGACGCCGCAGCGCTACCTGAACCGGGTGCGGTTGATGAAGGCGCGCCATCTGCTGCGGCACAGCGATGACAGCGTAACGGATATCGCCTATCACTGCGGATTCGGCGACAGTAACCACTTTTCGACGCTTTTTCGCCGCGAGTTTTCCTGGTCACCGCGTGATATCCGCCAGGGACGTGACGCCATTCTTCAGTAACGCGAGAGCAGTCAACGTTTTAGCGAGCAAAATCGCGAATAATCGAACGTTATTTGTGCCTGGAGTTGTCGCGGTGGCCGGTCAGTTGATTCTTCGCAAAGATGAGTTTTTTGCCTCGCCTTCTCAGGCGGTGGCGGTAGCGGATCGGTACCCGCAAAACGTCTTCGCCGAGCATACCCATGAGTTCTGCGAACTGGTGCTGGTATGGCGGGGAAACGGCCTGCATGTGCTTAACGATCGCCCGTGGCGCATTACCCGCGGCGATCTGTTCTATATCCGCGCGCAGGACAAGCACTCCTATGCGTCGGTGAACGATTTAGTCCTGCAAAACGTCATCTACTGCCCGGACCGGCTGCGGCTCAACTTTGACTGGGCGGCCCATATTCCCGGACTGTTTGGTACGCCGTGGGTTCCGCACTGGCGAATCGGCAGCTCCGGTATGACCCAGGTACGGCAGGTGATTACCCAGCTTGAACAGGAGAGCACCCGCAGCGACCCCCAGGCCAATCAGATGGCCGAGCTGCTGTTCGCCCAGTTGGCGCTCATTCTGCACCGACATCGCTACGCGACCGACAACCTGGCGGCGACCCAGAGCGAAGCCCTCCTCGATAAACTGCTGACCGAACTGGCCGGCAGCCTGAACCGACCCTTTTTCCTCGATCGCTTTTGCGCGCGGGAAGCGTGCAGCGAGCGCGCCCTGCGCCAGCAGTTTCGCCAGCAGACGGGTATGACGATCAACCACTATTTACGTCAGCTGAGAATTTGCCACGCGCAGTACCTGCTGCAGCATACGGAGCGGCTGATTGGCGAAATCGCTATGCTGTGCGGATTCGAAGACAGTAACTACTTTTCGGTGGTCTTTAACCGTGAGATTGGCATGACGCCGGGGCAGTGGCGGCAACGCAGTCGCGTCGCCGCTTAGGCGTTTAGTTTGCCATTCCCAGGCCGACAATATTGGCGGCAATAATGATCACCACGCAGCCAAGGCTGAGTACGCCGACCGGACGCCGTCCGGCGTTGTTCCACTCCTTCAGCACCAGCCCCACCAGCCCACCGCACAGAACGTAGAAGCTCATATGCAGCATCCAGCTCATGTAGTCGTACTGTGCCGGAATGCTGGCGTGGCCCCATGCGTAGAAGAAGAACTGCAGGTACCACATCAGGCCGCCGAGCGCGGAAAGCAGGATATTGGCGATGATGAGCGGTTTTGCCCGCGAGAAGTCCGCTTTTATCGACAGGTTTTTCACTTTTGCCAGCCGAATAAAGCAGAATCCGAGGTTCACCAGCGCGCCGCCGCCCATGATCACCACGTAGCTAGGCAGAGCGGTGTACAGCGGGTCAACCCCCAGCGCCGCGGCGGCTTCGTGCATCGGTTTGGCGGCGTTCATTGCAAACGACATCCCCGCCGAGAAAATGCCGCACATGACCGCCAGGACCAGACCTTTTTTAAGGTTGAAGTCTGCGGCCTTAATGCCCATTTTGCGCTCTTTCAGCTGCCCCGCTCGGGTGACAATGGCGACGCCAATCACCGCGACCAGCACGCCGAGCAGCGTCATCTGACCGCCTTTGGTATTGATTAAAACCTCGAACTGACCGTTGAGAATCGGGGTCATGAGCGTACCGACGATCAGGGTAATGCCGATGGCGATACCGATCCCCATCGACATGCCGAGATAGCGCATGGTCAGGCCGTAGTTGATATTGCCGATACCCCACATCGCGCCGAACATGAAGACCGGCAGCAGAGTCGAGGCGCTAAAGGAGTTGTAATAGGCCCAAAAATCAGGCAACAGCAGGGCGCTGATAGTCCAGGGCAGGATCAGCCACGAGACAATCCCGCCGATAGACCACATGGTTTCCCATGACCACTGCTTAACTTGTTTGAACGGAGCATAGAAACAGGCTGCACTGGCCGCACCTATCAAATGCCAAAAAATACCCATCGTAATCGCGTGATTCATTGATTTTATCCTCATCTATTTTTTATCGGATAAATCTTCTTCCGACCCGATGAGTGTAAAAATCGGTCAGTTTTATCGCCTTCAGGCTGTTGCCACGTGTGGGTAAACCCTGGCAACCAACGGCTTAATTACTTGTTCCAGCTCACAAAATCGCGGGTATCACACTCTGTTATAACCTTATTAAAAATACGGCATTGATAAGCGTTTTCAATATCATTTAATTAACTATAATGAACCAACTGCTTACGCGGCCTTAACACTTTCAGCCGCTCGACAATAATGGAGATGATTATGAGTTTTACACTGCCAGCCCTGCCGTACGCTTATGACGCCCTGGAACCGCACTTCGACAAGCAGACTATGGAAATCCACCATACTAAGCACCACCAGGCTTACGTTAACAACGCGAACGCTGCGCTGGAAAGCCTGCCGGAATTCGCCGATCTGTCTGTTGAAGAGCTGATTACTAAACTGGATCAGCTGCCGGCTGACAAAAAAGGTCCTCTGCGTAACAACGCGGGCGGCCACGCTAACCATAGCCTGTTCTGGAAAGGCCTGAAAACCGGTACCACCCTGCAGGGCGACCTGAAAGCGGCTATCGAGCGCGATTTCGGCTCCGTTGATAACTTCAAAGCTGAGTTTGAAAAAGCTGCAGCCACCCGTTTCGGCTCCGGCTGGGCGTGGCTGGTACTGAAAGGCGACAAGCTGGCCGTGGTTTCTACCGCGAACCAGGACTCCCCGCTGATGGGTGAAGCTATCTCCGGCGCTTCCGGTTTCCCGATCCTGGGCCTGGACGTGTGGGAACACGCTTACTACCTGAAATTCCAGAACCGCCGCCCGGACTACATCAAAGAGTTCTGGAACGTGGTTAACTGGGACGAAGCAGCAGCGCGTTTTGCCGCCAAAAAATAAGGTTGCATTGTGCTGAACGAGAAGCGAGTCTGATGACTCGCTTTTTTTATACCTGTAGCAGGGGGCAGCAGATGCACTATCCGGTGAACGTCTTTGTGGGCAAGATAAGGGATTACGAAGGAAGCCGTCCGAGCGCCATCGGGAAAATCCAGGTCGACGGTGAGTTAACCCTCGGCGATCTGGGGCTGGAAGGCGATGAGCAGGCGGAAAAGAAAATTCACGGCGGCCCGGATCGCGCGCTCTGCCAGTACCCGCGCGAGCACTACGCCGACTGGATCCGCGAATTCCCCCAGCAGGCCGACCTTTTCTGCGCGCCGGCCTTTGGCGAAAACCTTTCTGCTGAAGGAATGACCGAGAAAAACGTCTATATCGGGGATATCTTTCGCTGGGGCGAGGCGCTGATTCAGGTAACGCAGCCGCGATCGCCGTGTTTTAAGCTCAACTTCCATTTTGCCATCAGCGATATGGCCCAGCGCATGCAGAATAGCGGTAAAACCGGCTGGCTGTACCGGGTGGTGGCGGGGGGCGTGGTCTCCTGCGACGCGCCGCTGGAGCTGGCGTCCAGGGTGAGTGATATCAGCGTACATGAGGCCGGCGCGATTGCCTGGCATATGCCGTTTGATGACGAGCAGTATCATCGCCTGCTCAGTGCCGCAGGGCTGTCGGTAAGCTGGAGCCGTACCATGCAGAAGCGGCGTTTAAGCGGCAAGATCGAAGATAATTCCCGCCGATTGTCGGGGAAATAAGGCTTCCCCCGGCTGCGTGCGCAGACCGGGGAACGCCGCGTCAGGTGCGCTTATACAGCGGCAGCCAGATGGTCAGCCGCAGGCCGCCCAGCGGGCTGTCGTCGGCTTTCACCCAACCGCGATGCTGCTGAATAGCGGCTTCGACAATAGCCAGTCCCAGACCGGTACCGCCTGACTCGCGATCGCGCGCTTCGTCGGTGCGGTAGAACGGGCGGAAAATCTGCTCGCGATCCTCAGGGCTGACGCCCGGACCGTCATCATCGACGTTAACCGTGATGCCGTCTTTATCCACCGAGAAGCTCACCGAAATTCGGGTATGCGAGTAGCGCAGCGCGTTGCGTACGATATTCTCCAGCGCGCTTTCCAGCGCGTTGGGGTTGCCGTACAGCGGCCACGGCCCCGGCGGATACTCCACGGTGAACGATTTTCCTACCTGCTCGGCCTCGAAGGCGGCGTTATCGAGCACCTCGCCCCACAGCTGGTTGGCTTTTACCGTCTCGCTGACCAGCGCGTTGTTGGCCTGATTGCGCGACATCACCAGCAGATCGTTGATCATGCTGTCCAGCCGATGCGCCTCCATCTCAATACGCTCCAGCTCTTTGCTCTCGCCGCTGCGGCGGCGCAGCAGGGCGGTGCCCAGCTGCAGTCGCGTAAGCGGCGTGCGCAGCTCGTGGGAGATATCGGAGAGCAGACGCTGCTGGCTGGTCATCATCCGCTCCAGGGCGGTGACCATCTGGTTAAAGCTGGTCCCGGCGGCCAAAAACTCCTGCGGGCCGGCTTCCAGTTCCGGATGCTGGCGCAGGTTCCCCTGGGCGACCTCGTCGGCGGCATTTTTCAGCTTACGCGCCGGTTTTGCCAGACTCCACGCCAGCCATAGCAGCAGCGGAGCGCTGACCAGCATGGTGACGATAAGCAGCAGCAGCGGACGGTCAAACAGCAGGTTGATGAAATCGGATTGTGACGTGCTGGCGGGGCGGATCAGATAGAGCTGATAATTATCCTCACCATCCCTGACGGAAAACGGGCCGACCATTTCCAGACGACCGTAGCGTTTTTTCTGCGGATGATCGGCATTATCGGCCTGGCCGATAAAGTTGCGAATAATCTGCATTTCGTTGCGTTCTGCGCCGATAACGCGCCCTTCGCTGGTGACCAGCAGCAGGCGCTGTCCCGGCGGAGCCCATTTATCTATCGCCCGAAACAGACGACGCCACCACATCAGATCGTTGGGTGGATCGGTCGCCAGCTCGGCCTCAACGTGCTGCTCAATCATGATGCCCTGGCGTTGCTCGCTTTCCAGAAGTTCGGTCATCTGGCGCGAATCCAGCTTGGGCAGCATCAGAACCAGCATCAACACCAGCGCCAGCGTGAGCCAGAAAATAGCGAAGATGCGTGCGGTTAAACTTCCAATCATGAAGCTGAAACCATCAGATAGCCGCGCCCGCGCAGGGTTTTAAACCACGGGTGGCCGTCTTTACGCTCCGGCAGCTTACGCCGCAGGTTAGAAATATGCATATCGATGGCGCGGTCGAACGGCGTCAGGCGTTTTCCCAATACTTCCTGACTCAGATGTTCACGAGAGACCACCTGGCCAAGATGCTGCGCCAGCAGGTACAGCAGGGTGAACTCCGTTCCGGTAAGCTCCAGCGTTTGACCATCAAAGTTGGCTTCCTGACGGCCCGGGTTGAGGCTCAATGCGTCAACCTCCAGCGTCGGTGAGCCGGCTTCGGTGGTTTGCTGCTGCTCACTCCAGTGGGAGCGGCGCAGAATCGCGCGTATGCGCGCCACCAGCTCACGATCGTTAAACGGCTTAGGCAGATAATCATCCGCGCCCAGTTCAAGGCCGAGAACGCGATCCAGCTCGCTACCGCGGGCAGTTAGCATGATAACGGGAGTCTGGTGTGTCTGACGCAACTCTTTAAGCGTATCGATACCGTTTTTCTTCGGCATCATCACATCAAGTAAAAGTAAATCGATGCTGTCGTCCAGGAGAGCCAGCGCCTGTTCCCCATCATGGGCTACGAGCACGTTAAAGCCTTCCATATCGAGCAGCTCTTTTAACAGGGAGGTGAGCTCCCGGTCATCATCAACTAACAGGATTTTGTTCATTGTTTAAATACCTCCGAGGCAGAAATTACGTCATCAAGGCTCGCTAATCCATGACTTTACGTTGTTTTACACCCCCTGACGCATGTTTGCAGCCCGAATCGTAAACTGTCTCTCGTTGAATCGCGACACAAACGTTTTGGGAGTATGTGATGCGCAATGTTATTGCTGCCGTCATGGCCTCAACGCTGGCGCTAAGTGCTAATAGCCAGGCCGCTGAAGTCGTTACCAGCGTTAACTGGCTCCCCGGAGAAGAAGGGGCGCAGCGCAGCATCCAGGGCCACATGTTTGATGGCATAAGTTTAACCGAACAGCAACGACAGCAGTTACGAGATCTTATGCAACGGGCACGCCACGATAGGTTACCCGTTAATGTTAGCGAAATGGAGACAATGCATAGCCTTGTCACCGCAGAAAAATTTGATGAAAACGCTGTGCGCGCTCAGGCCGATAAGATGGCGCAGGAACAGGTTGACCGCCAGATCGAAATGGCGAAGGTTCGCAACCAGATGTACCACCTGTTAACGCCAGAGCAGCAAGCGGTTTTAAATGCTAAGCACCAGCAGCGAATGGATCAGTTGCGTGAGGTTGTAAGGATGCAGAAAGGCTCAGCGAAGATGCTTTCAAGTAGTAGCAATACCGTGCAACCCCAGTAACAAACCCTGTTTTCCTTGCCATAGACACCATCCCTGTCTTCCCCCCACATGATGTGGGGGTTTTTTTTGCCTGTCATTCAGCTAAACGACCTCCCGCTTGTCATCCGTCGTCGCAATAGATCGGGTTATACTAAGCGCACTGCGGGTGAAGGAGCGTTTATGAATCAATCTTATGGGCGGCTGGTGAGTCGTGCGGCCATTGCGGCGACGGTGATGGCTTCCGCGTTACTTTTGATTAAAATTTTTGCGTGGTGGTATACCGGCTCTGTGAGTATTCTGGCTGCGCTGGTGGACTCGCTGGTGGATATTGCCGCCTCGTTAACCAATCTCCTGGTGGTGCGCTATTCGCTGCAACCTGCCGATGAGGAGCATACCTTTGGCCACGGCAAGGCCGAGTCGCTGGCGGCGCTGGCGCAAAGTATGTTTATCTCCGGGTCGGCGCTGTTCCTGTTTTTGACCGGTATTCAGCACCTGGCGCGCCCGGAACCGATGCAGGCGGCGGGCGTCGGGATGATTGTGACCCTGATTGCGCTGCTCAGTACGCTGGTGCTGGTGACCTTCCAGCGCTGGGTGGTGAGAAAAACGCAGAGTCAGGCGGTGCGAGCAGATATGCTTCATTATCAGTCTGATGTTATGATGAACGGCGCTATTCTGGTGGCGCTGGGCCTCTCCTGGTACGGCTGGCATCGTGCCGATGCGCTATTTGCGTTGGGGATAGGCGTCTATATTCTGTATAGCGCGCTGCGCATGGCCTATGAGGCCGTCCAGTCGCTGTTAGACCGCGCGCTGCCTGATGAGGAACGTCAGGACATTATCAATATCGTGACCGCATGGCCTGGCGTCAGCGGGGCACACGATCTACGGACGCGGCAGTCAGGGCCGACTCGCTTTATTCAAATACATTTGGAAATGGAAGATAACCTGCCATTGGTTCAGGCACACGTCATTGCCGACCAGGTGGAGCAGGCGATTCTGCACCGTTTTCCGGGTTCTGATGTCATTATCCATCAGGACCCCTGTTCTGTGGTGCCGCTGGCGCGGCAGGGCGTTTTTTAAGCTTTGAGTTATAGTCTGTAAACTCGATGTAAAAATGTGGGGCAGGCCGGCATTATTTGTATAAATTACCGCCGTTTGGTCTGACCTGAATCAATTCAGCCAGAAGCGTTTGATATACTATTGCAATTATCGTCGTGCACTCCTGATAAGGGAGCGCTTCAGGCAACAGGATTATTTTTTGCTTCCTAAGTTCAGAGGTAGTCATGATTAAGAAAATCGGTGTGTTGACAAGTGGCGGTGATGCGCCGGGCATGAACGCGGCAATTCGCGGCGTTGTGCGCGCGGCATTAACGGAAGGTCTGGAAATTTTTGGAATCTATGACGGTTACCTCGGGTTGTATGAAGATCGTATGATCCAGCTCGACCGCTATAGCGTTTCCGACATGATCAACCGTGGCGGCACCTTCCTGGGTTCAGCACGTTTCCCGGAATTCCGCGAAGAGCACGTTCGCGCCGTGGCCCTTGAGAACATGAAAAAGCGCGGTCTGGATGCGCTGGTTGTTATCGGCGGTGATGGTTCGTACATGGGGGCGATGCGCCTGACCGAAATGGGCTTCCCGTGCATCGGTCTGCCGGGCACCATCGACAACGATATTAAAGGCACCGACTACACCATCGGTTTTTTCACCGCGCTGAGCACCGTTGTTGAAGCGATTGACCGTCTGCGTGATACCTCTTCCTCACACCAGCGTATTTCCATCGTTGAAGTGATGGGCCGCTATTGTGGCGATCTGACGCTGGCGGCGGCTATTTCCGGCGGCTGTGAATTCGTCATGGTGCCTGAGGTTGATTACAGCCGCGACGATTTGGTCGCTGAAATCAAAGCGGGTATCGCCAAAGGTAAGAAACACGCGATTGTGGCCATCACAGAGCACATGTGCGACGTCCACGAGCTGGCTGACTACATTGAGAAAGAGACCGGTCGTGAAACGCGTGCAACCGTTCTGGGTCACATTCAGCGCGGCGGCTCCCCGGTTCCTTATGACCGTATCCTGGCATCCCGCATGGGCGCCTACGCGATTGACCTGCTGCTGCAGGGCTTCGGCGGCCGCTGTGTGGGTATTCAGAACGAGAAGCTGGTTCATCATGACATTATCGACGCTATCGAAAACATGAAGCGTCCGTTCAAAAATGACTGGCTGGATTGCGCGAAGAAACTGTACTAAGTTTCAGCGTAAAACAAAAAGGCCTTCTCAGAGAGAAGGCCTTTTTTATTGGGCGGGCTATTCGATATCCAGCGCATCCTCGGAGAGGATGATGCCGGTATTATCGGCGTACAGATGATCGCCGGAGAAGAAGGTCACGCCGCCGAAGTTGACGCGGACGTCGCTTTCGCCGATGCCTTCACCTGCGGCACCTACGGGAATGGCTGCCAGCGCCTGGATGCCGATATCCAGCTCTTCCAGATCGTCTACCTGACGCACCGCGCCGTAAACCACCAGTCCTTCCCACTCATTCTGCACCGCCAGACGCGCCAGGTCCGCGTCAATCAGCGCCCGTCGGACGGAACCGCCGCCATCGATCAGCAGAATATGACCACGGCCGTTCTGTTCGAGCATATCGTATAGCAACCCGTTATCCTCGAAACATTTCACCGTGATGATTTGTCCACCAAACGACGACCGCCCTCCAAAGTTGGAGAACAGAGGTTCCACTACGTTGACATCCTCCTGGTAGATGTCACAAAGCTCGGAAGTATCGTATTTCATAGGCTTAACGTTCAGTTGCTGCGAGAGTTTTTAGTATATCTCGCGAAACCCATTGTTGGCAAAATCATCAATTGTTAATTGATATTTGTCAGTTAACCCAGCAGCTTGCTGCAAATAATCCCGATGACAAACAGCAGGTTGGTTAACAGAGCCGCTTTTACCGTTCGTTCCAGCATTGGGCGCATCGCCACCGGTTCGCGCTCGCGCATGACAAACTGCACCTGCTTCACCAGCAGCGGCGTAGCGAGGATAAACAGCCAGCCCCACGGATTGTGCAGAGAAAGCAGGTTAAACAGCGCCAGGCACAGCGGAGCGCCAATTAACAGGCAGGCGTGGTAGCGGCGGGCGTTGAGCGGACCAAGGCGCACGGCCAGGGTGTTTTTACCGTTCTCCCGGTCGCTATCGATATCGCGCAGGTTATTGATATTGAGCACTGCCGCCGCGAGCAGGCCGCAGGCCGTTGCGGGCAGGAAGACGCTGGCGGCAATCGTGTGGGCCTGTAGGTACCAGCTTCCCGCCACGCTCAGCCAGCCAAAGAAGACCAGCACCGAAATATCGCCAAGGCCGATATAGCCATAAGGGCGGGTACCGACGGTATAGGTGATTGCCGCGACGATGGCGAGGCTGCCCAGAACCATAAAGCCAATAAAATCGGCCATGGTTTGCCAGGCGGAAAACAGCAGAGCCAGTCCGGAAAGACAAATCAGCACCACGGTGAGGATGAGCGCGCGCTTCATCTGCGCCTGGCTGATCGCCCCTTTTTGCATACCGCGAAGCGGGCCTATACGATCGGGCTTGTCGCTGCCCTTTACCGCATCGCCGTAATCGTTAGCCAGATTAGATAAAATTTGCAGCAGACCGGCGGTAATCAGCGCCAGCAGAGCCACCCAGGGATCGAAATGACCCTGGTGCCAGGCAAGCGTCGTTCCGACAACGATGGCGGCAAAGGCCAGAGGCAGCGTTTTTGGGCGCAGGCTTTCCAGCCAGGCCTGGGTGCGGTTTATCGGTTGTTCAGTCATAGGTTCCGGCCAAAAAAATGGGGCTATTTATAGCCCCATCGATTGTGATGAAAATATATTGAACCGGATTATAGGATAAAACGACTCAGATCTTCATCTGCCACCAGAACATCGAGATGTTTACCGACATATTCAGCGTCAATGGTGATGCTCTGGCCGTTCATTTCGCTGGCATCGTAGGAGATATCTTCGATCAGACGCTCCAGGACGGTATGCAGACGGCGCGCGCCGATGTTCTCGGTGGTTTCGTTGACCTGCCATGCGGCCTGAGCGATACGCTTGATGCCGTCTTGCGTAAACTCAATGCTCACGCCTTCGGTGGCCATCAGCGCCTTATACTGTACGGTAATCGAGGCGTTCGGCTCGGTCAGGATGCGCTCGAAATCTTCGGTGGTCAGCGCTTTCAGCTCGACGCGAATCGGCAGACGACCCTGCAGCTCAGGGATCAGGTCTGACGGACTGGCCACCTGGAATGCGCCGGAGGCGATAAACAGGATATGGTCAGTTTTCACCATGCCGTGCTTGGTTGAGACGGTACAGCCTTCAACCAGCGGCAGCAGATCGCGCTGGACGCCTTCACGAGACACGTCCGGGCCGGAGCTATTGCCGCCGCGCTTACAGATTTTGTCGATCTCGTCGATAAATACGATACCGTGCTGCTCAACCGCGTCGATAGCGTCCTGCTTCAGCTCTTCCGGGTTAACCAGTTTGGCCGCTTCTTCTTCAATCAGCAGCTTCATCGCGTCTTTGATTTTCAGCTTGCGCGGCTTCTGCTTCTGCCCGCCCAGGTTCTGGAACATGGACTGCAGCTGGCTGGTCATCTCTTCCATGCCCGGAGGGGACATGATCTCTACGCCCATTGGCGCAGCGGCAAGGTCAATCTCGATTTCTTTATCGTCGAGCTGGCCTTCGCGCAGTTTTTTGCGGAATGCCTGACGCGCCGCGGACGGCTCCTGAGTTTGCTCAGCCTGGCCCCAGTTATTTTTCGCCGGTGGGATCAGCACGTCAAGAATGCGCTCTTCCGCCAGCTCTTCCGCACGGTAGCGGTTTTT
Organism: Klebsiella terrigena; assembly: GCF_006539725.1. Taxonomy (GTDB): domain Bacteria; phylum Pseudomonadota; class Gammaproteobacteria; order Enterobacterales; family Enterobacteriaceae; genus Klebsiella; species Klebsiella terrigena. The sequence goes on along the minus strand of NZ_BJNO01000022.1, from coordinate 31,913 downwards.
ATCGATGGACTGCATGCGGACCATTTTGATCGCCGCATCGGTCAGATCGCGGATGATGGAATCCACTTCTTTACCGACATAGCCCACTTCGGTGAATTTGGTCGCTTCCACTTTGATGAACGGCGCGTTGGCCAGTTTTGCCAGGCGACGCGCGATTTCGGTTTTACCGACGCCGGTTGGGCCGATCATCAGAATGTTTTTCGGCGTAACTTCATGGCGCAGCTCTTCGCTAAGCTGCATGCGGCGCCAGCGGTTACGCAGGGCGATAGCGACAGAACGCTTAGCGGCGTCCTGACCAATAATATGTTTGTCCAGTTCGCTGACAATTTCGCGTGGGGTCATTTCAGACATGGGAGATCCTTACGCTTTAGAGGCTAATTCTTCGATGGTGTGGAAATGGTTGGTATAAATGCAGATATCGCCTGCAATATTCAACGCCTTCTCTGCGATGTCGCGAGCGCCCAAATCGGTATTTTCCAGCAGAGCGCGAGCAGCGGCCTGGGCGTAGGGACCACCGGAGCCGATAGCAATTAAATCATTTTCTGGCTGCACCACGTCACCGTTACCGGTGATGATCAGGGACGAGTTCTCATCCGCTACCGCCAGCAGCGCTTCCAGCTTACGCAGCATGCGATCGGTACGCCAGTCCTTCGCCAGCTCAACGGCGGCTTTGACCAGATGGCCCTGGTGCATTTCCAGTTTACGTTCAAACAGTTCAAACAGCGTAAAGGCGTCTGCGGTGCCGCCGGCGAAGCCCGCAATCACTTTGTCATTGTAGAGACGGCGGACTTTTTTCACGTTGCCTTTCATTACGGTGTTGCCCAGCGTGGCCTGGCCATCACCGGCAATAACCACATGGCCGTTACGGCGAACACTAACTATTGTTGTCACGAGCAGACCCCTTGGTTACAAAAGCGGAATAGGGGCCCCGCGCTTTACGCGGGGCGGAATGCAATTATAGATGGGGGGGATTTTGAGGGTTTCAACCCCTGGCGGCGAGACGAATGCAGTTTGCATGCCCGGCCATTTTCAGGCGACCGATCATGTCGTTGGCATTTTCCTTGCCTTTCAGCGGCCCAATGACCACGCGATTCCAGCCGTTGTTGGTGGTGATGTGCGAGGCAAATCCTTCAAAGGCCAGCTGAGCACGGACGGTTTCCGCCTGTTCAGCTCCTTTAAAGGAGCCGCACTGGATCATCCAGCTGCGATCGTCTTTCTTCTCGGCTGCGGCTTTTGGCGCCTCTTCAACTCGCGCAACCGGCGCGGCCGCCTGTGTTTTAGGTGCCGCTGCGGTATGCGCTGGCGTCTGCAGCAGATCCTGATACGGCTGCGTCGCTGCCGCCGTTTGTTTCGGCTGCTGTACCGGCTTCGGCTGCTGTGCTGGCTGTTCTACAACCCGCTGCTGTACGCGCGGCTGCTGCACCGGCGCCTGCTGCTGGGTTTGCGCCCACTGCTGCTGCTGTACCTGCTGCTGAGCCAGACGCTGACGCTGCAGCGTCTGCTGACGCTGTGCCGGGGTCTGTTCGTTCCACGGCACCTCGGTCAGCTGAGTAGGCTGCTGGCGCATATCGGCCTGCATCTGTGCCAGCAGCTGGCGCTGTTCGTTGGTCAGCTGTTCAGGCTTCATCACTTCGCCGCCGGCCGTTGGTTCAGTTGGCGCACGTACGCCAGGCTGACGGCTTTCCAGCTCTTTAATATAGCGCCAGCGCTCTTCCGGTTTCGGCGGTAGGCCGTTACCTGCCGCCTGGCGGTTTTGCAGCGCTTCAGCTTCTTCTTTTTTGTGGTGCGTGATGAAGTACAGTCCACCGATAAAGGCCACCAGCACGGCCGCCGCGATTGCCACCATGGTAGGTGAAATAGCAGAAAGGCCGCTTTGCTTGTTCCTTGAGCTTCGGGTGTTGCTCTTTTTGCGCCGCGAAGAAGCCGGTTGGCTGCGGCGTACATAATCTCGTTGTGCCACTATCGTTTCGCTGTCTTATTCATTCGTCAGCCCGCCATGTTACTTAAGCGGCGGGCCTTTGACCAGAAGAGCAGGCCCGAAAGCCTGATGGTTATGCTCTGATTTTTCGCGTACTGCCACGAACGATCAGCTCGCAGTCAAGCAGTCGCGAGCCGCTGCTGACGCTGTGACCGTGCAGCTGGTCCAGCAATAGCAGCATCGCTTCGCGGCCGATATCAAAGCGCGGTTGCGCAACGGTCGTCAATGGCGGATCGCAAAATTCAGACAAAGAGATGTTATCGAAACCAATAATAGACAAATCGTCAGGAATTTTCAGGCCACGACGTTTTGCCAGCGACAGAGCCCCCAGCGCCATAATATCGCTGTGGCAGAACACCGCCGTTGGCGGCACGGGCAGCGATAAAAGCTGCTCGAGGGCGTTAGAGCCGGCCTCATAGGTAAAATTACCGCGGGCAATATACTGCGGCTCGACGGTTATCCCGCTGCGGCGCAGCGCCTGGACGTAGCCCTGCAGACGGTAGTGGCACAGCGGCATCTCTTCCGGACCGGCGATACAGCCGATACGCTTGTGCCCCAGCTCGTGCAGGTAGTTGACGGCGTTGAAGGCGGCGGTGAGGTTGTCGATATGCACCGTGGGCAGCTCGAGCTCTGGCGCAAACTCGTTTGCCATCACCATCGGCGGCAGATTGCGCTGCTCCTCTACGCCGGCATCGAACGGCAGCCGGGAGCCGAGCAGCAGCATGCCGTCGATCTGCTTGGTAATAATCAGGTCGATAAAGGTTTTTTCCTGACGGTTTTGATGGGCGCAGTCGCCGATCAGTACCAGGTACCCCTGTTCCGCAGCGGTGATTTCGATACCGCGGATGATTTCACTGAAGAAGGGATCGCAAATATCCGGCACAATCACCAGGATCGTGCGCGATTCGTTGCGTTTCATATTTCGCCCGAGCGACTGCGGCAAATAGCCGACTTCCAGCGCCGCCTGCTCCACCCGATTACGGGTAGTTTGTGAAACCTTATCGGGATTCATTAACGCTCGGGATACGGTTGCCGTTGAAACGTTAGCCTTCAGGGCGACGTCTTTCATCGTGGCGGCAACCACCTGTTTTTTGGGCTTCACCTGTTTTCTCCTCGCTGACTGGCGCAGACACATCCCTTGTGATCTGACATCAACAACATTTTTAGCAGATAGTCGATGCGTTGAGTTACAGAATTTTCATGAAAAACGTGATGAGCATTGAATTTTTTCGATCCGCCTCGCAAGAGAAGGCTTAACCTTCAATAGGATCGACGTCCAGCATCCACTTCACCTTGCGCGCTTCCGGCAGCGTATTGATCAGGGCCAGCGTACCGCTGACGATGTGCTGCAGGCGGGTGCGCGACGGGTGCTGCAGTAGGATCTGCCAGCGCCAGCGGCCTCCGCGCTTTGGCGCCAGCGCCGGAACCGGGCCAAGCACCCACAGCTTATCGTCGGCCAGCGGGCTGGCCTGCAGCAGGTTACGCAGCTGCTGTAGGAACAGCGGCGCCTGCTGGTTGTTATGATCTTCCGCACGAATCAGCACGTGGCTGGTCCACGGCGGCAGCTGCATCGCCTGACGTTCGGCGAGCGCCTGATCCGCGAAGGCGTCATAGCCTTTATATAACAGCGTTTGCAGCAGCGGATGCTCAGGATGGTGGGTCTGGAGGATAACCTCGCCCTGTTTCCCGGCGCGGCCCGCGCGGCCGGATACCTGGGTGTAGAGCTGGGCGAAGCGCTCCGCCGAGCGGAAATCGGCGGAAAACAGCGCTCCGTCGACGTCGAGCAGAGAGACCAGGGTGACATCCGGAAAGTGGTGACCTTTTGCCAGCATCTGGGTGCCAATCAGAATACGCGCTCCGCCGCGATGAATATCGGAGAGATGCTGTTCAAGCGCCCCTTTACGGCTGGTCGTATCGCGGTCAACGCGGGATAGTGGCACTTCGGGAAACAGCGGCGCCAGCGCCTGCTCCAGCTGCTCCGTGCCGAGCCCTACCGGCACCAGATGCGTCGAGCCGCAGGAAGGGCACTGACGCGGTATAGGCCGCTGGCTGTCGCAGTGGTGGCAGCGCAGATGATGCTGCGACTGGTGCAGGGTGTAATAACTGTCGCAGCGCGGGCATTCGGCAATCCAGCCGCAGTCATGGCACAGCAGCGCCGGGGCGAAGCCGCGACGGTTTAAAAACAGGATGACCTGATTATCGGCCTGCAGGTGCTGACGCATCCGGGCAATAAGCGCCGGAGAGAGCCCCGCCTGCAGCTGCTGGCCTTTTAAATCCAGCACGTGCTGCTGGGCAGGACGGGCGTTACCCGCGCGCCTGGTTAGCTTGAGCTGGCGATATTTTCCCTGGCGAACGTTGTGTAACGTCTCCAGCGCCGGGGTTGCCGAGCCGAGAATAATCGGGATTTGCTCGCTATGGGCGCGCCACACCGCCAGGTCGCGGGCGTGATAGCGCCAGCCTTCCTGCTGCTTATAGGAGCTGTCGTGCTCTTCATCAATCACGATCACCCCGAGGTCTTTAAACGGGGTAAAGAGCGACGAGCGGGTGCCGATAACTATCGCCGCTTCGCCGTTTTTGGCTTTCAGCCACGCCGAGAGGCGCTCGCTATCGTTAAGTCCGGAGTGCAGGACCTCAACGGGAGCGTTAAAGCGCTCGCGAAAGCGGGCGATGGTTTGCGGCGTCAGGCCGATTTCCGGCACCATTACCAGCGCCTGGCGACCCTGCGCCAGCACGTTTTCCAGCACGCTCAGATAAACTTCGGTTTTCCCTGAGCCGGTGATCCCCGCCAGCAGCCAGGTGGAAAAGCGGTCAGCGGCGCTGTGGATCGCGCCGACGGCGGTGGCCTGCTCGGTATTCAGGCGCAGCCGCTCTCCGGGGACGGTGAAGCTCGTCCGCCAGTCGGTGATGGCCGGCGCTTCGTTTGCCAGTTCGCAGAGCCCTTTCCCGCGCAGCGCCTGCAGCGCCGCATCGCTGAACTCCAGCTCCGCCACCTGATGACGCCAGATTTTTCCCTGACGCAGCGCGGCCAGCGCCTGCTGCTGCTTCGGTGAACGCTTGAGGCCGTTGATGTCTACCGCCTGGCCCTGCTCGGTGGCGAACCAGTACCACAGCGGCGTCGCGCTGGCCGGCTTTCCCTGGCGCAGGGCGATAGGGAGGGCGTGAAACAGCACGTCGCCAATCGGATGATGATAGTAGTCGGCCGCCCACAGCAGCAGCCGCCAGATAGAGGAAGAAAAGACCGGCTCGGCGTCCAGCGCTTCTGCAACCGGCTTGAGTCCGTCCAGCGGCAGCTCGCTGCGTTCGCTAATCGCGGTGACAATGCCGATGCGCTCCTGTTTACCGAACGGCACGCGCACGCGACAGCCCGCTTTGACCGTGATGCCCTCAGGGAGCAAATAGTCAAAGGTACGGGGCAGCGGAACGGGCAGGGCTACGTGGGCGACGGGCATGTCATCTTCCTGACTTGAAATCTGGCCGGTTAGTATACACATTGTGATAAGGGCTCGCGGATCAGTTTGCATCCGTCGGTCAAATTCTGTATGATTCGCCGCCTTTGGTGTGCTTCGTGCAGCATCAAAGCGTATACTATTACCCATGAGTTCCGCACGGCGGAAAGTCTACGGGAAATTATTAACATCGCGTGGTGTCTGGCGTTAGGGCTGGAAGAGCGACGCGGCCTTAACTGAGGTTCTCCCATGAAAAAAGATATTCACCCGAAATACGAAGAAGTTACTGCTAACTGCTCTTGCGGTAACGTCATGAAAATCCGCTCTACCGTAGGTCACGACCTGAACCTCGACGTGTGCGGTAAATGCCACCCGTTCTACACTGGCAAACAGCGTGATGTTGCTACCGGTGGCCGTGTTGACCGCTTCAACAAGCGCTTCAGCGTACCGGGCAGCAGCAAGTAAGTTGCCGGAAGAAGAAGCCGCCTCAGGGCGGCTTTTTTGTTTCTCTCGCCGTCAAACGCGGAGAAATAAAAAAGGGCAGAAGCTTTCTTCTGCCCTTTTTTATTGGCTTAGTATTCCCACGTATCCGGGTCGATGCCCATCTCACGCATAATCTGTTTCGCCGCTTCCGGAATTTCATCACTGCGTTCTTTACGCAGGTCTTCATCGTTAGGCAACGGTTGACCGGTAAATGCATGCAGGAACGCTTCACACAGCAGCTCGCTGTTGGTGGCGTGACGCAGGTTGTTGACCTGACGACGCGTGCGTTCATCTGTGAGGATCTTTAACACCTTCAGAGGAATGGAAACCGTAATTTTTTTTACTTGCTCACTCTTCTTACCGTGCTCAGCGTATGGGCTGATATATTCGCCGCTCCATTCAGCCATGAGATACCTTTAATCCTCTAGTCATTAGTTAAGGGCCTGAATCTTGAGTCCGGGCCATAATCGCGCGTAGTTTACCGCATGAGTCGTCTTTCTGACATGAGATAAGCCGATACGGATGTGCGCTAATGCATATAATTTTAACGGCTATTTCCTGTTTGCTCAATCTATACGCAAAGAAGTTTAGATGTCCAGATGTATTGACGTCTATTGTGACAATGATTACTCTGGAGTCTGACATTTCACCGATTCAGCCCAGGAACTGCCCAACATGACGCGTAAACAGGCCACCATCGCAGTGCGTAGCGGTTTAAATGACGACGAACAGTACGGCTGCGTTGTCCCGCCGATCCACCTTTCCAGCACCTATAACTTCACCGGCTTTAACGAACCTCGTGCCCATGACTATTCCCGTCGTGGTAACCCAACGCGTGACGTGGTACAGCGCGCTCTGGCGGAGCTGGAAGGCGGCGCGGGCGCGGTTCTGACCAATACCGGCATGTCGGCTATTCTGCTGGTGACCACCGTTTATCTGAAGCCGGGCGATCTGCTGGTGGCGCCGCACGACTGCTACGGCGGCAGCTATCGTCTGTTTGATAGCCTGGCGAAACGCGGCTGCTACCGCGTGCTGTTTGTCGATCAAAACGATGAGCAGGCGCTGAGCGCCGCGCTGGCGGAAAAACCGAAGCTGGTATTGGTTGAAAGCCCAAGTAATCCATTGCTGAGAGTGGTGGATATTGCGAAAATCTGCACGCTGGCGCGTGAAGCGGGGGCGGTGAGCGTGGTGGATAACACCTTCCTGAGCCCGGCACTGCAAAATCCGCTGGCGCTGGGAGCCGATCTGGTGTTGCATTCGTGCACCAAATACCTGAACGGCCACTCAGACGTTGTCGCCGGCGTGGTGATTGCCAAAGATCCGCAGACTGTCACCGAACTGGCATGGTGGGCGAATAATATTGGCGTCACCGGCGGGGCCTTCGATAGCTACCTGCTGCTGCGCGGTCTGCGTACGCTTTCCCCGCGTATGGAGGTGGCCCAGCGCAACGCGCAGGCGATCGTCGACTATCTGAAAACTCAGCCGCTGGTGAAAAAACTGTATCATCCATCTCTGCCGGAAAATCAGGGGCATGAGATTGCTGCGCGTCAGCAAAAAGGTTTTGGTGCGATGCTAAGCTTCGAGCTGGATGGCGATGAGCAGACGCTGCGTCGTTTCCTGAGCGGATTATCGCTATTTACGCTGGCGGAGTCGCTGGGAGGCGTAGAAAGTCTGATTTCTCACGCTGCGACGATGACCCACGCAGGCATGGCGCCTGAAGCGCGCGCGGCTGCGGGGATCTCAGAAACGCTTCTGCGTATTTCGACCGGTATTGAAGATGGTGAAGATTTAATTGCCGACCTGGAAAATGGCTTCCGGGCAGCAAACGAGGAATAAACATGAGTGTGATTGCGCAGGCAGGGGCGAAGGGTCGTCAGCTGCACAAATTTGGTGGGAGTAGTTTAGCGGATGCGAAATGTTACCTGCGCGTCGCGGGGATCATGACGGAATACTCGCAGGCAGGCGACATGATGGTTGTCTCCGCCGCTGGCAGCACCACCAACCAGCTGATTAGCTGGCTGAAGCTCAGCCAGACCGATCGCCTCTCTGCGCATCAGGTACAGCAGTCGCTGCGTCGTTATCACATGGAGCTGATCTCCGGTCTGCTGTCGGCAGACGCTGCCGACACGCTTATCGCGACCTTTATTCACGATCTTGAACGACTGGCAGGCCTGCTGGATAGCGGCGTCACCGATGCGGTATACGCTGAAGTGGTTGGCCACGGCGAAGTCTGGTCCGCGCGCCTGATGGCCGCAGTCCTCAATCAGCTGGGGCTGGAGGCCGCGTGGCTTGATGCGCGCAGCTTCCTGCGCGCCGAGCGTTCGGCGCAGCCGCAGGTGGATGAAGGTTTATCCTACCCGCTGCTGCAGCAGCTTATGGCGCAGCATCCGAACAAACGTCTGGTGGTGACCGGTTTTATCGCGCGTAACAACGCCGGAGAAACCGTGCTGCTGGGGCGTAACGGTTCCGACTACTCCGCCACCCAAATCGGTGCTCTGGCCGGCGCGTCCCGCGTCACTATCTGGAGCGACGTTGCCGGCGTCTACAGCGCCGACCCGCGTAAAGTGAAGGATGCCTGCCTGCTGCCGCTGCTGCGCCTGGATGAAGCCAGCGAGCTGGCTCGCCTGGCGGCGCCGGTGCTGCACGCGCGTACGCTCCAGCCGGTCTCCGGCAGCGATATCGACCTGCAGCTGCGCTGTAGCTACACCCCTGAGCAAGGTTCAACGCGTATTGAACGCGTTCTGGCCTCCGGGACCGGAGCGCGGATCGTCACCAGCCATGACGACGTGTGCCTGATTGAGTTCCAGGTGCCCGCGGGCCAGGATTTCAAGCTAGCGCACAAGGAGCTGGATCTTATCTTTAAACGCGCCCAGCTGCGCCCGCTGGCCGTTGGCGTGCATGCCGACCGCAAGCTGCTGCAGTTCTGCTATACCGCCGAAGTGGCGGACAGCGCGCTGCGGCTGCTCGACGAAGCCGGTTTGCCTGGCGAGCTGCGTTTACGCCAGAAGCTGGCGCTGGTGGCGATGGTTGGTGCGGGCGTTACCCGCAATCCGCTGCACTGCCACCGCTTCTGGCAGCAGCTGAAAGGGCAGCCGGTTGAGTTTACCTGGCAGTCTGAAGAGGGGATTAGCCTGGTTGCCGTACTGCGCGCGGGCCCAACCGAGAGCCTGATTCAGGGCCTGCACCAGTCGCTGTTCCGCGCGGAAAAGCGTATTGGTCTGGTGCTGTTTGGCAAAGGCAACATCGGTTCCCGCTGGCTGGAGCTGTTTGCTCGCGAGCAAACCACGCTTTCCGCGCGCACCGGCTTTGAGTTTGTTCTCGCCGGGGTGGTGGATAGCCGCCGTAGCCTGCTGAATTACGAAGGGCTGGACGCCAGCCGTGCGCTGGCCTTCTTCCATGATGAAGCCGTTGAGCAGGATGAAGAATCGCTGTTCCTGTGGATGCGTGCCCACCCGTACGACGATTTAGTGGTGCTGGACGTGACCGCCAGCGCGCAGCTGGCGGATCAGTATCTTGATTTTGCCAGCCACGGTTTCCACGTGATCAGCGCCAATAAGCTGGCCGGGGCCAGCAGCAGCGATAAATACCGTCAGATCCACGACGCGTTTGAGAAAACGGGGCGTCATTGGCTCTACAACGCCACCGTTGGCGCCGGGCTGCCGGTAAACCACACGGTGCGCGATCTGATCGATAGCGGCGATACCATTCTGGCGCTGAGCGGTATTTTCTCCGGGACGCTCTCCTGGCTGTTCCTGCAGTTTGACGGGACGGTGCCGTTTACCGATCTGGTCGATCAGGCATGGCAGCAGGGGCTAACTGAACCGGATCCGCGCGTTGACCTTTCGGGCAAAGACGTGATGCGCAAGCTGGTGATCCTCGCGCGTGAGGCGGGCTATGATATCGAGCCTGACCAGGTGCGCGTGGAATCGCTGGTGCCGGCGCACTGCGAAGAAGGGTCCGTCGATCACTTCTTTGAGAATGGCGAAGAGCTGAACGAGCAGATGCTGCAGCGCCTTGAGGCCGCCCGCGAAATGGGCCTGGTGCTGCGCTATGTCGCGCGTTTTGACGCCAATGGCAAGGCGCGCGTCGGCGTTGAAGCCGTGCGCCAGGAGCATCCGCTGGCGGCGCTGCTACCGTGCGATAACGTGTTTGCTATCGATAGCCGCTGGTATCGTGATAATCCGCTGGTGATCCGCGGCCCGGGCGCCGGGCGCGATGTGACCGCCGGCGCGATTCAATCGGATATTAATCGCCTGGCGCAGCTGCTGTAATCTCCCTGTCAGAGAGGCCGGACGCCCGTCCGGTCTCTTTTGCCGCTAGCGCCCGGCGAACACCTCTTTGGCGGCGAACAGCCCGTTGAGGGCGGCCGGGAATCCGGCATACACCGCCATCTGCATGATCACTTCAACGATCTCTTCCTGCGTCAGGCCGACGTGCAGCCCGGCTGCGATGTGCACCTTGAGCTGCGGGGCCGCGTTGCCTGAAGCGGTCAGGGCGGCAATAGTGGCGATTTCACGACTGCGTAAATCGAGCCCGGGTCTGGCGTAAATATCGCCAAAAGGGAACTCAACCAGATAGCGGGCAAAATCAGGGGCGATGTCGCTCAGGCTGTTAACGACGGCTTCGCCGCCCTTACCGTCAACGCGCTGCAGCATCTCCAGGCCGGTAGTAAAACGTGATGAAGTCACGATCTTTCCTCATAGTGATAGGGTGTGATGAGGAGATTAAGAAAGTTTGCCGGACTTGAGTAATACCCTTTTCGTGATACCTTTTCGGTATGACAAATTCACGCCTCTCTTCTCTGGATCTTCGTCTGCTGCGCTATTTTGCCGTGGTGGCGGAGGAGAACAATATTAGCCGGGCGGCACAACGCCTGTTTATCTCGCAGCCGCCGCTTAGCCGTCATATCCGTCACCTGGAAGAGCAGCTGGGAGCCGCGCTATTCGTGCGCCATACCCGGGGCCTGATCCTCACGGAGGAGGGGCAGCGGGTGCTGGATATCATTCGCCCTCTGCTGGCGCTACAGGAGCAAACCTTAACCGCGCTGGGCCAGCTCTCCGATAGCGGGCAGCCGCCGCTGCGGATCGGGCTGACGACCGCCTTTGAGCAGGGCGTGTTTACCGCTGCCGAAGCCGCGCTGAGGGAGAGTGGCCGCCCTTTGCAGATGAGCCGTCACGGCTCGCCATCCCTCGCGCAGCAGGTGCGCAAGGGCCGGCTGGATGCGGCGCTGGTGGCGCTCCCCCTCGATGCCAGCGGGCTGGTTCTGTCTCCCTTGCCCTATCAGGAGCCGCTGATCGCCGCGCTACCGGCGTCATGGCCGGAATCCAGCGTCGCCGGGCTGGCCCTAAAGGCCTTTAACCATCGGCCGCTGTTTTGGTTTAAACGCGAGCGCAACCCGGCATTTTTTGACTACACCCGGCGGATGTTTGAACGGGCGGGGTATACGCCTGCCTACGTGGAAGAGCCCGCGGAGCATGACGTTCTGCTGGCCCGCATCGCGCGCGGGGAAGGGATGATTTTGCTGCCGGCATCCTTTGCGGCTATTCAGCGTCAGGGGGTGGTCTTTTATCCGCTGGATGAGGCCAGCCTGCATTTTCCGCTGGCGCTGGGCGTGGTCACGCTGCCGCAGAATGATGCTTTGCGCGCGTGGCTGCTCCCCTTGCTTGAGGAATCATTAGCTTAGCGCCGACCCCTGCGGCGTTTAGCATAAACGACATGAATCATTTTCATCTTCCCTGAATATTCCTCACTCTTTACGCTGATTTTTCTATTGACGCCCGGGCTCTTTTCCGTCATTTTTACATCTGGACGTCTAAACGTATAGAAGTTCGCAACACAACAAACAATAAAATGCGATTGATGAGGTAAGGTATGAGCTTTTTTCACGCCAATCAGCGGGAAGCCCTGAATCAGAGCCTGGCAGAAGTGCAGGGCCAGATTAATGTGTCCTTTGAATTCTTTCCGCCGCGGACCAGTGAAATGGAGCAAACCCTGTGGAAATCCATCGATCGCTTAAGCAGCCTGAAGCCAAAATTTGTTTCGGTGACCTACGGCGCTAACTCCGGTGAACGCGACCGTACCCACAGCATCATCAAAGGTATAAAAGAGCGTACCGGCCTTGAGGCGGCACCGCACCTGACCTGTATCGACGCCAGCCGCGACGAGCTGCGCACGATTGCCCAGGATTACTGGAACAACGGGATCCGCCATATCGTGGCCCTGCGCGGCGACCTGCCGCCGGGCAGCGGTAAGCCGGATATGTATGCCGCGGACCTGGTTACGCTGCTGAAAGAAGTGGGCGATTTTGATATCTCCGTTGCGGCTTACCCGGAAGTGCACCCGGAAGCGAAAAGCGCCCAGGCGGATCTGCTGAACCTGAAGCGTAAGGTCGAGGCCGGCGCTAACCGGGCGATCACCCAGTTCTTCTTTGATGTTGAAAGCTACCTGCGCTTTCGCGATCGCTGCGTCTCCGCGGGGATTGATGTCGAAATTATCCCGGGCATCCTGCCGGTATCCAACTTCAAGCAGGCGAAGAAATTTGCCGATATGACCAACGTGCGCATTCCAACGTGGATGTCGAAAATGTTTGAAGGTCTGGATAATGATGCCGAAACTCGCCAGCTGGTGGGGGCGAACATCGCCATGGACATGGTCAAAATTTTAAGCCGCGAAGGGGTGAAGGATTTCCACTTTTACACCTTAAACCGCGCGGAGATGAGCTACGCGATTTGCCACACCCTGGGCGTGCGCCCGGCGGTGTAAAAAAATGGCCCTCTTCGAGGGCCATTTTTATTTATTCCCACTCCTCCAGAAAACGTTGACCGTACTGGTCGGCGACCAGCAGCGCGGCGTAAACCTGATCCGCCGTGGCTCCGCCAGGCATGTTATGGATAGTTTCTCCTTCCGCGCAGGCGGCTTCGGCAACGATGCGCATTTTACCCGGAATATCCTCTTTGATGTTCAGCTGGGCCAGGGTGAGCGGCAGGCCCACGCTGTGACACAGCGCGGCGGCGGTTTCAATCTCTTCTACCGGCGCGTTTTCCAGCACCAGCTGCGTCAGCGTGCCGAAGGCGACCTTTTCACCGTGATAGTAATGATGGGCGTCCGGCAGGGCGGTCAGGCCGTTGTGGATGGCATGTGCGGCTGCCAGGCCGCCGCTTTCAAAGCCGACGCCGCTGAGGTAGGTGTTGGCCTCGATCACTTTTTCCAGCGCCGGCGTGACAACATGCTGCTCCGCCGCCAGCATCGCCTTTTCTCCCTCTTCAATCAGCGTGTGGTAGCACAGTTCAGCCAGCGCCAGCGCCGCCTGGGTGCATTTTCCGCCGGCCATGGTGGTGGCGCCGCTGCGTGAACAGGCGCGGGCTTCAAACCAGGTGGCTAGCGCATCGCCAATACCGGCCGCCAGCAGGCGCGCCGGTGCGCCGGCAACAATCTGGGTATCAACAATGACCATATTGGGGTTGCGCGGCAGCATCAGATAGCTGTCGAACTCGCCCTCGTCGGTATAGATAACCGAGAGCGCGCTGCAGGGGGCGTCGGTGGAGGCGATGGTGGGGACAATCACCACCGGTAGATTCATAAAATGTGCTAATGCTTTTGCGGTATCCAGCGTTTTTCCACCGCCGATACCCAGTACGGCATTGCAGCGGGCTGAGCCTGCTATATCACGCAAGCGATTGATTTCATTATGCGAGCATTCGCCACCGAACGGGGAGATTTCGGCGACCAGGCCGGCTTCGGCCAGGCTTTGACGCAGCTTTTCTTCGGCAAAGCCCAGCACAAACTTGTCGCCAACGATAAGCCAGCGCTCGGCCAGCGGTTTGAGATAGCCGCCGAGGCGGGTGATAGCATTTGCACCCTGAATGTATTTGCCTGGCGATTGAATAATGCGATCCATTTCTATTCCTCCTGGATGACCGTGATACCGCCCGCGGGCGGTTCGCCGATCGGGTTACAGGTTCAGATTTCCAAAAGCGCTATTCCAGTCTTGCTCAAACTTCTCTATTGCTGACTCTACCGCGGGCGTGCCGAGCATTTGTTGCGCTACGTCTAAAGGAAGGGTGATAGCTTCACATCCGGCCAGCAGGCAGTCGAGCGCCTGACGCGGCGTTTTAAAGCTGGCCGCCAGCACTTTGCTGCCCGGCGCGTGCAGCTCCAGCAGGGTTTGCAGCTCCTGTACCATGCGGATGCCGTCGCCGCCCTGGGCGTCAACGCGGTTGACGTAAGGCGCGACGTATTTTGCCCCGGCCAGCGCCGCCAGCAGACCCTGAGAGGCGCTGTAGACCGCGGTACCGAGCGTGGTGATACCCTCTTTTTTCAGCAGCTTTATCGCGGCGAGCCCTTCGGCGGTGACCGGGATTTTTACCACAATGCCGGGTATGGCGTTACTGAGACGTTTTGCCTCTTCAACCATGCCCTGCGCGTCGCGGCTCATGGTCTGGGCAAAGAGGATCCCATCCGGGCCAACGGCTTTTTGCAGGCGGGGCAGAACGTCCCAAACCGGCGTTTTTCCCGCGGCGATGATGCTTGGATTGGTGGTTACCCCGGCCAGCGGGTAGATGCGTGCCAGGCGTTCAACTTCTGCTACGTTCGCGGTGTCCAGATAGAGTTCCATAACCTTTCCTCAATGCGTAATTCAGTGACGTTGAGATAAGGATACGGCCTGGGCCCGGCGGGTCGCCAGATGACAAATTTGCCAAAAACTGGATAAATGTACGCATTGCGGGTAACAGTGATTTAGATCATGTTTATTCGCCGCTGCCTGGCATATCGGGAGGGAATCAGGGCGTGGTTGCCAGAAAGAACTTACAAAAATCTAGTTTTCCGTCGGCGGATGCTTTTCCGTCAGCTGGCTATGATACTGGCGACGATATTCTGACGGCGAGCGTTCGGTATTTTTACGAAACAGGCGGCAGAAGTAGTTACTGTCGGCAAAGCCGCAGGCGTGAGCGACATCCTTAACCTTCATATCGTGGCCTTTTAGCAGCATTCGGGCCTGCTCGAGACGCACGTGGTTCAGGTATTCGTTAAAGCCCATCGGTCCGCATTTCTGAAACAGATGAGAGAGATAGTTGGGGGAGAGATAGAACGCCTCGGCGACTGACTCGCGGGTTAAGGGTTCGGCGAAGCGGGCATCAATATATTTTCGGATGGCTTCAAACAGCGCCTGGCTGCGGGAAGCGGTTTGCACCTGGCTGCCGAGGAGATCGGCGCAGTGGCTGAGCAGGCCGATCGCTATGTAGCGCGCGGTTTGCTGCTCCTGCGGCTGCATCTGCATTTCATTGAGCGCCTGCAGCAGAAAGGAGCCCACGCGAGGACCGCGGCGCGGCGTCTGCACTCTCTCTTCAATATGCAGCGTCTCGCCGTCCCAGCGCTGAAGGGTGAACTCCAGCTGCTGCTTACCAAACTGAATGCTCAACGCGGTGCAGGGCGCCTGCCACTGCGCAAGATCCCAGCCGCCTGCGGGGATATACAGCACATCATAGCGGCAAAGCAGCGCCGGCTCGGCCTTGATGCCGGGATCGCCGCGCTGGCCTTCGAGGATAACGTCGAGGCGCGGAAAATCGACCTGCAGCGCCAGCCCCGAGGCCGGGCGATGCTCGGTGGTAAAGCGAACCTGCCTGATTGCCGTCGGGCCGTTAATTAAAGCATCGATGTGCTGACTGAGATGGCCGTCCATTCCTGCTCCTTAAAAAGCCCACGTTTTTATCATACCCGACATCGCGGGAAGGGCCAAAGTCGGGCGAATCTGCGCGCATCAGATGTTGCACAACATAAATGTTATGTTATATCGTAACTATCGATTGCAAAAGTTAACTCAGGAGAGAGTGATGACCAGAAAGATACACGTATTTGCGCTTGGCGTTGGCATGCTGCTGGCCGGTAGCCAGGCTTTTGCTCACGGGAACCACAGCCACGGTCCGGCATTGACCGAGGCGGAAGTTAAGGCGAGCGAAGGTATTTTTGCCGATAAAGACGTTAAGGATCGCCCGTTAAGCGACTGGGATGGTATCTGGCAATCGGTGAATCCGTATCTGCTCAAGGGGGACCTGGATCCGGTGCTGGAGCAGAAGGCCAAAAAAGCGGGGGCGAAAAGCGTCGCCGAGTATCGTGAATATTATAAGAAGGGGTACGCCACCGACGTTGACCAAATTGGGATTGAAGACAACGTGATGGAGTTCCACGTCGGGAAAGAGGTTAACGCCTGTCGGTACGCCTATTCCGGCTATAAGATCCTGCAATATGCTTCCGGCAAGAAGGGCGTGCGCTATTTATTTGAGTGCCAGCAGGCAGACTCGAAAGCACCGAAATTCGTCCAGTTTAGCGATCACACAATTGGCCCGAGAAAATCGCAGCACTTCCATATTTTTATGGGCAATGATTCACAGGAGTCGCTGCTGAAAGAGATGGATAACTGGCCGACGTACTACCCCTACGCGCTGCATAAAGAGCAGATTGTCGACGAGATGCTGCACCATTAATAAAAATCCCCGGATAGCGCGCGTACGGCGCTTTCCGGGGATTTATGCTGACGAAGGGCAGAGGTTAGCCGGTGTTACGCATACCCGCAGCCACGCCGGCGATGGTGACCATCAACGCCTGCTCAACGCGCGGGTCCGGATCCTGGCCCTGCTCTTCCGCCAGACGCGAACGGTGCAGCAGCTCTGCCTGCAGGACGTTCAGCGGGTCGGTATAGATATTACGCAGCTGGATAGACTCGGCAATCCACGGCAGGTCAGCCATCAGATGAGAATCGTTGGCGATATCGAGTACCACGTTAATACCTGAAGAGAGCAGCTCGCGCAGCTCGCTGCCGAGGCCCCACAGCTCCGGTTTCACCAGGCGCTGATCGTAATATTCCGCCAGCCACAGGTCGGCCTTCGAGAACACCATTTCCAGCATCCCAAGACGGGTTGAGAAGAACGGCCAGTCGCGACACATGGTCTCCAGCTCGCTCTGTTTGCCATCTTCCACGACTTTCTGCAGCGCGGCGCCGGCGCCCAGCCAGGCCGGTAGCATCAGGCGGTTCTGCGTCCAGGCGAAGATCCATGGGATCGCGCGCAGAGACTCTACCCCGCCGGTAGCGCGGCGTTTCGCCGGGCGTGAGCCGAGCGGCAGTTTGCCCAGCTCCTGCTCCGGGGTAGCGGAGCGGAAGTAAGGTACGAAGTCTTTATTTTCACGCACGTAGCCGCGGTACATTTCACAAGAAATGTCGGACAGCTCGGCCATGATATTGCGCCACTCCGGTTTGGGTTCCGGCGGCGGCAGCAGGTTCGCTTCCAGAATCGCGCTGGTATACAGCGACAGGCTGCTGATGGTGACTTCCGGCAGACCGAACTTGAAGCGGATCATCTCGCCCTGCTCGGTGACGCGCAGGCCGCCTTTCAGGCTGCCTGGAGGCTGGGAAAGCAGCGCCGCGTGCGCCGGGGCGCCGCCGCGGCCGATAGAGCCGCCGCGACCGTGGAACAGCGTCAGCTCAATCCCGGCTTTTTCGCAGGTTTTGATCAGCGCGTCCTGAGCCTGGTACTGCGCCCAGGAAGCGGCCATGACGCCCGCATCCTTCGCCGAGTCAGAGTAGCCGATCATGACCATCTGTTTGCCCTGAATAAAGCCGCGATACCAGTCGATATTCAGCAGCTGGGTCATCACGTCGTTGGCGTTATTGAGGTCGTCCAGGGTTTCAAACAGCGGAGCAACCGGCAGCGCGAAGCCAATACCGGCCTCTTTGAGCAGCAGGTGTACGGCCAGCACGTCAGACGGCGTCTTCGCCATGGAGATCACGTAAGCGGCAATGGATCCGTGCGGCGCTTCGGCGATCACTTTGCAGGTATCGAGAACTTCGCGGGTTTCATTGCTTGGCTCCCACTGACGCGGCAGCAGCGGACGCTTGGAGTTCAGCTCGCGGATCAGGAACGCCTGCTTGTCGGCTTCTGACCAGCTTTCATAATCGCCGATGCCGAGATAGCGGGTCATTTCGCCCAGCGCTTCGGTATGGCGGGTGCTTTCCTGACGAATATCGATACGTACCAGCGGCACGCCGAATGACTTCACGCGGCGCAGGGTATCGAGCAGCTCGCCGTTGGCGATAATGCCCATACCGCAGGCCTGCAGGGATTTATAGCAGGCGTAAAGCGGCTCCCACAGCTGTTCGTTCTGGGTAATCAGGCCCGCGGGTTTCGGCAGCTTCTGCCCTTTCAGGCGCGCTTCCAGCCACGACTGCGTATCCATCAGCTGGGTGCGCAGCTTTTTCATCAGATAGCGGTACGGTTCCTGTGCCCCTTCGGCGCCGGCCATTTCACGCAGCTCGTCGGTACATTCGACCATCGACAGCTCGGAAATCAGCAGCTGGATATCTTTGAGGAACAGATCGGTGGCTTTCCAGCGGCTGAGCAGCAGCACGTGGCGGGTGATATCGGAGGTCACATTTGGGTTACCGTCGCGGTCACCGCCCATCCAGGAGGTGAAGCGCACCGGGACGAAATCAACCGGCAGCTGATAGCCGAGGTTCTCTTCCAACTGTTCGTTCAGCTCGCGCAGGTAGTTCGGCACGCCTTCCCACAGGCTGTTTTCGACGACCGCAAAGCCCCATTTCGCCTCATCAACCGGCGTCGGGCGATATTTGCGGATTTCATCGGTATGCCATGACTGGGCGATCAGCTGGCGCAGGCGGCGCATCAGCTGGTGGTGCTCGTAGTCAGCGATCTCTTTGTTATCGAGCTGCTTCAGGCAGTTATTCACTTCCACCATTTTGTGGATCAGCGTACGGCGGGTGATTTCGGTCGGGTGGGCGGTTAATACCAGCTCCAGCGACAGGGACTCCACCGCTTTTTTAATGGTGTCTTCGTTGAGATGGGATTGGCCTTTGAGCTTTCTCAGGGTACGGGCAATCACTTCCGGATTGCTGGCCGCTTCACCGTTTGGCGAAATGCTGTGGTACTGCTCAGCGGTATTGGCCAGGTTCAGAAACTGGCTGAAGGCGCGCGCTACCGGCAGCAGCTCGTCGTTGGACAAGTTTTGCAGCGTGGTGAGCAGTTCCTGGCGATTGGCTTCATTGCCCGCGCGAGAAGACTTGGACAATTTACGGATAGTTTCGACACGTTCAAGAATGTTCTCTCCCAGTGCATCCTTGATGGTATCGCCCAGCACTTTACCGAGCATACTGACATTACTACGCAAAGCGGAATATTGTTCGTTCATGTTACCCCAGACACCCCATCTCATTTTATTTTGTTATATCCGCGACTCGGCAACGATGAGTCGCGGATAAGCAGCCGTCTTTTATAAAGCCACGTAAAAACCCCCACGTCAATTGTTGCGAAATCGCTTCAGCAAACGAATAAATGGCGGCAATTTGCGAAATTTAACTCAGAGGTCGCTTGATAAGCATTGCTTATGGAAATGTGACAATTGTCACTGTCCCGCCCCTGGATACAGGGCGGGAAAAGCGCGATTTTAGTGCCAGCAGAAATGATGCACGACCTGGGTTATCAGCTCGCGGGTCGGCTTAATAAACCGGGTTTCCAGATATTCATCCGGCTGGTGGGCTTGGTTGATTGAGCCAGGACCGAGAACCAGCGTTGGGCAGATAGTCTGGATAAACGGCGCTTCGGTACAGTAGTTGACGACCTCGGTTTGTGCGCCGAGCAGTTTTTCAACCACCTGTACGAGCTGATGATCCGGCGGGCACTCGTAGCCGGGGATTGGCGGATGGAGCTCGCTCACGGTTAAACGACCCGGCCAGCGTTCGCTGACCGGCGCCAGCGCTTCATCCAGCAGCCCGTTGAGATCGTTGAGCGTCATGCCCGGCAGCGGACGAATATCCATATGCAGCTCGCAGCAGGCGCAGATGCGGTTAGATGCGTCACCGCCGTGAATCGATCCGAGGTTGAGCGTCGGGTAGGGTACGGTGAAGGCGGCAAAGTGGTAGCGCTCCTTCAGCGCATCGCGCAGCTGCATGATGCGGCCAATGGCGTCGTGCATGAGCTCAATGGCGTTAACCCCGCGCGCCGGATCGCTGGAGTGACCCGACTGGCCCTGGACGCGAACGGCGGTGGAGATATGGCCCTTGTGCGCTCGCACCGGTTGCAGGGACGTTGGTTCGCCGATAATCGCGCAGTCCGGGCGCAGCCGGGTGGTTTCGGCAAAGTAGCGGGCCCCGGCCATGCTGGTCTCTTCATCGGCGGTGGCCAGAATATAGAGCGGCTTTTTGAGTTTACTGACGTCAACATCGCGCAGGGCGTCAAGAATAAAGGCGAAGAAGCCCTTCATGTCGGCGGTGCCGAGGCCGTAAAGCTTGTTGTCGTGCTCGGTAAGGGCGAACGGATCGCGGGTCCAGCGGCCATCATCGAACGGCACGGTATCGGTATGCCCGGCGAGCAGCAGGCCGCCGGCGCCCTGGCCGGTGCTGGCCAGCATGTTAAATTTATTGCGCGTATCCGGCACCGGCTGAACTTCGACATTGAAGCCAATTTCGCGAAACCAGCCTGCCAGCAAATTGATTAAAGTCTCATTGCTCTGATCCAGCGACTCTTCGGTTGCGCTGATGGAAGGTGTGGCGATCAATGCGCGGTAAATCTCGATGAACGGCGGTAAATTGTTTTTCATTGTTGACACACCTCGGGTCATGATAGTATCAATATTCATGCAGTATTTGTGAATAAAAATACATTATCGTTGAGCGTAAGAAAACCCATCGAATGTAAGGAAATACTCTTACGGCTCAACAGGGTGAGGAAGATAACGGTCTTCCCAGGCAAACAGATGTAAGAAGGTGAAGAGCCCCAATGTTGAATACGCTGATAGTGGGTGCCAGCGGCTATGCCGGCGCAGAGCTAGTGACCTATGTAAATCGCCATCCTCATATGACCATAACCGCTTTGACGGTCTCCTCGCAAAGTAATGATGCGGGGAAATTAATTTCCGATTTACATCCGCAGCTGAAAGGCATTGTCGATCTGCCGCTGCAGCCAATGTCAGATATCAGCGAATTTAGCGACGGGGTGGATGTCGTTTTCCTCGCGACCGCTCATGAAGTGAGCCACGACCTGGCGCCGCAGTTTCTTGCTGCCGGCTGCGTGGTGTTCGATCTCTCCGGCGCGTTCCGCGTGAACGACGGCGCCTTCTACGAGAAATATTACGGCTTTACCCATCAGCATCCGGCGCTGCTTGAGCAGGCGGTATATGGCCTGGCCGAGTGGAGCGTCGAGCGGCTGAAAGAGGCCAGTTTAGTCGCCGTTCCCGGCTGCTACCCGACCGCGGCCCAGCTGTCGTTAAAACCGCTGATCGATGCCGGGCTGCTGGATCTGACTCAGTGGCCGGTGATCAACGCGACCAGCGGCGTGAGCGGAGCGGGCCGTAAGGCGGCGATCGGCAACAGCTTCTGTGAAGTGAGCCTGCAGCCGTACGGCGTCTTCACCCATCGTCATCACCCGGAAATCTCTACTCACCTTGGTGCTGAGGTTATTTTTACCCCGCATCTGGGCAACTTTAAGCGCGGCATTCTGGAAACCATCACCTGTCGCCTGAAGCCGGGTGTGAGCAAAGAGCAGGTGGCCGCCGTTTTCCAGCAGGCTTACGCCGATAAACCGCTGGTACGTTTATACGATAAAGCGCTGCCGGCATTGAAAAACGTCGTGGGTCTGCCATTCTGTGATATCGGTTTTGCGGTCCAGGATCAGCATATCATCGTGGTCGCGGCGGAAGATAACCTGCTTAAAGGCGCAGCGGCGCAGGCAGTACAGTGCGCGAATATTCGTTTCGGCTTCGCTGAGACGCAGTCTCTTATTTAAGGTGTGATGATGAACCCATTAATTATCAAACTCGGCGGCGTGCTGCTGGATAGCGAAGAAGCGCTGGAGCGCCTGTTTACCGCGCTGGTGAACTACCGTGAAACGCATCAGCGTCCGCTGATTATCGTGCACGGCGGCGGCTGCGTGGTCGATGAGCTGATGAAGCAGCTTAACCTGCCGGTAAGCAAGAAAAATGGGCTGCGGGTAACGCCGGCGGATCAAATCGACATTATTACCGGCGCGCTGGCGGGCACCGCCAATAAAACGCTGCTGGCGTGGGCGAAAAAGCACGGCATTGCCAGCGTAGGCCTGTTCCTCGGCGATGGCGATAGCGTTAAGGTGACCCAGCTTGCCGAAGATCTGGGGCACGTTGGCCTGGCCCAGCCGGGCTCGCCGGCGCTGATTAATACCCTGCTGGCGGGCGGCTACCTGCCGGTGGTGAGCTCTATCGGCGTAACCGATGAAGGGCTGCTGATGAACGTCAACGCCGATCAGGCCGCGACCGCGCTGGCGGCTACGCTCGGCGCCGATCTGATCCTGCTTTCCGACGTCAGCGGTATCCTGGATGGCAAAGGTCAGCGCATCGCGGAGATGACCGCGGAGAAGGCGGAACAGCTGATTGAACAGGGTATTATTACCGACGGCATGATCGTAAAAGTGAACGCCGCGCTGGATGCGGCACGCGCGCTGGGTCGCCCGGTGGATATTGCCTCCTGGCGCCACGCGGAGCAGCTGCCGGCGCTGTTTAACGGCACGCCGATCGGTACGCGTATTCTGGCCTGATTGAAAACATTTGCAGACGGGGAGCGCAGGGCTTCCCGGCAGAAATAAACAAATTTGAAGGAATCACATTATGGCACTTTGGGGCGGGCGTTTTACTCAGGCAGCAGATCAGCGGTTCAAACAGTTCAACGACTCTTTGCGCTTCGACTATCGCCTGGCGGAGCAGGATATCATTGGCTCTGTTGCCTGGTCCAAAGCGCTGGTGACGGTTGGCGTGTTGAGCGCCAGCGAACAGCTGGAGCTGGAAGAGGCGCTGGGCATCCTGCTGGAAGAGGTGCGGGCTAACCCGCAGCAAATCCTTGAAAGCGATGCTGAAGATATTCACAGCTGGGTGGAAGGCAAGCTGATCGACAAAGTCGGCCAGCTGGGTAAGAAGCTGCATACCGGCCGTAGCCGTAACGATCAGGTGGCGACGGACCTCAAGCTGTGGTGCAAGGACACTATCGCCGAGCTGCTTTCTGCGAATCGCCAGCTGCAGGGCGCGCTGGTTGAAACGGCGCAGAGTAATCAGGATGCCGTGATGCCGGGCTACACCCACCTGCAGCGCGCGCAGCCGGTGACCTTTGCCCACTGGTGCCTGGCCTATGTAGAGATGCTGGCGCGCGATGAAAGCCGTCTGCAGGACTCCCTGAAGCGCCTCGACGTCAGCCCGCTGGGCAGCGGTGCGCTGGCGGGGACCGCCTATGAAATCGATCGCGAGCAGCTGGCCGGCTGGCTGGGCTTCGCCTCGGCGACCCGCAATAGCCTCGATAGCGTCTCCGACCGTGACCACGTGCTGGAGCTGCTTTCCGGCGCCTCGATTGGGATGGTGCACCTGTCGCGTTTTGCTGAAGATCTGATTTTCTTTAATACCGGTGAAGCGGGCTTTATTGAGCTCTCCGATCGCGTGACCTCCGGCTCATCCCTGATGCCGCAGAAAAAAAACCCGGACGCGCTGGAGCTGATCCGCGGCAAGTGCGGCCGCGTTCAGGGCGCGCTGACCGGTATGATGATGACGCTGAAAGGCCTGCCGTTGGCCTACAACAAGGATATGCAGGAAGATAAAGAAGGGCTGTTTGACGCGCTCGACACCTGGCTTGACTGCCTGCATATGGCCGCGCTGGTGCTGGACGGCATTCAGGTGAAGCGCCCGCGTTGCGAAGAAGCGGCGCAGCAGGGTTATGCCAATGCGACCGAGCTGGCGGATTACCTGGTGGCGAAAGGCGTACCTTTCCGTGAAGCGCACCATATTGTCGGCGAAGCGGTAGTCGAGGCGATTGCGCAAGGTAAGCCGCTGGAAGCGCTGGCGCTGGCCGACCTGCAGAAATTTAGCAGCGTGATTGCCGATGATGTCTACCCGATTCTGTCGCTGCAGTCCTGCCTGGATAAGCGCGCGGCCAAAGGTGGCGTTTCGCCGAAGCAGGTTGCGCAGGCGATCGCCGATGCACAGCAGCGCCTGGCGTAAACCGGGAGCCCGCTGGCCCTGAGCGGTGTCTCAGGCAACGAAAATGAGAAGCTCGAGCGATGCTCGGGCTTTTTTATGCAAAAAAAAAAGCGGACACGAGGTCCGCAAAAGTTCACGTTGGCTTTAGTTGTTCGGTCAGGGAAAGCGCTGAGGCTATACGGTGATTTTCTGATACCGGCCTCGTTTCTGGGTTTATTATTGAACAGAAAACTTGATAGGGATAATCGTTCGTTGCTATGCTATCTATCGCCATGAACTATCATGGCGACGGAGGATGAATAATGAATATTCGCGATCTTGAATACCTGGTTGCGCTAGCCGAGCACCGCCACTTCCGGCGCGCGGCGGACTCTTGCCACGTCAGCCAACCCACGCTTAGCGGGCAAATCCGCAAGCTGGAGGATGAGCTTGGGGTCATGCTGCTGGAGCGTACCAGCCGTAAGGTTCTGTTTACCCAGGCGGGGCTGCTGCTGGTGGATCAGGCGCGTACGGTGTTGCGCGAAGTAAAAGTGCTCAAGGAAATGGCAAGCCAACAGGGCGAGACAATGTCCGGGCCGCTGCATATTGGCCTGATCCCAACGATTGGCCCGTATCTGCTGCCGCAGATTATCCCGATGCTGCACCAGACTTTTCCCAAGCTGGAAATGTATCTGCATGAGGCCCAAACCCATCAGCTGCTGGCCCAGCTGGATAGCGGCAAGCTTGACTGCGCTATCCTGGCGCTGGTTAAAGAGAGCGAAGCCTTTATTGAGGTGCCGCTGTTTGATGAGCCGATGATGCTGGCTATCTATGAAGATCACCCGTGGGCGAACCGCGACCGCGTGCCGATGTCCGATTTAGCCGGGGAAAAGCTGCTGATGCTGGAAGATGGCCACTGCCTGCGCGATCAGGCGATGGGCTTCTGTTTTGAGGCCGGCGCCGATGAAGATACCCATTTCCGCGCCACCAGTCTTGAAACGCTGCGCAACATGGTTGCTGCCGGGAGTGGAATTACCCTGCTGCCTGCGCTCGCGGTGCCGCAGGAGAGAAGGCGAGATGGCGTGGTGTACATTCCGTGCATTAAGCCTGAGCCGCGACGCACCATTGGGCTGGTTTATCGCCCCGGTTCGCCGCTGCGCAGCCGCTATGAACATCTGGCGGAGGCCATCCGTAGCACCATGGATGGCCACTTCGATGAAGCGTTAAAACAGGCGGTTTAAGCCATTTAACGCCGCTACCCGATAGGCTTCCGCCATCGTCGGGTAGTTAAAGGTGGTGTTGACGAAGTACTCAATGGTGTTACCGCCACCTTTCTGCTCCATAATCGCCTGGCCGATGTGAATAATCTCGGCCGCGCGCTCGCCAAAGCAATGAATACCCAGGATCTCTTTGGTTTCCCTGTGGAACAGGATTTTCAAGGTTCCCACGCTCATCCCGACGATCTGCGCGCGCGCCAGATGCTTGAACTGCGCGCGGCCCACTTCATAAGGGACCTTCATGGCGGTCAGCTGCTGTTCGGTTTTACCCACCGAGCTGATTTCCGGAATGGTATAGATGCCGGTCGGAATGTCTTCAATCAGATGGGCCGAAGCCTCGCCTTTAATCAGCGCCTGCGCGGCGATGCGTCCCTGATCGTAAGCGGCCGAAGCCAGGCTCGGATAGCCAATGACGTCGCCAACGGCATAGATATGCGGCAGCGCGGTCTGGTACATGCTGTTGACCTTCAGCTGGCCGCGGCTGTCGGTCTGCAGACCGATATTTTCCAGCGCCAGGGAGTCGGTATTGCCGGTACGACCGTTGGCATACAGCAGGCAGTCCGCCTTCAGCTTTTTGCCCGATTTCAGATGCATGATCACGCCATCATCCACGGCTTCAATCTTCTCGTACTCTTCGTTGTGACGAATCACCACGCCGCTGTTCCAGAAGTGATAGGAGAGGGAGTCGGACATCTCCTGATCGAGGAACGCCAGCAGCCTATCGCGGGTGTTGATCAGATCCACCTTCACTTCCATACCGCGGAAGATTGACGCGTATTCGCAGCCGATGACCCCTGCGCCGTAGATGATCACATGGCGCGGCTCGTGCTGAAGGCTGAGGATGGAGTCGCTGTCGTACACGCGCGGGTGGGAAAAATCGACATCCGCCGGGTGATACGGGCGGGAGCCGCAGGCGATAACGAATTTTTCTGCGGTGACCGTTTCAACGGTGCCGTCGTGACACTCCAGGGCCAGCGTATGTTCATCAACGAAGTGCGCGTTGCCCTGCAGGATTTCGCAGTGGTTGCGCTCATAGAATCCCTGACGCATATGGGTCTGCTGGTTAATGACGCTGTCGGCATGGTTAAGAATGTCGGCGAAGGAGGAGCGAAGAAGGCGGGAGTGGTCGCTGTAGAGAGGGTTTTGGTTGAACTCGATAATACGGCTGACGGCATGGCGGAGCGCTTTCGACGGGATGGTTCCCCAGTGGGTACAGCCACCGCCGACGTTATGGTAGCGTTCAATAACGGCAACGCGTGCTCCCTGCTTAACCAGTCCCATCGCAGCGCCTTCGCCGCCGGGGCCGGAACCAATTACTATTGCATCATAATCCCAAGAGTGCGACATGGCATTACTCACCTGTTTTATACAGAAAATAAACACGATGATAACATTCGCCGCAGTTTAACCCAATTATCGTTGTGCTTTTTTGCGGCATAAAAGCATGATCGGCTCGTAAACAATCTTTCACAAACCAGTGTAAACCGATTAGTTTTATCTCTGGTATAGTGCCAGCAGGGCTATTGGAAGGATTCATACAACGTGATGGGCGTAAGAGCGCTACAAAAAGAGAAAACCCGGCGTTCGCTGGTAGAAGCGGCATTTAGCCAACTTAGCGCCGAACGGAGTTTCGCCAGCTTAAGCCTGCGTGAAGTTGCGCGTGAGGCGGGGATCGCACCGACCTCCTTTTATCGTCATTTTCGCGATGTCGATGAGCTCGGTCTGACCATGGTCGATGAGAGCGGGCTGATGCTGCGTCAGCTGATGCGCCAGGCGCGCCAGCGTATTGCCAAAGGCGGCAGCGTGATTCGCACCTCGGTCTCCACCTTTATGGAGTTTATCGGCAATAACCCGAACGCTTTTCGCCTGCTGCTACGCGAACGCTCCGGTACGTCTGCGGCGTTTCGTGCCGCCGTGGCGCGCGAGATTCAGCATTTCATTGCGGAACTTGCCGACTATTTAGAAATCGAAAACCACATGCCGCGCGCCTTTACTGAAGCGCAGGCCGAAGCGATGGTCACCATCGTATTTAGCGCCGGCGCTGAGGCGCTGGACGTCGGGCCTGAACAGCGCCGACAGCTGGAAGAACGGCTGGTGCTGCAGCTGAGAATGATCTCGAAAGGCGCGTATTACTGGTATCGCCGTGAACAAGAAAAAATATCAAATCATTCCGTATAACGTGAAGGACGAGCAATGAAACACTCAGTTCAAGATAAAGGTACGCTGCTGCTGGCGCTGATCGCTGGCCTGTCGATTAACGGAACCTTCGCCGCGTTGTTCAGCTCGATTGTTCCCTTTTCCATTTTCCCGGTACTTTCTCTGCTGCTGACGGTCTACTGTCTGCACCAGCGCTATCAGAACCGGAGTATGCCCGTGGGGCTGCCGGGCCTGGCTGCTGCCTGTTTCATTCTCGGGGTTCTGCTATATAGCACCGTGGTGCGTGCGGAATATCCGGACATCGGCTCTAACTTCTTCCCGGCCGTGCTGTCGGTCATTACGGTATTCTGGATAGGCTACCGGGTGCGTAACCGGAAGGATGCGGCGGCAGAGTAACCGCTTTATGTCAGAACCCGGCAGGCATCGCGGGCCGGGTTCTGTGAACATCGCCTACCTGCGGGTTAATAAGACGCCGCATTCCATATGATGGGTGTACGGGAACTGATCGAACAGCGCCAGACGCGTAATATCGTGGGTCTGGCTGAGGGTTTCCAGGTTCTGACAGAGCGTCTCCGGGTTGCAGGAGATGTACAGAATTCGCGGATACGCCTGCACCATTTTCTCGGTTTCGCTATCCAGCCCGCTGCGCGGCGGATCGACAAAAATCGTCTCACAGCGGTAGCTTTTCAGATCGATACCCTGCAGGCGAGTAAACTCCCGCACGCCGTTCATTGCCTGAGTAAACTCCTCTGCCGCCATGCGGATAATCTGCACGTTATCGATATGGTTGGCCGCAATGTTGTACTGCGCCGCGGCGACGGAAGGTTTAGCGATTTCCGTGGCCAGCACGCGATCGAAATTACGCGCCAGCGCCAGGGAGAAGTTGCCGTTGCCGCAGTATAGCTCCAGCAGATCTCCGGTTGCCCCCTGCGTACTCTCCAGCGCCCACTCCAGCATCTGAATATTCATCGCCGCATTTGGCTGGGTGAAGCTGTTCTCAACCTGACGGTAGATCATCTCACGGCCGGCTACCGGCAGGCGTTCATCGATGTAGTCCCGATCGAGCTCGATTTTCGTTTTGGTTGCCCGGCCAATCAGGTGCACGTTGAGATTTTGCGCGCGCAGCGCGTCGCGCAATGCTTCCGCCTGCTGACGCCACTCGTCACCGAGTTTTTTGTGATACAGCAGCGTTACCACGGCCTGGTTGCTCATGGTCGTCAGGTAGTCGACCTGGAACAGCTTATGGCGAAGAACCGGGTTATCGCGCACGCCATCGAGGATGGCGACCATCAGCTGATTGATAAGCTCGCTGGCCGCCGGGAAGCTATCGACGCGAATTCGCGATTTGGTCTGCTGGTCAAACATGATGTGGTAGAGATCGTCCCCATCGTGCCACAGGCGGAACTCTGCGCGCATGCGATAGTGGCTGACCGGCGAACGAAATACCTCCGGAACCGGTGCGGCAAAAGGTGCCATCATTTTTTGCAAACGAATGACTTTCTCTGCCAGCTGCGCTTCATATTGTTCGGTTGGAAGGTGTTCGGGGGTCATGATGCATCCTGAATAAAATAAGTACGCGGGGATTGTAGGGAAAGCATCAGGGAAGTCCAGCCCGGATGAGGGATCAAATATAATTATAGAAGTCTGGACTTCTATATGTTTCTGATTATAGCATTGTGTAACCGGTCCTGTGAGTTAAAAGGGAACCCAGTGTAAATCTGGGGCTGACGCGCAGCGGTAAGGAAGGTGGGATGAACGCAATTTGCAGACACTGCCGATATCTGGTGGGAAGTCCTCATCCATAAAACGCCCCGAGCCCGAAGACCTGCCGGTATACGTCGCATTTGGTTTCTATCATCGCGTGCTACTGATGAAACCCGCGGCATCCTTTATATGTTACGGATGCTTTTACAATGATTAAAAAAGCTTCGCTGATGACGGCTCTCTCCGTCACGGCATTTTCCGGCTGGGCGCAAGACAGCAATTCAGACACGTTAGTAGTGACAGCAAATCGTTTTCAACAGCCGGTCAGTACGGTCCTTGCACCGACCGATGTGGTAACGCGTGAAGATATCGATCGCTGGCAGGCGAAGAATTTAAACGATGTGATGCGTCGTCTGCCTGGCGTTGACGTCGCGCAGAACGGAGGAATGGGGCAGACGTCTTCCCTGTTTATTCGCGGTACTGAGGCTAAGCAGGTGCTGGTGCTGGTCGATGGTATCCCCATGTCCCGCCCGGGTATTACGAATAACCCCGACCTGAACCAAATCCCGCTGTCGCTGGTACAGCGCGTGGAATACATCCGCGGCCCGCGTTCGGCTATTTATGGTTCCGGCGCAATGGGGGGCGTGATTAACGTCATTACCCATTCCGATAAAGAACAATCTAAGATCACCGCCGGCGTCGGTTCTGAAGGCTATCAGCAATATGATGGCACCCTGCGTCACCGCTTTGGCGATACGGTTGCCACGGTGGCCGGCTCTTATGAGGGTAATAAAGGCTTTAACGTCCAGCCAGACTCAACCTGGGACCACGACCAGGATCGCGACGGCTTCCGCAGCAAAGCATTCTGGGGCAGCCTGGAGCATAAATTTAACGATAGCTTTGATGGCTTCTTCCGTGGTCGTAGCTACACCAATAACACTGACTACGATTTGGGAAGCCCGCCGTACACCCCAGCCTACAGCGCAGATGAAGAGCAGCTCTATAATCAGAGCTGGGACGCGGGACTGAAGTACAGCTCCGGGATCTACTCATCGCAGCTCGTTGCCAGCTATCAGAAGGTCAAAGACTACAACTACAGCAGCATCTATGGCCGTTATAATGATGGCACCACGCTCGATCGAATGACCCAGCGTAATCTGCAGTGGGGTAACAACCTTATTGTCGGTCATGGTTCAGTGAGCGCTGGCGTGGACTGGCAGCAGCAGCGTTTGACCTCCTCGGATACGGTATTATCGGACACCTACAAGCGCGATAACACAGGCCTGTATCTGACCGGGCAGCAGCAGTTTGGCGATGTGACCCTCGAAGCCTCCGGCCGTGAAGATCACGACGAACAGTTTGGCTGGCACGGAACATGGCAGACCACTGCCGGCTGGGAGTTTGTCGAAAACTATCGCGTGACCCTGGGCTACGGTACTGGCTTCCTCGCTCCTTCGCTGGGACAGCAGTTCGGTTCTACCCGCTTTGGAATCAGCTCAAATCCAAACCTGAAGCCCGAAGAGTCGCAGCAGTGGGAAGCCGGGCTTGAAGGGCTCACCGGGCCGCTGGACTGGCGCCTCTCGGCGTATCACTACAAGATTACTAACCTGATTACCTACTATTCAGATCCTGTCACCTTCGAAGGCGAGTATGACAATATCAACGCCGCGACGATCAAGGGCGTTGAATGGACGGGAAGCGTGGATACCGGTATTTTCAGCCATCGCGTGACGTTGCAATACGTTGACCCGCGTAATGATGATAACGGTGAGGTCCTTGCCCGACGCTCCAAGCGACAGGCGAAGTATCAGGTGGACTGGACGATGTTTAACGTCGATATGGATGTGTCGTGGCAGTATTACGGTAAGCGCTACGATAACAATACGTCTCAGTACAATAATACGCAGAGGATTTTGCCAAGCTACAGCACGCTTGACGTATCTGCCGCGTATCCGATCACCGATCGCCTGACAGTTCGTGGTAAAATAGCCAACCTGTTCGATAAAGATTACGAGACAGCTTATGGCTACCAAACTGCAGGACGAGAATACTACTTGTCTGGCAGCTACACCTTCTGATCCACGCCCCACCGTGCTGGTATTTGATTCCGGTGTCGGTGGGTTGTCGGTTTATAATGAGATTCGGCAGCTGCTGCCGAATCTGCATTACATCTACGCTTTCGATAACGTGGCTTTTCCTTACGGGGAGAAGAGCGAAGAGTTCATCGTTGAGCGCGTGCTCGAAATTGTCACCGCGGTTCAACGGCGTTATCCGCTGGCGCTGGCCGTCATTGCCTGCAACACCGCAAGTACCGTTTCCCTTCCTGCCCTTCGTGACCGCTTTGCTTTTCCCGTTGTTGGCGTGGTTCCGGCGATTAAGCCTGCGGCCCGCTTGACGGCGAACGGCGTCGTTGGCCTGCTGGCGACGCGCGGTACGGTCAAACGCCCCTATACGCGCGAGCTGATCAGCCGCTTTGCAAATGAATGCAAGATAGAGATGCTTGGCTCCGCAGAGCTGGTTGAGCTGGCGGAAGCGAAGCTGCACGGTGAGCCGGTTCCGCTGGAGGAGCTACGACGCATTCTTCGTCCGTGGCTGAGAATGGCCGAACCGCCTGATACGGTTGTGCTGGGCTGCACCCATTTCCCTCTATTACAGGAAGAGCTGCAGCAGGTGATGCCGGAAGGGACGCGAATGATTGATTCCGGTGCCGCCATCGCCCGTCGCACCGTCTGGCTGCTGGAGCATGAAGCGCCGGATGCGAAATCCAGCGATCCAAACCTGGCATACTGCATGGCGCTGACGGCGGAAACTGAACAGCTTTTACCCGTTTTACAGCGCTACGGCTTTGAAACGCTGGAAAAACTGCCAGTTTAGGCGCGCTTTGGTGAAAAAAGA